>NZ_JBNDMM010000020.1:0-1196 GCF_050436585.1 Paraburkholderia sp. GAS199 | reverse complement strand
GCGCCCGAAACCACATGTCCAGCAGCCGACCCCGTGTTGCCCGCGGAAGGCATTGTCACGCTCTCCGAAACCGACTTCGCGAGTGGCGACGCACTCCCGCTGATCTTCAAGCGCACCTATCTGTCGAGGCTTTATGACACCACGCAGACAGCGATGGGGAGCAACTGGGTCAATAACTGGCAACGCAGAATCGATCTCACGGCGCTCAATGCGAGCACGCCGCAGATCGTTATCTACCGGGGCAACCAGCAGCCACTCACGTTCACGCGGAGCGGCAACGCATGGGTGATGCCGGGAAATCGCGGCTACTCGCTGACCTACGGTAACGACAGCTACTACTACCTCAAAGACGAACTTCTCGGTACGACCGAAGCCTATTCGGCGAACACCAGTTTGTTCTACTCGGAGACGACGCGCACGGGTTCCCTGCACAAGTTCTCATTCGACTACCGGAACCGCATGGTGGCGGTCAATGAATGGGCTGTCGACAATGTCGGACCGGGTTATCTAAAAGTCAGCCTGCAGTACGACGACAGCGACAGGATCATTGCGCTGGTCGATCCAGTGGGCAATACCACGCGGTATGCCTATGACGCGAAGGGCAATCTCGCTTCCGTGACTCATCCGGACGGCACGATCCGTCAGTATCTCTACGAGGATGCACGGTTTCCCAATGCGTTGACCGGCGTGAAGGACGAGTCCGGATCGAGAACGGCAACCTGGAGTTATGACGCGAATGCTCGCGTGATTTCGGTCAGTCATCCGGATACGACGCGCAACGCAACATTCAGTTATGACGCGTCCGGAAAGACCACGCTCAGCGACGTGTCCGGTACGAGTACCTACAGTTTCAACTCTCCTGACGCGTGGCGTCCCGGTTCAATCTCCACGCCGGATGGAACGGTCACGCGGAGTTGGGATGCCGCTGGAAATCTGTCGCAGCGAACGACGCCCGACGGTGGAACGCACTACACGTGGGACAGCGCGAACCGGCCGCTAACAGCGGTTGCTACGGTTGCCGGAAAGCCTGTTGTGACGACGATCGCATACAACGATGCCAGTTCACTGCGTCCACATCTGGTTGCCACGCCCGGCAGGATGCGCGCGTTTGTCTACGACGCGGCGGGCAATGTCACGGGCTATGCCGAGCAGAAAACGACCGACCTGACCGGCGAGCAGGGACTGCAGGCGACGGG
>NZ_JBNDMM010000018.1:0-2789 GCF_050436585.1 Paraburkholderia sp. GAS199 | reverse complement strand
GGTAACCGTTGCCTCACCACCGTCTGTTCATAGGTGCGCTCAGTCGGCAACCTAGTTCCCACCAGATCAAGTGGGGACCAGAGCGATGGAAACGAAGGCGGTAGGCCGACGACTGGGATCCAAGAATTACTCAAAGGCATTTCGGGCGATGGTCGTAGCGCAATCAAACTATGCGGCGCGTTCGATCGCGGACGTAGCACAGGAGCATGGTTTGAACGCCAACATGATCGCGCGCTGGCGCCGTGCTCATGAGCGCGCTCAATCGATTACGCAAGCTCAGCCAACCGAGACGTTCATTCCTGTGCATTTGCCGGTGCCAGCACAATCGCCGTCGAGTATCGTCGTCGAGTGTGGCGCCGTGCGAGTCCGCTTCGATGGACCACTTGACCTGAGCGCGCTTCGGACGGTACTGGCAACGTTGCGGTCGTCGTCGTGATTGGCCTCCCATCAGGAACGCGCGTCTGGCTTGCCGCCGGTGTAACTGATATGCGAGCCGGGTTCAACAGCCTCGCAGCCAAGGTGTAGACCGTGCTTGAGCGAGATCCCTTCTGCGGACACGTCTTCGTGTTTCGCGGCAAGCGCGGCGACCTGCTCAAGGTGCTGTGGTGGAGCGGCGATGGCATGTGCCTGCTGATGAAGCGACTCGAGAAGGGCCGTTTCATCTGGCCTCAAGCCGACAGCGGCGTTATTTGCTTAAGCCCGGCGCAATTATCAATGCTACTGGAAGGCATCGACTGGCGGCAACCGACGAGAACGGCACGACCGACCTCAGCGTTGTAAACGTCGTTGCCGGCGCGTAAACTGCCTGCATGACGCGCGCGAACCCACTTCCCGACGATGTCGAAACGCTGAAGGCCATGCTGCTCAGCCAGGAGGCGGCACTTCGCGCGCGCGACGCTCAGGTGCTCGCACTGCAAGAAACGGTCGACTCGCAACAAGCCGCGTTGGCTTTGCGCGCAGCTGAAGTCGAACACCTGAAGCTGCTTATTGCCAAGCTGCGCCGTATGCAGTTCGGTCGCAAATCGGAGAAGCTGGACCGTCAGATCGAGCAACTCGAGTTGCGTCTCGAAGAGCTTGAGGCCGACGAAGGTGCGGCGCCGGTCGAAATCCCGAAGACACCGCGCACGGCCGTGGAACATGCACCGCGCAAGCCACTGCCCGATCATCTGCCGCGAGAGATCCAGACGCACTTGCCCGAATCCGCCGGGAAGTGCACGCAGTGCGGTGGCCTGATGAAATCGCTGGGCGAAGACGTCGCCGAACAACTTGAGTACGTACCGGCCAGCTTCCGGGTCATCCGTCATGTGCGCCCGAAGTTTGCCTGCGTGTGTTGCGATCACATCTCTCAGGCACCTGCACCGAGCCGTCCCATCGAGCGTGGTCTCGCCGGCCCAGGGCTGCTGGCGCACGTGCTGGTCTCGAAATTCGCAGATCACATACCGCTTTACCGGCAGTCAGTCATGTACGCGCGAGAAGGCGTCGAGCTTGATCGCTCACTGCTTGCGAAATGGGTCGGTCACGCGGCGACGCTGCTGCAGCCACTCGTTGAAACACTGCGTGCTCACGTGCTGTCGGCGACGAAACTGCATGCCGACGACACGCCGGTTCCAGTGCTTGCTCCGGGCAACGGCAAGACGAGGACGGGTCGCTTGTGGGTGTACGTGCGCGATGATCGTGCATCAGCCGACATGACACCGCCGGCGGTCTGGTTCGCCTACACGCCGGATCGCAAGGGTATCCATCCGCAGCAGCACCTCAGATCGTTCAACGGCACACTGCAAGCCGATGCATACGGTGGCTACCAGGCCATCTACGAAACCGGGCGCGTCACGGAGGCAGCTTGCTGGGCGCACGCTCGACGGCAGTTCTATGAATTGCACGCGGCGCGCCCCAATGCGTTGAACATCGAAGCGCTTGAGCGTATCGGCGCGCTATACCGGATTGAGGAAACGATCAGGGGCAAACCGCCCGACGAGCGCCGCGCCTATCGCCAGGAGCACGCGCGGCCGTTACTTGACCGATTCCATGCGTGGCTCACCACGATGCTAGAGACACTCTCGCGAAAATCGGACACGAGCCGGGCGATTCTCTATGCGCTGAACCGGTGGGAAGCGCTCACACGCTATTGCGATGACGGTCAACTCGAAATCGACAACCTGCCAGTCGAGCGCGCGCTACGCGGGGTGGCCATTGGTCGACGTAACTACCTGTTCGCTGGAGCAGACTCGGGCGGCGAACGTGCTGCCGCGATCTACAGCCTGGTCGGCACCGCGAAACTCAATGGCATCGATCCTGAGGCGTATCTGCGATTCGTGCTTGGGCGTATCGCGGACCATCCAATCAATCGTGTCGAAGAGTTGCTGCCGTGGCGAGCAGTAATACAGCAAACCGTTCAATCAAACGACAGCGCATCTGCTGGAACAACAGCGCCGTGATGCCGTAATACTTCGGCACGGAATATTGCCCAATCGTCGACGCCAGCTCTGTTGTGAGTGCAATACAGACACTCGCTTGTAGCGTCTTGTATCGACGCATTCCGGTGTACATCGATGCCGAACCGCTTGCTGAATCGCGCCCAGCACAAGCCGTCATCTCCATTGACCCAGAGCGTATCGCCGTTGCCACACACAACGATCTCATAACGTTCCTCTTGGATCTGTTCGTCGTCCACGCTCATGCCTCCCTTCAAGAGTATCCATTTTACCCGTCACGATGGATTGTCAATGCAGGGCGCGAGGCATGCTTGCGATCCGACTGCCGGTCAAGACGGCCTCGGAGACACGCTTACG
>NZ_JBNDMM010000017.1:0-3119 GCF_050436585.1 Paraburkholderia sp. GAS199 | reverse complement strand
GTATTTTTAAGTGATCGAAAGATTGCTTTGGAATACGGCGCAACACGAATACTCAACCTGTAGCGAGTGAGTGGAAGGTGTGGTTCCGAGTGAGCCGCAGACGAGACACACCCGTTATAGGGTCAAGCGAACAAGTGCATGTGGTGGATGCCTTGGCGATCACAGGCGATGAAGGACGCGGTAGCCTGCGAAAAGCGGAGGGGAGCTGGCAAACGAGCTTTGATCCTCCGATATCCGAATGGGGAAACCCGGCCCGTATGGGTCATCCATGACTGAATACATAGGTCATGCGAAGCGAACGCGGTGAACTGAAACATCTAAGTAACCGCAGGAAAAGAAATCAACCGAGATTCCCAGAGTAGTGGCGAGCGAAATGGGACCAGCCTGTACTCTTTATCTTCATTGTTAGTCGAAGGCTCTGGAAAGTGCCGCCATAGCAGGTGATAGCCCTGTAGACGAAAACAGCGAGGAAGAACTAGGTGTACGACAAGTAGGGCGGGACACGTGAAATCCTGTCTGAAGATGGGGGGACCATCCTCCAAGGCTAAATACTCGTGATCGACCGATAGTGAACCAGTACCGTGAGGGAAAGGCGAAAAGAACCCCGGGAGGGGAGTGAAATAGATCCTGAAACCGCATGCATACAAACAGTCGGAGCCTCGCAAGGGGTGACGGCGTACCTTTTGTATAATGGGTCAGCGACTTACATTCAGTGGCAAGCTTAACCGATTAGGGCAGGCGTAGCGAAAGCGAGTCCGAACAGGGCGATTCAGTCGCTGGGTGTAGACCCGAAACCAGGTGATCTATCCATGGCCAGGATGAAGGTGCGGTAACACGTACTGGAGGTCCGAACCCACTAACGTTGAAAAGTTAGGGGATGAGCTGTGGATAGGGGTGAAAGGCTAAACAAACCTGGAAATAGCTGGTTCTCTCCGAAAACTATTTAGGTAGTGCCTCGTGTATCACCTTCGGGGGTAGAGCACTGTCATGGTTGTGGGGTCCATTGCGGATTACTACGCCATAGCAAACTCCGAATACCGAAGAGTGCAATCACGGGAGACAGACATCGGGTGCTAACGTCCGGTGTCAAGAGGGAAACAACCCAGACCGCCAGCTAAGGTCCCCAAATATTGCTAAGTGGGAAACGAAGTGGGAAGGCTAAAACAGTCAGGAGGTTGGCTTAGAAGCAGCCATCCTTTAAAGAAAGCGTAATAGCTCACTGATCGAGTCGTCCTGCGCGGAAGATGTAACGGGGCTAAGCAATATACCGAAGCTGCGGATGCACATTTATGTGCATGGTAGGAGAGCGTTCCGTAAGCCTGCGAAGGTGCATTGAAAAGTGTGCTGGAGGTATCGGAAGTGCGAATGCTGACATGAGTAGCGATAAAGGGGGTGAAAGGCCCCCTCGCCGTAAGCCCAAGGTTTCCTACGCAACGTTCATCGGCGTAGGGTGAGTCGGCCCCTAAGGCGAGGCAGAAATGCGTAGCTGATGGGAAGCAGGTTAATATTCCTGCACCATTGTTAAATGCGATGGGGGGACGGATCGCGGAAGGTTGTCCGGGTGTTGGAAGTCCCGGTCCTTGCATTGGAGAAGGCGCTTAGGCAAATCCGGGCGCGGAATTCAAGGGTGCGAGGCCATTCACTTAGGTGAAGAAGCAACTGGAAGTGGTTCCAAGAAAAGCCTCTAAGCTTCAGTTTAACAAGACCGTACCGCAAACCGACACAGGTGGGCGAGATGAGTATTCTAAGGCGCTTGAGAGAACTCGGGAGAAGGAACTCGGCAAATTGGTACCGTAACTTCGGGATAAGGTACGCCCCTGTAGCTTGACTGGCCTGCGCCAGAAGGGTGAAGGGGTTGCAATAAACTGGTGGCTGCGACTGTTTAATAAAAACACAGCACTCTGCAAACACGAAAGTGGACGTATAGGGTGTGACGCCTGCCCGGTGCCGGAAGATTAAATGATGGGGTGCAAGCTCTTGATTGAAGTCCCGGTAAACGGCGGCCGTAACTATAACGGTCCTAAGGTAGCGAAATTCCTTGTCGGGTAAGTTCCGACCTGCACGAATGGCGTAACGATGGCCACACTGTCTCCTCCCGAGACTCAGCGAAGTTGAAGTGTTTGTGATGATGCAATCTCCCCGCGGCTAGACGGAAAGACCCCATGAACCTTTACTGTAGCTTTGCATTGGACTTTGAACCGATCTGTGTAGGATAGGTGGGAGGCTTTGAAGCGTGGACGCCAGTCTGCGTGGAGCCATCCTTGAAATACCACCCTGGTTTGTTTGAGGTTCTAACCTTGGCCCGTGATCCGGGTCGGGGACAGTGCATGGTAGGCAGTTTGACTGGGGCGGTCTCCTCCCAAAGTGTAACGGAGGAGTACGAAGGTACGCTAGGTACGGTCGGAAATCGTGCTGATAGTGCAATGGCATAAGCGTGCTTAACTGCGAGACCGACAAGTCGAGCAGGTGCGAAAGCAGGTCATAGTGATCCGGTGGTTCTGTATGGAAGGGCCATCGCTCAACGGATAAAAGGTACTCTGGGGATAACAGGCTGATACCGCCCAAGAGTTCATATCGACGGCGGTGTTTGGCACCTCGATGTCGGCTCATCTCATCCTGGGGCTGTAGCCGGTCCCAAGGGTATGGCTGTTCGCCATTTAAAGAGGTACGTGAGCTGGGTTTAAAACGTCGTGAGACAGTTTGGTCCCTATCTGCCGTGGGCGCTGGATATTTGAAGGGGGCTGCTCCTAGTACGAGAGGACCGGAGTGGACGAACCTCTGGTGTACCGGTTGTCACGCCAGTGGCATCGCCGGGTAGCTATGTTCGGAAGAGATAACCGCTGAAAGCATCTAAGCGGGAAACTCGCCTTAAGATGAGATATCCCCGGGGCTTCGAGCCCCTTGAAGGGTCGTTCAAGACCAGGACGTTGATAGGTCAGGTGTGGAAGCGCAGTAATGCGTTAAGCTAACTGATACTAATTGCCCGTAAGGCTTGATCCTATAACAGGTGTGTTTCGACATGAGTTAGTGCTTCAGCACTTACTCAGGTCAACCCCCGAAGGGGGCAGGAAACACGCACGGTTGAGATCAGTGTTGTGCCTCGAACAACACAACCCCCC
>NZ_JBNDMM010000016.1:0-29975 GCF_050436585.1 Paraburkholderia sp. GAS199 | reverse complement strand
TCGAAGGGATTCGATGGCGGCGAGAGAATCGTGCGCAAGTTCGGTGCCACATTGCGGCCTGTACCGGCGCCCGATCCGTTGGTGCGATTCGAGACTGCTGTGGGCGATCAGATGCAGGTCGACTGGGTCGAGTTCCGCAGGCGTAAAGGAGCGAATCTGTTCGCCTTCGTGGCCACTCTCGGCTATAGCCGTGCGACCTACGTCGAATTCGTTTCCGACATGCGGCTCGATACTTTGCTGAGGTGTCACCTCAACTGTTTTAACTGGTTCGGCGGTGTGCCGCGCCGTGCGCTGTACGACAATATGAAGACCGTTGTCATCGAACGGGATGCGTACGGCCCGAAGCAGCACCGCTTCCAGCCGGGGTTTCTCGACTTCGCCCGGCACTACGGGCTTCAGCCCCAGCTCTGTCGGCCCTATCGCGCGAAGACCAAAGGCAAGGTCGAACGGATGAACGGATATTTGCGCCGTAGTTTTTACGTTCCGCTGGCCGCCCAGTTCAAGGCGGCCAACGTCGAACTGGACGTGACGACCGCCAACACTGAAGTCTGGCGTTGGCTACGCGAAGTTGCACATGTCCGGATACACGGAACGACCCGGTTGAAGCCTGGCGAGCAACTGCTTGTTGAGCAGAAGGCCTTGCAGAGCGTGCCGCCACCGTATCCGGCGCTGTTACCAGCAACGACACCAGCGAGCGGACAAGAGCTGCGCGAGCGATTCCACGACTGGCTGTCTCCGCTACAGCACCCGCTGTCCGTGTACGACCAGCTGATTCGGGTTGCCGCATGAACATCGCACACGAACGCGTGGCGCAGCTATGCGCCCAACTGAAGCTCACGACCATCGCGGACGCGTTGCCACATCTGGCGCAAAAGGCGACCGCCGACGAGGTGAACCTGACAGAGTTTCTCGAATCGGTACTAAAGGCCGAGCACACAGCGCGGCTCGTCAGACAGCGCGCGACGTTTGCGCGCCTGGCAGGCTTCCCGACGATCAAGACCCTCGACGGTTTCGACTTCGCGGCAGCCAGCGGTGTGCCCAGATCCCAGGTCCAGGAGCTGGCGAGCCTGACGTTTCTGGAGCGCAACGAGAACGTCGTATTACTCGGTCCGAGCGGCACAGGCAAAACTCACATTGCAATGGCACTTGGTTATGCAGCAACGCAAGCCAGGATCAAGGTGCGCTTCATCACCGCAGCGGACCTGCTGATGATACTGACCACGGCACATCGACAGAATCAGCTGGGAGACGCACTAAAACGATTCGTCAACCCGTACCGGCTGTTGATCATCGATGAGATCGGATACCTGCCGATGAGCCGTGAGCAGGCCAACCTGTTCTTCCAGGTGATCGCCAAACGATACGAGCGTGGCAGTCTGATCGTGACCAGCAATCTTCCGTTCGGGCAGTGGGACCAGACGTTCGCCGATGACGCAACGCTCACTGCTGCCATGCTCGACCGGCTATTGCATCACGCTCACGTCGTGGCAATCCAGGGCGAGAGCTATCGACTACGCGACAAGCGACGCGCCGGACTGGTTATTAAAAGACCGACTACAACAAAGGAGGACGCCGTCAACGGAATGCGGTCGGCACCGCAATAACACTACAACCCGGTGTATCAAATCTGAAGTGCCGATGCCGGCAGAAACTGTATCAATTCCTGAGTGCCGTTGACACCGTGGCGGCGTAGCTCCTGCCGGATCTCAGTGGAGACTTTTTCTCACTCGAAAGACGTCGGTTTCGAGATTGCAGGTGACGATGGTCGGCGTATTGCCGAAACGATCGTGCGGCTCTTGCTCTCGATCAACCGGTCGTTGACCGGAACTGGCCACAGGTGTGTAAAGCGCTTGGGCACGCATTCCCAATCTTGTCGAGCAGCACTACGCGGTAAGCCTGGCGCTGTTCGCGCTCAGCTAAGTGGACCACCTCATCTTGCGTAAAGTAACCGTGGAGCGCGCCGATCAGAAACGCTATCGCGTAACGTCCTATCTATTCTTCCATGTCCATGCGGACCATGGCGCTCTTATCACGGAACACCTGCCCGGGAGGGCCTTGGCGCGTTCTGGTCTGCTGACGGTGAAATGGTCCGAAACGTGAGAAAACGGCGATCGGTCGATATGTTTGCTGGAAGTTTTAGCTGGACCATCGAAACCGGGTCGCTCATTGTGCATGACGTTTTTTCGGTCGCAACGCACGGTGACGTGAACACCCTGTGAACAGTAGCAGTCTGAATTTTTTCGGCGTTGGTCACTTTTGCGTTGGACTCGCTAACACCTCTCAACGATTTCGGCGAAAGAATCGACTGTCACTTCGACTGTGTTCGAGTCGATTCTCCGTTTTCCTTCGTTGATCGCTTTTTGCAGATCATTCTGGAGCGCCTTGATGGCCGCCTTCAGTCACATTGACAGTTCTTTTCTGGCTATAGATGGTCGATGCAGGAATTGTCGCCCCGTCGGCTGATCGCGCGGCATTTAAACTACAAACGAAGTGCGCCCTACGCTAAATGGTCATTTAGTGTTGCACCAGCCTGGGTGTCAATGTCGTCGCGGAATTCCTCAGGCGAGAGACGACGTGCCTTGACCAGTGCGCCGACCACGTCACCGCTGACAGTTCGTGAAAAGACGCTCCGTGCCGGAACTGCGACTGCCGCTGGGTCGCCTTTTGTCTGGAAAAAAGCAAATGCCTTCACGCTGGGCTCGGGTTCATCGATAAGAGGACTCGACCGGCTGGACCACCGGCCTCGTTTGTCGATGTCGACCCATAACGCTTAGACTGCTGGCGCGCTGCCTGCTTCGGTGGTCACAGCTGTGCGGTTAAGGATAGCGCGAGCTTGTTCTACGTCTTCTGACGTACCGTGTACGATCAGCAGAAATCCATTCGCCCTGATTGCAGTTTCGTACTTCACGGCGTCGTCCTTCGGCACACCAAGTTCCGCGAGCGCGGCACCGAGCGCCGTCACGCCACCGCCGATTACGGCGCCTTCAAGCGCTGAAACGACTGCCGCAACGACTGGGCCAGCGAGACCGACAAGACCGAGTCCGGGGACGAGGAAAACGGCCGGAGCGAGCAGCAGGCCCCAGATGCCGCCCCAGAACGCCCCCGTCGCGCCCCACGAGCGAATACGAT
The DNA here is from genome assembly GCF_050436585.1 of Paraburkholderia sp. GAS199. Taxonomy (NCBI): domain Bacteria; kingdom Pseudomonadati; phylum Pseudomonadota; class Betaproteobacteria; order Burkholderiales; family Burkholderiaceae; genus Paraburkholderia; species Paraburkholderia sp. GAS199. The sequence goes on along the minus strand of NZ_JBNDMM010000016.1, from coordinate 26,846 downwards.
CGCCTACCGAGTAGAAGCCGATAGCATGTTCTTCGGAGTGGTAGCCTTTGCCAACTACAGAGAGTTTGGTCATGTCAAAACCGTTGCGGTTCAATTCCTTGACGGCTTCGTCAGCGTCGGCGTGGCTAGTGAAAGTTGAAATGACAGTACTGTCCTGCATAGTGCGCCTCCTTGGGCAATCATTGGGTGATTCGTTGCAATTGTTCCGCTTTGGCGTCAGAAGATGTCGCCGTGGCGCAACCAGACGTTTGCGAGAGCGCATTCGTGTGCGCTTAAATTGAGTGTGGCAAAGTTTGGGTGAGAGCTTTTTCCGAATCGCACTGTCGATGCAGCGTATTCATTGGTCGCTTTGTGATGTTGTTGCTAGTGCCTCGCGATCCCAGCCTCCGCCGAGCGCCTTCAAAAGATGCACACTCGCGTCAATGCGGCGTGCCGCAATCTGTGCTTCGGCTCGCTCGTTAGTGAGCGCAATGGTCTGAACTGTTACAACGTCCAGATAGCTGACAGCACCGGCTTGATAGCGGTTCATGGTTAACTGGAGCGAGCGCCGCGCGGCTTCTGTTGCAAGACTTTGACTCCGCGCTTCCATAACGAGGCTATCGAGCGCCGATAGCTGGTCTTCGACCTGCTGAAACGCTACCAGCACGGTGTGCCGATAATCGGCTACGGCGGCGTCGTATTGAGCGGTCGCGCCGTGCAATGCGGCACTTCGTCTACCGCCGTCGAACAGGGTGCCCACTAACTGCGGGCCGAGGGACCAGAACAGGCTGGGAGCAGTTAGCCAAGGTGCAAAAAAAGTACTCTCGAGACCAGCACTGGCACTCAACGTTAAATCTGGATAAAAAGCCGCTCTCGCTTGGCCGATCTGTGCGTTGGCGGCAGCTGCGTGACGTTCAGCGGCAGCAATGTCAGGCCGACGCTCGAGCAACTGAGAAGGCAATCCGGCAGGAATCACGGGCAACGTGATCGGTTCTTGCTTTGGCGGCAACGAGAAGGAAGAGGCGGGTACGCCGATCAATGTCGCAATCGCATGCGTCACCTGTGCGCGCTGCACGTTGATGTCGATCGCTTGGGTGCGGATACTTTCCAATTGAGTTTCGGCCTGTGCGGTGGCAGAAGCATCGATCGCGCCGTCTCTCAGTTGCTGCCGCAAAATACTCAACGCGGCGGCATAAGCAATGACACTGTCGTCGAGCAATTTTTTTTGAACGTCAAGCGCACGCACAGAAAAATAGGCGCTAGCAAGATCGCTGCTGATAGAAAGACGGACAGCTTCCACGTCGGATTGACTTGCCTGGGCGTTGTCACGCGCATTCGCTACCGCGTTGCGTACGCGCCCGAACAAGTCTGGTTCCCACTCGGCCAACAAGCCTGCCGAGTAATCGGGCACGGTTTTCCCCGCGAGTGAGTGTCCTTCGACGTTCTGCGAAAGCCGGGTACGCGCCTCTGCGGCACCGGCCGTGACGGTTGGTAGATAACTTGCATGCTGATAGTCGATCATGGCGCGCGCCTGCTGAAGTTGAGCCACGGCCTTCTGAAGCGTCTGGTTGGACACGGTCAGTTGGTCTTCAAGCCGATCCAGTTCGATATCGTTGAAAATCGCCCACCAGCGGCCACGCGGGACTGTGTCCAATGGCGATGCCTTGCTCCAGCCCGAGGCGGCGGGCGAGGCTGCAGCGTAATGCTCAGGGATCGCCACTTGTGGCGGGGAATAGGCAGGTGAGGTAGAACATGCCGCCAATGTAAAGGCTGCGACGGCGGTTAGCCCCTTGCATAGCGAATTGAGCCTCGGCGAGCGCATGGTGGAGATTTTCCGGGTTCATGCCCCGCGCTAGCTGCGCACGGCTTTAGTGGAAGATGTGGCGCTCGCGCCCGCCGATGGTTTTGGCGTCGCTGGCGCCTGCATCACCCGTACACTAGTGCCGGCCGTAGTCGCATCGCCGGGGTTGTCGATCACGCGGTCAGAGGCTGTCAGTCCCGTTGCGATCTCCATATACGTGCCGAAGTCGCGGCCGATCGTGACAGTCTTTAACGCCACCTTGCCCTGTTGATCGACCACCGCTATGGTGACGCCATCGGGACGGAACAGCAGCGCGCTGACCGGCAGCTGGAGAGCTGGGTGAGGGGTGTCGAGCGCGAGATGTACCTGAACATAGGCACCGGGGCGTAGCGCGCCATCACTATTTTTCACATCCACCTCAACGCGCATCGTGCGGCTTGCGGGGTTGATCACCTCGGAACTGCGCGCTACCTCCGCGGGGAAGCGGCGACCCGGATATTGCTGGGTCGTGAGGTAAACCTGTGTACCGACCGTGACGAGGCTGGCATCATCTTGTGGAATGTCGGCAAAAGTACGCAGCACGTCTGTTTGCACGATGTGAAACAGTTCGTTGGCGGGTATCGCAAGACCAGGGGTACCCCCCGCAGTGACCAGCGCGCCGACATCTACATTACGTACGGTAATAACTCCATCGAAAGGTGCGGTGACCTTTTCGTACGACACCAGTTCGGCAAGTCGTGCCACGTTGGCCTGGGCGGAGGCCAGAATTGCCCTTTTGGCGAGCATGTCTGCGCTGCGAGTGTCCGCATCCTGCTGCGAGACCGATTGCGTTTGCAGCATTTGCTGCCAGCGCTGCGACGTGCTGAGTGCGTATTCGTAGTTCGCTTGAGCCGTGGCGGCGTCGGCACGTGCCTGGCGCCACTGCGCATCGAGTTCGGGAGTTTCGATAACCGCGAGCGATTCGCCTGCTTTAACCTTCGTGCCGATGTCTGCGTACCAGCGCCGAATGTATCCGCTCGTGCGTGCATACACCGCCGCTTCCGCAAAAGGCGTCACTGCTCCCGGCAACAGCAGTTCACGCAACGCCGGAGCGGTGCCCGGTGAAATTACTTTCACGGAAGGCGCTTGCTGTGCCGCAACTTGCTGAGTCAAGGCAGCGTCAGCGCTTAATCGCGGCACAATGCCGAGAGTTAGCAGAATCGCAGCGACGGCGGCCAGCACGATAAGCGACCGATATCGGCGCAAGCGGCGTTGACCCGAGGTGCCGGCCGGTGCCGTTAAATCACGGTCAGCGGGCACCACCAGACTCGTGCCGGCTTTGCGCTCGTCAGCATCCGATGGATTCATGATGACTTCCTTTGGTTATGGGACTCATTGAGCGTGGGAGGTGTCGCTTTGACGCGGCGCTGGGCAAGCCACGTGTGGACCATGGCGAACACCACCGGCACGAACATCAATGTGGAAATCGTGCCGATGGCCAGACCGCCGATCACCGCACGTCCCAGCGGGGCGTTTTGCTCGCCGCCATCGCCCAGACCTAACGCCATCGGCATCATGCCAATCAGCATGGCGAGCGCAGTCATCAGGACTGGACGGAAGCGTGTGAACCCCGCTTCAAGTGCGGCCGCGAGCGGATTGGCGCCGCTTTGCAGCAATTCCCGCGCGGCGTTGACCACAAGAATGCTGTTAGCTGTCGCAATACCGATGCACAGAATCGTGCCCGTCAAGGCCGGCACACTTACTGTCGTGTGAGTGGCGAACAGCATCCACGAAATGCCAGCAAGCGAGCCGGGAAGTCCGCTCACGATGATGAGCGGGTCGAGCCAAGACTGAAAATTAACTACCATGAGCAAATAGACGAGTGCGATGGCAAAGATCAGCCCCGTCTCGAGGCCGCCGAACGACTCGTTCATCGACTGAACCTGGCCGCGAATGACGATGGCGGAACCCGCTGGCAAATCGGCCCGCGCTGCGTCCACAAGACGCGTGACGTCCGCAGTGACACCACCGAGGTCGCGCCCCTGAGGAGCCGCGAAAATATCGAGCACAGGCTGCACGTTGTAGTGAGAAACCACGGCCTGTTGCGTGCTGCGTGACAGCTGACCTAGCGTGCCTAGCAGATTCCCGGGGGCAGCTCCCCCGAAAGTTGTCACTGGGATATTGGCCAGCGTTTGCAGCGAATGGATGTCATATTGAGGCACCTCGGCCATCAACGGATAACTGACGCCGTTCTTAGGATCGAGCCAGAAGTTCGGCGTTGTCTGCGAACTGCCGGAAAGGGCAATCAACAGGTTCTGTGCGACATCCTTTTGAGTGAGTCCGGCCTGAATGGCTTGGGTTCGATCGACGTTCAGATTGAGGGTGGGTGCGTCACCCGGCTGCTGGATACGTGCGTCGACCAGACCACGCACACTGCGCAACTGCGCCAGCAATCGGTTCGCCACTACGCGGTTCTCTGCGAGCTTCTCGCCCACAATTTGAATGTCGATGGGCGCCGGGAGACCGAAATTGAGTATCTGACTGACGATATCCGCAGGCAGAAACGAGAATGTCACTCCTGGAAATGCCGCATTCAGGGCATTTCGCAGGCGGATCATGTAGGCAGCAGTTGACCCGGCGCCGGACTTGAGTGTGAGCATAATGTCAGCGTCTTCCGGTCCGATCGGATCTGAAGTGTCGTAGGTGAGATTGATCCCACTGACGGGCACCCCGATATTGTCAAGCAATGCCGCTTGATCCTGCTTAGGGATTATCGTGCTGATCGTCGCTTCGACTTCGTCCGTGATGCGTGCCGTCTGCTCGATTCTGGTGCCTGTTGGCGCGCGCAGGTGCAAACGGATTTCGCCGGAGTCCACGGCTGGAAAGAAGTCACGTCCGGTGAACGGAATCAGAGCAAGAGAGCCGAGACAAAGGAAAAGGAAGAACGGGATGAATCTTTTCCGACCGAGGATCGCCTGCTGTAACGTAACACGATAGCGACCGCGCAATTGTTCAAAACGTCGCTCGAAGCCGGCCTGGAACCGGACGATCGCGCCGAATCGGCTTGGTGATGCTGCGCCCGCTTTTGACGGCGCGCGCATTAAATACATCGCAAGCGTCGGGATAAGCGTGCGTGAGAAGAAGTAAGACGCACACATGGCAAAAACGACGGCTTCTGCGAGAGGCACGAAAAGATACCGTGCTACGCCGGAAAGCAAAAACATCGGAACAAAAACAATGCAGATCGACAATGTTGAGACGAAGGTGGGCACGGCAATTTCACCGGACCCGTTGAGGATTGCGTCGTGTAATGGCTCACCGTTTTCAAGATGATGAGTGATGTTCTCGATAGCTACGGTGGCGTCGTCGACCAGAATGCCGACGGCGAGCGCGAGGCCGCCGAGCGTCATAATGTTGATGGTCTCTCCGAGAGCTGATAGTGCAATGAGCGAGGTCAGTACAGCCAAAGGAATCGAGATCGCGATGATCAGTGTGGCTCGCCAACTGCCGAGGAAAAGCAGGATCATGACGGCCGTCAAGCAGGCTGCGATCACGGCTTCGCGCACTACGCCAACAATTGCCGACTTCACGAATACCGACTGGTCAGAGAGCGGTGTAATGACAAGCGCCTTGGGGAGGCCTGCTGCGATTCTCGGCAAGAGGGATTTGACCTGCTGGATGATTGTGAGAGTCGATGAGCTGCCCGTCTTCTCGATCTGCAGCAATGCCGCGCGCTTGCCGTCGCTTCGCACCATATTGGTCTGTGGGGCGTAGCCGTCGATTACATGAGCAACGTCGCGAACATAGACCACAGCGCCATTGATTGTTTTAATTGGCAAGTTATTGAGCGCAGCGACAGTGTCCGTGCTGCCGTTCATCTGTACGTTGTATTCGCGTGAGCCGATCTTTGCGGTGCCACCCGGCAAGATCAGATTCTGCGCGTTGACGGCGTTGACTACGTCCGCCGGTGCAAGTCCTTTCGCTTGTAACGCCCGCGGGTTGATTTCGACCATGATCTGGCGTACTTTCCCGCCGAAAGGCAACGGCACTGCTGCACCCTGAACAGTTGCAAGCTGGGTGCGGATGAAACTGTTACCCAAGTCATACAACGTTTGCTCCGGGAGTGTGTCACTCGATAGACCAAGCTGTAGGACCGGTACCGTCGACGCGTTGTACGTGATGATGTTCGGCGGCAATGTGCCTGGAGGCAAAACGCGGAGAATCGAAGCCGAATTCGAGGCGGCTTCGGCGATTGCGCGATTGATGTCAGCACCAGGATGAAAGAAAACTTTTACCACCGACACGCCGTTGAGCGACTGCGATTCAATATGCTCGATGTCGTCGACGTCGGTGGTGAGTGCCCGCTCGTAATTCGAAGTAATGCGGTGCGCCATATCCTCAGCGGAAAACCCGTTGTAAGACCAGACGATGCTGACAACTGGGATATTGATGTTCGGGAAAATGTCAGTCGGTGTGCGCAGAATTGCAAGTGGACCGAGTATGAACAGTAGAACGGCCAGAACGATGAACGTGTAGGGTCGCTGCAGGGCGAGTCGGACTATCCACATGAACGATTCCTGGAGACGCAGGGCTTGAGAAAGTCACGCACGCATATGACACAGCGGGGTGGATTGGGTCATGGTGAGCCTTATTTGGGACTCACCGTAGATGATGGAAGAATAGAGTGCGAGAGCCTGCTGTGATTGAGTGTTACGCGCAGTACTTTTGAATTTGCACGACTGAGTTCCCGTATCGGGCGATTGAAGCGGTTTGCTCAACCCGGGGGTCTTAAGAATGGTGCAAATTTGCAAAAATCAGGGCAATTGCTAAACCCTGCCGGGCAGTGTTGGTTGATACTCGCCTGGCGCATGGCACAAGGGTGTCAGACGGCTAATCACCTCCCAAGGAGCACGAGCAATGGCATACTTCACGACAAAAGACGGCACGCAGCTGTATTACAAAGACTGGGGAACCGGACAGCCCATTACGTTCTCGCACGGCTGGCCACTTGATGCCGATGCATGGGATTCACAGATGATGTTTCTCGCGGAGCGGGGCTACCGCGTAATCGCACACGATCGTCGTGGTCACGGTCGCTCGGCCCAGACGTGGGGCGGCAATGAGATGAATACGTATGCAGACGATCTCTCCGAGCTGATCGAATCGCTTGATCTACGCAATGCCGTGATGGTCGGGCACTCGACGGGGGGGCGGCGAGGTGGCCCGTTATATCGCACGCCACGGTACGGAGCGAGTCTCGAAGGCGGTACTCATATCGGCCGTGCCGCCAATTATGCTGAAGACCGCAGCGAATCCGGGTGGTTTGCCGATGTCTGTCTTCGATGAAATTCGTGACGGGGTGAAGAACAACCGCTCGCAGTTTTTCAAGGATCTGGCTGTGCCGTTCTTTGGATTCAACCGGCCGGACGCAAAGGTGTCGCAAGGCACGATCGACTGGTTCTGGTTCCTTGGCATGCAAGGTTCAATTAAGGGCTTGTATGATTGCGTCAAAGCCTTCTCGGAAACGGATTTCACCGACGATCTGAAAAAAGTCACGGTCCCTGCCCTTGTTCTGCAAGGTAATGCCGATCAAATCGTGCCGCTGGAGGACTCCGGCGCATTGTCTTCCAAGATAATGCCGAACGCGAAGCTCAAGATTTATGAGGGTGCGCCACACGGCATGTGCACGACACACGCTGACAAAGTGAACGCGGATCTGCTCGAGTTTATTCAGTCGTAATTGGCTAGGCTAGCACTGTGACGCCGCCCGGGCATCCGAAAGTTGGGTACGGGCGGCGAATGGCGCACCGCTGTTAATCTGTCACGTTATGAAGTTCGCGTGGTTCACCGCCGCATTTGAGCTCACCGTTCGATAAAATCTCAGACGCGGTAGACAGATAGCGAGAATGACGCAGAGCAATGCAGTCGAACTCTCCTTCCGCATGTAGCCTTTCATTTGCGTAGGCCCGAGTCGATTCCGACAACCGATATTGTGCCGCCGAGCTCACGAACTCCACGGAGACAAGCGATTTCTCTACCAACTCAGTGACGCCATTGATCGCATCCATCGCGGTGCAACTGTCGTCACATACGACCGCACACATCGCGTCGACGCTGAAGCCGCTACTAAAGATTGCGATGCGGCGGAAAATCAGTTGGCTAGCTGTGTCGAGTAGTGCAAAGCTCCAGTCGAAGGTCGCCCTCAGCGTCACATGGCGCGGCGTAGCGGTACTGTCGCTGCCGTCGAGTAGTGCCGTGCTGTCACCAAGGGAGCGAAAGATGCCGGCCACGCCTAGCGCGGGCACGCGCGCCGCAGCTATTTCGATCGCTAGCGGAAGACCCTCGAGTCGTCTGCAAATCTCTCCGACCAGCTGGATTGTCGAACTGTCTATACTGGGCTTCGATATAGATGAAAATGCTTTTTTCAAGAAAAGCGCGACTGCGGAGCTCTGCAAAATTTGTGCATCGCTCGACTGAGGTGGCGGGACGTCCAGTGGTTGCACTCTGAAGATGGTTTCCATCCTGATGCGCAGCGGCTCCCGGCTCGTGACGAGGATGCGCAGACTATCATCGAGCGCGAGCAGCGCTTCAACTGTGTGTGCCACTTCGTCGATCAAATGCTCTGCGTTATCGAGTAATAGTAGTCGGCATTGCCGACTTAACGCAGTTGCAACGCGTGCAACGTCAAATGGCGAACCAGTGGCGGGCAAGCCGAGATTTTCGGCAATCGCGTTGAGTATGGGTACGCGCGGATTTAACTTTGCCAAATCGACAAAGCAGGCTATGTTGGAGTACTGCGCCTCGATTTTTCGCGCCATCTCAATTGCGAGGCTAGTTTTGCCGATACCACCCGCGCCAACAAGCGTAACAACGGGTGAGTGCCTGATCATTGTGCGAATCGACCGAATCTGTTCGGTGCGGCCAAGCAATTCACATTCAAGTCGGGGAAGACTGCGTACGTTGATTGGCTGTTTGTCGATGAGTTCTGAGACTGTGTCGATTTTCTTCGTGTTGAGTTGGTATCCCAGATCACGTACGTTGACGATCAGGTCGCGCTCAGAACCGAGGATTTTTCGCAGCCCTGAAAGGACGACATATAGACTGTTTTCGCCGACGACAGTGCTGGGCCATACTGTCGCGAGCAGCTTCTGTTTGGTGACAAGCCTACCATCGGCCCTTGCAATGATGACCAGAATGTCGAAAGCGCGATTGCCGACACGCACGAGATTTCCATTTCGGGACAAGGTACGTCCAACCGGATCAATGCGAAAACTGCCTATTTCAATCATAACGTCCGGTTCAGTAGCAATAGCAATGGTGGAAACCGTTGCCGGGCGGCCGAGACGCTGATGCGGGCACGGGTCGACTAAGGCAAGTGCCAGACTAATGCCCGGTGGCTCACGCGTCTTGCACGTTAGTGCGATGTTTTGCAGAAAAGAATATCGATTTTCAAACGAGACCCGTCAATTGGCGGTCGCGAGGCCGAGCGACTGGAAGTCTTCGCTTTGCGTGAGACGATGAGCGGTTGCCTTGAGTTGGAAGTGCGCAACACGTAGATCGAGTTTTTGCCGCAGCGAGTTGGTGAGAAACTCCACAAACGTCTTGATCTTTGCGTCGACATACACTGACGCGACGGATAGACAACGAACATGTTGGTGTCTTGCAAAGGGTAGTCCGGAAACAGGTGAACCAGTTTTCCCTCTCTGATATCGTCCGCGACTGAATACGTCGGTACAGCACCAACTCCCGCTCCTTCGAGCAGGGCGACCCTGAGCGCCTGCATATTATTGACAACAAAATTACCGGCCAGTTCAGAAGGGGCGGCAGTATCGACTGTCGTTCCGAGGGGCCATTCTGACGGCAAATCGAACGATGAATTAACTTGCATCAGAGTGTGATTCGACAGGTCGCTCACTGCCGCAATGGGATGTCGTGAAAGATATTCAGGTGCTGCAACCAGAATGCGTTCGCATCGCCCAACCAGCTTATTGATATTGCGCGAGTCCGGGAGAGAGTATGCTAATACGATTGATACATCGAACTCGTCCTCTATCAGATTGTCCATATCTGACAGCAGTTTCAGATCGACCGAGACGGCTGGGAAGGCCTTGCGATATTCGACTATTGTGGATGTCAGCTGCTTTAGCCCGATGTCTGGGACGGCGTGAACCCGGAGTCTTCCGCGCGGTAGTGTGTGAGCGTTGCTAGCCTCGGCGTCGGCGGCGTCGATCTCCGCCAGAATTTTCTTGCAGCGATGGTAGTAACGCTCGCCGCATTCGGTAAGCGATACGCTGCGCGTTGTTCGCTGCACAAGCCGCGTATGGAGATGATCCTCGAGCGAGCTGACTGCGCGCGAAATATTACCGGCACTGCAATCTAGGTTTTTTGCCACTAGACTGAAGTTGCCAGTTTCCGCGACCCGCGAGAATACACGCATGCTGAAAATTCTGTCCATAGTTGCTTGACCTCTCGATCCATTTAAGGAAAGGCGTTACGCATCGCCCATTGAGGTAACAATACGATCAGAAGCGGGTCCGCGCTATCCCTACAAATGGGTGCCGGCATTACCAATGCATTCACCCGCCTAATCTCGAGGTATAAGTCTGTACAAAGAGATGATTAACCGTAGGTGGCTTCGTGGTGTCACGAATAGCCAAGACCGAATGATTTGGCAAGCATTGGTCCCTTGAGAAGAAGAGGTTCAACAGCGCGACGCCGTACTTCGGCCCAATCTGCGAGTACACGCACGGTGTCACTTTCTGCTGTTTGGGATGCGTTGAGTGCCTGGGCGAGGCTAACTGCATCATCGGCGGCTTTCGACGTCCCCGAAGCAGTGTGTGGCCTTAGTGTGCAGGCTGCATCGCCTACGAGCGCAATACGTCCAGATGCAAACGACGGGCTTAGTGCGTCGTAAATGACTTGCAAGAAGGGGCTCTCTGTCGAAGTCAATAGTTTCGACAGAATGCGCGGAAGACGCTCCGGTGCAATTTTTCGTAGATGCGCAAGCGAATGCTCCGACAGGGCGCCCGCAGCTATCGACGCATGATGCCGCTGGCCGTCGCGATCGGTTAAGAACGATTCAACTTTTGCGAGGTCTGCCTCGTTGCGGTACCAGAGCCAATTAAACCGGCGCTGTCCCGCATCAAGTGACCCGTTTGCTGACGGGATAAGGAACGCCATGAACAGTTCGTCCGCTGAACGGAAAAGCGTGATGTTCTCAATCAGATCAGCGATTTCCGCCGGGGCGAAGGCGCTCTCGCTGACTAACCCTCGCCATGCGATATAGCCCGCGTAAGACGACGTGGTACCCGGAAACAGCAATGAGCGCAGGCGAGACCCTGTCCCGTCGGCAGCGATCAATATGTCCGAGCGGATCGGTGGACCATTTTCAAACTGGATCTCAATGCCGTGGGCATCCTGCGCGACAGTTGTCACGTTCCGCCCGTACTGAATCACCGCTGACGGCAGCATGCTACATAACGATCGGTAGACCGCGTCCCACGAGGAGAATGGCAAGAGCTCCGGGTCCTCGTGCATCACATTGCCTGCAATATCGATCCATCGACGGCGATGAGTCGGCACCGCGAGCGTAGCGCGCGTCTGGTGGCCATGCTGTTCAAGAAATCGTAGCATCTGACGTAAAACTGCTACACCACCGCCGCGACCTCTGAGTGGTGTTGCTGAGCGCTCAAACACGTGAACTTCGTGGCCCGTGCATGACAAAGTCAGGGCGCAAGCCAGCCCTGCGATGGAGCCGCCGGCGATTGCGATTTTCATGATTGCAATAAGATCATTAGGTTTCCGGTTTGAATTACCATTCGGTCACTCACCTGAACATTACTCCTGGTTTTTCTCGTGTGTTCACGAGGTGGCACAATTTAAGCCGCCGCATCAGCAGAATTAATATCTTTTTACTGTTTCACGTGTTTGTACTGCGGTATGTCCAGCTCGCCGACATCATTTATCTTTGAGACGATATAGAGGGGCGTGATGACAAACGAGCTGGGACGCGGTGCCATCAGGAAGCGGTCTTCGTCGCCGCCGGTACGACACCACGTCCGCGAAAGTGTAGCGGTCGAGATTACGCAATGACTCCGCGATCAGGAAAGAAGTGAAAGACCAACTGGCAAGAAATCCGATCGTCTATATCATGACGTCATCGCTACCTGAGAAAACCAACGCCGAAATGCCCAACAGCGAAGCTGCAGACATAAGGTTGCCAGCAATCGTGCAATCGTTTCTCGAAGCGCGAATCTGCGAAGAGAGCGGTCATTGATCGCCGCGGCCGTGATCTGTCGGCCCCTCACTATGCAGGCTGAGGCGGCAGACTCCACATTGTCTGCTTGCGCTTAAGGCTACAGTCAATGTGGCAACTTTTCATTCTAGCAATCGTGGTAGTAGGCCAGCAGCTAAAAGCTTGTGGGAACGGCAGTTTCCCGCATCACAGCATCAGGAGTTCGATATCGCTCCGCCATCTCACGATCGAGGTCGTTCTTCAACTGCGCTTGCATATAGGCGCCGAGGTGACGTGCATGTTGAACGATTGCAGCGCCGACCCGGGTACGCACATGGCTATAGTCCATCAGAGCTTCCTTGACGTCATTGCGAAGATTTAAGGCCTTCACCAGTTCCACGGCGTCGCTCGCTGCCTTCGTTACGCCCATACCGCAGTGCGGACGCGCAACAAATGCGGCATCGCCTAATAGGGCAATCCTGCCAAAGGCCATTTGCGGGACTTCGAGGTCAAAGATCGGTTGGAAAAGCGGCTGCTTTGTTTTCATCACGACTTCACCGAACTGTGGCGCAAGCAGGGTCAGTGCGGCGTCCTCCATATCCGCGAGCACATCCTCGCGGATAAGGGTGGGTGGAATGCCGCCTACCCAGCGTTTCCCCGACTCGTCGGTTAGCAGGTTCGGCAACTGAATATCTTCACTGGTGGCGCGGTACCATACGAAGTTGTAGCGGCGCTCGCCAAGCGTGGTGGAGTTGCTCTGGCCGGCGACCGGATAGCCGAGAATCTGCTCACGCGGGGGCAGGCAAAAGGCGAACTTCTCGAATAAAGCTTCGCGTGTTTGTGGCGAAAGTGAGGCTTCGTCAACAAGTCCGCGCCACGCCACATATCCTGCGTATTGCAGTTTGACGTCGGGGAGGAATTGCTCGCGAATAGCCGACTTGAATCCATCTGCGGCAACGACGAGATTCGCATGCAAGACGCTGCCGTCGCTTAGAGCGACAGTCGCCTTATCGGAGCCGTCTTGCACCGATACGACTGTGCCGCCAGCGTGATAGTGGGCGTCGGGCAGGGCAGCGCGCAGGACGTGGTACATCTTTCCCCAAGCCGTGAGCGTCTGCGGCAACTCGCGCTCCGAAAGAATCGCACCGTTCTGCGCAAACGTCACGCGCGAATGCACCTTCACGCCGATGGAGTCATCGAAATCAACTCCGGCTGCCTTCATCGCCTCGAACAATTCGGGATGTGTGACGATGCCTGCTCCGCGTCCGGCAAGTTCATCAGGGACGCGTTCGAACACCTGGACGTCCCAGCCGTTACGCACCAATAGATTAGCCGCGAACAGGCCGCCCAGTGAACCGCCGACGATAATCGCCGTGGGGCGTGCGGGATTTGATGCCATGATTATTCTCCTGTGTCGACGGGGACCTGGATCTGGGCTTGGGCCAGATCATTACTGGTCATTCCGGCAATTTCTTGCGCTGGAAAGTTCAGCTCAATAGTGACGCCCGATGGATCTTCAATAAACACCTGATGTAAACCGAGGCTAGGCACTGTTCGGTCACGGTACGCGATGCCTTCAGTCTTCAAGGTGATCCACATTTCTGCGAGGCCGGTCGCCAGAAACGCGATGTGGTCAACAGTGCCAGTTCCCGTTGACGATCCCGTCTTGTCGCCGAGGTAAGCCGAAAGACCGTCGGGATTGGCGGGGTCCACGCCGATGATATGAACCGTGCCGAAGTCCGCCTCGTCGCCGCCCATATAGAGCCACGCACCGGGGAAATCGAAGGGCGGCCGATAGCCACGTTTGAGCCCGAGGATCTGTTCGTAGAAGCGGCAGGATTTCTCGAGATCGATGGTGCGGATCGAATAGTGAGCAAGCTTTGGAATCGGCATCTGGAGCTCCAGCAACGCAATTAATCGACCGATTAGTGATCGATAGATAAATTGTAGGCTAATGTGTCTGCCGGAGAAAGCGGCGCGCTGCCGGTGTTTACCCTGAAAAAGTCAATTTGTACGACGCGGCGGGAGAGTGTGAAGCGGAGCGCCGGCAGGATGGCCGACGCATATCAGATGGTCGATTTCGTCCGGGATCGGGTCTTTGCGGCAGGTTGCGAGTCGGTTTTCAGTGCCGTGGGCACACCACTAAGGAAGGCATCTATATGCCGTGTGATATGGTCATCGATGTCATCGCTGACCGGCAGCCCGTAGATCCACTTGCGCACGCCAAGGTAAAAAATGCTCGCATGTAGGCTCCAGATCAATTCGAGGTCTATTTCGCGCTCTCGTGGGCTCGTCGCCACCGGCAAATCATAGGAAGACCGAATTTCGGCCATCACAGGCAAAAAGACGCGTTCGCGCAATCGCGAAAGATATTTGGAATTGATGCCCTCGCGCGTGAGGCCGGCGAAAATGAAAATGCGAATCCATTCGCGCCGTAGAATGACCTCCGCGTACAGCGAGTAGAAACGAACCAGACGATTATAGATTGGGACGGAACGATCCTTGATCAGGGTTTCCCAATTCGAATCCCATTGATAAACTTCTTCGTACACACGGTCGATCAATGCCTCTTTGCTCGAAAAATATCGGTACAGGAGCGGCTGCGTCACACCGAGTTGGCGAGCAAGTTCTCGCGTGCTGCCGGCAAAACCATGCGTGGCAAAGTGATCGACTGCCTTAGCGACAATCTGACGCTCGCGGACTTCAGGCGCTAGACGCCGTGCAATAGCTTTGGGAAGTTCGTGCGCCGCGATATGCGCTGCGGGCTCGTCGATCCGTACTTTTTTCGGCATGGCTTTTGGGCTACCCGGTATGTTGGGACGCATGATACAAAGATTAAACTGGTCTGGCTAGGCAAGTAGCCCAGCGCAATGCCTAGCCTTCAAGGTAGATATTGATCTGGGATAATCGCCTCGTGCGAGGCACAAGGCGGTTCTCTATGCATCCGGGGTTGCGTCTGGCCGAGCTTCGTATATGCATCGCTTGACGCGCGCTGTGCGATAGTCTCTCAACACCACGCTTTGGGAATCAGGTTCGATGATCCGGATTGGTCCTCTACAGGTAAACATCGACGCTCGAGAAGTTCTTCTCGATAACGAGCCCATCCGTCTCGGTAGTCGAGCTTTCGATATGCTCGTTGTGCTGATTGCAGCAAACGGCGAACTGGTATCGAAAAAAGAGCTGCTCAGAAAGGTTTGGCCGGACACCATCGTCGACGAGAGCAACCTGCAGGTGCACATGTGCGTGTTGCGCAAAATGCTGGGCGATAGCCGGGGGCTGATACAGACGGTGTCTGGACGCGGCTACAGGCTACTGCAGATCGGCATACCGAGCGCAACATCACCAAAGACGAGCCAGAAAGCAGAGATTGAGGCCCCCCGGCGCAGTCATGGTGTTCCGCACAATCTGCCGTCAAATCAAGACATGTTGATCGGTCGTGGCAAAGCGATCGAAGATGTCTCTCAGACGCTCGCTTCGGCCCGCCATGTGACTCTGGTCGGATCAGGAGGAATTGGTAAAACGTGTTTGGCGATTGCGGTCGCACGTAGTCTGCTGAGCGTGTACACAGAAGGGGTCTATCTGGTTTCGCTGGCCTCTACCTCGGATGTCAACAGTGTTCTTGCTGCGTTTGCGGCCAGTTTGGGTCTTACTCCGGGGGCAGGTCCGCTGACACTCCCGCGCTTGAGCAGAGAACTTGCTGGGCGGCGTGTTTTATTTGTGCTTGATAACTGTGAGCATGTGCTAGGACCGGCTGCTGAACTCGCAGAGATCCTTTCTGGCGTGAGCGAAGAGGCGCGAGTCCTCGCCACGAGCCGTGAGCCTTTGCGCGTATCAGGCGAACATCTATATTGGGTTCCTGCATTGGAGCTTCCCGGAGATGACGATTCGGGCAGCGTCCTGCTCAATTGCAGTTCAATTGAACTTTTCATTGCGCGGGCCCGTTCAATCGACGCTCGATTTTCCTCTGACGAAAAAAATGTTCAGCTGATGGGCACGGTATGTCGGCGACTCGACGGCATACCGCTAGCTATCGAACTGGCGGCGGCGCGAGCTGCGATTCTCGGCGTCGAGACCCTTGCCGCCCATCTCGACGACCGCTTCAATATACTGACGGGTGGAAATCGCACGGCACTGCCGCGGCATCAGACATTGAAAGCGACGCTCGACTGGAGTTACGGTCTGCTCGATGAAGCGGAACGAACGACGTTGCGTCGGCTTGGTATCCTTGTAAACAGCTTCACAGTAGACGCGGCGGTTGCTATTGCTGGGGATTCTGTATTGAGCGATGTCGATGTGGTCACCGCGCTAATGGGACTGGTGGAAAAGTCGCTGGTGGTAACACGCATGGAGTCCGTCGGCGCAACCTATCGCCTGCTTGAGACGACGCGCGAATATGCGATGCAGAAGCTGGATGACAATGGGGAGCGACGTCTTGTCACGTTGCATC
Source organism: Paraburkholderia sp. GAS199 (assembly GCF_050436585.1). NCBI lineage: Bacteria > Pseudomonadati > Pseudomonadota > Betaproteobacteria > Burkholderiales > Burkholderiaceae > Paraburkholderia > Paraburkholderia sp. GAS199. Next base: position 10,406 of record NZ_JBNDMM010000016.1, on the reverse strand, counting down.
ACGCACGATATTTTCTTGGCATCCTCGAAGGTGATGAATCCGGCAGCACTGATGTGGTGCATTCTTTCGCCGATGGCTGGCACGCACGAATGCACGAGTTGCTGGATGATTTGCGCGCGGCGTTAGGTTGGGCTCTGTCGGCCAAAGGAGACGAGGCGTTAGCTGAAAGGCTTGCGGTCAAGGTGGTTTTTTTACTTTACGAACTGTCGTTGGTCGACGAGTGCTGCAGTTGGGCCCGCCGTGCCCTTGACGTTGTGATTGTGACGCATCAAGAAGCGCGCTCAACCCACTGTTTGCGTGTACGTATGCAACTACAGGCCGCGCTCGCCGCTGCGCTCGTTTATGTCAACGGGCCGTCTCGTGAGACGGTGGGTATCTGGTCGGAGATTATCGGTTCGGCGATTGCGCTTGGCGACCATGCTTTCGAAGCGCGTGCGTTATGGGGTATGTGGAACGCGAGTCAGTCGGCTGGCGCGTCGCGTAATGCACTAGCCTTTGCGAAGCGCTTCGCCTCGCTTTGCTCGGAGACGGGCGACGCAAGCGGGGCGATCCTGGGATATCGTCTGCTTGGCATCGCGCAGCATTATGCTGGCGATCAGCAGAAAGCGCGCGCATCGCTCGAACAGCTGTTGCAACACACCGAGGGGCTGCAACATCGGCTGCCACTTGGCCAATCCGTCGACCAGAGCGTTGTCGGCAGGGCCACGCTCGCTCGTGTGCTGTGGCTCCAAGGTTCCCGCGATCAGGCTCTGAGAATGGCTCAGGACAGTGCGGTTGAGGCATGCGGTCAGCAACCCGCCATAGTCGCCTGCTATGTGCTTGTCGAGGCGCTCGTGCCGTTGGCTTTGCTTTCGGAAAAGCGTGATCTGGCGAGTGAGGCAATCGCTTTATTGCAGGATGTCTCTATGCAGGCAGGTCTGAACGTGTCGCAAGTGTGCGCGCGGTGTTTTGATGAATATCTGCGCTCACTGGACACCAATGCGGCGCCGCGTCTGGAGGCGTTTCGTGCAGCACTAAATGATCTCGAAGCACTCGAATTCGGCGCGCCGCGCGCCATGCTAATTGGACAGTACTGTCTGGCGCTTGGCCGCGCAGGCCAGCGGGAACAGGGCATCGCAACCGTTGTCGCCGCGTTGTCCCGCTGCGACGAAACAGGCGACCATTGGTTTGTCGGCGAACTCAGGCGGATTCACGGAGAGCTGCTGCTCATGGAGCAAACAGCTGCGTCGCCGCCCGGTGCGGTCACGCGCGACGCAGAGGCGTGCCTGAATGCCTCCCTGGAAGACGCGACCGTGCAGGGCAACCGTACATTGCAGTTGCGAGCGGCGACCAGCCTCGGCCGCCTCTGGCACGTGCAAGGCCGGAGTCTGGAAACTGCACAACTATTGAATACCGTGTGCTCGCGCCTTACCGAAGGACTCGATTGGGACGATTTTAAAGCGGCCTCCCGATTGCTGCTGAGTGTATCCGGTGCGGCTTCCCTGAAGGAAATAGACGTTCCTGCCAAGTCCGTTAAGTAGTTCAGTGTGCCTAACCGTGACTCTAATATTGTTTGCGATATGAAACATCACGAACCGCGCCCCTAGGCTGCGACTGCGAGAACGGGGCCATCAGGCTCAGTATCAGTTCGGGAACACCGGTCATTCTTCAACTTCCAGCGAAGAAGCTCGCACGTTGCGGCAATAGCATCGCCGGATAGCCCGCAATAGCGCTCATGGCTTCCGGCGTGGAACGCATTGGGGGCGTCACGAGCGGCATTCCGAACGGGAAACGGCGGTTGCACAGCTGTTTCAATCATGGTTCGATGGCGAGTGCAAGACCGCAGGCACTCGACGTGCAGCGTGCGCAGCCGGGCGGGGGGCGGTGGCACTATTGGTCGACGAGGGCCATCGATACGATGTGCGCGATTCTCAGCGGGCGCGGTGACGGTTTTGCCAAGCTGGATCGACCCATTTGGGTCAGGGACGTGTGTGGCAAGCGTTTGGCCTGAAGGTGGAAGGACCCAACTGCTTTTCATTGTGCTTCGCATATAGAAAAAGAATGCTTTTTTGCAAAAGACATGAGCAAGTGCATTGCAAGCTGCAAGCGTGAAATTGCCCTGCGCAATAACCATCCATGCCACGTAAAGCAGCAGTCTTTGACGGCTTCGTACTGACGGGCAACTCATGAACCTGCAAATGAATAAGATCGCTCGCCCGCGATGGCGGGATGAACTGACGACATACTTGAAAGAGGACGGCCCGCGCTTTTTGCACATCACCAAGGTTGCCGGAGCGGTGACGCTCGCCATGTGGCTATGCATGCGGTTGGAGCTTCGCACACCAGGTACGGCCATGGTGTCATGCGTCATCGTCATGATGCACCAGCAAAGCGGAATGGTGATCGCGCGCGGCTTCTATCGCGGACTAGGCATGGTTTGCGGCAGCTTCGCGGGGCTCTTACTTATCGTACTGTTTCCGCAGCAGCCATTGCTGTTCTTTGTGGCATTGGCGGCGTGGATCGGTGTGTGCGTATTCGGTGCCTCTTACTTCCGCAACTTCCAGTCGTATGGTTTCGTGTTGACGGGGTATGGCACGGCGATTACGGCAATGCCGGCTTGGTCCAATCCGTATGGCGTGTTCGACAATGTGGTTTTCACGGTCAGCGAGGTCGTGATCGGAGTGACCTGCGCCTGCATCGTGAGCGCACTGGTGTTCCCCAAGAAGATCGCGCCGGCTCTCTATGCGTCGGGCAGCCGAAATTTTACGGATCTGCTCGCGGCGTTGCATACGATGCTGCGACAATTTCCCGCGGCAGTGGATTTTCAGACTTTTGTCAATCTGATTACCGAACGGGCCGGCATCGAAAGCCTGCGCAGCGGTGCGGTGTTCGAAGACCCGTCGATTCGTCTGCACAATCATGTCCTTCTCGACCTAGACCGGAGCTTTCTCGAAACCGTGGCGTGGATTCACGCACTCCATCAATTGAAAGCAAGAGCAGCCGCCCAAGCTGAACCGCGCGCACTCGCCGCAGTCGAGGAGCTGATTGAAGCGCTACTCGCTATTGTTCCAGAGCCTGAGCACCCGCAAATCGTGACTCTCAAGCAGGTCGAAACTCTTGACAAAAAGCTGCAAGGTTTCGAAGCGGACCTACCTGCGCATCTAGGCAGGCTTCTTCTGTCTCTGACAGATCTGTCGCCTCACCAACGTCAATTCGTGGCGACCACTGGAGCCGCGCTGTTTTTCTCGATTGCCGATCTTCGTGTGCTGTGTGGCAGCTACGTTCAGATACGCACGAATGACTTACGTTCGTGGTCACGCTCGGTCATTGAGACTATCAGCAGATTTGGACGTACACGCGCGACAGCCAATCGGATTGCAGCACTAGTTGCCGGGACTAGGGCTGCAATAGCGGTACTGCTGGTCGGCGGAGCGTGGCTGGCCTCGGGTTGGGTAGGCGGATCGAGCGCAATTGTCGCTGTTGCGATCACCAGCGCTCTGTTTGCGCTCGCTCCCAATCCAACGGTCGCGAGCTGGCAAATTTTTGTTGGCTGTCTGCTCGGCTGGATGGCGGGCTTCGGGTTCAACTTTATTCTGTTACCGAACTTCAACGCATTCGAGGTTTTGGCCGCGACGATCTCGATCTTCGTTATGGTTGGTTCCTATGTAAATACCTTCGCGAGGACGGCGATTCTTGGGCTCGGTTTTAGTCTGTACTTCTGTTTTATCGTCAGCATTGCCAATCCTACGACCTACAATCCGAGCGCCTATCTCGACACCGGCTTTGCGCTGCTTTTCGGCATCGCCACAGCCGCAGCTGCATTTTCGGTTATCGTCCCGCGCGCGAGTGAATGGGTGACTGCACAGTATCTGAAGCAAGTTCGTACGCTTGTGATTACCGACGCGCGAGATGGTGAACTGGACGATCTGCTATTTACGTTTGAATTAAGTCTTCGTGATTTCATTATCGAAATCACCTCAGCACCGACCGATGCGCATATGGATCGCAATCATCTGATCGGTTGGGCGTTCGCGGCACTTGAAATCGGCCGAGCGATGATCCAGATGCGGCTTGATACGGAGCGGCTTGGCACCGCATTGCCGGCGCAATGGACTGGCGCACAGCAGGTCTGGCTCTCTGCCACAGCCGAAGTGTTTGCCCAATCTACGCAAAGCGCCGCAGACGCCGCATTGGTTGCAACCCGACAGGCGCTCGACGCGCTTCCTGTCGCACAGAATCTGACTGTCGACGCAGCGATGCTCACGCGCTGCCGGATGCGCGCCTTGCTGCATATTACGGAGCTGACATTGCAGGACGGCACGTTGTCCTTATGGCATACAAGGAGAGCGGCATGAGACTGCACCGTCTATCGGTTCGCTCGATCTTCCGACCAGAATTCGCTGGCCTGACTTCAGCGCTACTGCTGAGTGGATGCATCACCAGTGGTGGCATCCACACGAACGAGTCGATGCTCGACCCGACATCGCTCGATCCCGGAGCAGCGTTGCGCGCCACACAGGCTGACGCCGGCTGGCCCACCGACCACTGGTGGCAACAATGGCATGACCCGCAACTCGACACCCTTGTGCAGGACGCGGTAGCCGGCAATCCGAATTTACGGGCAATCGAAGAACGGGTTGCAGCAGCAAGGTATCAGGCGCAGATAGCTGGTGCGGGCGAGTTGCCGCAACTCAATGCCGACGGCAGCTTTGAGCGGAGACGTTATGCCCGCTACACAACGCCGGCACCGCCGGGTGGGACCACTGTGTGGAGCAATAGCGTTCAGGCGGACCTGTCGTTCGATTTAGATTTGTGGGGCAAAACGCGGGCGATTCGCGAGGTCGCGCTCGACAACGTGCAAGCCGCCGCCGCGGATGCCCGTTTCGCGCTCGTGGAACTGCAAACCGCCATGGTGCGTAGCTACGTGCACTTGTCGCTCGAATACGCGTTGCTGGACGTGTACTGCACGGTCCAGCGGGAGCAGCAGCGCACGCTCGATATCACGACGCGTCGCTGGCGCGCTGGAGTCGGCAGCCAGTTGGAAGTCAGTCAGGCGGCGACAGAGTTTCAGGCCAGCGTTACACGAGTCCACGAGGCGCAACAACGATTGGCGGTGAGCCGCATCGAGATAGCTGGGCTGGCGGGAAAGGGCCCAGGATATGGCGAAAAACTGGGTCGGCCGGAACTTGCGCTGAGCGTTCCGGTGGCACTGCCGGCTTTGCTGCCGGCCGAACTCATTGGTCATCGCCCAGACGTCGTGGCGGCGCGTTGGCGAGTCTTAAGCGCAGACAAACGCATCGACGCGGCACATGCGGACTTCTATCCGGACGTCAACCTGATCGCGACGGCGTCGTTGGGTTCGGCGACGACCTTCGGTGGGTTCTTAAACTTTATGAATAGCGATGGTCTCGGTCACAGTGTGGGAGCCGCCGTCTCTCTGCCGATCTTTGATGGTGGACGTCGGCGCGGGCAATACGGGGTTGCCGTTACGTCGCGCGATGCCGCAGTCGATGCATATAACCAGAGCGTGGTCAACGCCGTGCAGTCCGTTGCAGTGCAGGTAGTTTCGTTGTGCTCGCTCGATCAGCAACAGTCATCGATCCAAAGCACGCTGGAGTCGTCGCGCAATTCGTTCCGACTGGCGGAGACTGGCTATCGCAGTGGCATCACAGAATTCCTTGACGTACTCGCCGCGCAAAACGTTCAGCTGCGGCAAGAGGAGGCGCTCGCAAGTAATCAGGCACAACGGCTGGACTCGTGGGCACTTCTGATGAAAGAGTTGGGTGGCGGATTTGCGGCGGATCAAGCTCATCAATTAGCTCAGGAAACATCGCCCGTTGCACAGGAAGGAGCACATAATGCCCCGCGAAATTGATCTTTTTTCATTGCTCGTGCCAAGTCTTCTGCCGATTCTCGCGGTATGCGTACTGATATTCATTGGACTTGATCTGGTCCTCGCAAAGTTCAATTTTTATAACTTCACGTGGCACCCAAGCTTGTTTCGCGTAGCGCTATTTGCGGCGATGTTCAGCGGTACGTCACTGCTGTTTTGGAAGTGATTGCCACGGCGATCCGCCTCTCTGCGCTATCCATTGACAGTTTTTCTTGCTAAATGACGATGACAAAGCAATCGATTCTGCGAACTGTGTTCACGCTCACTGTTCTGATAGTGGCAATCGCGCTGGTTCGCATGCTATGGGTCGATTACATGTTTTCGCCTTGGACACGAGACGGCAAAGTGCGTGCGGATGTCGTGCAGGTCGCAACGGACGTGTCAGGCCTCGTCGCCGAGGTGCGCGTGAAGGATAACCAATTGGTGCGCAAGGGAGACATCCTGTTTGTGCTCGATCCAGCGCGTTTTCACTACGCGTTAGCGCAAGCCGATGCCGATCTTCTACGCGCGCAGGCGCAAGTAGAGCAGGCGAAGGCGGAGATGGCCGGCAGTCAGTCGAGCTTCGCCATGAAGCGCGCGCAGGCGGCGCGCCGGGCCAATCTGGCTGGCGATGTCATTTCCGACGAAAGCCGCGCCGATTCCGCTTCTCTTGAAAAGCAATCTGCTTCGTCATACGCCGCCGCCACTGCGGCCTATAGTGCTGCACGAGCGATGTACAAAGCAGCGGTGGTCGCACAGCAGACCGCGGCATTGAATCTGGCGCGCAGCGAAGTGCGGGCGCCGTCAGACGGCTACATTACGAATCTGAATCTGTACCCCGGGGACTTCGCCACTGCTGGTACCGCGCGAATGGCACTCATCGACTCTCATTCATTCTGGGTTTACGGCTATTTCGAGGAAACCAAGCTGCCGACCGTGCGCGTCGGCGATCAAGCGGTGGTACGGCTGCTGTCAGGCGGTAAGGACATTATGGGCCACGTCGATAGTCTGGCGAGCGGGATTGCTGATAGGGACAATCCAACGGGAAGCGATTTGCTTGCCGATGTCAATCCGATTTTTACCTGGGTGCGGCTCGCTCAGCGTGTGCCAGTGCGGGTGCATTTAGACCGGATCCCGCCGGATGTGAGGCTGGCCATGGGCATGACTTGTACGGTCACATTGCAGCCGCGCGGCGAACAATGACTCGACCGCGTCTGGCGGCCGAAACTCTAAAGCCTGTTCTGGCAAAGGCCTCAACGGCGGTCCTACGGCATTCCAGATCGAAATGTCTTTGGAAGGTTTAAGAAAAAATAAGTATCCTTGTTGGTGCAGGGTCGCGCATGATGCCAATCAGATCGAAACCCTTCGGTCCCCGGCAGGTAAGAAGTATGAGTTGCCTGGAAAGCCAAACTGGCTATTTTCATGCCGACGGTCTGCCGGTTTTCGCGCATGAACAACCGTTTCGAAAACCCTGTATCCATGCATTTGTGCAATGTGATGCCCGATTTTCGTTCGGTTTCGGATTGATCCGGCCGCCATGAAAACCTTGCAACGCGTGCTGCCCATCGCATACCGTGAAACTAGCGTCGTCGCGCCGCTAGCTGCGGTCATTGCACTGGTGGTATTTGGGATCGACGCTTTGACGCCGCTTGACATCGCGGTCGCGGTGTTCTATGTCGTAGTGGTGTTGCTGGTCGCTTCGACTAATAATCGACAAGCCACGATCAAGGCCGCTTGGGGATGCGTCGCGCTGACCTTGCTCGGCTTTGTGCTGTCGCACGACACCGGCTATTCGACTTCCGCGGTTGCCCGTTGTGTCGTTAGTCTAGTCGCAATCGGGACGACCTCTTTCCTGAGCCTCCGGAATCTGGCGGCCACGGCGACACTTCAGGAACAGATCGAACTGCTCAACCTTGCCCATGACGCGATCGTCGTGCATGACATGAACGATCGAATTACGTTCTGGAATCACGGCGCGCAAGCGCTATATGGCTGGACGGCAGAGCAGGCCATCGGAAAGTCGATCCACACACTTACGCAGACGTCGTCCGCGACCCCCGTAGAAGAGATTCGCGATACGCTGCTGCGCACCAACCGCTGGCATGGCGAGCTGCGGCGAGTTCGGCAGGATGGCAGTGTCGTGGTGATTTCAAGTCGCTCGGCACTATGGCGCGACGCCAGCGGGACGCCGCGCGCTGTATTGGCCACCAACAACGACATCACGAAGCGCAAAGAGATGGAGGCCACGCTACAACGTCAACAGGAAGAATTGCGCGCTACCATCGACGCGATTCCTGGTATGGTGTGGAGTTCGTCGAGCGACGGCGAGCTGACCTTTATCAATCGCCGCTGGAACGATATGGGCGTGACGCTTGATGAAGGCGAAGGTGGTGCGAATGTCTGGTCCGCCATAGTGCATCCGGAGGATCTGCCTGAAATGCAGCAAGACTGGCAGTCGGCGATAACCGCGGGTTCGCCGTTTGAGAACGTCTCCCGAATCCGGACGGGTACCGGCGCCTACCGCTGGATGCATCTTGGCGCGGAGCCGCTGCGTGACGCCGCCGGCATGATTTTGCGCTGGTACGGAGTGAACACCGACATCGAGGCACGTAAGCAGGCAGAAGAGGCGCTCGAGCGCAGCGAGGCCTTTCTGCGTGATGCTCAGCAGCTAAGCCGTACCGGCAGCATTGCGACCCGATTTCCCGACAGAACGATGTGGTGGTCGGACGAGACCTACCGGATTTTCGAGTACGAACGAGACGTCGTACCGTCGTTCGAGGCGATCGTCGCGCGCGCTCATCCCGACGATCGGTCAATCGTGCTTAGCGCATTTGGACAGGGAGAGGGCGGGGCGGCGCTGGTCGATGTGGCGCATCGCCTTACTATGCCTAACGGTACGACTAAGTACGTGCACTATGTTGCACATCTCGCGCCCTCACAGTCTGGTGGACCGGAATATGTCGGTGCCTTGATGGATATCACCGATACCAAGCGTGCGCAAGAGGCGCTTGCGCGATCAAGCGCAGAGCTCGCACACGTGACACGCATTACCATGCTTGGCGAACTGGCTGCTTCGATCGCCCACGAAGTCACGCAGCCCATCGCTGCGGTCGCGGCCTGCGGCGGCGCAGCCCTGCGCTGGCTGCATCGTCCCACTCCCGAACTCGGCGAAGTTGAACAATCCGTTACGCAGATGATTCGCGACGCGAAGCGAGCCAGTGAGATCATCCAGCGAATTCGCACCATGTCGACCAAGCGCGATCGTAACCCGACGACCATCGACCTCAACGGCATCGTCGGTGAATCCGTCGAGTTAATGGGGCGCGAAATGGAGCGTCATCGTGTGTACTTGCAACTCGACCTTGACGAGCCGTCGCCCACCGCATGTTGTGATCGGGTGCAATTGCAGCAGGTGTTGGTCAATCTGATGATGAATGGCATTCAAGCGATGGCCGACGTGAGCGGAATGCGCACGCTGAAAATCGTTACGCGGCAGTTCGATGGTGATTATGCCCACGTGATCGTGCAAGACACGGGAAATGGGATAAGCGAGGAAAACGCGGATCGGCTATTCAGCGCGTTCTTTACGACCAAAGCTGACGGTATGGGCATGGGCCTGTCGATTTGCCGCTCGATCGTGGAGGCACACGGCGGCCGTATATGGGCTGAATCGCCCGCAGGAGGCGGCGCAGTATTGCAGTTCATCCTGCCGGTTGATGAAGGGAGATGTCATGAGAGTTAGCAATGTAAGCGCGGAAGAAAAAGACACTGCAGTCGCGACGATGGTGTACGTCGTCGACGACGATGAGTCGATGCGCGAGGCCGTAAGCAGGTTATTGCGCTCCGTGGGGCTTGTCGTAGAAACCTTCAGCACAGCGCAGGAGTTTCTAGCCTATGAAATGCCTGATGTTCCAAGCTGTCTGATTCTAGATGTTCGCCTTAAAGGGCAAAGCGGTCTGGCGGTTCAGGAGCAGATTGCTGAGAGTCAGATGCGTCTGCCGATCGTCTTCATGACCGCACATGGAGACATTGCGATGACAGTCAAAGCAATGAAAGCTGGAGCAATGGATTTTCTGGCAAAACCGTTTCGCGATCAGGATATGCTTGATGCGGTCACTCACGCGCTTACGAAAGACGAGCAACGACGAGACGCCAGTAGAGCAGTCAACGATTTGCGTCGCTGCTTTGAGTCACTAACAACTCGTGAGCGTGAGGTCATGGCGTTCGTCGCAAGTGGCCTTATGAATAAACAGATAGCCAGCAAAATGGAGCTTAGCGAAATCACCGTAAAGATTCATCGTGGACAGGCAATGCGCAAGATGGGAGCACGTTCGCTCGCCGAATTCGTTTTGAAGGCAGAAGCGCTCGGCATCAAGCCGCCTCAAGATAGCGCGATCACGCCAGTCCGAGGTTCGCGCAACTGACTGCGCGTTCGTGGGGTTTAATAAATCAGGCTTAAATCGACGAATTCCGCCTGACGTGTCCTAATGACAGTCTCGATCATACGCTCGTATAAATCATCCAGCGCTTCTATCTAACGAAGCCTCGCAATCTC
>NZ_JBNDMM010000015.1:0-98992 GCF_050436585.1 Paraburkholderia sp. GAS199 | reverse complement strand
TCCCACCCCTTCCCATCCCGAACAGGACCGTGAAACGACTCCACGCCGATGATAGTGCGGATTCCCGTGTGAAAGTAGGTAATCGTCAGGCTCCCCAGCAGAAAACAGAAACCCCGCCCAGAAAGGCGGGGTTTTTGCGTTTGGGGATGCAATTCAACACGCCAACCCGTGGCACGGTGATTGCGTAAGGTCGGTTCACAAGCCATATCAATAACGAGAACCACCATGCGACCCAACCACACCGCTACCGACTTCGCTGCAGACTTTGTTTCGCCGTCGCCCCTGCTGGCCACGCCAGCAGACGCTGTCGCCGACACTGAATTGCCGCAGCGCACGAGCGCTTTCACGCGCATGACGTTCTGCTTCGCCTGGCTCTTCGGGCTGGAGCCGTTTCTGACCGGAACGTCTAACGAAATGCCGCGCTCGTCTTTCGATCGACACTGAGTCGACTATGCGCCAGCAGCGTTTTCGGGCATTGAAAATTCTGTGACGCACTAGCGCAATTTGTACAAGCAAGCATGCGTCAGCGTGAATAAGTCGCGAGGCGCCGCGGATGAGTGGTCCGCGCGTCGGGCACACGCCAGCGGGCAGACTCGGCGCCACAGCCCACCATCAGGCGCAGCAGCCCATGACGCACGATCGTCCGGAAGTAGGGAAAGTCCCTGTAAAAAGGATCGATGCTTCGCCGTTAATGCAATAAGGAGGGCGGTGTGATAACTGCCTTTCGCTTTCGGCGCGGGATTTGTCACGCGGCGGTTGGCGCCGCAGATTACCTCCGGGCAATTCCCGCGCTGAAGGCTTTACTATCTGAATCAAATCCAATTTAGATATCGGCATTAATTCGCCGCGCGTCACTTCAATAAAATGATAGCGGCCGACAAATCCGCTGTGTCCCGCCGATAAAGCTTCTCCTACCTGCGCACGCCGCCTCGCTTCTCAAGCGAATTCAGCGCAATTCAAAACCCCATTCACAAAGCCGCACGGAAACGAGATTCTGTTAAACGGATTAAGTTCCCGAGATTCTGAAATAAATTTCCGACCGTCATTTTGTCGCAGATTCATGTGCCTAATTTAAAGGCATAACTCGGTCTCTGATATCGAATCGTTCCGACCCGATTACGACAGGCATATTAAAACGTGTTGCATACGCACAACTTTATTATTGATAAGTTGCAAAAGTCTTATCGTCATTGCAGCTGATTTTTCTAGCGAATTTCACGATAAGTGTATTCAAAACAATCACTTAACGATCAGGCCTTACCGATTGTTGCGTATTTCGAAAAATCCTGTTGTGCGAATTGCCGCCGCTGCTACCAGGGGCTCCCCCTACACTCACGCTTCGTTTCAAGGGTGCCCAGTCGAGCCGAAGCGGTTCGTCGAATTGGGCGGTGGCGCGAAGCAGCGCTGTCGAGGCAAGTCTTGCTCCCCGCGTAAATCTTTCGAACAGGAGTCCCACATGAAGAAGAGTCTCATCGTCGTTGCGGTTGCCGCATCGTTCGCATCCGTCGCTCACGCACAAAGCAGCGTGACGCTGTACGGTCTGCTGGATGCAGGCCTGACCTACACCAGCAACGTGAACCACGGTTCGCAGTGGTCGGCTGGCAACGGCGGCATCAATCAAAGCATGTTCGGTCTGCGTGGTTCGGAAGATCTGGGCGGCGGTCTGAAGGCAATCTTCACGTTGGAAAGCGGCTTCAACATCGGCAACGGCAAGTTCGCTAACAACAACGGCATGTTCAACCGTCAATCGTTCGTCGGTCTGTCGAGCGCACAATTCGGTACGATCACGTTGGGTCGTCAATACGACGCAGCGCAAGACTACCTGGCACCGCTGACCGCAACGGGCAGCTGGGGCGGTACGTACTTCGCTCACCCGTTCAACAACGACAACCTGAGCACGAACGGCGGCTACGCTGTCAACAACTCGGTCAAGTACCAGAGCGCTAACTACGCTGGCTTCTCGTTCGGCGGCACGTACGGCTTCTCGAACCAGGCTGGCGCATTCGCAAACAACCGCGAATACAGCGTCGGTGCTGCATACCAGTGGCAAGGCCTGCGTTTGGGCGCTGCTTACGCACAGCAGAACAACCCGGCTGCAACGAACGCAGCAGGCACGGCAAGCAACGGCGGCGCTTCGGACGGCTCGGTGCTGGGTCTGGGCGGCAACTTCCGTCAGCGTGAATTCGGTGCAGCAGGTTCGTACGCATTCGGTCCGGCTACGGTCGGTCTGGCATGGACGCAATCGCGTATCGACAACGTGACGGGCGCACGCCAATCGCTGCGCGCTAACAACTACGAAGTCAACGGCAAGTACAACGTGACCCCGGCTCTGGGCCTGGGCGTGGCGTACACGTTCACGGACGGCACCGGCTACGGCGTTGGCGCGAACGGCAATTCGGAATCGGTTCGCTATCACCAGATCGGCCTGCAGGCTGACTACTCGCTGTCGCGTCGTACGGACGTCTACGCTCAAGCCGTGTACCAGCACGCAATGGGTGACGGCGGTGTTGCTTCGATCTACAGCGGCGATGTGAACCAGCTGCCGTCGTCGTCGAAGAACCAGACGGCTGCTACCGTCGGTCTGCGTCACCGCTTCTAAGCATCAACAGAAGCTGGTCGTAGTAAAAAAGGTGCCGCTCGCGGCACCTTTTTTTATGGGCGCGGTTTTCAGCGCCACGCTCTTGTCATCCGGCAACTCTGAACACCGACACCGCATGACGCAACTGCTCGCTCTGCTCATCGAGAGAACCGGCTGCGGCGGCAGCCTGTTCGACGAGCGCGGCATTGCGTTGGGTAACATCGTCCATCTGACGGATCGCGAGGTTCACTTCGCCGATGCCGGAGCTTTGCTCTTTCGACGCCGCCGAAATCTCGTTCACGATAGCCGTCACGCGACGAACCGCGCCGACAACCTCGTCGATCGTGGTGCCTGCCTTGCCGGCCAGCGTGGAGCCTTCCTCGACCTGCGCGACCGACTGGTCGATCAACACCTTGATTTCCTTGGCGGCTGTTGCGCTGCGCTGCGCGAGATTGCGCACTTCGCCGGCAACCACCGCGAAACCGCGGCCTTCCTCGCCGGCGCGCGCGGCTTCCACCGCGGCATTCAGCGCAAGAATGTTCGTCTGGAATGCGATGCCTTCGATCACGTTGATGATCTCGCCGATCTTGCGCGAGCTATCCGTAATGCCGGCCATCTTTTCGACGACGTCGTTGACCACGCGGCCGCCACGCTCGGCGATGCTCGACGCGTCCGTCGCCAGGCCGGACGCGGTCACCGCATTGTCGGCGTTGCGCGTGACGGTGCGCGTGAGTTCGTCCATGGTGGCGGCGGTTTGTTGCAGTGACGCCGCCTGTTCTTCGGTGCGGCTCGACAGGTCGAGATTGCCCGCGGCGATTTCCTTCGACGCCACCGTGATGGTTTCCGCGGACGTCTTGATGCGTCCGACCGTAGCGGCCAGTTGATCGCGCATCTCGCGCAACGAATGCAGCAGGCTCGACGTGTCGCCGTGGCGCAAATCGATGGGCGTGGCGAGGTCGCCGCGCGCAATCTGCATCGCCATGGCCGCGGCGCTCGACGGCTCGCCGCCGATCGAGCGGGAAACGTTGCGCACCACGCGCGACGCCACGAACGACACCAGCACGCCGAGCACGACCAGCATGCCGGCCGAGCGGACCAGCGTGGCATAGAACTGCGCCTGAATGTCGTCCATGTAGGCGCCGGCAATGAAGTCCCAGCTCCACGGCGCGAAGCGCTTCACGTAGCCGATTTTCTCGCTCGGCGCGGTCTCGCCGGGTTTGGGCCACCAGTAGCGCAGATAACCCGCGCCGTCGGGTGAACCGCCGGCTTGCGCGATGTCGTGATACAGCGCGTTGCCTTTGGCGTCGCGGAAGCTGCTCATGTCTTTGCCGTTGAGCTTCGGGCTCATCGGATGCGTGACCATGACCGAATCGCTGCGCACGATCGTGACGTAGCCCGACGTGCCATAGCGCTGCGCGTTGACGCGCGCGATCGCCTGCTGTTTGGCATCGTCGACGGACAGCTTGCCGCTGTCGGCCAGCTTCGCGTAGTCGGAAACAATGGAGACGGCCATGTCCGTGACGTCGGCCAGATCGGCGCGGCGCGCGTCCATTTGCGCGTTACGTGCCTCGAACGCGTTCACAACGGTCACGATCAGAAGGGCCGCCCAGCACAGCAGCAACGGCACCCACAATTTCTGTTTCAGTGTCAGACGGTTCATTTCTCGATTTCGACGGTACGTTGGCCTCGGAATGGGGAGGGCTGCAATCTGCGCTGCATAGTCCGCATAACGGCGTGAGCGCCGCTTTCTTTATCCGGGTGACGGGAACGCGAGCCGAAAGACGACCGGCCGCTCCGTGGAAACGGCGGCCGCGAGCGATGGAAAAAGCGTGAATGCGCGTCAAACCCGGCGAACGGGAACGCATCCGATCAGATCTGTTCCCGTCCGAAGGCGGACAGGCGTTCCAGGTCGAGCACGTCGATCTGGTTGTAGGCGAGGCGCAGCATGCCGAGCTTTTCGAGGTTTTGCAGCGCCTGATTGATCCGTTGCCGCGAGACACCGGCCAGCAGACCGATCTCTTCCTGCGAAACAAGCAGCGTGCGGCCCGTGTCGGGGTAAAGATCCGGATTGAACAACTGCGCGAGCGATTGCGCGACGCGTGCGTCGACGTCGAGGAGACGGCTGTTCTGGATCGACGCGATGAATTCGCCCATGCGGTTGTTCAACTGCCGGATCACGAAGCCGGTAAATGGCAAACTCGTTTCCAGCAGCGCGTGGAAGGTGTCGGCGGGCACGAACATCACCAGCGAGGGCTGGATGGCGGCCACGTCGTACTTGCGCAGTTCGCGCTTGATCACACTGCCTTCGCCGAACCAGCCGCCCGGCGGCACGCCGGACAGCGTGCAACTGCGTCCCGAAGCGTTGTAGATGGCGAGCTTGATGAGCCCGGAATGCACGCCGATCCAGTAGTCCGACGGCTCCTGACGACGCGCGATCCAGGCGCCGCCGTCCAGATACTCGGCGTGCGCGCTGGCCAGCACCAGCGCCCGATGCTCGTCGGCGAGCGCGCGAAACCAGGCGCAACTGGCGAACAGTCGCGGCAGATCGCCATGCGCGAGCCGTTGCGGCCGGGTGCCGGAAGCAGGAGTCGGGAGCGTGTGGTCCATAGCGGGCGAAGCAAAGTCTGCCGGATAAGATCGATGCGGGAAATCATGGGGCGCGCCACTCTGTCATTTGAATGACAGACAGTTCACCATGACACTTGTTAGGCTAACTCATCAGGCGAACTCGCCGGACAAACAGAATAAACGACGGCGCGACCCGCGCATCAGGAGACGATACGATGAAGCACAGGTTCGAAGAAGGCCTCGAGCGACGCGAAGCCAATTATGTCCCGCTGACCCCGATCGATTTCATCGTGCGTGCCGCGCAAGTCTACGGCGAGCGGACGGCGGTCGTCCATGGCGACATTCGCCGCACCTGGCGCGAGACCTACGAACGCACCCGGCGTCTCGCGAGCGCGCTGCGGCAGGCGGGTATCGAGCGCGGCGACACCGTGGCCGCCTTGCTGCCCAATATTCCTCCGATGATAGAAGCGCACTTCGGCGTGCCGATGGCCGGCGCCGTGCTCAACACGCTGAATACGCGCCTGGATGTGTCGTCGCTGCTGTTCATGCTGCGCCATGGCGAGGCGAAGGCGCTGATCGTCGACACGGAGTATGGCGAACTCGCGCACCGCGCGGCGCTGGAGTTTCCCGAGCTGCGCATCATCAGCGTGGCCGATGCCATGCCCGCCGACGCCGACAAATTGGTGCGCGCCACCGATTACGAGGCGTTCCTGCAATCGGGCGACCCCGAGTTCGCGTGGACCATGCCCGCCGACGAATGGGACGCCATCGCGCTGAACTACACCTCGGGCACCACGGGCGATCCCAAAGGCGTGGTGTATCACCATCGCGGCGCGTATCTGAACGCGCTGAGCAATATCCTCGAATGGGACATGCCCAAACATGCGGTGTACCTCTGGACCCTGCCGCTCTTTCACTGCAACGGCTGGTGTTTTCCGTGGACCGTCGCGGCGCGTGCGGGGGTGAACGTCTGTCTGCGCAAATTCGACGCGAAGACCGTGTTCGACCTGATCCGTCGCGAAGGCATCACGCACTATTGCGGCGCGCCGATCGTGCAGAGCGCGCTGGCGAACGCGCCGGCGCAATGGCGCGAGGGCATCGCTCATCGCGTGTCGACGATGGTGGCGGGCGCGGCGCCCGCACCTGCCGTGATCGCCAAGATGAAGGAAATCGGTTTCGAACTGACGCACGTGTACGGGCTGACGGAAACCTATGGTCCGGCGGCCGTGTGTGCGAAACAGGACGAATGGGACGCGCTCGACGACAGCGGCCGCGCCGAAATGAACGCGCGCCAAGGCGTGCGTTATCACTTGCAGGCGGATATCGCCGTGCTCGATCCCGACACGCTTGAACCCGTGCCGAACGACGGCGAGACGATCGGCGAGATCATGTTTCGCGGCAACATCTGCATGAAGGGTTATCTGAAGAACGAGCGCGCTACGCAGGCCGCGTTCAGCGGCGGCTGGTTCCACACCGGCGATCTCGGCGTGCGCATGCCCGACGGCTACATTCGCATTCGCGATCGCAGCAAGGACATCATCATTTCGGGCGGCGAAAACATTTCGAGCATCGAGGTCGAAGACACCTTGTACCGCCATCCTGCGGTCGCTGTGGCGGCCGTGGTGGCGATGCCCGACCCGAAGTGGGGCGAGGTGCCGTGCGCATTCGTCGAGCTGAAGGAAGGGGCCGAGGCGAGCGCGGAAGAGATCGTTGCGCATTGCCGGCTTTTTCTGGCGGGCTACAAGCTGCCGAAAGCGGTGCGCTTCGGCGAATTGCCGAAGACTTCGACCGGGAAAATCCAGAAGTTCGAATTGCGCGCGCGGATCAAGGCCGAGTCGGCCGGTTGATCCACGCGAAGCTAGTAAGCGCGCCGGATGGTGCGCCTCGTGGTCGCGCTCGATAACGCTCGACCACGCTTAAGCGCGTTCAACCGCGCGTATCGACCCAGTGACGCGCCCAGCGCGCCGAATGCTGCAATGCCTGCTCTTCGTTCGTGAAGTAGTCGAGCGAATAGAACTGGTAGCGCCCTTCGGCACGCGCGCTGTCGGCACGTTCGAGCAACAGGTTGGACGAAAAACTACCGTCGGGCAAACGATGCGCCGAAGGTTGGACGGCATAGCCGTTGTAATGATGAATATGTTTGTTTTGCATTTTATGTTTTTAATAATTGTCGAGTGCGCGCCGGCCGTGCGAAGCCTCGTCGAGGTCGCGCGAGCGCAGCCGATTCAAGCCATGAAGAGGCGAATCCAGACGCAGTCGGAAAGCGTAAAAAGGGCGTTGAAGCCAGAGGGGAGAATGAGGTGCAACGAGGCGTTTGGCGCTTGAGCTAGCTGCTTTGAACACACTGCAGCCAAAAAGCGATCGCGCCAACTGTGGGAGCAAAAAGGCTCCGCGAGGATGTCGCTGCAGCCCGATGTCCGTTGCCGGACACCGAGCCCTTCAAACTTACATCGGCTTGATGTTAGCCGCTTGCAGACCCTTCGGGCCTTGCTTCGTTTCGAAGCTCACCTTCTGATTTTCAGCGAGCGTCTTGAAGCCGTCACCGCTGATTTCGGAGAAGTGTGCGAACAGGTCGTCGCCGCCCTTGTCCGGAGTAATGAAGCCAAAGCCCTTGCTGTCGTTGAACCACTTAACTGTACCGGTATCCATGAAGAATCCTTGAGGTAAAAAAATTGAAAATTTGCTCGATTGACGAGCGCGTGAAGCATCAAGGAGGGAGAGGACAACGAATACCGCTGAGGGAGCGAGACATTGATGAACAGCAATCGAACTTCTTGAACTTCGAGTGCCACAGTAACCGTTGGCGCCCTGGAGCGTCAACACTTATCTTGTAACTGTTTTCGGGATACGCGTAAAACGGTCACTGCGACTGTCACGATCAGATGCCGACTTTGTGCGCCGTGAGCACGAGCCGCAAGCCGAGCGCGGCGACGGCGCCGGCCGCGACGCGGTCGATCCAGGCTTTCCAGGTCAGATAGATTTCACGCGGACGCCGGCTCGAAAAACACAGCGCGACCACCGTGTACCAGCCGGCTTCGATCGCGAAGATGGCCGGCGGCAGCGCGAAGTAACTCCACAGCGGCGGGTGTTGCGGCAGCAGCGCCGCGAAGATGCTGCCGTAATAGACCGCTGTTTTCGGATTGCTGAGTTGTGTGCTCAAGCCAACCCAGAACGATTTGCGTACGTTGCCGGTGGCCGTTTGCGTGGCCTCGAATGCGAGCGGTTGCGCCGCGCCCCGCCAGATTTTCGACGCCAGATAGATCAGATAAAGGCCGCCGGCGATCTTCAGGCCGATATAGAGCCATTCGACCGTCGCGAGCAAGGTGTAAAGCCCGAGCAATGCAATGCCGCTGAAAAACACGCCGCCTATTCCCATGCCCAACGCCGTAGCGAGGCCGTCCGTGCGCGAGAGCCCGATGGCGTTGCGCGCGACGATCACGAAGCTCGGTCCGGGGCTCATCGCTCCGAGCAGCAGCGCGGCGAGGATGGTCAGAATGGCAGTTGAGGCGGGCATGTCGGCAGCTCCGGTGCGCGTTCTTCAGTGGGATAAACATAGCATGCGCGCTGCACTTTTTTCCGCATTTTTATTCGTTTGCCGGTAAAAGCGCATTCACGTTAATACGTCAATCAGGCGCTAACCGTGTGATTGGCGGTTTATTGATAGGTCAATGCAGACGGTCGAAGTTGAATGCTAGAATCGGCTTCCATACGCTAAAGCCGCCTTGCAATAACGAGGCGAAACCCGGCGCAGGTCGAACCATTTACCGTAGATTCCCTGAACTCTGTCTGGAAAGACATGCATTCCCGATGCGAGCGTTTTTCGCACCGGAAGAGGGCGCGCATTCGACTTGCACTTCCCCATTGAATTGCGGCAAAGGCTTCGCGTTGTTTAGCGAGGCCTTTGTTTTTTCACCGCGCGCGTGAATCGCCGCGCATCCGATACGCTATGAAAGTGCGACACGAACAAGGGCAACTCGACTTCGACGGAAATGCGCGCGAGCGCCTGATTGCCTGGATCCGTCATCGTATGGACGAATACAGCATTACCCTCGACGCGTTGAGCGAGTCGATCGAAGCCGATAAGGCCGCGATACGCGCGGTGATATATCGCGACGCCTTCGGCAATAGCTGGGACGGTCACGGCGACAAACCCGACTGGCTCAAGCGCGCAATTTACGCCGGCCAGAGCATCGACCACTTCCGCTGTTAAAAACGCGAGGCGCGTACCCGATTGTTTCGCTATCCAGACGGATCGCAAAAACGGCTAGCCGCCTTCCATCCGTTAGTCCAACGGACGAAAAAAAAGCCCGCATTCGCGGGCTTAAATTCGGAGTTTCGCGATCCAGTCGCTAAACGGATCAACTCCAGTGTAGGTGAAAGCTATCTGAAAGTGTAGAAAATCCGCTTCAGATGTCGAAAAATACGGTTTCCTTATCGCCTTGCATGTAAATGTCGAAGCGGTAGACGTTTGCCGTATTGGGCTCGCGGCGCGCGATCAGCGTATCGCGGCGCTCCGCCGGCACGGCGGCCAGCACCGGGTCTTTGCTGTTCGCCTCGGCTTCGTCTTCGAAATAGATGCGCGTGAAGGTGTGAAGCAGCATGCCGCGCATCGTCACGATCACGTTCAGATGCGGCGCTTCGTCCGGATTGGCGCGTCCCGGCTTCACGGTTTCCACCACGAAGCGCTTGTGCGGGTCGGTTCCCGTTCCCACGCGCGCAAAGCCGCGGAATCCGCTCTTCAGAATTTCTTCGCGCGAGGTCGGATACTGGCCGTTCGCATCCACTTGCGACACTTCGAGCATGGCGTCGCCGATCGCTTTGCCGTCGCCGTCGAACAGTTGACCGACGATCGTGATGTGCTCGCCGGCCGCTTCACGGTCGGCCACGACCGGCGTGAACAGGCTTTTGAAGTCGAAATCGTATTGCTGCGGGCACAGGCCGTAGGCGAAGTAAGGGCCGACCGTCTGCGAAGGCGTTTGCTTGAGAGTCGTCATGGCTTAGCGCTCCATCGGGGTTTCGTTGCGGCCGCGCAGCACGATGTCGAAGTCGTAGCCGAGCGCATAGGCCTCTTGCGTGGTGTCGAGCGAGAAATTCGCGATCAGACGGTCGCGCGCGTGTTCCGGCGTGCCCTGGAAGATCGGATCGAAAGCCAGCAGCGGATCGCCCGGAAAATACATCTGCGTGACGAGTCGCGAGCCGAAATGGTCGCCGAACAGCGAAAAGTGAATATGGTTCGGACGCCATGCGTTCGGATGATTGCCCCACGGATAGGCACCCGGCTTGATCGTCAGGAAACGGTAGCGGCCTTCGTTGTCGGTGATGCAGCGGCCGGCGCCGAGGAAGTTCGGATCGAGCGGCGCGTCGTGCTGATCGGCCTTGTGCACGTAACGGCCGGCCGCATTGGCCTGCCAGATTTCAACCAGCGTATTGCGCACCGGGCGGCCGCCTTCGTCGAGCACGCGCCCCGTCACGATGATGCGTTCGCCGAGCGGCTCGCCGTTGCGCACGGCGTTGCGCGTCAGGTCGTGGTCGAGTGCGCCGAGGTCGTCGGTGCCGTAGACCGGCACGCGCTGGTCGCGCAGTTTTTCCTTCAGCGGGATCAGCGGCAGCGTCGGGCCGCGTTTGACCGAGGAACCGTAGCCGGGATAGACGTAAGCCGGGTGGGACGCGAAGTCGCGCGCGGAGAGAAAGGAATCGTCCATCGATGTCTCCTTGGGGGAATTGTGGGATAGGTTTGTGGAGCGACTTTATCTAACCTGATCGGTTATGCAAAATGACGTTTTCGCCCTTTTCGTATAACCTGCCGTTATGCAACGCAGCCTCGCGGACAGCCGCGTCAAATTCCGTCATCTCCAGTGCTTTCTGGCCGTCGCCCAGTTCGGCGGCGTACAGCGGGCCGCTGAGAGCCTGTCGATCACCCAGCCGGCCGTCTCCAAGACGGTCGCCGAACTGGAGGCGATTCTCGGCGTGAAGCTGTTCGAGCGCGGCCGGCACGGCGCCGTCCCGACGCGCGAGGGTCAGCTTTTCATGCCGCATGCGAGCGCCTGCGTGGCCGCGCTGCGTCAGGGCGTCGATTTATTGGCGCGCGCCGAAGGCGCTCCCGCGGCGACGCTGGAAATCGGCGTTCTGCCGACCGTCGCCGCCGTGCTCATTCCGCCAGTGCTGAAACTGTTCGCCGCGCAATGGCCGCGTGTGATCGTGCGGCTCGCGACCGGCGCCAATCCCGAACTGCTCGAACGCCTGAAGGCCGGCACCATCGAATTTGCAATTGGCCGTCTCGCGGACCCCGAACGCATGGTGGGCTTAAGCTTCGAGCAGCTATTCAGCGAGCCGCTGATCGCGGTGGTGCGCGCCGGTCATCCGCTGGCGTCGGGGCCGGGTTTGCCGGCCACGTCGCTGGACGACTATCCGGTGGTCTTGCCGCCGTTCGGCACGCTGATCCGGCAGTCGGCCGAGAGTTTGCTCAGCGCATGGGGCGTGGCGCCGCTGTCGGGCTTCATCGAAGTGCTGTCGGTGTCGACCGGCCGGGCGTTGGCGCTGGAGAACGGCGCGGTGTGGTTCGTGCCGCTGAGCGCCGTCGAGTACGAGCTGGCGCACGGCATGCTGGTGCGTTTGCCATTGCCGTTCGCGGGCACGGACGAACCCGTCGGATTGATCCGGCGTTCGGACACGCAACCGTCGGCAGTCGGCCGCGCGTTGATCGACGCGGTGCGCGAAGTGGCCCGGCAGCGCATGACAGCGGCCTCGGCCGCGAGCAGCGCGAGGCCGGCAGCCGTCGCGAGCGGCAAGGGCGCACGCAAGCGCAGTCGCGCCACCTTGCCAAAACATTGATGCCGCGCGCCGTTCGAAGCGGGACCGCTGCAAACGTCCGCGCGAGTGAACCAGTCAGTACAAAATGAAGGTTGCGAACGCACCGTCAGCCGGTGTACAAACACGGTTCAAAAGCCGTCGCGCTGCCGATTTGCTGCGGCACACCATGCTTTGCGCCGTGACACAGCGTCGAATGACTGTACAAGGAGATTGCCATGCCTAGCGACTTGCCCACTCCAGACGCCGCGCTGCGCGCCGTGTCGGTTCCTGAGCACAATCCGCTCGGCACTGCCGGCCTCGAATTCGTGGAGTTCGCCACGCGCGAGCCCCAGGTGCTGGCCGACACCTTCACCAAACTCGGCTTCAAGGCGATTGCGCGCCATATCAGCAAGGACGTCACGCTGTACCGCCAAGGCGAAATGCAGTTCCTGCTGAACGCCGAGCCCGATTCGTTTGCCGCGCGTTACGCCGAGGAATACGGCGCGGGCATTTGCGCGATCGGCATTCGCGTGGCCGACGCGCAGCGCGCCTTCGATCGCGCGATCGAACTCGGTGCGTGGGCATTCGAAGGCGAACGGCTCGGCGCAGGCGAACTGCTGATTCCGGCCATTCAGGGCATTGGCGACTCGCACATCTATTTCGTCGACCGTTGGCGCGGCCGTGGCGGCCAGCGCGGCGGCCTCGGCGACATCTCGATCTTCGACATCGACTTCCGCCCCATCGAAATCGACACCGCTCAGGCCGACCTCAGTCATGCCGGCACGGGCCTCGTCGCAGTCGACCACCTGACGCAGACGGTCGGCGAGGGCCGCATGCAGGAATGGCTCGATTTTTATCGCGACCTGCTCAACTTCCGGGAAATCCACGAGTTGCATGCCAACTGGCACGTCGCGGCGGAATCTCGGGTCATGGTGTCGCCCTGCGGCGCGATCCGCATTCCGTTATACGAGGAAGGCACGCGGCGCACGAACCTGATGCACGAATATTTGCCGGATCATCCGGGCGAAGGTGTGCAGCATATTGCGCTCGCCACCGACGACATTTTCACGTGCGTCGAGCAGCTGCAGGCGAACGGCGTGGAATTCGTCGAACCGCCGCCGCGCTATTACGAGCAGCTCGATGCGCGCTTGCCGGGCCACGGTCTCGATATCGAGCGGCTCAGGCGCACGCATGTGCTGGTGGACGGCGAGATTGGCGCGGACGGTGTGCCGCTGCTGTTTTTTCAGACGTTCGTGCACCGCCGCGCGGGCGAGATTTTCTTCGAAATCGTGCAGCGCAAAGGGCATCACGGTTTCGGCGAAGGCAACCTCGGTGCCTTGGCTCAGGCGCGCGAACCGGCGGGCGCCTGAGCGAGACTGCCCGCGCCCGCTGCGCCCGTCGGCGCTACTTTTTCGGCGACCCGGCAGGCGTGACCTGCGCCAGATCGGCGCCGGTCGCCATCCACAGAACTTCCGCGTCTTCTTCGCTGGTGGAGACCGCGGCGTGGCCGGTGCGGCTGTCGAAGTAAAGGCTATCGCCGGCGTTCAGGTGCGTGGGCGCGTATAGCTCCGAATACAGGCACACGCTGCCGCTGATCACATACAGAAACTCTTCGCCTTCGTGGCGGCCCCAGTCGTCGAACGCGTCGAGCGTATGCGCGGAGATACGGATCCGGAACGGCAGCATCGCCTTGTGCGCGAGGTCCGTTGCCAGCAGTTCCATCTGATAGCCGCGATACGCGTGGCGCTGGCCTTCGTCTTTGCGAGTCAGGGCACGGCGGCCGCTTGCGCTGACTTTCGGCGTCGAGCCGAACAGTTCGCCGATTTCGATCTTCAATCCTAGGACGATTTTCTGCAGCACGTCGAAAGTGGGGGACATGAGCCCGTTTTCCACTTTCGAGAGTGTCGATCGGGAAACGCCGCACAGACGGCTCGCGGTTTCCAGCGTCAGATCCTGCGCCTGCCGCGCGGCGCGCACCCGGCGGCCGAGGTCGGTGGTGGAGGGATCGGCGGATTTGGTGATGTGGGTGTCCATGAGGATGGCTGCTTCAAATGCACGCTTTGCAAGCGCTCGGTGTTTCCGATATTAACATTCGAACGCAGCCGTCTTTGCCGCCAGACAAACACGCCATACAGGTAGAGCGATTCCGGTTTGAAACTTGCCGCAATCTTTTCTTATCGGAAACGCCGGGGTTCGCTAGAAGCGATAGCCGATGCCGCCCAATATCACGTCGGTGTCGCGGCTGTAGCGCGTGACGACGCGATTCCACGTGACGCGCGCCGACCAGTGCTGCGCGAAACGATAGGAAGCCGACACCGAAACGAGTCCCGAGAGAATGCCGTCGCCGGTATCGCGGTCTTCGTTCGAACTGCCGTGATGAATTGCGGCGTACGCGCCCGCGCCGACGCCGAGCGAAAGACGGTCGTCGAAAAACGCGCGCGTGAGCCAGAGTTGCGCGGTGGCGCCGTCGCGTCGCGCGACGAGGCCATTACCTTCGTGCAGATAGCCGAGCGTGGCGTCGAGATAGTTGGTGATGCCGCGCCGGTATTCGATGGCTTCCGCCGCCGACGTTTGCGACTCGAGGCTGTTGAGAATCGTGGTGCCCGCCATGAACGTGATTTCGTTGTTCGTGACTTTGTGCGAGCGGGGCAAAGCGAAATCGCGCGGGCCGGGCGAATCTGGCGCGTCGAGTTGATAACCGACGCCGAGCATCACCGCATTCGTGGATGGTCCGTTCGCGACCTGAACATGATTGAACTGCAGATTCGCTGTCCAGCGCGCAGTGGAATACCAGGTGGCGCGCGCGCTGTACACGACGCCCCAGCCGTGCGTGTTCGAATAGTCTTTGCCCTGTTCCGCGGCCTCGGTATCGAAGTAGCGATACGGACCCACGCCGAACGCGACGACGAAACGACGCTGCGCGAGCGGCAGACGTCCCCAGACCTGAACCAGTTGCCCGTCGCGGTGATTGTTAGGCATATGGCCTTCGTTTAGCCAGGTAAAGCTGCCGGCAAAGTACTGACCGAAGCCTTCGGTGTAGTCCATTGCCCACGAGTACGAGTGACTTCCGTCGCCGGTCAGCGGACCGGTATAGAGCGCGAATTCCTGTGCCTCGGCGCGGCTCGCGCTCACGCAAAGTACTGCGCCGGCGAGAACAAAAGTCCAGTTGGCCTTCATCGTTGTCGAGAACTTCTGTCGTGATTAAGTGCGCGACCACTCGCAGCGTGACGCGAGCTTTACGTCCCTCGTTGACATCCCTAATACGCAGAAGAATTGTGGCAGGCTTTCTCGTGAAATGACGCTGGCAAGCGACGTGAAAGTATTTCCACAGGTTTCAATCCGGGGCCGGAAAGTCGAGTCGCACGCTCGCGGCAGTGGCACGGTATCTGAAGTTTTTTTTAAAGCCTCGTATAATTTTTTCGTGTCGAACATGACTTCAGATCTGTGCAATGCGTTGGGCTATCCTGATTCTTTTCGTTGGGTGCGCAATCTATATTCACTGTCGTGGCAAGGCGCGGCACGGAAGTTTCTTCAGACAATTTTCTGATCACTCCACCTTCACGGCGCCGCTTAATTGCATTGCGTATCTGTTCTCCGGTGTACCCAATACGCCGTATATCGCGCCGTCCGAATTCCCAGAACTTGCCTTGCTGAAATCGGAATGGAGAACCTTCCGGGAAGAAGCACTCGCGCTGTGGGAGGCGAGTCGTATTCAGGCCGCGAACAAATATAACGACATCGGCTTCAATTCGTTTTTTCGCACGGGCTGGAAGCGGTTTTATCTGAAGTGGTATGACGATCCGCATCCGTCGGCGGCGTCGTTATGTCCGCGCACCATCGAAGTGCTACAGCAAATTCCGTCGGTGAAGGCGGCGATGTTCGCCATGCTGCCGGCGGGCGGCAAGCTCAATCCGCATCGCGATCCTTTTGCCGGTTCGCTGCGTTATCACCTCGGTCTGATTACACCGAACGACGACCGCTGCGCGATCGTGGTGGACGGTATTCCCTATTCGTGGCGCGACGGCGAAGACGTGGTATTCGACGAAACCTATTTACATCACGCGGCCAATGCCACGGAGCAGGACCGGATCATTCTGTTCTGCGATATCGAGCGGCCCATGAAATACCGTTGGGCGCAAAAGATAATGAATGCGGCGGGCGGCTTTCTGATGCGGGCAGCAGCGTCGCCGAATGAGATTGGTGATCGCACTGGCGGGTTGAACCGCGCGTTTCATTATATTTACGCGGTTCGCCGCGCGGCCAAGGCACTGAAGGCCTGGAATCGCACCGTGTACTACGTCGTGAAGTGGTGCCTGTTCGGTGCGATTCTGGCCGCGATTTTCTGGCATTAAAAGAACCAGCGGCAGAGCGATTACATCGCGGAAAAAACAGCCGGCGACTCCGCTCGTTTCAGACTTGTCCGCAATCCGAGGTTTCGCGCGCGCTCCATTACGGACTGCACGGTCCGTTTTATTCGGAACCCGAGGCCGTTTTTCTCGTTGCGTCCGGTCCGTACACTGCCCCTTGGCTGGACCGCAGCCGCGTGCGAAGTCGCGGCGCTGGTGCTGACTGTCGGCGTCGGCCGGTATCTGCTCGGGGCGCGCAAGGAAGCGGCGGTTTGCGCGTGAAGTGAACGACGTCGGTTTGGGCGGGGAAGCGGGGAAATAGCGCGCATCGGACGCTGCACGCAGGCGAAGCCGCGTGCAGTGTCGGGCGCTCGTGCTTTTACAGATAACTGCAGACGTAGTCGAGCGTTTCGATCACGTCGATATCGAAGCGGCTTTTACCCGGCACGGAAAACGACTCGCCGGCGCCGTAGGTTTTCCATTCATCGCTGCCTTCCAGACGGATGCGGCATTGACCGGCCTGCACTTCCATCAGCTCGGGCGCGTCGGCACCGAAGTTCAGCGTGCCCGGCAGAATCACGCCGAGCGTCTTGCGTGTGCCGTCGGCGAACAGGACGGTGTGCGAAATGCACTTGCCGTCGAAGTACACGTTGGCGCGTTTGACAACAGAAACCTGATCGAATTGCGTAGTGGCCGTCATGGCGGTCTTCCTCTGGGTCTTCGTGAATGAATGCGTCGGCATCGGCTTGCGGCCGGAACACGCGTTAGCGGCTTTCCGTCGAGTGCCAGGCCGTCATCATACAGAAGCGCTTACCGGCACTCGCGCTTGCACAAGGCAAGGCGCGGCCATTCAGGTGGGCCGTTGCCAGCGGCCCGAAGCGGGACACAGCACGGCCGCTTCGCCATTCACGCGGATATGCTCTTCTTCGGCCGGTGCCGAGGCGCTATCGCCGATGTCGAAGCGGATGCCGAGCGTTCGTGTCACGCGCGGGTCTTCGATGGCAAGCTCCCACGTCAGGAAGATCTGCACGAGATCGTGAGCGGGAATGAAATCCGCGGCGTCGAAGCCGCTTGCGCCGCGTCGAATCACGCCGTGCGGCTGGCCGGTGTCGAATACGACGGCGGTGCCGCGCGTCAGCGGAATGCGCAAATCCAGTGAAGCGAAGTGCAGGTCCAGTCCTTTGTCTTCGCTCACGAACAGATTGCAGAAGGCGGCGTTGCCGTACTGCGCGCCGTCGTGGTGGTAGCGCGCGCCGCGGCAGGCCATGAGCGCCACGTCGCTTTCGGCGAGCACGCCGGACAGCCCGAGCGAGCCCGTCCAGTCGGACATGGCTTCTACGCAGCGCGAGTAATCGGGCCAGCGCACCCGCGCTCGCGGCAGGGGCAGCGTGTCGACGTCGCCGGCTTCGAGAACCATGTTCGACGCGATCTCACGCTCCCAGTCCGCCAGCAGTCGTGCAGACGGCTGGGGAACCTCGACGACGCCCGACAGCACGATGTCGCTCACACGCCGGCTGCGGATAACGTCGCCGCTCCAGAACCAGGAGGTGATTGCGTCGGGCATGCGAGCTTTCACCGATTAACGAACCGATCAGCCGACGCGGTTCGCGATCGGCCCTTCGAGCAGACAACCGAACTCGCGGGCGAAATCGACCGACACGCGTGCATGAACCGCGCCTTGCTTGTCGAAAAAGCGCTGCGTGCCTTCGAGCGTGAATACGCCTTCGTGCCAGATGTTCGGATGAATGTAGAGACCCTGGCTTCCGTCGAAACGGAAGCAGACGAACTTCTCGGGCGTGATGTCGTCACCGGGCAGAGCCAGCGGCACGTAAAACGGGCGGCCGTCGAGCGGGAAGAATAGTTGACCGCCGTCGGGATGATAGTTCGCGTGCCACAGCAGCATGCATTGCGGCGCGTCGGTATGGTGCTCGTTCGCCGTTTCAGGCTGCGTGGCGTAGGCGAGGATGTAATTGCCGCCCACTGCTTCGTTGCGGCCGTAAAGAATATCGCCGCGCCATTCGCTGATGAACGTGCCTTCGGTGGTTCCTGCTTCGTCGCCCGTGCCGGGGTCGATGGGACGCGAACCCATGGCCGGCCATTGCACGATTTCTACAGTGCAGTCGTTGGGATCGGCGACGAGACGGCCGTAGCCTTCGAGCGTGGCGGGAGTCGCGTCGACCACGGGCATGGTGACGCGGCGCAGGCCCGAGGGAAGGGCCGGATTGAGGTAATCGATAGCTTCGGACATGCGCGCAGTTTACACGAGTCGAAACCATTCGAACGTGCTCACTGCACGCAAAAACGGCGCGGCGTTTTACGTCCGCGCCGCTATCGGCGTGACGCCGGGCTTACTGGTTTGCGGCCGGCGTATTGGAGCCCGTTTGCGAAGAACCATTTGCCGCCGGACCGTAACCAGTCGTGTCGGCCTGAGCGGTGGCGCTATTTTGCGCAGCGACGCGTGCCTCGGCGGCCTGGATATCGGCGGGGTAGGTGGAGTCGACGGCGCGTGCCGGGTTGTAGCCCGCTGCCTCGATCTGACTCAATTGCGCTTTCACTTCCGCGCGGGTCAGCGGCTGTTCCGATTGCGCGAACGACGCAACAGGTGCGGCGAGAATGACAGCCAACGCAACTGCCTGGATAAGTGATTTCATGATGCTTCCCTCCGAGAATTTTTGTAAGGCGCCGATGAGCCATGTCTGCCATCCGTGGCAGTGACGCGCGCACGACGCGCACGGCAACCAATGGTCTGATTCTAGGAACGGGCCTACTCAGGGGAAACACCTAATCGGGTAATTCAGTCTTGCAGAAAACAGTAAGTCGGAATTGTAAGGACACCGGCGTTTGTCGACGAGTTGAGCGCTTACACGCTGCTGCGCACATCGACGCGATACTGCGTCACCTGCTGGTAGACGCCGCCGGCGCGCACGATCACCTGTTCCTGGTCGGCCATATTCACTTCGTTCGGAAAGCCGCCCGCTTCGAGACATAAACCGGCGTGCGTTCGATACGCAACGCCGTTGCGTCCCACGTCGCCATTCAGAAAGTTGCCGCTATAGAACTGTAAGCCGCGTTGGTCTGTCGATACCGTGAGTTCGCGGCCGCTGCCGGGATCGTAGGCGCAGGCCACGCGCCGCACCTGCCCGGCGCTTTGCGCGCTCTCGCTGCTATCGCGCAGCACGTAGCAGTGATCGAAGCCGCCGGCCACCGCGAGTTGCGCATGCGGCCAGTCGAGCCGCGCGCCGATCGGCGCGCTTTGCCGGAAGTCGAAGGCGTTGCCCGCCACGTCGGCGAGGTTGCAGGGAATCATCGTGGCATCGACTTCGAAGAACCGGTCGGCGTCGATCGACAGCATGTGACCGCGAATGTCGGTGTTCGGTTGGCCGGTCAGGTTGAAATACGGATGACTCGTCAGATTGAGCGGCGTCGCCGCGTCGGTGACGGCTTCGTAGGCGATGGTCAGCGTGCCGTCGTCGTCGAGCGTGTAGCGCACTTGCGTCGTCACGTTGCCGGGAAATCCGGCGTCGCCTTCGGGCGACTCCAGTCGCATGACGAGCGCGCCGTTGTCTTCGCTCGCGTCCCACAGCGCGCGATGAAACCCGGTCGTGCCGCCGTGCAGCAGGTTGGTGCCTTCGTTGCGGTCGAGCGTGTAGTCGATACCGTCGAGCGTGAAGCGCGCGTCGGCAATCCGGTTGGCCCAGCGTCCTACGAGGCCGCCCATGTAGGTGGTGGCCGCAGCGTAGTCGGCGGGCGTGTCATGACCGAGCAGAATGTCGCCGAGACGGCCGGCCCGGTCCGGCGCATGCCACGACACCAGCGTCGCACCGAGGTCGCTGATGGCGACTTTCATGCCGTGCGTATTGCGCAGCGTGAAGAGCCGGACGGGATCGCCGCCGGGCAGCGTGCCCCACGGTTCGGAGGAAAGCGGTGCGATGCTGATCATGTGGTGGGCGGCAAAAAGTAGTGGCGTGTTCAGCCCGGTGTGGCTGTCGAACTGGCGCGCTCCTGATACTCGCGCGGCGTACAGCCGAGTTCGCGGCGAAATACCGCGTACATGTATTGCAAGGACGTGAAGCCGCAGCGGATCGCAACTTCCGCGCTGGAGGCGTCGCGTTTGGCCAGCAGTGCTTTTGCCACGTCCAGTTTATGGCGCAGGATTTCCTGGTGCACCGTGCATTGTCTCTCGCGCCGGAAGTATTCTTCGAGCGAAGAACGCGACACGCCCACGTAATCCGCCACCTGTTCGGTGCGGATGCCCTGACAGGCGTACTGCCGGATGAAATGCCGCGCTCGCATGACATACGGGCTCGCGAGCGGCTGATGGCGCGTCGATTCCAGTACGTTGATGCCGACCGGCGGCACGCGAATGCGCCGCCCTGGAAAGCGTGCGCCGTGCAGCATCTGGTGCAACAGGTGAGCGGCGGTGCGGCCCATTTCCTCGGTGCCCTGAATGACCGAAGACAGCGGAATGCGGGTGAGCGTGCGAGTAAGCGGATCGTTGTCGATGCCGATGATCGCCACTTCTTCCGGCACCGGAATGCCGGCGATCAGGCAAGCCTGCAGAAGGTGGCGCGCGCGGGCGTCGGTCACGGCGATAATGCCGACCGGTTTCGGCAACTGACGCAGCCACGCCGTGAGTTGTTCGGTTGCCTGATTCCACGAGGGCGCACTGGTGGAGAGCCCGCGATAAATCTCACTGCGGGTCTGTTCGGCGCTGTGACCGTCTGCCTCGCGCAGATGCGCAAAGGCGAGTTCGCGCTGCTGCGCCCAGCGATTTTCCTGCGCCTGCGGCAGACTGTAGAGCGCGAAATGTTCGAGGCCCGCGCCGATCAGATGCGTGTAGGCGAGCGAAACGAGTTTGGCGTTGTCGGTGGCGATATAGGGTAAGTCCGGAGGATAGTGCGCCGGGTCTTCGAACGACGAGCCCACCGCCACCACCGGCAGCGCGCAGTCACGCAATGCTTCGCCCACGGCGGGGTCGTCGAAGTCGGCGATGATGCCGTCGCCGTCGAACCGCTCGATGCCCGTGAGACGGCAGCGAAAGTCTTCTTCGAGAAAGAGATCCCACGCCACGCGAGTGGACAGCAGGTAGTTGCCGATACCGGTGATGATCTCGCGGTCGTACACCTTGTTCGCGTTGAACAGCAGCGCGATCCGATGGGTCGTCTGAGGTGATTGCGGTCGGGTCATGGGTAGGGTCGACGTAATGTCCTGTTCTGGCGCGGCACCGTTTTTAAGCGTCTGGTTATTCTAGGCCTCGAATCTCGCGCTGGTGTTAAACAAAATGCGCGGGCGGTAAGAAACATCAAGCAGGCTGCGCAATTTCGCAATTGCCGAGGCAACTCGCACGCGGCAGCATGGCGTCACCTTGTCGACCGGTGCGGTCCGTCGCACGGTTGCAGTGCAACATACAACAGGAGACGCCGATGTCCTACTTCGAACACATTCCCGAGATCCGCTATGAAGGCCCGCAATCGGATAATCCGCTTGCGTATCGACATTACGACAAAAGCCGGCGAGTACTCGGGAAAACACTCGAAGAGCATCTGCGAATTGCCGTGTGTTACTGGCATACGTTCGTGTGGCCCGGCGTGGACATCTTCGGTCAGGGCACGTTTCGCCGCCCGTGGCAGCAGGCCGGCGACGCCATGGAGCGGGCGCAACAGAAGGCCGACGCCGCTTTCGAATTCTTTAGCAAGCTCGGCACGCCGTACTACACGTTCCACGATACCGACGTGGCGCCCGAAGGTTCGAGCCTCAAGGAGTACAGCGAAAACTTCACGCGTATTGCGGCCTACCTCGCGCGCAAGCAGCAGGACAGTGGCATCAAACTGCTTTGGGGTACGGCCAATCTGTTTTCGCATCCACGTTATGCGGCCGGCGCGGCAACCAGTCCGGACCCCGAAGTATTTGCCTTTGCCGCCACCCAGGTTCGCCACGCGCTCGACGCCACGTTGCAACTCGGCGGCGAGAACTACGTGCTGTGGGGCGGACGCGAAGGCTACGACACCTTGCTCAATACCGACCTCGTGCGCGAGCGCGATCAGCTCGCGCGATTCCTGCATATGGTGGTAGATCATGCGCATAAGATCGGTTTCAAAGGCGCGCTGCTGATCGAGCCGAAACCGCAGGAGCCCACCAAGCATCAATACGATTACGATGTCGCGAGCGTGCACGGCTTCCTGCTGCAATACGGGCTCGAAAAAGAAATACGCGTGAACATCGAGGCCAATCACGCCACGCTCGCCGGACACTCGTTTCATCACGAGATCGCGACGGCGTACGCGCTGGGTATTTTCGGCAGTGTCGATGCGAACCGGGGCGATCCGCAAAACGGTTGGGATACGGACCAGTTTCCGAATAGCGTCGAAGAACTCACACTGGCCTTCTACGAAATTCTCAAACACGGCGGCTTCAAGACGGGCGGCATGAACTTCGATTCGAAAGTGCGTCGTCAGAGCGTCGATCCGGAAGATCTTTTTTACGGCCATATCGGCGCCATCGACAATCTCGCGCTCGCTGTCGAACGCGCGGCCGTGCTGATCGAAAACGACCGCCTCGAGCAATTCAAACGCCAGCGCTACGCGGGTTGGGACGCCGATCTCGGCCGCAAGATTCTCTCGGGCGATTATTCGCTCTCGACGCTGGCCGCGGATGCCGTCACGCGCGGCGTCAATCCGCAGCATGCAAGCGGTCAGCAGGAGCGGATGGAGAACATCGTCAATCAGGCGATTTATAGCCAGCGCTGAACGTGTCTGGCAGCAGTTGCAATATCAGAAGGAAAAGAAGCAGGCAGAAACAAGAAGGCAAAAAAATCGCGCGGCCACGCTGACCGCGCGAACACAAAGAAGCTTTGGGTTGTCGCTTGTCCGGTTTCGCGGCTCGCAGCGCGGACCGCCCAATCCGGTATTCCGGCTATCAGAAGAAGGAGAGAGACATGAAGTTCGCAACGCGTCGTACCGTTCTGAGTTCGCTCGTCTGCACAGCGATGCTCGCCAGTCTGTCGCTTGTCGCGCCGCTCGCGCACGCAAGCAAGGATCACCCCGAAATTGGTTTCTGTATCGACGACCTGCGTGTCGAGCGCTGGTCGCGTGACCGCGATTATTTCGTCGCCGCGGCGGAAAAACTCGGCGCGAAAGTCTCGGTGCAATCGGCCGACGCGAGCGAAGAGCGGCAGATTTCGCAAATCGAAAACCTGATCTCGCGCGGCGTCGACGTGATCGTGATCGTGCCGTTCAATTCGAAGACGCTCGGCAATGTCGTGGCGGAAGCGAAAAAGGCAGGCATCAAGGTCGTTTCGTATGACCGCCTGATTCTCGACGCCGACGTCGATGCG
Source organism: Paraburkholderia sp. GAS199 (assembly GCF_050436585.1). Classification (NCBI taxonomy): domain Bacteria; kingdom Pseudomonadati; phylum Pseudomonadota; class Betaproteobacteria; order Burkholderiales; family Burkholderiaceae; genus Paraburkholderia; species Paraburkholderia sp. GAS199. Next base: position 75,378 of record NZ_JBNDMM010000015.1, on the reverse strand, counting down.
TATATCTCTTTCGATAACGAGAAGGTAGGCGAATTGCAGGCGCAAGGCGTTTTCAATGCGCAGCCGAAGGGCAATTACTTCCTGCTCGGTGGCGCGCCGACCGACAACAACGCCAAGATGCTGCGTGAAGGCCAGCTCAAGGTGCTCAAGCCCGCCATCGACAAAGGCGACATCAAACTGGTCGGCCAGCAGTGGGTGCCGGAATGGAGCGCGTCCACGGCGCTGCGTATCGTAGAAGACGCGCTGACGGCGAACAACAACAAGATCGATGCCATCGTGGCGTCGAACGACGGCACTGCCGGCGGCGCGATTCAGGCGCTTGCAGCGCAGCATATGGCGGGCAAAGTGCCGGTGTCCGGGCAGGACGCCGACCTCGCCGCCGTCAAGCGCGTGATTGCCGGCACGCAGACCATGACCGTCTACAAGCCGCTCAAGCTGATCGCGGGTGAGGCGGCCAAGCTCTCCGTTGCGCTTGCGAAGGGCGAGAAGCCCGCCTATAACGCGCAATACGACAATGGCAGAAAGAAAGTCGATACCGTGCTGCTGCAACCCACCTTGCTGACGAAGAGCAATGTGGATGTGGTGGTCAAGGATGGCTTCTACACGCAGGCCCAGCTCGCGAGCCAATGAGCGTAACGTGCGCGCGGTGCGCGCCGGTTCGTCCGCGTGACGTGGGACGAACCGGTGTTGCCGCGCGCCATGCAGCGAGGCATAGCGCATGACGCAACCCCTACTGACGATGCGCGGCATCGTCAAAGCGTTTTCCGGCGTAAAAGCACTCGACGGCATCGACCTTACCGTTGCGCCCGGCGAGTGTGTCGGCCTGTGCGGTGAAAACGGCGCGGGCAAATCCACGCTGATGAAAGTGCTCTCCGGTGTCTATCCGCATGGCACGTGGGACGGCGAAATCACGTGGGAAGGCGAGCCGCTGAAAGCCGCGAGCGTGCGGGACACCGAGCGCGCCGGCATCATCATCATTCACCAGGAACTGATGCTGGTGCCGCAGCTTTCGGTGGCGGAGAACATTTTTCTCGGCAACGAAATCACGCTGCCCGGTGGCCGCATGAATTACGCCGCGATGTATCAACGCGCCGATGAACTGCTGCGCGAGCTCGGCATCAGCGGCATCAATGCCGCGCAGCCGGTGATGAACTACGGTGGCGGTCATCAGCAGCTGATCGAAATTGCCAAGGCGCTCAACAAGCGCGCCAAGCTGTTGATACTCGACGAGCCTTCTTCGTCGCTCACGGCATCCGAGATTCGCATTCTGCTCGACATCGTGCGGGATCTGAAACGGCGCGGCGTGGCCTGCGTGTATATCTCGCACAAGCTCGACGAAGTGGAAGCCGTGTGCGACACCATCAGCGTGATTCGCGACGGCCGTCACGTGGCGACCGAGCCGATGCATGCACTCACCACCAACCGCATCATCTCGCTGATGGTGGGTCGCGAAATCAAGAACCTCTTTCCGCGCGAACCGCATCCGATCGGCGACGTGATCTTCGAAGCGCGGCACGTGACCTGTTTCGACGTCACCAATTCGCGCCGCAAGCGCGTCGACGACGTGTCGTTCACTTTGCGGCGCGGCGAGATTCTCGGCGTGGCCGGTCTGGTCGGAGCGGGGCGCACGGAGTTGATGCAGGCGATTTTCGGCGCCTATCCGGGCGTGAGCGAAGCGAGCGTGGTGATGGAAGGCAAACCGCTGAAAATCCGCGCGCCCGTCGACGCGATTCGCGCCGGTATCGGCATGGTGCCGGAAGACCGCAAGCGCGACGGCATTGTGCCGGGCCTGAGCGTCGGCCATAACATCACGCTGGCGGTATTACAGCGCTTCGCTGCGGGCGGCCGCATCGATTCCGCCGCGGAACTCGACACCATTCACACCGAAATGAAACGGCTCTCGGTGCGCGCCGCGCATCCCATGCTGCCGATCGCCAGCCTCTCCGGCGGCAATCAGCAAAAAGCCGTGCTGACGCGCATGCTGCTGACCAACCCGAAAGTGCTGATCCTCGACGAGCCGACGCGCGGCGTCGATGTCGGTGCGAAATTCGAAATTTACAAGCTGATTTTCCAGCTCGCGCAACGCGGCATGTCGATCGTGATGGTGTCGTCGGAATTGCCGGAAGTACTCGGCATCAGCGATCGAGTACTGGTGATCGGCGAAGGCGAATTGCGCGGCGATTTCATCAACGAAGGCCTGACGCAGGAAGACATTCTCAGCGCCGCGATTCGCGCCGTGCCGCGAACGCCGAACTCAACCGTCTCTACCGCAGCGAGTGCCGCATGACTCCCGACGTTACTTCCCGACCCACCGAGGCCGCCGCTTCGCGCGGCGCATTCGGCGGTCCGCAACGACTCCAGCAACTGTTCGCGCGCTACAAGATTCTCGCGCTGCTGATTGCCGTGGCGGCTATCTGGCTGTTCTTCTCCACGCTCACGCACGGTGCCTTCGTGACGCCGCGCAATCTGTCGAATCTGCTGCGGCAGATGTCGATCACCGGCATGCTCGCGTGCGGCATGGTGTTCGTCATCATCGCGGGTGAAATCGATCTGTCGGTCGGCTCGCTGCTCGGATTGCTGGGTGGCGTGGCGGCGATTCTCGACGTCAACCGGCACTGGCCGATCGGCGTCACGGTGCCGGTGGTGATGGTGCTCGGCGTGCTGGTCGGCATGTTCAACGGCTGGTGGTCGACGTATCGGCGCGTGCCGTCGTTTATCGTGGGACTCGGCGGCATGCTCGCGTATCGCGGCATTCTGCTCGGCGTGACGGGCGGCTCCACGATCGCGCCGGTGTCTGATGGTTTCGTGTTCGTCGGACAAGGCTATTTGCCGCGACTCGCGGGCGACACGCTCGCCGTGGTGCTGTTCGTCGTGCTGGCCTTTCTGACCTTGCGGCAACGGCGCAACCGCGAGCGTTACCAGTTGTCGGTCGTGCCCATATGGCAGGACGTGGTGAAGGTGGTCGGCGCGGGCGTGATTCTCGCCGCCTTCGTGGCCACGCTCGACCGCTACGGCGGCATTCCGGTGCCCGTGCTGCTATTGCTGGCGCTGCTCGGCATCTTCACGTGGATCGCCACGCAAACCGTGTTCGGACGGCGCATCTATGCCGTGGGCTCGAATCTCGAAGCCACCCGGCTCTCGGGTGTGAACACCAATCGCGTAAAGCTCGCAATTTTCGCGCTGATGGGGCTCATGTGCGCATTCGGCGGCATCGTGAACACGGCGCGGCTGGCGGCGGGTTCGCCGTCGGCGGGATCGATGGGCGAACTCGACGCGATCGCGGCGTGCTTCATCGGCGGCACGTCGATGCGCGGCGGCTCGGGCACGGTCTACGGCGCGCTGATCGGCGCGCTGGTGATGGCGAGCCTCGACAACGGCATGTCGATGCTCGACGTCGACGCGTACTGGCAGATGATCGTGAAGGGCGGCATTCTGGTGCTCGCCGTGTGGATCGACGTGGTGTCGGGCTCCAACAAGCGTTGAACGACAACCAGGCGGCGCGACGTGCGCCGTCTGTGTTTCGAAGCAAATCAGGCGAATTTACGCGGCGCTGCCGCATCGTCTCCATCGGCCTACGCAGTCGAGCCGGCAAGATTGGTGTCCCGCCGAAGCGCCTCGCGCCTCGCGCCAGGTGCAGCGCAGCGTGCGCTGCATCATCCCATGACATTTAATGAAACGGCACACGGCTTGCCGGCGCGGCCGCGCGCCCGCTGCGCGTGGCTTTGAACCGTGCGTTTAAGTCGGGCCGCCGCTCGCGCGTCTTAGTTGTGTTCCACAGCGAAAGTTCGACGCCCGTGCTCCGAAGCATGCTGCCTGCGCCGGCGCACCGGCTCCTTATTCCGTCGTCGCGCACGCTCTTCGAGTCATGACATGGTCAAGCGCAGAACCTTTCTGCTCGGCGGTGCCGGCGCCTTCGGCGCGTTGCTGGTCGGCTGGTCGGTGTTGCCGCCCGCGCAGCGTCTGACGGCCGCGATGCCCTTGCCCGTGGAAGGCACGCAGGTACCGCTCAACGGTTGGGTCAAGATATCCGCCGACAATCGCGTGACGATCATGATGAGCAAGGCGGAAATGGGCCAGGGCATCCACACCGGCCTCGCCATGCTGCTCGCCGAAGAACTCGACGCCGACTGGTCGCAGGTTCGCGTCGAGAATTCGCCGATCGACAAGATCTATAACAGCGTGCAGAACATCATCGACGATCTGCCGTTTCGCCCCGACGATGACAGCGAACTCAAGCGCGCGGTGGTGTGGATGACGCGCAAGCTGGTGCGCGAAGCGGGCACGATGATGACGGGCGGGTCGTCCAGCATCAACGATCTCTGGACGCCGATGCGTGAAGCGGGCGCGTCGGCGCGCGCCATGCTGATCGGCGCGGCCGCTGCGCAATGGAAAGTGCCGCCTGACGAGTGCCGCACGCAAGGCGGCTTCGTGCGGCATGCGTCGGGCCATCGGGCGAGCTATGGCGAACTGTCGGCGCAGGCCGCGCAGCAGGCGCTGCCGCGCAAGATCGCGCTGAAGAATCCCGCCGACTTCACACTGATCGGCAAGCCGCTACGGCGCATCGAGGCGGCGTCGAAAATCAACGGCACGGCGCGGTTCGGCATCGACGCGCTGCCCGACGAACTGCTCTACGCCAGCGTCGTGATGTGCCCGACTCTGAGCGGCACGGTCGCGCATTTCGACGCGTCGAAGACAATCGGCATGCCCGGCGTCGTCAAGGCGTTTGCGGTTGCGCCGTATAGCGGCGGATCCGGTGGCGTCGCGGTGATTGCCAGCAATCCGTTTCGCGCGATGAACGCGGTCAACGCGATCCAGGTGACGTGGAACGAAGGCGGCGCCGCGAACCTGTCGAGCGCCGACGTGCTGAACCAGTTGGCGAGCGCGCTCGATCACGGCGACGGTCACGCGTACTACCATGCAGGCGATGTCGAAGCCGCGATGCGTGGCGCCGCGCGCGTGATCGACGCGGAATATCGCGCGCCGTATCTCGCGCATGGCGCGGTCGAGCCGGTGAACTGCACCGTGCAGGTCGCGGACGGCGCGGCCACCGTGTGGGTCTCCACGCAGATGCCGGCGCTCGCGCGGCAACACGTCGCCAAAGTGCTCGACATCGACGCCGACAAGGTCGACATCCAGTCGCAACTGCTCGGCGGCGCATTCGGGCGCAGGCTCGAACTCGATTTCATCGCGCAGGCAGCGGCGATTGCGCGCGAGGGCGGCGGACGTCCGGTGCAAACCGTCTGGTCGCGCGCGCAGGATTTCACGCACGACTTCTACCGGCCCGCCTGCGTGTCGCGTCTGAAAGCCGGGCTCGACAAGAACGGCAGACTGATCGCGTGGCGCAGCACGTCGGCGAGTCAGGCCATCGTGCCGGAATCGTTGTCGCGTTACTACGGCGTGCCGCGCATTCCGATCGACAAAACTACGTGCGAAGGCGCGTTCGATCAACCGTACGAATGGCCCGCCGCGCGCGTGGCGCACGAGATCGTCGATTTGCCGGTGCCGATCGGTTTCTGGCGCTCGGTCGGGCATTCGCATCAGGCCTTTTTCACCGAGAGTTTCACCGACGAAATCGCTGCCGCCGTCGGGCAGGACCCGGTTGCGTTTCGTGCCGCGCTGCTCGCGCGGCATCCCCGGCATCTGGCCGTATTGCGTCGCGTGGCGGATTTGTCGGCGTGGGGACGACCGCCTGGCCGCGCCGCCGACGGTGCGCCGACAGCGCGCGGCGTGGCGCTGCACGAGGCGTTCGGCAGCGTGGTCGCGCAGGTGGCGGAGGTCTCGCTCGGGCCGGCCAGGCAGATTCGCGTGCATCGCGTGGTCTGCGTGATCGACTGCGGTTTGCCGGTGAATCCGAACCTGATCCGTCAGCAGATGGAGAGCGGCATCGTGTTCGGACTCTCCACTGCCTTGCAGGACGAAATCACGATTGTCGGCGGCAAGGTGCAGCAGCAGAACTTCCTCAACTTTCCCGTGGTGCGAATGAACGATTGCCCGGTGATCGACACCGACATCATGCCGAGTCAGCTGCATCCACAAGGCGTGGGAGAACCCGGCGTGCCGCCGGTTGCGCCCGCTATCGCCAACGCGGTGTTCGCGCTGACCGGTCAGCGTTTGCGTTCGTTGCCGTTGAAGCTGGCCTGACGCGAGTCATCGAGAAGGAGGACGTATGGGATCGCTGAATATCAATGGCCGCGCCGTGGCGGTGCAAGCCGAGCCAGACATGCCGCTGCTCTGGGTGCTGCGTTGCGACCTCGGCATGACGGGCACCAAGTTCGGCTGCGGCGTGGGCATCTGCGGGGCCTGCACGATCCATCTGGACGGTAAGGCGGGACTCGCCTGCCAGACGCTCATGTCGAGCCTGCATGCGCAGAAAATCACCACGATAGAAGGCGTGCAGGGCCCCGAAGCGCAGGCGTTGAAAGCGGCGTGGATCGATCTCGATGTCGTGCAGTGCGGCTACTGCCAGAGCGCTCAACTGATGGCCGCGTGCGCGTTGCTCAAACAGCATCCGGACCCCACCGACGCCGATATCGACGCGGCCATGAGCAACATCGTGTGCCGTTGCGGCACCTATCCGCGAGTGCGGGCGGCAATTCATCAGGCGGCGAAGCGGCGGCACGCGTAAAGCGTCATGCGCACGCACCGGCCGCCTGGCGTTCACTTCACTTCAGTTCGCCAGCGTTTCCACGACGGCGACGACCATCGTAAAGACGCCGATACAGCCGCCCAATGCAGCGAAACTCTTCATGAATTGCGACATACATGCCCCGTAACGTGTGGTGTAGATGGGCTGTATTTAACACGAACTGAAAGCTAAAAGAAAGCTTCTCAATAATAGCGATTTACCCGCAGCGGCAATCGCTCATGGCGCGTCCACCGTGCATTCACTGCGCTTTGACGGCGGTTGTGGGCACGACTGCCGGCACCACCTTCGGCGCAGACGCTCCGGCCGCGGAATCCGCGCTCGCCGCCTGCGGATCCATTTCCCAACCACCGCCCAGTGCGAGGAACAGGTTCACCTGATCGATCGCGACCTGACCTTCGGCGGCGGCGACCTGTGAACGTGTCGAGGTGAGCGTACGCGTGGCGTCCAGGTCGGAGATGAACGACTCGCGTCCGGCCTGATAGAGCTGGTGCGTTTCGTTGGCCGATTCGGTGGCCGATTTCAGCGCGGCGTGCAGCGCGTCGGCGCGGGCGTAGTCGGAGGAATAGGTGGCGAGATTGGTTTCGGTTTCGCGCAACGCGGTCAGCACCACGCCGTCGAATTTGGCGAGCGCCACCTGGCTTGAAGCCGCCGCTTCGCGCACACGTCCGCGCGCGCCGTTGGCCGGGAAGGTCCAGCTGATCAGCGGACCGAAACCCCAGCGGGCGGTCGGCGAGGTGCCGAGGTCTTCGAGGATACCGGTCAGGCCCGCCGACGCGCCGATGCTCACGGTCGGATAGAGCGCGCCGGTCGCGACGCCGATGCGTGCCGTCGAAGCCGCCAGCTGACGCTCGGCTTCGCGCACGTCGGGACGGCGCTTGAGCAGCGCGGCGCCATCGCCGACCGGAATCGGCTGACGAATTTGCGGCAGCCGCTTGCAGGCCAGCACGGCGGGCGGCAGATCGGACGGCGCGCGCGCCAGCAGCGCGGCAAGCCGGTATTGCGCGATCTTGCGACGCGCCGTGTAACGCGGAATATCCGCCGACAACGTATCGACCTGGGTTTGTCCGCGCGTCACGTCGGGCTGATTGCCGCGCCCCGCGTCACGCAGACGCCGCGATACGTCCACGCGCTGCTTCTGCAAGGCGAGCGACTGCTGCGCGATCTCGAGTTCTTCCGCCGCCGAACATTGCTCGACGTAGGAGCGCACCACGTCCGCGACCACGGTGATGCGCGCGAGGTCGCCGGCGGCCTGCACGGCTTCGGTGTCGGCTTGCGCCGCTTCCACGCCGCGCCGAAGTTTGCCGAACAGATCGATCTCGTAGTTGATGCTGATGCCGATGTCGCCTTCGTTGGCAACCGGCAACTTGCTGAACAGCAGATATTGTTCGGCCGACTCCTGCGCGCGTTCGAACGCGGCGGACGTCTTGCCGGAAAAGCCGCCCTGCGCCTGCGCCACGCCGAGCGCTTCACGCGAGCGCGCGAGGTTCGCGGCCGCGACGCGCAAGTCGGTATTCGATTGCAGCGCCTCGTCCACGAGACCGTTCAGCACGGGATCGTCGTAGAGTTTCCACCACACGGCGGGCACGTTCCGGCGCGTGGTCAGCGTCGTATCGGCGCCTTCGATGGGCGCGTTGGCGAGCGGCGCATTGACCAGCGCCTGCTGCGGCAACGAATAATTCGGGCCGACGTTCATGCAGCCGTCGAGCGCCGCGACCAGCGGCAATAGCGGCAGCAACGACAATAAGGGCAGGGCGCGCGACAGCTTCATTGCGAGGCGCCCGACGTGACAGCGGCCGATGCCGGATGCGCGATGGACGCCGTCGGCGCGGTCGGCGCCACGGGAACCGGTGCGACTTCGGACGCGCTCGAACTCGCCACGGCGCCCGACGCGCCCGCCGCCTTGAGCGGCTTGCCGGTCGGCGACAGATCGCGCACCGAGACGGTGGCGGTACGTCCCGCGATCAGACGGAAGTCGGCGGGAATTTCGTCGAGCGCAACGCGAACCGGAATCCGTTGCGCGAGACGCACCCAGCTGAACGCCGGATTCACGTTCGGCAGCAGGTTCGCGCCCTGCGTGCGGTCGCGGTCTTCGATAGCGGCGACGATGCTCTGCACGTGACCGCGCAGCACGCCGGGCTCGCCCATCACGTTGATATCGACCGGCTGGCCGATGTCGATGCCGCGCATCTTGGTTTCCTCGAAATAGCCATCCACGCGGAACGAATGCAGATCGACCACCGCCAGCACCGCACGGCCGGACGACGCGAATTCGCCGACGCGCGGCGCGCGGTCGTTCAGATAACCGTCTACCGGACTATGAATCGTGGAGCGCTGCAGATTGAGACGCGCCGTGTCGATCGCGACGTTCGCGTCGGCGAGTGCGGCTTCGCCCTGCTCGACTCGCGAGCGGCTTTCTTCCGAGATTTCGGCCGCGACCAGGTTGCCGAGCTTGCGGTTGCGGGCGTCTTCGCGGCGCGCCTGATCGAGCGTGGCGCGGCGTTGCTGCGCGGTGGCCTGCGCCTGACGCAGCGCGAGTTCGTAGCGGGCTTCGTCGATCTTGAACAGCACCTGGCCTTGCTTGACCTGCTGGTTGTCCGCGACTTCGACCGACGAGATGAGTCCGGAGACGTCCGGCGCGACCTGGATGATGTCGGCCCGCACGTGACCGTCGCGCGTCCAGGGCGCGAACATGTAGTAGCCGACCAGTTTCCACAGCACGAAGGCCGCGATCACGACGACGATCAGGGTCAGCAGAATCTGACCGACGGAGAACCAGGTTTTTTTCACGTTATTAGTCTGTGCGAAACGACGACGACAAGGCCCAGCACCAGCACATAAATGCCGAGATCGAAAATGGAACGGTGCCAGACGAAGCGGTAAAAACCGACGCGGCCGAGCACCGTGCGGATCGCGAGGTTGATCAGATAGGCGATCAGCATCAGGACCAGCACGGCCGGCACGAACACGCCGAAGATATCGATTTCACCGATCATCGCGGAGAGTAGAAAAGGACAGGAAAACGGTGACGCCACGCGGGCGCCGAAGCGGCGCCGCGGTAGCGACGAGGTGCTTACGCCGGCAGGGGCAGGAGCGGCGAAAGGTTTGCATTACGCAGCGGCCTCCGGTTCGGGCGGCGTCGGTGTCGTGAGCGTGGCCGGAAACAGCGAAAGACGCAAGCCGACCAGCGCATGCAGCGCTTCGCGCAGATGCCGCGCGGACGTTTGCGAAGTCGGGCCGGGCGTGCCGGCATTGGCGAGACCTTGCGCGTTGACGCGCGCCACGGCGGCGTCGATCGATGCCATCAGGCTGTCCGGCACCGGCTGACGCGCGCGCCGCTCGACACAGCTTTCGAAATACTGACGCACGTGGTCGAGCACCTGATCGATCGCGACCGGCGCTTCGCCACCGAGCTTGCGGGTCAGACGGCGCAGGTCGAGCGCGTTGAAGGCGATGCGCAGATCGCGGAAGCTTTCGATCGACGGATGGCGATTGTCGTCGGTGGCGGCGAGGCGCGGAATCAGTTGCATCAGACGGTCGAGCATGCGCGCGGCGAGATTGCGCGGATCTTCGATCGGGCGTGTCGACGCGGTGAGCGCGACGTCGGCCCAACTCGAACGCAACAGCCGCGAGGCCGCGAGTTCGGCGCCGAACGGCCGTGTGACGCGCGTCCACAGATAGGCGTAGAGCAGACCCGCCAGACCGGCGATGTTGCTGTTCAGGAAGATCAGGAAGTCCGCCGAGTAAGCATCCTGAATGCTGATGAAGGTCGCCGTGTTGACCGCCACCAGCACCGTGACCATGTTGAATTGCGGACGCGGAATCAGCGTGCCGACCAGAATGAACGGCGCGGCGAACAGCACCACCAGCATCGGGAAGTCGTGCACGTGCGGCAGCACGGCGAACAGATAGATGCCGGCCGCCACCACGCTGACCGCCGTCGCGAGAAAGAACTTGAAAACGAATGGCGCGGGTTCGTCGAGCGCCGCGAAGAAGCAGCAGGCCACCGCGGCCAGCGTCACCGCGCTCGCGCCGTCGGCCCAGCCGGAACTGATCCACAGTGCGCAGGCCAGCACCACGGCCGCGCCCGCCGAGACAGTCGAGAACAGCATGATGCCGCGATCGAAGAAGCGGTCGGTGCCGCCCAGGCGCCAGTGACGGAAGCGCGGCCGCCACGAACCGTCTTCGCGCGTGATGATGATGCGCAGCGAACGGCAGTCCTGCCACACGTCGATCACCTGTTTCATACGCCATAAAGCGTTCGACAGCAGCGCGCCTTCCCACGTGACCACCGCGGCCGGCGGCGGTTGCATCGTGGCGATTCGCGCGCGCAGGGCGTCGGCGGCGAGATCGGGTTGATCGCCCTTGCTGGCGGCCGGCAGCGGCGCGTTGAACCACTTGATGACGTCGTTGAGCAGCGCCTCGAGGTCTTCCGGCCAGCTTTGCCGTCCGCTGTTGTAGAGCGCGAGCAGCGGATCGGCGAGCGACGACATGATCGGCAGGAACAGTTGCATGCGTCCGCGCAACTCGTAGCTGCGGGCGAGCACGTCGGGCCGCGTGTGATCGTAGGAAAGCTGGCTCAGCAGCAGTTCCAGGCCGTTGACGGTGGCCGCGAGCCGCTGGCGCGCGCTGGAAATGGCCGAGCCGGCGATGCGCCCGGACAGCGTTTCGCTTGCGTAGAAAGCGGCGTCGCGAAACCAGGCGTCGGTGCGTTCGATGATGGTGGGCGCGAGCCGGCTCGGAAACAGCGAACTGCCGACGATGCTCGCGCAGGTGATGCCGAGCAGGATTTCTTCGGTGCGGCTGATCGCGAGGTCGAACACGCCGTCGGGGTTGGTCACCGAAGGCAGCGCGATGATCGGCATGGTGTAGGCCGCGAGCATGAACACGTAGCTGCGCGCGGTGCGGTCGGCGACGGCGAGGTAGAGCAGCGTGCCGGTCCATAGCGCGACCACCACGCTGAACAGATACGGCGACTCGACGAACGGCGGCACCAGCAGCACCGCGGCCGACGCGCCGAGCGCCGTGCCCAGCGCGCGATACAGCGCCTTGGAACGGGTCGCGCCGACGAACGGATTCGACACGATGTAGACCGTCGCCATGGCCCAATAGGGGCGCGGCAATTCGAGCGCGAGACCGATATACAGCGCGATCATCGCCGCAGCGAAAGTCTTGACCGAGAACAGCCAGTCGCGAAGAGTGGGATAGACCATAAACCTTTATGCCGGATCGCGCGGGGCGGCCTGACCTGACGGCGGATCGTCGCGCTCGCCGGCGTCCGCGGTGAAAGCGGCCAGTACGCGCAGCGTCGCTTCGAGGTCGCTGCGCGAGATGCCTTTGAGTGCCTGGGCGCGCAGCGTCACGAGTTCTTCTTCCATCTTTGCGGTGACGGCGCGGCCTTCTTCGGTCAGCACCACGGTTTTGGCGCGGCGGTCTTCGGGATCTTCGTCGCGGCGCATCAGACCGGCCGCGCAGAGCTGATCGAGCAGACGCACGAGCGACGGCCCTTCGATGCCGACGTGATCGGCCAGCGTCACCTGACGCACCGCGGCGCCGAGGCGGCTGGCGGTGAGCAGCGGCGTGGCGCACGCTTCGGAGACGTTGAAGGTCGCAAGCACGCCATGACTCGTGCGCCGCCATTTTCTGGCGGCGACGACCAAAGTACTGCTGACGGTGCGGCGCAGGGCATCGAGATTCGACATGGCCGCCATTGTATGGCCTAAATATTCGTTAGCAAACTATTGAATTTGAATTTTTTATGAAGAAACCGAGTGCACTCCCTGGAGCGTGTCGGCGGGTGAGTCATCTAAAATCAGACGAAACGATGCCGTTAACCATGCTGTTAGCCGGTGGACGATTTAGCGCTCGTGTCTGCAAAACAGCGGCGAGACAGCGGATCGTGCGCCGGCCAGCCGGTTGTGCGCGCATCGGGTTCGCAAGCTGGCGCAATCAACGGGAAGCCAACGTGATTCATGAATTCGACAGTGTGTCGTTCGCGACACTCCATGCCGCCGACCAGCCCACGCTCGACGCGTTGCCGTTCGGCGTGATCGGTTTCGACGCCGAGGGTCTCGTCACCGTGTACAACGCGTTCGAATCGGCGGGCGCGGGTTTGCGGGCAGCCAATGTGGTCGGCCGCCATCTGTTCGTGGAAGTCGCGCCGTGCATGAACAACTTCATGGTGGCGCAGCGTTTCGAAGACGAACCCCGGCTCGACGCCACGCTGCCCTACGTGCTGACCTTGCGCATGCGGCCGACGCCGGTGCGCTTGCGTCTGCTGCAAGCGGAGGCGGGCGCGACCCGCTTCGTGCTGGTCGACCGGCAAGGCGCGCAGTGAAGTCCGCCAGCGAAGCCGACGACGAACTTCAGGCGGAACACGAGGCGCTGCTCTCGTTCATGTACATGTCGCCGGTCGGGCTCGTGCGCAGCAACGCCGCGGGCACCATCGACATGATGAACCCGCTCGCCGCGCAATTGCTGATGCCGCTGGTCGGCGCGCACAGCATCGACAATATCTTCGACAGCCTGGCGTCGGTCGCGCCCGAGTTGCGTCATCTCGTGCAGCGCTTCACGGCCGAGCGCGGACCGGTGTGCGAGAACCATCACGTGTTCGTCACGCCGGCGCACGAGCGCGCCGTCGTGTTGTCGTGCTCGGTCTTCAAGATCGGCGCCGATCTGCTGATGACCGTGCTCACCGACATCTCGCGTCAGGTCGCGGCCGACCGGCGCGCGCGCCAGACCGAGTCGTGGCTCGCCGCGATCTACACGAACGTGAAGGACTTTTCGTTTTTCACGCTCGACCAGCATGGCCGCGTGGAAAGCTGGAACACCTCGGTCGAGCGCGTGACGGGTTACGGTGAAGAGGAAGCGCTGGGTCACACGTTGTCGCGTTTCTTCGCGCCGGGGCAATTTCCGCCGCATCGCTCGCCCGAGCATCTCGCCTTTGCGCGCGACCAGGGCTGGCATGTCGAAGAATGCTGGTGCGAAACGCGTGACGGCCAGCGCTACTGGGGGCAAATTCTGGTCGCGGTGCTGCGCGAAGAAGACGGCGTATTCAGCGGCTACTCGGTCGTGCTGCGCGATATCACCGAGCGCAAGATCACCGCCGACAATTTGAAACGTCTGCTGACCACCGATCACCTGACCGGCGCGTCGAGCCGCGCGCATTTCTTCGAAACCGCCGAAGCGGAAATTGCGCGGGCGCAGCGCAACGGCGAAGCGTTGTCGATCGTCATGCTCGACGCCGATCACTTCAAGCGCATCAACGACACGGCGGGCCACCCCGCCGGCGACGAGGTGCTCAAGCGGATCGTGAGCGAAGCACGGCAGACGCTGCGTCCGCAAGACATGCTGGCGCGACTGGGCGGCGAGGAGTTCGCGCTGCTGTTGAGCGGCATCGGCGCGGCGGCGGCGCGGCAGGTGGCCGAGCGTTTGCGCGTGGCGATCGAGGCGGCGCGCGTCGAGACATCGGCGGGCGAGGTGCGGGTGACGGTGAGCCTCGGTTGCGCCACGCTCGGCGAATCGTGCGCGAGCCTGCAGGCGTTGCTGAGCGCCGCCGACAAAGCGCTCTACGAAGCCAAAACGGCGGGACGCAACTGCGTGCGCTGATGCGTCCGGTCGCTCGATACGGCGTTAGCCGATCTGGCGCAACACCGCTTCGAGCGTCACCGTGTCGTAGGGTTTGCGCAGCAGCCAGCAGCCCGGCGGCGTCGGCACGTGATCCGCGCCCGTCGCGAACACCACCTTCAATTCGCGACGCGCGGCCCGCGCGTGTTCCGCCAGCACGTCGCCGGGCATGCCCGGCAATCCGACATCCGTAATGAGCAGATCGAACGGCAGCGTGTGCAGCAGTTGCAACGCGGCTTCGCCGTTGCCGGCCTCGTGAACGAGGTGTCCCATGTCGCGCAGCAATTCGCAGGTGGCGGCGCGAATCAGCGCGTCGTCGTCGACGAACAGAATGGACAGGCGGCGCGCAGGCGACTCGACACCCGGCACCAGCGGACGCGTCGCGCGATTGGCCGGCTGGCTGGCGCTGGTGGTCGGCGTGCCGCGCTGGCGTTCGTTGGCGAGCACATGGCGCACCTTGCGCGCCAGCGCTTCTCTCGTGTACGGCTTGCTCAACAGTTCGACACCGGCGTCGAGACGGCCGCCGTGCACGATCGAATTCTCCGTATAGCCCGAGGTGAACAGCACGGCGAGATTCGGCATCCGCTCGCGCGCCTTGCGCGCCAGTTCGGGACTGCGCAGCGCGCCGGGCATGACGACGTCGGTGAACAGCAGATCGATCGGCACACCGCTTTCGATGACGACGAGTGCGCTGCTCGCGTCGTTCGCTTTCAGCACGCGATAGCCGAGCTCCGTCAGCATGTCGACCACGGTGGTGCGCACCTGCTCGTCGTCTTCGACGACCAGAATCGTTTCCGCGCCACCGACCACCGGCGCCGATTCGGGCGGCGCGGCGAGTACTTCGCGATCGAGCGTGCGCGGCAGATACAGCTTGACCGTCGTGCCGTGGCCGGGCTCGCTGTAGGTTTTCATATGGCCGCCCGACTGCTTGACGAAGCCATACACCATCGACAAACCCAGCCCCGTGCCCTTGCCCTCGGGCTTGGTGGTGAAGAACGGTTCGTAGGCCTGCGCCAGCACGTCGGGCGTCATGCCGCAGCCGGTGTCGGTGACGGCGAGCAGCACGTACTGGCCCGCGTTCACTTCGACGTGCTCGCGCGCGTAGGCGTCGTCGAGATAGGCGTTGCCGACTTCGAGCGTAAGCTTGCCCGCGCCGTCCATGGCGTCGCGCGCGTTGATCGCCAGATTCAGGATCGCGTTTTCCACCTGGGTCGGGTCGACGAAGGTGTTCCACAAACCCGCCGACATGATGGTTTCGATTTCGATCGCCTCGCCGAGACTGCGGCGCAGCATGTCTTCCATGCCGGCGATCAGCCGGCCGATCATCACGGTTTTCGGTTCAAGCGCCTGACGGCGGCCGAACGCGAGCAACTGACTGGCGAGCCGGGCGCCCCGGCTCACGCCGGCAAGCGCGTTGGCGAGGCGCCGCTCGGCGCGCTCGCTGCCGGCCACGTCGGCGGCGAGCAGTTGCAGGTTGCCCGAAATCACTTGCAGCAGATTGTTGAAGTCGTGCGCGACGCCGCCGGTCAGCTTGCCGATCGTCTCCATCTTCTGCGCCTGCTGGAGCGCGAGTTCGGTGCGCCGCAAGGCGTCGGCGGCATCGCGGTCGGCGGTGATATCGCGTCCCACTGCGTGAATGAAGTGCTCGTCCGGCACGGCGGTCCACGAGAGCGTCACGTACGAACCGTCGCGGCGCCGGTAACGGTTGACGAACTTGTAGGTGCGCAGGCCTTCGCTCAGTTCGCCGACTTCCGCGAGCGTATCGACGCGGTCGTCGGGATGGACGAATTCGAGGAACGTCCGGCCGATCAGTTCGTTCTGTTCCCAGCCCAGCAGTTGCGTCCAGGCCGGATTGACCGCGACGATGATCGACTGGAAATCCGCGACGAGCATGATGTCGGTGGACAGCCGCCACATGCGGTCGCGGTCGGCGGTACTTTCGGCCACCTGCTGCTCGAGCGTGCGGTTCAGGCGTTCGAGCGCGCGCGCCGCCGACTTCTGATCTTCGATATCGGTGTGCGTGCCGATCCAGCGCAGCACCTGGCCGGCGTCGTCGCGGATCGGCAGGGCGCGCGAGATGTGCCAGCGGTACACGCCGTCGGTGCGGCGGATGCGGAACTCGCATTCGAAAGTCGAGCCTTGCGCGACCGAGCGCAGCCATTGCGATTCGGCGTGGGCCACGTCGTCGGGATGCACGAACGCGCTCCAGCTGTCGCCGTCCAGCGCGCCGTGGCGGGCGCCGCAGTATTCGTAGGCGCGGTCGTTGAACCAGTCGTGCCGGCCGTCGTGCAGCGCCGACCACACCTGGTTCGGAATGGCCTGTGCGAAGCCGCGAAACTTGGCTTCGCTGGCGAAAAGTTCGCGTTCGGCCAGCAGGCGGTCGGTGACGTCGGTGCCCTGGACGAAGATGCCCATCACGTCGCCGGCGGCATTGCGCACCGGTTGATAGACGAAGTCGAGATAGCGCAACTCCGGCGTCGCGTTCGGCTGACGGTTCAGCGTGACGCGTTGCGCCTCGCCGAAGAACGGCGTGCCGGTGCGGTAGACGTCGTCGAGCAGTTCGAAGAAGCCCTGGTCGATCAGTTCCGGCAGCGCCTCGCGCACGGTCCGGCCGATCAGACTGCGATTGCCCACCAGTTGCGCGTAGGCTGCATTGGCCATGTCGAACGTGTGTTCGGGACCGGTTAGCATCGACATGAAACCGGGCGCCTGTTCGAACATGCGCCGCAGGCGCTCGCTCTCGCCGCTCAGCCAGCGTTCCGCGCGCACCTTGGCGGTGGTTTCCACGACGATCGCGATGACCGCGACGGGCACGCCGCTCTCGTCGCGAATCGGCGAATAGTCCAGGTTCATCCACACCTGTTCGCCGACGCCGTTGCGATGCAGCGTGAGTTCCTGGTCCACGTAACGCAGCGTACGGCCGGCGAGGCCGACCTTCATCACGTTGTCGTTGAAGTCGGCCACTTCGGGCCAGCCTTCGCGCACGTTGGAGCCGAGCAGTTGCGGATGACGGCCGCCCGCGAACACCGAATAGGCGTCGTTGTAGAGCATCACGCCTTCCTCGCCCCACAGCGTGACGATCGGCACGGGCGATTGCAGGATCAGCGCGACCGTGCTGGTGAGCGTGCTCGACCAGGTGTCGATTGGTCCGATCGGCGAGCGCGACCAGTCGCGCCCGGCGATGATCTTGGCGACTTCGCCGCCGCCGGTCAGAAAGGCATGGCCGGACGGCGCACTCTTGGGCCTCTGATTCATATACGGTTATCGCTGTGGCAATGCCATCCTGCACTCCGCCGGAAGATTGCGGTGATGGACCGGATCGCTCGTGTCAGGCCGCCAGCCCGAGCCGCACGGTGCGTGCGAGATCGTCGAGCTGGAACGGTTTGCGCAGGATCGTACAGCGTTTTACGGCGAGGCCGGAAATATCCACGTCCGCATAACCGGTCGCGAGGATCACCGGCAAGTCCTCGCGCATCTTGCGCGCCTCCGCGATCACGTCGATGCCGTTCATGCCCGGCATCGCGAAATCGACCATCAGCAGATCGGGGTTGTCGTCCTTCAGCCGGTTCAGTCCGGCACGTCCGTCGGCGGCTTCAGTCACGGTGTAGCCGAGCATGCGCAGACACTCGACCAGCATCGCGCGCACTTCGTTGTCGTCTTCCACGACCAGCACGCGCTTTTCGCCCACGGCGTTGGCTTCGACGTCCGAAGCCGTCTCGGCCTCCGGCGCCACCCGCTCGCGCAGCGGCAGCCAGATTTCGACCGTGGTGCCGACACCTTCTTCGCTGACCAGACGCGCGGTGCCGCCCGCCTGTCGCGCGATGCCGTAGACCTGGCTCAGGCCGAGGCCCGTGCCTTTGCCGATCGGCTTGGTGGTGAAGAACGGATCGAAAACGCGCGACACCACGTCGGCCGGAATACCCGTGCCGGTGTCGGCCACTTCGAGCACCACGTAGCGGCCGTCGTCGAGCGTCTGGTCGGGGGCGCTGCGCTCCTTCACGTGAATGCCGAGCTGGCCGCCGTTGGGCATGGCGTCGCGTGCATTGATGGCGAGATTGAGGATGGCCAGTTCGAGCTGGTTGGCGTCGGCCTGGGTCCACATTTCGTCGCGGTCGAATTCGTTGGTGTAGCGGATTCCTGAGCCGAGCGAGACGGTGATGATGTCGCGCATGCCTTGCAGCAGCGCCACGACGTCGACGGCTTTCAGATCCAGATTGCTGTTGCGCGAGAAAGTGAGCAACTGGCCCGTGAGTTTCGCGCCGCGCTCGGTCGCGCGTTTGACGGTGGCCGCCATGGCGCGAATCCGCTCGTCGCTGCCGACCCGCGCGATCAGTTCCGCGTTGACCATGATGACGTTCAGCAGATTGTTGAAGTCATGGGCGATGCCGCCGGTCAACTGGCCGAGCGCTTCCATTTTCTGCGACTGCACCAGCACGGCCTGCACCTTGGCGCGTTCGTGGATCTCCATCATCAGCCGGTTGTTGGCGGCGGCGAGTTCCTGGGTGCGCTCGGCGATGCGGCTTTCGAGCGAATCGTTCAATTGCACCAGCGCGTCTTGTGCCTCGATGCGCTCGGCCAGATGGCGGCGCGATTCGTATTGCCGCGCGCGCGCGCGCAACGACGACGCCACCGCGCGCCGCAGCGTTTCCGAATTGAGCGGACGCTCCAGCACGACCACGTTGCCGAGCCGTTCGAGCACATCGAGGCTGCGTTCGGAGCGCCGGCCGACGCGGTTGCCCGCCAGCAGGGTGAAGGGAAAATCGGACCACGCGGGTTGCTGTTCGAGCCAGTCGAACAGGCGCGAGGCGTGCCCGTTCGCCAACGCTTCTTCGGCGATCAGCGCGGCGCCCGCGCCTTCGTTCAAGGCATCGGTGAGGGCATTGGCGTCGCGGCACACTACACTATGACGGGCGTCTTTGTTCAGGACTTCGGCGATCACCTCGGCGTCGCGGCCGAAGGGCGCCAGGATCAGGACGCGTTGCTCCATATCGTTATTGCCGGGAAGTGTCGATGAGGCGGTCCGTTGCGCCGAACAGCGCCGTGCTGCCGCGATACGAAGGCAGGCCCGAGAGCACGCCTTCGAAATCGCGCAAGGCTTCGCCCACTTCCACGCCGCCGCTGCCCAGGCGGAACTGGCGGATCGAGCGCTCGTGCGCATTGGCGCGGCTCTTGACGGCGGTGACGGCCGTCAGCACTTCGCCGTGGTGCTCGAAATAGCGGAACAGCACGACCACATCGCTCAGGTAGCTGATGTCGATGTCGTTCTGCACTTCGCCGATGATGCCGTGCTGACCCAGCACCAGCATCGTGATCACACCTTGCTGGTTCAGATAGCCGAGCAGTTCGTGCATCTGCAGCAGCAGATAGCGTTCGCCCGGCATGGCTTGCAGATAGGCATTCAGGCTGTCGATGGCGACGTAACGCGCGCCGTCTTTCTCGACGGCGTCGCGCACGTTGCTGGCGAATTCGCCCGGCGAAATTTCGGCCGGATCGATCTGGCGCAAGGTCAGCAGGCCGCTCTCCACATAAGGGGCGAGATGCATGCCGAGCGTCGCACAACGAATCAGCAGCGTGACGAGCGTTTCGTCGAACACGTAGTAGGCGCAGCGCTCGCCGCGCTGCAGTGCGGCCATCAGGCACGACACCACCGTCGTGGTCTTGCCGACACCCGACGGACCGATCATCAATGCATTCGTGCCGGGAATCAGGCCGCCGCCGAGCAGCGCGTCGAGACCCGCCGTGCCGGTGCTCATCGCTTCGGTTTCGAACGGCGTGTGATGCTCCGCCGCGACCAGGCGCGGATACACCTGGATGCCGCCGGTGTCGAGCGTGAAGTCGTGATAGCCCTCGCGGAACTTGATGCCGCGCATCTTAGCGATGCGCGCTCGGCGCCGGTTGCCGCCGTAATCGTGGACGAGGTTGTCGAGGCTCACCACGCCGTGCGCGATGCTGTGCAGTTGCACGTCGGCGGGATCGGCGGAGTTGTCGTCGAGCAGCAGCACCGTGCATTCGCGCGTTGCGAAGTAGCGTTTAAGCGCGAGAATCTGACGCCGGTAGCGCAGCGGATTCTGCGACAGCAGGCGCAATTCCGACAGCGAGTCCAGCACGATGCGCGCCGGTTTCAGCCGTTCCACCTGCTCGATGACGTTACGAACCGTTTCGCCGAGTTCGACTTCCGCCGGATGCAGAACGGTCTGCTCGTATTGCGGGTCGAGGCCTTCGTCGGACAACAGTTCGAGAATCGTGAAGCCACTGATGTCCCAACCGTGGCTGTGGGCGACGGAGATCAGTTCGTCGCGCGTTTCCGACAGCGTGATGTACAAACCGCGCTGGTTTTCGGCCACACCCTTAAGTAAGAATTGCAGGGCGAGCGTAGTTTTACCAGTGCCGGGCGCGCCCTCCACCAGATACATCCGGTGTGGCGTGAAGCCGCCGCCCAGGATGTTGTCGATACCGTCGATGCCGGAGTGTAGGCGGGGCAGGGGGGCCGCTGTGGGTTTGGTTAGCATGGTGTGGAAAGTTAGTCTTACTAGGCCGGTATCGCCGGAATGCAAGTTGCATGCCTGTCGCGGCTCTATGCCGTGGGCCGCAGCCGCAAATGGCGGCGCGACGCCTGTCGGGCATAAGCCGGGCACGAACCGGACACGAGCCGACGTAAAGACGTGAAAAGCGTTATCCCCGAACGCGTTTCATGACGAGTTGGATGAACCGGCTTGCCGCGCTGTTATGAAGTGCGCCGGGATAGGCGAGATGCAGCGGCGCGCTGAGTCTGGCGGGGTTGGCCCGCAACGAGCAATATACCGTACCGACCTGGTCGTAACGCTGCATCGACGCCGGCACCAGCGTCACGCCAAGCCCCGCCGCCACGAGGTTGATGCCCGACACCATGCGCGGCACCTCGCGCGCGATTCGCGGCACGAAACCCGCCTGACGGCATGCCGCCAGAATGTCGGCGTACATGCCGGGCGCGCCCGGCCGGCGCACGAGAATGAAGTCTTCGTGAGCGAGCGCCTTCAGCGAAATCTGCGGGCGCCGCTTGCCCGCCGCTTTCAGCAGCGGATGTCCTACCGGCAAGACCACCACCATCGGCTCGTCGAGCAGCAGTTCGAACGCGACACCTTCGCGCGCCGCGACCGGCTTGCGCAGGAACGCGGCCTGAAGCTGGCCGGCGGCGAGCCGCTCGATGATTTCCGCCGCGTTGAGTTCGGCGAGTTCGACGGCCACCTCCGGACAGATCGCGCGAAAGGCGCGGATAGCCTCGGTGGTGAAGGGATGGAACGCCGCCGAACTCGTCAGGCCGATCGAGATCGTGCCGAGTTCGCCGCGCGCGATGCGGCTCGCGCGATCGACCGAATCCTGCAGGTTCTGCAGCAGACGTTGCGCGTCTTCGGCGAAGGCGTGACCCGCCGGCGTGAGCGTGACGCCGCGCGGCATGCGTATGAACAGCTCGAAGCCGATTTCCTCTTCGAGCGCGCGGATCTGCTGCGACAGCGGCGGTTGCTGCATGGCCAGCCGTTCGGCGGCGCGCGTGAACTGACCTTCTTCGGCAACCGCGAGGAAGTAGCGCAAGTGACGAAGTTCCATCGTGGTGTCTCCGGCAGCGTCGGCCGACGCCTCGCGATACCATATCGAAAAAATATGGATGGTGCGGAAAACAGGTATTTTACATTTACCGCGGGCAGCCCTACGATCCGTTGCATTGATTCAGAAGGCCGCAAAAAGAGGCCACGAAAGAGGCCACGAAAAGAGGCCGCTTAACATGGCCAGTTAGTGAGGCCACATAAGATTCAAGGAGACCTGTGTCGAACAGCCAATCATCCGTCAACGCCCGTGACGTCATGCGCCTGATCGCCGTGACCGCGTTGACGTCGATCCCGCTGCTACTCGCGCAACCTGCGGTCGCGGCGCACACGCACGAGTCGCCTGGGAAATCGCATCTGAAGCCCGTGTCGACGATCGCGCCGGCTCGCATGGTCGTCGAGACGCCGCAAGGCCGCGCGCAATTTCCCCTGTATCTGTCGAAAGACTGGAGCACGGCGCAGCCACAAGTGACGCGCGCGGTGATCGTGATTCACGGCAAGCTGCGCAATGCCGACGTCTACTATCGCACCGCGCAGAACGCGCGCGACGCCGCACATGCCGACTCCGACAGCACATTGCTGATCGCCCCGCAATTCCTTGCCACGCTCGATTTGCGCGGCCACGATTCGCCCGCGCCGGACAGCGCCGATCTGCTGCGCTGGCGCGGCGACGCGTGGATGGGCGGCGAGCCGGCGCGAGCGCCGTTGCCGGTCGGCTCTTACGAGGTGCTCGACCAGATCGTCGCGCGACTCGCCGATCGCAAGCTGTTTCCCAATCTGCAGCATGTGGTGTTCGCCGGACATTCGGGCGGCGGCCAGGTGGTGCAGCGTTATGCCGTGGCGGCACACAATATCGCGGCCTTGACCGACGAAGGCATCGACGTGCGTTACGTCGTGGCGAGCCCGTCCACGTACGCTTATTTCGACGCGCAACGCCCCAACGCGCAAGGCATGCCCGCGCCGTTCGATTCCGCGCAATGTCCCGCTTTCAACGAGTGGAAGTACGGCATGGACAAGCGGCCCGCGTATCTCGACGACCGCACGCCCGCGCAACTCGAAGCCGTCTACGCTGCGCGCCGCATCGATTATCTGGTCGGCGGCGCGGACGACGATCCGCAGCAGAGCGCGCTCGACAGGAGTTGTGCCGCCGAGGCACAAGGACCGCAACGCGTGGCGCGCGCACAGGCGTACTACCGGTACATGCAGCTACGGCATCCCGCCGGCCTGAACCAGCGTTTTCATATCGTGCCGGGCGTGGGGCACGACGGCGCGCGCATGCTGACGTCGGTCTGTGCGCTGTCAGCGATGTTCGACACACGAGGATGCGAGCAATGAGCGAGGCCACCTTGAATCCAGGCAATACCGCCGCTTCCACGGCAAACCCGCAGCATGCGGCGAAGGCGTTGAGTCCGTCGATGGTGCGCCGCGCGATCTTCGCGTCGGTGCTCGGCAACGGGCTCGAGTGGTTCGATTTTCTGATCTACGGCTATTTCGCGAAAATCATCGCGCAAGTGTTCTTTCCGGGCGGCGGCGGTTTCGTGTCGATCATGCTGACGCTCGCCACGTTCGCCGTGGGCTTCATCGTGCGGCCGCTCGGCGGCATTCTGCTCGGCATCTACGCGGACCGCGCGGGGCGGCGCAAGGCGCTTTCGCTGCTGATCATCTCGATGGCGGCCAGCACCTTGCTGATGGGTCTTACGCCGGGCTACGCGAGCATCGGTATCGCCGCGCCGCTTCTGGTCGTGCTCGCGCGGCTCTTGCAAGGACTCTCGGTGGGCGGCCAGTTTGCGACGGCATCGGCGATGCTCGTGGAGTACGCGCCGCCGCACAAGAAAATGTTCTATGGCAGCTTCAATATGTCCGCGCAGGCGTTCGCGCTGCTGCTCTCATCTGGCGTGGGCTATCTGCTGACCACCACGCTCACGCATGAGCAACTCGTGGCGTGGGGCTGGCGCCTGCCGTTCCTGTTCGGCGCGCTGGCCGGGCCGTTCGGTTTTTACATCCGCCATCGGGTCGCGGAGTCGCCCGAATTCGAGGAGTTGCGCGACCAGGGCGACAAGCCGCCGCGTACCGGCGTGCGTCAGTTTTTCCGCGACAACGGCGACGCCGCGATCTGTGCGATGGGCGTGATCATCGTCGGCGCGGCGACGAATTACGTGTGGCACTCGTACCTGTCCGTGTATGTCGAACGGCAACTGCATTTGCCGTTGTCGACGGCCTTGCTCGGTGCGTTCGTCTCCGGCGTGCTGAATCTGTTTCTGTTTCCGCTGTCCGGCAAACTCGCGGACCGTTACGGCGCGTATCGGCTGTTTTATCCGGTCGTGATCGCGTGGATGGTGTGCGTCTATCCGCTGTATCACTTCGTGGTGACGAACCCGACGCCGGGCCATCTGTTCATCGCGCAGATGATCGCCACCGTGTTCCTCGCGGCCATGTCCGGCGCGCATCCCGGCATGCTCGCCACGCTGTTCCCCGTGCGCAGCCGTTCGGCGGGCGTCGCCATCTCGTACAACATTGCGGTGACGCTGTTCGGCGGCATGGCGCCGCTCACCATCACCGGCCTGACACGCGTGACCGGCAGCAGTCTGACGCCGGCGTTTTATCTGATTTTTGCCGGCTTCGTCTCGCTCGCGATGGTGTACTTCACCCGCTCCGGGCGCGAGAGCGGCAAAGCTGCCCACCACGAGTCCCTAGCATGAGCCAGCCCCTGATCGCCGACGACGAACGCGCGCCGAACGAACGTCCCGTCTCCGCCGTTGCCCGCCGTTTTTTCGATGTATCGACGCCGGATGGCAGCGGTCTCGTGCCAGTCTTCGCGAACGGCGACTGGTCGACGCCGAACCCCGGCATCGAGCGTGCCGTGATCCTGATCCACGGACGTCTGCGCAACGCGGACACTTACTTCGACCTGGCAGAACGTGTGTGCGCGCTTGCCGGCGACGACGTTGCCGCGCGCACGCTGTTGATCGTGCCGCAGTTTCTCGCCACCGCCGACCTCGACGCGCATGACCTGCCGCCGTCCACGTTGCACTGGGACTGGGTCAGCTGGATGGGCGGGGAGAACGCCGAAGGTCCTGCGCCGATCAGTTCGTTCAGCGTGCTGGACGCGATCCTGCGGACGCTGGCGTCGCGCGAACAGTTCGCTTCGTTGCGCGAGGTAGTGATCGCGGGGCATTCGGGCGGCGGCCAGGTCGTGCAACGCTACGCCGTGGTGACGCAAGGCGAGGCGGCGCTGGTCGGGCGTGGCCTTGCGCTGCGTTACGTGGTGGCGAATCCGTCGTCGTATGTGTACTTCGATGCGCGCCGGCCGACGAAGTCGGGCGAGTTCGCCGCGTTCGACGCGAAGGCGTGCCCGTCTTTCAACCGCTGGAAATATGGGCTGGAAGACTTGCCGGCTTATCTGCGAAACACGGCTACGGAGATCGACGCCGCCGAACTCGAAGCGGCCTACACGCGACGCCATGTGACCGTGCTGCTTGGCGGCGCGGATTGCGATCCGCGACATCCCGCGCTCGACGTGTCGTGTGCCGCGCAAACGCAAGGCCCGAACCGGCTGGCGCGCGGGCTCGCTTATCAACGTTATATGGCGCAGCGGCATCCGGCGGGACTTGCTGCGCACAGTACGCATGTCATCGACGGGGTGGGACATGATGCACGGGGAATTTTTGCGTCGGAGGCGGGGCTTGCGGCGTTGTTGGGTGGGTCGTGATGGTTTGGTGATTGTGGGTGGGCGCGCGTAGGGTGGTGTTTTGGGGATGTTGTGAAAGGTGTGGCGTGAGTTTGACGCTGGGTGCGCTGGGTATGCCGAATGCGCCGAATGCGCCGAATGCGCCGAATGCGCCGAATGCGCCGAATGCGCCGAATGCGCCGAATGCGCCGAATGCGCCGAATGCGCCGGGCCGCGGGCACGAACCGTGCTGCCGCGCTAGCGTCTCCATTCCCAAGGACCGCGCCGAGATGAACACCATCAGGATGCTGGCCGCCGCCCTCGCGGCCGTGTGGCTCACCGCCATGTTGCCGGGCAAAGCGCATGCCGACGACGCGCCAAGTCCATGCAACTCGCTCAAGCGCATCGTCGCCGCTGCGCCCGACGGCCTCGCCGCGCTGACGCCGCAGGACGGCATGGGCGTCGCCCAACCCTACGGCGACGACGCGCAATGCTCGGCGAGTCATGGCAGCTATCAATGCCTGTGGACGCCGCATCACGACGCGGGTTCGAGCGCGGACGCGCTGCAAGGCGTGGCCGCCGATATCGCATCCTGTCTGCCCGAAGCCACGCATGACCAGAATTCACCCGGACGCCAGCACTTTTACCTCGGCGCGCGTGCGAAGCGGACCGATATCACCTTGACGCCCGCCGGTTCGAACAAGCTGCGACTGGTGGTGTCGGGCAAGTGATTGCGCCGTCGAGCCGGGCGCTTTACGACGCGGGTCGCCAGACCCACCCGCGCGCCGAGTGCCGCAACTCCACGAGTGACAGCGGCGTAATGTCGATGCGCGCAAACACCGTCGGCGACGCGCCGAGCGCATGAATCAGCGCGGCGCGTATCACCGTTGCATGCGTGATGACGAGCCCGACAGTGGCGCGGTCGGTTCCGTGCGCGGACAGATCCGCTGCGTCGAGCCATTGGCCGACGCGTTTCACCAGTTGAGAAAACGACTCGCCTCCATGCGCCGCGCAATCGGGATCGCGCATCCACGCAGCCAGGTCGTGCGGCGCCTCGGCCGCGAGGTCGGCGAGACGGCGGCCGTGCCATGCCGCGTAGTCGATGTCGTTCAGACGGCTTTCGACCGTCGCGTCCACCTCCATACCCAGCGCCGCCGCTGTCTGCCGGGCGCTCCGGGCGGGACTGACGAAAACTGCCGCTGTGCCGCCAAGCGCCGCGTGGACGCGTTCGGCTGCCGCGGCCACTTCAGCGAGGCCGCGTTCGTCGAGCGGGTCGTCAGCGGGAAAGCGGCCCGCGCGCATCGCGGCGGTCGATCCGTGGCTCAGCAGTAACAGCCGTTTGTCCATTCAGTGCATTTCCAGAGCCCGTCTCGAAGCATCATGCCGCGCGCATGTTTTGCCTTGCCGGGAGCCAAAGTTTAGCGCGTAGAATAGCGAGACTGCGAAGCGCGGAAGCCGGTGAGAGCCCGGCGCGGTCGCGCCACTGTAATCGGCAGTCATTAGCCGAAAGCCAGACCTGAACTTCGCACCCTTTCTTTTCAATCGACTATCGGGGCGCGTTACCCCTGGAGATGTCCGTCATGAACGACGCTGTTTTCGATTCCGCCGTCCAACCCGTGGCACAACCCACGCCCATCCCATTGCGCGAACTGCTGCCGTGGGTCGTGTTCGGCGGTTTGCTGTTCCTGCTCGCGCTGTATTTCGTTGGTGCAGAAGAAGGTGCCACTTCGCTGGTGCCCGGCATGTACGTGCATGAGTTCGTGCACGACGGTCGCCATCTGCTCGGCTTTCCCTGCCACTAACGGAGTCGAACATGGTTGGTAAATTGTTGGTACGCGGGATGCTCGCCGGCATCGCTGCGGGACTCCTCACGTTCGGCTTCGCCCGCGTGGCAGGTGAGCCGCAGGTCGATCAGGCCATTTCATTCGAAGAAAAAGCCGACGCCGCCAAGGGCGAAGCGCCCGAGCCGGAACTGGTGAGCCGCGAAACCCAGGCCGGCCTCGGCTTGTTGACCGGCGTGGTGACTTACGGCGCCGCATTTGGCGGATTGTTCTCGCTGGTATTTGCTTACGCGTACGGCCGGGTCGGCGCGCTGGGCGTGCGGGCGCTGTCGGCGTGGCTCGCCTTGGGCGCGTTCATCGCGCTGGTGATCGTGCCGAACATCAAATATCCAGCGAATCCTCCCTCGGTGGGCGACCCCGATACGATCGGCATGCGCACCGGCCTGTTCTTCCTGATGATCGCCATCTCACTCGCGACGTTGGTGTTTTCGCTGAAGGTGCGCCGCCGGCTCGCGTTGAAGCTGGGCGCGTGGAATGCGTCGATCGTGGCGGGCGTGGTGTTCGTCGCGATCATCGCCGCCGTGCAGTTGTCGATGCCGACCATCAACGAAGTACCGGCCGCTTTCCCGGCGACGCTGCTGTGGAAATTTCGCGTGTCGGCACTCGGTATGCAGGTGATCATGTGGACGACGATCGGTCTGCTGTTCGGCGCGCTGGTGGAGCGCAGTCAGCTGATGGGTGCTGCAAAGCGCCCGCCGGTGAAGTCGGCCTATCTTTGATCTGACTGGCAGGCAGGCGCAACCGCGAAACCGGTTGCGCCGACGTGCAGCGCGCAAGAACATAACTACATCAAGTACTTGGCGCGCTTGCTGGAATGTTATCCACAGGGCTATGAACATTTTCTGTGGACAAGTCTTACATCCGAGCTACGCGCTCCTTCCGCGCAACGCCCAATTGAAGATTCGCCGCGTGTCGCTGGCTGGCTGCGTCAAGCGTTCGGCCAGTTGCGCGACGGCGCCGTCGAGCTGAGCGAGCGCCGCGGCGTTGGACGCTGCGTGCGACTGCGTCTCGCGTTCCTTCATCGGCTTGCGTTGCGGCGCCACTGCGCCGCCAAATCGGGCGATCAACGAATCCAGCCGCGCGACGATCGAGTCGATATGCGCCGCGTCGAGCTCCGCGGCATTCAGCGCCATGGCCGACGACGCCGGCAACGACTCCGCGCGCCGCGCCGGGTCGCTCAACATACGCGCCCAATGCAGACAGCACAGCAACGAACCGGTGGCCAGTTCGACATCCGGATTCCAGACGACCACCCGCTGCGTTTGCAGCGGCTTGAGGGCCATGCGCAGTTCGTGCCAACTGCGGTCGAGCTTGCGCATGGCTGCTGCCGATGGGGCGTTCTGGCTTGCGGCTGAGATCGTACCCGCGACGGGCGTCGCCGCCGATGTGTCGGGGCGCACGACATCACGCAAAGCGGCCAGCACCGCGCCGAGTTTTGCTTCGACGTGCCGCGTTGCCGACAGCGGCATCATCAGCATCGCGACTGCGAAGGACACGAGGCAGCCGATCAGCACTTCCTCCATGCGCAACTCGACGAGCGGTCCCATTGCAAAACCCAACTCGCCGTAGACGAGGCCGACCAGCACCGTGATGAAAAACACGCCTGGCGCATAGGCGCTCAGAATGAAGTACGCCCAACCGAACACGCATAGCACCATCGCGGCGACCAGTAGCGCCGGCGAATCTTGCAAGGGCGCAACCAGCAGCACGCTGACGGTCGCGCCGGCCAATGTTCCGACTAGCCGTTGAGCGCCGCGATAGACGGTGTCGGCCCGCGAGCGCGTGCCGAGGAACACGACGAAGGTGGTAATGACCGCCCAGAACCAGCGCTCCGGCGACAACGAATGACCGATCAGCATGGCGAGAAACGCAGCCGTCGTGGCGCGCATCGCCGGCAGCCAGCAGAGTTTGGCGCGCAGTTCGGCGTAGCGGGCGGCCGCGCTCACGGCGAGTGTCGAACCGGGCGCGGACGAAGTGCGCGTTGCCTTTTTCGTGGTGTGGCGATGCGCCATTGCCTTGAGCCGTGCAATGGCATGACGCAGCGTTTGCGCGCTCAACTCGGTGTGGCTGTCTGCGGGATGAGCGCGCCCGGAAAAACCGGCAAACGCATGCTGGCCCGCGGCGACTTCCACCTCGACGATACGTTCGCGCAACGTGTCGGCGTTACCCGCGTCGAGCAGCGCCAGTTGTTCTTCGAGCGCCAGCGCCGCTTCGTTCAGCGCGGACAGATTGACGGTGCCGGGCGCGCGCAGGACGCGCTCGGCTCGCAGCGTAACCGTATGAATCGCGAGCCGCAAACTGGCCGCGACGCGCGCCGGCGCGATGACGCGGCCGACCAGCGTGACCATCAGCGGCCCGACTAGCGAGAGCAGCAGCGACTGCGCGAGATGCGAACTGGAAGGATGCAGGTACAGGCCGAGATAGAACGACACCATGCCGAGCATCGCGCAGCCGAGCGCGCGCGGACCGCAAGCCTGGCACAGCATGCCGACGAACATCACGAGCAGAAAGAAGGCGTCGCCAGCGAGCGGGTAGCGGCTCAGGAAGCTCGCGGCCGCGAAGCACAGACAGGCGCACAGATAGAGCCAGAGCAGCGTGCCGAACCAGGCGGACCGGTTCGGATTGCGCACGAACAGCGGCGCGACCATGGCGAACAGGACACCGAGGGCGGTGAGCGTGATGGGCTGATGATGGAAGACGGTCCACGCGATGCTGGCGATGCCGGTGAGCAGGCAGGCCAGCGCGCTGCGTAGCGCAGTATGGAGCCGGACGAGTCCCGGGTCTGCGACGAGCAGACGGTCGGCGACGCGCGAAAACGCGACAGCAATCATGATCGATGATATCCAGGCTGATTGACCGCTACCGGCTTTTGGCCGATTGCGGCAGGGCGGGCGTGCGGCCCGCCACCTTCGTATCGTCGAACCGGACCGGCTTGCCGGGATCACCGGCTGGCTAGTCCGTTCGACGACGGTCGAACGCTCGAACCCATGAGCCTGGCGCGCCGCGAAGGGTGGTGCGAAGTGCCAGCTGGGTTCGGGTTTTCCCGAATGATACCGGGTCAAAAATATCGCGCACGGATTTTTGCGGCGGCGCAGCAACGGTAAATGGCCGCCTAGCCGGCGCTGCTGACGCGGCGGGACTGGTTTGCGAGTGGGGAAGACCACGCGGCCATGTAATTGGCGCAAGTTAGTGCTTACTCAGCTGGCGTCATGGAAAATGACGCCGAGTGTGTGCCGCTGACCAGAGCGCAGCCGGCTCACGCCATGCCGCAAGTTCACGCGATACGCGCCGCGCGTGCCTTGCACGGGCCGATGGTGAACCGCGAACACAACGGCGTCTCCTTTGCGGAGCGGCACGACTTCGGTCCGGGATTGCATGCGCGGGCGCTGCTCCGTCATGACGAATTCGCCGCCGGTAAAGTCTTCGCCCGGTTCGGACAGCAGGACGGCGATTTGCAGCGGAAAGACGTGCTCGCCGTAGAGGTCTTGGTGCAGACAGTTGTAGTCGTCGGTGGCGTACTGGAGCAACAGTGGCGTGGGGCGTGTCTGACCGGCGGCGTGACAGCGCTCGATAAATTCGGCGTGGTCGCCTGGATAACGGACGGCGATTCCCATTGCCTCGTTCCAGCGATTCGCTACCGGCACGAGGCGCGGATAAATTTCCGCGCGCAGGTCGGCGACGACAGTCGGCAGCGGGTAGGCAAAGTATTTATATTCGCCGCGGCCGAAGCCGTGCCGCGCCATCACCACGCGGCTGCGATAGATGTCGTCGCGCGAATAAAGGGCGGCCAGCGCGTCACATTCGCGCGAGTTCAGCAATTTGGGTAGCGTCGCGCAGCCGTAAGCGTTCAACGCTTCTTCGACGTCGAACCAGTCGATTGCATCGACGCGCTGCGCAAGCGGATGGTGGTTTGCGTCACGCATCGAGCCGCGCGTTTGTTGCGGCGAATCGGCAGGCTTTTCAAGCGTGCTCATGACTGTTTCTCCGTGGGGCAAGGGATAAGCGTTGGTTGAGTGTAATCCTGCAAGTTTTGTCCTTCACCCCGACTCTTGCTGTCTAATTCCACCGTCCGCCGTTCTGGATGAAGGCAAACGCTCGCTTCGCGAATGCGAACTACACGGCGAGTTGCGACCTGAGTCATAGTGGAAGTCACGCGCTGTTGAATCCCGCATTGCAATGGAGATTTTGCCCATGTCCGGACCTTTGGAAAAACTCGACGACTGGTTAGAAAAGCAGGTGGTAACGAAAGACGACATTACCGCCTATCCGCTTGCAGCGATGGCGGCAACACTGGACCGCGACGAGAGCAACGGCACGGTGCCGCCGCTATGGCACTGGCTCTACTTTCTGCCCGTTACGCCGATCTCGGAAGTCGGGCCGGACGGTCACCCCAAGCGCGGCGGATTCTTGCCGCCGGTGCCGCTTCCGCGCCGAATGTGGGCCGGTGGCAGGCTGACTTTTCACGCGCCGCTCAAGGTTGGCGACCGTGCCACGCGCACCTCGACCATCGTCAATATCGAAGACAAAACCGGCCGCTCCGGCCGCCTCGTCTTCGTTACCGTGCAACACACGATCGAGGTGGCAGGCGAACTCAGGATCGAAGAAGAACACGACATCGTCTACCGCGACGAGCCGCAGGAAGGTGCCCGGCCACCGCAAGCGGCGCGCGCACCGGAAGACGCGGCATGGCAGCGCACGATCGATACCGACGCGGTGCTCCTGTTCCGCTACTCCGCGCTTACCTTCAACGGACATCGCATCCATTACGACTATCCCTACGTGACCGAGGTCGAAGGCTACCCGGGCCTCATCGTGCACGGTCCATTGATCGCGACGCTGCTCGTCGACCTGATGCGTCGCGAGCTTCCCGCCGCGACGCTGGAAAGCTTCGCCTTCAAGGCGCTGCGACCGGCTTTCTCCGGCCAACCTCTCACTGTCTGCGGCAAACCATCGGCGGACGGCAAGACCGTTGACTTGTGGGCCAAAGATCACGAAAGTTTCCTCGTCATGCGCGCGACGGCGGCATTGGCTGCCTGATCGATTAGTCACCATCCTGATCGGGCTCCACGGCTGGATACGATGGGTAGGCGCTCGAAATGTTTGCCTTGATGTAAGCGATGCGGGACTGATACGCGGTGAGCAGGCAAGTCTTATTGCTGCATGTGTTCCGCACCGTTTTTAACCAATTGATCTGGTCCACTCGCACGGGATCTTGAAACGAAATCTCTCGCGAGTGGACGAGCTGCATGGCCACGAATCCACGGTTCACGGTTGCATCGAGCTTGACCAGGTTTGCGTCGGCGCAAATGAGATGTTCGACGTTCGACTGGGCTTTCGCGCAGTCGAAACTCTGCTCGGCATCGACAGGCGCGTGAGTTTCGCGCTGAAAGATGTACATCCATGCGCCTGTGAGAAAAATGAGCGAGTCGGGCGACTGATAGACCATGGCATGACGTAGCCCGGAACACAGTGAAACATGGCTCTCCCCCAGCAGATAGGTTTCGTTCAGGGCAGTGGAGTTGGTGTGGAATTTATCGACGAGATAATGACCAAACTGATCTCGTGATCCGAAAGCGTTTGAGATGACCGGGTCGAAATAGAAGGCCATCTTCTTTTCCACATTCACGGAACAGTTGTCGCCCTCGTAGTGAAAGGCGACTGCTTTCCCGTCGAACGTCAGCGCGGCAGAGTTGACCGGATTGACCGGAAACGGCAGCGCGTGGGCGTCTGTGCTGGACGAATCGGGGAACTGGGCGGCGCCCGTCATGAGATACCGGTTCTCGGCATAAGCATGGGGTGAGTGGATGGCCACGATCGCCACCAATAACGCAAAAATCAAAAGTAGAAACTTGTTGTTCTTCATGTGACTTAGTGTGTCGAGTTATAGATGGCATGGCAAAACATGTCGTGTTCCCGCTGCCGACGGGTTCTGTTTTCAATGTCGAGAAACTCACCCGGTGCGCCTTCGTAGTCGCATCGATTAAGGCGGTCACATAGGTTCGGCGTTTTGCGCAGGCTGCCGAGATTGAAGGCGAGCGACATCAATGCGTCGAATTCGTGTTGAAACAGCGATGCGGTGATCGCATTTCGCACACGCCCTTCTATGATCGAGAGGTCGTTATCGAATAGCGTCTGAGATTCTTCGATAGGCATCTTGCTCGACATCGCAATGTGTCCACATTCCGCGCAGGATGCTTTGCGCACCAGATGTCCCCAACCGACGGTGCAATAGCCTTTGCTGTCGTCGTAGTAGTAGGTATGCGTTCGGGTTTCATCGAGGTGAACGCCTTCCCAACCCTTGATAAATACTTTGCCCCGTTCTGACGTACTCAACTGGTTGATCGGGATTCGCTGGCCAGTAGATACAAGTGGTGGGGCGTCGAGAAATGTTGCGCGGTAACCTTCCTGCAGGACGGCAAGCGAGTCGATCAGGTCTGCACGCCGCTGAAAGGGACCACCCAAAGATGGACCGTTCAGCTTCGCGCTTGCGTCGTACCGGTGGTCGCCACGATAGACTTCAAAATGCAGCATGGACACGTTGCTGGTTCCGACGACATGAAGTGGCGTACCACTGTCTTTCATGAGTACGCCGCTCCTGGCTAGCGTCTGACCTTGGCTTACCGTGTCGCCGATCTTTACTGTGATCGACGATGGGTCGACCTCTCCATACAACGCGATGAACTCCCGCCCGTCCGTGGTTTTATGACGAACGCTGATTTGCCATGTCTTGCAATAGAAAAATTCACATTTGATAACGACGCCCGGTGCAACAGCGACGATAGGCGTATACGTCTTGACATACAGATCGCGTGCCGCGTGCAGTCTGCCTCCCCCGCGAGTTGCGCCGAATCGCGCCTGATTGTGACCGCCTGAGCCCAAAGCCTTAACCCAGGTGTAATCAGACGAAGGCGTGCCATATGTGCCGCCTTCGTCATTCAGCGGACGGGTCAATAGAGGAAAAATGATCGGTGCGATCGCTTTGCGGAGAACCGTTGTGGGTGCGCCTCGTTCGTTGCTGCCGTGATCGGTCTTCGGTGGCGTCTTTGCTAGAGCGGGTCGCGCCGGCACGGGAGAATCCGTTTTCCTTGACTCGACCGGTGGCACTTTCAGCGTTTGGCCTACGAGAATCAAGTCGGAATCGAGGTGATTAAGGTGCTTAAGAACGTCGACGGTTGTGTGGTATTTCCTCGCAATGCCAGTGAGGTTGTCATGGCGTTTAACTGTATACCTGCCGCGCCAATAGCTTCCACGCTCCGGACTGTCGACTTTGGTCGGCAAATGGTGCAACGTCTTAGGGCTGGTGAGATGAAATGCAATCTCTGACGACGACGCGATCAATCGCGCGACCTCTTTCATTTCATCGCTGGTCCAGCGCTTTACATGCACGGAGAGTGCCGTGTCGGTATCGACTGAAAACTGAAGCGCACCCAGCGTGTCAGTTGCTGCGGCATGATATTTTCGTTTCGATGACAAATCGGTCCCCCGGATTTCAACCTGCAGATTTTGAATCGGCTCGCCGAAGTGATCTTTGAGATAAAGCGTCACGGATGAGCGCATGGTCTCGGAGTTATATCCATTGTTTGAACTGGCCATATCTTTTTGCGTAGCGCGCTGATCAATAGTCAAGCGCTTTGATAGACATAGTGACTTTCCTGATCGGAGGGCATATCGTCGTCGGGTTCATCGCGTTTATCTCGTGCGTTATCTGCATCCGTTTCAACGAGCCAGGCGCCTCGCGTGCCGACCAGAACCTGAATCGCTTCTTCCTGGTCTGTATAGACGCGCGCCGTTCTGCCGTCGTTATCGAGCGTTCCGTGCGTGAGGATTTCGCCATCGGATCTTCGGGCGATGTATTCGACCTCTTCAAACGCTCTCGGCCAGTAAATGTCGTAGACGTCGAGTCGATTGCTGAAGGCTTTTGGCATGTCGATGCCCGGCACCGACGCGGGCAATGATTTAGGACCAGGCAGCGCATGACTGCCTGCGTAGGCGACCCACTTTGCCGGTGTGCCGTGTTCGATACCAGCGCCGTTGATGCGGACATAGCTGCCGCGTGCCTGCAGCAGGATTTCTTCCGCTGCGGTGATTTCGATTCTTTTCTTTGCGCTGATCAGTTTGAGCACCTGATCCGCAATAATCTCGACGTTGTCGCTTTGCGCATGCAGTTCGACTTTGCCTCCATCCGAAAAAAGCCGAATGCCTGATCGCACGGCAAAGAGCGAAATGGCGTCTCGCACGGTCGCAAACAGGGAGCGCCCACCGGACATGCTGATGTCACGCCCGGCGGTTACTGCATGATCGTGTTGGCTTGCCTGATGCGTGCTTTCACGCGCCGTGGTCGCAATGCCAGCCGCGCTTGCTAAAACCATGTCTGCTCGAGTCATTTCCGGCGACGGGTTGCCGGACGCGTTTTGTGCCCCCTTGATTGCGTCGTTCTGGGTTCTTATGCTCAGCGTGACGTCGCTTTGACTGCGTTCTTGCGACTGTGCATCATGTTTCTGCGCGAGGTGGCATAGGTCGGCATGCTGGTCGTGCGCCTGAGTTAATCGCTGTACCGTCTCGACCATGTCGTTGGCGGGCGACGCAGTTCCCGTGCGCGCTTCGGTTGTCACCAGAAGGCCACGGTTGGAGCGCACGACGCCATGCGCTTCCGTTGCAAGTTCAAATCCCTCGCCACGGGCTTTGTCGCGACCATGATGCCCATCCAGACGCGTGTTATAGCCCAGCACAAGCCGGGACTGCGCGTGGTCGCTCGAGATCTGCACTTGCAATTGTCCCGGCGTGTCGTCAGTGACGACGCTATTCGACGACTGCCCCCGTAACTCCTGACTCCGCCAACCTGACAGTGCCTCGTTTTTCGGCAACTGCCAAGGTGCCTGATGCTCCTCCGTGGTGTGCTCTGAAATAATGTACGGGCGATCGGGGTCGCCATCGAGATATCCGACGAGCACGTGATGGCCGACGCGCGGTAACCATATCGCGCCGTGCGCGGCGCCATGCCACGGTGACGCAACGCGTAGCCAGCAACTGGCATTTTCATCTTTCGTGCTCAAGCGGTCCCAGACGAAATGGGCTTTAACGCGTCCATACTGGTCGCAATAGACTGGCTCGTCACCGTAGCCGGTGACTATCGCTGTCTCCGGGTGCGCGCGTGGCTTGCGTGCTTTTTGTGGCGTGCGATAGAAGGAATTCGCCGGTATTGCGGAAAATCGGGTTTTACAGCTGGACTGCGTTTTGGCCGCGTCGTCCTGCGTGGCTGTGTCGTTGTTGACGATCTCGATGTCGGTTGACACGACGAGATATTCTCCGTCACCGGGCGTCAGCGGATAGCCATCTAACGCAAAGATATAACCTACCATCAGGCCGCGCAGATTGCCTTTTCCCTTTGCACGGACGCTTTTGGCTCGGTGTGCTTCTACCTTTACTCGAGCAAGATGCTCTCCCTCGGACTGGGTATCGTTACGCGTGCCGCTGACGCCCATGGGTCCCTCCAGCGGTTGCGAGTAGTCGCCCCATGCGTATTCTTCTGCATTGTCGAACGTGCGCTCGTTATGGTCCTGCTGTGCGACTGCGAGATTGCCGTTGGACTGTGTGTAGTCGTAGTCCGTTAGTGAGACCTTGCCTGTCGTGATCTGTTTCCCGACCCGAAACTTGTGGATATGCTCTTCATCAATTCGTTGCCCGTTTCGATCGAGGTAACGCAACGTTGCGTACGCGGGATCATGCTTTCTATAGGCACCCGGCGAGTCGCACAGTACCAACGTGCTGCGTTCGAAGAAAAACGTAATGCCCCATTCCTGCCAGATACGGCTGAGGTATGAATAATC
Source organism: Paraburkholderia sp. GAS199 (assembly GCF_050436585.1). Lineage (NCBI taxonomy): Bacteria > Pseudomonadati > Pseudomonadota > Betaproteobacteria > Burkholderiales > Burkholderiaceae > Paraburkholderia > Paraburkholderia sp. GAS199. The sequence goes on along the minus strand of NZ_JBNDMM010000015.1, from coordinate 38,194 downwards.
CGATTCCCACCATTGCCGCTGGTAACTTCGTTTTGGATACGCGTGACGTTGCATGCCAGGACCTGCCAGGCGTAGTTCAAGCGGGAACGGATATTTTCGGAGAATGTCCTCGCTTATCTCGACGATGCTCCGGCCCTGCCATATCTGGCTATTACGGTTCAACGTTGCGAGCCAAAGCCACGGACGAACTTTCAGGCGATAAAACGCGTGTCGATCGTCCGCGTTCAAGCATTGCACTGCTGCGATCAAGCCGGTGATCTTACGGATATCGGCGCCAATATTCGCACCGCCCGCGTCGCCTTGTACGCTGGGAATCAATGTTCCTTTCCCTTCGACCGCAACACGGATAGTTATCTCCTTGCCGATCAGTGCATCGACGTCTACTTGAGATTGCGCGTTCCATGCATCCAGATCGGGGTGATCGATTGTGCTGATATCAACATCGTATTCGTACAGGTAGCCGAGTTTTTCTCTTCCCCGCAAACGTGAGACGAGGAAGATCGGCTCGTCGCGCCACCGAGGTAGTGCTTCGCCCGTGATATCGAGTACACGTGCTTGCGTGTTCCATGAGTCGATAGGTGGCATTGGGTAACTAGCTCCTACTTTGTTCAAGTGACTCAGACCGCGCTTCGTGTGCCGGCCCGAGGCGGCCATTGCGCGATGCGTCCACGTTGTTTCGACTCAAGAACCGCTGTCGTGAACGAGTGTGCAGATACGTGGCGGGCGAGATAGCGTTCCAGCACAAGGCCGAACGTATAAGGACTGACGCCGTCGAACATGCTTTCGTCGAAGTTCAGCGTGCATTCGACGCCGCGACCGAAGGGCTGTGAAAATGAAGTGGGAAGCCGGCGGTTGACAGCCTTGGACGACGCGTCCAGCAACCCTTCGACATGGCGGTGCGGCACGCCTATATCGTCGGCAAGGTTAAGGCGCAAGAGTTTGCGCAGACCTTCACCGGATGTGGAGCAGTGTGAGTCGCTATCGAAAGCAGCTCGATCGATACTGAGTTGGCCGAGCAACCTCCACGCCCGGTCGCCCGATGCGAGCGGTGGCTGCGGAGTGGTAGGTGCGCGCAACAGGCCAATCGAGTCGACCGGCGCCGATCTTTGCACTGAAAGATCGGCACGTCCATTGCAACTAAGGAGGCAGGGAAGGTCCCGGTTTGTCAGCAACGTCTCGAACGACAGATAACGAATTTTTTCGTCGAGTGGCTGCTCATCCTGATCGACCAGAGAAATGAACGTGTCTGTTTCCGTAAAGGGGCGGCGACTGTTGCGGTGACGAGTCGCGCTGTTCGTGCGTTTCAGTTCCCGCTTGACGGTGTAGTAGCGTGCGCGGTGGCCGCCGCTTTCCACTGTATGTGCGTGGAGCGGATCAAAGTGCAACACCTCCGATTCATCCGACACCTGACCCCACACCGATTGGACGGAGTGCACTTCATAGTCGTGGGGCGCGGCTGGCACTGCTTCGAGTCGATGTGCCCGTTTGGCGGGATCAAGGTAGAGCCGCCCGCTACGCTTCGGAAAAAGGTTGATGACCGGGGTGCAAAACAGCGCGAACTGTGATGCATCGACACGCCCGGCCAACTCGCCTGCCGGGCGCTCAAGTAACACAACGATTTCGGCTTCACTCCCGGCAATCGATGCAAATCCCTGTTCAAGATTAGTCAGTGTAAAAAACCAGAAGCGCGACGGACAGGCAAAGTATTCTTGCAGCAAACTATGCCCGTGGAGATGGCCAGGTGCCATGGGCAGCACGCTCTGTTCCGGCTCAAGCGCGCCATGAGTTATCGCGTTTTCTGTGACGGCGTGTAGTTCGGTGGTTGCAAACTTGTTCGGCACACCAACGATGCTCGCAACGGCTGAGACGTGGATGAGCTCGAACAGGTGAGAGGCGACTGCTTCGTCGCCAGCGAGATATACCGGCAACTCGCCCAATGCGAGGCTCGACATGGAAGCACCGTTCGTAGTGCGGAGTCGCAGCCGCACTGCGGATCGTGCAGTTGTGCCGGGCCGAAGATAGCGGTCGAGTGCAGGGATGTCGGGCGGAGCACCCGTCAGACTTGCCTGAATGACTTCCAGCGGAAACAGCGTTACATCCTGGCTACTACGAAACTCGCAGGCTGTTGTTTCACCGTCTGGAATGTCAGAGATAAACGAGGTACCCCTTGGTACGAGCGTGCCACCATGGGCATGTTTGCTTTGTGCTCGTGGAAACAGGCGCGCGACGGCCATAGAAGGCGTTGGGCAAGTGTAGTTGGGATAGATCATCTGCAATAGCGGTGACGTCAGTTCAGGGAATGCTGCGTCGAGGCGCATCTGCGTGCGTGCTGTGACCAGCGCCGACGATTGGAGCAAGCTGTTCACGTAAGGATCGCCAATTTCTCCTGCTCTCATTCCTAGCCGTCGCCCGATCTTGGGATGAGCAACCGAAAATTCCAGTGCCAATTCCCGGATATAGAAAAGTTCGCGGTTGTAGTAGTCGAGAAGTTCGGGATTCAAGTTCCTGCCTCCGGCGTCAGGTAAAGTCACGCAAACCGGATCGTCCAATTTTTTGGAATCTCACGGCTTATAAAATATGATTGGTGTGCTAATCAATATTGACAGGGATTGTCATCGTAAAAAAGCAGATAATTTTTAATTTTTACGAAGCCGGAGGGAACTGAAGTTCGGCTTCCCAATCCGCAAGCAAGTCTGGAGGAATAGCTTTCACGACGTCGGAAAATCGCTTGCCGACAAACTTTTCGGCGCGATACAAAAGAACAGGAACAGGGCTGCTTGGTTCGTTCTGTTCGAACCAGTGGCGCGCTTCGCGGATGCGGCACAGCGCTGCATCTCGCGTAGCAGTTTCTGCGGGAAGAGAACTTATCGCTGTGCGATATACGTCGAGGTCACATTTGAGTGGCAAGAACTGAGTCGTCGAATTTTCGGCAACAGCATCGGCACCGGGTGAGGTTAATTCGACGGACAACGCAGTGACTGGTCTCGCGGAGAACTGTGTATCACCGTAGGCGAGTCGACCAAACAATCGCTCCAGAGATGAGAAATCTGGCTGATAAGCGCCCAGTCGATCTTCGCACCAGCTTTTAACCGAAATCAGGCTGGCAAGTGCGCTGTCGAAACCAGCGAACGCCTCGGGCTCGTGGCGTCGCAGATCTTCCAGTTGCTGCGCGACTGATTCGGGCGCGAGCGCGTCGTTCGGTCGAGGATAGGCAAAAGCCCGTTCCACGTCGCGGATCTGAAGCCGTGTCGGCGCGGAACGTGTGAGCCAGATTTCGCGTATGTCGGACAGCAACCCATCTGGGTCGATCAATGCCTGGATTGCGTTCATGCGGATTTCTAACGCGGCTTCCCGTTCTTCATCTCTGTGAGGCTGTGGGTGAAGCGTGTCGGGAAATGCAGTTAGCCATGCTGCCAACAATCCGATTCCCTCCGCGAGTCCGAGAGCCGCGGCGAGCTTCGTTCTGCAACGCGTGAAAAGGATGGCAAGGCGCATATCTTTACTGCGCGTCATCAGACGTTGGCAATCGCGCTCGACTTCGGTCCAGTTGACTGGCTCGGGCACGCCTACAAAATCACCGTACTGAGCATCGAGTTTTGCGGCCATCTGCGCGGACAGCACGACGAATTCCGGATCATATTCAAGGTCGTCTCCGCATGGAGCATTGGTGTCGATAGGTGACATCCAGTCGGATAATGATGCTATGAATTGCGGCTCGGCTTTAGAACCGCCCGGTGTGCGTTTTTCGCCATTCATATTTTGCCCCCGTTGTGATTGTGAAGCGGCATTTCCGCTGCCGACTGATTCGCGTGTTCTGGCGACGTTTTCACGAGCGGGTTGAAGTAGCTTTCGGGTTGGAAGCGCATGCCGGAGATGGATGCGCTTCCGGACGCATGGCCGAGCCAGCCTGACCAGCCCAATTTTTGCAAATCACCTACCACCGCGGCCGGCGCACTTCCAGGGTGAATGCGTAATTCCAATTCCCATTCGAATTCATATCCAACGAAGTTACGGACCGAATCCACCAGTCGAGGCAGATCGGCGCCTCCGGGCGTAAAACGCAAGTATTCGTTCATGCCGATAGGGCCAATCACGATGCGAAAACAGTGTTGACGATCAGGCACCTGTTCACCGAGCATTGCGCCATCGCTCATCGTTGCCGCCGCGCCTGGTTTGCCGAGAAGGCTTCGATCCTTGCCGTCGATTGCCATCCAGTGAAATACGAACTGTTCGACCGCAACCGGCACGTGAAAATAGTGAGCAAGCGTGTTGCGCAAGCTATCGGCATTGCGAGCTTCGCCGAGAAAATGGGGCGATGCTGCGAGTTGTGCATGGACCGGCAGCACGGATTTCGCAAGCTCACGCGTGTCTCGACCAGTCAGACTCGCAACGTAGTGGGCGAAATGCTCGGTTTCGGGGCCGGCCCGGTCCAGTGCGACAGTATCTTGCGCACTCGCCCATGCACGGTAAAACAGCGTCAGGTAGCGGTGGTGAAAAATATCGAAGAAATCGACAAGCGTGCGGTCGCGAGCGCTCTCTTCGCGCTCTCGTGCAGTTTCGGTAAGGTGGATAGGCAGTGGCCCGTTTGGTCCGAGCATGCCAAGCGAAAAGAGGCGAATGTATAGGCGGCTGTCCTTTTCGTCAGCGCTGGCGATTTCGCATGGAGCAAAGGCCAGACTCGGTTTCTGCCCGATCCGAAACGGCTCTGCGGATGGACGCTGCGCGGTACCGATGGAATGATTACGCTCGTCGGCGCCGACTCGGCGCATCAGTGGCAGAAATCCATACAACCATGGCCGCGCTTGCAGCTTGTCGATTCCGCTAATCATGATGCAGCTTTGCCTGAAGGCGTACGCACGGACCATCGTTTTAGATGGCCGCGCTGCATTGACCGCAGTTCTGTTTCGATAAACGAGTTGATGCAAACACGTTGCGCCAGATAGCGATCGAGAACGAGCCCGAACAGATACGGACTCACTCCGGAAAACCGGGTCTCGTCGACTGTCAGCCGGCACTCGATGCCACGTCCAGTCACCAGCGGACCTCGATCGGCCATTTTGCGTGTCACCGGACGCGTTGTTACGTCGACCAGACCTTCGACCTGGCACAAGAGTCCGGCATCGACGTCGGTCAAATAGAGGCGCAGCATGTCACGCATAGTTTTCGCCCCTGAACGACCATCCAGACAGTCGAGAGGCAAACTGTTGAAATTCAGATGGCCAATGAGCCGCCTCGCGGTTTCGGTTTGGGAGAAAGATGTGCGTGGCGTTGTTGGCCGTCGGATCAAGCCGATGCTTTCGATGGGCAATGAGTGGTCGGCATCAAGGTCGCTCACTCCGTTGCGTTCCAGCAGGGTCGGCAGGTCACGATTAGTCAACCAGGCTTCAACGGACAGATACCGCAAACCGTCGCGATACGGAGCGTCGTGCTGGTCCACCAGTGACACGAATGCTTCAGTGCCGACATAAGATGAACGTGTGCCGTGTCGGAGCGTTGTGCTCGATAGAACGCGGGGTTCGCGACGCAAAGAAAAATAACGCCCGTGATTTGCCGTGTCCTTATTTAAAGTGTGAAATAGTGGACGGAACTGGTAAGCGGTTGAGTCGCCGTCGATCATCCCGGTGAGTGAATCGACGGAATAGACCTCATAGTCTGACGGTGCATGTCGTTTGGGGACGAGGTGAAACTCCGTCCGGGCTTCGTTCAGTTCGATCCGCTCGATTCGACTCGGAAACAGATTGATGACAGGTGTGCAGAACAAGGCGAACTGCGCTGCATCGATAATTTCCGCTAGCCACTCAGGATGCCTGTCGAGCAGAACGATGACTTCAACCTCTTGACCTTTTACCCGGCTCAAACCTTCGGATAACCCTGTCAGGTTGAAAAAATAAAAGCGACTCGGACATGCAAAGTATTCGCGAATGAGATTGTGCCCGTGCAAATTCGACCACGCGATTGGCAATAGCGCCTGATTTTCATCAAGGCCTTCGTGTGTAATCGCATCTTGGGTGACCACAGAAAACGATCGCTCACAATCATGGCATGCGCCTGGCGCGCCGGTAATCGTGGCGATGGTCGCCGTATGTAGCAATTCGAACAGGTGAGAGGCAACCTGATCGTCGCCGGTGAGGTACAACGGCAGACAGGTCAATCCACGTAGACTTGCGATTCCGGCTTCACCCGTTGCGCGCAGCCGCAGGCGCAGTGCTCCCCGCACCTGCCTATCTGGCGGAACGTAGCGGTCGAGCATAGGAATGTCCACAGGTACACCGGTAAGCTGGGCGTGAACAATTTCAAGCGGATAGAGCGTGACGTCCTGGCTGCTGCGGAATTCACAGGCTGTCTTGTCACCCAGCGTTGGCCGGCTTACGAATCTGGTGCCGCGTGGGACATGGAAACCTTCGGTGAGACTGCCTTGCTGTGTGCGAGGATAAAGCCGTGCCACTGTCATCGATGGAATCGGCGCCATATAGCCGGGGTAGAGCACATCGAGGATCCGACCTGCGAAACGGGGAAACTCCGTGTCGAGTTTGAGATTCGTGCGTGCACTCATGAAGGCAAATGAGTCGACCAGACGTTCGACATAAGGGTCTGCCTCCTCATCCGGTTTCGGACCGAGTCGATCGGCGAATCGGGGATGTGCCTGTGCAAACTCATCCTCCAACTCGTGCATATGCGCTAGTTCTCGGTGGTAGTAATCGAGCAGTCGCGAGTCCATCAAAATGTCCTATTGGTCAGCGCGGGTAGGTATGCAGACGACTCGCGTCGAGATCAAGCGAGCTTTGCACCCTGAACTCGAGCGGATAGGGGGCCACGCGGATCATTCCGGAAATTTCGAAAACAAGCTGGTTGTAGCGAGTCACGCCACTTTTAGCGGAAAGTGGCACAACGCGAATTGTTTCGGAAATCAGACGCGGCTCGAACTCCCGTATCGCGCGCCGAACGAGCACTTCAAATTCCGACCATTTGCGCGTGGCCGAAAAGCTGCCGGCGAGCGCTGGAATCCCAAAATTGAGCGTGGAAGTGGCCGCGTGCGGATATTGTTTGCGACTGATCTGGTCTTCGAGACTGCTGGCATTGAGCAGGAAGGTTAGATCGCGCTGAACAATGTCGCGCATTTGTGCGCGCGTCACTGCGTAATCTGCGGAAGTTTCGGTCTGCCGAGCCGGGGCGTCATCACGTAGGCGGTCGATCAAACAGGGCAGGAAGTACTCGTTAGTTCCGAGCGGTGTGCCTGACGTCCGAATCGATTCAGGGTGTTGTCGGCGCATCGGAATTCCTCTCAGCGTTTGTCGTAGCGCTGTTCAAAGCGGCGAGCGGACTGTCAATTGCAAGCGTGTGATGATCTCGCCTGACAATGAAAGACGGCGCAGCAGCCAAGCCTGTTTCAGCCCTCACGCTGTATTCGGGCGGAGCGAACAGGCTGAGAATTTCCTCAGCCGGGACTCGCTCCATTTCCCCGCAAAACCCATTCGTGTGCAGCGGGCCGAACGCTTCCTCCACCATCTCCACATCTGAAAGTAGGTGGTGGATGGAGTGAGAACCATCCTTAGTACCGTCATGCGCTTCGAGCGACTGGCTAGTCGATCTGTGCTCGACCGTGTTCTGCGAACCTATCCAATCCGACCGCGAAAATAGGTAATTAGATCCAAGTGCCTGGTAATACTGACCATCGAGGTCGGAGAGAAGATCGTCATAATTGTTGCGGATCAACGCACAAAAAATTTCTTCACCGGCCGCGCCGCTATATGCAGTGGGACGGTCCGCGTGATAGTTCCGGTGAACATCGAGACCATTGAACATATGCATTCCGAATCCATTGAGCGGCAACTAAATCAACTAGCTGGCTTTTGCTCGATTTCGTGTAAAGGCTTTGATTAACGCACGGCTTACGTTTGCATGTCTACCGTAATTTTTAATATCAAAAATAAGAAACTATCCGAGGAGAAAAAATATTTTAGAAATAGAAGATCGTGATGAAGTTTTTGGAAGGATGTCAGTCAGAATTTCCCTACCGAGATGCGCGGATTTCTCGCAATAAGCGTAGTGGATGTATGAAAAGCCAATTTTGTGTGTGGATGGATTTTATAAAAATAATCAATGGTATGTGTGCGAATTTAGCGCATTCAAGATAACGAAGTTCCCGACCTGAAAATTCGAGTTAGGTATTGCGCATAAAGTTGAGTAGGCAATACGCATTAAATCACGGTTGACTCGGCGGAATGCTGGCTTGGATAATTAAAAAAACGCCAGATGCCGGGCTATAGAAATCGAGTCCGTCGATTTATAAGAGCTGCGCTTCTTATCTAGGTGTTCATCTCGCAAATATATGCCGGTTGCGTAAGGGATCATTCTGATCGGATTGGTTTCCCATTTTTAGGCGAATTTAAAACATCCGGAGTCACGCATGACCGCATTTTCAGGTAGCGCGCAGAAATTCATTGGGCGTAACCGCGCACCACGCGTTCAGATTGAATACGACGTGGAAATCTACGGTTCAGAAAAGAAGGTGGAACTTCCATTTGTCATGGGAGTACTGGCGGATTTATCGGGTAAGCCTGTCGAGCCTCCGCCGGCGGTCTCTGACCGACGCTTTCTCGACATCGACGTCGACAACTTCGATGAACGCATGAAGGCGCTCAGTCCACGCGTTGCGTTCACCGTGCCGAACGCACTGACTGGTGAATCAGCGTTAGCGATCGACATGACGTTCGATCGCATGGACGACTTCTCGCCGGCTGCCGTGGCGCGCAAGGTAGAGCCCCTACGTCGTTTGCTCGACGCGCGCACCCAGCTGGCCAACCTCCAAACCTATATGGACGGTAAGTCGGGTGCGGAAGCGCTTGTCCACAAATTGCTGGCCGATCCCTCGTTGCTGAAATCGCTTGCTGTTCCGCCGAGAACACTTCCGATTGACGATGCTCCCGCCGGCCATGCGGATGAATCGCGCGAGTGAGCGCGGCATCTCGGGCGTATGGCGGATGATCGACCAGAACAATATTCAAATCAGTAAAGACAGGGGCAGACTATGACGACATTGCAATCCAGTGCATTCACCGCCATCGGCCGTGCTGAGCCGGCTTTCTCGCAGTTACTCGCGCAGGAGTTTCGCACCAGGACTGAGGCGGCGCGTGACGCCGTCGAACGTGCGGTTCAAACACTGGCCGAACATGCGCTGCAACAATCAGGTGTGTTTAGCGACGATGCTTACAAAAGCATCGAAGCCATCATCGCTCAGATTGATCGCAAGATATCCGAGCAGATCAATCTGATCTTGCACCACGACGAGTTCCAGAGGCTTGAATCGGCTTGGCGCGGCTTGCATCATCTGGTTTCGAATACCGAAACTGACGAGCGGCAGAAAATTCGGTTTATGGATATTTCGAAGGACGAACTGCGCCGCACGTTGAAACGTTATAAAGGCCTGGCGTGGGACCAAAGTCCGCTTTTCAAGCAACTCTACGAGGAGGAGTACGGTCAGTTGGGCGGTGAACCGTATGGATGTCTGATTGCGGATTACTACTTCGATCACACACCTCCCGACGTCGATCTGCTGGGTTCGATCGCGAAGATATCGGCGGCCGCGCACATGCCGTTCATCTCGGGCGCGTCTCCGTCCGTGTTGCAAATGGAATCGTGGCAGGAACTCGCCAATCCTCGTGACCTCACAAGGATTTTCACGCAAAACCTCGAGTATGCGCCGTGGAATTCGCTGCGCAACACCGAAGACGCTCGCTATATTGGGCTTGTCATGCCGCGCTTTCTGTCGCGCTTGCCATATGGCGTACAAACAAATCCCGTCGACGAGTTTGTTTTCGAAGAGGACACGAGTGGTCCCGATCACCGCCGCTATGCATGGGCTAACGCGGCCTATGCAATGGGTGTCAACATCAACCGGTCGTTCAAATTGTACGGCTGGTGCTCGCTGATACGGGGCGTCGAGTCGGGCGGCACAGTGGAGGGCTTGCCGTGCCACGCATTCCCAACGGACGACGGCGGTATCGACATGAAGTGCCCGACGGAAATCGCCATATCCGATCGGCGAGAGGCGGAATTATCGAGGAATGGGTTTATCCCGCTCGTACATCGAAAGAACACCGGTGATGCGACTTTCGTTGGCGCGCAGTCGCTGCAGAAGCCCGTTGAATATCAGGATGCCGATGCGACCGCTAACGCGAGCCTGTCTGCCCGTTTGCCGTATCTATTCGCCTGTTCGCGCTTCGCGCATTACCTGAAGTGCATTGTGCGAGACAAGATTGGAATGTTTCGAGAGCGCGAAGATATGCAGCGCTGGCTCAACGAATGGATCATGAATTATGTCGACGCGGATCCCGCCAACTCGTCGCAGGAGACGAAGGCGCGTCGGCCGCTGGCTGCTGCCGAGGTGCTCGTCGAAGACGTCGAGGGCAATCCAGGTTACTACCAGGCGAAGTTCTTCTTGCGCCCACATTATCAACTCGAAGGTTTGACCGTTTCGTTACGGTTGGTGGCGCGCTTGCCTTCGATAGAGAAAGCCGCCTGAGCGCCAAGGTATTCAATTGATATATAGCCTGCCGACAACGCAGGCCGACCGGTTTTCCCTGTTTCGGAGCTTCATATGGCGCAAGATATTTTTATCAGAATTAGCGGTATCGACGGCGAGTCACAAGATTCCTCGCATAAAAATGAAATCGAAGCGACTAGTTGGAGCTGGCAAATTCTCCAGCAATCGGACATGCATGTCGGCTCGGGCGGCGGTGCGGGAAAAGCGACTGTAGAAGATCTCGCGTTCGAGCATTTCGTCGACCGAGCGAGCCCAAATCTCATGAAGTATTGCCTGACTGGAAAACACATTGAGGAGGCCGTGCTTACCGTGCGTAAAGCAGGCGGTAGTCCGCTCGAATACCTCAAGCTCACCATGAGCGACGTGCTCGTCACACGCGTTCATCCGTCGGGCAGCAACACAGACAACGGTATTCGGGAGCGCGTGCGTCTTTCCTTCGCGAAGGTCAAGCAGGAGTATGTCGTGCAGAACGCGCAGGGCGGTAGCGGTGGAGCGGTGACAGCGGCCTACGACATCAAGCTTAATAAAGAGGTTTGAGCGCGGTGCGTCGGAATGTGCTTTGCGAATGCTGGGGCAATGCGATGCGCTGTCCGTCTCGATCACCGTCTATACGTTCAATCGTAATTGTCCCGGTACTTGCAGTCTTGCTTGCGCTCGGGGCATGTGTGAGCGGCGAAACCAAGGCCCTTCGAGAGCCTGTGAAGATGGATTTGTTAGTACGCGCGTCGTCAGCAGTCAACCCGGATGAGCAGAAGCGCGCTGCACCAATCGTCGTGCGCATCTACGAACTGAAGAACGCCGACACTTTTGCCGCGGCGGATTTTTTCTCCTTGCAAGAGAAGGATAAGACGCTGCTGGCGGACGATCTTATCGCACGCGACCAGACGCAGCTTCGTCCGGGCGAAAGCAGAATCTTCCGGCGCACCGTCGACGCGGCTACTACCACGATCGGCGTGATTGCCGCCTACCGGGATCTGCCGAATTCCGTATGGCGTGTGACCTGGCCGGTGCCTACATTGCCGTCTGGCACGTGGTTCCGGAGCGCGCCGACACTGAAATTAACCGTCGACCTCGACGCCACCGCGATCCGGATTACAGAAGCTCCGCAACAGAAAAGGTAATGGGCCACACGAATGAGTTGGTACAACAAGGTCATCTGGAGCGAGGGCCTCTTTTTGCGTCCTCAGCTTTTTCAGCAGCAAGAGCGCTATCTGGAGCAGTTTGCGCACAAACGCGCGGCGCCGCTGTCGCCGTTCTTCTTTGGGTTCTCTCAGTATGCGATCGATTCCGAAGCGCTGGCGCTCGGTAAGGTCGTTGCAAAATCGGCAACCGGCGTGTTCGCCGATGGTACGCCGTTCGATTTCCCCGGCAGTACGCCGCCGCCTGCGCCGCTGACGATCCGACCGGAACATCTGGATCAGGTTATCCATGTCGCCGTGCCCATTCGGGTGCCCAATGCGGAAGAAACCACGTTTGACGAGTCGCTTCATTCCCTTGCGCGTCATACGGTGTTCGATGCCGAGTTACGCGACACCAATTCGATCGGTCAAGGGTCGAAGACCGTGCAGCTTTCTCATTTGCGCTTGCGTCTGGTTCCTCAGAAGGAGTTGACGGACGAACAGATCGGCTTGCCGCTCACGCGAGTCAAAGCGCTTCGTGCGGATGGAAGCATTGAACTCGACGACACGCTGGTCCCGCCCGTGTCAGGTTACGGCGCAAGCGGATTGCTCGTGACATGGCTGGCGAAGGTGCACGATCTCACCCGGCTGCGCGCGAGCGCGCTTGCCAAACGCTTGACGGGTGGCGATGGTCAGGCCGGCACGGTCGCGGAAGTGTCCGATTATCTGCTTCTGCAAACACTCAATCGCTATGAGCCGATGCTGCAGCATTTGCGTCGTGTTCCGACAACGTCTCCCGCTGACGTTTATGCGTTGCTGCTTGGTATGGCGGGTGAACTGTCGACCTATGTACGCCCGGAAACGCGACGCCCTCTGGAAACTCATCCGCCGTATCGGCATACCGAGCCGCATCTATGTCTGAAGCCCGTCGTCGACGACACGCATTCTCTGCTCAATGCAGTTCTCGTACGCAGCGCGCAAAGCATCCCGTTGGCAGACGCGGGTTACGGAATGCGCAATGCGGTGGTCGATCCTGGCGAAATGCGCAGTTTCAGTTCGCTCGTACTCGCCGTGGCAGCGCAAATGCCGGCAGACACGTTAGTTCAGCACTTCGCGACGCAAGTCAAGGTTGGACCTTCCGAGCGCCTGCCCGATCTTGTGCGTTCGCACTTGCCTGGCCTGGTTCTTCAGGCGCTTCCTGTTCCGCCGCGACAGATTCCATTCAACGCAGGATACATGTACTACGAACTCCTACGCTCTGGATCGCTGTGGGACGCCGTTGCGCAGCACGGGGGCATCGCTCTGCACGTGGCCGGCGATTTTCCCGGTCTTAAGTTGGAGCTTTGGGGCATACGCGGTTAAAGCATAGTTCGTGATGGAGCCAGGGCGCTTGAGTTAAAGCCCATTCAATTTCACATTAGGTTAGCGCATTGAATCGAGACCGCGGAACGCCTTATTTCAGCACGGCATTCGTGTCGGACGCGCAGTCCGACCGTACCGGCATGCCGGAAAGAACTGGCGAGCCGTCGCCGCCTATCGCTTATGGGTCGATTGGAGAATCTCAGGCGGCGCGTCTTCACGCTGTCGGAGAAGCTCCAAATCCTCTGCTTGAAGCAGCTCGTGCCTTGCTTCGGGCCTTGGCCGACATGCCCGACGAACTCGGTGCGGAAGCCGTCGAAAAGCTGCACCTATTGCTCAAGCAGGAAATGCACCTCTTTCAACGCCTGTGCGAGAAGCTGAATATCCGGCGAGAACACATGATCGGGGCTCGCTACTGTCTGGCCACAGCGCTCGACGAGTGCGCGGCAAAAACTGCATGGGGGCGCCGTGAAACCGGCGTCGAATGGCTCCGAAAAGGGCTGGCAACGGAATTCCACGAGGACCGTCAAGGCGGTGACAAAGTTTATCTGCTGATCGGGCGCTTGATGAGCGAGCCGCACGAGCATTTTGACCTGCTCGAAGTTATTTATCGGATATTGAGTCTCGGATTTATGGGCCGTTATCGGCATGAAGCTGACGGCGCGCGCAAGCATGACGCCATTCGTCAACGGCTTTATAACGTGCTGCAGACGCAGCAAGGTGTCGTGCCCAATATGCTGTCGCCGAGCGTCCAGTCCGACGCACGCGGGCAACGTATGTCCTTCCATCAAGTTCCGGTCTGGATCACTTTTTTTGTCTTTGGGTTCGTGCTGCTTGGCGTGTTCGTATGGTTTAAATATAAGTTGCTAGAGCATGGTGGAAATGTTGAGGCGCAGATTGTTGAAATTGGGCGTATGACTCCGCCTCCTCGACAATCGCTACATCTAGAAGAACTACTAAAAAGAGAGATTGTCGACGGCATGTTGAGCGTCGACGAAGATGCACATCACAGTGCGCTGACTTTTCATGGCGACACGATGTTTCCGCCGGGCGCGGCCACGGTGCACGCGTCCATGGACCCGTTGATCTCAAAGGTCGCGAGCGAACTCAGTAAGCTGCCAGGCAAGATCACGATTGCTGGTTATACCGATAACGTGCCGATCCGCAGTCGCCAGTTCGCGTCGAACGACGCGCTATCGGAGGCGCGAGCTATTCAGGTCATGCAACTGCTGCAATCGGCAGGCATACCAGGTGCGCGGCTCGAGGCCATCGGGCGGGGAGAGGAGAACCCGATCGGCGATAACGCGAATGCGCAAGGCCGTGCGAAGAATCGTCGCGTCGAAATTACGGTCACGCGGTGACCTGTCTTATGCTCGCCGGAACTCATAGATGAAGATGTTGTCGTTTTTACTTTCGCGCTGGTTCCTCGCGTTTCTCGGGCTCGCGGTCCTAGGGTTCGCAATCTGGTTTCTGGGGCCCGCTATCGCGCTGGGCGGCCTGAGGCCGTTGTTCAGTGCGGGCGCGCGCATGTTGCTAATCACACTCGTATTTGTCTGCGTACTGCTTTGGCTGAACGGGCGCTCGACAAGCGTGGTGTTCGGGGTGGTTCTCTGCCTCGTCGTCTGGTACGCCGGACCGCTTTTGAGCATCGGAAGCGTCGAGCCACTGGCAAGTGTCGCGGCGCGCGTCATTGCTATCTTGTTTGTATTTGTGGTTTTTGCAGCATGTGGTCTGTTCTGGTTGTGGCAGCGAATGCGTAACGACGCCGCTTTCCTTGAGAAAGCGCTGAGATTCGGCGGCAGGGCGCCGATATCACCCGCCGCTGATAGGCTCAGGGAAGTGGAAACAATTGCGGAGGGCGCGCTCGCACGTTTGAAATCCATGAGAAGTGGCGCAGGACGCGTTGCGAGAATTTTCCAGAGCACACGGTATCTATACGAGTTGCCGTGGTTTATTGCTCTCGGCTCGACGTCATCGGGAAAGACAGGTGTGTTGCTGAACGCCGGGCTCGATTTCCCGGGTGGCGGTGCCGTGTTGCGCATGGCTACGCCAAATCTGGCGAATGCGGCGGGCGGCACTAGAAACGCAGACTGGTGGCTGTCGAACGAAGCCGTGTTGATCGACACGGCGGGTTATTACACGCGACACGGCGCATCGACTCAATCTCTGCATCCAGTCGCGGCGGAACGTAACGACGAACATGCGACGCTAGATGAACGTTGCGACCCAAATGCGCAAACAGTCCTGGACACGCTGATTAACGAAGCCGAACGGCGCCGACGTATCGATAAGGAGGAATGGCACGGGTTTCTCGATCTGCTCCGCCGCTACCGTCCGCGCGCGCCGATCAATGGTGCCGTGCTTGCCGTGAGTCTCGATACGCTGGTTGCTTGCGACCCGACGGTACGCCTGTCGGAAGCAGAGGCATTGCGTGACCGACTGCTAGACATGCGTGCGAGACTCGGTATCCGTTTTCCCGTCTACGTGACGATTACGCAGATGGACCGGCTTGCTGGATTTATCGACTACTTCAGTTCGCTGACCGAGGCGCATCGCGCACAGATGTGGGGTTTTACGCTGCCGTCGAGCGATAAGGCTGCTATCGGACAACTTGCTCCGCATTGCGACGTCGAATTCCGCCAACTTGTCGGGCGGCTGGCCGCCGGTCTGAACACGCGTCTGGAAGACGAATACGACAATGAGCGTCGTCGGCGCCTCGTTGCTTTGCCGGACGCATTTGCCGCGCTGCGCGTTCCATTGATCGAACTGCTTGCGCATCTGTTCGCCGATTCGCGCTTCGACAATACCCAATATCGCGCAACATTGCGCGGCGTGTATTTTACGAGTTCACGGCAGGGAGGATGCGCAGCGATTGCGGAGCCGCACACCGTCGTGCAGCGACTGATGTCGGATCATCCGATTACTGCGCATGGAGCGCAGGCTGTGGGAAACCAGAGTTATTTCTTGCGGGACCTCTTTACGCAAGTCGTGTTTCGGGAAGAGCATCTGGTTCGTCCTAATCTGCGGTGGGAATACCGCTTTCGCTTGCTTCGCCTGCTCGGCCATACACTGGCTCTCGTGTTGTTCGTCTGGTTGGCGGCCGGTATGCGCGTGAGTTTCGGCAACAACAGCGACTATCTCGACGCCGTCGCGCGCAAGACGCAGGCATTGGCTACGAAGGTCGCACGACTCTACCGTGAACCGAAGCCGGAATCCGTACCCGACACGCTTGGCGACGCACGCTCCCTTCCCACGTGGGCCGGCCTTGATCTATCGAATCCAGATGGCCGGTTTCGTTACGGTTTCTATAGTGCGCCGGGTGTTGTCGATGCGAGTCGCGAAACTTATCTCGCGCTTCAGAATACGCTGCTGTTACCTGAAATCGTGCGTCGATTAGAGGCAGTCATTGCACAGTCGACTGCAAACAGAAACGCCAAAGCGACATACGATGCGTTGCGCGTTTATCTGATGCTCTACGACAAGTCGAAATTCAGCGCGGCCGACGTGAAAGCCTGGGTCCTCGAAGACTGGGCCAATAGCGACAGTGCGGCGATTTTCGGTGGACGTGCTTCGATGATCGAACATGTCGAACAACTCTTTTCTGGAGAGCGTGTCGTCCAGTCGCCGCTAATCCGTAACGACGCGCTGGTCGGACAGGCTCGCGCCTTGCTCGACGGCAGCAATGCGACCGAGCGTTTATACGAGCGCACAAAAGCTGAGTTGCAGAAAGAGGCACCCGACGAGTTCACGCTGCTTCGCGCAATCGGCCCTCAGGCCGGGACGATATTTACGCGAGCGAGTGGCGCGCCGCTATCACGCGGGATACCCGGTCTCTTTACATTCGATGGTTACCGTAAGCTGTTCGATAAGCGGTTGCCAACGTTCGCGCGTGCGGCGTGTGAAGACGACGCGTGGGTGATGGGACACACCGGTTCCAACGATGCTCAAAAAAAAACGGCTGAGCTGGCGCGTGAGGCCAAGGGTATCGATGATCCGATCACGGACGCAATCCGACAACTCTACCTCGCTGAATATGCGAGGCAGTGGGACGATTTTCTCAGCGACGTTCGTCCCGTGACGGGTACGAGCCTGGCGTTCGACCTTCAGGTGCTGCGCCAGTTCGCTGCGCCGGATTCGCCGCTCGAGAGGCTTGCACGTGCGGCGGTGCACGAAACATCGCTAGCACGGTCTTTCGTGACTGAGGCTTCGCTACTGCAGAAAACAATCGGGCAACTCGACGAGAAAGCGGGTCTGACGCAAAGCGTCCGTGCATCGGAGCGCGTCGAGCGCGAAATGGTGGATAGTCGTTTTGCTGCGTTACGTGAAATGGTCACAGGCAGCGCTGATTCCGCTATGGGCAGTGAGCGTGAAAACGTTCAGCGTGGCAAGACGGGGCTCGACGGCGTGACGAGTTTGCTCAACGACTACTACACCGCTCTAACCGTCGCAGACAATGCGATTTCGAACAACAGCATGCCGCCTGCCAGCGACGCCGCAGCGAAGCTGAAAATCGCGGCCAACGCCATGCCGGCCCCTTTTCGGGAGGTACTGCTCGGGTTGTCGGGGCAGGGCTCGCGCGAAGTCAATCAAGGCATCGGACAACTGCTTTCACGCCAGATGCAAGCGGTGGTCGGTGACACTTGCCGAATGACCGTCGAAGGCAATTATCCGTTCGCGTCGGAAAGTGCTCGCGATCTGAGCATCGAAGACTTCACTCGCGTATTTGCTCAAGGCGGTCTGATGGACGACTTTTTCACGAAGAACCTCGCGCCGTTCGTCGACACATCGGCGAGACCCTGGCGCTATAAGACCTTGCCGGGCTCGACCGAGCCGGTACGTGGTCCCGAACTCGAACCGTTCCAGCATGCGCGACAGATACGCGACATGTTCTTCGGCGAGCAAGGCAAGCAACTTCAGTGGCGAAGCGAGATTCGAATAGCTGAACTGGACCCCACGGTGACGACGCTGACCATGGACGTCGACGGTCAGGGTATGCAGTATCAGCACGGGCCGGTGGTGCCGTTCCTCGTCAACTGGCCGGGTCTGCGCGGCGGTGCGCATGCGGAAATGAGCGCCAGCCCGCGCATCCGTCCGGAGACGTCCACGATTGCCGCAGAGGGTCCCTGGGCGCTCATGCGTTTGTTGCGCAGAGGCGAGGTGTTTCGAACAGCGACGCCCGGTCATACACGCATCGAGTTTGACTTCGACGGCCGCAAGGCCGTGCTCGATATTGCCAATGCGGGGAGTGTCGCGAATCCGCTGACCAGCAATGTGCTGGCTAGCTTTCACTGCCCGAGTTCAGCGCCTATGTCCGGATTGCCCGATAGTGGTCCGCCACCGGGCTTGCCCGCCGCAGGTGGATAGGAGCACCTGGTGGCCGGATAAAAGACGACTGGCAGCGTGAGCGAAGATGAACGAAGGCGGCAGCCATGCATCACAAACGCGCAATGAGTCACTGTGTCTGCCCCGCTTCTGTGCAGAACAGAAGCGCGGAAGTTCGAGATCGAAGGACAGAAATGGAGCGCAAAGTGCCAATGCTTGCAGTGATCCGTGTCACCGCGTGAGTGAACGACCTAGCAAACAGCCGGCGCGGGGCGCGGGCTTTCGCACTCTGCCAGCAAGCTCAGAAGCTTGTCGAGTGCAAATGGTTTGCGCAGAAAACCTTTGACGGGAAACGCGGGCGCATCGCCGCTGCCGCTGGTCAGAATCACCGGCACCGATGCCAGCTCGGTTCTGGATTGCATGGATTCGATCAATTCGGCGCCGTCCATATTGGGCATGCGCCAATCGCACACCACTGCGCTTACGCGCGTGCGCTGCAGTCGTTCGAATGCCTCGGCGCCGTCCGCCGCCGTGGCGACCGTGTACCCACGGCCGACCAGCACGGCGCGCAGCGCGGACAATGCCTCGGGTTGGTCGTCTACCAGTAAAACGCGACTCATAATGCTTATGCCTGAATTGATGTTTGCCAGTGGAGAAAATGTCGTCGTTAGCGTTCCACGATGGCTGAAGCGGACGCGGCTGGATATCCTGACGCGGTCCGTCGAGCCGCTTGTATAAGCAAGACGTATGCCAAACAATGATGAGCGTAGGATGGAGACGGATACGGCGAAGAGAGAAAGGCTTGGACGCGCAAGCGCGCGGGCGATATAGGCGGCTGTCAGGACGACATGTTCACCGAGGTCCGGGCGCCAACAGCGCTTGGGTCGCAACGGATGCGGTCGGCGCCATCAGCGCTGAAGCGGCCGCGGCGGTAAGCGGTTCAATCCTTACCGGTAAAGGGTGGCTCCGCCAGTCTTCCATCGCACGGTCGGCTTTATCCCACATCCGTCGTCATGATGGCCAACATTTCCAATAAGAAACGAATTGCTTAAGACTCAGCGAGTCTCTGGTTCGTCGCCACACAGGCGCGCTCGGCCACATGCG
This sequence comes from Paraburkholderia sp. GAS199, assembly GCF_050436585.1. Classification (NCBI taxonomy): domain Bacteria; kingdom Pseudomonadati; phylum Pseudomonadota; class Betaproteobacteria; order Burkholderiales; family Burkholderiaceae; genus Paraburkholderia; species Paraburkholderia sp. GAS199. Next base: position 18,748 of record NZ_JBNDMM010000015.1, on the reverse strand, counting down.
CAAACTGTTTTTATGCTGGAATCACGCCCGAAAACCACTTCAATGCGCTACATCAACGTCCCTTGGCAAATACGCTTGCCGCCATGAAGGCCCCCGTGTATAGTTTTTCTATACCGCTTTTGTTTCGTATCGGAAATTGAAGGATTCTCATGGACGTATCCACCATCCTCGCCGACCTCGGCATTGCCAAGGCGGCGCAAGCCGGCGACATCGCTGTTCATTCGCCCATCACCGGCGAACTCATCGGCCGTGTGGCCAGCAACACGGTGGAAGAAGTGGATGCGGCGCTCGCGCAGGCGAAAGACGCCTACACGGCGTGGCGCAACGTGCCCGCTCCGCGCCGCGGCGAACTGGTGCGTCTGCTCGGCAACCGTCTACGTGAGAAGAAGCAGGCGCTCGGCAGCATCATCACGCTGGAAACCGGCAAGATCCTGCAGGAAGGCATGGGCGAAGTGCAGGAAATGATCGACATCTGCGATTTCGCCGTCGGTCTGTCGCGTCAGTTGTACGGTCTGACGATCGCTTCGGAGCGTCCGGGACATCGCATGGCGGAGACGTGGCATCCCATGGGCACGTGCGTCGTGATCTCCGCGTTCAACTTCCCGGCGGCAGTGTGGTCGTGGAACGCAGCGCTCGCGCTCGTGTGCGGCAATGCGGTGATCTGGAAGCCGTCGGAGAAAACTCCACTTACGGCGCTCGCCGTCAATCAGATTTTGAACGAAGCCCTCGCGGAATTCGGCGACGCGCCGGCCGGCCTCACGGCGCTCGTTAACGGTGGGCGCGATGTCGGCGCAAAGCTCGTAGCCGATTCGCGCGCGTCGGTCGTCAGCGCGACGGGCAGCACGGAAATGGGTCGTACGGTGGGTGTGGAAGTGGCGAAGCGCTTCGGCCGCTCGCTGCTCGAACTCGGCGGCAACAACGCGGGCATCGTCACGCAAACGGCGGATCACGAGCTTGCCATGCGCGGCATTCTGTTCTCGGCGGTCGGCACGGCGGGGCAACGCTGCACGTCGCTACGGCGTCTATTCGTGCACGAAAGCGTGTACGACAAAACCATCGAACGTCTCAAGCAACTGTACGGCAAAGTGCCGATCGGCAATCCGCTTGAGAAAGGCACGCTGATGGGCCCGCTGATCGACAAGCAATCGTACGGCCGCATGCAGGAAGCGTTGCAGCAGGCGACCGCCGAAGGCGGCAAGGTGTTCGGTGGCGAGCGCGTCGAAGTGAAGGGTTACGAAGGCGGTTATTACGTGCGTCCTGCCATCGTCGAAATGCCGTCGCAGACGTCAGTGGTATTGAAAGAGACGTTCGCGCCCATTTTGTACGTGTTGAGTTACTCGGACTTCGCCGAGGCCGTGGAAGCCAACAACGCGGCCGTGCATGGCCTGTCGTCGTGCGTGTTCACGACCGATCTGCGTGAAGCCGAGCGTTTCCTGTCGGACTCGGGCAGCGATTGCGGCATTGCCAACGTGAACATCGGACCGAGCGGCGCGGAAATCGGCGGTGCATTCGGCGGCGAAAAAGAAACGGGCGGCGGTCGCGAATCCGGTTCGGATGCGTGGAAGGCCTACATGCGCCGTGCGACCAACACGGTTAACTATTCGTCGGCGTTGCCGCTCGCGCAAGGTATCGATTTCAATATCGACTAAGCGCGTCACAGAACCCTCGTCGCATGTGGCGCGGCCGCGACCCGGATGCAGTCCGGCCGTGGTCGAGCCGCTCAGTTACGGCAGTACAGAGCAATGGCAATGCGTTCGCGTGCCAGTCGCGCCAACGTGTTTTCAACAATCCGTTTAGGCCGGCCGTCGTTGCAGAGCGGCCACCGTACTCGTGGAGTAGCGCGTGAGTTCGAGAGTCGTGATTGTCGGCGGTGGAGTGATTGGCAGTTCGATTGCGTATTTTCTGCGGGCGTCGGACCCGACGGTCGCCGTCACGGTCATCGAGCGCGATCCGACTTACGCGCGGTCGTCGTCGGCGCTTTCGGCGGCTTCGATTCGCCAGCAGTTTTCCACGCCGCTCTCCATTCAGATGTCGCTATACGGCATCGAGTTTCTGCGCTCGATCGGCGATCGCCTGGAAGTGAACGGCGCAAAACCTTCGATCGATCTGCACGAGGGCGGTTACCTGTTTCTGGCCACGCTGCCCGGCGAGGGCACGCTGCGTGAAAATCACGCGCTGCAAACTAGCCTCGGCGCAGATATCAGTCTGCTCGACAGAAGCACTTTGCAGGCGCGTTTCCCCTGGCTGAATACCGAAGACCTCGTGGCCGGTGCCTACGGCGAAAGTGGTGAAGGCTGGTTCGACGGCTACGGTCTCGTGCAGGCGTTGCGCAAAAAAGCGCAGGCACTCGGCGCACACTACGTGGCCGATGAGGTGACTGCGTTGGAGCGCCTGGGCGCGCGCGTCACGCACGTTCGGACTGGGAGCGGCGAGTCTTACGCGTGCGACGTGATGGTGAACGCGGCGGGCGCGTGGTCGCGCCACGTGGCGCAGATGGCCGGCATCGACATCCCGGTCTTCGCGCGGCGCCGCAGTATCTTCAACGTCTCGTCTCCCGCGCGGCTCGAACGCTGTCCGCTGCTTATCGATCCGAGTGGCGTGTACTTTCGTCCCGAGGGAAAGTCGTTTATTTGCGGCACGTCGCCGTCGGCGGATAACGACCCGGACGATTTGCCGCTCGATGAAGTCGATCATGCGCTGTTCGACGACGTGATCTGGCCTACGCTTGCGCATCGCGTGCCGCAATTCGAAGCGTTGCGCGTGCAGAATTGCTGGTCCGGTTATTACGAATACAACGTACTAGACCAGAACGCGATCATTGGCCATCACCCCGACGTCGACAATTGCATTTTCGCCAACGGTTTTAGCGGTCATGGTTTGCAACAGGGTCCGGCCACTGGTCGTGGTATCAGCGAACTGATTCTGAATGGACGCTATACGACGCTCGATCTGGGTTCGCTCAGTTTCGAACGTGTGCTTGAAAATCGGCCAATCGTAGAAAAGAACGTGGTGTAGACGAGTTGCCTAGGCGCGCAGTGTTGGATTTTATTATGCGCGCGCCTTTGGACATAACATCATGTCCGGGTCGTGCGTTCTAAATGCCAACGCTTATTCGTGATATCTGCCCGCAGCAGCATAAAAACCGGTTCCACCGCTTACGGTGAACCGGTTTTTTTGCGTGCGCGTTAATCGTGACCATTTCAAGAAAATTTAAATTTTCCACGTAGACGGGACGTTCACGCGTAACGCCTTGCCTTAGGCGGTCTCTGTGCAAACATACCTAAAGAAAAAGCGCCACAGAATAATGCACGCTGAAGTACTCAAATCAAAGACTGGAGTAAATCAGGTGTTACATGCCGATCACAACCGGTTTCAGCCTAAAAATATCGGTTATCATCGCTGCCTCGAAAGAGTGATTCCGGCGAACGATCCCAGCTAGTTAATCCGCGGACGTCTTCGTTAATACCATCGCATCGAACCAGAAAAAATCAGATGAAGATGTCGCGCAAAAAGATTGCAATTTTGGTGGTCGGTCTTCTGGTGGTGGCCGGCGTAATCGTTCAGGGGATATGGCGGCCATTCGCGCATCGCAAAGCCGCCGATTCGGGCGAAGTCGTGCTCGACATTCATCATCCTGACGCAGTGATCGACAGCGAAGCGCTCTCGCGCCTGCCGCGCGACATTTTGCGCGTGCCTTTGCTGCACGACGTGCTCACGCAAGACTTCGTCGACTACTACGAATCGAACAATACGCGGCTCTCGGCAGAAGGCGCGTTGCGGCGCCTCGCCTTCGAACATCAACTCGATTGGCGCGACGAACTGATTCGCCGCGTGTTCGACGAGCCGGCGCACGTGCTGTTGTGGCGCTCGCCGGACGGCCGCCTCGGCTACTGGCTGATGTCGATCCATCGCAACGGCCTCGCCAAATTGCTGCAAGGCTTCGGCAATGTCGCCGCGAGCGACGCGCAGTTGAGCCAGGTGGCGAAACTGTCCGGCGACGTGCCGGTTTATGCGCTGAAGCTGGCAGTCGGCCGTACTGTGCTGTTCGCCACAAAAGACGACCGCCTCGTCGTGATGTCCGCGCCCGGTGTGCTGCTCGACGCCAAGGGCGGCTTGCTCGGCGAGCGCGCCGACGCGGTGTCGGAGATGTTGTCCTCGGGGCGCGACGACGCCGCGCGCGCCTATCGGCTCGACGCAGCCGGCGACGCGCCGAAGGGGCACCGGTTGGTGGTGTCGGCGAATTATCTGTCGTTCGGCTATCAGGCGTTTTTCTCGGGCATCGACGCCCTGCGTTTCGACTTCGCGCCGAACGGAACGTCGGCCGCGAGCTGGCAAACCGCCGCGCTGATCGAGCCAGGCAAGTTGCCGCAGCAGTGGAACAGCGCTGACTTGTGGCGCGCGTTGCCGGCTAATCCTGCGGCCTGCGCGAGCTTGCCGGCGGACTGGAAGGAAGCGTCGGCGCTGCTTGCGAAGGTGGCGGACTCGGGGGCGGACAGCGCCTCGGCCATCGGCGATCAACTAAGCGGAGCGGCCGCCGTTTGCTGGTACGCGAAATCCACGCTGGTCGCGCCGGTGTTCGTCGCGCGCGTGAAAACGCAGGACGCCGCCGGCGTTGCCACATTGAAAACGGCGCTGGGCAAGACGTTCGGTCAGGTGATCGGGGCGTACGAGGCCAAAGCCGCCAAAACCGGCGACGCCGACGCGAGCTATCGCCGTCTGCCCGTCACCACGCGCGATCAGGGCGCGGACGTCACCGTGTGGCAGCGTCCGGTCAGCGCGCGTGCCGGCACTGCGCTGGCGAGCAAGGCGGCGTTCGCGTCGCAGTTGTCGGCGGAACGCTATTTTCCGGTGACGCTCGCGCTGGCTCACGGCTATCTGATCTTCTCGCCGGACGCGCGTCTGGTCGACGACACGCTCGCCGTGCTCGACAAGCGCTATCCGGCGCTCGCCGATACGCTCGCGCCGCAGCATTTGCCGCGCACTATTCTCACGTTGACGCCGTCGTCGGCCGCCGCGTTGATCGAGCGCGAAGCGGGCGCGGCGTTGCCGGCGGATCAGGAATCTGTGTTCCGCAATGCGTCGCGCACGCACCTCGTGCCGAAGCTTCACGCACTCGCGCACTATCCGGCGGTGTCGCTGACCTTGCCGCAGAATCTGCCGGGATCGTCCGGCTGGGTGCCGGTCGAATGGTGGTTCGATCGCAGCAAAGGAAGTGCGGGCACCGACGCCGGCACGACTGACGCGCCCGTCGATCAACCCGGCACCGAGGGCGACTGAATGCGCTCCTTCGGCGCCCGTGGCGTGTCGACGTTTGACATCGCGCCCGACATCGCGCGCCGCGCGTTTCTGGCGCGCGCGGTGTCGCTGCTCGCGTTCGCCGGCTTCTCGTCTGCTGCGCACGCGTTGACGAGCACCACGGCCGCGCCCGATCCCGACGCGCTGTCGCCGGCGCAATCGGCGTCGTTTCGCGCGTGGTTCGTGCGTATCGTCGACCAGCAGATGCGGCGCGGCCCGACGCCGCGCTGGACGCAGCGCGATTGCGCGGGGCTCGTGCGCTTCGCCGTCGGCGAGACGCTCCGCTCGCACGACAGCAAGTGGCTGCGCGCGAACGGCATGACGAGTCTCGCGGACACCAGCAGCATGCCGCCTGAACTGCAACTGTCCGCGTCGCAACGTACGCTCGCCAATCGCTGGACTCAACTCGACGGCTCCACCGGCGCTTACGCGTCGGCCATCGCGCTCATTCAACGCAATAGCCGTTTCGTCTCGAAAGACGTGAATCAGGCGCTGCCCGGCGACCTGCTGTTTTTCGATCAGGGCGACGACCAGCATCTGATGATCTGGCTGGATCGCTACATCGCTTATCACACAGGCACCGTTACGCCGACCGATACCGGTCTGCGCGCCGTCGCCGTCTCCGACCTGATGCAATGGAAAGATTCCCGCTGGCAGCCGCTCGACGGCAATCCGAATTTTGTCGGCGTGTTCCGTTTGGACTTTTTGACACCATGACCCGAATGAACTTCGTCACCGTATCGAGCCGTGGGCTTCGCAGTCTGCAACGTCGCGCGGGTCTTGCCTTGCTCAGTCTGTTCGCCGTCCTGATGCTGTCCGTCGCACCGGCTTACGCGGAAGACGACGCGTCGTCCGCCGCCGACGCCAACATCGCCATCAACCCGACGTTGCAAACGGCTCCGCCGAGCAACTTTGCATCGCAGAAGGTGGACGGCCAGCCGTTCTTTCTGCTTTCAGACGCGAGCTTCGGCAGCGATCAACTCGCGCAGGTTCGTCTCGAGGCGCCCGGCCGCGATTTCAAGGACGCCTTGCAGGCGTACGGCGGCGCGGACATCGTGGTGTATCGCGTACCGAAGCCGCTCGAGTTTCTGAAGGCGCAAAAGAATTTGCATCGTCTGAACGTCGCGCCGAATTATCAGGGCGAAGGGCTCGCGAACACGCTGGCTTATCTGTGGGACCGCTGGCTGACCGACGCGCGCCGCGCCTGGCAACGCGTGCTGTCGTTCGCGACGCGCAGCAAGGCGACCGAGGCCGAGCCGCAACTTCGGCTCGGCGAGCAGACCGGCAAGCAGACGCAGTTCGAGCCGAACGCGCAGTTCGCGCCGCTCAAGGGCTACGACATGATCGCGCGTTTTCGCTATCCGATCTGGGACGCGAAGGTGATCGAGCCGCCGAAGGGCGTCAATCTCGCGGGCAGCAGCAGTAACTTCATCGAAGCCAGTTCGGGCAACGTGATGATTCCGGTCGGCAAGCTGCCGCCGGGTCTGTATATCGTGGAAGCGGTGATCGGCAACTATCGCGCGCATACGTTGCTGTTCGTGTCGGACACGGTGGCGGTCGTGAAGGCCGCGTCGAGCGGCATGCTGGTGTGGACCACGCGGCGCGACAACGGCAAACCGGTGGCGAATACCGACATCAGCTGGACTGACGGCGTCGGCGTTTTGCAGAGCGGTTCGACCGGCGGCGACGGCGCGCTGGTGCTGCAACACGTGAGTCCCGAACGCAGCTACGTGCTGGGCACCGACCCGCAGGGCGGCGTGTTCGTTTCGGAAAATTTCTATTACGACAGCGAGATCTACAACACCAAGATCTACGCCGTGACGGACCGCCCGATGTATCGGCCGGGCGATCCCGTGCATGTCAAATTCATCGGACGCACGTTCCAGAACGCGACGCAATCGAGCGCGCCGGCCGAGGCCGACATCAAGCTCGACGTACTCGATCCGAACGGCGCGCCGGTTGCCACGAGCAAGGTGCACTTCGCGTCCGACACCGGCGCGGACACCTCGTTCACCTTGCCCGCCGACGCCACCGCCGGTGGCTACACGCTGCGCTTCGACTACAACGGCGACGTGTACGGCAGCGCGTTTCGCGTCGCCGAATACGTGAAGCCGCACTTCGACCTGAACCTCTCGATGGACAAAGCGGACTATGCGACCGGCGAGCCGCTCAAGGGCAAGATCCAGTTGCGCTATCCGGACGGGAAGCCGGTGCGCAACAGCACGGTGTCGGTCACGTTGCGCGCGCAGAAGGTGACGATCGTCGACGGCGAACTGCGCTATGCCGGTCTCTTTCCGGTCAAGCTGGAACAGCAGGAACTGAAAACCGATAGCGACGGCAACGCGAGCCTCACGTTGCCCGCCGCGAAGGAACCGAGCCGCTATGCGTTGACGCTGTTCGCGCAGGACGGCGCGGCGTACAAGGTTCGCGTGACGCGCGAGGTGCTGATCGCGCGCGGCGCGACGCCGTACCGCCTGTCCACGGCCAAATCGTTTTCGCAGCCGAAGGAATCCGTCAGCTTCGATCTGCAGGCGCTCGGCGCGCTCGACCCTGGCTCACGCGGGCCAGCCAAATGGGAGTGGACGCGTCTCGAATCGCAAACTCACGGCGAAGGTGCGCTCAAACTTGCGACCCAGGCCGCTGGGGCAAAGCTGAGCTTCCCGGTGCAGTTCGACCAACCCGGTTCATACATGCTGTCAGTGAAAGACGACGCGGGCAATCTGCTCGCGGCCACCAGTCATTGGGTGGCGGGCGACGGTCTCAAAGCCATTCCGGGCAGTGTCGAGATCGTGTTCGATCGCGACAGGTACAGGATCGGCGACACGGCCGAAGCCCTGATTACTTTCCCGATGCCGATGGACGACGCGCTGCTGACGCTGGAGCGCGACAACGTCGAGCGTCGCGCGTTGCTGAGCGCGGGCGGCGACTGGCTGCAACTGCAACGCGTGGCGCCGTCGCAATGGAAAGCGCGCATCAAGGTCAACGAAGATTTCGCGCCGAACATGACGTTCTCGGTGCTTTACGTGCACGCGGGCGAATTCGTCTTCCAGAACGCGGGCATCGTGGTCGCGCAGCCGCAGATCGACCTGAACGTGAAGAGCGACAAGCCGGTGTACGGTCCCGGCGACACGGTCACGCTGAACTTCGACAGCACGCTGAACGGCAAGCCGGAGGCGGCGAATCTGACGGTGAGCGTGGTCGACGAAATGGTTTATGTGTTGCAGCCGGAAATCGCGCCGAACATCGTCGACTTTTTCTATCATCCGCGCCGTAACAACGTGCGGACGTCGTCGAGTTTGTCGTTCATCACGTACGACCTCGCGCGGTCGCCGCTCAAGGGCGCGCCGGGCGGCCCGCAGCGTGCGAACTATAACGAGCGCGGCGTGAAGGTGCTGGAACGGCCGCGCCGCGACGATCAGGACACGGCGGCATGGCAAGGCAGCCTCAAGACCGACGCGAACGGTCACGCCACGATGAGCTTCCGGATGCCCGACTCGCTGGCACGCTGGCGCATCACCGTGCGGGCCGCGGCGCCCGACGGCATGGTCGGCCAGCGCACCGCTTACGTGCGATCGGACAAGGCGCTGTATCTGAAGTGGAGCGGGCCGTCGCATTTCCGCGTCAACGATCAGCCGGCCATCGACATGATCGCCTTCAATCAGACCGATGCCGACATGGACGCGCAATGGCTGGTGAACGGCGGCGGCTTGTCGTTGAACCAGAAGGTCACGCTCAAACGCGGCACGAATTATCTGCGGCTGCCGAGCGGCGCGCTGAAGGCGGGGGTGATCGACGCCACGTTGCGTAGCGGCGGCAAGGATGTCGATCGTTTGCAGACCACCATCCAGCTCGACGCGAGCGGTTGGCTCGACCTGCATCAGAACACGGTCGCGCTCGACGGCGCGAACAAGCCGCTCAACCTGCCGCAGGATGCGCAGGACGTGAACGTGCGCTTCCTCGGCAGCGCCGCGACTGAATTTGCGCGTGTCGCCGACGATCTGATCGACTACCCGTACGGTTGCGCGGAACAGACTTCGAGCCGGCTGATTCCTCTCGCGCTCGCGCACGATGTCATGGGGCGTGCCGACAACGCGGGTTCGACGCAAAGTCTCGAAACGCTGCTGCGCAATCAGCGGCAACGTCTGGCAATGCTGGCGGGTGTCGGCGGCACGTTCGGCTGGTGGGGCGACACCACGGGCGGCAGCGCATTGATGACGGCTTACGCGTATTACGCCGACTGGCTGGCGAGCCGCAGCCTCGGTATTTCGCTACCCGCGGACAACTGGCAGCACGCCATGGACGTCTATCGCGACGCCGGCGCAAAAGAGCCGATGTTGCATCGCGCGTTGGCGTTGTGGCTGATGCAGCAGATGGGTCTGCCGGTCGCCACGCCGGTCTCGGGCGTGGCCGGCGATCTGTTGAGCGATGCGGCGGCGAGTGCGGCGGCCGGTGCGGCCAACAAGGCGACGCGCAGCGCCACCTACGGTCCGACCGACAGCATTGTTTTCGCGCAGGCCGACACGCCACGCGGCAAGCAGATGGCGACCTTGCTGATCGCGAGCCTCGCGCGCAATACGAACGCGCAGTTGCCCGACGGCTTTGACGCCGCCGCGATCGCGGCGCGTGTGGCGCTGGCGAACGATCCCGCGCCGCTGGTGCAAAGCCTCGTCGCGATGACGGGCGACGGCGGCGCGAGTGCCGACGCGCCTGCTCTGCTGGCGAAGAGCAGCACCGACTATCCGACGCTGGATCGAGCGCTGACGTTGTTGTGGCTGCGCAAGTCGCTCGGTGCCGACCCGGCGCCGGCGGCGCTGCCGACACTGCAAGGCGCGGGCTGGACGCGCGGCGCAACGGCCACCGGCGCGCCGCTGTGGAAATGGAACGCCGCGCAACTGCCCGTCGCGCTCGACGCGGGCGCGCCGCGCACCGACGTCAACGCGCTCGTCTCGTTCCGCAGTCACACCAGCGAGGACAGCCGTCTGAACATCACGATCGAGCGCCGCTTCTACAAGCTCGAACCGCTCGAGGTGAAGACCGATCCGAAGAAGGCCGATGCCGATAGTCAACTGGGACGCTCGGCCTTCACGGCACGGCGCGTCAAGCAGGGCGATCCGATCGACAGCAATGCGCTCTATATCGACGAGGTGACGCTCACGCCGCGCTCCGGCAACGCCTATCACTACGGTCTGCTCGACGTGCCGCTGCCGCCGGGCGGCGACGTGGAGGCGACCAGCTGGGGCGTGTCGATCGACGGGCTGCCGGGCGGCAAGGACGGCGCGAGCGGTCCGCAGCCGTTCCAGCGCGTGGCGTCGTACGAGATGGGTGAACTGGCGTATCACCAGCCGGTGCCGTTGCTGGATCGTCCGGTGACGTTGCGGCAGCTCGTGCGCTTTGCGTTGCCCGGCACCTTCGCGTTGCCGCCCGCCCGCTATTTCCGCATGTATCAGCCGGACGCGAAGGCGTTCGAAGGCGGCAAGAGCGATCGCATGACGACGCTGCGCATCGAGTAAGCGGAACTGCCATGTTTTCCGTCCTTCGGCATGTCGCTATCGCCGTGATCCGTTCGCTGACGAGGCGAGGGCGAGTCGCGCGTGTCGGTGTGTGCTGGCGCATCGTCGTTGGCGTGCTCGTCTGCGTTACGGTTGCGCAGGCGAGTGCGTCGCCGGTGACGTCACAGGCGACGCCTCGCGGCGCGGCGCCTTCGCAGATGCTGCGCTTTGCCTGGCTGCGCGACGGGCAGCCGCAGCTCTGGCAAGGCAGCGCGACCGGCGCCGGCAATGCCGGCAACGCGCCAGGCGCGGACGAACCGTTCACGCCGCAAGCGGCGCGGCCTTTGCCCGCGACACTGGAGACGCCGCTCGGCAGCGTGTGGAAACTGTTCGTCTACGGCTATCTGGTCGACCGCAATATGGTCACGCCGGATTACACCTGTGGCGGCAGCGATCCGGACGAAGTGTATTGCTGCATGACAGGCGGCCACGTCGATCGCGAACATGCGCTGGTGCAGTCGTGCGGACTGTTTTTCGATCCCGCACGTTTGCAACTCAGCGCCGCCGACTGGCGCAAATACTGGACGGACGCCCATGCGCCTGCGTGGCTGCGCGATCTCCATGCCATGACGCCGGCGCGCCGCGTGCCGGTCGCCGATCTGCTCGCGGCTTTGCAGGCGATGCCTGCGCGGCCGCGCGAGGCCGCTTCGGGCACGCTCATCTCGGTGCTGACGAGCGGGCGCGGCGAAGGCACGGTGTCGCTCTACGGCAGCGTGTTGCGCATCAAGACGTGGACGATGCCCGACCCGGCCCGTCCCGGCGCATCGATCGGCGGCGCGGCAGGTTGGCTCGCCGACGGCACGCCGGTCTGGCTGGGCGGCCCCGGCGGCAGCGCGCGCGTGCTGGCGCAGGCCGCGCCACGCATCGCGCCCATGCTCTCGCAAGTCGCCGTGCCGGACAGCAACGCCTGCGTGCTCGTCGATCTGTTCAGCCGTTATCCGATACGTCAGGTGTTGGGCGACAGCGGCTCGGCGACCGTGCCGGACGGACCTTTGCTTGGCAATTTCCGCGTCGGTTTCGTCAACGGCAACTGGGCGCGTGTACAGAGCCGCGGCGAACTGCGGCTCGATCGCGATGCGGCGGCCGCGCCGCAACTGGTCGGCCGATTCGGCATGAACGATTACGTGGCGCGCGTGGTGGAGCGCGAAGGCGACACGAGCCAGCCGGAGGCTGCCAAGGCGCTGGCGGTGGCGGCGCGCAGCTACGTCGTGCAGCACGGTCAGCACGATCACGGCTGCCTGCGTATCGACGACAGCAGCAGCACCCAGCGCGTCCTGCCGCGTGAGCCGACCGCCGCGGCGCGGCGCGCAGCGGACCTGACCGATGCGCTCGTGCTGACCGGCGTGCCCGTGCAGTATCACCACGACAAGGCCGCACCGGGACAGATGAGCTGGCTCGCGGCCAAGGCGTCGGCGCAGACGGGCCTCGGTTTCGATGCGATTCTGGCGCGCACCTGGCCGCAGGCCACGCTGACTTCGTTCGAGAGTCCGTTGTCGGGCGACTGCGTCGCCGTTGCCGGCGCGCAGGCATGGCTTGCGCGCAACGCGCCCGTTTGGGCTCGCCGGCTCGACGGCGCGGCCGGTTACGAGACGCCCGATTTGCCGGCCGTGTGCGCCGTACGTGAAGGGCGTCCATATGCGGACGCGCAACGCAATCGCGTGTACGTGTACCGGTTACAGACCGAAGAGGATCGTATTGCGCTCGCGCACGAGTACGTTCACCTCGCGTTCCAGCATCACCCGCGCGGCGTCGACGAAGCGTTTGTCGAGCGCACCGCGCGTACGCTGATCCGCAGCGACAACCCGATCCAATGAGAGGCCTTTTGCAATGGGAGCCGTCACAATGAAGGTCAAGACGACAGGATGGGCGAAGGCCGGCTGGATGATGCTCGTCGTCGCCTGCTCGCAGATCGCGCCGGCCGCGCATGCGAGCGACATCGAGTTCGGCGCGCCGCTGAACGGCTGGCGCAACACGGGCGGCGACAGCGAACGCTATACGCAGGACGTGCACTATCCGGCGGTCACGGTGTCGACGCCGGAAGGGCAGTCGAAATTTGCGTTGATCGAAGGGCAGATCCGCAACGCGCCGAAAAAGAAGGGCACGACGGTCGGCACGCTGGTGGTCGACGGCACGCCTTTACCCCAGCGTATCGAAGATGACGGCAAGTTCTCGCGGCCGTATGCGTTCCCGTCGGGCAGTAACGGCGTGGAACTGCGCGCGCCGGACGGTTCGAAAAAACGCGTGCAGTTTTACGACGCTTACAGCGGCAAGACGCAGCCGCGTCTGCGAGTCATTCTGGCCTGGGACACCGACGGCACCGATCTCGACCTGCATGTCGTCTCGCCCGATGGCGCCCATGCCTGGTACGGCGACCGCGTCACGCCGAACGGCGGCGCGCTCGACGTGGACGTGACGACCGGTTACGGGCCGGAGATTTATTCCTCGGCGGCACCGCTCAAGGGCACCTATCTGGTCTACGTGAACTACTACGGAAGCGGCAGCGGAAACAGCGACATGACGGTTGCGCAGGTCACGATCATCACCAACGAGAACACGCCCGACGAAAAGAGCGAAACCATCCGCGTGCCGATGCGCAAGGCGGGCGAACTGACGCTGGTGAAAACCTTCGTGATGCCTTGAGCGCGAGAGCGCCGCCTTATGCCTTCAGCTATCCGGGAATCGGTCGTTAACCTGATGAAGGTGGTGAGCGCACGTCCAGTACCGTGCGTGCAACGTGTACGGAATGCAGGGCAAAAATTCGTTCAGGACGGCGCCACACAAAGTTAAATACGCCATTTGATGATCTCAATCGACCTCCGCACCGTCATTCTGATGTCATCCGTCATGCCCGGCTTGATGTCGATGGTGTTGTTCTCGCTGAACCGCAGTTTTCCTTCCAGCATACGCGGGCTCAACTACTGGGCTGCGTCGGCGGTGTGTATTGCCGTGACGGCGGTGCTGTTCGCGTTGCGCGGCGCCGTTCCCGACGGCGTGTCCGTGATCGTCGCCAATACGAGCATGCTGGTCGGCATCGGACTTTCGCTGATCGGCACCGAGCTTTTTTTCGGGCGGCAGCCGTCGTGGCGCTTCGTGATCGTCACGATCCTGTTCGGCAGCGCATCCATTTCGTGGATGCTGTGGGTGCATCCCAATTATTTCGGCCGTCTGAGCTGCATTACCGCGCTGCTTGCCGTGCTGTACGCGGCGCACGCGCGACTGCTGCTCTTTTTCGGCGGACGCAATTTCAATACGCTGTTCCTCGGCCTGATGTTTCTCGCGTTGACCATCGCGTCCGCGATTCGCTGCGCCACGAGCATGTCGCCGGGCGACGTCGCGCCGGACATCTTCGCGCGCGATCCCGTTCAGCTGGTGTATCTGGCCATCAACAATTTCATGGCGCTGCTCGTCACCGTCGGATTCGTGATGGTCGCGACCAACCGTCTGCACGCGCAGCTCGAACGGCAATCGGCAACCGACCCGCTGACCGGTCTGCTCAACCGCCGGGCGTTCGCGGTTCTGCACGCCAAGGCGCAGGAGCGCGCGCGGCGGCTCGGCCGGTCGCTGACCATGCTGATCGTCGACCTGGACCACTTCAAAACGATCAACGATCGCTACGGTCACGACACCGGCGATCGTGTGCTGGTGGATTTTGCCGAGCGCGTGGCGTCGGTGCTGGGTCCGTACGATTACCTGGCGCGGTTCGGCGGGGAAGAATTCGCGATCCTGCTGGCTGACGCGAGCGCGCAGGAGGCGTTTGGGCGCGCCAGCGCGATTCGTCAACTGGTGCAGGTGCAAGTGGACTGCGATCTGCCGACCTACACGTGCAGCATCGGCGTGGCATGTCTCGACGCCGCCGACGCGACGCTCGCGCGCCTGAGTAGTGTCGCCGACCGCGCGCTGTATCGCGCCAAATCGGGCGGCCGCAACCGGGTTGAGTTGACCGACGAGGCGCTCGCCACCGGCTGACGCCGCGATGCGGCGCGGCTTCTAGAAGGCGGAGTCCGGGGCTGGTTTTTGCGTCCGGGTTTGCGTTTGCGCGGGGTCTTGCGTGGCGTTCCAGTACGGCGTGCGGTCGTAGTACGCGTGGACAGCCGTACTCCACTGCAGATCGGCCATCGACGGCCAATGATCCTTGTCGAAGCCCGGCGCGCTTCTAAGCCGCTCGGCGGGCACGTGCAGAATGAAGCATTTGTCGTCGGTGTCGAGTGTCAGCACACTCCACGGCAAAGCATGCAAGGTGTCGCCAATGCCGAAAACACCACCGTTCGACAGCACCGCATACGCGACCTGACCGCTGCGCACGTCCAGCATGATGTCGACGATCTTGCCGATCGGCTCGCCATCCGCCGAAAACACCTTGTTGCCGTCTAGCGACGAAGCGGCCATCACGTCCGCCCCTGGTCCTGCCCCGCTACCTACGCCGGTTCCGACGATATTTGCGCCCGGCATGGCGGTCGGGTCGCTATCGAGTGTGGTCATGATGTCCTCCTCGTTCAAAGGTGTTCACCGGATCGCGCAACGGGCGTGCCCAACTTTCCTCTTACTTTGTCTTACCTTCACTCAAGTTTTCCGGAAACAGGGTCGATAGGTCTTGTAACCGGCCGTGCGCAGGATTGCGGTTTCGGGAATGCACCGTAGGTGCGAGCCTTAGTTGCCGCCGGAGTTTGGCGGCGTACGCCTTGAGCGAAATAAAGAGGTTGCCATGCAGATCGACAGTGCCGTGCGCTCAGCGGTATCAGACCCGGCCCGCGCAGCGACGCCGAACGGGGCGAGTAACAACGACGTCGCAGTTGCCGGAACGAACAGCGCCGTGGATTCACCGAATTCGGGTTCGACGGGTTCAGCGGCCTCAATGCAGGACGACGCGGTCCGCATTTCCGCGGAAGGCGCCGCTGCGGCCGCGGCCGCGCAGGACGCCGACACGAGCCAGAATCAGACGGCGAGCGACGCGTCGGACACCGGCACGCCGGTCATCAATGCGTCGGCGGTGAAGTCGTTTGCCTACGGAACGCTCGGTCTCGAACGACCCGACCAGCCGCAGGAACAGCACAACGCGTTCTATACCGCCGGACGTTGGCTGGCTGCAGGGATTACGCTGGGTGGAATTATTTCGCTGCTTGCCTGAGGTTCAGGCGCGAGCGGCGACAGCACACGAGAATTGGCGCTGCGAAGGACGGGGGGAGGCGATTGGTCGATAGCGGCTCGTGAGCGAGCCGTATCCTGAGGCGGGATGCGCTTGCCGTGCGTGGCGCACGGCAAGCGACTTGTTGCTGCTTAACGGTCGAGGAAGGACTTCAGACGGTCGGCACGGCTCGGATGCATCAGCTTGCGCATGGCTTTGCTTTCGATCTGGCGAATCCGCTCACGCGTGACGTCGAACTGCTTGCCGACTTCTTCCAGCGTGTGGTCCGACTTCGTGTTGATGCCGTAACGCATACGCAGCACCTTGGCTTCGCGCGGCGAGAGCGAATCGAGCGCGTCGTCGATGGCGGCGCGCAAGTCGGCTTGCATCGCAGCGTCAGCCGGCGACGATGCTGCCGAGTCTTCGATCATGTCGCCGAGCGTGGCGTCGCCGTCGTCGCCCACCGGCGTTTCCATCGACACCGGCTGCTTCGCGATCTTCAGAATGCCGCGCACCTTCTCTTCCGACAGTTCCATGCGTTCTGCCAGCACCGACGGGTGAGCTTCCTGCCCGGTCTGCTGCAGGATTTCACGCGAAATGCGGTTGAGCTTGTTGATCGTTTCGATCATGTGCACCGGCACGCGGATCGTGCGCGCCTGGTCGGCGAGCGAACGCGTGACAGCCTGGCGAACCCACCACGTGGCGTACGTCGAAAACTTCCAGCCGCGACGGTATTCGAACTTGTCCACGGCCTTCATCAGGCCGATGTTGCCTTCCTGGATCAGATCGAGGAACAGCATGCCGCGGTTCACGTATTTCTTCGCGATCGAGATGACGAGACGCAAATTCGCCTCGATCATTTCGCTCTTGGCCTTGCGCATCTTCGACTCGGCCGCAACCATCTGACGGTTGATTTCCTTCAGATGCTTGAGCGGCAGCGAAACCGTAGCCTCGATGTCGATCAGCTTCTGCTGTTCCGACTGGATGGCCGGCAGATGACGCTCGAGCGCCGCGCCGAACGACGACGAACCGCGCGCCGCGCGCTCCGTCCAACCGAGATCGGCCTCGTGACCCTTGAACGATTCGATGAACTGTTCGCGCGGCATGCCGCTCTTGGTCACGACGATCTGCAGAATGTTGCGCTCGATGGCACGAACTTGCGCCACCTGGCTTTGCACGTCGCCGCACAGACGGTCGATCGTGCGTGCCGTGAAGCGGATTTTCGCCAGATGCTGCTGGATTTCTTCGCGTGCGCGCTGATAAGCCTTCGACGTTACGTCGCCGCGCGTGTGCGAGGCGTTCAGCTGATCGGACAGAATGCCGACCTGCGCGAAAATCTCGAGGCAGTCGCTGGTGAGCTGCTTCAGACGTGCTTCGTCTGCCGCCGACGAGTCGGCCGGGCCGGCGTCGTCTTCATCTTCGTCGTCGCTGTCTTCGTCGTCGGTTGCATCGGCGTCGACATCTGCAGCGGTGTCCGCGCTGGCGGTGTCTTCTGCGGCAGCGGTTTCTTCGTTCAGGCCGTCGACCAGTTCGTCGATGCGCAGTTCGCCGTCAGCCACTTGCTGGGCGCTTGCCAGAATTGCGGAGATTGCGAGCGGGCAGGCAGCGATGGCTTGCACCATTTCGTGCAGGCCGTCTTCGATCCGCTTGGCGATCGCGATTTCGCCGGCGCGCGTCAGCAGTTCGGTCGCGCCCATTTCGCGCATGTACATACGCACGGGGTCGGTCGTGCGGCCGAATTCAGAGTCGACCGTGGACAGCGCGACTTCGGTTTCCTCGTCGGCCTGGTCGTCCGACACGACGGCAGGTGCGTTCGAGTTCAACAGCAGGGTTTCCGCGTCGGGAGCCTGCTCATAGACCTGCACGCCCATGTCGTTGAACGCGCTGACAATGCTGTCGATCGCAGCCGTTTGCGCGAAGTTGTCGGGCAAATGGTCGTTGATCTGGGCGTGGGTCAGGTAGCCTTGCTCCTTACCCAGCTGGATCAGCGCGCGCATCTGGCGCTGACGCTCTTCAGCCTGTTGCGGCGGCAGTTCGGCCGCTACGGGGATCGCTTTACCGGCGCCCTTGCCCTTGGCAGTGCGACCGGGTGCCTTGGCGGTGAAGCCGGCGGTTTCGTGTTGCGAATCTTCGCGATCAAAAGGGTTCACGTATTCTCCTCTAGAGGCTTCGCTATGAGACGCAAGACGCGACCGTCAGGCGTTTCGAGCATGGCTCAACATCACCTGAGTGACTCAACGCGGGTTGTTTGGCTGTGCTCTGGGGAGCAAAAAAGATGAGCCCGCTTGAAGCGGGCCGATAGAAATGTGCGAAATTCGCGCGGCTCGCATTATATACGAGCTTGCGCCTTCGCGCGCATTGCGAGCCAACGAATTATTGGTGCATTTCTGTCGCAGGCCTTGCGTCGCCTGTCAGCCGTGGCTTTCAGATGGGGACTGGCGGCAAAACTTCAACTGCCGATCGGCGGCCTGATCTTAACTATAGACGATGTTGTGCGCTCGCACACGCGGGGTCGGACCGATCCCGCTGGTTCAACTTGTGGTTGCGTCATATAGCAGGGGGTGTGTTTGGGCGCGGCTTCTCGCATGCTTGATGGAAAATTCACAAAAAGGGGTTGACGACCCTTCGATCGTTCTCCATAATCTCGTTTCTCTGCTGCTGATGCAGCGACGCAGAACGAAGCGGTGCCGGGTGGTGAAGTTGAAGTCCTCCGGTGCGGTTTGGGTAGTGACTGCGTAATCGATCTTTAAAAATTAACAGCCGATAAGTGTGGGCGCTTGAT
>NZ_JBNDMM010000014.1:0-116522 GCF_050436585.1 Paraburkholderia sp. GAS199 | reverse complement strand
CTTGTGCCGGATTTGACCGGGTCTGCGAAGAGATCTACCCTTTACAGCGCACTTTTTGGACCGGGAAATGGTAATGGGGGGATGGTTAAGTGTGGGGGGAGGGAGGCTCGCGAGGCCGAGTGCTACGCTCAACTTGAAAATGATCGTGATGCATGCCGTCTACTAGCCGGGACAAGAGGGAAGCGAAACTGGGCTATATGCTTGGCGAACGCTTTTGACAGATATCAAGAATGTAGGGGGTATTAATGCGCAAACGTCCACCATATTCAATGGTTATCACCTACGTCGAAGATCCGCAACAATTGATCATGCAAATGGTCGAGTCGGTCAAGGTGGCCCCGCTTTTGGCCGGAACTATGGAGGTCCCCTTTTTTGTGGACGATCAAGAGTTCCAATTCGATGATGAAGCAGCGCGACAACTCGGCGTTGCAATGCTCAATGTGATCGCAGAGGGGCGCCCTGAGGTCAAAAAGCGCTTAAACGTCACGCAGCATCCGATTGATGAGCTACCTGAGGAGTAACTGACCGAGTGTCCAGTGCTGCAACCAAAACAATTCTGGTTGCAGCATTGCAGGGTAGCCTGTCAAATCGAAGAATCCATGCCACCGCCCTGGTGGCCCAAGCCGAACTTGCCAGCCGAAGCCCACATTAAAATCAGGTCAGCCGATTTGCAAGCAACATCCGGAATTTATACCGGAGGAAAAACCCTCAATTAACTGAACGTTGGCAGTTTCAACGACTATGACGCGCGGGCATAGTTCGCAGTTGTCAGCCAGACGTGTGTGGAAAGGGCCGCGAGCCTATGCGCTCTATAAAGAAAAATGCCTTTGACAGATATCAAGGATTCAGAGGTTACTAATGCTCAAGCATCAGCCGTATTCCGTTGTGGTGACGTGCACCGACGATCGCCAGCAGTTGGTAGTGCAGGCTGTACCGAAGGCCACGCTGTCTCCGCCCGTATCCTGAAGCATGGAGATTCAATTTTTTCAGATGATGAGAAGCGTTGTTGTTGACGACGAAACTGCCTGGCAGCTAGGAGTGGCAATCTTTAATGTGATTGTGTTGGGACAATCCGAAATCAAAAAGCACCTTAGTCTGACGCAACTTCTGATTAGGGAATCGTCAGCAAAGTAACCTGCCGGACGCTCGACCTGGTTTGTGACTTGATGCGTGAGGACGATATGCGGCTCACGTGTCGATCAACTTCCGACTTATCTCACTTCATTCGTCTCTACTGTGGATAAATGGGCGGGGGCGGGGCGCCGTCAACATCAGGATACGACCAAGCACAGTGAAATTTTCGCTCGCGCCGCTCGACAGCAATAGCGCGAATCATGCGCACGTGTTCTGATGAACCACGGAATATCAAATACAAGATAACACGACCATCGAGAGTGAAAGAATGCGGGTTTGAAGTGCGCAGATGTGCAGATGACATGCAGATCGGCAGGCCACTCGAACAATGACTCAAGTCGGAAGGTACTCGGCTTTTTTCTACTACCCACTTTGGGGGCTTCGGCGGGAGCAATGTCGCCCGAAACGTTAAGAATGCAAAGAATGACGATCAAAGACAAACAGATTGCATCTGAAGTCGCCCACCGCCTCTACGCCCTGAGCGGTTCAATCAACGAAACAATTCTTTACGTGCGCGAAAATTGTCCCGCCGAGGAGTTCAAGGAATTTTGCCGCGCCATGGGGCAGTTGCTTGATCGCTTGTATGTGATTGGTCTCGAACCACTCTACGAAGACCATCCCGACATTGCTCCCCCCGAGGTCGGCTTTAAATCTCGTCGATAACAACAATGGCACGACGACGCGCGACGCGGCCGGTTCGAAGAATCGCGCCGCGCGTCGAATGAATGGCACAACCCAGAAAAATTCACGCCCCAACGTCGCACCTCACCTCCCCAGCCACACCAATCAATCCCCATCACAACCGTTTCATCCACCGTCCATCTTCCGCCCAATGAATTTGGCGGGTGTATCCTCAACCCGCTACCTTCCCGCCACGGGCCCGTCCATACTTAGGCGGATCGACCGATCCACCAGGGCACGACCATGCAGGGACAAGTCACGCACGATCCGCGTCACGTCCGCGGCATGCATGGCGTCGATTCCTGCCGTCTTTTTCGGGCTATCCGATGAACAAGCCGCAACGCTTCACGGTGCGCCACGTCAGCGTGTACCGCTACTCGGAACCCGTGCGCTTCGGCGAGCACCGCATGATGTTCCGCCCACGGGCAAGTCACGACCTGCGGCTCGTCACCGATCGGCTCGTGATCACGCCCACGCCGTCGCGTCTGCACTGGCTGCACGATGTGTTCGACAACTCGGTGGCGGTCGCGAGTTTTACCGGCGAGGTGAGCGAATTGCGTTTCGACAGCGAAGCGACGCTGGAGCACTTCGAAACGCCCTTGCCCGACTACGCGCTCGAACCGTACGCGATGAACTGGTCGTTCGCCTACACCAACGAGGAGGCGTCCGACCTCGTCAACGCGCGCAGCCGTCAGTATCCCGATGGCGACGTCGACGCCTGGGCCCGCACCTTCGTGCCGTTGCCGGGCAGTCCGGGCGCGAGCGCGAAAAACGGCGCGGGCGGCACGATGGGTTTGTTGCGTGCCATGACGCTCGACATCAAGAACACGTTTTTCTACGTGCGTCGCACGGAAAAAGGCGTGAACCGTCCTGGCGACACCTTGCGCAGCCGCAGCGGCAGTTGCCGCGATTTCGCGGTGCTGATGATGGACGCGGTGCGCTCGCTCGGACTCGCCGCGCGTTTCGTCAGCGGCTACATTTTCGTGCCGGAGCACGATGCCACCCAGGGCGGCGGCTCGACTCACGCGTGGCTGCAAATCTATCTGCCGGGCGCGGGCTGGGTCGATTTCGATCCGACCAATAGCATCATCGGCAATCGTCATCTGATTCGCGTCGCGGTGGCGTGGAACTACTACCAGGCGTTGCCGCTGTGGGGCACATGGCACGGCGCACCGCATTCGTTTCGCGGTCTGCAGGTCGATGTGAGTGTGACCGAAGGCAAGTGACGCGCCGGGAGCGCCGCTTGCTCGTGCTGACTGGCAGGCAGACAGCGTGGGATCAGGACGGCCATCCGGACGCGTCGATCGAGTGTTTCAATTGAAGAGGGCGCTGCGATGAAATTGCGCGTTGGTTACGAGCTGGTCTACGAGTGTGTGCAACCGACGCCCATGATGCTGATGTTGAACACACACTATTCGCACGCCAAAGAAGTGCTGAGTCCGGATCTGCTGACGGTCGATCCGCCCGTGCCGATCGGCCAGTATCGCGACGGCTACGGCAATCTGTGCAGCCGGATCGTCGCACCGCCGGGTCGGCTGGCCCTGTCGACGATCGCGGTGCTCGAAGTGCCGTCCGAACCCGAGCAGCGGCCGCCGTTCGTCGAGCAGCATCCGGTCGAAGCGCTGCCCGACGACACCCTGATGTTCCTGCTCGGCAGCCGTTACTGCGAAACGGATCTGCTGTCCGACTTCGCCTGGCAGATGTTCGGCACGTTGCCGCTGGGGCGCGTGCGAGTCGAGGCGATCTGCGACTACGTGCACAACCACATCGTTTTCGGCTACGACTTCGCGCGTCCGACCAAAACGGCCTGGCAGGCGTGGCAGGAGGCCAAGGGCGTGTGCCGCGATTTCGCGCATCTGGCGGTGACCTTGTGCCGCGCCATGAACATTCCGGCGCGCTACTGCACCGGCTATATCAGCGACGTCGGCGTGCCGCCGCCTTATGCGCCGATGGATTTCGCCGCCTGGTTCGAGGCGTACGTCGGCGGCTGCTGGCAAACCTTCGACCCGCGCAATAACGTGCCGCGCATCGGACGCGTACTGATGGCGCGCGGCCGGGATGCGGCGGATGTCGCGATAAGCAATGCGTTCGGTGCCACGGAACTGGTGAAATTCAACGTGATCTGCGAGGCGGTGTGAGGGCTTAGGCTCTTCGATGAAGGCGGCACGTGTAGCGCACCCCATGAAGCGCCACAAAAGCCGCGGCGGCGAGGCAAAAAAAGCCTAAAGTTTCATCTGCGAAGTGCCGAAAAAAGAGTCACCTCGCGCTGTTCGCCGCACGCTTCGCCCCATTCATCAGGATCACGTTCCATGCGTCTTACCTTCGCCACGGTTGTGGCTATTCTGCTTGCCGCGTCGCCGGCCTCGGTTCTGCAGGCCAAGCCGACCGAGCTGGCGTCCATCGCGGTCAGTCTGGTCGTGCAGGAAACCTGCGTGATCCAGTCCACGGAAGCCGCCATTACCGTGGCCAATCAGCCGGCGGTGGACTGTCTGCACGGCGCGCCGTTCCAGATTACCCAGGCGGGTTTCGATCCGGTCGCGCCCATTGCGCCGCTCGAAAAGTCCGCGGGCGCGCCGGTCGAACTAAGCTTTCTGCCGGAAACCCGGCAAACCACGGTCTGGACCGTCAATTTTTGACGGTTTTTCATGCCTTGAAACAGCCGCACGGCTGACTATTCCTTGCCTCAGAAGCTGATGGTCGCGGTGATCGTGTCGCTGTAGTTGCCCGGCATCGGCGTACTTTGTGCCGGTACGCGTCCATACACGTTGATCGAGACGGCGTTGCCGCTTCCCGTGCCGGTCGGCATGGTCGTGCCGGCGGTGCCGTCGCCCCACGCGGTCGTGAACGCCGAATCGGTGTAGAGCTGGTAATTCACGCTTCCGCCGCCACCCACGCGCTGCATTTGCCGCGCTGCCACGTTACCGCTCGAACCGGCGCTCAGCGCGATCCGGTAGGCGTCGCCATTGGTGCAGCGCGCGGTGATCGCGCCGCTCGCGCTGAGCGTCGAACTCAGTACGCCCGTCGCCGCAAAGCTGAGATTGGTGGCGCTGATGAGGCAGTTGTTCACCACGGTCGCGCTCGCCGTGAAGGCGAATGACCCGCCGCTCGACGTCAGCGCCGCGCATCCCGGCGACAGTAGCAGGAAAAAGCCGTAGTTGAGCGAGGTCTGGCTCAGCAGCTGCGTGTAGGCGGTGTTGGCGTTGCCGGTGGTCGGCACGGTCGGCTGGTTGGCGGCGACGAGGCCGTAGAACGTCACGGTCGCGGTGGCGGTGTTGCCGGTCGCCGGTTTGTCGAGGATCAGCGAGATCGGCGTGGTGCCGAGCGCGGTCGACCCCCACGGCACCGAATGCGCGGCATCCTGGTACAGGCCGTAAGCAAGCTGGCTGCTGCCGCTCGACAGAACGCGCGGCGTCGTGCCGCCCATGTTCAGGCAAACCTGGACACTCGGCGTCAGTGTGATGGCGGGCCACGTGCAGGAAATGCCGACCGTGCCGGTTGCGGCCACGGCGCCGAGGGCGATCGGGCTCACGTTGCCGAAGCTCAGCGCCGTGGGGCTCGCGGTGCACGTCTGCGCGCTCGCCCGTTGCGGCAGCGCGCCGAGCAGCACGCACACCACCACGAAGACGATGACACGCAGCAGCCGTTTCATCGCGCCGCCGCGGAACTCGTCGCGGCGCTGCCGCAGGTGAGGGGGCCGAGCGTGGGCAGGCTGTTGTCGGCGGGACGCTCGTAGTGGAACTCGACGCTGCAGCGCGTTGCGCCGGTTTCGATCTCCAGATGGTTATCGGCTTGCAGATGTTCGATGAAGGTCAGACCGTCGTAGCCGACGATCGTGTCGCTGCCGCTTTCGACGTGATGCACTCGCGTGCCCGGCGGCAGCAGTTTGCCGTCGGCGCCCTTGAGGATCAGCGAGGCGGCGCTGTAGCGCGACACCCTGAAGCTCGCCAGCACGCCCGCGTGCGACTTCGGCACGAGGTCCATCGTGGTGGTGTCGATGCGGGCGTTGGCGGGCAGGTTCATGCTGTCGATCGCGACCTGGTTGTGCTGGTAGGCGTTCAGGTCGGGGATCAACAGATGGCCGTTACGGTCGGTCGTGCCGATCACGCGGTTTTCGTGCAGCACGGGCACGCCGGCCACGCCGTCGGTGGACACCAGCGCGAAACCATCGTCGATGCGCCGCGCCGGCTGGATGCTGTTGTCCATCAGCACGACGGCGCCGGTCACATCCAGCGAGGCACTGGCGCGGCGGTCGATGTCCTGCGCGACCGCCGTCACTTCGCCGTATTTGCCGAGATACTGCGCCTGTGCCTGACGGTACGGCACCGCGCCCGTGCCGCCTGCCTGCACGCCCCAGCCCCAGCCGCCCGCGTAATCGGGCGGGCGTTGCGCGTTCACGTTGTAGGTCGACTGGCCATTCTGCCGGCCGATGTTCGCGTTGATCGAAGTGTTGTTGCCGAGGCCGATGCTCGCGCTCAGAAAGACGCCCTGCGCGTCGTGCTGCAGAAAATCCTTGTAGGTGCTCAGCGTGAGCGAGGCGAGATTGCCGAGGTTCAGCGTGTAGGAAAGCGAGCCGATGCGCGACGCAGGCGCGCCGGGATAGCGATAGCCGATGTAGCTGAGCGAGACGGTCTGACGGCTGAAGAAGGGCAGCGCGAGCGTCACGCGGTCGGTGGCGGTCGGCACGGGCGTACCGTCGCTGGCGGCGAG
This sequence comes from Paraburkholderia sp. GAS199, assembly GCF_050436585.1. Classification (NCBI taxonomy): domain Bacteria; kingdom Pseudomonadati; phylum Pseudomonadota; class Betaproteobacteria; order Burkholderiales; family Burkholderiaceae; genus Paraburkholderia; species Paraburkholderia sp. GAS199. The sequence goes on along the minus strand of NZ_JBNDMM010000014.1, from coordinate 110,000 downwards.
GTCGCCGTAATTGCCGTAGGCGCGCAGCGTTTGCGCGTCGATCGAAAAATACGGTTCGATCAGCTGATAGCCGATGCCGGCCTGGGTCCCGCTCAGTTTGCCGACGCTCGCCGACAGCGAGCCGCTCACCACGCCGGCCATGCCCAGCCGCACTAGCGCACCGGCGCCCGCGTTGGCGAGTCCGGGCGTGGCTTCCGCGTGGCCTTCGACAGTCAGCGTGTCGCTCACGCCGCGCCGCGCAGAGCCGCTCACTGCCGGACGCGGATCGTAGGAAAACGAATCGATGCCATAAGCGCGGCGCAGGAAGCCCGCTTCGAACGAATAGCTCGACAGACCCGCCGCGAGCATGCGCGTGTCCACGTAAAGCGGCAACGAAGTCGAGATCGTGCGGCCGAGCGCGTCGTGCGTGATGACGGTCGCCTCGCCGGCGCCGGTGATGCCCGGCACGTTGTTGACGATGAACGGCCCGCTCGGCACGTTGCCGGTGAACTGCCGCACGTTGTTGACGTACAGGTCCACCGACGACGGCACGACGGCGGTGCCCGACAAGGTCGGCACCGGGAAGGTCACGAGATCGGGGCGCAGCGCGAAGTTGCTGCGCCACTGGAAACCGCCGATGCGGATCGAGCGGCTCCAGTCCAGCGACGACGTGATGGTGTCGCCGACCTGCGTGGTGCTCAGCGTGGCGGGATTCGACGTGCTCCACGAGGTGTCGTATCGCACGTAGCGGTGCAGGTCGCGATACAGGTAGGCGATGCCGGTGTTGCTCAGTACGCCGTTCGAATCGAAGTAACGCTCTTCGCTCCAGAGCGCGAGTTGCGCGTTGGTGTCCGTCTGGGCGAAGGCGTCGTAGTTGATCAGAAAGCCGCGCGACGCGCTGGCGTTCGGCGTCTTCGACAACTCGCGCGTGTCGAACGTATAGGGCTTGCGAATCGCGTCGGGCACCTGCAGGTCGATGCTCTGGCTCGCGGCGTCGTAGCGGTAATGCAGGCCCGGAATGCGGTCGAGTTCGATGGAGGCGGTGCTGGTCAGCCCGAGTTTGTCGATCGCGACGCCGATTTCGCCGAGATCTTCGCCGCTTGCGCTGAGCCGTCCGCCGGCCTCGTGAAAGCGCACGATCAAGGAGGTGCGCTGGCCGTTGAGCATCACTTCCAGATACAGGTCACGGCCCGGGACGCTGCCCGCCGAACCGGACGACGCGGGCGCATCGGGGCCAGCGGGCGCGGCGGTGTGCGTGCCGCCGGCGGAAGCCGCGGTCGCTGCGGGCGTCTGCGCGCGGGCCTTCGGTGCGCTCAGCATGGCGAGCATCGTTGCAAGCGCGATAGCATGCAAAGTCCATCCATGACGTATTCGCCGTCGTGTCATTCTCATTGTTCGCGTGGCGGTGCATCGTGTCGGTTCCCGTTGACCCGCTTGCCGGCGCGGTCGGCTCGGCCGCGTGCATGGCGCGGCGCTAGTCGAGGTTCACCACGGCTTCGGCCGGCAGCGAATTGACGGCGGCGCGTACCTTCAGCGGACCGTTCTGGCCGGCGTTGTCCGGCAGCGTGACGGGCCAGTGCCGCGCGCGTCCGGCGAGCGCGTAGCCGAGCAGTCCCTTGTTGATCTGCCAGGTGTTGCCGGCCTTGTCGATCAACTGCACCGCGGCGATCTGCGCGCGCTTGTTGCCGGTGTTGTCGACGCGCAGCAGCCAGCTTTGCGCGTTGTGCGACAGATGCCACGACAGCTTCGGCTGGCCGATGTCGGCGGCCGGCTCGACGAACACCGGCACCGAATAGCGCAGGCGGATGGTCACGCCGCTGGTTGGCGCGGCATCCGGCTCGGGCAGTTCGTCGATCAGCACGCGATAGCCCTGTTCAACGGCGGAAGACGCGGTGTTCGTGCGCACCAGCCGCACCAGTTGGTCGGCGTGTCCGGCAATCTGGATCAGCGGCGGGCTGGCCACCAGGTCCTGCGTGGGCGTCAGCGTGTCTTCGCCGCTCGCCTGGTCCCAGCGGAATACCCGCACCTGACCGAACAGCGGCTTTTCGCCGGGGTTTTTCAGCGTGATGCCGGTGGCGTTCGCGTCGGCCTGCATATCGACCATGACCGGCGAGATCTGCAAGGTTGCCGCGAGCGCCGGGGCAACTGCCAGCCATCCCACGCATGCGGCCGCGAGCGGCAGTAAGCGGTCAGCGCGCATGGCGCTCGTGCGCCGCCGGGTCAAAAGTAGACCGTGGCGGTGACCGTGGTCTGGTAAGTATCCGGTTTAGGCGTGGTTTGCGACGGCACCTGGCCGTACACGACGATCGATTGCGCCGACCCGCTGCCGGTCCCGCTCACCGTATTCGTGCCCTGCGTGTTGCCCCACAAGGTGGTGTGCCCGGCGTCCTGATACAGCTGGAAGCCGACCGTGGTGGCGGTGTTGCCGGTGGCGGTGCCGGCCATCAGACGGCTGGTGACGGAGGAGCCGGTGACCGTTCCCGCGTCGAGCCCGACGTTGTAAGGCGTCGTGTTGGTGCAGGTGACGGCGACCGTGGTCTGCTGGTTGATCGCCGTGGCCAGCACGCCGTTGCTGCCGAAGTTCAGCGGATTGGCGCTGATCGAGCAATTGGCGGTCAGCGTGAGGCTGACGGTGAAGGTGGCGGTGGCCGTGCCGTTGGAGTAGACCGCTGCGCGAGCGAGTTGCAGCGGTACGCCGAACATCATGGCGACGACGAGGCTGGATGACAGCAATTTTCGTTTCATCATGAAACCTCTCAGTCCGACACACGGATTTTTATCATTTGCATGGAATGGCGAATCAAACCGGCCAGATAGCGGGATTTATTCGCGGCCCTATTCCAGCGGTGCCATGAAATTATTCGGGTCACCGTCGCATTTGTTGAAATGAGTCTACACCACAGATTCTTCATCATACAAATCTGGCTGAATAAAAATTGTGGTGTATTCGGCGAAGAACCGCGCCGTGCGTGCGTGTCAGGCAAGCGTTTGTGAATTTATTTCTGATTCTGGCATTAGGGAAATACCTGATCGAGGTATTTTTTTCTAATCGTGCGTACGAGAAATTTGTAAATAATTTCGAATTCACCGTGAAATGCTTATGCGAATCGGGTGGGTGATTTAATGCTGAATGATTCGATTAAAGCCGTGTTGATTGAAAATCAACCGCGCAGGCGAGTCAGCGCGTCGCGCTGTGTTCCGCTTTGGTCTGCTGCGGCAGGTTAGGCCGTGTCGGTTCGCGATTGCAAATTCCGGCGCGGCAACGAAACGCGAGGCAATGAAAGTATTCGCCGAGCGCCAGCGCGCGTTTGCGCCGCATCAGTGCAGAGCCGAGCGCGACCGCCGCGCCCATGCCGCCCATTGCCGCCGAGAGCGCCACGATCAGCCAGCCTGTTTGCGTGCGCGCGGAAAACACGCCGACCAGCAGACCCGCGAGCGGCTGGGTCATGTTGTTGAGCAGGATGATGACGCCCGTGGTCTTGCCGTAGTCCTGCGCAGGGATGATTTTCTGCCGTTCGCTGCGTATGTAGACGCTGAACATCTTGTCGAAGCCGACAATCAGCAGGAAGCCGAGCGCGTAGCCCCACGGCGCAGGACTCAGCCCGGCGATCACGCCGCCCGCGCAGATCGCCATAAAGCCGAAGCGGCCGAGCGTCGGCGCGGGCAAGGTGGTACGTGCCACGGTCAGCAGAACGAGCACCGTCGCGATCGCGCCCGCCGTCTGCAATCCGGCGTAGTAACGCGGCGACTGCGCGTGGATGCCGGTCACCATGGCGGCGGATGTCGCCAGCGTGACGCCGATCACCAGGTTTTCGGCGGCGGCGAGCAGCACGATGCGTTTGAGTCCCGGCAGAACCAGCACGTGACGCAAGGCGACCACCAGCGCATCGAAGATCGGCCGCACGAAGCGGCCCTTCGCCACGGCCGGCGGTTCGATGGGCACGAAGCGGCTCGTGCGTTGCCACAGCAGCAGGGCGGCATCGGCGATCAGAAAGAGACCACCCGTGCCGGCGACCACCCATTCCCAGCGCCACACGGCCAGCATCGCGGCGGCAAGCATTGGGCCGAGCACGAAACCCAACTGGTCGGCGAGTTGCGAGTACGCCAGCACGCGCTGAAACTGCTGCGTGCTGAAGATCTGCGGCAGCATCACTTCACGCGCCACCAGCCCCTGGCTCGTCAACACACCGCACAGCGCCGACAGCGCGATCAGCCAGCCAATGCCGCCGAACAATGCGTAAGCGAGCACGCCGCCGAAACAGGTCAGCGCGCGCACGGTCTGACTCACGCGCATCAGACGCAGCGGCGAGACGCGATCGCATAACGCGCCGAAGAACGGAAACACCAGATAGCGCGGCAGCGTCTCGACGAAAAACGCGAGACCGGACCACGACACCTGATGCGTGGTCTGAAACACGACGAGCGGCACGAGAAACAGCAGAATCTGATCGGCGAGACGCGCGACAAACAGGGAGTAGAAAAAAGCCTGATGAGTGAGGCGCACAGTGGAGGATCGCCGATGACAGGTCGAGACCGATCGTATCAAATGACGATGCCCCGCGTTTGCGGGGCATCGTCGGGGACTGCGGTTCATTGCGGCGTCAGGCGCCGCGATACGCCTGTTCGAGTTGCGCGATATCGAGTTTGACCATCTGCATCATGGCCTTCATGGTGCGGCTCGCCTTCGCGGAATCGGGGTCTCGCAGCATGTCGCCCAGTGCGTCGGGCACGATCTGCCACGAGACGCCGAAGCGGTCCTTCAGCCAGCCGCATTGCCATGGCGTGCCGCCGTCGAGCAGCCGGTTCCAGTAGCTGTCGATTTCCTCCTGCGAACTGCAATGCACGAACAGCGAAATGGCCGGCGTGAACGTGAAGTTCGGGCCGCCGTTCAGCGCCATGAACTCCTGACCTTCGATTTCGAACGTGACCGCGAGCACGTCGCCTTTCGGACCGGGACCGGCGTCGCTGTAGCGCATCGTGGAGGCAATGCGCGAGCGGCCGAAGACGCCCGTGTAGAAGTGGGCGGCTTCCTCGGCGTTGCCGTCGAACCACAAACAGGGTGCAATCTTTTGCATCAGGTCTTCTCCTTTGCAGAGATCGGCAGGGTTGGCGGAGTCGGCACGGCGCGCACGTCGTGCGCGCCGGCCTGGCGGCTCATTTCTGACCGCACTCCATGTTGCGCATGTTCTGCTGGATTTGTTCCGCGGTCAGGTCCTGCTTGTGCGTGGCAATCGACCAGCGATGGCCGAACGGATCTTGCACCTGGCCGTAACGGTCGCCCCAGAACATGTCGGTGACGGGCATCGTGACCGTGGCGCCGGCTTCGACCGCCTGCTTGAAACGGGCGTCCACGTCTTCGACATACTGGTGAATCGTGACCGGCGTGCCTTTCAGCGAAAGCGGGCCGAACGCCTGATGTTCGGGCCATTCGTCGGTCAGCATCAGCATGGAATCGCCGATTTTCAGGCACGCATGCATGACCTTGCCGCCGGGACCGGGCAGGCGAAACTGTTCGACGGCATCGAAAGCCTTGGCGTAGAACGCGATCGCCTCGGCGGCGTTGGCGCAGATCAGGTGCGGCGTCAGCGAATGCATTCCCTCGGGGATCGGTTTGACAGCGGGGCTGGACATGACGGCGACTCCTTGAAGTAACGGGTTCGTGAGTTGAAAGGCCGGTGACATGCGTAGCCGCAGCACATCTCGCCGCGCGCACCAGACGGATCGAACGCGGCAAGCCCGGCCTTCAACGTTACGACGACTGGACGGCCGGGAGATCGACACTCCGGAAAAAATATTTTTGCGGAGTGTCGATGATGATTGGAGACGGCTGCTAGCCAGCCGGATTGTCGTCGTCGGAGGGCGTGGCACTCGCGCCGGCCGGTGCGCCGAGAATGCTGATCTGGAACGTCGGCGTGCCGGCCAGCGATTGCAGCGCCGCGTCTTCCGGAATGTGTTCGAAAAGCGGCAGGATCACCGATCCGCCGATCACCGCGCGACGGCTGTTGTCGGCGGGGCGCAGACCCCAGACGTCCTGATACACCACCGGCACGGTCGTGCCGTTGCGCGTGGTGTTGCCGATATACAGCATCACGTGGCCGCCGATGTAGATCAGCGTACGGAATGCGACGCCGTGCTGGGCGAGATAGTCGAGCCGCTGCGCCGGTGTGGACGCCGACAGGTCGATCATGCGTCCGGCGCTCATCTGCGTCGACGAATGGCGCGGCAACCAGACGCCGAAAGTCGCGAAAATGCTCTGCAACTCCGACGAACAGTCGTTGTAGAAGCCGCTGTTGCCCCAGCCGTAGGGCCGTCCGATCAGCGCTTTCATCAGCATCGCGAGATGGCGCGGCGTGGCGGCGAGCGGCGTCGGCGCGATCTGCGTGCCGTTCAGTGGCGCGGTGCGGATCAGCGCCTGACCGTCGACGTCGCGCACGGGGATCAGCACGGTGCGCAAGGCGGCGGCCGGGTCCGTGGCCGAAGTCGGCACGGCTGGCGACGCGTCGATTTGGCCCGGCGGCCTGGCGAGCGTGCCGCTCGCGAGCGGCAGCAGCGTGCCGGCCGGCGCGTCGAAGCGGAACACGCCGCGGCTGTCGCTTATCGGCGCCGACGCCGTGATGACCGCGCCGAGCGATCTGGCGGCCGCCGCGCGCCAGCTGTCGATGAAGCGGCTGTCGGTCATGCCGACGCCTTCGCTGCGCACCCAGCCTTGCACGTCGGGCGTCTGCACGTATTGCCACGCGCCGTCGACGCTCGTGCCGAGCACGTAAAGCGGCGTGCCGGGTCGCACCGCGGAGATCTGCAGATTGTCGAACGGATAACCTTCGCCGGCGAGGCGATGGTCGTAATAAGACGGGTCCATGGTCGGCAATTCGCGCACCGGCAGGTTGCCGGTGGCGATGGCCCGGCGCTGCGGCTGATACGCGACGGTCTGACCGAACTGCGCGACGTTCATGTTCTGCGCAATCGCGTCGATCCACGCCTTGTCGTGCGGACGGAAGTTCTCGCCGTAGCCGAGCGCGGCGCCGCTTTTGCCGTCGTTGTCGAAGCGCTCGAGGCGGCGCTGCTGCAATGCGGCGATGTCGGCGCCCTGCTGGCGATAAACGCGCAGCGTGACGTAGGCCGGGTTCCAGGGCGACGGCGCGTTCGTGCCGGTGCCGAAGTAACGCGCAAAGAGGGCGCGCAAATGCGCCTGCTGCTCGACTTCGCTCAGAAACGGGGTGTCGTAGCCGGCGCTGTCCGGTTCCAGCCAGTGATCGACGTTCTGGTCGTAGCCGGTCATGGGAAACAGCGAGACGGTGTCGGCCGGAACCGGCGTGACATGCGGCGTCGCAGGATTGCTGCACGCGCCGAGCAGGGCGAGCACGGCCAGCGCACTCACGGCAAGGCCCGATCTGGCGCGCGCGGCAAGCGGACGGCGGCGGACATCCGTGGATCGGGCAAGGCGGAGCAGGTCGTCGACAGGCATGGGTTTCGGCGATAAAGGTCCAAGGGCTGGATGATACGGTGTCGCACCGCGCCCCGGGGCGTTGGCGTGTCGCAACGTTATGAGTACGTTGTCGTCACGCTTTTGTGCTTTCATTGAGATAAGACTGCCCGATCGCGGTCGCGGCGCGCTTTTCAACGCACGCCGCGCGTGCCGCCGGTCGCCGGCGTTTCGATCCGCTCAACATATTGCCCCGCGCTGTCCGCACGGGGCGCCAACATCAGGGGAACACCATGAAAACCAGCGCACGCAACCATTTCGCCGGCGAAGTCACCGAAGTCAAGCATGGCGCGGTGAACGACGAAGTCATTCTGCGCAGCGACAACGGCCTGGAAATCGTCGCGGTCATCACGCACGGCAGCGCCAGGACGCTTGGCCTCGCCGCCGGCAAGAAAGCGTTCGCGCTCGTCAAGGCATCGTCGGTGATCGTGATGGTCGACGTGGCGAAGAATCAGGTGTCGGCGCGCAACTGCATCGCCGGCACGGTGTCGGCCGTGACCAAGGGCGCGGTGAATTCGGAAGTCACGATCGACGCCAACGGCGCGCAGATCGCCGCCATCATCACGAACGAAAGCGTCGAGCGCCTCGGTCTCGCGAGCGGCAAGGCGGCAACGGCGATCTTCAAGGCGTCGAGCGTGATCGTCGGCGTCGAGTAATACGCCTCGCGCGGAGATGCGTCGGCGAGACCGGCGCATGTCTGCCCGACGGTGTGCGGGAAGAATGAAGGGAACGAAGCAGGCGCGCAGCGAGCCATGAGCGTTTTTCCGGCTTGCTTTAAAATGCAGGGCTTGCCGTTCCTCATTTGCCTTCATTCACGGACGCCGTCATGTTCGAAGTTTCCTCCGCCTCGCACCTTCCCAAAGCCGCGCAATACGAAGAACTGGTCGCTCAGGCGCGGTCGCTCCTCGCCGGCGAAACCGACTGGATCGCGAATGCCGCGAATTTTTCGTCGTTCGTGTTCCATTCGTTGAGCGATCTGAACTGGGCCGGCTTCTACTTCCACGACGGCCAGGAACTCGTGGTCGGTCCGTTTCAGGGCAAGCCCGCCTGCGTGCGCATTCCACTCGGCAAGGGCGTCTGCGGCACGGCTGCGCAAACTCGCCAGACGCAAGTGGTGCGCGACGTGCACGAATTCCCCGGCCACATCGCCTGCGATTCCGCTTCGCAGTCGGAGATCGTAGTGCCGCTCGTCGCACCGGACGGCACACTGATCGGCGTTTGGGACGTCGATAGCCCGAGCGTTGCGCGTTTCGACGCGGAAGACGCGAAAGGCATGGAAGCACTCTGCGCGGTCTTTATCGAAGCAGCATTGCCGCGCAGCGCCGCGGCCTGATCTCCCTTTGCACCGCGGCGTTTGCCGTGCATCGACCGGGCGCGACGCGTCCGGTCCGCGCGTCGAGTCTCCTGACGTCGCGCGCTTTCGTCGATCGCGAGCTTGGCCGCCGCGACTCGCATCCGGTGCAAACACCGTAAAAAACTTCAATCAGTATTTCCCGCACACCCATCGCGGCGATTTGGCGCGCGCGGGAAAGCCGCTATCATAGGCACGGTTCGCCAAACATCGGACGAACTGGCCGGCCTTGTCAAATCGTGCCGTCGGCGTCGAAAACGCGAAAAAACCGCTTGAAAGCGGGTGTTTCGCGCACTTCGCCTGTTCCGCTTACTCGCTTGTTTCAATGCTTCAGCACAATAAAGGCCGGCGCGATGCATGATTTTCCTCACGCGGATGCGCTTCCACACGAAGCCGCGCTCGCCGCGGCGCCGTACGGCATGTTCACCTGCAGCGCCGACGGCACCTTCGAAGCCGTCAACGCGGCCTTCGAGAAACTGACGGGTTTCGACGCCGACGATCTCGTCGGCAAGCGCGGTTTCGAATCGCTCATCGATCCCGCCGAACTGCTCAAGCGTCGCGGCGATCTGCCCGTGCTGGCCGACATCACCTCGCGTTACGAAGGCGAATGGACCTATCTGCGGCGCAATAACACGCCGATCCGGATCGTCTTCGCACTCGCGCCGCTGGCGCCGGAATCGTCGTCCGGCGGCCGGCTGAATGGCGCGGCGCGGCGCTTCGTCGGCATCGTCATCGACATGACGCGCTATGCGCAATCCGAAGCACGTCTGTGGTACGTCTCGCATCACGACGGCGTGACGCGTTTGCCGAATCAGACGCTGTTCACCGAACGTCTGGAACTGACGATCGAACGCTGCCATCGCAACGGCACCGGCTTCACCGTGTTGATCGCGGAACTCGACCATCTGCGCAAACTGCGTGACGCGCTCGGCCTGCACGCGGCCGAACTCGTGCTGCAAATCGTCGGCGAACGCTTGCGCGGACTTTTTCCCAATGACGGCACCATCGCGTCCATCGGCGGCACGCAGTTCGCGCTGCTGGTCAACGAAAGCGGCCCGGCCGCGGACGCCTTCGCAGCCGAAGCGCTCGGCCGCATTGCCGAGCCGATCGATTACGGCGGCACGGTGCTCAACATCACGGCGAGCATCGGCATCGTCGCGTATCCGGCCGACGGTGGCGATGCGCCCACGTTGATGCGTCGCGCGGGTGTGGCGCTGTCGGCGGCATCCGCAATTAGCGGCAATGCCGTGCGGCGTTTTTCCACTGCACTCGAAGGTCAGGCGGCGCGGCGCTTCGAACTGGAAACGATGCTGCGCGAAGCGATCGAGCGGCAGCAGTTGCACCTCGTCTACCAGCCGCAAGTGACGCTCGCCACCGGCCGCATCGCGCAGGTGGAAACGTTGTTGCGCTGGAATCATCCGCAACGTGGACTCATCAGTCCCGTCGAGTTCATTCCGGTTGCGGAAGAGGCCGGTCTGATCGAGCAGATCGGCGAATGGGTGATCCGTACCGCGTGCCGCGATGCCGGCAAGTTGCTGCGCCTGACGGGCAAGCTGCCGCGTTTTGCGGTGAACGTGTCGCCGCAGCAGTTTCAGCGACACAATCTGTTCGACACGATTCGCAGCGCCCTCGAAGACGCCGCGCTCGAACCGTCGTATCTCGAAGTGGAAATCACCGAAGGCGTGTTGCTGGGCGACACCGACCAGGCGTTGCAAACGCTGCATGCACTGCGCGAGCTCGGTGTGGAAGTCGCCGTGGACGATTTCGGCACCGGCTATTCGAGCCTCGCCTATCTCACGCGATTCCCGCTGAATCGTTTGAAAATCGATCGCTCGTTTGTGATGCGCATGAGCAGCGACGCGCAGTGCGCGGCGTTGGTGGGCGCCATCATCGCGATGGCGCATGCACTGAAGTTGCGCGTGACCGCCGAGGGTGTCGAAACGGCGGAGCAGGCCGCGCAACTCGAAGCGCTCGGCTGCGACGAGGCGCAAGGATTCTGGTTTTCACGGCCGGTCACGGTGGCCGCGTTGCGCAACCTGCTCAAGCCGCTGGGCGGTGTTTAAAACACAGTCGTCTTGATCCCGTGCGTCCCGATCCTGACGCGCGTCAATGTTTTAGCGAATGCAGCGCGTCGCCGCGATGTACTGCGTGCTTGCCGCTTTTTTCGCTTTCCACCTCGTAATGCGGGTCCGACTTCGACGCGTCGACCGTCCTGCCGTCCACCGTCGTGTGGGTAGAAATGACACGTACCACCTTGCCATGTGTCATGCCTTGCGGCGTATTCCAGCTGACCCGGTCGCCGGTCTTGAACTGTGCGGTCATGGTGTCTCTCCCTCTGATTCGATGATGCTCGCGTGCGCATGCTTCGCGCCGCTCGTCCCTTGTGCGTCACCGGTTCGACGCGTGAGTGCGCGGTTCGATTGATAGCGGACTCACGCGTCGCCCGAAAACCGTTATTGCGAGCAAGCCGCATGCCTCGCATCGCCGTTCGTAAAGGGCGGGAACGTATCCTGCTTGAGTGCATCAACAGAATATGAACCCGCAACGGAACGGATACGAACGATGAACGATCTGCTTGCTCGTCTCTTGCATTTTCAGCCGTCGCTGCTCGTCACCCTGACGCACGACGTCCTTCATATCGTGCTGGCCGCCGTGATACTGGTGGCCGGCTGGTGGCTGTCGAATCGTGTCGGCGCGCTCTTCGCGAAAGCACTGGCCCGCACGCCGGCCGACCCGACGCTCGCGCCGATGCTTGCCGGAATGGGCACGTGGGCGGTACGCGTGCTGGTCTTCATTGCCGCGTTGAGCGAGGTCGGCATTGCGACGGCCAGCGTGCTGGCGGTGCTCGGCGCCGCGGGTCTCGCGATCGGCCTTGCTTTGCAAGGCACGCTGCAAAATATCGCGGCCGGCATGATGTTGCTGATGTTGCGCCCGTTTCGCGTCGGCGACGTGATCGAAGGCAGCGGCGCGGCGGCGGGCATCGTGCGCGAAGTGGGCCTGTTCACCACGCGTATCGAACGTGGCGACGGCAACGCGGTCTTCGTGCCGAACAGCCAGATCTGGAGCAATCCGGTGATCAACTACAGCAGCGGCGGCACGCAACGCATTGAAGTGCAGGTCGAACTTGCCCAGCGTAAGGACGTGGACGCCGCAATCGGCGAACTGAAGAAGGTAGTCGCCGACGAACCGCGCGTGCTGAGCGGCACGACGCTCGCGCCGGTCATTACGGTGGCCGACTATCCCGACGAGGGCGGCGCGACCTTGCGGATCGCGGCATGGGTGCGCTCGCCGGATGCCGCGCTCGCCAGCGACGACCTGCATGACCATGCGCAGTCGGCGCTCGAACAGGCGGGCTGCCCGGTGGCGGCCTGAGCGCGACATCGTGAGCCGCCTGTCGGGGCTTGTCGTTGCGTAAGAACGCCAAGAGCGACGAGCCCATCGATCGAATGCCACCGCGTCGCTTGCGATGGTCCTGGCGCGATGTACCCATTGAATCGAAGCGCGAGACGCGAGCCACATCGTGCAACGGTCGCGCCGCGCAAGCAGCACCTCTATAATCAGACTCTGTTTTCATTCATGCTGAAGCCAACACGGTTGACCGACCCAACTGAATCCGCCCGCCGCTCCGACAGCGGCGAGAGCAGCACACGTGGCGAAGCGCAAGCGCCTGGCGTAGTGGCCGCGCTGCGTGCCGCGACAACGGAACGCCATGAGCTGCTGCACGAGATCATGCCGTTGTCCGTGGAAAGCGTTGCGCTGAGCGACTATCTCGCGCATGTCGCCGTACTGCGCGAATGGCTCGTGCCGCTCGAGGCGTGGCTGGCCGAAGCCGGCGACGGCCCGCAGTCTCCCGCGCTGCCGCCGCGCATCGACCGTGTCGCGCTGATCGATGCCGATCTCGACGACCCGAGCATCCCGCCGCAGGAACGCATTGCTGGTCGCCCGACGGCTCGTGCCTGGCATGGCGCCGAAAGTGCCGCCTACCGTTGGGGTGTCTGCTACGTGATCGAAGGCTCGCAACTCGGCGGCGCGGTTCTGTACGCGCGGCTCCACGAGCGTCTCGCGCCGCATCCGCTGCGCTTTCTTGCCGCCGGCCGCGAATCGCTCGGCCCGCGCTGGCGTGCATTCACGCAGGCCATGACGGCTGAAGTGCAATCCGGGTCCGACGTCGACGACGCGTGTCGTGGTGCGGCCGACGCCTTCGATCGTCTGATCGAGGTCGCGCAGCGTCCCACACGGGCCGCCTGCACGAGCGTCGATTGAAGCGCGCCCGGGACACGCCGATGGATAGCCGCCACCAGGACCCGAGCATCGACGCCCCGCAATTCGACGCGGCCATGGCGTTCGAATCTTTGCCGGAAGCCTATGTCATTCTCAATCGCCGGTACGAGATTCTGCTCGCCAATGCGCGCTATCTGGATCTCACCGGGCAGTCGTTGAGCGATCTGAAGGGCAGGTCGATTTTCGACATCAACCAGTTCGGCGCCGCCGAGCAACGCGAAGCACGCCGCGAGTGGCTAACCACCGCCCTGCGCGATCTCACGGTGGGCGAGTCGGCGTGGTCGCCGCTGTTCCGCTACGAAATGCCCGAGCGGCGTCAATCCGCCGATCCGGACGCGTCAACGCTGCAGCGCGTGCCGCGCTACTGGAAGATCAAGGCGAGCCTGCTCGGCGCGCGTCATGGGCAAGGCGGCAATATTGCGCTGCGCGTGAGCGAAGTCACCGAGCGCATCTCGGAGATCGAGCGAGACCAGCGCGAGCGCGCGAAGCTGCGCTCGCAGGCGCAACTGCGCCTCGTTCTCGCCGACGAAGCCCGCGCGCAACTGCGCGAGCATCAGGAGCGTTTCCAACTTGCATTGGCCTTCTCGCAACTCGGCGCGTGGGAACTCGATCCCGTCACCGGCGCGATCGAATGTACCGATCAGTGCAAGACCAATCTCGGGCTGTCGGTCAGTTCGACCCTGACCGAGCAGCGTCTGTTCGAACAGATCGTTCATCCCGACGACCGCGCACGTTTTCGCGACGCGATGAATCAGGCCATTGCGAGCCACGAGCATTTCGAAGTGGACTTCCGCATCGGCTGGGCGAGCGGCGCGATCCGCTGGATTCTCGTGCGCGGCGTGGGCCGTTTCCAGGCGGACGGCGAGGTGAATTCGGTCATCGGCTTCACGCTCGACATCACGGCGCGCAAGGAAGCGGAACTCGAACAGCGGGAAATCGCGGCATCCGAGAAACGCGCCCGTGAGCATAGCGACCGGCTCGCCATGGCCATGGATCATTTCGTCACCACGGTCAGCCATGAGTTGCGCTCGCCGCTCTCGGCCATTCTTTCGTGGACCGATCTGCTGCAGCGCGCGGCCGATCCGTCGCATGTGGCGCGCGCGTCGGGCGTGATTAGCCGCAATGCACGGCAACTGTCGCATATGGTCGACGACCTGCTCGATAGCGGCGCCATCGTGACCGGCAAACTCTCGGTGAGTCTGCAGCCCGTGGACCTCGGCGCGCTCGCGGGTATCGTCGTGGAAGACATGCGCATGCATGCCGAAGCGAAGGGACTGCAACTGGTCGCCGACGATCTCACGTCGGTCATGGTGCTCGCCGACGAAAGCCGCATGAAACAGGTCGTGTGGAATCTGTTGTCGAATGCCGTGAAGTTCAGCCCGCAAGGCACGATCGAACTGTCCGTGCGCATGCACGGGGAGCGCGTCGAACTGGCCGTGCGCGATACGGGCCAGGGCCTCGACGAGAATTTGCTGGAGAGGATTTTCGAGCGCTTCCAGCAGTTCGGTGCGGAAGGCTCGGGCCGGGTGGCCGGTCTCGGCCTCGGCTTGTGGCTCGTGAAGAATCTGCTGGATCTGCACCGCGGCACGATTACCGCGGAGAGCCCGGGTCTGGGGCAGGGCGCGACGTTCCGCGTCAGCCTGCCGGTGTACCGTCAGGCCTGACGCGAGGCGTTGATTAACGCGGGTACGGCGGCGGTTCGTTCAGCACGGCCCAGAACATGCCGAGGTCGTTGATCGCGGCCATGAAGTCGTCGAACGCGACAGGCTTTACCACGTAGGCATTCACGCCGAGATCGTAGCTGCGCAGCAGGTCCGTTTCTTCGCGCGACGAAGTGAGCATGACCACCGGAATGCGCTTGAGTTTTTCGTCGCCGCGCACGGCCTTCAGCACTTCGTGGCCATCTACTTTCGGCAGCTTCTTGTCGAGCAGGATCACGGCCGGATTTTCTTCCGGCCGATCTGCCCATTGACCTTCGCGGCGCAGGTATTGCAGCGCTTCTTCGCCGTCGCGCACGGACACGACCGGATTCGCCAGACGCGTTTTTTCCAGCGCGATCAGCGTCAGTTCCACGTCGTTCGGATTGTCTTCCACCAGCAGGATCGGTCTTAGCACGCTCGTTTCCCTTGTTCGGCTCTACTGGCTCAACGTACGTCGAGCCCGTTCAATTGTCTTTGGATTCTTTGGGCACAGGACGAAAACGCTGGCCCGGCGACAGCGCCGCGAGCCGCGCCACCGCCGCTGCGGGCGATTCCTCGCCCTGAATCGGGTCGGCGACGAATACACGCGGCAGCGAGAAATACAGCGTCGCGCCCTTGTCGACTTCGCCGAAAGCCCAGGCTTTTCCGCCGTGACGCTCGGCAATACGTTTTACGCCCGCAAGCCCGATGCCCGTACCGGGAAATTCTTCGGTGCGGTGCAGGCGCTGGAATACGCCGAACAGTTTGTCGACATAGCGCATGTCGAATCCGACGCCGTTGTCTTTGACGAAAAAGACGTCCTGACCATCCAGTTCGCCTTCGCCCGGATAGCGGCCGATTTCGATCCTTGCCTGCTCGCGGGTGGCCGTGAATTTTACCGCGTTCTCGATGAGATTACGGAGCACGACGTGCAGCAGCACTGCATCGGCATTCGCGTGACCGAGATCGCCGACCTGAAACGCGATGTCGCGCGTGCCCGCGTCTTTAGCTTCGTCGGCGATCAGGGCGTTGACCATCGCCTTGAGGTCGACCCACTGCGGATGCAGCGCGGCGCGTCCCATCTGCGAAAAGGCGAGCAGGTCGTCGACCAGTTTGCCGCCGAACGTGGCCGAGGAAATGATGCGCGCCACGAAATGCTGGCCGCGTTCCGACAGCCGCTCGTTCTCCATTTCGCGCAGCAGATCCGCGAAACCGACGATGTGCCGCAACGGCGCGCGCAGATCGTGTGAGACGGTGTACGAGAAGCCTTCGAGTTCGCGGTTCGCGCGGCCGAGTTCCAGCGCGAGTTGCGCCAGTTCTTCGGCACGGCCGAGCACGATGCCGAGCAGCGCCGTGCGGAATTCCACGGCGATTTCGAGTTCGGCGGGCCGCCACGCGCGCGAGCGTCCGCGCACGGTGTCGGTCCACACGTCGAAGCTCTTGCGCGGCGACAGCGAATCGGCGAGTCCGGCCAGTTTGGCGCGCGGATCGCCGGCCCATTTGATGGTCTGCACGACTTCCTCGCGGAACCACAGCACGTAGTTGCGGAACAGCTTGGAGATCGACACGGCCAGCACGCCGGCGTAGTCGGGATGCGCCGGCAGGACCGGGCAGGCGGTGGCGAGATCGGCGGTGTCGAAGGTTTCGTCGACGCGCGTGTCGAGCCACTCCACCAGCTTCGCCACCTCGGCTTCGGGCGGCGTCGTGCCCACTCTCAGAATGCGGCCGTCGAACACGATCGCCGCGCCGGTCGAGGCCGTCAGTCCGAGCAGATCGCGCGGCGTGTTGACGAGCGCGTCGGCGAAGCTTTCCGTGTTCGCCATGGCGGCGAGCAGGCGCGCCAGCGTGCGGCGCAGTTCGAGCCGGTATTCGGCCTCGGCGTGATCTTCTTTTGCTTCGATCTGCAGCGAGAGCACCTGCGCGATGTGTTCGCAGGCGGCGCGCACTTCGAACGGCGGCACGCGTGCGGATTCGTGGTGGCAGGAGATGAGTCCCCACAGCTTGCCGCGTATCACGATCGACATGGACATCGACGACAGCGTGCCCATGTTCTTCATGTACTGCACATGGACCGGCGACACGCTGCGCAGCGACGCGTAGGTCAGGTCGGTGGGTTTGCCCGTGGACGGATGCAGCGAAGGCACGAGCGGCGCGGCCTGATAATCGGCGTCGGCGATCAGACGGATGCGATTACGGACATACAGCGCGCGTGCTTGCGCCGGGATGTCGGAAGCGGGGAAGTGTTGTCCTTCGTAGGACGCGTAGCCCGGTTCGATGCGCTCGGCGATCACGTGGCCGGCGCCGGTTTCGTCGAAGTTGTAGACGAGCGTGCGGCCATAGCCGGTGATGCGCTGCACTTCGTCCGCGGCGAGTTGCGCGAGGGCTTCGATGGTCTGCACGTCCTGCAGACGATTGATGAAGGTGCGCACGAGCGGATACATCGACGCGAACACGTCCATCGTGCCGCGCGCCGGTTCCAGTTCGACGATGGCGAGCCCGCGATGGCGATGCACGATCACCGCGAACGGCGTCGGCCGGGCGACGTCGTTCAGGCGCGGGTCGCTCATCGAGCCGATGTAAAAGGGCAGATCGGCTTCGGGATTCTGGGCGAGGGCCTCGATGATTTTCGCGGCCCACTCCTGCCCGACCACGTCGGCGATCGGGCGGCCCAGCGCCTGCTCGGCCGTCAGGCCCGACAAGGCGCTAATGTTGGCGCTGACCTGCAGCATGCTGCCGTCCGGCGCAATGCTGAACAGAAAGCCGTGCGGCTGGATGCCGCCTGGAATGTGAATGGGCTCTCTCGCGCAGTCCGCTTCGACTGTCGAGGGTGCGGTAGACGTCAGCTCTGCCATGCATGCTCCACGAACGGTACGCATTCATTCTCGCATACCTGCTATGGGCCTGTTTCGCGACCGGCAGCTTGCCATGAACGGCGCGGCGCGCGCCGCCCGTTACGGGCGGAAGTTCAGCCGGTCGTGTGCGTCAGTGGATGCGCGAGAAAGAACTGCAGCATCCCGGCGCTGGCATCCGGTCCGGCGGGGTCCGTGTAGGAGCCGCGCGGACTGCCGCCCGCCCAGGCGTGGCCCGCGCCGTGAATCGTCCAGCATTCCGCTTCGACGCCGTTCGGCGCGGTGTATCGCTGTACGGTCGTGGCGCGCTGGCCGCCACGCGACGAGTCCGGCGCCACGGCGTGGCCAGCATCGAAACCGGCGAGCAGCGCGTTGGCATTCGACGGATGGACGGTGGAGTCGGCGTCGCCCTGAAACACGATCAGCGGACGCCGTGGCTCGACGGCGGGACGGCCCCGGTGCGCCTTGCCGCCCTTCATCGCGGCAAGCGCGGAAGGCAGGTCTTTCGCGCTGCCGTAGGCGAGTCCCGAATGCATGCCGCCGGCCGCGTACAAGTCGGGCGAGGTCTTGAGCATGATGTCCGCCATCGCCGCGCCGGCCGACAGCCCTGCCACGTAGACGCGGGCCGGATCGATCCGGTAGCGCGCCATGACTTCCCGCGTGATACCGGCAATCAGCGACGGCTCGCCCTGATCGCGTTGCTGGTCGACCGGCTTGAACCAGTTCCAGCACTTCGAATGATTGGCCGCCTGCGATTGATTCGGATACACGACGATCAGGCCGTGACGTTCCGCGAGTTCGTTCATGCGCGTGCCGGCCGCGAAGTCGTCCGCGTTCTGTGTGCAGCCATGCAGCATGACGATCAGCGGCACGGGCTGGTTGTCGTACGTGGCGGGCACGTACAGTTTGTATTGCCGCTGACCCGCGGCGTTGCTGAAACTGTGCGTGCTGAACGTGCCCGGCGTCTCGGCGTCGATTGTGCGTTCGGACGGTGCGTGCGGCTGTGGGCTGGCCTGCGCGGGTTGCGTCTGCGCTTGCGTTTGCGCCTGCATATGCCGCCAGGCTTCGGCCCACGCGTGCGGAGTCTGCGCGCTGGGCGGCGTCTGGTTTTGCGCGTTGGGCGTGTGAGCGATACCGCCTGCGAGCGCGCGCTGGACGGCGGCGGTCGCTTCTTTCGGCCCTGCGGTACGCAGCAGCTCGAAGGCATCGGTCATGGACTTCAGGAAATCTTCGTTCATCTTCATGATCGTAGTGGTTTGTGTCGGCCTGCGTGAGGTGAAATGAAGTGATTCGGCGCTCAGGTGCGCGGAAAACAGGTCACCGGCGGCAAGCTTTAATGGATACGGCCGGCCAGCGCCGCCTTGACCTGCGGCGACGCGTGGAAGGCGCCCAGCACCACCACCGATGCAATCGTGGCTGCCGCGAGTTCGGGCGGCACGTCGGCGGCAATGCTGGCGAGGCCGAGCACGTGAATATCGAGTTGCTCGCGGGCGGCCTGCGTTGCTTCGAGTTCCTGCCGCGAAAAGTGTTGCAGGCCGAGCACCATGGCGCGCCGCGTCACCGTTTCCGTGACGACCTGCGCGTGCGTTGCAAGCTGGTTGCGGATGGCCGTGCGGATCAGGTCCGTCCGGTTCGAATAAAAACCTTCTTCGACCAGCAGATCGATCTGCCCAAGGTCGATCGGGCCGAGATTGATGGTGATCTTTTCAGTCTCGCCGCCTTTGGGGCGCGAGGTGTCGACGAGTTTCAGCTTGTTCATTTTTCCTCCGTGGACGGCTGGGTTGCCATCTCCAAACCATCCAAATAACATCCAATGGGATGGTTATACGCTTCTGAGCGGATGGTGGTCAACGAGGAAATTGAGGGCGGGAAAGGTTTTTGCCGGGCAACGGCTCGCACCGCGCCGGGTGGGCGCGGAATGGTGGTGAGGCGAAGCGGGGAGGGAATTCGAAGCGTGCCGAACTACGTCGCGCAGTTCGGCAGTATGGACCGGCTTGGGGAAAGCCGGCTTACATCAAGACGATATCGTACTGTTCCTGGCTCGGATTCGACTCGACCTGCAGCGACACCGGCTTGCCGATGAAATCGATCAGCATGGCCAGATGCTGCGACTCTTCTTCGAGAAACAGGTCGATCACCTGCTGCGACGCGACCACGCGGAACTCGCGCGGATTGAACTGACGCGACTCGCGCAGAATCTCGCGCAGCACGTCGTAACACACCGTGCGCGAAGTCTTGACCTGTCCTTTGCCTTGGCAGACCGGGCACGGTTCGCACAGCACATGCGCGAGCGATTCGCGGGTGCGCTTGCGGGTCATTTCCACGAGGCCGAGTTGCGAGAAGCCATTGACCGTGACGCGCGTGCGATCTTTCGACAACGCCTTCTTCAACTCGCCGAGCACCTGATCGCGGTGCTCCAGATTTTCCATGTCGATGAAGTCGATGATGATCACGCCGCCCAGATTGCGCAGACGCAATTGCCGCGCGATGGTATGCGCGGCTTCGAGATTGGTCTTGAAGATCGTGTCGTCGAAATTACGTGCGCCGACGTAGCCGCCGGTGTTCACGTCGATGGTGGTCATCGCTTCGGTCTGGTCGATGACGAGATAGCCGCCCGACTTCAGATCGACGCGGCGCGACAACGCGCGCTGAATCTCGGCTTCGATGTTGTAGAGATCGAAGAGCGGCCGCTCGCCGGTGTAGTGATGTAGTTTGGACGACACGGCTGGCGTGAATTCGGACGCGAAGTCGGCGAGCATCTGATACGTCTCGCGCGAATCGACCTGAATGCGCGACGTCTCGTCGTTCACGAAATCGCGCAGCACACGCTGCGCGAGATTCAGATCCTGGTAGAGCAGGCTCGTGGGCGGCATGCGCTGCCCTTGCGAAATGATCGTCGCCCACGTTTTGCGCAGATACGCGACGTCGCTGGCCAGCTCTTCGCTGGTGGCGTCTTCGGCAATGGTGCGCACGATATAGCCGCCTTTTTCGTCAGCGGGCAACACGGCGGTCAGGCGCGCACGCACGGCTTCGCGTTCGGCTTCGCTTTCGATTTTCTGCGAGATTCCGATATGCGGTTCCTGCGGCAGATACACGAGCGTGCGGCCGGCGATGCTCACCTGCGTGGAAAGACGCGCGCCCTTGGTGCCGATCGGATCTTTCACGACCTGCACCATTAGCGTCTGGCCTTCGAATACGATCTTTTCGATCGGCTGATGATGTGCCTGATGTTGCGGCTCGCCCGCAATGCGCGGATGCCAGATATCCGCGACGTGCAGGAACGCGGCGCGTTCGAGACCGATGTCGATGAAAGCGGATTGCATGCCCGGCAACACGCGGACGACCTTGCCGAGATAGACATTGCCGACGCGGCCGCGCGACAGCGTTCGTTCGACGTGAAGTTCCTGGACTGCGCCTTGCTGGACGAGCGCGACGCGCGTTTCCTGCGGCGTGACATTGATCAGGATTTCTTCATTCATGGTGTTATTTTAGAAGTCGATGCGCGCTGCGCGCAGGAGGGCAGCGGTTTCAAAAAGCGGCAAACCCATGATACCTGAATAGGACCCGTCGATATGTTCGATAAACTCGGCGGCGCGTCCTTGCACACCATAGGCACCCGCCTTGCCGAGCGGCTCGCCGCTCGCCGCGTAGCGACGGATCGCGTCGGCGTGCAGTGCAGCAAAACGGACTTTCGACACCGACAGCGCGGCCGGCAGCAGGGTGCCTTCCGCGTTCACGACAGCGACGGCGGTCAGCACGTCGTGATCGCGGCCCGCGAGACGCGTGAGCATCGTAATGGCGTCTTCTGTATCGATGGGTTTGCCGAGAATCGCGTCGTCGATCGTGACGGTGGTGTCGGCCACGAGAATCGGCCGCTGCGCATGGCCGCCGGCCACGAGCCGTGCACGCGCGGCATGGGCCTTGGCGACGCACACGCGCTGCACGTAATCGCGTGCGCGCTCGCCGGGCAACTCGGCTTCGAGCGCTTCGGCATCTTCATCGGGGCGCGGCAGCAGCAGTTCGAAGCGCACGCCGAGTTGCTGCAGCAACTCCTGGCGGCGCGGACTTTGAGAAGCGAGGTAGACGAACGGATGCAGCGAGGCGGCGGGAGTCGGCATGAACGGGTCTCGACGAAGCGGATTGCGTGAACGCGCGCCGTGCTGTCAGTCGGGCAACGTGCGCGCGCCGATGCGCGCAGAGGGACGTGACTGACCGCGCAGCAGATACCGGCGGCCTCGTCCGCTCAGACGCGGTGGTAGGGGTGATTCTGCGTGATGGTCCACGCGCGGTAAAGCTGTTCGGCGAGCAGCACGCGCACCATGGCATGCGGCAAGGTCAGGCTCGACACGCGCAACAGCATGTCGGCGCGCGACTTGAGATCGGGATCGAGTCCGTCGGCGCCGCCGATCAGAAAGGCCACGTCGCGGCCGTCCTGTTGCCAGCCCGGCAGCGCGTTGGCCAGTTGCATGGTGGTCCAGTCTTTGCCGCGTTCGTCGAGTGCGACGATGCGCGCGTTCTTCGGCAACGCGGCTTCGATCTTCAGGCGTTCGGCGGCCATGACGCTTTCCGCCGGTCGTCCCGACGAACGCTGCTCGGGCTTGATCTCACGCAACTCGATACGCAACTCGGGCGGCATGCGCTTCGCGTATTCGTCGAAGCCGGTGGCGATCCAGTCGGGCATCTTGTGACCGACGGCGAGGATATGCAGTTTCATGACGTAGTCAGGCGCAAATGACGGCGCAGGCCGAGCGAGGCGGTGCGAACGACGTGCTTCGGCACGGTCTTCGAAGCGTGTGGCGAAGCTCGCGACGAGGTTCGCACGGAGGCACGCAACGAGGCTGGCAGCGAAGCATGCTTTAAAACCCGCCCCGGTCCTTGCGCCACGGCGAGCTTACTTGCGGCGCGCCGGCGTCTTGCGTGCGGGTTTCGCAGCCGGCGCTTCGTCGTCTTCCTCGTCTTCGTCGGGCTCGCTCGAACGGGCGCCGCCGAACGGATCCGGCGTGGACAGCTTGATCCGCACCGGCTTGTCGCCCCAGATCTCTTCGAGGTTGTAGTACTGACGCAGCGCCGGTTGCAGGATGTGCACGATCGCGTCGCCGCAATCGACCAGCACCCATTCGCCGATGTCTTCGCCTTCGGTGCTGATGATGTCGCCGCCGTTTTCCTTGACGCTTTCACGCACGCTCGACGCGAGCGCCTTGGTCTGGCGGTTCGAGGTGCCGCTCGCGACGATCACGCGATCGAACAGCGCGGTCAGGTGGCTGGTGTTGAACACCTTGATGTCTTGCGCCTTGACGTCTTCGAGAGCGTCGACGATCACGCGTTGCAGTTTGCGAATATCCATGGGGTTACCGGTGGTACAGATGATGTTGAAGAATATAGTCCCACACCGCGGTGGGGACATGGCTCGCGGCGGCCTGGTCTTGCGGTTCGTCGCCCACGTGGGCGAGCCGTTGAGTCACCTGTTCGCGCAGATGCGCGCGAATGTCGGTGGCCGAAACGTTGAACGCAAGCGTCGTATCGATCAGCAAGTGGCCGCACGGCGTGGCTTGCAGAACGTCGGCGCGGGCACGGCGCGCGTCGATTTCTTTTGCGACCACGGGCGGTATCGACGCAAGGTCGAAGCCGGGTCGCGTGGCCGCGCAAATATGCGCGAAGTCGAACAGGCGGCGCCAGTCGCGCCACGTGTCGAGATGCACGAGTTGATCGGCGCCGATCAGAAGCGCGATCGACGCTTCCGGACCTTCGCGTTCACGCCAGCGCTGCAGCGTGTCGATCGTGTAAGTGGGACCGTCGTGATCGATTTCGTCGGTCGCGACGCTGACGGTGACGCCCGGCAACGCCAGCTCGCTTGCCGCCGCGCGCGTCATGGCCAGGCGATGATGCGCCGGCGAGACGTCGGCTTTCTGCCAGGGCTGGCCTGCGGGCAGCAGCACCAGTTCGGTGAGCCGCAGCACCTCGGCGAACCGCCGCGCGAGCGCGAGATGGCCGTCGTGGATCGGGTCGAAGGTGCCGCCGAGCAAGCCGATACGGCGGGGCAGGGCGACGGGTTGAGCGTTCGGCTTCAGGTGAGCATCCTTTAACGTGACGGCGGCGGCCGGCTTGACGGGCCGGCAGACCGATGCCTCACACCCACTCGCGAGGCACGAGAAAATCGCTGTAGAGGCGCGCTTCCGGCGTGCCCGGCTCGGGCTGCCAGTTGTAGCGCCAGTTCACGACCGGCGGCATCGACATCAGGATCGACTCGGTGCGTCCGCCGCTTTGCAGCCCGAACAGTGTGCCACGGTCGAAGACCAGATTGAACTCGACGTAGCGCCCGCGCCGGTACGCCTGGAAATCCCGCTCGGCCTCGCCGTACGGAATGTTGCGGCGCTTTTCGATGATCGGCATATAGGCCTCGAGGAAGGCGTCGCCGACGCTCCTGAGCATGCCGAACGACTGGTCGAAGCCCGGCGCCGAGAAGTCGTCGAAGAAAATGCCGCCGATGCCGCGCGGTTCGTTGCGATGCTTCAGGAAAAAATACTCGTCGCACCAGCGCTTGAAGGTGGGGTAAAGGTCCGCCCCATAAGGCTCCAGCGCGTTGCGGCAGGTGCGGTGAAAATGCTGCGCGTCTTCTTCGTAGCCGTAGTACGGCGTGAGGTCCATGCCGCCGCCGAACCAGAACACCGGCGCTTCGCCGGCTTTGGTGGCGATCAGCAGACGCACGTTCATGTGCACGGTTGGGCAATGCGGATTGTGCGGGTGCAGCACGAGCGACACGCCCATGGCTTCGAAACCCCGGCCGGCCAGTTGCGGACGCGCCGCGCTGGCCGAACCCGGCAAGGCGTCGCCGGCGACGTCGGAGAAACCGATGCCCGCGCGCTCGAAGAAGTTGCCGCCCTCGAGGATTCGCGTGCAGCCGCCGCCGCGCAATTTCTCGCCGGGTGCGCGCTGCCAGGCGTCGGTGGCGAACGGTTTGCCGTCGAACGCGCCGAGCGTCTCTGCTATCTGCGTTTGCAGGCCTTGCAGCCAGCTGCGCACGGCCTGTGCGTCGTAGCTCGAATCGGTCATGAATGCAGGTGCTGAGGGCGGCACGCTCGACGTGCCGCGGGTTCTTCGTGAAGGGCGATGACCGCGCATTCGCCAGTCGACTGCTGGGAAGACGCGGCGGGTCGGTCGTTTCGCGGGGCAATGTCTGCACCGGCTAGCTGCTTGCCGGCGGCGCGAGGTTGCTGTGAGCGTCGCCGGCGCCGTGTGCGTTGCCTGCGGGCCGCAAAACTGCTGCAACCACGCAGCTGCACCAGCGCCGACGCTGCGCCGAGCGATACTGCGCAGGCCGCGCATCGACCACGAATTGGCCGCGAAAACCCGCAGTGTAGCGCCGTTGGCGCGACACGCGGGCAAGTGAGGTGAGGCTTAGTGCTTGCCGTCGCTCTTGACGTCGTGCTTGCGGTTCAACGCGCGATAGCCGATGTCGCGGCGATACTGCATGCCGTCGAACGAAATCTGGTTGATGGTTTCGTACGCCACCGACTGCGCGCTGCGTACCGAATCCGCCAGACCTACGACACACAGCACGCGGCCGCCCGAAGTAGTCAGCTTGCCGTCCTTGAGCGTGGTGCCGGCGTGGAACGTGACCGAATCAACGGTTTCCGCCGGGATGTCGCTGATCCGGTCGCCCTTGCGCGGCGTGTCCGGATAGTTATGCGCGGCGAGCACGACGCCCAGCGCGGTGCGGCGGTCCCATTCCAGCTCGATCGTATCCAGCGTGCCGGCAATCGCCTGTTCCACCACTTTCGAGAAGTCGCCCTTCAGACGCGCCATGATCGGCTGCGTTTCGGGGTCGCCCATGCGGCAGTTGAATTCGAGCGTCTTCGGATTGCCTTGCGCGTCGATCATCAGACCGGCGTACAGGAAACCGGTGAAGCGGATGCCTTCTTTTTCCATGCCGCGTACGGTCGGCTGGATGATTTCGCGCATCACGCGTGCGTGCAGTTGCGGCGTGACGATCGGCGCGGGCGAGTAGGCGCCCATGCCGCCCGTGTTCGGGCCCTGGTCGCCGTCGAGCAGACGCTTGTGATCCTGGCTCGATGCGAGCGCCAGCACGTGCTTGCCGTCGACCATCACGATGAAGCTGGCTTCCTCGCCGGCGAGGAATTCCTCGATCACGACGCGTGCACCGGCGTCGCCCAGCTTGTTGTCCGACAGCATCATGTCGACGGCTTCGTGCGCTTCCTGCAGCGTCTGCGCGACCACGACACCCTTGCCGGCCGCCAGACCGTCGGCCTTGATGACGATCGGCGCGCCCTTGGCGTCGAGATAGGCGTGCGCGGCGGCGACGTCGGCGAAGGTTTCGTATTCGGCCGTCGGGATGGCGTGGCGTTTCATGAACGCCTTGGCGAAATCTTTCGAGCTTTCGAGCTGGGCCGCTTCCCTGCTCGGTCCGAAAATCTTCAGACCACGCGAGCGGAACAGGTTGACGATGCCCGCCGCGAGCGGACCTTCCGGACCGACCAGCGTGAAAGCGATCTGTTCTTTCTCGACAAAATCGGCGAGCGCCGCCGGATCGGTGATGTCGATGTTGCGCAGACGCTCGTCCTGGGCGGTGCCGCCGTTGCCAGGAGCCACGTAGACGAGCTGGACCCGCGGCGATTGCGCGAGCTTCCATGCGAGCGCATGTTCGCGACCGCCGGAACCGACGACGAGTAACTTCATGTGAATCCCCGAGACTTAAAAACCATAAACGGCCGACGCTGCAAGCGAGAGCCGTGAAAATTCCAGCGAGCCAGACTCAAGGCGCGACCGTGAACGCAGAGCCGGCAGCGCCGCGGTTCGCCACATGACGAACCCGTGCGGCAGCGCGGTGCGGCGTGCAGCAACATGCCAAACGCCGAAACAAACGCCGAGATACCGCGCGACGCGAGGGCCAAACCGGCGGCTCCGGCAAACGCGCTGTGCGCCTGCCCGCCGCCGTGGCGCGCTCACTCGTCGGCGATCGCCGCGTTTGTATAGACTTCCTGCACGTCGTCCAGGCTTTCCAGCGCGTCGAGCAGCTTCTGCATTTTCACCGCGTCGTCGCCGGTGAATTCGACTTCCGTCTGAGGTTTCATCGTCACCTCGGCCAGTTCGGCCTTGAAGCCCGCAGCTTCGAGCGCGGTCTTCACCTTCGGGAAATCGTTCGGCGGGCACAGCACTTCGATACTGCCGTCTTCATTCGTGACGACGTCGTCGGCGCCGGCTTCGAGCGCCGCTTCCATCAGCTTGTCTTCCGGCGTGCCGGGCGCGAACAGGAACTGGCCGACGTGATCGAACATGAACGACACTGAGCCGTCCGTGCCCATGTTGCCGCCGTTCTTCGAGAACGCGTGACGCACGTCCGCTACCGTACGGGTGCGGTTGTCGGTCATCGTGTCGACGATCACTGCCGCGCCACCGATGCCGTAGCCTTCGTAGCGGATTTCTTCGTAGTTTGCGCCGTCGACGCCGCCCGAGCCGCGCTGGATCGCGCGGTTGACGTTATCTTTCGGCATGTTGGCGTCGTACGCCTTTTCGACCGCGAGCCGCAGACGCGGATTCGAGTCGATGTCGCCGCCGCCCATGCGGGCCGCGACCTGGATTTCCTTGATGAGCCGCGTCCAGACCTTGCCGCGCTTGGCATCGGCCGCTGCCTTCTTATGCTTGATGTTGGCCCATTTCGAATGACCCGCCATACCTTTCTCCAGAGCGCGCGCCAGCGGGGCGCACGCATAGTGCAATTGTCGTTGCGATGTCGGGCGCTTGCGCGGATGGCCGCGATCCTGCGCCTCGATGTCAAACAGCCCGGTGTCGGAGCGTTATCAGCTTGATGACCGCCGGCCCGTTCCGGCTGGCGGGACCGAAGGGTCGGCAGCGCGGTTGGGTGAAGCGGTGCGGCCAGGCGGGTCGGCAGACAGGGCGCCGGTCCCGGCAGGCCCCGCGCGAAGGCGCGATGCGCCGGGCGGTTGTGCAAGTTGAGCCGCTTTTCGAGCGGATTCGAATTTTATCACGCCGCGGGGTGCCGGCAGGGGAAGGCGTGAGTCGAAAACGCGGGCAATCGCTGCCGCCGGCGGCATTTTTCGCATGCCGCGCGGCGGTTTTCAGACGGCTGTCGGCGCAACCGTCAGCACGGCTGTCAGTTTTTCGTACCGAACAGACGGTCGCCGGCGTCGCCTAGGCCCGGCACGATGTAGGCGTGCTCGTTCAGATGCGAATCGAGCGAGGCGACATAGAGCTTGACGTCCGGATGCGCGTCCTGGAACACCTGCACGCCTTCGGGCGCGGCCACCAGGGCGAGGAACATGATGTTCTCGCCGGCCACGTTGCGCCGCTTCAGCACGTCGACCGCGTGCACCGCCGAATAGCCGGTCGCGACCATCGGATCGCACAGAATGAACACGCGGTCTTCCAGATCCGGCAGACGCACGAGGTACTCGACCGGACGATGGTCTTCCGCGCGATACACGCCGATGTGGCCCACGCGCGCCGACGGCACCAGTTCCAGCAGGCCGTCCGACATGCCGATGCCGGCGCGCAGCACCGGCACGATGGCGAGCTTCTTGCCGGCGATCACCGGCGCGTCGATGTCGACCAGCGGCGTGGTGAGGCGGCGCGTGGTCATCGGCAGGTTGCGGGTGATCTCGTAACCCATCAGCAGTGTGATTTCGCGCAGCAGTTCGCGGAACGTGCGGGTCGAGGTATCCCGGTCGCGCATGTGCGACAGCTTGTGCTGGATCAGCGGGTGATCGAGGATGAAGAGATTGGGAAAGCGGCTGTCCTGGGTCATGGCGGGGCGCAAACGGCGAAAGAGGAATCGGCTCCGGTAACGGTATGGGTTCCGGTATCGGATCGGCGGCCGGCGCCAGCTCGACAAACAGCCGGCGGGGCTCGCCACGGCGCAAGTTTACCGAAAGAGTGCCGCTCGACGATACCGGAGATTGCAGCCACCCGGGGCAGTCCGGCACCGATTCTTCTAGAATCAGGAAATCTTTGCGCCGACCGTACGCCCGGCCACCGGCAGATGGAGCCGCCGGCCGGGCCGTCGTGACGCGCCATTCACGCCATCCACGCCACGAGGACACGCACATGGACATGGGAATCGCAGGACGCACCGCGCTGGTTTGCGCGGCCAGCAAAGGATTGGGGCGCGGCTGCGCGGAAGCGCTCGCGGCCGAGGGCGTCAATCTGACGATCGTCGCGCGCACGGCGGAAACGCTGGAAGCCACCGCCGACGAAATCCGCAAGCAGAGCGGCGTGCAGGTCAAAACCGTAGCGTGCGACATCACCACGCCGGAAGGCCGCGCTGAGGCGCTGGCCGCGTGCCCGCAGCCGGACATCCTCGTGAACAACGCGGGCGGGCCGCCGCCGGGCGATTTCCGCGAGTTCACCCACGAAGCCTGGATTCGTGCGCTGGAAAGCAACATGCTGACGCCGATCGAACTGATTCGCGCCACCATCGACTCGATGAGCGCGCGCGGCTTCGGCCGCATCGTCAACATCACGAGTTCGGCGGTGAAGGCGCCGATCGACGTGCTCGGTTTGTCGAATGGCGCGCGTTCGGGGTTGACGGGTTTCCTCGCCGGCATCGCGCGCAGCAAGGTCGCATCCACCGGCGTCACGATCAACAACCTGCTGCCGGGCCTGTTCGACACCGACCGCATCGCCACCACCTTCAACGCGCAAGCGAAGGCGCAAAACATTTCCGTCGAGGAAGCGCGTCAGCAGCGCATGAAGACGATTCCCGCCGGCCGCTTCGGCAATCGCGACGAGTTCGGCCGCGCGTGCGCTTTCCTGTGCAGCGTGCACGCGGGCTATATCACCGGACAGAACTGGCTGATCGACGGCGGCACCTATCCGGGCACGTTCTAGCCTGGCGCCCGCCGATACCGCCGGAGCGCGCAGCACCGGCAGTATCGGTTCGGGCGAAAGCAGCATCGCAACATTGCTTCACCACAACAACGACAATCACAACGGTTTCAGGAGTCTTACGTCATGAGTACCCGCATTGCCCTGATCGCGCACGATCACAAGAAAAACGATATCGTCAAGCTGGCCGGCGAGTATGTGGACACGCTCAGGCGTTGCGAAATCGTCGCCACCGGCACCACCGGCACGCGCATCGGCGAGGCGCATGGCCTCACGGTCGAGCGCATGTTGTCGGGTCCGCATGGCGGCGATTTGCAGATCGGCGCGCAACTGGCCGAAGGTCGGGTAGACATGGTGATTTTCCTGCGCGATCCCATGACGCCGCAGCCGCACGAGCCGGATATCAACGCGTTGGTCCGTGCCTGCGACGTGCACAATATTCCGTGCGCAACCAATATTTCCACTGCGCGCATGATTCTCGACGTGTTGACGTTGCGCTTCACGCAGCAGGTTTGAACGATACAAAAAAGACCCCGTGGCGAAGTGAGCGCACGAGCGCGTACAGGAGCGCAGGGCCGCTCGCGACGGAACCGATCAATCAGGACGAAGCACGAACCAGGGAGACATGATGGTCAAAGCGATTCGATTCGATAAAACCGGCGGCCCGGAAGTGATGAAGTGGGTCGACGTCGAAGTGGGCGAGCCGGGTGCGGGCGAAATTCGCATTCGCCAGACGGCGGTCGGGCTGAACTATATCGACGTGTATTTCCGCACGGGTCTGTATCCGCTGCCGTTGCCGGGCGGGCTCGGCATGGAAGCGGCGGGCGTGGTGGCGGCGGTCGGCCCGGGTGTGACGGAGCTGAAAGCGGGCGACCGCGTCGCCTATGTCACGCGACCGCCCGGCGCCTATACGCAGGAGCGCGTGTTGCCGGCTACGGCGGTGGTGAAAGTGCCCGACGCCGTGAGCGACGAGCAGGCCGCCTCGGTCATGCTGCAAGGGCTGACCGTGCAATACCTGCTGCGCCGCACGTATCCGGTGAAGGCCGGCGACACGATCCTGATCCAGGCTGCGGCGGGCGGCGTCGGCCTGCTGGCGTGCCAGTGGGCCAAGGCGCTGGGCGCCACGGTCATCGGCACGGTCGGCTCGGACGAAAAAGCCGAGATCGCCAAGGCGCACGGCTGCGATCACGCCATCGTCTACACGCGCGAAAACTTCACCAAACGCGTGCGCGAGATCACCAACGGCGCGGGCGTGCCGGTGGTGTACGACTCGATCGGTAAAGACACGTTTACGGCCTCGCTCGATTGCCTCGCGCCGCTCGGCATGTTCGTGAGCTTCGGCAATGCGTCCGGTCCGTTGCCGCCGATCGACTCCTCGGAATTCGCCGGACGCGGCTCGCTGTTCTTCACGCGTCCCACGCTGTTCACGTATATCGGTAAGCGCGCCGATTACGAGTCGATGTCCGCCGAGCTGTTCGACATGCTGGTGTCGGGCAAGGTGAAGACGAGCATCAACCAGCGTCACGCACTCGCCGACGTCGGTCAGGCGCATGCCGATCTCGAAGCGCGCCGCACCACGGGCTCGACGATCCTGCTGCCGTAGTCCCACCGCGCGCCATGCCGCGCTAACCGGCGCTGGCGCAGCGCTCCGAAGCAAACACGAGGCCGTTCCATTTCGCGATGGAACGGCCTTGTCCGTTTACGCGATTTTTATACGCCCTTCAGCATCTTTGACCAGCCCTTTACGCGGATCGGCATAACGTTGCGCCTATCCAAAGTCCGTGTAGGGAGAACAAAAATGGATGTGCTGTATGTCGGGGGGCTGGTGCTGTTTTTCGCGCTGACCTTGGGTTTGATTGCGGGCTGCGAGAAGCTGATGCAGTTCCGTCGTGGTCAGGGAGCGCGCTCATGAGCTGGATTCTCTGGTTGTCCGGCGCGGCGACGCTGATGCTGTTCGTGTACCTGGTCTATGCGTTGTTGCGCGCGGAGGACATCGAATGAACTCGAACAACGTCCTTCAGGCAGGGCTGTTTATCGTCGTGCTGCTGGCAGCGGCCGTGCCGCTCTCGCGTTATCTCACGAACGTCATGGACGGCAGTTCGCGCGTGGTGCGCTTCGGCGGACCGCTCGAACGTTTGCTGTATCGCGTCGCGGGTGTCGACCCGTCGACGGAAATGAACTGGAAGCACTACGCCGTCGCGACGATCGCGTTCAATGCGCTCGGCACGCTGTTTCTTTATGCGCTGCTGCGCGTGCAGGGCTGGCTGCCCGGCAACCCGCAGCAATTCGGTCCGATGACCGTGGACGGCGCGTTCAACACGGCGGTCAGTTTCGTGTCGAACACGAACTGGCAGGACTACACGCCGGAACAGACCGTCAGCTATCTCACGCAGATGCTCGGTCTCACGGTGCAGAACTTTCTGTCCGCCGCGACCGGCATTGTGGTGGTGATCGCGCTGATTCGCGGCTTCGCGCGTCACACGGCGCAAACCATCGGCAATTTCTGGGTCGATCTCACGCGCGTCACGCTCTACGTGTTGCTGCCGATGTCCGCGATCGTCGCTGCCTTGCTGATGAGCCAGGGCGTGATCCAGAACTTCAAGTCGTACGAAGACGTGCCGACCTTGCAAACCACCACCTACGCCGCGCCCAAACTCGACGCGCAAGGCAATCCGGTGAAGGACGCCAAGGGCAATCCCGTCACGGTCGATACGCCCGTGAAAACGCAGACCATCGCGATGGGCCCGGTTGCTTCGCAGGAAGCGATCAAGATGCTCGGCACCAACGGCGGCGGCTTCTTCAACGGCAACTCGGCGCATCCGTTCGAAAACCCCACGCCGTTCTCCAACTTCCTGCAGATCTTCTCCATCCTGATCATTCCGGCCGCGCTCGCACTCGTGTTCGGTCGCATGATCATGGACCGCAAGCAGGGCGTCGCGGTGCTCGCGGCCATGACGATCGCCTTCGGCGTCTGCGTGTTCGGCGAGATTGCCGCGGAGCAGGCGGGCAATCCGGCCTTGAGCGCCTTGCATGTCGACCAGTCGGCGAATGCGCTGCAATCGGGAGGCAATGCGGAGGGTAAGGAGACGCGCTTCGGCATCGCGCAGTCGGGCATCTTCACGGTGGCGACCACGGCGGCTTCGTGCGGCGCGGTGGCCAACACGCACGACTCGCTGACGCCGATCGGCGGCCTCTATCCGATGCTGCTGATGCAACTCGGCGAAGTGATCTTCGGCGGCGTCGGCTCCGGCATGTACGGCATGCTCGTGTTCGCCTTGCTCGCCGTGTTCGTGGCAGGGCTGATGATCGGCCGCACACCGGAATACGTCGGCAAGAAGATCGAAGCGTACGAGATGAAGATGGTGTCGATCGTCGTGCTGCTGACGCCGCTGCTGGTGCTGGTCGGCACCTCGATCGCGGTACTCAGCGACGCGGGCAAGGCCGGCATTCTCAACCCCGGCGCGCACGGTTTCTCCGAGATTCTTTACGCGTTCAGCTCGGCCGCCAACAACAACGGCAGCGCCTTTGCGGGTCTGACGGTCAGCACGCCCTTCTACAACTGGATGACCGCCATCGCGATGTGGTTCGGCCGCTTCGGCACGATCGTTCCGGTGCTGGCGATCGCCGGCTCGCTGGCGTCGAAAAAACGCATCGGCGTGACGGGTGGAACGCTGCCCACGCATGGTCCGTTGTTCGTCGTGCTGCTGCTCGGCACGGTGCTGCTGGTCGGCGCGCTGACTTACGTGCCGGCGCTCGCGCTCGGTCCCGGCGTCGAGCATCTGATGATGATGGGCGCTCATTGACGCGCCGTCCATTCAGATGACCGAACCGACTCAAGTCACGCGCTAACGGGATATTCGAGGTTTCAATGACTGAACATAATGCAACGAGGTCCATGTTCGATCCGGCGCTGCTGCGCCCGGCGATCGTGGACTCCTTCAAGAAACTCACGCCGCGCACGCAGTTTCGCAATCCGGTGATGTTCTGCGTGTACGTCGGCAGCATTCTGACGACGATACTCTGGATCGCCGCGCTCGGCGGTCAGGCCGAGGCGCCCGCGGGATTCATTCTCGCGGTCACGTTGTGGCTGTGGTTCACCGTGCTGTTCGCGAACTTCGCGGAAGCGCTCGCCGAAGGCCGCTCGAAGGCGCAGGCCGCGTCGCTGCGCAGCGCGAAGAAAGACGTGATGGCCAAGAAGCTCAACGAGCCGCATCCGAAGTCGCCGATCCGTATTCTCACCGCTTCGGATCTGCGTCGCGGCGACGTGGTGCTGGTCGAAACCGGCGACGTGATTCCGGCCGACGGCGAGGTGATCGACGGCGTGGCGTCGGTGGACGAATCGGCTATCACCGGCGAATCCGCGCCGGTGATCCGCGAGTCCGGCGGCGATTTTTCATCGGTGACGGGTGGCACGCGTGTGCTGTCCGACTGGATCGTGGTGCGTGTGACGGCCAATCCGGGCGAAGCGTTCCTCGACCGCATGATCGCGATGGTCGAAGGCGCGAAGCGTCAGAAAACACCGAACGAAATCGCGCTGACCATTCTGCTGGTCGCGTTGACGATCGTGATGTTGCTCGCCACGGCCACCTTGTTGCCGTTTTCGATGTTCTCCGTCGAAGCAGCCAAAGCGGGCCATGTGGTGACCATTACCGCGCTGGTCGCCTTGCTGGTGTGTCTGATTCCGACCACGATCGGCGGCCTGCTTTCGGCCATCGGCGTGGCCGGCATGAGCCGCATGATGCAGGCCAACGTGATCGCCACGTCCGGCCGTGCGGTGGAAGCCGCCGGCGACGTCGACGTGCTGCTGCTCGACAAGACCGGCACGATCACGCTCGGCAATCGCCAGGCGTCGCAGTTCGTGCCGGCGCCGGGCGTGAGCGAAGAAGCGCTCGCGGACGCCGCGCAATTGTCGTCGCTCGGCGATGAAACGCCCGAGGGCCGCAGCATCGTCGTGCTGGCGAAGCAGCGCTTCAACATCCGTCAGCGCGACATGGCGACCTTGCACACGGTGTTTCTCGCCTTCACCGCGCAAACGCGCATGAGCGGTGTGGACCTGTCGCCCGAAGGCACGTCGCCGGGCGCGGTCGGCCGCGAAATCCGCAAGGGCGCGGCGGACGCGGTCAGGCATTACGTCGAAGCGAACGGCGGCCGTTTCCCGAGCGAGGTCAGCAACGCGGTGGCCGAAGTCGCGCGGCGCGGCAGCACGCCGCTGGTGGTGGCCGAGAAACTCGGGCAGGCAGAGGCGGGCGCGCGCGTGCTCGGCGTGATCGAACTGAAGGACGTGGTGAAGGGCGGCATCAAGGAGCGCTTTGCCGAGTTGCGCAAGATGGGCATCAAGACCGTGATGGTGACGGGCGACAACCGTCTGACCGCCGCCGCGATCGCCGCCGAAGCGGGAGTCGACGATTTCCTCGCCGAAGCCACGCCGGAAGCCAAGCTCGCGACGATTCGCGCGCACCAGGCCGAAGGCCGGCTGGTGGCGATGACCGGCGACGGCACCAACGACGCCCCGGCGCTCGCGCAGGCCGACGTCGCGGTGGCGATGAACACCGGCACGCAGGCCGCGAAAGAAGCCGGCAACATGGTCGATCTCGATTCGAATCCGACCAAGCTGATCGAGATCGTCGAGATCGGCAAGCAGATGCTGATGACGCGCGGCTCGCTCACCACGTTCTCGATCGCCAACGACGTCGCCAAATACTTCGCGATCATCCCGGCCGCGTTCGCCACCACGTATCCGGCCTTGAACGCCCTGAACGTGATGCATCTGGCCACGCCCGCGTCCGCGATCATGTCGGCGGTGATCTTCAACGCGCTGATCATCGTGCTGCTGATTCCGCTCGCGCTCAAGGGCGTGCGTTATCGCGCGCTGGGCGCCGCGATCCTGCTGCGCCGCAATCTGCTGATCTACGGGCTCGGCGGGATCGTCGTGCCGTTCATCGGCATCAAGCTGATCGATATGGTGCTGGCCGCCTTCGGCTGGGTCTGATCCACGGCTGCACACGAGTTGAGAAAGAGGAATGACCATCATGAAAAATCTGTTCCGTCCGCTGATCGTGATCTTTGCAGTGCTGACCGCGCTGACCGGGCTCGCGTATCCCGCCGTGATGACCGCGGTGGGTCAGGCGGCCTTCCACGATCAGGCCAATGGCAGCCTGCTCGAACAGGACGGCAAGGTCGTCGGTTCGAAACTGATCGGCCAGCAGTTCGACGCGCCGCAATACTTCTGGGGCCGTCTGTCGGCCACCAGCCCGATGCCGTACAACCCGCAAGGGTCGAGCGGTTCGAATCTCGGGCCGACCAATCCCGCCTTGCTCGATGAAGTCAAAGGCCGGCTCGACGCGCTGAAGGCGGCCGGCACCGACATGTCGAAGCCGGTGCCGGTCGATCTGGTGACGTCGTCGGGCAGCGGCCTCGATCCGGAAATCAGTCCGGCGGCGGCTGCGTATCAGATCGAACGCGTTGCCCAGGCCCGCAAGCTGGCCGCCAACGACGTGGCGGCGCTGGTCGATCGCTACACGACGGGCCGTCAGTTCGGCGTGCTCGGCGAGCCGCGCGTGAACGTGCTGCAACTGAATCTCGCACTCGACGAAATGAAGCGCGGCTGATCGCGTCGAGCGGCAAAGGCGGCGTCTGCGCGACGCCGCTTTTGCCATTTTTCACGAGCCATTGGGCGGCTGCTATTTGCGGCCCGCTCGCCGCCGTGCCACCATGCTGGCACCCGTCGCGTGCATCGAACCCCGAACTCGCAATTAAAACCAATGAGCCTGACTCGCCCCGATCCTGACCAGCTGCTCGACAAACTGCAGCGCGACGAAGAAAAGCGTCAGCGCGGCAGGCTGAAGATTTTCTTCGGCGCGTCGGCTGGCGTCGGCAAGACCTTCGCGATGTTGCAGGCCGCGCGTCGCCGTCACGACGAAGGCGCCGACGTGGTGGTCGGTATCGTCGAAACGCACGGGCGCGGCGAAACTGCCGCGCTGCTCGACGGCCTCGACGTGCTGCCGCTCACGCAGATCGACTATCGCGGCCGCAAGCTCGGCGAATTCGATCTCGACGGCGCGCTCGCGCGCAAGCCGCAACTGATTCTGGTCGATGAACTCGCGCATTCGAACGTGCAGGGCGCGCGTCATCTGAAGCGCTGGCAGGATGTCTACGAACTGCTCGACGCGGGCATCGACGTCTACACCACGGTCAACGTGCAGCACCTCGAAAGTCTGAACGACGTGGTCGGCCAGATTACCGGCATCCGCGTGTGGGAGACGGTGCCCGACCGCGTGTTCGATCGCGCCGACGAAGTGACGCTGGTGGACCTGCCCGCCGAGGAACTGCTCGACCGGATGCGCGACGGCAAGGTGTACATGCCGCAGCAGGCCGAGCGCGCGGTGCGCAACTTCTTTCGCAAAGGCAATCTGATCGCGCTGCGTGAGCTTGCGCTCAGGCGCACCGCCGATCGCGTCGATGCGCAGATGCGCGAGTACCGCGCGGACCGCTCGATCCAGCGCATCTGGCAGGCGCGCGAGCGTTTGCTGGTGTGCGTGGGGCCGGGGCCCGAGGCGCCGCTGCTGGTGCGCGCGGCCGCGCGCCTCGCGGCCAGCCTGAAGGCCGACTGGATCGCCGTGTATGTGGAAACGCCCGCGCTGCAGCGCCTGCCCGACGCGCGCCGCGAGCGCACGCTGAATGCGCTGAAACTCGCCGCCGAACTCGGCGCGGAAACGGCCACGCTGGCCGGTCCGGATGCGGCCGTGGCGCTGATCGGCTATGCCCAGGCGCGCAATGTGTCGAAGCTGGTGGCGGGCGCGTCGGCGCGCAGCGGCTTCAGACGCTGGCTGAGCCGGTCGCTCGGCGAGCGCATCGCCGAGCGTGTCGGCGATCTCGATCTCACGCTGATCCGCGCGTCGTCCGACAGCCATGGCGGCGAGCATCGTCATCTGCTGAACACTACCGCGAATGCCTGGCGCGACGCATTGAGCGCGGCGCGCGAACGACGTTCGCCGCCGCGCGCCTACGGTTTCGCGCTGGCGATCGGCGCGGCGATCACCTTGCTGGCGAGCCGTCTGAGCGACCATATCGATCTGACCAACCTCGTCATGCTGTATCTGCTCGGCGTGATCTTCACGGCGGTCAAGCTCGGGCGCGGGCCGGGCGTGGTGCTGTCGTTCATGAGCGTGGCCGCGTTCGATTTTTTCTTCGTGCCGCCGCGCATGTCGCTTTCGGTGTCCGACACACAATATCTGCTGACCTTCTTCGGCATGCTGCTGACCTCGCTCGTCATCAGTCACCTAACGTCGAGTCTGCGGCGCGAGGCGAGCGTCGCGCGGCGCCGCGAACAACGCACCGGCGCCATGTACGCGATGGCGCGCGAACTCGCCGCGGCGCTCACCACGGAGCAGATCGTCGGCATCGGCAGCCGGCATGTGAGTGAAGTGTTCGGCGCGCGCGTCGCGATTCTGTTGCCCGACAGCGCCGACCAGGTGAAGCAGAAAATCGAGGACCCCGACGCCGCCGTGACGCTCGACGGCGAGTTGCTCGACAGCGATGTCGGTCAGTGGGTCTACGATCAGCAGAAGGCGGCCGGGCGGGGCACCGACACGCTGCCCGCGGCTGCGGCGCTCTATCTGCCGCTGAAGGCGCCGATGCGCACACGCGGCGTGCTGGCCGTTCTGATGCGCGACCGGCGCGAGCTTGACGTGCCGGAGCAGCAGCGCATGCTCGACGCGTTCGCCGCGCAGATTGCGCTGGCGCTCGAGCGCGTGCATTACGTGGACATCGCGCGGGACGCACTCGTCAACATGGAATCGGAGCGTTTGCGCAATTCGCTGCTCTCGGCCATCTCGCACGATCTGCGCACGCCGCTCACCACCATCGTCGGGTTTTCGTCGATGCTGGCGCAGTCGCGCGACACGCATGCCGGAACGGAATCCGCCGACGACCTCGTCGACGCGATTCACGAAGAGGCGCTGCGCATGACCGGCATCGTCACGAATCTGCTGGACATGGCGCGCCTCCAGGCCGGCAGTCTGCAACTGAACCGCCAGTGGACCCTGCTCGAAGAAACGGTGGGCGCCGCTTTGCGCGCGTGCCGGCGCGTGCTGGCGCGGCATCCGGTCCAGGTGACGCTGCCTGCCGATCTGCCGCTGCTGCAACTCGACGCCGTCCTGATGGAGCGTCTCTTTTCCAATCTGTTCGAGAACGCGGCCAAATACTCGGCGCCGGACACGCCGCTCGTCATCGGCGCGCAGCGTGTCGACGCGGACGGCAAGCCGTTCGTGCGCGTTTGTGTGGACGATCGCGGGCCGGGCCTGCCGGCCGGCATGGAAGCGCGTGTGTTCGAGAAATTCACGCGCGGCGAGAAGGAATCGGCCAAGCCGGGCATCGGTCTCGGCCTTGCGATCTGCCGTGCGATCGTGGAGGCGCACGGCGGTACAATCGGCGCGCTCAACCGGCTGACGTCCGACGGCCGCGTCGAAGGCGCGCGCTTCTGGTTCACGCTGCCGGTGGAGACACCGCCGGAGACGCTGCTCGAAGCGCCGGACTCGCTCCAGGAAGAGGCGGACCTTGCGCCGGGCGATGGTCTCGGCGCGCTGCCGCACGGGTTGCCGCACGAGCCATTGCACGAAACCCCGTTCGAACTCCAATCACCGAATCATCCGCTGAGCAAGCCGACCCATGAGTGACCCGGGCATGACCGTCGTCCTGATCGAGGACGAGAAGCAGATTCGCCGTTTCGTGCGTACCGCGCTGGAAGGCGAGGGCATCGTCGTGCACGACGCCGAAACCGGCAAGCAGGGCCTTGTCGAAGCCGCGACGCGCAAACCCGATCTGGTGATCGTCGATCTCGGCCTGCCGGACACCGACGGCCTCGATGTGATCCGCGAATTGCGCGGCTGGAGTGAGCTGCCGGTGATCGTGCTGTCGGCGCGCACCCAGGAAAGCGAGAAAGTCGCGGCGCTCGACGCCGGCGCGGACGATTACCTCACCAAGCCGTTCGGCGTCTCCGAATTGCTGGCGCGGATTCGCGCGCATATGCGCCGGCGCAACCAGGGCGGCGCGAGCGAGTCGCCGGTCGTGCGTTTCGGCGCGGTGACGGTCGATCTCGCCTTGCGTCAGGTGAGCCGCGAAGGCGCGGCCGTCCATCTGACGCCGATCGAATACCGTCTGCTCGCCACGCTGGTGCGCCATGCCGGCCGGGTGCTCACGCATCGTCAGTTGCTCAAGGACGTGTGGGGACCGTCGCATGTGGAAAGCCATCACTATCTGCGGATCTACATGGCGCATTTGCGCGGCAAGCTGGAGCGCGATCCGGCGCAGCCCGAACACATCGTCACGGAGACGGGTGTCGGTTACCGGCTGGTCGGTGTGACCTGAAGACCTTGCCACGGACGGGACGGCCCTCAGCAAGCCAACCCCTATCTTGATATAATTACAGATCGTAAGGACGACCTTGCGCATCTGCTACGAACGGGGACGGCCCCATTTCACCATGGAGCTGTCTCATGTCCTGGATTCTTCTGCTGATTGCCGGATTGCTCGAAGTCGCGTGGGCGGCCGGCCTCAAAACCTCCGAAGGTTTCACCCGGCTCTGGCCGTCCGTTTTCACCGTCGTGACGGCGCTCGGCAGCTTCGTTCTGCTCGCCGTCGCGATGCGCCAGTTGCCCCTCGGCACGGCCTACGCCGTGTGGACGGGCATTGGCGCGGTCGGCGCGTTCATTTTCGGCATCGTCGTGATGGGCGAGGCTTTGAGCGTTGCGCGAGTGGCCAGCGCGGCGCTGATCGTGATCGGCCTGATCGGGCTGAAGCTCTCGTCCGGCCACTGATCCCGACACCGGAACGGATCAGGCGCGCTTTTCGCGCCCTTTTCGCGCCGGTTGCGCTTCGCGGCCTGCGTTGTTTTTAGAGCCAACCGATTGCGACCCACTCTGCGGTCTGCGAATTATCGTGGCTATAATGAGATTGAATCCAACCTGACATTGCCCGCGGCCTATTTGGCGCGGCCGGCTTGGCGCGGGTCTGACGACTTCGGTGCGTGGCTCGCGTCTTTTGCCCGTCGAAGCGCCCGGCACGCACAGCGCGCCTGGAGGCGGCCATGCTTGAATCACTTTCGCTCGCTGCTGGCCTCTCATGGGGCAGCGGTCTGCGCCTCTATCTGACGGTCCTGCTGGCCGGCGTGTTCGAACGCCTTGGCCTGATCCATCTCCCCGATACGCTGTCCGCGCTGTCCTCGCCGTGGGTCATCGGCGTCGCGGCGGTGCTCACGCTCACCGAATTTCTCGCCGACAAAATCCCCGCCTTCGATTCGCTGTGGGACGCGGTTCACACCTTCATCCGTATTCCGGCGGGCGCCGTGCTGGCCGTCGGCGCGCTCGGCCACGCCGACCCGGCCTTGCTGACAGTCGCCGCGCTCGCGGGCGGCACGCTCGCCGGCACCGCGCATCTGGCCAAAGCGGGCACACGCGCGTTGATCAATCTGTCGCCGGAACCGGTGTCGAACGTGGTCACCTCGACCGCCGAAGACGGCCTCGTGTTCGGCGGCATGCTGCTCGCGCTGTTC
Source organism: Paraburkholderia sp. GAS199 (assembly GCF_050436585.1). NCBI lineage: Bacteria > Pseudomonadati > Pseudomonadota > Betaproteobacteria > Burkholderiales > Burkholderiaceae > Paraburkholderia > Paraburkholderia sp. GAS199. The sequence goes on along the minus strand of NZ_JBNDMM010000014.1, from coordinate 68,971 downwards.
GTGCCCGTGCTGTTCCTGATGCTGATGGTGGGTTTTCTGATGCTGGCGGCGTGGGCGTTGCCGCGTCTGTGGCGCGGCGTTCAGGGCGGCTTTCGCGGGATGGCGACGCATATGGTGTCGCGCTTTGCGAGGAGCCGGCACGATTGAGCGATACGGCAAGCAGTTCCACGGCGCGTGACGCCAGGCCGGCGGCGAAGCCGGCAAGCCGGCTGAGTGCCGCGGACGTTTTGCGCCAGGCCATCCGCATGACGGCGCGCGACTGGCGCGCCGGCGAATTGACGATGCTGCTGCTGGCGCTGGTGCTGGCCGTCGCGGCGTTGTCGAGCGTCGGCTTCCTAGCCGACCGGCTGCATCAGGGGCTGGAGCGCGACGCGCGGCGCATGATCGCCGCCGACTTCATCGTGCGCGCGGATCATCCCGTCGACCCGCAATTCGCCCAGCAGGCCAAAGCGCTCGGCCTGAACACGGCGAGCACGGCCATCTTCCCCAGCATGATCAACTCGACCGGCGCGCAGCCGGCCTCGCGGCTCGCGGCCATCAAGGCGGTGTCGCCCGGTTATCCGCTGCGCGGCGCGTTGCGGATCGCCAGTGCGCCGGACGCGCCGGATCACGCCACCCAGGAGATTCCGCCGCCGGGCACGGTCTGGGTCGATCAGGCGCTGCTCGACGCGCTGAAATTGCACGTCGGCGACACGGTGAAAGTGGGCGGCCGCGATTTCAGGATCGGTGCGTTGATTACACGCGAACTGGACCGTGGTTTCTCCTTCGTCAATTTTTCGCCGCGACTGATGATGCGCGCCGACGACGTGCAGTCCACGGGGCTTGTCACATTCGGCAGCCGTGTCACGTACCGGTTGCTGGTGGCGGGTACGGATGCTTCCGTGGCGCGCTTCGCGCAGTTTGCGCACGACCGCGTCGACGGCGGCAAGATGCGCGGCGTTGCGCTCGAATCCCTGCAGGACGGCCAGCCGCAAGTGCGTCAAACGCTCGACCGCGCCAGCCACTTTCTCACGCTCGTCTCCCTGCTGACCGCGCTGCTCGCGGCGGTGGCGATTGCCATGGCCGCACACCGTTATATGCGCCGCCATCTCGACGGCTGCGCGGCGATGCGCTGTCTCGGCGTCAGCCAGGCCACCTTGCGCGGGCTGTTCACGCTCGAATTCGTCGGGATCGGTCTGATTGGCGGCGCGCTCGGCGTGGCGCTCGGCTTCCTCGGACATCTCGCGCTGCTGAGCTGGCTCGGCAGTCTGATCGACGTGGCGCTGCCGTATCCGACGGTCTGGCCGGCGCTGCAGGGTATCGCGGCAGGGCTCGTGCTGCTGCTCGGTTTCGCGCTGCCGCCGTTGCTGCCGCTGACTCGCGTGCCGCCGCTGCGGGTGCTGCGCCGTGAGTGGGGCGAGGCCGGCCGCACTGCATGGGCCGCGTACGCGCTCGGCATTGCGCTGTTCGCCGGTTTGCTGATTCTGGCCGCGGGGGAATTGAAGCTGGGCGGCATCGTCGCGGGCGGTTTTGCGGGCGGCATGCTGGTGTTTGCCGTGATCGCTCGGCTGGCGCTGTGGGCGGCGGCGCGTTTCGTGCGCAGCGAGCGCGTGAATGCGGGGATCGGCTGGCGTTATGCGTTGGCGTCGCTCGAACGGCGCAGCGGCGCCAGCGCCCTGCAGATCACCGCGCTCGGCATCGGCCTGATGTGCCTGCTGCTGATCGCGATGACGCGCAACGATCTGGTGGCCGGCTGGCGCAGATCGACTCCGCCCGACGCGCCGAACGAATTCGTCATCGACATCCAGCCCGACCAGCGCGACGCCGTCACGCAATATCTGAATACGCACGGTGTGCCTGGCACCGTGCTCTCGCCGATGGTGCGCGGCAGACTGATCGCGATCAACGGCAAGGCGGTCAATCCGGATTCCTTCAAGGGCGAAGACGCAAGGCGTCTCGTCGACCGCGAATTCAACCTGTCCTATACCACCACGCTGCCGGACGACAACCGTCTCGCCGCCGGCACCTGGTACGGCGAGACCCGCGTACCGCAGATTTCGATCGAGCAGGGTCTCGCCAAACTGATCGGCGTGAAGCCCGGCGACACGCTGCGTTTCGACGTGACGGGCATGCAGGTCGACGCACCGGTCACGAGTGTGCGCAAGCTGGACTGGGGCTCGTTCAAGGTGAATTTCTTCGTGCTGATGCCGCCGGCCGCGCTGCAGGATTTTCCGGCGACGTTCATCACGAGTTTCCATTTGCCGCAGGACAAACAAAGCACGATCGACGGTCTGATCGCCGCCTATCCGAATCTCACCGCCATCGATACCGGTCCGATTCTCGCGCAGGTGCAGCGCGTGTTGCAGCAGGTGATCGGCGCGGTGCAGTTCCTGTTCGCGTTCACGCTGGCGGCCGGCGTGCTGGTGCTGTACGCGGCGCTCGCCGGCACGCGCGATGAGCGTATGCGAGAATCCGCGCTGCTGCGCGCGCTGGGAGCGTCGCATCGGCAGGTGCGCGCAGTGCAGGTGGCCGAATTCGTCGCGGTGGGCGCGCTGGCGGGTCTGATGGCCGCCGTGGGCGCGCAGGTGATCGGCTGGGTGCTGGCCACGCGGGTGTTCGAGTTCTATCTCGGCTTCAATCCGTGGCTGTTGCCGGCGGGCGTCGCGGCCGGCGTGGCTTGCGCGGGTGTCGGCGGCTGGCTGAGCCTGCGCCATGTGCTGGCTCGCCCGGCGCTGCAATCGTTGCGGGATGCGTGAAGCGCAGGGCGCGTGTGACTGTTTATGCAGGTGTGAAAGGTAAGAACGGAGTATGAGCGATCTGAACGACGAAGTCGCCGCGGCACAGCCGACGGTCTTCGAACTGGTGGGCGGCGAGGCGCGCGTGCGCGAACTGGTCGACCGCTTTTACGACCTGATGGATCTCGAAGCGGATTTCGCCGGGATTCGGGCCTTGCATCCGGCGTCGCTCGACGGCTCCCGCGACAAGTTCTTCTGGTTCCTTTGCGGCTGGATGGGCGGCCCGGACCACTACATCAGCCGCTTCGGCCATCCGCGTTTGCGCGCACGGCATATGCCGTTTCCGATCGCGTCCAGCGAACGGGATCAATGGCTGCGCTGCATGGCATGGGCGATGGAAGACGTCGGGCTGTCCGAGCCGTTGCGTGAACGCCTGCTCGGTTCGTTCTACGAGACGGCCGACTGGATGCGCAACCGCAATGGTTGAAGCGGGGCGGGGGCTACCGCACGAACAATCGCACGAGCCACCGCCGGCCGAGGCTCAGGCAGTACTCGACTGCTGGTTCGGTGCCGTGGATAGTCCCACGTTCGGCGAAGCGCGTAAGCTCTGGTTCGCCCGCGACGCCGCGTTCGACGCCGTGCTGCGCGATCGTTTCGGTCACCTGATCGAAGCGGCGCGCAATGGCGAACTGGACAGATGGACTCGCAGCGCGCCCGGCGCACTGGCGCTGATCATCGTGCTGGACCAGTTCTCGCGCAATTGTCACCGCGACACGCCGCTCGCTTTCGCGGCCGATCCGAAAGCGCTGGAAGTGGCGCGGCAGATGGTGGCGAGCAATGCCGACCTGCGATTGCCCGGCGCGCATCACCGTGCCTTCGTCTACCTTCCGTTCGAACACGATGAAACGCTCGCGAGCCAGCAGGAATCGCTGCGGCTGTTCGGACGGCTGAAGTCGGAGCCGGGCGGCGCGTCGTACTACTCGTCCGCGGTGAGACACGCGAGGATCATCGAGCGTTTCGGACGCTTTCCGCATCGCAACGCGATTCTCGGACGAGCGTCGAGCGCGGAGGAAGCCGAGTTTCTGACGAAGCGCGGCTCGTCGTTCTAGCGCGCCGGGCTCAGTCGATGTCCGCGCTGTCGACGGGGGTGCGCACGAAGACCCGCAACAACTCGTCGTTATCACCCGGACGCGCCCCCGACCAATACAACCGCCAGTCGCCCGCCGGCGCGCGTGCGTCGCCGCGGCGGCTCTGGTCGATCAACCAGGTGCATCCGGTTGCCGAGGCATTCGCCGCCGGTTCGTGCAGGATGCCGGTGTAGTAGTAGAGCATCGGCGCTTCGGACTCGCCGAGTGCGATGCTGGCCATGCAGTCTCCATCGTTCCACTCGATATTGATCCGCGAGCCGAGGTCGGCGAATACCGAGCGATAGCTCTTCGCGTAATCGAGCCACGGCAGCAGCAACGTGCTGACCAATCCCCACGCGACGATCGCCCCCGCGCACCAGCTCAGCGCGCCGCGCCATTTGCCGGCGTGCTTGAAGAGCGGCAGGAGCCACAGCCAGGCGAGCGTCATCGCGAGAGCGGCGGCGATCAGCACGGGCCTCGCCGGCATCACCCAGTCGAGCGGCAACCAGCGGCCAAGACGATGCAGCGACGCATGCGTGTCCGCCGCGTCGCTCATGATCGACCAGACGATCCACGCCAGTGCCACCACGCTGCCGAACAGCACGCGGCTCGCCATGTCCCATGCGAACTGCAGGCGACGCGGCAGACGTTCGACGCCTTGCATGGCCAGCAGCGCGAGCGGCGCGATGAACGGCAGGATGTACAACTCGCGCACTGTCGCCGAACTCTGCAGAACGGCGAAGCCGGTGCCGGCGAAGATCAGCGGCAACGCAACGCGCGGCTCGCGCCAGCGTCGCCATGCGCCGCCTGCCAGTGCGGCGAGCGCCAGCGGCACGACCGGAAAGCCGACGCTCAGCACGGTGCGCAACACGAACAGACGGCTCTCGTTCTCCGAGCCGAGTTCGGCGACGGAAAAACCGAAGAAGCGGCCGATGTTGTTGTCCCACAGCCAGACCTTGAAGAGCGCGTCGGAGCGCAGGTAAAAGCAGATCGGCCAGATCAGGGCAAACGGCGCGCAGACGAGCGCGGCCAACGCCAGCGCGCCCGCGAAACCACGGCTGCGGCACGCCGGATAAAGCAGCATGACGGCAACGGTCGTGGCGCCGAAAACCAGCGGCACGAACAGACCTTTGGCGAGCAGCGAGACACCGACGCCCGCGCCGAACATCGCCGCGGCGCTGAACGTGGCACTCAAGGTGGCACGGCGGCGCGGCGGCAGTGCGTCGGCCGTAGCCGCTTCGTCACGCAGGTGGAGCAGCACGAGTTCGAACAATCCGCAGAATCCGAGCGCGGCGCCGGCCATGAGCGCGACGTCGGTCATCATGTCGTGCACGTGCTTGACGACCACCAGCGTGCCGCCGAAGAGCGCGAGTGTGCCGATCACGCGAACGTCGAACCAGCTCGACGCCGCGGTGGCCCGGCGGACGACGCGCGCCGTGTAGTAGACGGTCAGCCCGGCAAACAATGCGCTGGCAAGACGCGCGGCGTCATGCAGGGGCAGATAGCGGCCGAACATCCACGCGAGGCCGGCGGCGACCCAGTCGTAGATCGGCGGCTTCTCGACGAAGGGCTGGCCGGCATTGGTCGGCACGACCAGATCGCCGGTGTCGAGCATGTGCTGGACGATGCCGAAGGTGTAGGTCTCGTCCTGTTTCCATGGTTCGTGACCCAGCGTGCCGGGCAGAATCCACGCGCACAGAATAGCCGTCGCGATCAGCCAGGTCAGAACACGGTTCGCCAGCAGCGTGCGCAGCAACTCGATCCCGCGACCGGCGAAGCGGACCGAGTCGGCGGGCGCGGCGGTGCCGGTGGATTCGGATGCGACGGAAGATGCCGCGGCGTCGTCCGGGTTGGCGGCGCTGTCTTCGGCGAAAAGGGACGCGTCGCGCGAGTCTCGCTCCGGCGTGTCGCCGGCAGCGCCGACCGGTTCGATCCGGGCTGCCGGCGCGGCGGCGATCGCCGGGCGCCACGGCGTGGAACGGGGTTCTTGCATCAAGGTCTCTGGTCTACCGCGCGCGGCGACATGGGCCGCGCACTCGTGCTCGGGCGATGAGTCGCATGCATTGCGCACACGAACCGCCCGATTGTAGCCCGCCTTTATTACCGTGAATTACACAAAGTGTGGGGTGGATCGCACGCAATTGGGTGAATTGCGTCGGTCCGTGCGCGGCAGAAGAACAGTTGGCGTTGCGCGGTGCCCGGCAGCGGACTCATGCCGCTGAAGCCGGACGCCAGCGGCAAGCCGCCGCAATGAAACGCCGTTCCGCGACTCAGCGTCCGCCGGTGACGTCGAGCAGCGCGCCCGTCACGTAGGAGGCCGCATCGCTCAGCAGCCAGACGATCGATTCGGCGACTTCGTCCGCACTACCCGGACGGCCGAGCGGTGTGGTCGCGCCGAGTTGGGCGGCGCGATCCGGTTTGCCGCCGCTCGCGTGGATTTCCGTGTCGATCAGGCCGGGACGCACCGCGTTGACGCGCACGCCTTGCGGACCGAGTTCTCGCGCAAGACCCACCGTCATGGTGTCGACCGCGCCCTTGGAACCCGCGTAATCGACGTATTCGTTCGGCGAACCGAGCCGCGAAGCCGCGGACGACACGTTCACGATCACGCCGCCGTTCCCGCCGCGTTGCGTGGACATGCGGCGCGCCGCTTCACGCGCGCAGAGATACGCGCCGAGCACGTTGACGTCGAACATGCGCTTCAGACGCGCGAGGTCCATGTCGGCTAGCTGGCTGGACGGCGCGACAATGCCGGCGTTGTTGACGAGCGCATCGGGGCGGCCGAAATGCTGCTCCAGCGCATCGAACATCGCGATCACGTCGGCCTCGTTGGCGACGTCGCCGGCGAGCGGCACGGCACGGCCGCCCGCGCGTTCGACTTCTTCGACGGTCTGCTGCGCGGCCGCGAGATTCGCCGCGTAGTTCACGCCGACCGACCAGCCGCGCGCGCCGAGCAGACGTGCGGTGGCGCGGCCGATACCACGGCTGCCGCCGGTGATCAGAACGGTTTGGGACATGGCGACCTCATGGTGTGAAGCGGCTGCGCGGCGGGCGCAGCGCTGATGTGATGGCAGGCGTGTTTGGGTGCGCGTGGACTTGCGTGGACTCGCGCGGACCCGGTTTGGCAAGCGCGATGTCGGACTGCGATGCAGGACGGACGAAGCCGCCGTTGCCTCAAACGGCGTCGCGCCTGACGGCCCACTTGTCGTCGGCGGGCGGCTGATAGCGTTGCAGCTTGTCGATCAGCGTCACGGGTTCGGCTTCGATCTGCAGGATGTCGAGATAGGTCTTGCGCATGAAGCCTTCGTCGACCGTGTGCTGAAGCATGTTGATGAGCGGATCGTAGAAGCCGTCGATGTTGAGCAGGGCGACCGGCTTCTGGTGATAGCCGAGTTGCGCCCACGTGTAGACCTCGAACAGTTCTTCGAGCGTGCCCACGCCGCCGGGCATGGCCACGAACGCGTCGGACAGGTCGGCCATCATCTTCTTGCGATGATGCATGTCGGGCACAACGTGCAACTCGGTCAGACCGTTATGGCCGACTTCCTTGTTGACGAGCAATTCGGGAATCACGCCGATCGCGTGGTCGCCTTCGGCCATCACCGTGTCGGCGATCACGCCCATCAGCCCGACCTTGCCGCCGCCGTAGACCAGCGCGAGGTCGGCCTGCACCAGAGCGCGGCCGAACGCGCGTGCGGCCTCGGCGTACAGCGGTTTGGCGCCGTTGGAGGAGCCGCAATACACACACACCGACTTCATGCTCAAACGTCCTTCGGTTCGTTACGGGGCGCGGCGCCTTCCTTGGGCGGGAGATAGTCGTAGAACTCGCGCTTGGGCAGTTTGCCCGATACGAGGTCGTCGAAAATCTGACGCGAACGGCCGCGCAGATAAGGCGCCATCAGCGAGACGATCTGCACGCTCACCTGATGCAGTTCCGCGCGAATCGCTTCCTGCTCGTTGTACTTGCGCGGATTCATCACGAATTGATACGACAGCCAGTATGTGCCGATCACGCCGACGTTGGTGGCGATCACATGCAGTTCTTCGGGCGTCGCGACCATTTCGCCGTCGGCCACGAGCTGCTCGCAGAACTGGCTCGCGAAACGCACCTTATGGCTGATGATCTGCTTGAAGTGCGTTTCGAGCGTGCGGTTGCGCGCCAGCAGATCGTTCAGGTCGCGATACAGGAAGCGATAGCGCCATGTGAAATCGATCATGAACTGCAGATACGACCACATTTCGTCGATGGTCGCGCGGTGGTCGTCGGGGAAACGCAGACGCTTTTCGATCTCCTGCTCGAACTGGCTGAAGATGCTGTTGATGATGTCGTCTTTGTTGCGGAAGTGGTAGTACAGGTTGCCTGGACTGATTTCCATTTCCTCGGCGATGGTCGTCGTCGTGACGTTCGGCTCGCCGATTTCGTTGAACAGCTTCAACGACAGTTCGAGTATCCGTTCGCGCGTGCGGCGGGGAGGTTTGGCTTCCATGTCGTCCGGCCCTGGTGACGCCCGGCTGGGACACTCGGCGGCGTGCCGCTGTTGCGTGATCCACCCGGACGCGGTTGGTATGTTGAATCTATCGGCCGATTATAAACCGAGCGTTCTTACACCAAGCGGATACTCAGGGTTTTCATTGCAAAGCGCTGCCGGAGGCGGTTTTTCAGCGTATTTACAGCAGCATTTTCACCCAATGCACGACGAGCGGCCCGACGATCAGCACCCACGTCATCAGGCACATGCCGAGCGCCACCATCACGGCTGCGCTGCCGAGATCCTTTGCGCGGCGCGACAGTTCATGGCGTTCGAGCGAAATACGGTCGATGGCCGCTTCGACGCTCGAATTGAGCAACTCGACGATCAGCACCAGCAGCACCGAGCCGAGCAGCAGCACGCGCGAGACCGGCTCGACCGGTACCAGAATGCCGCAGGGAATCAGGATCGCGGCGAGCGTCAGCTCCTGACGAAACGCGCTTTCTTCGCGAATCGCCACGCGAAATCCCGCCAGCGAATTCTTCATCGCGTGCCATGCGCGCGTCAGGCCCCGATTGCCCTTGTACGGATTGAAGGGAAGCGGCGCGAGCGGGTCGTCGGGGCCGAGCGGCTCGTGGGCGTCGGGACCGTGCGCGTCGTGGGCGCGGTGTGTACCATGCGCGCGGTCGGCGCGCCGTCCGCCGTCCGCCGCGCCGTTCTGCCTCTGCGCGCCCGAACCATGCGCGCCGTCTGCATGTTTGGACGGGGCGTGGTCGGCCACGTCGTCGAAGGGATCGATTGCAGCGGACTCGGCTGCATGAGTCACGCCGACGGTGTGCGCGGCATCACCTGCCGGAACGGCGCGCAGCGCGCCGTTCGACGCGCGCATCGCGGAAGCATTGCTTTCTGGCATGGGCGGCTCGGCTCGCCGCATTACGCGGCGGCGCTTTCCTCACGATAGGTGCGCGGCAGCGGCTTCAGGTGCGCGGCGAATTGCGCGGAAGCTGCGGCCCAGGAGAAGCGCTCGGCCCACGCGCGCGCATGGTTGCGATCGATCTTCAGCGCTTCGAGGCAGGCTTCGCGCAGGTCTTCGTTCATCGCGCCCGCACCGCCGTCGCCCAGCACGTCGATCGGACCCGTGACCGGGTAAGCCGCGACCGGCGTGCCGCAGGCGAGCGCTTCGAGCAGCACGAGGCCGAAGGTATCGGTGCGGCTCGGAAACACGAAGACGTCGGCGGCGGCGTAGACCTTCGCCAGTTCCGCCTGCGTCAGCACGCCGAGATAGTTTGCTTGCGGATAGCGCGACTTCAGTTCGGCCAGTGCCGGACCTTCGCCCGCGACCCATTTCGAGCCGGGCAGATCGAGCTTCAGGAAAGCCTCGACGTTCTTCTCGACGGCCACGCGTCCCACGTACAGGAAGATCGGCCGCGCGCTGTTGAGCACCTTCGAGTCCATCTGGTGAAAGATGTCCAGATCGACGCCGCGCGTCCACAACACGACGTTCGTGAAGCCGAATTTTTCCAGGTCGCTCTTGACCACCGGCGTGGGCGCCATCACCGCGAGCGACGGCTTGTGGAACCAGTGGAGAAACTTGTACGTGGCGGCGAGCGGAATGCCGAAGCGCGCCTGCACGTATTCCGGAAAGCGCGTGTGATACGCGGTCGTGAAAGGCAGCTTGTGCTTGATCGCGTAGGCGCGCGCGGCCATGCCGAGTGGACCTTCGGTGGCGATATGCAGCGCGTCGGGGGCGAAGGCGTCGATCCGTTCGCGCAGCTTGCGGCCCGGCAGCAGCGACAGGCGAATCTCAGGGTAGGTCGGGCACGGGATGGTCTTGAATTCGAGCGGCGTCAGCAGATCGACGCGGTGACCGAGCGCGCCCAACTCGCGCGTGGTGTTTTTCAGCGTACGCACGACGCCGTTGACCTGCGGTTCCCATGCGTCGGTGACGATCATGATCTTCATCGATTTCGGCCCAATTGAAGTGAGGAGGGACTACGCGGTCGCCCGGGCCTTTTGCACGCCGACTTCGGGGGCGCGCATCACGGTCCAGTAGATCACTTTGAGTTCGCCTTCGTACGTCTCGACGAGCGCGGAGAGGCTTTCGACCCAGTCGCCGTCGTTGCAATACAGCACGCCGTCGATGTCGCGGATCTCGGCTTTATGGATGTGTCCGCAGACCACGCCGTCGCAGCCGCGGCGGCGCGCCTCGTCGGTCATCACGCGTTCGAACGAGGAGATGAAGTTGACCGCGTTCTTCACCTGATGCTTCAGATACTGCGACAGCGACCAGTACGGAAACCCGAGGCGGCTGCGGATCCGGTTGAACCAGCGGTTCAGGATCAGGATCATCGTGTAGAGCGTGTCGCCGAGGTAGGCGAGCCATTTGGCGTGCTGGATCACGCCGTCGAACAGGTCGCCGTGCACGATCCACAGACGCTTGCCGGCGAGCGTGGTGTGAAACGCTTCGCCGCGCACGTGGATGTCGCCGAACGCGAGGTCGCAGAACTGGCGCGCGGCTTCGTCGTGATTGCCCGGCACGTAGATCACCTGCGTGCCTTTACGCGCTTTACGCAGCACCTTCTGCACGACGTCGTTGTGCGCCTGCGGCCAGTACCAGCCTTTTTTCAGCTGCCAGCCGTCGATGATGTCGCCGACGAGGTACAGATACTCCGACTCGTTATGACGCAGGAAGTCGAGCAGATAGGGCGCCTGACAACCACTCGAACCGAGATGGATGTCGGACAGCCAGATGGTGCGATAGCGATGCGGCTCGGAGTGATCGTCGTCGGGCTGGCTGGCCTGAGCGTCGAGTGGCAGGTTCGGCACAGGCAACGGAAATCCGTGACTGGAGGTGGGTTCCGGACGGAACGCGACGGTGTCGACGCTCGGGCCGGTCTGGCGGAACAGGGAAGTCGCGGACGTTTTCGGGTCCATGGCTCACGCGTCGAGTTGCGGTGCCCGTATTGCGCCAGTTGCGCGTGACTGTGCCGTGACAGTCACGAGAAGTTCTTATTACTGCGAGGGGAGAGGCGTGGAAGCGAGGCGGTTGCGGCGGGGGTTGGGGCGGGCGTTGTGGCGGGGTTGTACAGCGCGTAGCGAAAGAAACGTGTGCTCTGAGCTAGCGCGCGACGCCGATCACGCGCGAGCCGGCCAGGCGGTCGTGCAGGAATTGACGTTGCGGATCGAAGCGGCCGGTTGCGGCCCACAGCACGATCCAGATCGCCGCGATCACGAGCGTTTGCGGCAGCGCCAGATGGAGCAGCGGATGCAAGGCGAGCGGCGGCAGGAACCACAGCCACGCGAGCACGTAGCGAAGGATCGCGCGGCCCGTGGAGAGCGGCGCGCCGTTTGCCGCGACGACACGCAGACGCCAGGTTTTCATGGGCAGCGTCTGACCGCCATGCGTCCAGAACCACACGAAGTACAGACCGACCACGAGACCGATCCATGCGGCGAGCAGATTGTGGTGAGTCAGACCGTTGCGTTGCTGGGTCAGCGTGCTGAAAAGATAGCCCGCGATGAACACGACGCCGAACAGAATCAGCGCTTCGTAGGTCGCGGCGGCAAGACGCCGGCGAACCGTGGGTGCCGCGCCGGATGGACCGGCGTAAGCGGTGGCGGTAGCGAGCGACTCGGACACGGGCGCCCCGCTCAGGAACCGTTGAAAATCGAAGGCGCTTCGGCTGGGGAAACCGGCACCGGCGTGGCGGGGACGAAACTGCCCGCTGCCGGAATTGCCGGCGTAACGGCCGGACCCGGCAGGGCGGCAGCCGACGCACCGACGGCGGCGCTCACGGCCGCGGCGCCGCTTGCGCCATGTTCGCGGGCATTGACCAGGCGGTCGAGCCCCTTGATTTCACTGCGTCCCGACGGCGGCGCGCTGACCACGCTCGGCCGGCGTTTGCGTTCGCTGGCGGCCAGCCGTTCCTTCTGCTCTTCGGGCAACTGCTGGTAAGCCTTCCAGGCATTCTGGCGGGCTTCGCGCGGCAGTTCTTTCGAAACCTGGTAATTTTCGCGCGCCACTTTTCGCTGATCGGGCGTCATGCGTGCCCATTCGGTCATGCGATCGTGCAGACGCTTTTGCGCTTCAGGCGACAATTTGGGGTAACGCGACGCGATCTTCAGCCATTTTCGCTTGCGCTCTTCGCTGAACGAATCCCATTGGGCGGCGAACGGGGCGAGCGCCGCGTGATCGGCCGCGCTCAGACGAGCCCACGCGAGCGGACTATTGCTGCCAGGCAGACTGGGTAATTCGACGGCGAGCGTGGGCGCTGGCGCCTTGGCGGTCGCGTTGCTGCCCGTGGCGGGCGCGCTGGAGGTTGACGGGCTCGGGTAAAAGCGCGGATACGTGGCGGCGAACGACACGAGCGCTGCGATCGCACATCCGAAAACAACGGCCAGGCCGCGCTTGTAACTCACCCGAAGAATCTCCCGCTCAGTGGGCGCGTGAAAGATACGCGTTGAAACCGTGGTCGAGATAGGCATTGAGCGGCAGGTCGTCGCTTAGCATGGCGGCATCGATGTCGGCGAGTTCGGCCGTACGCTGATGATCTTCCCAGTAGGCAATGCCCACGAGGCTCACAACCAGCGCGGCGAGCGGCCACGCGAGCGCAAAGCGGCGCAGCGGCGAACGGCGGCGTTGCGGCAGTTCGACTTGCGGCATACCCGCGCCGGCGAAAGCGGGAACGAACACCGGCGCGCTGACCGGCTCGGGCTTCTTGCGCGCGAGCGCGGCACGGCGCGCCATGGCGAGCCGGTCGACAGTGGCGGGCGGAATGCTGGCAGCGGTTTCGTCGAGCGCGCGGCGCACCTGGCGGGCGAACTCGAGTTCTTTGGTTTCTAGGGAGCTCATAGCGTGATTCCTTTGGCCTTGAGCGCTTGCGCCAGCGTGTGCGTGGCCCGCGAGCAGTGCGTTTTCACGCTGCCCTCGGAGCAGCCCATCGCGGCGGCAGTCTCGGCGACATCCATATCTTCCCAATAACGCATGAGAAACGCCTCCCGTTGACGTGCCGGTAACTTTTGGATCTCGTCGTCGATCAGCTGCAGCACCTGTTCGCGTTCGAGTTTTTGTTCGTTGCTCTCGGAGCCGGCCGAACCTTGTTGTGCCTCGAAGGTTTCGAGGGGATCGAATTCGTCGTCGTCGGCATTGCCGAGCGAGGAGAACAGACTCACCCAAGTATTGCGTACTTTCGCACGACGGAAATAGTCGTGCATCGCATTTTGCAGAATACGCTGAAACAGCAGGGGAAGTTCGGCCGCCGGACGATCGCCGTATTTTTCGGCGAGTTTGATCATCGCGTCCTGCACGATGTCGAGCGAGGCGTCGTCGTCCCGCACGGCGTAGACCGTCTGCTTGAATGCGCGCCTTTCGACGCCCGCCAGAAAATCGGCGAGTTCCTTGTCTGATGCCATCCGTTTGGGGGTCGGCGCAGCGAGCGTGCGCGTAATCGGTCGAAAAATGTCGTAAAACTCGCGGATGCTAACAAACTTTTCGCGCGACCGGGGCGAAACCTCGTGAACCTTGCATTCCGGTAACGCGGTTTCGGTCATTAGCGCGATTCGCGAGCGGGCATCGAGGCAATAATTGCTTGACCGCGCCGGCATCTGCAGATATCGTCGCTGGTTCGCAACATAAGTGACTTGTCTCAATTGAGGTGTGGCCCAAGAAGCTCACCTGTCAACTGGACGCGCCGCTTGAACCCGAGCCACAAGCCCGGCAGAGAGCACCCGATCAATTTTTTGCCGAAAATTCGAAAGGTGAATAAATGAATATGCCCAGCGCGGAATTCTCCACGTCGGATACGACTCCCCATCTCGAAGCTGACTCTATCGGCGCCACCGTGCTCATGAAGGCACTGGCCGACGAAGACGTCGAGTTTGTGTGGGGCTATCCCGGCGGCTCGGTACTCTACATTTACGACGAGCTGTACAAGCAGGACAAATTCCAGCACGTCCTCGTGCGTCACGAACAGGCCGCGGTCCACGCCGCCGACGCCTACGCGCGTTCCACCGGCAAGGTCGGTGTGTGTCTCGTGACCTCCGGTCCCGGCGTGACCAACGCGGTCACCGGCATCGCCACTGCCTATATGGACTCGATTCCGCTCGTCGTGATCAGCGGCCAGGTGCCGACTGCCGCGATCGGCCAGGACGCGTTCCAGGAGTGCGATACGGTCGGCATCACGCGTCCTTGCGTGAAGCACAACTTCCTCGTGAAAGATGTGCGCGATCTCGCTGCTACCGTCAAGAAAGCTTTCTATATCGCCCGTACCGGCCGGCCCGGCCCGGTGTTGATCGACATTCCTAAAGACGTGTCGAAAACGCCTTGCCAGTACGAGCCGATCAAATCCGTTTCGCTGCGTTCGTACAACCCGGTCACGAAGGGGCACTCTGGTCAGATCCGCAAGGCCGTGTCCTTGCTGCTGTCGGCCAAGCGTCCTTATATCTACACCGGCGGCGGCATCATTCTCGCGGACGCTTCGCGTGAACTGAACCAGTTCGCCGACCTGCTCGGCTATCCCATCACCAATACGCTGATGGGTCTGGGCGGCTACCGCGCGAGCGACAAGAAATTCCTCGGCATGCTCGGCATGCACGGCACGTACGAAGCCAACATGGCGATGCAGCACTGCGACGTGCTGATCGCGATCGGTGCGCGCTTCGACGACCGTGTGATCGGCGACCCGGCGCACTTCGCGTCGCGTCCGCGCAAGATCATCCATATCGACATCGATCCGTCCTCCATCTCCAAGCGCGTC
This sequence comes from Paraburkholderia sp. GAS199, assembly GCF_050436585.1. Taxonomy (NCBI): domain Bacteria; kingdom Pseudomonadati; phylum Pseudomonadota; class Betaproteobacteria; order Burkholderiales; family Burkholderiaceae; genus Paraburkholderia; species Paraburkholderia sp. GAS199. The sequence continues at coordinate 53,906 of NZ_JBNDMM010000014.1, read as the reverse complement.
AAGGTCGACATTCCGATCGTCGGCGACGTGAAGGAAGTGCTGAAGGAACTGATCGAGCAGTTGCAGACGGCCGAGCATGGTCCGGACACCGCGGCGCTCGCCGACTGGTGGAAGGACATCGAAGCCTGGCGCGCCAAAGACTGCCTCAAGTTCGACCGCAAGAGCGACATCATCAAGCCGCAGTACGTGGTGGAAAAGGCGTGGGAACTGACCGACGGCAATGCCTTCGTGTGTTCCGACGTCGGTCAGCACCAGATGTGGGCGGCGCAGTTCTATCGCTTCAACAAGCCGCGTCGCTGGATCAATTCCGGCGGTCTCGGCACGATGGGCTTCGGCCTGCCGGCGGCGATGGGCGTGAAGATGGCGCACCCGGACGACGACGTGCTCTGCATCACGGGCGAAGGCTCGATCCAGATGTGCATTCAGGAGCTCTCCACCTGCAAGCAGTACGAAACGCCGGTGAAGATCATCTCGCTGAACAACCGTTATCTGGGCATGGTGCGCCAGTGGCAGCAGATCGAATACAGCAAGCGTTACTCGCATTCGTACATGGATGCATTGCCTGATTTCGTGAAGCTCGCCGAAGCGTACGGCCACGTCGGTATGCGTATCGAACGCACGGCAGACGTGGAGCCGGCGCTGAAAGAAGCGTTGCGCCTGAAAGATCGCACGGTGTTTCTCGATTTCCAGACCGATCCGACCGAAAACGTCTGGCCGATGGTCCAGGCCGGCAAGGGCATCACCGAGATGCTCATGGGTTCGGAAGATCTATAACGACGGCGCGTTGAGTTGAACGCGGCGCCGGCTTCGTCACGCACGCCTTCAAAAAGGGCGAACGCGGACGAAGCGGTGCAGACCCGCTCGCATACATCGACAAATCATCTGGAAGAAGCGAAACATGAGACACATCATTTCCGTCCTGCTGGAAAACGAACCGGGCGCGTTGTCACGCGTGGTTGGTCTCTTCTCGGCACGCGGCTACAACATTGAAACCTTGACGGTGGCTCCGACCGAAGACCGTTCGCTGTCGCGCATGACCATCGTCTCCATTGGCTCGGACGACGTGATCGAACAGATCACGAAGCATCTGAACCGCCTGATCGAGGTGGTGAAAGTGGTCGACCTTACCGAGGGCGCCCACATCGAGCGCGAGCTGATGTTGATCAAGGTGAGGGCGGTCGGCAAGGAACGTGAGGAAATGAAGCGGATGTCGGATATTTTCCGCGGCCGCATCATCGACGTCACCGAAAAGACCTACACGATCGAACTGACGGGCGCGAGCGAAAAACTCGACGCCTTCATCGAAGGGCTCGACGCCACCGCGATTCTCGAAACCGTCCGAACCGGCGGATCGGGTATCGGCCGCGGCGAGCGGATCCTGAAGGTCTGACGCCGGAGGCAATTTCTCCGCGTCATGAGCCGTTGCCCGGCACGGCCGGATGCTTCAGAAGTCCGGTCAGCAACACACTATTCGCAGTATTTGAATTTCACTGAATCATCGAATTTAGCCAAGGAACCGACATGAAAGTTTTCTACGACAAGGACGCTGACCTCTCCCTCATCAAGGGCAAGCAAGTCACCATCATCGGCTATGGCTCGCAAGGCCATGCACACGCGCTGAACCTGAGCGAAAGCGGCGTCAAGATCACGGTCGGTCTGCGCAAGGGCGGCGCATCGTGGAGCAAGGCCGAGAACGCCGGCCTGCAAGTGAAGGAAGTGGCGGAAGCCGTCAAGGGCGCAGACGTCGTCATGATGTTGCTGCCGGACGAGCAGATCGCCGACGTCTACGCGAAGGAAGTCCACGCCAACATCAAGCAGGGCGCAGCGCTGGCCTTCGCACACGGCTTCAACGTGCATTACGGCCAGGTGATCCCGCGCGCGGATCTGGACGTCATCATGATCGCGCCGAAGGCACCGGGCCACACGGTTCGTGGTACGTACTCGCAAGGTGGCGGCGTGCCGCACCTGATCGCAGTCGCGCAAGACAAGTCGGGCGCAGCACGTGACATCGCGCTGTCGTACGCAGCAGCGAACGGCGGCGGCCGTGCCGGCATCATCGAAACGAACTTCCGCGAAGAAACGGAAACCGACCTGTTCGGCGAACAGGCCGTGCTGTGCGGCGGTACGGTCGACCTGATCAAGGCCGGCTTCGAAACGCTGGTCGAAGCAGGCTACGCACCGGAAATGGCGTACTTCGAATGCCTGCACGAACTGAAGCTGATCGTGGATCTGATCTACGAAGGCGGCATCGCGAACATGAACTACTCGATCTCGAACAACGCCGAATACGGCGAGTACGTGACGGGTCCGCGTATCGTGACGGCTGAAACGAAGAAGGCGATGAAGGCCGTGCTGACCGACATTCAAACCGGCGAGTACGCAAAGAGCTTCATCATCGAAAACAAGGCCGGCGCACCGACGCTGCAATCGCGTCGCCGTCTGACGGCTGAACACCAGATCGAAACGGTCGGTGCGAAGCTGCGTTCGATGATGCCGTGGATCGCAGCGAACAAGCTCGTCGACCAGTCGAAGAACTAAGCTGCTGCTGGCTGAAGTCCGGTGCGGCGACATGCCGTAATAGCCGGACAGATCAAAAAGCCGCCCAAGGGTGCTGAACCCTGGGCGGCTTTTGCTATCCTACGGTTTTACGTGCGACACGCGTCGCATCGACTGGACGGCGAAAGCCGTCCCATTTGGTGGCACCTTGTGGCCACCCCTGTGTAGCGAAGCGAGACTGGGTGAAGTTGCCTGGAATCGCTGCCGTAGGCGGGTCCGATACTCGTATCGACGCCCGCATTTGCATTGACCTGATTACCGTCAGGTTCCGCCGAGTTAGCGGCTTCAATTCCGCTAACAAAGCGGATTGTCGTATGTATCTCCCAAGCCTTAGGGCGCGGATCGCTGCAAGTACGAGCGCAAGCTCGGTGTGTCATTGTTCGGGCACGTCTGCAGTATGGCGTGTGAAGTGAACCTGCTGTACGACCAGCAGTAGCCTACGAAGACATGCGTCACTGGCAACGGTGGGGTGTGAAGCTCTTCTGACAATGTAGCCCCCAGAAGTAATGGGTGCGTGAATGCCGCGAGGTATTCATTCAGAGACTCCGAGCAGCAAAAGGGGGTTGAGGCGCTAGGCTGGCTGATACGGTTAATGCAAGTGAACTGCTGATAAACCTCGTAAGTAGGACGGTGCCAAAGCTGCTGACAGGCATCAACCAAATAGGTGTGCGGTCGGATAACCCGCTGTAAATTCGGGTTACGTCGTCATCGGACCGCCGGGGAATAGGCAGAACCTAAGTCAGTCGTGTGACATGCCGGGAACGTGGTAAGCCTGTATGGTTGCCGGTCGCAGTTTGACTGGCAGGCGAACCGTGAGGGACGCTGTTGATTGTGCAGGTATGGGATGACGGAGAACGCGAAAGCCGGTCTGTAATGGATCGGATAGGGGTTGAGACATTACCCCGCGCGAAAGCGAGCAGACTTCCGTCTGGTCTACCGTCGCAAGATGGCTGACTAACCCTTTAGCTGGAAGATGATTGCTGTTGGGCTTCTGGACCTTCAGCATATGTTTTTACCCCCTTGCGGGAGCAGATCGCTCCCGCAAGGGGCGATCTGTTCTCTGCTCGGGATTCACTTCTTCGAGTAGGAGAGCAGCATGAGAGTATCTGTCCGAAAGGATGGATCTGCGCTTTCCCACGCGCCGGACAATTGGTACGCCGTAGATTGGCGTCGGGTTGAACGGAACGTGAGAGGGATGCAGATTCGAATTGCGAAGGCGACGCGGGAAGGCAAATGGCGCAGAGGGAGAGCTCTGCAAAGGATGCTGACCCGCACGTTGTCCGCGAAGCTGTATGCGGTACGACGTGTTACGCAGAATCAGGGTGCGCGAACGGCTGGAGTCGATCGCGAACTTTGGGACTCGCCTGAGAGCCGATGGCATGCTGTCGGCAGGTTGAAGCGGCGTGGATATAAGCCTCTGCCTTTACGGAGAGTCTTTATCCCCAAAGCCAATGGAAAGGAGCGCCCGCTGGGCATTCCGACCATGCGGGACAGGGCGATGCAAGCCTTGTATCTGCTGGCTCTGGAGCCGGTGTCAGAATCGACGAGTGACCCGAACTCTTATGGGTTCAGGACAAACCGCTCGACGGCTGATGCTATGTCGCAGATATTCGTCGCCATGTCCCAGAAGGGCTCAGCCCGCTGGGTGCTGGAGGCGGACATCAAGGGATGCTTCGATCATATTAGTCACGACTGGTTGGAGACTCATGTTCTGATGGACAGGGAAATCCTCCGGAAATGGCTGAAAGCTGGCCTGATTTACAAAGGGCAGCTTCAGGCGACAGAGGCCGGTACGCCGCAAGGAGGGATCATCTCTCCGACGCTGGCGAATGTGACGTTGAACGGGCTGGAGCGAGAACTGCTGGCGCACCTCAGTGCGAAGTATGGGATCGCAAAAGCCAACAAGCTTAAGGTCAATGTAGTGCGGTACGCGGACGACTTCGTGATCACCGGTGACTCGCAAGAGTTGCTGGAGCAGGAAGTTCGGCCTTGGGTGGAAGCATTCCTTGCCGTTCGAGGTCTGCAACTGTCCGAAGAGAAAACGCGCATCACGCACATCGACTCGGGCTTCGATTTCCTTGGGTGGAATTTCCGCAAGTATTCGGGGATTTTGCTCATCAAGCCGAGCAAGAAAAACGTGCAAACGTTCTATCGCAAGGTGGCGGATACGATCAGCGGTCACAAGACGGTGAAGCAGGAGAATCTGATTCGATTGCTGAACCCGATGCTACGAGGCTGGGCGCAATATCACAGCCCCGTGGTCGCCAAAGAGGCATACAGCCGGATGGAGTCTTTGATTTTCCGAAGACTCTGGCGGTGGTCGAAGAGGCGGCACCTGAACAAGAATGCCGACTGGGTGAAGAAGAAATATTTTCACTCAGAGGGTAATCGAAATTGGGTGTTTGCTGTTCCTGTAGCTCGTGACGACGGTAGTAAGGGGTTGCTTAGCCTGTACCAACTTAGCGGTACCGAGATTAAGCGGCACAGAAAGGTCAAGGGAGCATTCAATCCCTTTGATCCTGAGTGGGAGCAGTACGGAGAACAGTTGCGACAGACGCGCATGGAACACTCGATGCGTTATCGGAAGCAATGGGTCTCGCTGTATATGTCGCAAGACGGGCTTTGCTCGCATTGTGGCTGTGCCCTGACAAAAGAGACCGGCTGGCATGACCATCATCTGGAATATCGGATGCACGGTGGTACGGACGCTCTCTCGAACAGGGTTCTGCTTCACCCGCACTGCCATCAGCAAGTGCACGCAGGTAAAATTGCGGTAACTAAGCCGGCCCGGTCCTAAGACCGGGCTTTGTTTGTAGATTTGAGCCGTATGCGGGGAAACTCGCACGTACGGTTCTTAGGGGGCCCTTCTTCCGCGAGGAAGGGGGGCTACCCTCCAAAAATACAGAAGCCATCCATGAATTACCCTCATCCGATCATCGCGCGAGAAGGCTGGCCGTTCATCGCCATCGCGGCCGTCGTTGCTTTACTGGTTCACGCCTTCGCGGGGTTCGGCTTTGCATGGCTGTTCTGGCTGATCCTGATCTTCGTGGTGCAGTTCTTCCGCGATCCGGCCAGACCGATTCCCACGCAGGCCAATGCCGTGCTGTGTCCCGCCGACGGTCGTATCGTCGCAGTGGAAACCGCGCATGATCCGTATGCCAACCGTGAAGCGCTGAAGATCAGCGTGTTCATGAACGTCTTCAACGTCCACTCGCAACGCTCGCCGGTGGATGGCGCGATCTCCAAGGTCGAATATTTCCCCGGCGCGTATCTGAACGCGGCCGTGGACAAGGCTTCCACCGAGAACGAACGCAATGCCGTGGTGATCGAAATGGCCGGCGGCCAGACCGTGACCTCGGTGCAGATCGCCGGTCTGATCGCGCGGCGCATTCTTTGCTACGTAAGAGCGGGTGAGCCGCTCACTCGCGGCCAACGTTATGGATTCATCCGTTTCGGTTCGCGCGTCGACGTGTATCTGCCGGTTGGCAGCCGTCCGCGTGTGTCGATCGGCGAGAAGGTTTCCGCGTCGTCCACGATCCTCGCTGAACTCTAAAGCGGCATCAAGGAGGTTTCCCGAATGGCCGCATTCAAACCGCGTCGACCCCGCAACAGTGGACCGCTGCCGCGTCCGTTCCGACGCAACAAGCCGATGGTGACGGAGTCGTCCGCCGTCGACAGCCGGCGCGCGCAGCGTCAGCAGTTCCTGAGAAAGCGCGGCATCTATCTGCTGCCGAACGCGTTCACGACAGCGGCGTTGTTCTGCGGCTTTTTCGCCGTGGTCCAGGCCATGAACGTGCGCTTCGAAATCGCGGCTATCGCGATCTTCGTGGCAATGGTGCTCGACGGCATGGATGGGCGCGTCGCCCGTATGACGCATACCCAAAGCGCATTCGGCGAACAGTTCGACAGTCTCTCCGACATGGTGTCGTTCGGCGTCGCGCCGGCGCTCGTCATGTACGAGTGGATCCTCAAGGACCTCGGCCGGTGGGGCTGGCTGGCGGCGTTCGTCTATTGTTCGGGCGCGGCGCTGCGTCTCGCGCGCTTCAACACCAACATCGGTGTCGTCGACAAACGTTTCTTCCAGGGTATGCCGAGCCCGGCCGCGGCGGCGCTGATCGCGGGTTTCGTGTGGCTCGCCACCGACAACCGCGTGCCGCTCAAGCTGGTCTGGCTGCCGTGGGTCGCCTTCGTGCTCACCATCTATGCCGGCGTGACGATGGTGTCGAACGCGCCGTTCTACAGCGGCAAGGCGCTCGACGTTCGTCATCGCGTGCCGTTCGGCGTGATCCTGCTGGTAGTGGTGGCGTTCGTGCTGGTGTCGTCCGATCCGCCTCTCATGCTGTTCGGCCTGTTCGTGCTGTACGGTTTGTCGGGCTACGCGTTCTGGGGATATCAGGCGCTTCGGGGCAGGGCGAATCCGGCCCGCTCCGTGCAACGGGACAGATAAAAACGGCGGCCTCCGGGCCGCCGTTTTTCGTTGTGAGTGTCACGCCGCGCGCCACTCTACGGCAGGTTCGACGCCAATTGCACGGCCAGGGGAATGTCGTTATAGTCGTTGGGTGCATGCGTCTGCGCGCGCCCCGTGTGGTTTAGCTCGCGGGATCAAGCCGGGCTCCAGCGAGCCGGCGCGTCTGCCGCGCCAATCGGTTGATCCGCCATTCGCCTCCGACCTCCGTTTGCCTTGTCCGTCGAGTGCCGGCGGTAGCGCAAGCGTCCCAATTCCAATATCCGATCCCACAATCGACCGACTCCTCAGGAGATCCGACATGTCCGACAAACTGATCATATTCGACACGACCTTGCGCGACGGCGAGCAATCGCCCGGCGCCTCGATGACGAAAGAAGAAAAAATCCGCATCGCGAAGCAACTCGAACGGATGAAGGTGGACGTGATCGAGGCGGGTTTCGCCGCCAGTTCCAATGGCGACTTCGATTCGATCCACACGATCGCGGGTCTGGTCAAAGACAGCACCGTCTGCTCGCTCGCCCGCGCGAACGACAAAGACATTCAACGCGCAGCCGACGCGCTGAAACCCGCCGACCATTTCCGCATCCACACGTTCATCGCGACGTCGCCGCTGCACATGGAAAAGAAGCTGCGCATGACGCCGGATCAGGTGTTCGAGCAGGCGAAACTGGCGGTGCGTTTCGCGCGCAAATTCACGGACGACGTCGAGTTCTCGCCCGAAGACGGCAGCCGCTCCGACATGGATTTTCTGTGCCGCGTGCTGGAAGCCGTGATTGCCGAAGGCGCAACCACCATCAATATCGCGGACACGGTGGGTTACGGCGTGCCCGAACTGTACGGTCAGCTCGTCAAGACGTTGCGCGAACGCATTCCGAACTCGCACAAGGCGGTGTTCTCGGTGCACTGCCATAACGACCTCGGCATGGCCGTCGCCAATTCGCTGGCCGGCGTGCAGATCGGCGGCGCGCGTCAGGTGGAATGCACGATCAACGGTCTGGGCGAGCGCGCGGGTAACACGTCGCTCGAAGAAATCGTGATGGCCGTGAAAACGCGCAAGGATTATTTCGGTCTCGATGTCGGTCTCGACACCACGCAGATCGTGCCGGCGTCCAAACTGGTTTCGCAGATCACCGGTTTCGTGGTGCAGCCAAACAAGGCGGTGGTGGGCGCCAATGCGTTCGCGCATGCGTCGGGCATTCACCAGGACGGCGTGCTGAAGGCGCGCGACACCTACGAAATCATGCGGGCCGAAGACGTGGGCTGGAGCGCCAACAAGATCGTGCTCGGCAAACTGTCGGGACGCAACGCGTTCAAGCAGCGTCTGCAGGAACTGGGCGTCGCACTGGACAGCGAAGGCGAGCTGAACACGGCGTTCGCGCGCTTCAAGGAACTGGCCGACCGCAAGTCGGAAATTTTCGACGAGGACATCATCGCGATCGTCACCGAAGAGTCGGCCGAGGCGCAGGAGAAGGAGCACTACAAGTTCCTCTCGCTGTCGCAGCGTTCGGAAACCGGCGAGCAGCCGCACGCGAAGATCGTGTTTTCGGTCGAGGGTAAAGAGGTAACCGGCGAGGCGCGCGGCAATGGTCCCGTGGACGCCACGCTCAATGCGATCGAGACGGAAGTGGGCAGTGGCTCGGAGTTGCTGCTTTACTCGGTCAACGCAATCACGACCGGCACCCAGGCGCAGGGCGAAGTGACCGTGCGGCTCTCGAAGAGCGGGCGTATCGTCAATGGCGTGGGTACGGACCCGGACATCGTCGCGGCATCCGCGAAAGCCTACATTTCCGCGCTGAACAAGCTGTATTCGAACGTCGACAAGCTCAATCCGCAGCGTTCCGAATGAAGCGAAAGCGGCGCGGTTCGCGTTTGAAGCCGTGACGTCACGACAAAGCCCCGTGCGCTGGAAACGCACGGGGCTTTGTGTTTAAGGCGTCGGCTCTGAGCGCGAAGCCGCTTCAGAACAGGCCGCGGCGGTCCGGATCGTGCAACGGATCGGGCGTTTTCTGCGTGAGCCGCACGACGCCCTGTTCGTCGAAATAGAAGCTGTACATCATGTACCAGACGTTGTCTTCCAGATAACGGTAGGTCCAGACTTCGCGCTTCATCAGCGGGAAGTACATGGTTTCGACCGGGCGGCCGAAGTTGACCAGCACGTCGCTCTTGGTCGACTTGCCGATTTCCATGCGATAGAACTCGTTGGGCTGCAACACCTGACGCACGTTGACGATCTTGCCGGACCCGTCGATGTCGGCGGCGGTGGTGGTTTCACCCATTGGCTGGGTCGGCCACATGAGGCGCTTGCCGCCGTTCGGCAGGTCGTAGCTTTCGCGCGGCGTGCCGAGTTTCGCGACGATGGTCGATTCGTCCTGGCCCTGCTGGAACTGTTGCCACGGTTGCGCGCAGCCGGCCAGCGCGAGCGCGCTCAGGCCGACCAGCGCGGCGCGGCGCAGACGCGCGGTGAACGGCGCGCCGATCGAGGCCGCCGTGGAGTGGTGGCGGTTGAACATGAATTCCTCCGATGGCATCTGATTAGCGGTTTTTATCATCGAGACGCATTATTCTGACATGCGCGGCGTCAAAAAACGCACGTCATGTCTCGTACCCGCTCAAAGACGATAACGAACGGGCCGGCTTGCTTATTCCGTCCCGCTGCACCTATGATCCGCGCTTCGAACGATTCTGGCGGGATTGCGACAATGGCAAAGTGGCAACGTGCGGCGAACACGGCGCGAGCAGCGCTAGCGGCGGTGGCAATGGCAGCGGCGGCGCACGCGCCGGCTCAGGTGGCGGCCAGGGTTCCGGTTCAGGCGGCAAAGCCTGCCGGCTCTCCGATCCAGCTTGCGTTGATCGAAGGCATGTCCGGTCCGTTCGCGAACGCGGGCGCGATGGTGGAGCGCAATGTTCGCTACGGCGTCGATCAGGTGAACGCGCAAGGCGGTGTGAAGCTGGCCGACGGCACGCATCCGTTCGAGCTGGTGGTGCTGGACAGCAAGGGCAGCATGGAAGAAGCGCTGGTGCAGCTGCGTGCGGCCGCCGACCGTCACATCGGCTACGTCATGCAGGGCAACAGCTCGGCGGTCGCTGCGGCGCTCCTTGGCGCCATCGACAAGCAGAATAGCCGCGAGCCCGCCAATCGCGAGCTGTTCCTCAACTACTCCGCCGACGATCCCGCGCTGACCAACGCCGGTTGCAGCTTCTGGCATTTCCGCTTCGACGCGCACGCCGGCATGCGGATGGACGCATTGGCCGACGTGATCCAGCGCGACAAGACGGTCAAAAAGGTCTATCTCCTGAACCAGGACTACAGTTTCGGGCACGACGTCAGCAGCCTCGCGCGCTCGGCGTTGAGCGCAAAGCGCCCGGATATCGCCGTGGTGGGCGACGAGTTTCATCCGATTGGTCGCGTGAAGGACTTCGCGCCGTACATCGCGAAGATCCGGGCAAGCGGCGCCGACGCCGTGATCACCGGCAACTGGGGCAACGATCTGACGCTGCTGGTCAAGGCCGCGCGAGAGCAGGGCCTCGACATACGCTTCTACACTTTCTATGGCAACAGCCTCGGCGCGCCCGCCGCATTGGGCGACGCGGGCGTCGGGCACGTCGTCGCGGTGGCCGACTGGCATCCGAACGCCGGCGGCACGGCGTCCGACGCCTGGTACGCCGCGTATCGCGCCCGGTTTCCCGCGCCGCAGGACGATTACCCGGTGCTGCGCATGCCGCTGATGATCGAAACGCTCGCCGCGGCCATGAATCGCGCGGGCAGCGCCGATCCGACCCGCGTCGCGCGGGCACTCGAGGGCATCCGCCTCGACAACGGCTTCCACGCCTCGTGGATGCGCGCCGACGACCATCAGCTGATCCAGCCCCTTTACGTCATGGAGATGGACAAGGCGGGCACGCCCGGCGTCAAGTTCGACAACGAAGGTTCGGGCTACGGTTTTCGCACGGTGCTGGCGCTCACGCCCGAACAGACCGTCGCGCCGACAGTCTGCCGGATGAAGCGCCCCTGACCATGTGGTGGCCAGCGAAACGCCCCGGCGCGACGGGGTTCGCGGCCGGTTTGTGCTGTGCTACAATACGCGTCCCGTTGTGAGGCGAAGCGCAAGTTTCTTTGCAATGCACACATCGGGTAACCCACGGCACGGCCTTTCTTCCGTGACCGCCTGTCTAGTTCTTAAGGAAATCGACATGTCCGCAGTTGAAACAAGCAAGAAGTCCGAAGTCGTTGCGCAATTCGCACGCGCAGCTAACGACACCGGCTCCCCCGAAGTTCAGGTCGCGCTGCTCACGACCCGTATCAACGAACTGACCGTTCACTTCAAGGCACACACGAAGGATCACCACAGCCGCCGCGGTCTGCTGCGCATGGTGAGCCGCCGTCGTAAGCTGCTCGACTACCTGAAGGGTAAGGACGCGGATCGTTACCGCGCACTGATCGAGAAGCTGGGTCTGCGTAAGTAATCGGCCAGTCGTTCAGCAAGATGCCTGTGTCAGTTCCACTGATACAGGCATTTTGTTTTTGCGCGGTGCGCTTCATGTGATGCGCATCGTCCGGCGGCCGCAGTAGCGTGACGATTCATGTAGCGGCCTCGGGAAAGCAGCAAAAAAGCAGCAGCAACAGGCAGCAAAACAGCAGTAAAAAAGGAAATGCGGCCGGGCTTCAGGGCAGAGCTTTGTGTCATTCCAGCGGTTCGCGCGCGTACATCACGTAGGGCGTGGTTCTCTGGAATGGCATAACACTACTCTTCCATGCGGCGCCGGTCCTGGCGTTGCCGCGCCGCTTCTGTCCGCGCGGCATTACGAAGAGGAAAAGCAATGACTATGTTCAATAAGATCGTCAAAGAATTTCAGTGGGGACAGCATAAGGTCCGCCTCGAAACGGGCGAAATCGCTCGTCAGGCGAGCGGTGCGGTGATCGTCGACGTCGAAGACACCGTCGTGCTGGCAACCGTGGTCGGCGCCAAGACCGCCAAGCCGGGTCAGGACTTTTTCCCGCTGACGGTCGATTACCTCGAAAAAACCTACGCCGCCGGCAAGATCCCGGGTGGCTTCTTCCGCCGTGAAGGCCGTCCGTCGGAAGGCGAAACGCTGATCTCGCGCCTGATCGATCGTCCGCTGCGTCCGCTGTTCCCGGAAGGTTTCTACAACGAAGTCCAGGTCGTCATTCACGTCCTGTCGCTGAACCCGGAAGTTCCTGCCGACATCCCCGCGCTGATCGGCGCGTCGGCAGCGCTCGCCGTGTCCGGTCTGCCGTTCAACGGCCCGGTCGGTGCAGCACGCGTGGCGTACATCAACAACGAATACGTGTTGAACCCGACGCGTCCGCAAATGAAGGAATCGGCGCTGGACCTGATCGTCGCCGGTACGGAACGCGCGGTGCTGATGGTCGAATCCGAAGCACAGCAACTGACCGAAGAAGTCATGCTCGGCGCAGTGGTGTTCGGTCACGAACAGATGCAGATCGCGATCAACGCGATTCACGAACTGGTCAGCGAAGGCGGCAAGCCTGAGTGGGACTGGCAGCCGGCAGCGAAGAACGAGCCGCTGATCGCGCGCGTGACGGAATTGGCGCAGGCGAACCTGCTCGCCGCTTACCAGATTCGCGACAAGCAAGCCCGTTCGACCAAGCTGAAGGAAGTCTACGCAGCAACGTCGAAGTCGCTGGAAGAAGACGCCGCGGCGGCCGGTACGGTTGCAGCGGACAAGGCCACGGTCGGCAACGTGCTGTTCGATATCGAAGCAAAGATCGTCCGTTCGCAGATCCTGAACGGCGAGCCGCGTATCGACGGCCGCGACACGCGCACCGTTCGTCCGATCGAAATCCGTACCGGCGTGTTGCCGCGTACGCACGGTTCGGCACTCTTCACGCGTGGCGAAACGCAGGCGCTGGTGGTGGCAACGCTCGGCACGAAGGGCGACGAGCAGAACATCGACGCGCTCGAAGGCGAATACCGCGAGCGCTTCATGCTCCACTACAACATGCCTCCGTTCGCAACCGGCGAAACCGGCCGCGTCGGTTCGCCGAAGCGCCGTGAAATCGGTCACGGCCGTCTCGCCAAGCGCGCGCTGGCTGCATGCCTGCCGAGCGCAGACGAATTCGGCTACTCGATTCGCGTCGTGTCGGAAATCACGGAATCGAACGGTTCTTCGTCGATGGCTTCGGTGTGCGGCGGCTGCCTCGCACTGATGGACGCCGGCGTGCCGATGAAGGCGCACGTCGCCGGCATCGCGATGGGCCTGATTCTCGAAGGCAACAAGTTTGCCGTGCTGACCGACATCCTCGGCGACGAAGATCACCTCGGCGACATGGACTTCAAGGTAGCGGGTACGGAACAAGGCGTGACCGCGCTGCAGATGGACATCAAGATCCAGGGCATCACCAAGGAAATCATGCAGGTCGCTCTCGCGCAAGCGAAGGAAGGCCGTATGCACATCCTGGGCAAGATGACCTCGGCTGTGTCGGGCGCGAACACGGTGCTGTCGGACTACGCACCGCGCATGATCACCATCAAGATCAACCCGGAAAAAATCCGTGACGTGATCGGCAAGGGTGGTTCGGTGATCCGCGCGCTGACCGAAGAAACCGGCACGACGATCGATATTTCGGACGACGGCGTCGTCACCATCGCCAGCACGAGCAGCGAAGGGATGGCCGAAGCGAAGAAGCGTATCGAGAACATCACGCTGGAAGTCGAAGTGGGTCAGGTCTACGAAGGCACGGTGCTCAAGCTGCTCGATTTCGGCGCGATCGTGAACATCCTGCCGGGCAAGGACGGTCTGCTGCACATCTCCGAAATCGCCAACGAGCGTATCAAGGACATCAACGACTACCTGAAGGACGGCCAGCAAGTGAAGGTCAAGGTCATCCAGACGGACGAAAAGGGCCGCGTGCGTTTGTCGGCCAAGGCGTTGCTGAACGAAGGCACAAACGGCGCGCCGCAAGGCGAACCGACGCCGCAGTAATGCGGTAGCAGGACGAACGGCCGGTAGCGCATATGCGTGCCGGCCGTTTTTCATGCAGGATGGATTGTGTTGCGTGCACGCCTTTCGAGTGCGTGTCGTGATTGCGATGTGTGTTTGGTTTATCGTGCATGGCGGCCGTCAATCAGCGGCAGGCAACCCAATCCAATCTTGGAGTTGACGCAGATGAAAGCGATCGAAATCACCGAATTCGGAGCGCCAGAGGTCCTGAAGCTGGCGGAGCGGCCGACGCCGCAGCCGAAAGCAGGCGAAGTGCTGATCAAGGTGGCGGCTTCGGGCATCAATCGTCCAGACGTGTTTCAGCGCAAGGGCGGTTATGCGCCGCCGCCGGGCGCGTCGGACCTGCCGGGGCTAGAGGTGGCGGGTGAAATCGTCGGCGGTACGATCGACGAGAAGAACAATCCGTTCGGCCTGAAAATCGGCGATCGCGTGTGCGCGTTGCTGGCAGGCGGCGGTTACGCCGAATACGCGGTCGCACCGCTGTTGCAATGCCTGCCGGTGCCGGTGGGGTTGTCCGACGTCGAGGCGGCATCGCTGCCCGAAACTTTTTTCACGGTCTGGAGCAATGTTTTCGACCGCGCTAGACTCGGTCAGGGCGAGGGCGCGCCGAACGAAACCTTGCTGGTTCAGGGTGGTTCGAGCGGTATCGGCGTGACGGCCATCCAGATTGCGCATGCGCTCGGTTTTCGCGTCTTCGCTACCGCGGGCTCGGACGAAAAATGCCGCGCGTGCGAAGCGCTCGGTGCCGAGCGCGCGATCAACTATAAAACCGAGGATTTCGTCGAAGTCATCAAGTCGTTGACCAACGATCGTGGCGTGGACGTCATTCTCGACATGGTGGCGGGCAGCTATGTGCCGCGCGAACTCACGGCACTCGCCGACGGCGGCCGCATCGTCCTGATTGCGCTGCTTGGCGGCGCCAAAGCAGAGCTGAATCTGAATGAAGTGCTGCGTCGACGCCTGACTGTTACGGGTTCGACCTTGCGTCCGCGGCCCGTCGAATTCAAGGCAAAGATTGCGGCGCAGTTGAAAGAGCGCGTCTGGCCGCATCTCGAAGACGGTCGGATCAAGCCGGTCATACACCGTGTGTTCCCGGCGGCGCAGGCGGCCGAAGCGCATACGTTGATGGAGAGCAGCACGCATGTCGGGAAGATCGTTCTGAGCTGGGGTCAGGACGCTTGAGGCGGTCGGTTTGACACGGCCGGTTTGACCCGATCCACCCCACGCAGTAAAATTGCGCGTTTTGCGCACGCCGCGTGAATCCGAAAGGCGGACTGAGGGCGCAAGTTGGCGCATACAACGTCCGCCGCCAAGACAAGACGAGACGATGTCGAAACAACGAGCCAAGCTGGTAATCGGGAACTGGAAGATGCACGGGCGCCTCGCCGAGAACGCTGCGCTGTTGCAGGCAGTGGCGCAGGGGGCAGCCGGATTGCCGGCGGAAGTGGGTGTCGGCGTGTGCGTGCCGAGTCCGTATCTCGCGCAAACGCAGTCGTTACTCGAGGGCGGCCGCGTCCTGTGGGGCGTGCAGGATGTTTCGGCATTTACGCACGGTGCCTACACGGGTGAAGTGGCTGCGCCCATGGTGGTGGATTTCGGCGCGTCGCTTTCGATCGTCGGGCATTCTGAGCGTCGCGCGTACCATCGCGAAAGCGCCGAGCTCGTGGCGGTCAAGACGCAGCGTGCATTGGAAGCAGGTTTGACGCCGGTCGTCTGCGTAGGCGAGACGCTCGAAGAGCGCGAGGCCGGTTCCACGGAGCAGGTAGTCGGCGACCAGTTGGATGCTGTGCTGGTCAAGCTGTCCGAGGCTGAAGCGGCGCGTATCGTCGTTGCCTACGAGCCGGTCTGGGCGATCGGCACGGGCCAGAGCGCCACGTCGGATCAAGCGCAGGCGGTTCATGCGTTCCTGCGTTCACGGCTCACGGCAAAAGGCGCAGCAGTGGCGGATGTGCCGCTGCTGTACGGTGGTAGCGTAAAGCCGGACAATGCGGAAGAGTTGTTCCGTCAACCGGATATCGACGGCGGCCTGATCGGCGGCGCGTCGTTGAAAGCGCAGGATTTTCTGGCGATCTGCAAAGCGGCGGCTGCAACGAGCGTCGTCAGCTAAGCAGGGTGCGCCGGCAAGGATAGCCCCATTCCGCGCGGCACACATTGTGTGGCGCGGTTAAATAAAGAATCAGGTGAGTGTGATGCTGTATTTGAAAACTTTGATTATCGTCGTTCAGTTGCTGTCGGCACTTGGGGTCATTGGCCTTGTCTTGTTGCAGCACGGCAAAGGTGCCGATATGGGCGCTGCTTTTGGTAGCGGCGCGTCCGGCAGTCTGTTCGGCGCAACCGGCTCGGCAAACTTTTTGTCGCGTACAACGGCGGTCCTCGCGGCCGTGTTTTTTGTCACTACTTTGACGCTGACTTATCTCGGCGCATATCGTTCGAAGCCTTCCGCAGGTGTGCTGGGCGCGGCTGTGACCGCTCCGGTTGCTGCATCGGCTGCGTCTGCGCCGGTGGGTGGTTCGGCTGCGCTGGCGGCATCGGCTGCGTCCGTTCCCGCTACCGACGTGCCGAAATAAATTTTCGTCGAAAGTGCCTTTTGTGCGTTGAACAAACTGTTTAAACCAGTTACAATTCAAGTCTTGAAGCGATTCGCGGGTTTTACAAGTTGTTTTCCCGGATTGCAGTTAGTGCCGACGTGGTGAAATTGGTAGACACGCTATCTTGAGGGGGTAGTGGCGAAAGCTGTGCGAGTTCGAGTCTCGCCGTCGGCACCAAATGTTATCTAAATGCCAGCCGCTTGCTTCGCTTCGGCTGGCATTTTCACTTCTGGATCGCTGTTTGCGTTGTGCGTGTCCCGAAGTGAATTCGCGTCAAGAGTGCTATGCTCTTGGCGGCACTCAGAACCAACCGATTGAGGATAGTCTTGAACCTCGCAGCCTATTTCCCCGTCTTGTTGTTCCTCGTTGTGGGCACCGGTTTAGGCGTAGCACTGGTCAGTATCGGCAAGATCCTCGGTCCGAATAAGCCCGATACCGAGAAAAACGCACCGTACGAGTGCGGCTTCGAAGCATTCGAAGATGCGCGCATGAAGTTCGATGTGCGCTATTACCTCGTCGCCATTCTTTTCATCATCTTCGACCTTGAAACCGCGTTCCTGTTCCCGTGGGGTGTGGCCCTGCGCGACATTGGCTGGCCGGGCTTCATGGCGATGATGATTTTCCTGCTCGAGTTCCTGCTTGGCTTTGCCTATATCTGGAAGAAGGGCGGCCTCGACTGGGAATGATGGTTTAATCGCCGGTTTGCGTGGGTGGCCAAGGCTTGCCGCCCCGTCTGGAGTGGAAAGCAAATGAGTATCGAAGGGGTCTTGAAGGAAGGGTTTGTCACCACTACGGCTGATAAACTGATCAACTGGACGCGCACTGGCTCCTTGTGGCCGATGACGTTCGGTCTTGCGTGCTGCGCGGTCGAGATGATGCATGCGGGTGCTGCCCGTTATGACCTCGACCGTTTTGGCGTGGTGTTTCGTCCGAGTCCGCGTCAGTCGGACGTGATGATCGTCGCTGGCACGCTGTGCAACAAGATGGCGCCGGCTCTGCGCAAGGTCTACGATCAGATGGCCGAGCCGCGCTGGGTGATCTCGATGGGCTCGTGCGCGAACGGCGGCGGCTACTACCATTATTCTTACTCGGTGGTGCGCGGTTGCGATCGGATCGTGCCGGTCGACGTCTATGTGCCGGGTTGTCCGCCAACTGCTGAAGCGCTGGTGTACGGCGTGATCCAGTTGCAGGCGAAGATCCGCCGGACCAATACAATCGCCCGTCAATAAGGCCAAAGCCACCCCACAATATGGCAAGCAAACTCGAGACCCTGAAAGCGAACCTCGAGGCGGCCTTTGGCGGCCTCCTGCTGAGCACTACCGAAGCTATCGGTGAGTTGACGATCGTCGTCAAGGCTGGCGACTACCTCAACGTGGCAACGCGTCTGCGTGACGACCGCACTCTCGGTTTCGAGCAGTTGGTCGATCTGTGTGGCGTCGACTACCAAACTTACGCCGATGGCGCTTACGACGGTCCGCGTTTCGCGGCCGTTCTGCATTTGTTGTCGGTGCAGAACAACTGGCGTCTGCGTCTGCGCGTGTTCGCTCCGGACGACGAAGTGCCGATCGTCCCCTCGGTTGTCGATATCTGGAATTCGGCCAACTGGTACGAGCGCGAAGCGTTCGACCTCTACGGCATCGTCTTCGAAGGCCACCCCGACCTGCGCCGCATCCTGACCGATTACGGTTTCATTGGTCACCCGTTCCGTAAAGATTTCCCTGTCTCCGGTTACGTCGAAATGCGTTACGACCCGGAAGAAAAGCGCGTCGTCTATCAGCCTGTGACGATCGAGCCGCGGGAAATCACGCCGCGCGTGATCCGCGAAGATCGCTATGGCGGTCTGAAACACTAAGAGAACGCCATGGCAGAGATCAAGAACTACACGCTCAATTTCGGTCCTCAGCACCCGGCTGCGCACGGCGTGCTGCGCCTCGTGCTCGAGCTCGACGGCGAAGTCATCCAGCGCGCCGATCCGCATATCGGTCTGCTGCATCGTGCTACGGAGAAGCTCGCCGAAACGAAGACGTTCATTCAGTCCGTGCCGTACATGGATCGTCTCGACTACGTGTCGATGATGGTCAACGAGCACGGTTACGTGATGGCAATCGAGAAGCTGCTCGGCATCGAAGTGCCGGAGCGCGCGAAGTACATTCGCGTCATGTTCGACGAAGTCACGCGCGTGCTGAACCACCTGATGTGGATCGGCGCTCACGCGCTCGACGTTGGCGCGATGGCGGTGTTTCTGTATGCGTTCCGCGAGCGTGAAGATTTGATGGACGTGTACGAGGCCGTGTCGGGCGCGCGCATGCACGCGGCTTACTATCGTCCGGGTGGCGTGTATCGCGATCTGCCCGACGCCATGCCGCAGTACAAGGCTTCGAAGATTCGCAATGCGAAGGCTTTGTCGAAGATGAACGAAACCCGTCAGGGTTCGCTGCTCGACTTCATCGACGACTTCTTCACGCGCTTTCCGAATTGTGTCGACGAATATGAAACGCTGCTTACCGACAACCGCATCTGGAAGCAGCGGCTGGTCGGCATCGGCGTGGTGTCGCCGGAGCGCGCGCTGAACCTCGGGATGACCGGCGCCATGCTGCGCGGTTCGGGTATCGAGTGGGATCTGCGCAAGAAGCAACCGTACGAAGTTTACGACAAGCTGGATTTCGATATCCCAGTTGGCGTGAATGGCGATTGCTACGACCGCTACCTGGTTCGCGTCGAAGAAATGCGGCAATCCACGCGTATCGTGAAACAGTGCATTGAGTGGCTGCGTAAGAATCCTGGCCCTGTGATGATCGACAATCACAAGATTGCGCCGCCGTCGCGAGTTGGCATGAAGTCGAACATGGAAGAGCTGATCCACCACTTCAAGCTTTTCACCGAAGGCTTCCATGTGCCCGAAGGCGAAGCGTACGCGGCGGTCGAGCACCCGAAGGGCGAGTTCGGCATCTATCTGATCTCGGACGGTGCAAACAAGCCGTACCGTTTGAAGATTCGCGCGCCGGGCTATGCGCACCTGTCCACGCTCGATGAAATGGCGCGCGGTCACATGATCGCCGACGCCGTGACGATCATCGGTACGCAGGACATAGTGTTCGGCGAAGTGGATCGCTAGGACGTATTCATCGGCGCGTGTCTTCAGGTTGCACCGAAGCGCGCGTCAAGCAAAGGAACGCCGGGTCTGTCGCAGCACGAAGTGAGCGGCGGGTTTTCGTTCGGTAGGAATTGAAAGAGTCGTGTCTGAAAATGATCTCAGCTGAAGGCCTGAAAGAAATCGATCGTGCGATCGCGAAGTATCCCGCCGATCAGAAACAGTCCGCCGTGATGTCGGCGCTGGCTACTGCTCAGGAAGAGCATGGCTGGCTGTCGCCCGAACTCATGCAGTTCGTCGCGGACTATCTCGGCATGCCGGCAGTCGCCGTGCAGGAGGTTGCAACCTTCTACACGATGTATGAGACCTCGCCGGTCGGCAAGCACAAGATCACGCTCTGTACGAACCTGCCGTGCCAACTCGGCCCGGACGGAGGCGCCGACAGCGCCGCTGAATATCTGAAGAAGAAGCTCGGCATCGACTTCGGCGAAACCACGCCCGACGGCAAATTCACGCTCAAGGAAGGTGAGTGCATGGGTTCGTGCGGCGACGCGCCGGTGATGCTGGTGAACAACCATCGCATGTGCAGCTTCATGAGCCGCGAGAAGATCGACCAGCTGCTCGAGGAACTTTCGAAATGACGTCTTTACACGATCGTCACATCAAACCGCTGATTCTCGCCGGCCTGAACGGCGACAACTGGCATCTCGAAGACTATGTGGCGCGCGGCGGTTACGCCCAGCTGCGTCGCATTCTCGAAGAAAAAATTCCGCCCGAGCAGGTGATCGCCGACGTCAAGGCGTCGGGTTTGCGTGGACGCGGCGGTGCGGGCTTTCCGACCGGTTTGAAGTGGAGCTTCATGCCGCGTCAATTCCCGGGACAAAAATATCTCGTCTGCAATTCGGACGAGGGTGAACCGGGTACGTTCAAAGACCGCGACATCCTGCGCTTCAATCCGCATTCGCTGATCGAAGGCATGGCCATTGGCGCATACGCCATGGGCATTACGGTCGGCTACAACTATATCCACGGCGAAATCTGGGAAGTCTACAAACGCTTCGAAGCAGCGTTGGACGAAGCTCGCCGTGCAGGGTTCCTCGGCGAAAACATCATGGGTTCGGGCTTTTCGTTCGAACTGCATGCGCACCACGGTTACGGCGCCTACATCTGTGGCGAAGAAACCGCGTTGCTCGAATCGCTGGAAGGCAAGAAAGGTCAGCCGCGCTTCAAGCCGCCGTTCCCGGCGAGCTTCGGCGTGTACGGCAAGCCGACCACGATCAACAACACCGAAACGTTCGCTGCCGTGCCGTTCCTGCTGGCAGTCGGTCCGCAGAATTACCTCGAAATCGGCAAGCCGAATAACGGTGGCACCAAGATTTTCTCGGTGTCGGGTGACGTCGAGCGTCCGGGCAACTACGAAATTCCGCTCGGTACGCCGTTCGCGACCCTGCTGGACCTCGCCGGCGGCATGCGCGGCGGCAAGAAGATCAAGGCGGTGATTCCTGGTGGTTCGTCGGCTCCGGTGATTCCGGGCGAGATGATGATGAACACCGACATGGACTACGACTCGATCGCCAAGGCCGGTTCGATGCTGGGTTCGGGCGCGGTGATCGTCATGGACGAAACGCGCTGCATGGTGCGCTCGCTGTTGCGTCTGTCGTACTTCTATTACGAAGAGTCGTGCGGTCAATGCACGCCTTGCCGTGAAGGTACGGGCTGGCTGTATCGCGTCGTGCACCGCATCGAACACGGGCTTGGCCGTCCGGAAGATCTGGACCTGCTGAACTCGGTCGCCGAGAACATCATGGGCCGCACGATTTGCGCGCTCGGCGACGCAGCGGCCATGCCGGTTCGCGGCATGCTCAAGCACTACTGGGACGAATTCGAATACCACGTCGCGCACAAGCATTGCCAGGTCGGCGGTCACGCCGGCGCGGCGGCAGCTTCGGAAACAGTGGCTGCCTGAGCACGTAACCGGTAACGCGCCAGACGCGCGAAACTGCGCGCATCAGAACACGTCATCCGCAGGATTCATTGCCGCCAACAGGCGATGATCCGGCGAGCGATTGAGCGGTAACAGGTTAAGGAAGATTGACCATCATGGTTGAACTTGAAATAGACGGCAAGAAAGTAGAGGTGCCTGAAGGCAGCATGGTGATCCAGGCTGCGCATAAGGTCGACACGTACATTCCTCACTTCTGCTATCACAAGAAGCTGTCGATTGCGGCCAATTGCCGGATGTGTCTGGTCGATGTCGAGAAGATGCCGAAGGCCGTGCCTGCATGCGCCACGCCGGTGTCGAACGGCATGATCGTGCGCACCAAGTCGGACAAGGCGGTGAAAGGCCAGCAAGCCGTGATGGAATTCCTGCTGATCAACCATCCGCTGGATTGCCCGATTTGCGATCAGGGCGGTGAGTGTCAGTTGCAGGATCTGGCCGTGGGCTACGGCAAGTCGGCGTCGCGCTATAGCGAAGAAAAGCGCGTGGTGTTCCACAAGAACGTCGGTCCGCTGATCTCGATGGAAGAGATGTCGCGTTGCATTCACTGCACGCGTTGCGTCCGTTTCGGTCAGGAGGTGGCCGGCGTGATGGAACTCGGCATGCTGGGCCGCGGCGAGCACTCGGAAATTACGTCCTTCGTCGGCAAGACGGTGGATTCGGAAATGTCGGGCAACATGATCGATCTGTGCCCGGTCGGCGCGTTGACCAGCAAGCCGTTCCGCTACAGCGCCCGCACGTGGGAATTGTCGCGTCGCAAGTCGGTGAGCCCGCACGATTCCGTCGGCGCAAACCTCGTGGTGCAAGTGAAGAACAACCGCGTCATGCGTGTTCTGCCGTTCGAAAACGAATCCATCAACGAATGCTGGATTTCGGACAAGGACCGCTTCTCGTACGAAAGCCTGAACAGCCCGGAACGTCTCACGCAGCCGATGCTCAAGCAGGGCGGCAAGTGGATCGAAACCGACTGGCAATCTGCGCTGGAATACGTCGTCAAGGGACTGAAGGGCATCAAGGGCGATCACGGTGCAAGCGCGCTGGCCGCTCTGGGTAGCGCTCACAGCACGGTCGAAGAACTGTTTTTGCTGAAGCAACTGGCGCAAGCGGTCGGCACGCCGAACGTCGACTTCCGTCTGCGTCAATCCGATTTCTCCGCGCCGGTGAATGGCGCGCCGTGGCTCGGCACCGCGATTGCCAACCTGTCGAATCTCGATTCCGCGCTGGTGATCGGCTCCGACTTGCGTCGCGATCACCCGCTGTTTGCCGCGCGTCTGCGTCAGGCTGCGAAGAACGGCACGAAGCTCACGCTGGTGCAAGCCACTAACGACGACGCCTTGATCCCGCAAGCGCAACGCGTGGTCGCCGCGCCGTCGGCATGGCTCGACGCGCTGGCTGGTATTGCCGGCGCTGTGTCGGAGTCGAAGGGTGTTGCGTTGCCGGAGGCTTTTGGCGGCACGCAGCCGAACGACGCCGACCGTCAGGTCGCGAAATCGCTGGTCACCGGCGAACAACGTGTGGTTCTGCTAGGCAACGGCGCGGTACGTCATCCGGACTTCGCCGCGATTCATGCCGCTGCGCAGTGGATCGCCGAAGCAACGGGCGCGACGCTCGGCTTCCTGAGCGAAGCAGCCAACACCGTGGGCGCGCATCTGGTGAACGCGTTGCCGGGCGAGGGCGGTCTGAACGCTCGCGAAGTATTCGAACAACCGCGTAAGGGCTATGTCCTGCTCAACGTCGAACCTGAGTTCGACACGGCTAATCCGGCGCAAGCGCTGGCTGTCTTGAAGCAGGCTGAGATGGTCGTCGTGATGTCGCCGTTCCAGACCGGTGCCGACTACGCCGACGTATTGCTGCCGATCGCGCCGTTCACGGAAACGGCAGGCACGTTCGTCAACGCCGAGGGTACGGTGCAGACGTTCAACGGTGTCGTGCGTCCGCTGGGCGATACGCGTCCCGCATGGAAGGTCTTGCGCGTGCTGGGCAGCCTGCTCGGTCTGCCGGGCTTCGAATTCGACACGGCAGAAGAAGTGCGCGCGGCCGCTCTGGGCGACGGCGAACTGACAACGCGTCTGTCGAACAAGACGGGTGCAACGGTTGTGCGCGGCAAATTGACGAAGGCCGCGGAAGGCAAGTTCGAGCGTATCGCCGACGTGCCGATCTATCACGCCGATTCGATGGTGCGTCGTGCGGAATCGCTGCATCTCACGGCAGCGGCGCGCGTCGCGAACTCGGTCGGTCTGCCGGCCGGGCTGTTCGACAAGCTGGGTTTGAAAGCGGGCGACGCCGTGCGCGTTCGTCAGGGCGAGCAATCGGTGCAGTTGCCGGCCGTGCGCGACGCGAATCTTGCGGAGACGGTCGTCCGCGTGTCGGCGGCTACGCCAGCCGGTGCGGCGTTGGGCAGCCTGTTCGGTGAACTGGTGGTGGAGAAGGCGTAAATGAGCTTGTTCGATACGATCAACTCGGGCGGCACCCAGCTTCTCGGTGTGGCATGGCCCACGGTGTGGGCACTCGTGCGCATCCTGGTGGTGGCCGTCGTGATCCTGCTGTGCGTGGCTTACCTGATTCTTTGGGAACGTAAGCTGATCGGCTGGATGCACGTGCGTCTCGGCCCGAACCGCGTCGGCCCGGCCGGTTTGCTGCAGCCTATCGCCGACGTGCTGAAGCTGTTGCTGAAGGAAGTGATTCAGCCGGCGCAAGCCAGCCGCTGGATCTACATGATCGCGCCGATCATGGTGGTGGTGCCGGCGTTCGCGGTCTGGGCGGTGATTCCGTTCCAGGCTGGCGCAGTGCTCGGCGACATCAACGCCGGTCTGCTGTACGCCATGGCAATTTCGTCGATCGGCGTGTACGGCGTGATTCTGGCGGGCTGGGCGTCGAACTCGAAGTACGCCTTCCTCGGCGCGATGCGCGCGGCCGCACAGATGGTCTCGTACGAAATTTCGATGGGCTTCGCGCTGGTCGTGGTGCTCATGACGGCCGGTACGCTGAACCTGTCGGGCATCGTCGGTTCGCAGGAGCACGGCTTCTTCGCCTCGCACGGCCTGAACTTCCTGTCGTGGAACTGGCTGCCGCTGCTGCCGATGTTCGTCGTGTACTTCATCTCGGGCATCGCCGAAACGAACCGTCACCCGTTCGACGTGGTGGAAGGTGAGTCGGAAATCGTCGCGGGCCACATGATCGATTACTCGGGTATGGCGTTCGCGCTGTTCTTCCTCGCCGAGTACATCAACATGATCGTCATCTCGGCATTGGCTGCAACCTTGTTCCTTGGCGGCTGGAGCGCACCGTTCGGCTTCCTGTCGTTTGTCCCGGGCATCGTATGGCTCGTCGCCAAGGTTTTCTTCCTGTTGTCGGTGTTCATCTGGGTGCGTGCTACGTTTCCGCGCTATCGCTACGACCAGATCATGCGTCTGGGCTGGAAGGTTTTCATCCCGGTCTGCGTGGTGTGGCTGATAGTGGTCGGCTTCTGGATCATGTCGCCGTTGAACATCTGGAAATAAAGGGCGGATGAACCCATGACCGCAATCCAAAATTTTTTCAAGACCTTCTTTCTGACGGAACTGCTGAAGGGCCTCGCGTTGACGGGACGTTATACGTTCCAGCGCAAGGTGACCGTGCAGTTCCCGGAAGAGAAGACCCCGATCTCGCCGCGTTTCCGCGGTCTGCATGCGCTGCGCCGTTATGAAAACGGCGAAGAGCGCTGCATCGCCTGCAAGCTGTGCGAGGCAGTGTGCCCGGCGCTCGCGATCACGATCGAATCGGAAACGCGTGCGGACAATACGCGCCGTACCACGCGTTACGACATCGACCTCACCAAGTGCATCTTCTGCGGTTTCTGCGAAGAAAGCTGCCCGGTCGATTCGATCGTCGAAACGCACATCCTCGAATATCACGGTGAAAAGCGCGGCGACCTGTATTTCACGAAAGAAATGCTGCTGGCCGTCGGCGATCGCTATGAATCGGAAATCGCTGCAAACAAGGCAGCAGACGCACCGTATCGTTGAAGCGGTAAATGCAGCAGTAATACGGCCTGTTGTCGGGCCGGACGCCACGGCCTGAACGCCGCGGCACGGCGCACCTGTGGCGGTTTTGCCGCACACGTGCCAAAGAACAATGCCTGACGATGGCCTAACGATGAACCGGTAATCATGGAATTCACGACCGTACTGTTCTACATCTTCGCGCTGCTCCTGGTGGTTTCAGGGCTGAAGGTGATCACCTCGCGCAACCCGGTTTCGTCCGCACTCTTTCTGGTGCTGGCGTTCTTCAACGCAGCCGCCATCTGGATGCTGCTGCAAGCCGAGTTCCTCGCGATCCTGCTGGTGCTGGTCTACGTCGGCGCGGTGATGGTGCTGTTCCTGTTCGTGGTGATGATGCTGGACATCAACATCGACGTGCTGCGCAAAGACTTCAAGCGCTTCGTGCCGATGGCGACGGTGGTCGGCGCGATCATCGTGATCGAGACCGCGCTGATTCTGTGGCACGGCTACGGCGCGACCGCCACGGCGCTGCGTGACACCACGGCAGCGGCGAACGGCATGGGCGACTGGTCGAACACGCGCCTGATCGGCAAGATCATCTACACCGATTACATCTTTGCGTTCGAAGTAGCCGGCCTCGTGCTGCTGGTCGCAATCATCGCGGCAATCGCACTGACTACGAGCCACAAGAAGGACAGCAAGCGTCAGACGGTCAGCGAGCAGGTGAAGGTGCGTGCTCAGGACCGCGTACGCGTGGTGAAGATGGCGTCGGAAAAGACCGCGGCAACTGTCGCGGCAGAAGAAGCTGCCGCGGCGGCAGCGGCGGCCGACTCGGCACCTGCTAAAAACAGCTGAGCGGACAGGAGATAGATATCATGTTGACCCTTGCTCATTACCTCGTCCTCGGTGCGATCCTGTTTGCGATCAGCATCGTCGGCATTTTCCTGAACCGTCGCAACGTCATCATCATCCTGATGGCGATCGAATTGATGCTGCTGGCGGTGAACACCAATTTCGTCGCCTTCTCGCATTACCTCGGTGACGTGCATGGGCAGATCTTCGTTTTCTTCGTGCTGACGGTTGCGGCAGCCGAAGCGGCGATTGGCCTCGCAATTCTGGTGACCCTGTTCCGTAGCCTCGACACGATCAATGTCGAGGATCTCGATCAGCTCAAAGGTTAATTTCAGGTAAAGCGGTTATGTCAACGACACTCAATGAAAACCTGCTGCTGGCGATCCCGCTGGCACCGCTGGCCGGCTCCCTGATTGCGGGCCTTTTCGGAAAAGCGGTGGGGCGAGCGGGCGCGCACTCCGTCACGATCCTCGGCGTCGCGATCTCGTTCATTCTTTCGGCCATCGTCTTTTTCGATGTGCTGAACGGCGCGAGTTTCAACGCGACCGTCTATGAATGGATGACGATCGGCAAGTCGAAGTTCGAGATTGGTTTCCTGGTCGATTCGCTGACCGCGATGATGATGTGCGTGGTGACCTTTGTGTCGCTGATGGTGCACATCTACACGATCGGCTACATGTCCGACGACGACGGCTACCAGCGCTTCTTCTCGTACATCTCGCTGTTCACGTTCTCGATGTTGATGCTCGTGATGAGCAACAACTTCCTGCAACTGTTCTTCGGCTGGGAAGCGGTGGGTCTGGTGTCGTACCTGCTGATCGGCTTCTACTTCACGCGCCCCACTGCGATCTACGCCAACATGAAGGCGTTCATCGTCAACCGCGTCGGCGACTTCGGTTTCCTGCTCGGCATCGGCCTGCTGTTCGCGTTCGCAGGTTCGATGAACTACGGCGACGTCTTCGCGAAGCGTACCGAACTGGCGGCGTTGACTTTCCCCGGCACGGATTGGGGTCTGTTGACGGTATCGTGCATTTGCCTGTTCATCGGCGCGATGGGTAAGTCGGCGCAGTTCCCGCTGCACGTCTGGCTGCCCGATTCGATGGAAGGCCCGACGCCGATCTCCGCACTGATTCACGCGGCAACCATGGTGACGGCCGGTATCTTCATGGTCACGCGTATGTCGCCGCTGTTCGAACTGTCGGACACGGCGCTGTCGTTCATCACGGTTATCGGTGCGATCACCGCGCTGTTCATGGGCTTCCTCGGGATCGTCCAGAACGACATCAAGCGGGTGGTGGCTTACTCCACGCTCTCGCAACTCGGCTACATGACGGTCGCGCTCGGCGTGTCCGCTTATCCGGTTGCGGTGTTCCACCTGACCACGCACGCGTTCTTCAAGGCGCTGCTGTTCCTCGGCGCGGGTTCGGTGATCATGGGCATGCACCACGATCAGGACATGCGCAACATGGGCGGCCTGCGCAAGTACATGCCGATTACCTGGATCACCTCGTTGATCGGTTCGCTGGCACTGATCGGTACGCCGTTCTTCTCCGGCTTCTATTCGAAAGACTCGATCATCGACGCCGTGAAGCTCTCGCATCTGCCGGGCTCGGGCTTCGCGTATTTCGCGGTGGTGGCGAGCGTGTTCGTTACTGCGCTGTATTCGTTCCGTATGTACTTCATGGTGTTCCACGGCAAGGAGCGCTTCCGTGGTCCGAAGCATCCGGAATCGCCGATGGGCATCGAAGCCGCAGCGCATGCACATGACGCTCATGGTCACGACGCGCATGGCCACGGCCATGGTCACGACGACCACGCTCACGAACCGCACGAAACGCCGTGGGTGGTGTGGGTGCCGCTGGTGCTGCTCGCCATTCCGTCGATCGTGATCGGCGCGATCGGTATCGGCCCGATGCTGTACGGCGATTTCTTCCAGCATGGCGTGGCGTTCGACAAGGTGATCTTCATCGGCGAGAACCATCCTGCGCTGCATGAAATGGCCGAAGAATTCCAGGGCTGGGCGTCGATGGGCCTGCACTCGGTTTCGGGCCTGCCGGTGTGGCTGGCACTCGCGGGTGTCATGGTCGCGTGGTTCCTGTATCTGGTTCGTCCCGATCTGCCGGCGGTTATCAAGCGCGCGGCCGGTCCGATCTACACGTTGCTCGATAACAAGTACTACATGGACAAGATCAACGAAATCGTGTTTGCGCGCGGTGCGGTGGCAATCGGCCGTGGTCTCTGGAAGGAAGGCGACGTGGTGGTCATCGACGGCATCGTCAACGGTAGCGCGCGCTTCATCGGCTGGTTTGCCGGCGTGATCCGCTTCCTGCAGTCGGGCTATATCTACCACTACGCGTTTGCCATGATTATCGGCATGCTGGGGCTCCTGACCCTGTTTGTAACGCTCGGCGGCAAATAAGGCGAGGGATACTAATGCACGCTTATCCGATTCTCAGTATCGCGATCTGGTTACCGATCCTCGTAGGTCTGCTGGTTCTGGCTATCGGTTCCGACCGGAACCCGGCTCCGGCGCGTTGGATCGCGCTGATCGGCTCGGTCGTCAGCTTCATCGTGACGATCCCGCTGATCACCGGTTTTGATTCGAGCACGGCCGATCTGCAGTTCGTTGAAAAGGCGAACTGGATCGAGCGCTTCAACATTACGTATCACCTCGGCGTCGACGGTATTTCGATGTGGTTCGTCGTGCTGACCGCGCTGATCACGGTGATCGTCGTGATCGCGGCATGGGAAGTGATTACGAAGAACGTTGCGCAGTACCTCGCTGCGTTCCTGATTCTCTCGGGAATCATGGTTGGCGTGTTCAGCTCGGCCGACGGCATGCTGTTCTACGTGTTCTTCGAAGCGACGCTGATCCCGATGTACATCATCATCGGTGTGTGGGGCGGGGCGAACCGCGTGTATGCGGCGTTCAAGTTCTTCCTGTACACGCTGATGGGTTCGCTGCTGATGCTGGTTGCGTTGCTCTATCTGTACATCCAGACCGGCACGTTCGATCTGGCTACGTGGCAGAACGCGCAGATCGGTATGACGCCGCAAGTGCTGCTATTCATTGCGTTCTTCATGGCGTTCGCCGTGAAGGTGCCGATGTGGCCGGTTCACACGTGGTTGCCCGATGCGCACGTGGAAGCGCCGACGGGCGGCTCGGTGGTGCTGGCCGCCATCATGCTGAAACTCGGCGCGTACGGTTTCCTGCGGTTTTCGATGCCCATCGCTCCCGATGCCAGCCACTTTCTCGCGCCGGTCGTCATTACGCTGTCGCTGGTCGCGGTGATCTACATCGGTCTGGTCGCGATGGTGCAGGCCGACATGAAGAAGCTGGTGGCGTATTCGTCGATCGCGCACATGGGTTTCGTGACGCTCGGCTTCTTTATCTTCAATCAACTCGGCGTCGAAGGCGCGATCGTGCAGATGATCTCGCACGGCTTCGTGTCGGGCGCGATGTTCCTGAGCATCGGCGTGTTGTACGACCGTATGCACTCGCGTCAGATCGCCGATTACGGCGGCGTCGTGAACGTCATGCCGAAGTTCGCTGCGTTCGTGATGCTGTTCTCGATGGCGAACTGCGGCCTGCCGGGCACCTCCGGTTTCGTCGGCGAGTTCATGGTGATTCTGGCGGCAGTGCAGTACAACTTCTGGATTGCCGGCGGCGCTGCCGTCACGCTGATTCTCGGCGCGGCCTACACGCTGTGGATGTACAAGCGGGTGTACTTCGGCGCGATCGTCAACGATCACGTGAAGAGCCTGCTGGACATCAATCGCCGCGAGTTTTTCATGCTGGCAGTGCTTGCTGCACTGACGCTGTTCATGGGCCTGTATCCGAAGCCCTTTACCGATGTGATGCACGTATCCGTGGAAAACCTCCTCTCCCACGTTGCGCAGTCGAAGCTGCCGTTGCCACAGTAATGTAGAGCGGAGGAATTTAAAGATCATGCAAAACGCCCCTATGACTGCCCTGTTACCTGACGCACTGGTGATGCTCGCCGTTGTCGTCGCGTGGCTCAACGACACGTTCGTCGGCCAGGCCGGTCGCCGCACCACGTATTTCATCGCCTTCGTTTCGACGGTCGTCGCCGGTATCTGGTTCGCGTTCAACGCGTTCGATCCGCAAGTGCGCTACTACTTCGGGCACATGTACGTCGTCGACTCGTTCGGCAGCGTGATGAAAGCGGTGGTGACGCTCGGTTACGCGGTGTCGATCGTCTATTCGCGTCGTTATCTCGAAGACCGCGGCCTGTTCCGCGGCGAGTTCTTCCTGCTGGGAATGTTCTCGCTGCTCGGTCAACTCGTGATGATCTCGGGCAACAATTTCCTGACGCTGTATCTGGGTCTGGAACTGATGTCGCTGTCGCTGTATGCGGTGATCGCGCTGCGTCGCGAAGTGCCGCAGTCGAACGAAGCGGCCATGAAGTACTACGTGCTCGGCGCGCTGGCTTCCGGTTTCCTGCTGTACGGCATCTCGATGCTGTATGGCGCGACCGGTTCGCTCGACCTGAACGAAGTGTTCAAGGCGATCGGCACGAGCCACTACGACCCGAGCGTTCTGCTGTTCGGCGTGATCTTCATCGTGGCAGGGGTTGCGTTCAAGATGGGCGCGGTGCCGTTCCACATGTGGGTGCCTGACGTGTATCAGGGCGCACCGACTGCAATGACGCTGATCGTGGGCGGCGGCCCGAAGGTGGCGGCATTTGCGTGGGGCCTGCGCTTCCTCGTGATGGGCCTGCTGCCGCTGGCAGTGGAATGGCAGCAGATGCTGGTGATCCTCGCCGCGCTGTCGCTGATCGTCGGCAACATCACCGGTATCGTGCAACGCAACGTCAAGCGCATGCTCGCGTACTCGGCCATCTCGAACATGGGCTTCGTGCTGCTCGGGTTGCTCGCTGGTGTCGTCGACAGCAAGACTGCCGGCGCGGCCAACGCGTATGGCTCGGCGATGTATTACAGCATCGTCTACCTGATCACCACGATGGGTACGTTCGGCGTCATCATGCTGCTAGCGCGCCGTGACTTCGAAGCGGACACGCTCGAAGACTTCAAGGGCCTGAATCAACGCAGCCCGGTTTTCGCGTTCGTGATGATGGTGATGATGTTCTCGCTCGCCGGCATTCCGCCCGCGGTCGGTTTCTATGCCAAGCTCGCCGTACTGCAGGCAACCATGAACGCCGGTTTGACGTGGCTGACCGTGCTGGCCGTGATCACGTCCCTGTTCGGCGCGTTCTACTACCTGCGTATCGTGAAGCTGATGTACTTCGACGAGCCGCAAGACAAATCGCCGATCGTCGCCGACACGAGCACGCGTGCTTTGCTGGCGGTGAACGGTGTGGCCGTGCTGGTGCTCGGTATCGTCCCCGATCCGCTGTTGAAGGCCTGTCTGCAGGCGATCCAGCACACGCTGCTGCTCTGATGTCGGCGGCGGGTTGGTTTATCGTGCTGTTGGCGCTGGTCGGCGCCAACCTGCCGTTTCTGAATCAGCGCCTCTTCGCCGCCGTACCGTTGAAAGCGGCGAGGAAGAGCGCCTGGATCCGGATCGCCGAATTGATCGTGTTGTACTTCGTGGTCGGCGCGCTCGGTTTTCTGCTTGAAGCACGCGCGGGTAACCGCTTCGAGCAGGGCTGGCAGTTTTACGCCATCACCTTCGCGCTGTTCATCGTATTCGCGTTTCCCGGCTTCACTTTCCAGTATCTCGTCAAACGCCGCTGACGGCGTCTCGCCGTCGCGCACCAAGCTGTCCTGAGGTCGCACATGGCTGAACTCCCCGATCACGACGCTGCGCTCACCGAGACATGTCTCGAGAGCAAAACGATCCATCAAGGACCGTTTCTTACGCTCAAGTGTGACACCGTTCGTTTGCCCGATGGCAAACAGGCCACGCGCGAATATGTCCAGCATCCGGGCGCCGTGATGGTGATCCCGCTTTTCGACGACGGCCGCGTGTTGCTGGAGAGCCAGTACCGCTACCCGATGGGCAAGGTGATGGTGGAGTACCCAGCGGGCAAGCTCGATCCCAATGAAGGTGCGCTCGCGTGTGCCAAACGCGAATTGCGAGAGGAAACAGGCTATACGGCGCGCGAGTACGTTTATCTGACGCGAATCCACCCGATCATTTCCTACTCGACGGAATTCATCGATATTTACCTGGCGCGCGGCCTGACAGCCGGTGAGCGGAAGCTCGACGAAGGCGAGTTTCTCGAACTGTTTACGGCGAACGTCGCGGATGTACTCGAATGGGTGCGCACCGGCAAGATCACGGATGTGAAAACGGTGATCGGCACGTTCTGGCTGGAGAAAATGTTGTCGGGCGCGTGGCCGACTGCCGCACCCGAATAGTCGTCGTCAAGCCTTTAAAAAGCCCTTGGTGGTCCATGACCACCAAGGGCTTTTTTGCGTTCTGCGGTAGCCATTCCTAACGGCGCTGCGCTCGTCCTATGCCATCCGACAGTCTCGCGGACGGATCCCCACATCTCTAGTATCGATGTCCAGTCTCGCGAATCGGGCATGCGTGTCGCTGGCCGACGCAGCCGAGGTCGACGGTGATTTTTGATGAATCAGGTTGTCGATTGACAACCTGATTGGAGTGGATTAAATTGGAGGCCTTAGATGGTGCGCGGAACACACGCCAAAAAAGAAGTGGAAGAAGCGCTGTCGTATGCGGAGAGCCTGGGTTGGCGCGTCCTAAGTGGTGGCAAAGGTCACGCATGGGGAAGGATCTACTGTCCGTATAACGAAGCAGATTGTCGCTGTGGCGAGTTTTGCATTGCGAGCGTCTGGAGCACGCCGAAAAACCCCGGCAATCACGCCAGACATTTGCGGCGCATTGTCGAGAATTGCACGGCTCGGCGCTAGGGATCATGCCCGGCACGACGGGCACGAAGCAGAACGAAAGTGGGAGTAGCTCATGGAATATGTATTCACCCTGAAATACCGTCTTGCAGCAGAAGACAGCGATCTCGACGCGATTGTCGAGCGGCTGGGCGAGGCGGGGTGTGATGACGCAACGATCGGTGTCGGCCAACCGGGACGGATGGCGCTGGTTTTCACGCGCGAAGGCGTGTCCGCGTTCGAGGCACTGATTAGCGCGCTCGAAGACATCAAGCGGGTGGTGCCGTCGGCGCGGCTTGTCGAAGCCGGCCCCGACTTCGTCGGCCTCACAGACGTCGCGGAGCTGGCCGGCGTCACGCGGCAGAACATGCGCAAACTGATGCTGAGTCACGCAATCGACTTCCCGCCGCCCGTTCACGAGGGCAGTGCTTCGGTCTGGCATCTTTCAGATATTCTGGGCTGGCTCACCGCACGCGGTGGCTACGACATCAAGCCCGATGTGCTCGACATTGCGGAATCGGCAAAGCAGATCAATCTTGCAAAGCAGGCGCGCGAACTGGTACCGACGCTGGATCGTCAGCTTCAGGCTCTGGTTGCATAGCGTCGCGCAACGGTAGGCGCTCACAGAACAGGAATTCGGCCGTCGGCAGGCTATTCTGCAAAGCGTTAGAATCGCCCACCGCGTCCAATTCGATTTGGACGTTCGGCGTCGACGGGTCGTTGATGAAATTTACGAACGACCGTTCACAAATTTACGTTTTGCGCTAAACTGGCACGCAAGCCCTGATTCCACATGAAGGTCCTCGATTTACAGTGTCCGCATGGCCATCGGTTCGAAGGTTGGTTCGCTTCGGCTGATGACTTCGAGTCGCAGCAGTCCCGCAAGCTCGTCGAATGTCCGATCTGCGGTGCGAATGAAGTGAGCCGTTTGCCGTCGGCGCCCCGGCTGAATCTGTCGGGTGCAACCGGCGCCAAAGCCCCGGCGGAAGCGGGAGATAGCCAGGCGCGCCTGATGCGCGCGTTGCGCGAGGTACTGGAAAAGACCGAGAACGTGGGCGACCGCTTCGCCGAGGAAGCGCGGCGCATTCACTACAACGAAGCGCCGGCTCGCAATATTCGTGGCGTAACAACGCCCGAAGATGCGCGAGCCTTGGTCGAAGAAGGCATCGAAGTGATGCCGCTGCCGGTCCCGGCTGCCCTGAAAGAACCGCTGCAATAGCGCAGTCGGGCTTCTGGCGGCGGGTGGTAGCGGCCAGGAGACACGACGCATGAATCTGGACTACTCTTCCGCCGACGAGGCCTTCCGCGCCGACGTCCGTGCCTGGCTCGAAGCGAACCTGCCTCGCGAGCTGAGCCACAAAGTACTCAATCACAAACGTCTCGACCGGGATGACTTCGCGAGCTGGCACAAGTTGCTGGGCACGCGAGGCTGGTCGGTCGTCGCGTGGCCGAAAGAATATGGCGGCCCGGGTTGGGACGCGACGCAGCGCCATATCTGGGACGAAGAGTGCGCACGCGTCGGCGCACCGTCGGTGTTGCCGTTCGGTGTGTCGATGGTGGCGCCCGTGTTGATGAAATACGGTAGCGAGGCGCAAAAACGCCACTACCTGCCGCGCATTCTCGACGGTAGCGACTGGTGGTGCCAGGGCTACTCCGAGCCAGGCTCCGGCTCCGACCTCGCTTCGTTGCGCACGCGCGCCGAGCGCGTCGGCGATCACTACGTGGTCAACGGACAAAAAACCTGGACGACGCTCGGGCAGTACGCCGACATGATGTTCTGCCTCGTGCGCACCGACAGCGGCGCGAAGAAGCAGGAAGGTATCTCGTTCCTCTTGATCGACATGAAAACGCCCGGTATCACCGTGCGCCCGATCATCACGCTCGACGAAGATCACGAAGTCAACGAAGTCTTTTTCGAAGACGTGAAGGTGCCGCTGGAGAATCTGGTCGGCGAGGAAAATCGCGGCTGGACTTATGCCAAGTACCTGCTCGGACACGAGCGCACGGGAATCGCGCGTGTCGGTCAGTCTAAACGCGAACTCGTATTTCTCAAGCGTCTGGCGCTGAATCAGAAAAAGAATGGCAAGCCGCTGCTGGAAGACCCGGTATTCGCCGCGAAGATCGCGAGTCTCGAGATCGAATTGATGGCGCTCGAGGTCACCGTGCAGCGCGTCGTGGCCAATGAAACTGGCGGCCGCGGGCCCGGTCCGGAAGCGTCGATGCTCAAGATCAAGGGCACGGAAGTGCAGCAATGGCTCACGGAGTTGATGTTCGAAGCGGTCGGTCCGCTTGGCGCGCCGTTCGACGTGCCGTTCCTGGAAGGCCAGAGCGAGCACAGTCTCGCGGGCGACGACGATGCCGCCCCGCTGGCGGCCTACTACTTCAACTTCCGTAAGACGTCGATTTACGGCGGCTCGAACGAAATTCAAAAGAACATCATCGCGCAGATGATTCTGGGTCTTTGAGGAGCGGCGCATGGACTTCAATTTCAACGAAGAGCAACAGCAATTCGCCGACGCGCTGCGCCGCTATCTGGACAAGAGCTATGGCTTCGAGGCTCGCCAGGCGATCGTCAGATCGGAAACCGGCATTTCAGACACGCATTGGGCCGCCTTCACGGAACTCGGCCTGACGGCATTGCCGGTGCCCGAGGCGCAAGGCGGCTTCAACGGCAGCCCGATCGACATGCTGGTCGTCATGCAGGAGTTGGGCCGCGCGCTGGTGGTCGAGCCGTATTGGGCGACGTCGGTCGGCATCGAAGCGCTGCGGCTGGCCGGGTCGGGCGCCGGCGAAGACGCGGCCTTGCTCGAACGTGCGGCGCAGGGTGAACTCAGGCTGGCGGTGGCGTTTCACGAGCCGCATGCGCGCTACGACCTGTTTGCCGTCGAGACGTCGGTGAAGGGCGAGGAAGGCAGGCAAACGCTCAGCGGTACGAAGTCGGTCGTGTTGCACGGTGCGCAAGCCGATTTCTGGATCGTGCCGGCGCGATTGAATGGCGAGATCGCGCTGTTTGTCGTGGCGCGCGACGCGGCGGGCGTCGAGGTCACGGACTACCGCACCATCGACGGACAACGCGCGGCGACGCTCGAGTTCAGCGAGACGCCGGCGCGTCGGCTGGCGGGGCGGCATGCCGGTGCGGCCGCGCTCGAACACATCGCGGATTACGGCACGCTGTTGTTGTGCGCCGAGGCCGTCGGCGCGCTCGACGCGTTGAATCACGCCACTGTCGAGTACACAAAAACGCGTCAGCAATTCGGCCAGCCGATTGCGCGTTTCCAGGCCTTGCAACATCGCATGGTCGAGATGCTGATTCATGCCGAGCAGGCACGTTCGCTCACTTACCTGGCCGCGATGCGCTACAGCAGTACGGATGCCGACGAGCGTCGTCGCGCGGTGTCGGCGGCCAAGGTACGGGTCGGGCAGGCCGCGCGATTCGTCGGTCAGCAAGCCGTCCAACTGCACGGCGGGATGGGCGTGACTAACGAGGTCGCAGCCGCGCATCTCTTCAAGCGTCTCGCTATCATCGAAACGACCTTGGGCGATGTCGATCACCATCTCGCGCGTTTTGCCGCGCTGCCTGGGTTTGCCGTCGCCGAAGTCTGATCTCTGTTCGAATCCAATGCGAGGTGTGACGATGAATTTGAGTTTCGAGGACATGACGGTCGGCACGAACACCGAAATCGGCAAGCACACGTTCACGCGTGAGGAGATCGTCGAGTTCGCGCAAAAGTTCGATCCGCAACCTTTCCATCTCGACGAGGCGGCGGCCGCCGAATCGCCGTTCGGCGGTCTCGTGGCGAGCGGCTGGCACACCTGTTCCGTCATGATGGGGCTGCTGGTGCGTAACGTATTGGCGGGTTCCACGTCGATGGGCTCGCCCGGAATCGACGAGATCAGATGGTTGAAACCCGTGCGCGTGGGCGACACCATCACGATGAAGAACGCGATTCTCGACAAGCGCGTCTCGGCCAGCAAGCCGGATCGCGGCCTTGTGTCGACGCAGTGGGAAGGCATCAACCAGCATGGTGAGACGGTGGTTGTGGTGCGCTCGAAAGGCCTCTTCGGTCTGCGCAATCCCGATGCCGCCGGCACGCCGTCATGACGCAGGAATCGACGGGCGATCAGGTGTACGCTAACGCCGCTTCGCTGCGCGCGCTAGTCGGTGCTCAGGCGCTGGTGAGCGAATGGTTGACGGTGGACCAGGCGAGTGTCGATCGTTTTGCCGAGGCGACCGGCGATCATCAATGGATTCACGTCGACCCCGAACGGGCGCGACGCGAGTCGCCGTTCGGTGGCCCTATCGCCCATGGCTTCATGACGCTGTCGTTGATACCGGCATTGCTCGGCGAAACGGTGACGCTCAAACAGCGCATGGGCGTGAACTACGGGCTCAATCGCGTGCGGTTCACTTCGCCGGTACTCGTGGGTTCGCAGTTGCGCGCCCGCTTCGAGGTCCTGTCCGTTGAAGATATCGAACAGGGCGGCGTGCAGGTCGTGTGGAACGTAACGTTGGAACGGCAGGGCAGTGACCGGCCGGTATGCGTCGCGGAATTCATCACGAGGCATTACTTCTAGCGATTCACGAAAGCCTGCACGCTAAAAAAGCGCGGGGAGACCCGCGCTTTTTTCGCCTGGTGCCGCTGAATAACGCTTTCCGTGACATAGATGCGGTGCGACTCGAACGAACGGATCGCACCGGCAAAACCCAGCCGATCTCACACTCGCGTTATCGGCGTCTCCACCCGGTCGCTCGCACCGGGTTCCATGTAGCGCGCCAGTTCGAGTTTGGCGATAGCGTTGCGGTGTACTTCGTCCGGGCCATCGGCAAAGCGCAGCGTGCGCGCCGACGTGTACGCGTACGCCAGCGGGAAATCGTCGCTCAGGCCACCGGCGCCGTGCGCCTGAATCGCCCAGTCGATCACCTGGCACGCCATGTTCGGCGCCACGACCTTGATCATCGCAATCTCGCCGCGGGCGCCTTTGTTGCCGACCGTGTCCATCATGTACGCGGTTTTCAGTGTCAGCAGACGCGCCTGCTCGATCATGCAGCGTGCTTCGGCCAGACGCTCCTGCGTGACGCCTTGCGCGGCCACGGGTTTGCCGAACGCGACGCGCTGCAGCGAACGCTTCGCCATCAGTTCGAGCGCGCGTTCGGCCAGGCCGATCAGCCGCATGCAATGGTGGATGCGTCCCGGTCCGAGACGGCCTTGTGCAATTTCGAAGCCGCGTCCTTCGCCGAGCAGCATGTTGGTGGCGGGCACGCGCACGTTGTCCAGCGTGATTTCCATGTGACCGTGCGGTGCGTCGTCATAGCCGAACACGGTCAGCGGACGGTGCACGGTGATGCCGGTTGCGTCGGCGGGAACCAGGATCATCGACTGCTGCTGGTGACGTGGCGCTTCCGGATCGGTCTTGCCCATCACGATATAGATCTTGCAGCGCGGATCGCCGGCGCCCGACGACCACCATTTGTGGCCGTTGATGACGTAGTAATCGCCATCGCGCACGATGCTCGTCTGGATGTTCGTTGCATCGGACGATGCCACCTCGGGTTCGGTCATCAGAAACGCTGAGCGAATCTGTCCTTGCAAGAGTGGTTCGAGCCATTCGCGCTTGTTCTCTTCGCTGCCGTAGCGCTCGATCGTTTCCATGTTGCCGGTGTCCGGTGCATTGCAGTTGAACACCTCCGGTGCCCAGGGCACACGGCCCATGATTTCGCAGAGCGGCGCGTATTCGAGATTCGTCAGGCCGGCGCCACGCGCCGACTCAGGCAGAAAGAGATTCCACAGGCCGGCGTCGCGTGCTTGCTGTTTGAGTTGCTCGATCAGCTCCGTAGGTTGCCAGGCGTTGCCTTCGTGGCGGTTGCGCGCGATCTCGGCGTAGAACGCCTGTTCGTTCGGATAGATGTGCTCGTTGAAGAACGCGAGCAACTTTTCGCGCAGTGCCTGAACCTTCGGGGTGTAATCGAAATTCATGTATGACCTCGCGGATGACGAATGACGTTTGAGCAGCGGCGCAATTTATACGCCACGCCGTTTAGCTGACTTTCTGGGCATAGCGCCAGGCGAGTTCGGCCATCGGTTTGGCGCGGCGGCCGGCATCGAGTGCGAGTGCGCTGGCTGCGGTGCCGTCGACGACACGCTTCATGATCCCTTGCAGGATCGCGGCGATGCGGAACATGTTGTAGGCGAGATAGAAATTCCAGTCGCCCTGGATGTCGAACCCCGTGCGTTTGCTATAGCGCTCTACGTACTGCGCTTCGTCGGGAATGCCGAGGGCGGCCCAGTCGAGTCCTGCAATGCCGCGAAACTGCGTGGGATCGACGTGCCACGCCATGCAGTGATAGGCGAAGTCGGCAAGCGGATCGCCGAGCGTCGACAGTTCCCAGTCGAGCACGGCCAGCACGCGCGGCTCGGTCGGGTGGAAGATCAGATTGTCGAGCCGATAGTCGCCGTGTACGACCGACACGCGCGAACCCGTTTCGTCCGGAAGGTGCTGGGGCAGCCAGTCGATCAGACGATGCATCGCCTCGATCGACTCCGTTTCCGAGGCCAGATACTGCTTGCTCCAGCGACCGATCTGCCGCGTGAAATAGTTGCCCGGCTTGCCGTAATCGGCGAGGCCCGCTTTCGCGACATCGACGCTATGCAAGGCGGCAATCACACGATTCATCTCGTCGTAGATCGCGCCCCGTTCCGCCGACGACATGCCCGGCAGAGACTGGTCCCACAGCACGCGGCCTTCGACGAACTCCATCACATAGAACGCGCGGCCGATCACGCTTTCGTCCTCGCAAAGCGCGAGCATGGTCGCGACCGGCACTTCGCTGTCGGCGAGCGCGCGCATGACGCGGTATTCGCGCTCGATCGCATGGGCGGAGGGCAGCAGTTTGGCCGCGGGGCCGGGCTTCGCCCGCATCACGTAAGCGCGCGACGGCGTGGTGAGTTTGAAGGTGGGATTGGATTGGCCGCCGGCGAACTGCTCCAGCGTCAGCGGCCCTGAAAATCCTTCCACGTGCCGGCCAAGCCAGGCGGCCAGTGCTTCGGTGTCGACGCGCTGCCGTTCATTGACGGGACGCGTGCCCTCGAAGGCCGAATAGTCCTGCTTTTTGTCGGGCTCGCCGCTCTGTGTGCTCTGCGCCATGTGTCTCCTCCAGTTCGGTGTCAGCTACGCTTGTATTGAACGAATTGTGCGTAGAGCATTTCCATCGTGGTATTGCGGACGTCGCGATGCAATGGCGACGGCGGTGAGTAGTTGATCGTGCGCAATACCCAGTCGCGCGCTTCGACGCCGACATCGAGCGCGTTGATGCACCCGGTTGCCTGCGCCAGATGCCCGAAAAAGGTGCGGCCGCCGGCCGTGAGCGCGTGCGAGAGAATGGCGCGGTTCACGCCACCGTGCAGCACCAGCAGCACGGTGTCCCACGACGTATCTTCACGCAGCGCGGCCAGTGCTGGCAATACGCGGTCGAACAGTGAGCCGATGGTTTCGCCGTCCAGAAAACGCGTGCTTTCCGGCACGATGCCGTCGAACACGCCGAGAAACGCGGCTTCGATATCCTGCGGCGGAATCTGGCTCAGCCTGCCGCCGCGAATCTCCTGCCAGGCGGACTCGATTTCCAGTTCGACGTGCTGGTGCGTTTCCGCCAGCACGCGCTGCGCGGTTTCGACGGTGCGCGGCAAGCCGCTCACGATCACCCGGTCGAAGCGCACCTGTTGTTCCGCGAACACGCGACCCGCCGCGCTCGCCTGTTCGCGGCCGTTCGCATTGAGCGGCACGGTTTCCGGGTCGATTGCGCGGCCGGAATCGTCGAAGTAAGTCACGTCGCCGTGACGCATCAGGAAAATGCGCCGGCGTTTCGGAAGCTGATAGTCGGGCATGGCTCTTCGCTGTTTATTTGTAGACCGGCGCGCGCTTTTCGAGGAACGCGGAAATGCCTTCGAGCCCGTCGCGATGATGCAGCGACGCGACGAAGCTGTCGCGCTCGGCCACCAGATGGTCGGCAAGCGGCTGCGCGCCTGCCGCGCTGACGAGCGACTTGATGCGCGCGACCGAATTCGGCGAAATCTTGCCGAGTTCGTCGGCCCAGCTCACCGCCGCATCCAGAACCGCGCCTGTCTTCGCGAGTCTGTTCACCACGCCGAGTTCGTGCAGGCGGGCAGCGCCGATCGGCTTGCCTTCGATCAACACTTCCGTTGCGATCTGACGCGGCAACGCCTGCGCCAGAAACCAGGAGCCGCCGCCGTCCGGTGTCAGACCGACGCGCGCGTAAGACATCACGAATTTGGCGTCTTCGGCGGCTACGATCAGGTCGCAGGCCAGCGCAAGCGAGAATCCCGCGCCCGCGGCGGCGCCATCTACAGCGGCAATAATCGGCTTCGACGACAAACGCAGCGCCGAGATCCACTCGCCGAGCAGATCGATGCTTGCGGCCTGCACCGAAGGATCTTTCGCGCGGTTTTCCAGCAGACGGTTGAGATTGCCGCCGGCGCAGAAAAAGTTGTCCGCGCCGGCGATGACGACCGCGCGGATCGACGGATCGCGTTCGACCGAGTCGAGCGCTTCGATGCCGGCGGCGTACATGTCGGGATGCAGCGCATTGCGTGCGCCGGGATTGGACAGCGTGAGGACCAGGGTCGATTCGCTTCCGGTCGGGCGCGAGGTCAGCAGTTCGGCGCTCATTGTTGCGTCTCCGTTCGAGTGTCGGCGGCGTCGCCCTGTGTGAGCGACAGCCCGAGTTGTGCGCGCCGCGAAAGCCACGGCGAAGGACGATAGCGCGGGTCGTCCAACACGCTGAAGATATTGCGCAGGATTGTGAGAATGGTTTGTGCGCCGAGCGAGTCGCCGAGCGCCAGCGGGCCGCGCGGATAGCCGAGGCCGAGCGTGACGGCGAGGTCGATGTCCGCTGGCGTGGCGATCTGCTTTTGCGCGATGTCGCAGCCGATGTTCACGATCGTCGCCACCACGCGTTGCGACACGAAGCCGGTCGAATCGCGAATCACCGTGACCGGCACGCTGTCTGCGGCGAACAGCGCATGAGCGGCGTCGCGCGCCGCGCGAGTGGTGGCGGGCGTGGTCATTAGCGTGCGGCGGCGTGCGCCTTGCAGCGGGAAAAGCGTGTCGATGGCGACGACGCGTGTTGCGTCGAGCGCTTCGTCGACCGCGGCCGTGGTTGCGTCATGGCCGTACGGCGTCACGACGATCAGCGAGTCCGCCGCGGGTAGCGCGCCTTCGTCGAGTTCGACGCCTGCTTTCGCGACGAGTTGAACGACTGCTTCGCGCGCTTGCGGATAGCGCCCGCTGATCCACACTTTGCGCGGCAACGTGGTGGGCGCGGGCGCTTCGGGCGGCACCTGCTGTTTGCCGTCGTCGTAGCGATAAAAACCTTCGCCTGCCTTGCGGCCGATCAAACCGCCCGCGAGTCTCGTGCCCGTGATGGGCGAGGGCGTGAAGCGCGGCTCTTCGTAGAACTGGTGATAGATCGACTCCATGACCGGATGCGAAACGTCGAGCGCCGTCAGGTCCAGCAATTCGAACGGGCCGAGGCGGAAGCCGGCCTGCTCGCGCATGATGCGGTCGATATCCGCGAAACTCGCCACGCCTTCGCTCGCGACGCGCAAGCCTTCCGTATTCATGCCGCGGCCCGCATGATTCACGATGAAGCCGGGCATGTCTTTCGCGCGCACCGGCGTGTGTCCCATGCGGCGCGCGAGGTCCATCAGCGCGTCGCCG
The DNA here is from genome assembly GCF_050436585.1 of Paraburkholderia sp. GAS199. Taxonomy (NCBI): domain Bacteria; kingdom Pseudomonadati; phylum Pseudomonadota; class Betaproteobacteria; order Burkholderiales; family Burkholderiaceae; genus Paraburkholderia; species Paraburkholderia sp. GAS199. The sequence continues at coordinate 10,819 of NZ_JBNDMM010000014.1, read as the reverse complement.
GCGGCGGGATCGCTACGCAGTCCGTCGATCACTTCGACCACTTTCATCAGCGGCACGGGATTGAAGAAGTGATAGCCGACCACGCGCGAGGGATTCGTGCACCCTGCCGCGATGGCGGTAATGGAGAGCGACGAGGTATTCGACGCCAGCACGCAGCTGCCGCTCACCACCGTTTCGAGTTCGCGAAAGAGCGACTGCTTCACGTCGAGTTTTTCGACGATCGCCTCGATCACCAGATCGCAATCGGCGAGATCGGCAATGGCCTGCGCGCCGCTCACGTTCGCCAGCGCGGCCAGCGAGCGCGCCTGCTCGAGCTTGCCTTTGGCGGTCAACCTGGCGAAAGTTTCGGCGAGATAGTCGCGCGCCGCGCCGATGGCCGAGAAGTTGCTGTCGTAAAGACGCACCTTGAGGCCGGCGAGCGCCGCGATCTGGGCGATGCCGCGGCCCATTGCTCCGGTCCCGACAATGCCGATAGTCTCGATACTGCGATTGCGAGAGGTCATTGTGATGCTCGACTCCATGGTTATTTTAGAATAGCACGATCGTGCAATTTATTGGATGATGGGTAAAAGCCGGCCGCGCCACGCTCGACGAGCGGTCTCGAACAACTCGAAGGAAGGAGACACCCGATGATCAAGCTGTGCGGTTTTGCGCTGTCCAACTACTACAACAAGGTGAAGTTCGTGCTGCTCGAACACGGCATTCCGTTCGAGGAAGTATCCGTTATGCCGAGTCAGGACGAACTCATGCTCGAACATTCGCCGCTCGGCAAAGTGCCTTACCTGCAGACCGAAAACGGCGACCTGTGCGAGTCGCAATGCATTGTCGAATATCTCGCGGCGCGCTATCCCGACAAGGCGATTTTTTCGGCTGATCCATGGGAGGCCGCCAAGGAGCGCGAGATGATCATGTTCGTCGACGTTCACCTCGAACTTACCGTGCGCAATCTCTACAAGGAAGCGTTTTTCGGCGGCACGGTCACGGACGCCACGAAGGGCCGTATCGAGAAGCTGCTCGCGCATCATGTCGCCGGGTTCAAGCGGATCGCAAAGTTCGCGCCGTACCTGTGCGGCGAGCGTTTTAGCGTGGCCGATGCGGCGGGCTACGTGAGTTTGCCGCTGGTAGGCATGGCGTCGCAGGCCATCTACGGGCGCGATTTTCTGCTCGACGCCGGGATCGACTGGAAAAGCTATGTGAAGACGGTTGGCGAGCGGCCGGCCGCGCAGCGCGTGACAGACGATCGCAAGGCCTATGTCGCGTCGACGCGTACGGCCTGAGTGCGCGAATTGCGCTGCGGTCCGGCCTGAAGGCGGACGTGATGAAGCGGTGTGGCGAAGGCGGCGAGCACGCGTCTTAGCCACAGGGCGCGATGGCGAGGAACATGGGTTCGTTCGCAACATCGCGCCGTGCATCTCAGAGCCGCGCCAGCCGTTCGAGCGCGGTGGCCAGCGTGGCTTCCTGCTTGGCAAAGCAGAAGCGCACCACGCCGGACTCGTGGGCCTCGTGATAGAAGGCCGACACCGGAATGGCCGCCACGCCGATCTCGCCGGTTAGCCAATGCGCGAATTCGGCCTCGGGCAGGTCGCTGATTGCCGAGTAATCCACGCACTGGAAGTACGTGCCGGTGCAAGGCAGCAGCCTGAAGCGCGAATTGGCGAGGCCGGCACGGAAGAAGTCGCGCTTCTTCTGATAGAACGCGGGCAGGTTCAGGTACGGCGCCGGGTCCTGCATGTATTGCGCGAGTCCGATCTGCATCGGCGTGTTGACGGTGAACACGTTGAACTGATGCACCTTGCGAAATTCGGCGGTCAGCGCCGCCGGTGCCGCGACGTAGCCGACTTTCCAGCCCGTGACGTGATACGTCTTGCCGAAACTCGACACCACGAAGCTGCGCTGCGCCAGTTCCGGGTAACGGGCGACGCTTTCGTGCGGCGCGCCGTCGTAGACCATGTGTTCGTACACTTCGTCGGAGAGAATCAGCACGTTGGTGCCGCGCACGATCTCTTCGAGCTTGCGCATGTCTTCGGCGCGCCAGACCGTGCCGGTCGGGTTGTGCGGCGTGTTGATCAGCAGCAGCCGCGTTTTCGGCGTGATGGCGGCGGCCAGCTTGTCGAACGGAATCGCGTAGTCCGGTGCGTCGAGCGTGATGAAGACCGGCTTGCCGCCCGCCAGTTCGATGGAGGGCAGGTAGCTGTCGTACGTCGGCTCGATCACGATCACTTCGTCGCCGGGGTGCACGGTGCAAAGAATGGCGGTCAGCAAGGCTTGCGTGGCGCCCGCGGTGACCGTGATTTCGGTGTTGGCGTCGTAGCGGCGGCCGTACAGGCTCGCGATCTTGTCCGAGATGGCCTGACGCAGCGGCGCGGCGCCGGCCATGGGCGGATACTGGTTATGACCGTCGCGCATCGCGTTCGAGACGGCATCCACGATTTTCGGATCGCAGCCGAAATCGGGAAAGCCCTGGCCTAGATTCACCGCGCCTTTTTCGGCGGCGAGCGCGCTCATCACGGTGAAAATCGTCGTGCCGACATTCGGCAGGCGAGACGGAAACGAGGGACTCGTGGGCGTATCGTGCGGTGCATTCATGGCGCTGTCCGGAGCGTGAGCGGTGAGTGGGTGGATGGGCAAGGCGGCGTCGGTTGAAAACGGACGAAGCCTGATTGTAGGGAATCGCGGCGCGGCATGTGCACCTCGGGTCCCGCGTTGGCCATTCGGCCAGGGGTCATGCGGAGGCCGGCGCGTTTGCGCACGCGCTCGCCGCGCTCTCGAAGACAGCGACAAAGGGCGCCGGCTGGGCGATCTGAAAGCCGAAATCGCGCGCAATCCGTTTCGCGAGCTTTAACACCGCGCGGTCTTTCGACACCAGCCAGTCGGCGCCGGCCGCATGCGCGAGTTCCAGAAACTTCTGGTCGTCGCGATCCTTGCATTTGGGCAGCGGCTTCGCGTCTTGTGCCGGCGGCGCGGGTTGCACCAGTTCGGCAAGACGCTCGACCACGGCGAGCGCCGCGGCCTTGTCGACGTTGCGGTGCACGAACTGCGGGTAGTCGAGCACGTACGTGAGTTCGGCGAGACAGCGCGCGTCGATCAGCGCGGCGAGCGCGCCGCTTTCGAGTGCCGCGCGGATCGGCCGCGTGTGCGGGTCGTCGAACACGAGAATATCGATCCACACATTGGAATCGAGAACGACGCGCAAAGCGCCGCGTGAGGCATGGGAACCGGGCATTCGATACAATCTGGCTTTCGTCTTTGACCGCCAGGCACGGCGTGCCTGCAAGCCTCTATGATAATCGTTCTGTCGCCGGCGAAATCGCTCGACTACGAAACCCCTCCGCACGTCAAAAAGCACACGATCCCCGATTTCGTCGACGATGCCGCTGAGTTGATCGGCGGGCTGCGCCGTTTGTCGCCGCAGCAGATCGCCTCGCTCATGAGCATTTCCGATCAGCTCGCGCACCTGAATTTCGAGCGTTACGCGCATTGGTCGCCCGAATTCAACACGCACAATGCCAAACAGGCGGTGCTCGCGTTCAACGGCGACGTGTACGAGGGTTTCAACGCGAAAACTTTGTCGTCGGCCGATCTCGACTACGCGCAAAACCATGTGCGCGTGTTGTCCGGTCTCTACGGATTGCTGCGTCCGCTCGATCTGCTGCAGCCGTACCGCCTCGAAATGGGTACGCGCTTTGCCAATACGCGGGGCAAAGACCTCTACGCGTTCTGGGGCGAGCGCATCACGCAGGCGCTGAACGCGCAGTTGAAGAAGAATGCCGTGGCGTCGCGCGTGCTGGTGAATTGCGCGTCCGGCGAGTATTTCAAGTCGGTGAAGCCGAAGCTGCTCGACGCGCCTGTGGTCACGCCGGTTTTCGAAGACTGGAAGGGCGGCCGCTACAAGATCATCAGCTTCCACGCGAAACGCGCGCGCGGCCTGATGGCGCGCTATGCAGTCGAAAACCGGCTGACCACGCCGGAGCAACTCAAGGGTTTCGACTCGGAAGGCTATGCGTTCGACGCCGAGGCCTCGAACGACGCCACCTACGTATTCCGCCGCCGCCTGGCAGACTGAGCGACCAGGCGATTGCGACGCAACCAGGCAGGAAGAACATGACGACGTTATCGATTACGAGCAATTTCGACGCAGGCGCGATCGAAGTTCTGTCTTGCGAAGAGGCAGCCAATATCCGCTTGCGCGTGCGCCCGGACAGCCACGCCGAGTTCGCGCAGTGGTTCTATTTCCGCCTCTCCGGCGCGGCGGGCGAGCGCTGTGTGATGACTTTTGAAAATGCCGCCGCGTGCGCGTTCGCCGAAGGCTGGCGCGACTATCAGGCAGTGGCGAGCTACGACCGCGTCAACTGGTTCCGCGTGCCGACGTCTTACGACGGCCGCGTGTTGACCATCGACCACACGCCGGATTTCGACCGCATCTACTACGCGTATTTCGAACCGTACAGCGAGGAGCGTCATTCGGAGTTTCTCGGCGCCGTGCAGCAGATGCCGCAGGCCACGCTCACCGAGTTGGGCAAGACGGTCGAAGGCCGGCCCATGTCCTTGCTGACGCTCGGTACGCCGCAGGAAGGCGACAAGCCGAAGAAAAAGATCTGGCTGATCGCGCGGCAGCATCCGGGCGAGACGATGGCCGAATGGTTCATCGAAGGGCTGGTCAAACGGCTTGCCGGTTGGGGCGACTGGGCAGGTGACCCGGTGGCGCGCAAGCTCTACGACCATGCAGTGTTCTACATCGTGCCGAACATGAATCCGGACGGCAGCGTGCACGGCAATCTGCGCACCAACGCGGCCGGCGCGAATCTGAACCGTGAATGGATGGAGCCGGACGCCGCGCGCAGCCCCGAAGTGCTGGTTGTGCGCGATGCGATTCATGCCACCGGTTGCGACCTGTTCTTCGACATTCATGGCGACGAGGCGCTGCCGTACGTTTTCGTAGCCGGCTCCGAAATGCTGCCGGGCTTCACCGAACGGCAGGGCGAAGAGCAGAAGGCGTTTATCGAAGCGTTCAAGCAGGCGAGTCCGGACTTCCAGGACAAGTACGGCTACGCCGCCAGCAAGTATCGTGAAGACGCGCTCAAGCTGGCTTCGAAATATATCGGCAATGAGTTTGGTTGCCTGTCGCTGACGCTGGAAATGCCGTTCAAAGACAACGCCAATCTGCCCGACGAGCGTGTGGGCTGGAGCGGCGAGCGCAGCGCCGCTCTGGGCGCCGCCATGCTGCAGGCCATTTTGCGGCATGTAGAGACATTCGCTTGACGCCAGGCTGATCGAGTCGCGCCCGCAGACGGGCGTGCGAGATAAAAAAAGAGGCGTCCACGTTAGTGGGCGCCTCTTTTTATTTGCGCTTCGGCTGACGCGTCTCCCGCGGCGGCTGGGCCCGGAGCCGGGCGAAATGCTGTGAGCGTTGAGTATTAGCGCGCCTCAGTGCGTCTGCTCAGTGCGTCTTTTTGGCGGGCGCCTTTTTCGAACTCGATTTACTCGACGTGGCTTTGCCCGAGCTCGACTTCGAAGATTTGCCGCTCGACTTCCTGGTGCTCTTGCCGCTGGCCGAGTGTTTGCCCTTCGCGCTCTTGTGCTTGCCAGACGCCGACGACCCTGAGGACCGGCTGCTCTGCGCCCGGGCCGGCGGCACCGGATCGTTCCAGCTGAACGCCAGCATCTGGGCACCGACATAACCGCAGCGGAATTTCAGATCGGCGGGGTCGCCGTCGCCGTTTTGCCGGATGCCGAGCCCTTCGACGGTGACGATATTGTCGACCTTGACGCGCTGTTTGCCCTGGTCGAACGAATCGTTCCAAGGCGTGACCGATGCATGCGCGGTATCGAACGAGCTTGGAGGGAATTCGACGCGGTCGAAGGCGGTCGAGGTGCTGGCGACAAAGTTGCCATGTGCTGCGCAATCCGCGACGAGCGGGTCTGCGTGCATGTCATTGACAAATCTGTTGACGAGATCGTTGTGCTGTTCGAGTTGATCGGCGAATGCGGGAGCAGGGCACGTGAGCGAAAAAACTGCTGCAAGTGTTGCCAACCGGCCGACCAACCGCAGCAATCGGCGCGGTACGTTGGTGCGATCCATCTAGTTCGTTAGACGCTATTGAGACATGAGGCACGTAAGATGCCCGGCAGGCGGGTGGAGTTCAATCCTGGCATAAATATTTTGTTCTGTGGTGGTGTCCGCACTCGGCCTCTATGTCGCGAACGACACGACGTCACGCACCGATCACGTGCGCGGACCGCCCAAGCGGTAGCGACGCACGTCATAGGTCGTGACCCACGCGGGACGATAGACCGCGATCAGTGCAGTCGACATGCCGGTGAACCACGCCTCGCCCGTGGCGAGCAGAAGCACGCTGAATGCGTAGCCGACCGGCACGACGGTCAGCGACCCATCGGCGAGCGCGATATGGAGACCGAGTGCCGCCGCCGCGGTGAGCGATACGGCGATGGCCGGCGAGACGAAGCCCTGGCCGAAGATGAACATGAAAAGGTTGCGAGGCAGCCAGGCGATGCTGGCGCGCTGAACCAGAGTGGAAATGCCGACGGGCAATGCGCCGAATACGAGGAAGGTCAGCGCGATGCCTTGCCAGGGCGCGTCGAATACGACGGCGGCCAGACCTGTCACGATTGCCATGGCGATGAGGGCGAGAGCCCAGTCGAATAGCGTGACGACGAGTGTGGCGCCGAGCAGATGCATGACCGTGCCGTCGTCGAGCCACGCATTGCTCGCCCACAGCACCGACACCGCGACGATGATCGCGAGCCAGACATGCTGAAGGGTGCCGTCCTGAAGTCGTTTGAAAGGATTTTTCCACAGCGCGAGCGCGACCACGATCGCAGTGGCGGTCCAGCCACTGACTGCGACCCAGAACGGAAGCGGTGTGTAGAGGAAACCCATGTGTCTCATATTACTCGTTGGACGGAAAAAGGTGTGAGCGGATTCCATGCCAGCAGGCGCCAACGTCGTCGGCGCGCGTGTCTCGCGTCGCGCGTTCGCGCCTGTCGGTCTCAGGTGGAATCTTCTCCCGGCGCCTTCGTCGTCGGGCCTGGCGCCGGCGAGTCGACATAGTTCGCGAGCGGTTCCGCCGCCATGGGCAGTTCGGCGGGCGTGTCGTTCGCAGGCAACGGATACTGGAAGCGCCGCCGCTTTGCGCGTCGCAACGGGACCGCGCCGGCTTGTCCCATGACAGGGCGCGGCGGTGCGTCGCCGTCGTTGTAGAGCACGCGCAGATGAGCCGACAACCAGCCGTTGTAAAGCGCCACGGCGGCCGCGCGATTGGCTGCGCCGAGTTGCTGGAATATGCTGGTCAGATGGATCTTCACGGTGCCCTCGCTAATGCCCAGCGTGCGCGCGATCATCTTGTTGGTGCTGCCCATGTGCACGCAGCGCATGATCTGCTCCTGACGCGGCGAGAGTCCGCTGGACAGTCTGGCGCGCCGGGGCGGCGGGGTCTTTTCGTCGAACGGCCTGACGGCGGCGTCCGGCGGCAGCGGCGGGTTGATCGACAGCGCGCCGGGCGGCACGTAATGGCCACCCAGCAGCACCATCTCGAATGCGCGCACGATCAGGCATGGATCGGTTTCGCGCGCGACCACGCCGAGCACACCTTCATCCATCAGATTTCGCACGACGACCGGTGAGACATGATCGGCCAGCACGGCCACGCGCAGGCCCGGATCGAGGCTGAGCAGATGACGGACGTCCGCGATGGTCATCCATTCCTGCCAGTCGACCACCAGCAGGTCGGGGCGCTGACGCTTGAGCGAGCGCTCTACCTGCCGCCAGTCCTGTGCTTCGTTAAAGCGCGCGAGGCGGTCGATCTGACGCAGTAGCGCCTTGAGGCCGTCGCGTCGTTCCGCGTCGGAGTTGAGTATTGAGAATCGCATGCCATGTCTCCAGGTGAATCGGGCGAGGCGACGCGATGCATAACGAACCGGCTGATACCGGACGCGCTACGATGCGTCGCCAGGTCCTATGATGACAAATTCCCTTCAACTTGACGGCCTGTCCAGAAGGCATAGGAAGAACGCCATAAAAAAAGCCCCGCACATGGCGGGGCTTCGTGACGGCGCGCCGGTTGACCGGCGCTGCTGCTTTAGTGGAAATGAGGCTGGGCGGGCTCTGCGTCTTCCGGCATTTCCGCGTGGACGATTTCGCCGAGCGGGTCGGCGTAGAGCGGCACGCCGCAGTCGTCGCAATATTCCGGTTCGAATCTGCCTGCGTGACGACGCACGTCTGTCACGCCGCTTTCCTTGAGCAGGGCGACGATTTCTTCGAGCGGATCGTCCGACGCCGCGACTTCCTGCGGCTCCTCGTCGATACCGGGCTCACCGTTTTCGCGGCCGTACAGCGGCCACACGACGCCGTAAATCACATCGTTGCTGCCGCGACGTGTGAAGCCGACGCGATATTCGTCGATCCGGCGTTCGCCGAAGCCGGCGACCACCGCGCGTAATTCCTGTGGCGCGGCACCAATTGTGTCGAATAGATAACGAACCGCGGTACGAACCGTGTGCGGACGCACGCGTTCGTCTGCGTCACGGCATGCCGAATAGTAAGCGTCCGGGAGAAGACACTCGAATTCGCAGCCGGGCAAGACCAGCGACAGGTTGGCGCCGCCTTGCGTGGCCCATTGCTCGAGACACTGGCCGCGTTCGATCCGGCTGCCGTGCTCTTCTTCCTGCCAGCGGAACACCGGTTCGCCGACGGGCGCCGCCACGACGGCCAGCAGGAAACGCGGATCGGCGAGAATCGGCGAGGTTTCGGGCAGTTCGCCAAAATTCAGTTTGACGTTGCCGCCGGCCATCGCCGCCTGCGCGAGTTGCTGTGCGATACGCCATGTTTCGACATGGTGACGCGGCAATTGGTCGATGCTGTACAGGAACGGTGCCATGGCCACGCGCGTATTCGCGGCGAGGACGTGCGCCTGTAGATGCGCGCGCAGTGCGTCGGAAGCGTCGCCCTTGAGCGGTCCCGAGGGAATCATGTAGCGAGTCCAGGCAAGCACCGGCGCGGCGATCAGCAGCGCCTCGTAAGGCACGCCCTCGTGCTCGACGACGAACGACTCGCTGTGCGTTTCCGCCATGTCTGCGAGTGCGCCGTAGGCGTCGGGATGATTCTGCTGCAGATGGTCGAGCGCGGCGTCCAGCGTGGTCTGGTTAGCGTTGCGGACGATCTTGGCCAGCAGCGCGTCAAGCTTGGCTTCCCAGAAGCGGTCCTCGGTGCGGCTGCCCGACGCGAAAAGCGCGAGCGAGAGACCGACGAGTTTGTCGGCATCGGGGGGGAGACGTTTGGCGATTCGCGAGCGCATAAATCCGGAAGTTGGGTGCACAGAACCTTATATTCTAGTCTTTTCTATGCCGCCATATTGTTTGGCGGACAACGCGAGGTGAATTCGGACGTTTCTACGTCAAGAATAAGTCCGTCGTCAGCGAATCCGGCGCATTGTTTTGCGCCTTGGCCAGAAGATATACGGGGAGCCCGGTCGTGCGACTCGCTTCTATACTGACATCACTCGGGCATAAAACTCATACGTATGCCTGATCGCCGCCGTGGCAGGGCACAACAGGAGAGATATCGTGAAATCGGACCAACTGATCGAGCGGCTCGCGGCCGTGTTCGCGTTGATCGTTCTCGTCGGCGGCTCTCTGCTCGTGCTCGCACCGTTCACCACGGCGCTATTGTGGGGCGCCATTCTGAGTTACAGCTCGTGGGGTTTATACCGGCGCTTGAGCACCGCACTCGGCGGGCGGCGCAAATGGGCCGCCACGTTGATTGTGATCATCATTCTGATCGTCGTGCTCGGGCCATTCGTCTATGCGGGCTTTGCGTTCGGCGCGCATGTGCATGACATCGTGGCGCTGGTGCAGCGGCTTTTCGAAGCCGGTCTGCCGGATTTGCCGCCGTGGGTTGCGCGCATTCCGCTGGTCGGGCCGAACATCGAAGGTTTTTGGGAGCGCATGACAAGCAGCAATTCGGAGCTGATTTCGCAATTGCGCACCCTGGCTGCGCCGGCCGGCAAATGGATTCTGGCGGCAGCGCTTGCCGTTACGCACGGTCTGGGGTTGCTGGCTCTGAGTATCGTGCTCGCGTTCTTCTTCTATACAGGGGGCGAGGGCGCTGCCGCCTGGCTCAATGCGGGCATGCGCCGTATTGCCGGCGAACGGGCGGATTATCTGCTGGCGCTTGCAGGCAGCACGGTAAAGGGCGTGGTGTACGGAATCCTCGGTACGGCGCTCGTGCAAGGAATTCTCGCCGGCTTCGGATGCTGGATTGCGGGTGTTCCGGCGCCTGCCTTGCTCGGTCTCGCAACCTTCTTCCTATCTGTGATTCCTGCCGGCCCGGTGGTGGTCTGGTTGCCCGCGGCGATCTGGCTGTATCACGGCGGCGATACCGGTTGGGCGATCTTCCTCGTCATTTGGGGCGTGCTGGTGGTCGGCATGTCCGACAACGTTATCAAGCCGATACTGATCGGCAAGAGCAGCGACATGCCGCTCATTCTCGTGATGTTGGGGATTCTGGGCGGCGCGTTCGCCTTCGGTTTTCTCGGCGTTTTCATCGGACCAACCTTGCTGGCAGTCGCTTATACCGTCTTGCACGACTGGACGATCGGTGCCACGACGACTCGTGCCGCGACGCCTGAGCTTACGGCACCGGTCATCGACGACCCTGCGCAAGCAAAAAAGGCGCCTTGAATTAATTCCAGATAACGCTTGCCAGGCCTGTCGTGGGTCGCTAGAATCTCGCTCTTTCGTGCTTCGGATACCGGGGCACGGGGAAGCGGGAGAGCCAGCAATGGCGGGGGTTTGCGGTGAGTCG
>NZ_JBNDMM010000013.1:0-164326 GCF_050436585.1 Paraburkholderia sp. GAS199 | reverse complement strand
GGACCGTGAAACGACTCCACGCCGATGATAGTGCGGATTCCCGTGTGAAAGTAGGTAATCGTCAGGCTCCCTAGCAGCAAACAGAAACCCCGCCCCAAAAGGCGGGGTTTTTGCGTTTGGAATAGCGAAAAATTCGCTATATAAGTGAGAGGCTGTGAGTTTGGAACGGTCAAGCAAGTCTTGACAGAAAGCGGTTGTTCCCTCATAATCATCAGTTCTCTGCGGAGGGGTGCCCGAGTGGCTAAAGGGGGCAGACTGTAAATCTGTTGGCTTACGCCTACGTTGGTTCGAATCCAACCTCCTCCACCAGAATTAAGTTGTAGCGGTAGTTTGGAATCCATGGATCCTTGCGGGTGTAGCTCAATGGTAGAGCAGAAGCCTTCCAAGCTTACGACGAGGGTTCGATTCCCTTCACCCGCTCCAGCGACAAAGAAGTAGCGCCCATGTGGCTCAGTGGTAGAGCACTCCCTTGGTAAGGGAGAGGTCGGCAGTTCGATCCTGCCCATGGGCACCAGAAGTACTCGGTGATTGTTTGCGCGCGGCGCAACGTACGGAAAAATCCTCTTAGGAGTCGAAAATGGCCAAGGGTAAGTTTGAGCGGACCAAGCCGCACGTGAACGTCGGCACGATCGGTCACGTTGACCACGGCAAGACCACGCTGACGGCAGCGATCACGACGGTGCTGACCAAGAAGTTTGGCGGCGAAGCGAAGGCATACGACCAGATCGATGCGGCGCCGGAAGAAAAGGCACGTGGTATCACGATCAACACGGCGCACGTCGAGTACGAAACGGCTAACCGCCACTACGCACACGTCGACTGCCCGGGCCACGCTGACTATGTGAAGAACATGATCACGGGCGCAGCGCAGATGGACGGCGCGATCCTGGTGTGCTCGGCTGCAGACGGCCCGATGCCGCAAACGCGTGAGCACATCCTGCTGGCGCGTCAGGTTGGCGTTCCGTACATCATCGTGTTCCTGAACAAGTGCGACATGGTGGACGACGCTGAACTGCTGGAACTCGTCGAGATGGAAGTTCGCGAACTTCTGTCGAAGTACGATTTCCCGGGCGACGACACGCCGATCATCAAGGGTTCGGCCAAGCTGGCGCTGGAAGGCGACGCAGGCGAGCTGGGCGAAGTGGCGATCATGAATCTGGCCGACGCGCTGGACACGTACATCCCGACGCCGGAGCGCGCAGTTGACGGCTCGTTCCTGATGCCGGTGGAAGACGTGTTCTCGATCTCGGGTCGCGGCACGGTGGTGACGGGTCGCGTCGAGCGCGGCATCGTGAAGGTCGGCGAAGAAATCGAAATCGTCGGTATCAAGCCGACGGTGAAGACGACCTGCACGGGCGTGGAAATGTTCCGCAAGCTGCTGGACCAGGGTCAGGCGGGCGACAACGTCGGTATCCTGCTGCGCGGCACGAAGCGTGAAGACGTGGAGCGTGGCCAGGTTCTGGCGAAGCCGGGTTCGATCAACCCGCACACGCACTTCACGGCTGAAGTGTACGTGCTGAGCAAGGACGAAGGTGGCCGTCACACGCCGTTCTTCAACAACTATCGTCCGCAGTTCTACTTCCGTACGACGGACGTGACGGGCTCGATCGAGTTGCCGAAGGACAAGGAAATGGTCATGCCGGGCGACAACGTGTCGATCACGGTGAAGCTGATCAACCCGATCGCAATGGAAGAAGGTCTGCGCTTCGCTATCCGCGAAGGCGGCCGTACGGTCGGCGCAGGTGTGGTTGCCAAGATTCTCGAGTAACGCCAGATAGTTCTCGTTAATCGGTAGTTTCGGGGTTGGCGGTGTCGTCAACCCCAAATGGTTTAGGGGTATAGCTCAACTGGCAGAGCGTCGGTCTCCAAAACCGAAGGTTGGGGGTTCGATTCCCTCTGCCCCTGCCAACTCTCGCACCATCCGTGGTGCTTCGTTAAGGTGTTATGGCGAATCCTTCCGTCGAAACTGTAAATACATCAGGCGATAAGCTGATGCTCATCGCGGGCGTATTGTTGGTCTTGGCCGGGTTCGTGGGGTTCTTCTGGCTAAGTGGTCAGGAATGGTACGTCCGCGGAGCTGCCTTGGCTGTTGGCGCAATCGCTGGTGTTGCAGTGGGTCTCCTCTCCGCGCCTGGCAAGGGTTTCATCGCTTTCGCCAAAGACTCTTACAAGGAAGTCCGCAAGGTTGTCTGGCCAACCCGTAAAGAGGCTACGCAGACGACACTTGTTGTGTTCGCCTTTGTTTTTGTCATGGCAGTTCTTCTTTGGGTTAGCGATAAATCCATCGAATGGGCGATTTTCTCGGTGATTCTGGGTTGGAAATAATATGAGCGATACTCCGGCATCCCCGAGCGGCAAACGTTGGTACGTCGTGCACGCCTACTCCGGTATGGAGAAAAGCGTGCAACGTGCGCTTCAAGAGCGCATTGAGCGGGCAGGCATGCAGGACCAGTTTGGGCAGATTTTGGTCCCAACTGAAGAGGTGGTCGAAGTAAAAGGTGGTCACAAGTCGGTAACAGAGCGTCGCTTCTTTCCTGGGTATGTTCTAGTTGAAATGGAGATGACGGACGAGACTTGGCACTTGGTAAAAAACACCGCAAAAGTAACTGGGTTCGTGGGTGGTGCGCGTAATCGGCCGAGCCCGATTTCCCCGCGGGAAGTCGAAAAGATTATGTCGCAGATGCAGGAAGGCGTTGAGAAGCCGCGCCCGAAAACCCTATTTGAAGTCGGCGAGATGGTGCGTGTGAAAGATGGCCCATTCACAGACTTCAACGGTAGCGTAGAAGAAGTGAACTACGAAAAGTCACGTGTCCGTGTCTCAGTTACGATTTTTGGCCGGGCGACGCCAGTCGAGCTTGAGTTCGGTCAAGTCGAAAAGCTTTAACGCAAAATTTCGCGGGGTGCGCCAATCGGTTCACCCCGAATTTCGCGCTTACGGTCCGCGTAATGGCCGTTGAGGAGCGCCAGTAGCTCGTTTATCGCGAACGCGCGCTATTACTCACTGAACGTTAGCCGGTTTTTGGTGGCGTTCCATAGAGGTTTAATCATGGCAAAGAAAATCATTGGCTTTATCAAGCTGCAGATACCTGCAGGTAAAGCTAACCCGTCGCCGCCGGTCGGTCCGGCACTGGGCCAGCGCGGTCTGAACATCATGGAGTTCTGCAAGGCGTTCAACGCGCAGACTCAAGCTCTGGAACCGGGTCTGCCGATTCCTGTCGTGATCACCGCATTCGCGGATAAGAGCTTCACGTTCGTTCTGAAGACGCCGCCGGCTACGGTTCTGATCAAGAAGGCAGCGAAGATCGACAAGGGTTCGAGCAAGCCGCATACCGACAAGGTGGGCAAGATCACTCGCGCTCAAGCTGAAGAAATCGCCAAGACCAAGATGCCTGATTTGACGGCAGCTGATCTGGATGCGGCGGTTCGCACGATCGCCGGCAGCGCCCGCTCGATGGGCATCACCGTGGAGGGCGTGTAAATGGCTAAGCTTTCGAAGCGTCTGCAAGCATTTGCAGCAAAGGTTGACCGTCAAAAATTGTACGCAATCGACGAAGCACTGTCGCTCGTAAAAGAGTGTGCAAGCGCGAAGTTCGATGAGTCGATCGACGTTGCAGTCCAACTCGGCATCGATGCCAAGAAGTCGGATCAAGTGGTTCGTGGCTCGGTCGTGTTGCCCGCCGGTACCGGAAAGTCAGTTCGCGTCGCTGTGTTTGCACAGGGCGAAAAGGCCGAGCAAGCTCGCGCAGCCGGCGCTGAAGTGGTCGGTATGGAAGATTTGGCTGAACAAGTCAAAGCGGGCAAGCTTGACTTCGACATCGTGATTGCCTCGCCGGATACGATGCGCGTTGTGGGTACTCTGGGTCAGATTCTCGGCCCGCGCGGCCTGATGCCGAATCCGAAGGTTGGTACGGTGACGCCGGACGTCGCGACCGCTGTCAAGAACGCCAAGGCTGGTCAGGTGCAATTCCGTGTCGACAAGGCCGGTATCATTCACGCTACCATCGGCCGCGCTTCGTTCGAACCGACGGCTCTGCGTAGTAACCTGAACGCTCTCGTCGACGCGCTGCAAAAAGCAAAGCCGGCAACGAGCAAGGGCGTTTACCTGCGCAAGGTGGCTCTTTCGAGCACGATGGGTGTCGGCGTTCGCGTCGACCAGGCATCGCTTGCTGCGCAGTAAATAATTTCGTCGCCTCAGCGAAAGCTGAGGCGATTCTATGGGCTTTGGGCGGTTGCGTGGTGGCGGTTTGCATCGCGTAGCCGGTTGTCAAAGACCGTTGGCGGGCACGCATCAGGTAGGCGAGTCCTTAATGTAAAGCCAACGCAGATGGCGAACCCGAAAAGGTTTTGTAGTGATGAAGCCGCCGGACGCGCACAGCGATGTGAGCGTTTGGTGGTCGAAATACTCCTGACTGGTCGGACGCCGTTATTGAACGCGGTACACAATGCGCACGCTGCGTGTATCGAATCTGGAGGTTAACCGTGCCACTTAACAAAGAAAGCAAGCAGGCCGTCGTCGCTGAGGTTGCCGCGCAAGTCGCGAAAGCCCAGACCGTGGTTCTGGCTGAGTATCGTGGAATCGCGGTTGGCGATCTGACCAAGCTGCGCGCGAAAGCGCGTGAGCAACAGGTTTACCTTCGTGTGTTGAAAAACACGCTGGCGCGCCGCGCTGTCGAAGGTACCCCGTTTGCTCCGCTGGCAGAGCAGATGACTGGTCCGTTGATCTACGGCATCTCGGAAGATGCAATTGCTGCTGCTAAGGTCGTCAACGACTTCGGCAAAACCAATGACAAGTTGATCATCAAGGCTGGTTCCTACGAAGGCAAGGTGATGGACAAGGCTGGCGTGCAAGCGCTGGCAAACATCCCGAGCCGCGAAGAACTGCTCTCCAAGCTGTTGTACGTTATGCAAGCACCTGTTTCTGGCTTCGCGCGCGCTCTGGCCGCGCTGGCAGAAAAGAAACAAGGCGAAGAAACCGCTGCTTAACGCACATCGGTCGAGCGTGATTGATCGCTGGCTGTATCCGAATTCAATTTAGGAGTATTTCAAATGGCAATCGCAAAAGATGACATCCTCGAGGCAGTAAGCTCGATGTCGGTTCTGGAACTGAACGAGCTGGTTAAGGCGTTCGAAGAAAAGTTTGGCGTGTCGGCAGCTGCTGTTGCAGTGGCAGGCCCGGCAGGCGGCGGCGCTGCTGCTGCTGCTGAAGAGCAAACCGAATTCACGGTCAACCTGACGGAAGTCGGCGCGAACAAGGTTTCGGTCATTAAGGCTGTTCGTGAACTGACGGGTCTCGGCCTGAAGGAAGCGAAGGACCTGGTCGACGGTGCACCGAAGCCTGTTAAGGAATCGGTACCGAAGGCTGCTGCTGAAGAAGCCAAGAAGAAGCTGGAAGAAGCCGGCGCGAAGGCTGAAATCAAGTAAGTTTCAGCGCGTTGTGCGAAGGCTGGCGGTATTTCACCGCCGGCCTTTTTGTGCTTTGTGGGGGATACGTTTTTGCCAAGATATTTCGGCAAAAAGGAACCCTACAGAAGCCAAAGAAAATCGCCTATCGGCAACATTGACCGGCGTTTCTCTTTGTCTTCTGAAGCGACTGCAGAAGGCAAGTTTGGTCGGGTAGCGGGCAACATAGGCATCCGCTGCCGTCAGCCAGCGGTTGGTAGCGGCCAACCACCAAGCTTCTAGGCTCGTTCAAGCCATCGGACGGCCATCGGGTCTCAGTCGGTGAACACTCGGGTTGTCTCATCAAGGTATCCTGCCTCGACAACAATGCCCGCCGTGATTCGGAGATCGTATGCAATATTCCTTCACCGAGAAGAAGCGTATTCGCAAGAGTTTTGCGAAGCGCCCCATCGTTCACCAAGTACCTTTCCTGCTGGCTACCCAGCTTGAATCATTCAGCACTTTTCTGCAAGCCGACACGTCTTCGACGCAACGCAAGCCGGAAGGTCTGCAAGCAGCATTTACCTCTGTTTTTCCGATCGTTTCGCACAACGGTTTCGCTCGTCTCGAGTTCGTCAGCTACATGCTGTCGCCGCCGGCATTCAACATCAAGGAATGTCAGCAGCGCGGTTTGACGTATTGCTCGGCCCTTCGCGCCAAGGTGCGTCTGGTGCTGCTCGACAAGGAATCGCCGAGCAAACCGGTCGTCAAGGAAGTGAAGGAACAGGAAGTGTACATGGGCGAAATTCCGCTCATGACGCCGACTGGTTCGTTCGTGATTAACGGCACGGAACGTGTGATCGTTTCCCAGTTGCACCGCTCGCCGGGCGTGTTCTTCGAGCACGACAAGGGCAAGACGCACAGCTCGGGCAAGCTCCTGTTCTCGGCTCGTATCATTCCTTACCGCGGTTCATGGCTCGACTTCGAATTTGATCCGAAGGACGTGCTGTATTTCCGCGTCGACCGTCGCCGCAAGATGCCGGTCACGATCCTGCTGAAGGCGATCGGCCTGACGCCGGAACAGATCCTCGCAAACTTCTTCGTGTTCGATAATTTCACGCTGATGCCGGAAGGCGCGCAGATGGAATTCGTGCCCGAGCGTCTGCGTGGTGAAGTCGCGCGCTTCGACATCACGGACCGTGACGGTAACGTGATCGTCCAGAAGGACAAGCGGATCAACGCGAAGCACATTCGCGATCTCGACAACGCGAAGACCAAGTTCATCTCGGTCCCGGAAGACTATTTGCTCGGCCGCGTGCTGGCAAAGAATGTCGTCGATGGCGACACTGGTGAAGTCATCGCCAACGCGAACGACGAAATCACCGAAACCGTCCTTGAAAAGCTTCGCGAAGCGAAGATCAAAGATATCCAGACGCTCTACACGAACGATCTGGACCAGGGTCCGTACATCTCGTCGACGCTGCGTATCGACGAAACCGCGGACAAGATGGCCGCGCGCATCGCGATCTACCGCATGATGCGTCCGGGTGAACCGCCGACCGAAGAAGCGGTCGAGGCGTTGTTCAACCGTTTGTTCTACAGCGAAGACGCTTACGACCTCTCCAAGGTGGGTCGTATGAAGTTCAATCGTCGCGTGGGTCGCGACGAAATCATCGGACCGATGACGCTGCAAGACGACGACATCCTCGCAACGATCAAGATCCTGGTCGAACTGCGTAACGGCAAGGGCGAAGTGGACGACATCGACCACTTGGGCAATCGCCGTGTGCGTTGTGTTGGCGAACTCGCGGAAAACCAGTTCCGCGCAGGTCTCGTGCGTGTCGAACGTGCAGTGAAGGAACGCCTCGGCCAGGCTGAAAGCGAAAACCTGATGCCGCACGACCTGATCAACTCGAAGCCGATTTCGTCGGCGATTCGCGAGTTCTTCGGTTCGTCGCAGCTGTCGCAGTTCATGGACCAAACGAACCCGCTGTCGGAAATCACCCACAAGCGCCGTGTTTCGGCACTTGGCCCGGGCGGTTTGACGCGTGAGCGCGCTGGCTTTGAAGTCCGCGACGTGCACCCGACTCACTATGGTCGCGTGTGCCCGATTGAAACGCCGGAAGGTCCGAACATCGGCCTGATCAACTCGCTCGCTCTGTATGCGCACCTGAACGAATACGGCTTCCTCGAAACGCCGTATCGCAAGGTCGTCGACAGCAAGGTGACGGATCAGATCGACTATCTGTCGGCGATCGAAGAAGGCCGTTACGTGATCGCTCAGGCGAACGCGGCGGTTGCTGAAGACGGCTCGCTGACCGACGAACTGGTGTCGTCGCGTGAAGCGGGCGAAACGCTGATGGTCACGCCGGACCGCATCCAGTACATGGATGTGGCGCCGTCGCAGATCGTTTCGGTGGCAGCATCGCTGATCCCGTTCCTCGAGCACGATGACGCGAACCGCGCATTGATGGGCTCGAACATGCAGCGTCAGGCTGTGCCGTGTCTGCGTCCTGAAAAGGCCGTGGTCGGTACGGGTATCGAACGCACGGTGGCAGTCGACTCGGGTACGACGGTTCAGGCATTCCGCGGTGGTGTGGTCGATTACGTCGACGCAGGCCGTATGGTGATCCGAGTGAACGACGATGAAGCCGTTGCTGGCGACGTCGGCGTGGACATCTACAACCTGATCAAGTACACGCGTTCGAACCAGAACACGAACATCAACCAGCGCCCGATCGTGAAGGTCGGCGACATCGTGTCGCGTGGCGACGTGCTGGCTGACGGTGCATCGACCGACCTCGGCGAACTGGCTCTCGGCCAGAACATGCTGGTCGCGTTCATGCCGTGGAACGGCTACAACTTCGAAGACTCGATTTTGATCTCGGAGAAGGTGGTTGCCGACGACCGTTACACGTCGATCCACATCGAAGAACTGAACGTCGTTGCTCGCGATACGAAGCTCGGACCGGAAGAAATCACGCGCGACATCTCGAACCTGGCTGAAGTGCAACTCGGCCGTCTCGACGAGTCGGGCATCGTCTACATCGGCGCTGAAGTCGAAGCAGGCGACGTGCTGGTCGGTAAGGTGACGCCGAAGGGCGAAACCCAACTGACGCCGGAAGAAAAGCTGCTGCGCGCAATTTTCGGCGAGAAGGCTTCGGACGTGAAAGACACGTCGCTGCGTGTGCCGTCGGGCATGAGCGGCACGGTCATCGACGTGCAAGTGTTCACGCGTGAAGGCATTCAGCGCGACAAGCGTGCGCAACAGATCATCGACGATGAACTGAAGCGTTATCGCCTCGACCTGAACGACCAGCTGCGCATCGTGGAAGGCGACGCGTTCCAGCGTCTCGCACGTATGCTCGACGGCAAGGTCGCGAACGGCGGTCCGAAGAAGCTGGCGAAGGGCACGAAGATCGAACAGGCTTACCTGCAAGATCTGGATCACTACCACTGGTTCGACATCCGCCTCGCGGACGAAGAAGCAGCGGCTCAGCTCGAAGCTATCAAGGACTCGATCGAACAGAAGCGTCACCAGTTCGATCTGGCGTTCGAAGAGAAGCGCAAGAAGCTCACGCAAGGCGACGAACTGCCGCCGGGCGTGTTGAAGATGGTCAAGGTGTATCTGGCAGTCAAGCGCCGCCTACAGCCTGGCGACAAGATGGCCGGCCGTCACGGTAACAAGGGTGTCGTGTCGAAGATCGTTCCGATCGAAGACATGCCGTACATGGCCGACGGCCGTCCGGCTGACGTCGTTCTGAACCCGCTCGGCGTGCCGTCGCGGATGAACGTGGGTCAGGTTCTCGAAGTGCATCTGGGTTGGGCTGCGAAGGGTCTCGGCTGGCGTATCGGCGAAATGCTGCAGCGTCAGGCGAAGATTGCTGAACTGCGCGAATTCCTGACCAAGATCTACAACGAGTCGGGCCGTGCCGAAGAGCTGGACAGCTTCACCGACGAAGAAATCATCGAACTGGCGAAGAACCTGCGCGAAGGCGTGCCGTTCGCTACGCCGGTGTTCGACGGTGCGACGGAAGAAGAAATGTCGCGCGCGCTGGATCTGGCATTCCCGGACGACATCGCGAAGAACCTCGGCATGACGCCGTCGAAGAATCAGGTTCGTCTGTACGACGGCCGCACGGGCGAGATGTTCGAACGGACGGTGACGGTCGGCTACATGCACTACCTGAAACTGCACCACTTGGTCGACGACAAGATGCACGCGCGTTCCACGGGCCCGTACTCGCTCGTGACGCAGCAGCCGTTGGGCGGTAAGGCGCAGTTCGGTGGCCAGCGTTTCGGTGAAATGGAAGTGTGGGCGCTCGAAGCGTACGGCGCATCGTACGTGCTGCAGGAAATGCTGACGGTGAAGTCGGACGATGTGACCGGCCGTACCAAGGTTTACGAGAACCTGGTGAAGGGCGATCACGTTATCGATGCTGGTATGCCGGAATCCTTCAACGTGTTGGTGAAGGAAATCCGCTCGCTCGGTATCGACATCGACCTCGACCGCAACTAATCGGACTACTGGAGAGAAGCGATGAAAGCTTTGCTCGATCTATTCAAGCAAGTCCAACAACCTGAAGTTTTTGACGCGATCAAGATCGGTCTGGCTTCGCCAGACAAGATCCGTTCGTGGTCGTTCGGTGAAGTCAAGAAGCCGGAAACCATCAACTACCGGACGTTCAAGCCGGAACGCGATGGTCTGTTCTGCGCGAAGATTTTCGGGCCGATCAAGGACTACGAATGCCTTTGCGGCAAGTACAAGCGCCTGAAGCATCGTGGCGTGATCTGCGAGAAGTGCGGCGTTGAAGTTACGCTGGCTAAGGTGCGTCGCGAACGGATGGGCCACATCGAACTGGCCTCGCCGGTTGCGCACATCTGGTTCCTGAAGTCGCTGCCGTCGCGTCTGGGCATGGTGCTCGACATGACGCTGCGCGACATCGAACGCGTGCTGTACTTCGAAGCCTACGTGGTGATCGATCCGGGCATGACGCCGCTAAAAGCGCGGCAGATCATGACCGAAGAGGATTACTACAACAAGGTCGAAGAATACGGCGACGAATTCCGTGCCGAGATGGGCGCGGAAGGCGTTCGCGAACTGCTGCGCGCGATCAACATCGACGAACAGGTCGAGATGCTCCGTACCGAACTCAAGAACACGGGTTCGGAAGCGAAGATCAAGAAGTACGCGAAGCGCCTGAAGGTGCTCGAGGCTTTCCAGCGTTCGGGCATCAAGCCTGACTGGATGGTGCTCGAAGTGCTGCCGGTGCTGCCGCCGGAACTGCGTCCGCTGGTGCCGCTGGACGGCGGCCGTTTCGCGACGTCGGACCTGAACGACCTGTATCGCCGCGTGATCAACCGTAACAACCGGTTGAAGCGTCTGCTCGAATTGAAGGCGCCTGAAATCATCGTTCGCAACGAAAAGCGGATGCTGCAGGAAGCCGTCGATTCGCTGCTCGACAACGGTCGTCGTGGTAAGGCAATGACCGGCGCGAACAAGCGTCCGCTGAAGTCGCTCGCTGACATGATCAAGGGTAAGGGCGGTCGTTTCCGTCAGAACTTGCTCGGTAAGCGTGTTGACTACTCGGGCCGTTCGGTGATCGTGGTCGGCCCGACGCTCAAGCTGCATCAGTGCGGCCTGCCGAAGCTGATGGCGCTCGAACTGTTCAAGCCGTTCATCTTCAACAAGCTGGAAGTGATGGGTGTGGCTACCACCATCAAGGCTGCGAAGAAGGAAGTCGAGAACCAGACGCCGGTGGTGTGGGACATCTTGGAAGAGGTGATCCGCGAACATCCGGTCATGCTGAACCGTGCGCCGACGCTGCACCGTCTTGGCATTCAGGCTTTCGAGCCGGTGCTGATCGAAGGTAAGGCAATCCAGCTGCATCCGCTCGTTTGCGCGGCGTTCAACGCCGACTTCGACGGTGACCAGATGGCTGTTCACGTGCCGCTGTCGCTGGAAGCGCAGATGGAAGCGCGCACGCTGATGCTGGCGTCGAACAACGTCCTGTTCCCGGCCAACGGCGATCCGTCGATCGTGCCGTCGCAGGATATCGTGCTCGGTTTGTACTACGCGACTCGTGAAGCAGTGAACGGCAAGGGCGAAGGCCTGACGTTCACGGGCGTCTCGGAAGCGCTGCGTGCCTACGAGAACAAGGAAGTCGAGCTGGCCTCCCGCGTCAACGTTCGGATCACCGAAATGGTCCACAACGAAGACAAGTCGGAAGGTGCGCCGGCGTTCGTGCCGAAGATCACGCTGTACCCGACCACCGTGGGTCGCGCAATCCTGTCGGAAATCCTTCCGCCGGGCCTGCCGTTCTCGGTGCTTAACAAGCCGCTGAAGAAGAAGGAAATCTCGCGTCTGATCAACACCGCATTCCGCAAGTGCGGTCTGCGTGAAACGGTGATTTTTGCCGACCAGTTGATGCAGTCGGGTTTCCGTCTGGCAACGCGCGCTGGTATCTCCATCTGCGTCGACGACATGCTCGTGCCGCCGCAGAAGGAAACCATCGTCGGCGACGCCGCGAAGAAGGTGAAGGAATACGATCGTCAGTACATGTCGGGTCTCGTCACGTCGCAAGAGCGCTACAACAACGTGGTCGACATCTGGTCGGCAACGTCGGAAGCGGTCGGCAAGGCGATGATGGAGCAGCTGTCGACGGAACCGGTGGTGGATCGCGACGGCAACGAAACGCGTCAGGAATCGTTCAACTCGATTTACATGATGGCGGACTCGGGTGCTCGTGGTTCGGCAGTTCAGATTCGTCAGCTGGCCGGTATGCGTGGCCTGATGGCGAAGCCGGACGGCTCGATCATCGAGACGCCGATTACGGCGAACTTCCGTGAAGGCCTGAACGTGTTGCAGTACTTCATCTCGACCCACGGTGCACGTAAGGGTCTGGCTGATACGGCACTGAAGACGGCAAACTCGGGTTACCTGACGCGTCGTCTGGTCGACGTGACGCAGGATCTGGTGGTGGTTGAGGACGATTGCGGTACGTCCAACGGCGTCGCCATGAAGGCGTTGGTCGAAGGCGGTGAAGTCGTCGAAGCGCTGCGTGACCGTATTCTGGGTCGCGTGACGGTGGCTGACGTCGTCAATCCGGAATCGCAGGAAACGCTGTACGAAACGGGCACGTTGCTCGATGAAGACGCGGTCGAAGAAATCGAACGCCTCGGTATCGACGAAGTGCGCGTGCGTACGCCGCTGACTTGCGAAACGCGTTACGGCTTGTGCGCGGCCTGCTATGGCCGTGACCTGGGTCGTGGCTCGTCGGTCAACGTGGGCGAAGCAGTCGGCGTGATCGCTGCTCAGTCGATCGGTGAACCGGGCACGCAGCTCACGATGCGTACGTTCCACATCGGTGGTGCGGCGTCGCGTGCGGCAGTGGCTTCGTCGGTTGAAGCGAAGTCGAACGGTACGGTGCGTTTCACGGCAACGATGCGTTACGTCACAAACGCAAAGGGCGAGCAGATCGTCATCTCGCGTTCGGGCGAAGCGATGATCACCGACGACCACGGTCGCGAGCGCGAACGTCACAAGGTGCCGTACGGCGCGACGCTGTTGCAACTCGACGGCGCGCAGATCAAGGCCGGCACGCAACTGGCAACGTGGGATCCGATGACGCGTCCGATCATCACCGAGTGGGGCGGTACGGTGAAGTTCGAAAACGTCGAGGAAGGCGTCACCGTTGCGAAGCAGATCGACGATGTGACGGGTCTGTCCACGCTGGTCGTGATCGACGTGAAGCGTCGTGGTTCGCAAGCTTCGAAGACGGTGCGTCCGCAGGTCAAGCTGCTCGACGCGAACGGCGAAGAAGTCAAGATCCCGAACACCGAGCATTCGGTGCAGATCGGCTTCCAGGTCGGCGCTCTGATCACCGTGAAGGACGGTCAGCAAGTGCAGGTCGGTGAAGTGCTGGCACGTATCCCGGTTGAATCGCAGAAAACGCGTGACATTACCGGCGGTCTGCCGCGTGTGGCCGAACTGTTCGAAGCACGTTCGCCGAAGGACGCAGGTATCCTGGCGGAAGTCACGGGCACGACGTCGTTCGGTAAGGACACGAAGGGCAAGCAGCGTCTCGTTATCACGGACCTCGAAGGCAATCAGCACGAGTTCCTGATCGCGAAGGAAAAGCAGGTTCTGGTGCACGATGGTCAGGTCGTCAACAAGGGCGAAATGATTGTCGACGGTCCGGCCGATCCGCACGACATCTTGCGTCTGCAAGGTATCGAAGCGCTGTCGCGTTACATCGTGGACGAAGTGCAGGACGTGTACCGTCTGCAAGGCGTGAAGATCAACGACAAGCACATCGAAGTGATTGTTCGTCAGATGCTGCGTCGCGTGCAGATTACGGACAACGGCGATACGCGTTTCATCCCGGGCGAACAGGTCGAGCGGTCGGATATGCTCGACGAAAACGACCGTATGATCGCGGAAGACAAGCGTCCGGCAACGTACGAAAACGTGCTGCTCGGTATCACGAAGGCCTCGTTGTCGACCGATTCGTTCATCTCGGCGGCGTCGTTCCAGGAAACGACCCGCGTGCTGACCGAAGCGGCGATCATGGGCAAGCGCGATGACCTGCGCGGTCTGAAGGAAAACGTGATCGTCGGCCGTCTGATTCCGGCCGGTACGGGTCTCGCGTTCCACAAGGCACGCAAGAGCAAGGAACTGTCTGACCGCGAGCGTTTCGATCAGATCGCAGCGGAAGAGTCGTTCGAATTCGGTACGCCGGAAACCCCGGCTGCCGAACAGCAGCACTCAGGCGAATAAGTGCGAGCGGCGAAAGCCGCTTTCACCTGACGCCAGTAGAGCCGCCCGGTTTCGACCGGGCGGTTTTTTTTTGCCCTGACCGAGCTCATAAACAAGCGCTGTTCAACTGTCCGAACGGCCAACGCGCACAATCCGTTCAGGTGGATGGCGCCCGGGTTGCTAAAATCCGTGTCACCGGCCTCACGCTGCTTCTCTCAAATCCATGTCCCGTGCTCTAGAAATCCTCAACGAAGTCTTCGGTTACCCCGCGTTCAGAGGACAGCAAGGCGAAATTGTCGAGCACGTTTCCGGCGGCGGAGATTGTCTCGTGCTCATGCCGACGGGCGGCGGCAAGTCGTTGTGCTACCAGATCCCGTCGCTCGTGCGGCGCGAGGGAGGCTTTGGCACGGGCATCGTGGTGTCGCCGTTGATCGCATTGATGCAGGATCAGGTCGCCGCGCTCACCGAGGTTGGCGTACGCGCGGCGTATCTGAATTCCACCTTGTCGAGTGCGGAGGCGATGGCCACCGAACGCGCGCTTCGCGATGGCGAGATCGATCTGCTGTATGTAGCGCCTGAGCGTTTGATGACGCCGCGTTTCCAGGATTTGCTCGAACGGACGCGCATTGGTCTGTTCGCTATCGACGAAGCACATTGCGTGTCGCAATGGGGCCATGATTTCCGCCCCGAGTACATTCAACTGTCGGTATTGCACGAACGTTTTCCGAACGTCCCGCGCATCGCGCTGACTGCCACCGCTGACGCAATCACGCGGGACGAAATCATCCACCGTCTGGCACTGGATGACGCGCGCATCTTCGTCTCCAGCTTCGACCGACCGAACATCCGCTATCGCATCGTCGAAAAAGACAATGCTCGGGCGCAATTGCTCGATTTCATTCGTGCAGAGCACTCGAGACCGGATGGCACGACGGACGCCGGCGTGGTGTATTGCCTGTCACGCCGCAAGGTCGAGGAGACCGCGGAGTGGCTGAAGGAAAAGGGCATGCGCGCGCTGCCTTATCACGCGGGCATGGAATTCGAGATTCGTCAGAAGCACCAGGAAATGTTCCAGCGCGAAGAGGGCATCGTGATGTGCGCCACGATCGCGTTCGGTATGGGGATCGACAAACCGGACGTCCGCTTCGTTGCTCACCTCGATCTGCCGAAAAGCGTCGAAGGCTACTACCAGGAAACCGGTCGCGCGGGCCGGGACGGGATGCCTGCTAACGCCTGGATGGCTTACGGTCTGGGCGACGTGGTGCAGCAGCGCAAGATGATCGACGAATCCGATGCAGACGATGCCCACAAGCGCGTGCAGACCGGCAAACTCGACGCGCTGCTCGGCCTGTGCGAAGCCGCGACCTGCAGACGGGTTCGGCTCCTCGCGTACTTCGGCGAGTCGAGCAAACCGTGCGGAAATTGCGATAACTGTATCGAGCCACCCGACACGTGGGACGCAACGCGTGAGGCGCAGATGGCGCTGTCCTGCGTTTTTCGCGCACAACGAGCGAGCGGTTTCCATTTTGGCGCCGGCCATCTCATCGATATTCTGCGCGGGAACCGAAGCGAGAAAATTTTGCAGCGCGGTCACGAGAGCCTGACGACGTTTGGAATTGGCGCGTCGTTGGGTGAGCCCGAGTGGCGCGCCATATTTCGACAGCTTGTCGCTTTTGGTTATCTCACCGTCGACCATGAAGGTTTTGGGTCGCTCGTTTTGACGGAAGCTGCCAAAGCCGTCCTGAAGAGCGAGCAGAGCGTCACGATGCGCCGCTACGTCAAGCCGACACGGACGCGCCAATCGTCCGGGAGAACGAGCGAGCGAGCCGATCCGACGATTGGCATGGGTCCGCGTGAGCGGGCCCGCTGGGACAGGCTGCGCGCTTGGCGAACGGAAACCGCGAAGAGTGATGGCGTGCCAGCGTACGTCATCTTCCACGACGCCACGCTGGCGGAAATTGCACGCAACGGCCCCGATTCGATCGAGGATTTGCGAGGTATCCCCGGCATGGGCGCACGAAAACTCGATCGTTTCGGCGACGAACTGCTGGAAGTCGTCGCCGCCGATTAGCAGGTGGTGCCGCGCGTAGGTATGCGAAACATCGCAACCTGTTGACTCCCTTAGCCTTTTCGGAATATTATGCTAGGTTCCGGTTCTTGGAATGCCTGCGCGCGCAGTTAACTCGCGTGTGAGCGGACCGAACTGGAAGTTCGATGCGCAGTCGTTTCTGCTTTGCCCGGAAACAGATGCGTCGATTTTGTTCAATTTCAGGAATAAACAATGCCAACCATCAATCAACTGGTTCGCAAAGGCCGCCAGTCGGAAACGACTAAGAGCAAGAGCCCGGCCTTGCAGGACTGCCCCCAGCGTCGCGGCGTGTGCACCCGTGTGTACACCACGACGCCT
Organism: Paraburkholderia sp. GAS199; assembly: GCF_050436585.1. Classification (NCBI taxonomy): domain Bacteria; kingdom Pseudomonadati; phylum Pseudomonadota; class Betaproteobacteria; order Burkholderiales; family Burkholderiaceae; genus Paraburkholderia; species Paraburkholderia sp. GAS199. The sequence continues at coordinate 147,782 of NZ_JBNDMM010000013.1, read as the reverse complement.
AAGAAGCCTAACTCGGCACTGCGTAAAGTTGCCAAGGTTCGTCTGACGAACGGCTTCGAAGTTATTTCGTACATCGGTGGTGAAGGCCACAACCTGCAGGAACACTCGGTCGTGCTGATTCGCGGCGGTCGTGTTAAGGACTTGCCGGGTGTGCGTTACCACATGGTTCGCGGCTCGCTGGATACCCAGGGCGTCAAGGATCGTAAGCAGGCTCGCTCGAAGTACGGTGCAAAGCGTGCCAAGGCTGGCAAGTAATTAGCCGGTCTGTGTAGTTTTCGGTCGCCTGCAAAGGCGGTAATAGCGGTGGTGCCGGATCGCCGGTGCTGTCGAGTAAGTGGTCACCCGACCAGGCTGGTAAGTCGTTAGAGATGAATCGGGTTAGTTGGTGGCCGCGGGGCTAAAAAATAGCTCCAACTGAAAAAGTAAAGGAAGAAACATGCCGCGTCGTCGCGAAGTCCCCAAGCGGGAAGTGTTGCCGGATCCGAAATTCGGCAACGTAGATGTAGCTAAGTTCATGAACGTGCTGATGCTCTCCGGCAAGAAGTCTGTTGCCGAGCGTATCGTGTACGGCGCTTTCGAACAGATCCAGACCAAGGGTGGCAAGGACCCGCTGGAAGTGTTCACGGTGGCGCTCAACAACGTCAAGCCGGTGGTCGAAGTGAAGAGCCGCCGCGTTGGTGGTGCGAACTATCAGGTTCCGGTCGAAGTGCGTCCGTCGCGTCGTATGGCATTGGCGATGCGTTGGTTGCGTGAAGCCGCGAAGAAGCGCAGCGAAAAGTCGATGGCTCTGCGCCTGGCAGGTGAACTCTCCGAAGCGGCTGAAGGCCGTGGCGGCGCGATGAAGAAGCGCGACGAAGTTCACCGGATGGCAGAAGCCAACAAGGCGTTCTCGCACTTCCGTTTCTAAGCTTCCCGAACCCGGGTCTAGCAGAAAAAGCGGAAAGAAATTCCGGGCGGGTGCGCTTACAAAGCGCCTCGCCCGTTTGTGTTACAGCGCGATGGGTATTTTCTCGCATCGCGTCATCCCAATAGAGGATCAAAGTGGCTCGCAAGACACCTATCGAGCGCTACCGTAACATCGGTATTAGCGCTCACATCGACGCCGGCAAAACGACGACGACCGAGCGCATCCTGTTCTACACCGGCGTGAACCACAAGATTGGTGAAGTGCACGACGGCGCTGCAACCATGGACTGGATGGAGCAGGAGCAGGAACGCGGTATCACGATCACGTCCGCTGCTACCACGGCTTTCTGGAAAGGCATGGCCGGCGACCGCGCTGAGCACCGCATCAACATCATCGACACCCCGGGCCACGTCGACTTCACGATTGAAGTCGAGCGCTCGATGCGCGTGCTCGACGGTGCGTGCATGGTCTACTGCGCTGTGGGTGGCGTTCAGCCGCAGTCGGAAACCGTTTGGCGTCAGGCGAACAAGTACAAGGTTCCCCGTCTCGCGTTCATCAACAAGATGGACCGTACCGGCGCGAACTTCTTCAAGGTCTACGATCAACTCAAGCTGCGTTTGAAGGCAAATCCGGTTCCGGTCGTGGTGCCTATCGGTGCTGAAGAAAACTTCACGGGCGTCGTCGATCTGCTGAAGATGAAGGCGATCATTTGGGACGAAGCATCCCAAGGCACGAAGTTCTCGTACGAAGAAATTCCGGCAGAACTGGCTGACTCGTGTACGGAATGGCGCGAGAAGATGGTCGAAGCTGCTGCCGAGTCGAGCGAAGAATTGATGAACAAGTACCTGGAAGAGGGCGAGCTCTCCGAAGCGGAAATCATCAAGGGCCTGCGCGACCGTACGATCGCTTGCGAAATCCAGCCGATGCTGTGTGGCACCGCGTTCAAGAACAAGGGCGTGCAACGCATGCTGGACGCAGTGCTCGACTTCCTGCCGTCGCCGATCGACATCCCGCCGGTTACTGGCGAGCTGGAAAACGGTGAAAAGGGCGAGCGTCGTGCGTCGGATGACGAAAAGTTCTCGTCGCTGGCATTCAAGATCATGACCGACCCGTTCGTCGGCCAGTTGATCTTCTTCCGTGTGTACTCGGGCGTGGTCAATTCTGGCGATACCGTGCTGAACGCGACGAAGGACAAGAAGGAACGTCTGGGTCGTATTCTGCAGATGCACGCAAACCAGCGCGAAGAAATCAAGGAAGTTCGCGCCGGCGACATCGCTGCTGCTGTTGGCCTGAAAGAGGCCACCACGGGCGACACGCTGTGCGATCCGCAGCACCCGATCGTGCTCGAACGCATGATTTTCCCGGAGCCGGTGATTTCGCAGGCTGTTGAGCCGAAGACGAAGCCTGACCAGGAAAAGATGGGTCTGGCGCTGAATCGTCTGGCACAGGAAGATCCGTCGTTCCGCGTTCAAACTGACGAAGAGTCGGGTCAAACGATTATTTCGGGCATGGGCGAGCTCCACCTCGAAATTCTGGTCGACCGGATGAAGCGAGAGTTCGGCGTTGAAGCAACGGTCGGCAAGCCGCAAGTTGCTTATCGCGAAACGATTCGCGGCAAGGCGGAAGATGTCGACGGCAAGTTCGTCAAGCAGTCGGGTGGTCGCGGCCAGTACGGTCACGCGGTCATTACGCTCGAGCCGAATGAGCAGGGCAAGGGCTACGAGTTCCTGGACGAAATCAAGGGCGGCGTGATTCCGCGTGAATACATTCCGGCAGTCGACAAGGGTATCCAGGAAACGCTGAAGGCCGGCGTGTTGGCTGGCTTCCCGGTCGTTGACGTGAAGGTTCACCTGACGTTCGGTTCGTATCACGACGTTGACTCGAACGAAAATGCGTTCCGCATGGCCGGTTCGATGGCGTTCAAGGAAGCAATGCGCAAGGCTCAACCGGTCATCCTTGAACCGATGATGGCTGTGGAAGTCGAAACGCCTGAAGATTACATGGGCAACGTGATGGGCGACCTGTCGGGTCGTCGCGGCATCGTTCAGGGCATGGATGACATGGTTGGTGGCGGCAAGATCGTTCGCGCCGAAGTACCGCTGTCGGAAATGTTCGGCTATTCGACGTCGCTGCGTTCGCTGACCCAAGGTCGTGCAACGTACACGATGGAGTTCAAGCACTACTCCGAAGCACCGCGCAACGTGTCTGAAGCAATCATCAACGCCAAGTCGAAGTAAGCGCGCGGCAAACCCATTCAACGATTAACTTTTTGAAAGAAGAGAAACATGGCTAAAGGTAAATTCGAACGGACCAAGCCGCACGTGAACGTCGGCACGATCGGTCACGTTGACCACGGCAAGACCACGCTGACGGCAGCGATCACGACGGTGCTGACCAAGAAGTTTGGCGGCGAAGCGAAGGCATACGACCAGATCGATGCGGCGCCGGAAGAAAAGGCACGTGGTATCACGATCAACACGGCGCACGTCGAGTACGAAACGGCTAACCGCCACTACGCACACGTCGACTGCCCGGGCCACGCTGACTATGTGAAGAACATGATCACGGGCGCAGCGCAGATGGACGGCGCGATCCTGGTGTGCTCGGCTGCAGACGGCCCGATGCCGCAAACGCGTGAGCACATCCTGCTGGCGCGTCAGGTTGGCGTTCCGTACATCATCGTGTTCCTGAACAAGTGCGACATGGTGGACGACGCTGAACTGCTGGAACTCGTCGAGATGGAAGTTCGCGAACTTCTGTCGAAGTACGATTTCCCGGGCGACGACACGCCGATCATCAAGGGTTCGGCCAAGCTGGCGCTGGAAGGCGACGCAGGCGAGCTGGGCGAAGTGGCGATCATGAATCTGGCCGACGCGCTGGACACGTACATCCCGACGCCGGAGCGCGCAGTTGACGGCTCGTTCCTGATGCCGGTGGAAGACGTGTTCTCGATCTCGGGTCGCGGCACGGTGGTGACGGGTCGCGTCGAGCGCGGCATCGTGAAGGTCGGCGAAGAAATCGAAATCGTCGGTATCAAGCCGACGGTGAAGACGACCTGCACGGGCGTGGAAATGTTCCGCAAGCTGCTGGACCAGGGTCAGGCGGGCGACAACGTCGGTATCCTGCTGCGCGGCACGAAGCGTGAAGACGTGGAGCGTGGCCAGGTTCTGGCGAAGCCGGGTTCGATCAACCCGCACACGCACTTCACGGCTGAAGTGTACGTGCTGAGCAAGGACGAAGGTGGCCGTCACACGCCGTTCTTCAACAACTATCGTCCGCAGTTCTACTTCCGTACGACGGACGTGACGGGCTCGATCGAGTTGCCGAAGGACAAGGAAATGGTCATGCCGGGCGACAACGTGTCGATCACGGTGAAGCTGATCAACCCGATCGCAATGGAAGAAGGTCTGCGCTTCGCTATCCGCGAAGGCGGCCGTACGGTCGGCGCAGGTGTGGTTGCCAAGATTCTCGAGTAAAATCGCGAGTTGAATTTGCAGTAAGTGGTGCCCGGGGTCGGGCGCCAGCTCCCAGCGAGTGCCCGGCCCTACGTTCTTTTACTATCTGGCGATGCAATATCGCCTCGCTCTTTCCAAGGAACTGTCATGCAAAACCAGAAAATCCGCATTCGCCTGAAGGCTTTCGACTATCGCCTGATCGATCAATCGGCAGCTGAAATCGTCGACACGGCAAAGCGGACTGGCGCAATCGTTCGTGGTCCGGTGCCGCTGCCGACCCGCATCCAACGTTTCGACATCCTGCGTTCGCCGCACGTCAACAAGACGTCGCGTGATCAGCTCGAAATCCGTACGCACCAGCGTCTGATGGACATCGTCGATCCGACGGACAAGACCGTTGACGCACTGATGAAGCTGGATCTGCCGGCTGGCGTGGACGTGGAAATCAAGCTGCAATAAGCGTCGCAAAGCCCGTTCGGCCCGCCGGACAGTGCTAAGTCTTTGATTGCTTGCGGAAAACGAAAAGCCTTGCTATAATGGTGGGCTTTTCGCGCATTTGCGCAAAAAAGTCGGTGTGCTGCAGCATGCGTTCATGCCCGAAACGGCACCGGCATTTGTAAATTAGCCCCGACCAATCGCAGTCGGGAATGGAGAAAACGATGAGCCTTGGACTCGTAGGTCGCAAGGTTGGCATGACCCGTATCTTCACGGCAGAAGGGGATTCGATTCCCGTTACCGTGTTGGACGTGTCCGACAACCGCGTGACGCAGATCAAGACTGTTGAAACCGACGGCTACACGGCCGTGCAGGTTGCGTTCGGTACGCGCCGTGCATCGCGCGTGACGAAGCCTTTGGCCGGTCATCTCGCCAAAGCCGGCGTTCAAGCCGGTGAAATCCTCAAAGAATTCCAGATCGATGCCGCCAAGGCTGCCGAGTTGTCGAGCGGCACTGTGGTCGGTCCTGATTTGTTCGAAGTGGGCCAGAAAGTCGACGTGCAAGGCGTGTCGATCGGTAAGGGCTACGCCGGTACCATCAAGCGTTACAACTTCGCATCTGGCCGTGCATCGCACGGTAACTCGCGCTCGCACAACGTGCCGGGTTCGATCGGTATGGCGCAGGATCCGGGTCGTGTTTTCCCGGGTAAGCGCATGACCGGTCACATGGGTGACGACACGGTAACGGTACAAAACCTCGAAATCGCTCGTATCGACGCTGACCGCAAGTTGTTGCTGGTCAAGGGCGCCGTTCCGGGTGCGAAGGGTGGCAAGGTATTCGTTACGCCGGCCGTGAAGACGCGTGCTGTGAAAGGAGCGAAATAATGGAACTTAAGCTCCTGAATGCCAATGGTCAGGAAGGTGCGGGCGTTAGCGCGTCGGACGTAGTGTTCGGCCGTGATTACAACGAAGCCCTGATTCACCAGGTCGTGGTGGCGTATCAAGCGAATGCCCGTAGCGGCAACCGCGCGCAGAAGGATCGTGAGCAAGTCAAGCACACGACCAAAAAGCCGTGGCGTCAAAAGGGTACGGGCCGCGCTCGTGCCGGTATGTCGTCGAGCCCGTTGTGGCGCGGCGGTGGCCGGATCTTCCCGAATTCGCCGGAAGAAAACTTTTCGCACAAGGTCAACAAGAAGATGCATCGCGCAGGCCTCTGCTCGATCTTCTCGCAGCTGGCCCGCGAAGGCCGTATCTCGGTGGTCGACGAGTTGACGCTCGAAGCGCCGAAGACGAAGCTGTTGGCCGAAAAATTCAAGGCGATGGGTCTCGACTCCGTGCTGGTGATTACCGACACGGTTGACGAAAACCTGTACCTCGCGTCGCGCAACCTCGCCCATGTGGCAGTTGTCGAGCCGCGTTACGCCGACCCGCTGTCGCTGATCTACTTCAAGAAGATCCTGATCACGAAGGCTGCGGTCGCCCAGATCGAGGAGTTGCTGTCATGAGCGAGATTCGCAAAAACGATCATCGTTTGATGCAGGTCCTGCTCGCGCCGGTGATCTCCGAAAAGGCGACGCTGGTGGCCGACAAGAACGAGCAAGTTGTGTTCGAAGTCGCGCCCGATGCCACGAAGCAGGAAGTGAAGGCTGCAGTCGAGCTGCTGTTCAAGGTGGAAGTCAATTCCGTCAACGTGCTGGTCTCGAAGGGCAAAGCCAAGCGCTTTGGTCGCTTCATGGGCAAGCGCAAGGACGTGAAGAAGGCGTACGTCTGCCTGAAGCCCGGCCAGGAAATCAACTTTGAAGCGGAGGCCAAGTAATCATGGCAATCGTTAAAGTTAAGCCGACTTCGCCGGGTCGCCGCGCGATGGTCAAGGTGGTCAATAAGGATCTGTACAAGGGCAAGCCGTTCGCACCGCTGCTCGATTCGCAATCCACGACCGCCGGCCGTAACAACAACGGTCATATCACCACTCGCCATAAGGGCGGTGGTCATAAGCACCACTACCGTGTCGTCGATTTCCGTCGCAACAAAGACGGTATCCCGGCAAAGGTCGAGCGTCTTGAGTACGATCCGAACCGTAGCGCGAACATCGCGCTGGTTCTGTACGCAGACGGCGAGCGTAAGTACATCATCGCGCCGAAGGGTGTGACGGTTGGTCAGCAATTGATGTCCGGTTCGGAAGCTCCGATCCGCGCAGGCAACACGCTGCCGATCCGCAACATTCCGGTTGGTACGACGATTCACTGCATCGAAATGCTGCCGGGCAAGGGCGCGCAAATGGCGCGTTCGGCTGGTACGTCGGCGATGTTGCTGGCTCGTGAAGGCATCTACGCACAGGTCCGCCTGCGCTCTGGTGAAATCCGCCGCGTTCACGTTGAATGCCGCGCGACGATTGGTGAAGTTGGCAACGAAGAGCATAGCCTCCGTCAAATCGGTAAGGCTGGCGCAAACCGCTGGCGTGGTATCCGCCCGACGGTGCGTGGCGTTGCAATGAACCCGGTCGATCACCCGCACGGTGGTGGTGAAGGCAAGACGGCTGCAGGTCGCGATCCGGTGAGCCCGTGGGGCACGCCTGCTAAGGGTTATCGCACCCGCAGCAACAAGCGCACGACGAGCATGATCGTCCAGCGCCGTCACAAGCGTTAAGGAGTAGGCAATGGCACGTTCTGTAAAAAAAGGTCCGTTCTGTGACGCCCATTTGCTGAAGAAAGTTGAGGCGGCTGCAGCTTCGCGGGATAAGAAGCCGATCAAAACCTGGTCGCGTCGTTCGACGATTCTGCCGGACTTCATCGGTCTGACGATTGCTGTGCATAACGGCCGTCAACACGTTCCGGTGTATGTCTCGGAAAACATGGTCGGCCACAAGCTTGGCGAGTTTGCATTGACCCGGACGTTCAAGGGTCACGCAGCCGACAAGAAGGCTAAGAAATAAGGGGCTCATGATGGAAGTGAAAGCAATTCATCGCGGTGCCCGCATCTCGGCGCAGAAAACGCGCCTTGTGGCTGACCAGATCCGCGGTTTGCCGGTCGACAAGGCGCTGAACGTTCTGACGTTCTCGCCGAAGAAGGCTGCGGGAATCGTGAAAAAGGTCGTGCTGTCGGCGATCGCGAATGCGGAGCATAACGAAGGCGCCGATATCGATGAGCTCAAAATCACGAGCATTTACATCGACAAGGCTGCGTCGCTCAAGCGTTTCACCGCGCGCGCTAAAGGCCGCGGTAACCGCATCGAGAAGCAATCCTGTCACATCACTGTGACGGTCGGGAATTAAGGGGTCATACGATGGGACAGAAAATTCATCCGACTGGCTTCCGTTTGGCCGTCAGCCGCAATTGGGCTTCGCGTTGGTACGCGAACAACAACAATTTCGCGGCGATGTTGCAGGAAGACATCGGTGTTCGTGAATACCTGAAGAAGAAGCTGAAGAACGCGTCCGTCGGTCGCGTTGTGATCGAGCGTCCTGCAAAGAACGCGCGTATCACGATTTTCAGCTCGCGTCCGGGTGTCGTGATCGGCAAGAAGGGTGAAGACATTGAACTGCTGAAGTCCGAGCTGCAAAAGCGTATGGGCGTTCCGGTTCATGTCAACATCGAAGAAATCCGCAAGCCGGAAACCGATGCGCAACTGATCGCCGATTCGATCACGCAACAGCTCGAGCGCCGGATTATGTTCCGCCGCGCGATGAAGCGTGCAATGCAAAACGCGATGCGTCTGGGTGCTCAAGGCATCAAGATCATGAGCGCAGGCCGTTTGAACGGTATCGAAATCGCTCGTACGGAATGGTATCGCGAAGGTCGCGTTCCTCTCCATACGCTCCGCGCTGATATCGACTACGCAACGTCTGAAGCTAAGACGACGTACGGCATCATTGGCGTGAAGGTGTGGGTCTACAAGGGCGACACGCTCGGCCGTAATGACGCACCGGTGGTTGAAGAAGTCGCCGAAGAAAAGCGTCCGCGCCGTAACGCACGTCCGGGTGGTGATCGTCGTCCGCGTCGCGATGGTGAAGGTGCTGGCCCGGCAGGTGCACGCCGTGGCGCTCCTCGTCGTGCTGGCGGTGACGGGAAGACTGGAGAATAACGATGCTGCAACCGAAACGCAGAAAGTATCGCAAAGAGCAGAAGGGTCGTAACACCGGTATCGCCACTCGCGGCAACGCAGTGTCGTTCGGTGAATTCGGTCTGAAGGCTGTCGGTCGTGGTCGCTTGACCGCGCGCCAGATTGAAGCGGCACGTCGTGCAATGACGCGTCACATCAAACGTGGCGGCCGCATCTGGATTCGTATTTTCCCGGACAAGCCGATCTCGCATAAGCCGGCTGAAGTGCGTATGGGTAACGGTAAAGGTAACCCTGAGTACTACGTCGCAGAGATTCAACCGGGCAAGATGCTGTACGAAATGGACGGCGTAACCGAAGAGCTGGCACGCGAAGCGTTCCGTCTGGCTGCAGCTAAGCTGCCGCTGAAGACGACGTTTATCGTGCGTCAGCTCGGCGCCTAAGGAGCAAATGATGAAGGCTTCCGAACTTCACCAGAAAGATCAGGCCGCGCTCAACAAGGAGCTGTCGGACCTGTTGAAGGCGCAATTCGGCCTGCGCATGCAACTCGCGACCCAGCAGCTCACGAATACGAGCCAGCTGAAGAAGGTTCGTCGCGACATCGCACGTGTGCGGACCGTCCTGACTGAGAAGGCGAACCAGAAATGAACGATAGCGTAAAAACCTCGCTCAAGCGGACGCTGGTCGGCAAGGTCGTCAGCAACAAGATGGACAAGACGGTCACCGTGCTGGTTGAGCACCGCGTGAAGCACCCGATCTACGGCAAGTACGTTGTGCGTTCGAAGAAGTATCACGCGCACGACGATGCGAACACGTACAACGAGGGTGACCTCGTTGAAATCCAAGAAACACGTCCGATTTCGAAGACGAAAGCTTGGGTTGTGGCTCGCTTGGTCGAGGCTGCTCGCGTCATCTGACGCCGCAAAGTTGTAGAAGTAATTGAAATCGCAGTAAGTTTCGCTTGCAAGACCGAGATTATTTGTTATAATCTCGGTCTTCCCTCTTTTATGGGAGCCCCGTCGCGGGCGAAGTTGGTGGGGGAAGCGGTTCGGGCGCCAGCCTGTTCCGAAGGATTCACCGGATTGCGATGGCGGGTTTCGTTTGCCGTCGCTGCTGTTCTAACCCAAGCAGCCGATTGGCTGACGGGACCAAGACTGACCGGGTACGCCATGGTGGTGTGACCGGATTAAGTTGGGAAAGATAAACCATGATCCAGACCGAAACTCGGCTTGAAGTGGCCGACAACACCGGTGCGCGTGAAGTCATGTGCATCAAGGTTCTCGGCGGCTCGAAGCGTCGTTATGCCAGCATTGGCGACATCATCAAGGTGACCGTCAAAGAAGCAACGCCGCGCGGGCGCGTGAAGAAAGGCGAAATTTACAATGCCGTGGTGGTTCGCACCGCCAAGGGCGTGCGCCGTCAGGACGGCTCGCTGATCAAGTTCGATGGCAACGCTGCAGTGCTGTTGAATGCCAAGCTCGAACCTATTGGCACCCGTATTTTCGGGCCTGTTACGCGCGAGTTGCGCAGCGAACGATTCATGAAAATCGTTTCGTTGGCACCTGAAGTGCTGTAAGGAGTCGCGATGAACAAGATTCGCAAAGGTGACGAAGTAATCGTCATCACCGGCAAAGACAAAGGCAAGCGCGGCGTCGTGCTGTCCGTTGGCGAAGGCAAAGTGATTGTCGAGGGCATCAATCTCGTCAAGAAACACGTCAAGCCGAACCCGATGAAGGGTACGACGGGTGGTGTTGAAGCCAAGACGATGCCGCTGCAAATTTCGAACGTCGCATTGGTCGACGCGAATGGCAAGGCGTCGCGAGTAGGCATCAAGGTCGAAGGAGACAAGAAGGTTCGTTTCCTTAAGACGACCGGTGCTGAGCTGAGCGCCTGACGCTGCGGAGTAAAAAAATGGCTCGTTTGCAAGAGTTTTACAAAGAAAAGGTTGTACCCGGCCTCATCGAGAAGTTCGGTTACAAGTCTGTGATGGAAGTGCCGCGCATTACCAAGATCACCCTGAACATGGGTCTTGGTGAGGCGGTTGCTGACAAGAAAATCATCGAAAACGCCGTCGGCGACCTTACAAAGATTGCTGGCCAGAAGCCGGTTATCACGAAGGCACGCAAGGCGATCGCTGGTTTCAAGATCCGTCAAGGCTATCCGATCGGTGCAATGGTCACGTTGCGTGGTCAAGCAATGTACGAATTTCTGGACCGTTTCGTGACGGTTGCGCTCCCGCGTGTGCGTGACTTCCGTGGCGTTTCGGGTCGTGCGTTCGATGGTCGCGGCAACTACAACATCGGTGTGAAAGAGCAGATCATTTTCCCCGAAATCGACTACGACAAGATCGACGCACTGCGTGGGCTGAACATCAGCATCACGACGACTGCGAAGACCGACGACGAAGCAAAGGCTCTGCTCGCCAGCTTCAAGTTCCCGTTCAGAAACTGAGGTTACCGTGGCTAAACTGGCACTGATCGAACGTGAAAAGAAGCGTGCTCGCCTGGCCGCTAAGTACGCTCCCAAGCGTGCTGCGCTGAAAGCGATTATCGGCGATATGAGCAAGTCGGACGAAGAGCACTACGCAGCACGTCTGGAACTGCAACAACTGCCGCGCAACTCTAACCCGACCCGTAAGCGCAATCGTTGCGCAATTACCGGTCGCCCGCGTGGCACGTTCCGTAAATTCGGGCTGGCGCGTAACAAGATTCGCGAAATCGCGTTCCGCGGCGAGATCCCTGGCCTGACCAAGGCGAGCTGGTAATAGGAGAAACGTAAATGAGCATGAGTGATCCTATCGCCGATATGCTGACTCGCATCCGCAATGCGCAGATGGTTGAGAAAGTCTCGGTGACTATGCCCTCGTCGAAAGTCAAGGTTGCGATTGCGCAGGTCCTGAAGGACGAAGGCTATATCGATGATTTCGCAGTGAAGTCTGAAGGTGCGAAGTCTGAATTGAACATCGTGTTGAAGTACTACGCTGGCCGTCCGGTGATCGAGCGCATTGAGCGCGTCTCGAAGCCTGGTCTGCGTGTGTACCGCGGCCGTAACGACATCCCCGTGGTCATGAATGGCCTCGGCGTGGCAATCGTGTCGACGCCGAAGGGCGTGATGACGGACCGCAAGGCGCGCGCTACGGGCGTTGGCGGCGAAGTCATCTGCTACGTCGCTTAAGGCCGAAAGGAGAGAAACATGTCTCGAGTAGGTAAAAGCCCGATCGCGCTGCAAGGCGCAGAAGTGGCCCTGAGCGACGAACGCATTACCGTCAAGGGTCCGCTGGGCACGATTTCTCAGGCTGCCAACAGCTTGGTGAAGGTGGTAAACGACAACGGCACGCTTAAGTTCGAGCCGGTTGACGAGAGCCGCGAAGCGAATGCGATGTCGGGCACGATGCGCGCACTAGTTGCGAACATGGTGAACGGCGTGACGAAGGGTTTCGAGCGCAAGCTGACGCTGGTTGGCGTCGGTTACCGCGCACAAGCGCAAGGCGACAAGCTGAACCTGTCGCTGGGTTTCTCGCACCCTGTGGTGCACCAGATGCCGGAAGGCGTTAAGGCTGAAACCCCGACGCAAACCGAAATCGTGATCAAGGGGATCAACAAGCAACAAGTTGGCCAAGTCGCTGCAGAAGTGCGCGGCTATCGCCCGCCGGAGCCCTATAAGGGCAAGGGTGTGCGTTACGCCAACGAGGTTGTGATCCTCAAAGAAACGAAGAAGAAGTAAGGGTGCGCAATCATGGATAAGACTCAATCTCGCCTGCGCCGCGCTCGTCAGACGCGTATCAAGATCGCTGAGCTGCAGGTCGCGCGTCTCGCCGTGCATCGCACGAACACGCACATCTATGCGCAAGTGTTCTCGCCGTGCGGTACGAAAGTGCTCGCCAGCGCGTCGACGCTCGAAGCCGAAGTGCGTGCGCAATTGGCTGATCAGACGGGCAAGGGCGGTAACGTCGCTGCCGCTACCCTGATCGGTAAGCGCATTGCAGAAAAGGCTAAGGCTGCCGGCATCGAATCCGTCGCCTTCGACCGTTCTGGTTTCCGTTACCACGGCCGCGTGAAAGCGCTGGCTGATGCGGCGCGCGAAGCCGGACTCAAGTTCTAAGGGAAGAATTCGTCATGGCAAAGATGCAAGCGAAAGTTCAGGCTGACGAACGCGACGACGGCCTGCGCGAAAAGATGATTTCGGTCAACCGCGTGACCAAGGTTGTGAAGGGCGGCCGGATTCTCGGTTTTGCCGCACTGACCGTGGTTGGCGACGGTGATGGCCGCGTCGGTATGGGCAAGGGCAAGGCAAAGGAAGTGCCGGTCGCTGTTCAGAAGGCGATGGAACAGGCTCGCCGCAACATGTTCAAGGTGCCGTTGAAGAACGGTACTCTGCAACACGAAGTGCACGGTAAGCACGGCGCATCGATGGTCCTCCTCGCTCCGGCGAAGGATGGTACCGGTGTGATCGCTGGTGGCCCGATGCGCGCAGTGTTCGACGTGATGGGCGTGCAGAACGTTGTGGCCAAGAGCCACGGCTCGACGAACCCGTATAACCTCGTTCGTGCAACGCTCGACGGTCTGCGTAAGCAGTCGACTCCGGGTGATATCGCGGCGAAGCGCGGCAAGTCCGTCGAAGATATTCTGGGCTAAGGTGGACACCATGTCTGATAAAACTGTCAAGGTCCAGCTCGTCAAGAGCCTGATCGGCACCCGTGAAACGCATCGTGCTACGGTGCGTGGCCTCGGTCTGCGCCGACTCAATTCGGTTAGCGAGTTGCAGGACACGCCGGCTGTGCGCGGCATGATCAACAAGGTTTCGTACCTCGTTAAGGTCATCGGCTAAGCGGCTGACCAGGACTCAAGGAGTTGATAATGGAATTGAATAACCTGAAGCCGGCTGAAGGCTCGAAGCACGCTAAGCGTCGCGTCGGCCGCGGTATCGGCTCCGGTCTGGGCAAGACTGCTGGCCGTGGTCACAAAGGTCAGAAGTCGCGTTCGGGCGGCTTTCATAAGGTTGGCTTCGAAGGCGGTCAAATGCCGCTGCAACGTCGCCTGCCGAAGCGTGGCTTCACTTCGCTGACGAAGGAATTCATCGGTGAAGTGCGTCTCTCGGATCTGGAAAAGCTGCCGGTCGACGAGATCGATTTGCTCGCGCTGAAGCAAGCCGGTCTGATCGGTGAGCTGATCAAGAGCGCCAAGATCATCGCGACGGGCGAGTTGAAGCGCAAAGTCGTTGTGAAGGGTCTGAGTGCGACGAAGTGTGCGCGCGCTGCTATCGAAGCAGCCGGCGGCTCTTTTGCCGAGTAACGCGCAAGTTATTTGCCGTCACTAGCATTTGCATCGGAGAAGGTACTTGGCTAACAGCCCGAGTCTCGCAAAACCCGGTCGCAGCGCGGCGAAGTTTGGCGATCTACGTCGGCGTGCAGTGTTTCTGCTGCTGGCGTTGATCGTCTACCGTATCGGCGCGCATATTCCGGTGCCGGGTATCGACCCGGACCAGCTGGCAAAACTGTTTCAAAGCCAGTCGGGCGGCATCCTTGGCATGTTCAACATGTTCTCGGGTGGCGCACTTTCACGGTTCACGATTTTTGCGCTAGGGATCATGCCGTATATTTCGGCGTCGATCATTATGCAGTTGCTGGCGATCGTATCGCCGCAGCTCGAAGCGCTGAAGAAAGAAGGTCAGGCAGGTCAGAGAAAGATTACGCAGTACACGCGAATCTTTACTGTGCTGCTGGCGACGTTCCAAGCTTTCGGCATTGCCGTGGCACTGGAAAATCAGCCGGGCCTGGTGATTGATCCGGGAATGGTATTTCGTTTGACGACGGTCGTGACGCTGGTGACCGGCACGATGTTCCTGATGTGGCTGGGTGAGCAGATCACGGAACGTGGGCTTGGTAACGGTATTTCGATCATCATTTTCGGCGGTATTGCTGCGGGCTTCCCCAACGCAATTGGTGGTCTTTTTGAATTGGTGCGAACCGGTTCGATGAGCATCATCTCGGCGATCATCGTGGTTGCGCTGATTGCGGCGGTGACGTATCTGGTTGTGTTTATTGAACGCGGCCAGCGCAAGATTCTTGTGAATTACGCCAAACGCCAAGTCGGTAACAAGATTTACGGCGGCCAGTCTTCACATTTGCCGCTAAAGCTGAATATGTCGGGCGTGATTCCGCCGATCTTCGCATCGTCGATCATTCTCTTCCCGGCAACTATCCTGAACTGGTTTAGTTCGGGGTCGCGTACCAGCTGGTTCGCAGACACTCTGCACAATGTGGCTGAGGCTCTCAAGCCTGGCCAACCTGTGTATGTGTTGCTGTATGCGTTGGCGATCGTTTTCTTCTGCTTCTTTTACACCGCACTGGTGTTCAACAGCCGAGAGACGGCCGACAACCTGAAAAAGAGTGGCGCTTTCGTTCCGGGCATCCGCCCGGGCGACCAGACGGCTCGATACATTGACCGCATCCTTACGCGTTTGACGCTGGCTGGTGCGATCTACATCGTGTTTGTTTGTCTGCTGCCTGAATTTTTGGTACTGCGCTGGAACGTGCCGTTTTATTTTGGTGGAACGTCGCTGCTGATCATTGTCGTCGTCACAATGGATTTCATGGCGCAGGTGCAGTCGTACGTTATGTCGCAACAGTATGAATCGCTGCTGAAGAAAGCTAACTTCAAAGGCGGCGGCGTCCCGATGCGTTGAAAGGACTTATGGCCAAAGACGATGTTATCCAGATGCAGGGTGAAGTCATCGAAAACCTGCCTAACGCTACCTTTAGGGTGAAGCTGGAAAACGGCCATGTCGTATTGGGACACATATCCGGCAAGATGCGGATGCACTACATCCGAATCCTGCCGGGCGACAAGGTGACGGTTGAATTGACGCCTTACGATCTGTCGCGTGCGCGGATCGTGTTCCGGGCGAAGTGATTTGAAAAAAGGGTAATATCATGAAAGTGATGGCATCGGTTAAGCGCATTTGCCGCAATTGCAAGATCATCAAGCGCAAAGGCGTTGTGCGCGTGATTTGCAGCTCTGATCCGCGCCACAAACAGCGTCAAGGCTGAACGCCGCGCTTTTTGCTGCGCTTTTTGTTTGAGGAAAAACAATGGCTCGTATCGCAGGGGTTAACATCCCGAATCACCAGCATACCGAAATCGGCCTGACGGCAATTTACGGTATCGGCCGCACGCGCTCGCGCGACATTTGCGTCGCTGCTGGTGTGGCATTTTCGAAGAAGGTCAAGGACCTGAACGACGCAGACCTCGAAAAGCTGCGTGAAGAAGTCGGCAAGTTCATCGTTGAAGGCGATCTGCGCCGTGAAACGACGATGAACATTAAGCGCCTGATGGATCTCGGCTGCTACCGTGGCGTGCGTCATCGCAAGGGCCTGCCCCTGCGTGGCCAACGCACGCGTACGAATGCCCGTACGCGCAAGGGTCCGCGTCGTGCAGCGCAATCGCTGAAGAAGTAAGCGGAACTGACAGTTACAGGAAAACGTAATGGCTAAGGCTTCGAACAACTCCGCGGCGCAACGCGTTCGCAAGAAGGTCAAGAAGAACGTCGCCGAGGGCGTGGTTCACGTTCACGCGTCGTTCAACAACACCATCATCACGATCACCGATCGTCAAGGCAATGCACTTGCTTGGGCAACGTCGGGTGGTCAGGGCTTCAAGGGTTCGCGTAAATCGACCCCGTTTGCAGCCCAGGTGGCAGCCGAATCGGCTGGCCGCGTGGCGATGGAATACGGCGTGAAGAACCTCGAAGTGCGTATCAAGGGCCCCGGTCCTGGTCGCGAGTCGGCGGTGCGCGCGCTGCATGGTCTTGGCATCAAGATCACCGCGATCTCCGACGTGACTCCCGTCCCGCACAACGGCTGCCGTCCGCCGAAGCGTCGTCGTATCTAAGACGCTGTTTTCGTGAGCGCCTGTTGACGCCGGATTAATGCCGGCGACGACAGGCTGCTTGCGCTATTGAATTGACTAAGCCCACCGTTCGGCCCAAAGGGTTCGGACTAGCACGAGTGCGCAGCATTTGTGTGATCAATCAACGAAGGAATTAACGTGGCACGTTATATCGGCCCTAAGGCCAAGCTGTCCCGCCGTGAAGGCACTGACCTCTTCCTGAAGAGCGCCCGTCGCTCGCTCGCTGACAAGTGCAAACTTGATAGCAAGCCCGGTCAACACGGCCGCACCTCGGGCGCGCGTACGTCCGATTACGGCACGCAGTTGCGCGAAAAGCAAAAAGTTAAGCGCATCTATGGTGTCCTCGAGCGTCAATTCCGCCGCTACTTCGCTGAAGCCGACCGCCTGAAGGGCAACACGGGTGAAAACCTGCTGCAACTGCTCGAATCGCGTCTCGACAACGTTGTGTATCGCATGGGCTTTGGTTCGACGCGCGCAGAAGCACGTCAACTGGTCAGCCACAAGGCGATCACGGTGAATGGCGTTGTGTCGAACATCCCGTCGATGCAAGTGAAGGCAGGCGACGTTGTCGCAGTTCGCGAACAGTCGAAGAAGCAAGCGCGTATCGTTGAGGCGCTGTCCTTGGCTGAGCAAGGCGGTATGCCGAGCTGGGTTGCTGTCGATTCGAAGAAATTCGAAGGCACGTTCAAGTCGAAGCCGGAACGCAGCGACATCGCTGGCGATATCAACGAAAGCCTGATCGTCGAATTGTATTCGCGGTAATCGGATTAACGGCCGGGGCACCCCGATTGCGTTATGCAAGGGGGCGTCTCGGCTGTTTATTTTCAGGTTGTTACCGGTCAGCCTTATCGGTGTAACGAGCCGAGGGTATTGAAAAGGAAAACCTATGCAAACCAGTTTGTTGAAGCCCAAGATCATCGCTGTTGAATCGCTTGGTGAGAGCCATGCGAAAGTGGTCATGGAACCGTTTGAACGCGGTTACGGCCACACCTTGGGTAACGCGCTTCGGCGCGTGCTGCTGTCGTCAATGGTTGGCTATGCGCCGACCGAAGTGACGATTGCGGGCGTCGTACATGAATATTCGACGCTGGACGGTGTGCAAGAGGACGTAGTCAACCTGTTGTTGAACCTGAAGGGTGTCGTATTCAAGCTGCATAACCGTGACGAAGTGACGGTTACGCTGCGCAAGGAAGGCGAAGGCGTTGTCACTGCTGGCGACATCGAACTCGCGCACGATTGCGAAGTGATCAATCCGGATCACGTGATTGCGCATCTGTCGAAGGGCGGCAAGCTCGACGTACAAATCAAGGTCGAAAAGGGCCGTGGTTATGTACCGGGCAACGTGCGCCGTTATGGCGAAGAGTCGGCCAAAATCATCGGCCGTATTGTTCTGGACGCATCGTTCTCGCCGGTTCGCCGCGTGAGCTACGCTGTTGAAAGCGCTCGCGTCGAACAGCGTACCGACCTCGACAAGCTCGTGATGAACATCGAGACCAACGGCGTGATCTCGCCGGAAGAAGCGATCCGTCAATCGGCTCGCATTCTGGTTGATCAGTTGTCGGTGTTTGCTGCTCTGGAAGGCACGGAAGCAGCGGCAGAAGCACCGTCGCGTGCGCCGCAGATCGACCCGATCCTGTTGCGTCCGGTCGATGATCTCGAACTGACGGTTCGTTCCGCGAACTGCCTGAAGGCCGAGAACATTTACTACATCGGTGATCTCATCCAGCGCACGGAAAATGAGTTGCTCAAGACCCCGAATCTGGGTCGCAAGTCGCTGAACGAAATCAAGGAAGTGTTGGCGTCGCGCGGTTTGACGCTCGGCATGAAGCTCGAAAACTGGCCGCCTGCAGGTCTGGACAAGTAATCGAGTCGTCACGTCGGGATTGAACCCGTCCGCTGTACTGGCAAAGACGCGGATTTTCCTTTAAAATCCGCGTCTTGTCTTTTTTAACTACCGGCCCGTGCACTCTTTTTCGGTTAGGAATTGAGCGCGATAGAAGAGCTGGACCAAAACTTTGAATCAAAGGAATTAACATGCGTCACCGTCATGGTCTGCGGAAACTGAACCGCACGAGCAGCCACCGTCTGGCAATGCTCCGTAACATGTCCAACTCGCTGATCGAGCACGAAGTCATCAAGACCACGCTGCCGAAGGCAAAAGAACTCCGCAAGGTTGTCGAGCCGCTGATCACGCTCGGCAAGAAGCCGTCGCTGGCAAATCGTCGTCTGGCGTTCAATCGCCTGCGCGATCGTGACTCGGTCACGAAGCTGTTTGAAGTGCTGGGCCCGCGTTACGCTACCCGTCCGGGCGGCTACCTGCGCGTCCTGAAGTTCGGCTTCCGCGTTGGTGATAATGCACCGATGGCACTGGTCGAACTGCTCGACCGTCCGGAAGTTGAAGAAACCGAAGTTCAAGAAGCTGAATAAGCTTTCTGTATCGGAAAAAAGCCAGGCATTGCGCCTGGCTTTTTTTTTGGGGGGCCGGTCTTATGCCGCTGCGACTGGCAATGCACGTAGCCCTCTTGCAGGGAGAAAAGCGCCGGTAGTGCGACGTCCGCGCCAGCAGCGGCATGGTCCCAGGTGATACGATAACGGCACCCGAATCGTGCATGTCCGGAGCTTTTTTGAACGTGATCTTGATGCTGACGACAACGCCGGACGCCGCAACGGCCAAGAAGCTCGCTGACGACGCGTTGGCGGCCCGGTTATGCGCCTGCGTGACGCAACTGGGCGCCGTCCAGTCGAGCTATCACTGGCAGGGAGCAGTCGAGACGGCGCAGGAGTTTCAGCTCCTTTTCAAGACCAGCGAAGCGCGTGCGCTCGAACTCGAGCAGTACATTCAGTCGCATCATCCCTACGACACCCCGGAAATACTCTTCTGGCAAGCGACGGCGTCAGCTGCGTTCGGCCAATGGGTCATTGCTGAAACACAACGTCCTATCCATGTTTAACCGTCTTGAGCGACGTACGCATGACGCGTTACGTGCACTTCTCCTTCTGATTGTTTGCCTGGTCGGCGTGCAATTCAGCTTGCCCGCTCGTGCTGCCGACGACTTCCTCGATCCCGCTGCGGCCTTCAAGTTCAGTGCGAGCGAGAAGCCGGGCGAAGTCGACGTGACCTACAAGATTGCCGACGGCTACTACATGTACCGCGAGCGTTTTGCGTTCGCGACGCGCAACGGTTCGGGCACGATCGGCGAAGCGCAACTGCCGGCCGGCCACGTCAAGTTCGACCAGACTTTCAACAAGAACGTCGAAACGTACCGCAACGAGTTGACCATCCGTATCCCGGTCAAGCAGGCGCAGGGGCCGTTCGATCTGGCCGTTACCTCACAGGGTTGTGCTGACGCCGGTATCTGCTATCCGCCGATGGAGCGCGTGTACCACGTGAGCGGCGCCGCTCTGCAACCGGCGGGCACAGCCGCTGCCGTGACGCAGCAGATGCAACAAGCCCAAGCCGCCGACGCGCCGTGGTACGAGCGCGCCACGAGCGCAGACTACGCGCAATCGCTACTTCAGGGCGGTGGGTTTTTCGCGGTCATCGGACTGTACTTCGTCGCCGGCGCGGTGCTGAGCCTGCTGCCTTGTTCGTATCCGATGATTCCGATCTTGTCCGCAATCATCATCGGCGAGGGCGCTCGCGTGACGCGTGCCCGAGGTTTCACGCTGTCGCTCGCGTACGTCATTGGCATGGCGCTCGTTTATACGGCGCTCGGCATCGCCGCTGCGCTCGTGGGGCAAAGTCTCGGCGCCTGGTTGCAAAATCCGTGGGTCCTCGGCGTTTTCGGCGTGCTTCTTACGCTTTTCGCGCTGACGCTCATCGCGGGCTTCGACATCGCTTTGCCGCAACGCTGGCAGGACGGCGTGTCGCGTGCGTCGAACGGACGCTCGGGTGGCAAGTACGCCGCCGTGGCGGTGATGGGGGCGCTCTCGGCGCTGGTCGTCGGTGCCTGCATGACTGCGCCGCTGTTTGCCGTGCTCGCATTCATCGCGCATACCGGTAACGCGTTTCTGGGTGGCGCGGCGCTTTTCGCCATGGGCTTGGGTCTGGGCGTGCCGCTTCTGATCATCGGCTTGGGCGCCGGAACGCTATTGCCGCGCGCCGGCAGTTGGATGGACGGCGTGAAGGTCTTTTTCGGTGTGGTGTTGCTCGCCGCCGCGCTCTGGATCGTCTGGCCGGTGCTCGGCGCGTCCGCCACGATGTTGCTGAGCGCGTTGTGGCTGCTCATCGCCGCCGCCGCGCTGGGTCTTTTTTCTGCGTCGTCGACCGGCGCCTCGGTGTGGCGACGGCTCGGCCGTGGTGTCGGGGCCGCGCTGGCAATCTGGGCCGCTACGCTGCTGGTCGGACTTGCCGCGGGCTCATCGGATCCTTTGCGGCCGCTGGCCGTGCTGGCCGCTCGCGGCGTCGAATCGGGCGCTGCAAACGTTGCCTCGAACAAGCCAAATGCGAGCCCTCAGAGCGATTTGACGTTCGGTGCCGTCCGTTCATCGACCGAACTCGACCAGGCCGTCAAAACCGCCGCACAGCCCGCCATGCTCGATTTTTACGCGGACTGGTGCGTGAGCTGCAAGGAGATGGAGAAATTCACGTTCAGCGACACGCGCGTTCAGGCAAAACTCAAGCAGATGAACCTGCTGCGCGCCGACGTCACCGCCAATAATGCCGACGATCAGGTCCTGCTCAAACGCTTCAGCCTGTTCGGGCCGCCCGGCATCATCTTCTTCGATCAAAGCGGCAAAGAAGTGCTGCGAGTGGTCGGATACGAATCCGCGGACAAATTTTTGCGTACGCTCGATCGCGCTGGCGCTCCCGGGGCCTGACAGGCGGCATCAAACACCCAGGAAGGACGGCAAAAAAATGGAGGCAGGACCCAGCGGTCCGCCTCCATTTTTTTTACCGTCAAATAAAGCGGCGCTGAGCAAAGCGCCGCAGCATTTCACTTTTGCGACCGCAGGATGCGCGCAGCATCGAGTGCAAAGTAGGTCAGCACGCCGTCTGCACCGGCCCGCTTGAACGCCAGCAGCGATTCCATCATCGCTTTGTCGTGATCGAGCCAGCCGTTCTGCGCCGCCGCTTTCAGCATCGCGTATTCGCCGCTCACCTGGTACACGTAAGTCGGGAAGCGGAACTCGTCTTTCACGCGCCGAACGATGTCGAGATACGGCATGCCCGGTTTGACCATGACCATGTCCGCGCCTTCGTCGATGTCCGCTTTGACTTCGCGCAGCGCTTCGTCCGAGTTGGCCGGGTCCATCTGATAGGTCATCTTGTTGCTTTTGCCGAGGTTCGTCGCGGAACCGACGGCGTCGCGGAACGGGCCGTAGAACGCCGACGCGAACTTGGCCGCATAAGCCATGATTCGCGTGTGAATATGGTTTTCGCTCTCGAGCATTTCGCGGATCGCGCCGATACGGCCGTCCATCATGTCCGACGGCGCCACGATGTCGACGCCAGCCTCGGCTTGCGCGCGAGCCTGTTCGAGCAGGATCTCGACGGTTTCATCGTTGATCACGTAGCCTGATTCGTCCAGCACTCCGTCCTGGCCGTGGCTCGTGTACGGATCGAGCGCGACGTCGGTCAGCACGCCGAGATCGGGGAAGCGCTTTTTCAGCTCGCGGACGGCGCGCGGAATCAAACCGGCGGGGTTGGTCGCCTCGCGGCCATCCGGTGTTTTCAGCGACGGCTCGATCGCCGGGAACAGCGACAGCACCGGCACGCCGAGTTCGACGCATTGCTCGGCGACGCCCATCAGCAGATCGACGGACACGCGCTCGACGCCCGGCATCGACGGGACGGCTTGCCGTACGCCGGTGCCTTCGACGACGAACACGGGGTAGATCAGATCGTTGGTGGTGAGGATGTTTTCTCGCATCAGGCGACGCGAGAAGTCGTCGCGGCGCATACGGCGCGGACGGTAGTGCGGGTAGAAGCTCATATCGAATCGAAGATCGTGGATGTGTGGAGTGGACAAGTAACGCCTGCCTCCGCTCCCGGAAACTTTTCGAGACAATGGTATATCATACCGATCGAGCAAGGCGCCTTGCGCTGACCTCCCCGCTTCTCCTCCCTGAGCGGGTGCCTGTCGTTTTTCGATTAGGCTGTTTGACCCGCCGTTAAAGCGGCGGGTTTTTTTATGGGCGGTCGAAATGGCGCTTTTTCACTAAGCGCCCATGTCGAGTGGCTTACGGCGTTGCCGCCGCTTCGCCCTTGGCGTCGGGGATCAGCCAGCTTTCGATGAGTTCGTGTGCCTCGTCGATACCGACGCGCTTGAGCGCCGAGAACAGCTGCGCGGTGAGTTCGCCCTGATAGCCGGCGCTCTTGTATTCCGCCAAACCTTTCTGCGTCGCGCGCAGCGCATTGACGCTCTCCTGCCGTGTCAATTTGTCGCACTTTGTCAGCAGCGTATGGATTGGCTTGCCCGTGGGTGCGAACCACTCGATCATCCGGCGGTCCAGATCGGTCAGCGGGCGACGCGAGTCCATCATGAGAATCATGCCGCGCAGTTGCGAGCGCGTTTGCAGATAGGTGGAAAGCAGCGCTTCCCAGTGCGCCTTGGCCGCGCCCGGCACTTCCGCATAGCCGTAACCAGGCAGATCGACCAGGTGCGCGGTCGGTTCGTCCGCCTTGCCAACCGAAAAATAGTTGATGTGCTGCGTGCGGCCAGGCGTCTTACTGGCGAACGCAAGACGCTTCTGATTGCACAGGATATTGATGGCCGTGGATTTGCCCGCATTCGAGCGACCAGCGAAAGCGATCTCGGGCTGTGCGGTGGCCGGGAGATCACGCAAGTGATTGACGGTCGTGAAAAAGCGGGATTGGTGGAGCAGGAAGGACATGATCGGGCCAGGATTCGAGACGCCGGGGAACCCGGAGTGGGGACGGGTCAAGCCCGACTGGCGTCTTAGCGATTAGCGAGTTATTGTACAATACGATGGTTTACTGAAAACCTGAGAGGGGCCAGCCCGCGTGCCTTGGCGGCTCCTGGCGGTCACTCAGTCGCCGTCGTATTTTGCAGAACCTCTAAAATCCCACAAGACGAGACAGGGTGTGCGAATGAATCGACTGAGCAAGACTCTGATGGTGCTTCATGTAGCGGCAGGTCTTTCAGGTTTGGCAATTCAGGCACGAGCAGCAGATCCGGCAAAGCCGGACGTCAATCGGGGGCAAGCAATCGCGGTGCAGGTGTGCGCGTCTTGTCACGGCGCAGACGGCAACAGTGCTGGCGGTGCCTATCCGAAGCTGGCGGGCCAGCATCCCGAATATCTCGTCAAACAGCTCAAAGATTTCAAAACGCAGCCGGGCGCCAAGCAGCCCGCGCGCAACAATGCGATCATGGCGGGTATGGCTGCGGCGTTGTCCGACCAGGACATGGTCAACGTCGCCGCGTATTTCTCGACGCAGACGCCCAAGCCAGGCTATGCGCATAACAAAGACACCGTTGCGTTAGGCCAGAAGATTTATCGCGGGGGGATTGCCGACAAGGGCGTGCCGGCGTGCGCAAGCTGTCACGGTCCGACCGGCCAGGGCATTCCGTCCCAGTATCCGCGCCTGTCTGGGCAGTGGTCCGAGTACACGGTGGCGCAGCTGCTGGCATTCACGCAAGGTCCGGGCGCGCGCAACAACAACGAGGCGATGCATGCCATCGCAACGCGTCTGTCGGATTCGGAAATCAAGGCGGTGGCCGATTACATCGCGGGCTTGCATTAAGATGGAGCGCCCCTCGAACTGGCGTCGTGCGTTACGCGGTTTGAGGGAAACGAGAAGAGTTGGGGGAGCCCAGTGTTTTCTCACCACTTAGCACGTTAGTGCAACCAGCCCGACGAGGCTGGTACAAAACAAGAAAAGGGTGAGGGCGTCGTGCCTACGACAGCCCTGCACCCTTTTTTGCTGTTCAGTCGGAGTATGAATGAGCGTCACCACGTCGGGTTTGCAGTCGAAGTCGGGCAATCGCATCACGCGCAGCATCATCGAAGTGTTGAGTTCGATGCGCTTTGCGATCGCCTTGCTCGTGATTCTGTCGATCGCCAGCATCATCGGGACCGTTCTCACGCAGGACGATCCGTATCCCAACTACGTCAATCAGTTCGGTCCGTTCTGGGCGGACATCTTCCGCTCGCTGAGTCTGTACACGGTGTACAGCTCGTGGTGGTTCATGCTGATCCTCGGTTTCCTGATGGTGTCGGTGTCGCTATGCGTGATCCGCAATGCGCCGAAAATGCTCGCCGATGCAAAAAGCTGGAAGGACAAGGTTCGCGAAGGCAGCCTGCGCGCTTTCCATCACAAGGGTGAATTCGCCGTGCACGACACGCGCGCGCAAACCTCGGCAATCCTCGCGAAACTCTCCGCGCGGCTCGGCTACAAATTCGTTACGCGCGAATCCGAAGGCGCAACGCTGATCGCCGCCAAGCGCGGTGCCCTGACCAAGTTCGGGTATATCTCGGCTCACCTTGCCATCGTCGTGATCTGCTTGGGCGGCCTGCTCGACAGCAATCTGCCCATCAAGCTGCAAATGTGGCTGTTCGACAAGTCGCCGATCCGCGCCAACACGGTTATCAACGACATTCCGCCGGAACATCGTCTGGCGGAATCGAACCCGACGTTCCGTGGCTATGCATGGGTGCCGGAAGGGCAGCACGTGTCGACGGCGATTCTGAACCAGCCGGACGGCTCGCTCATCCAGGACCTGCCGTTCAGCATCGAACTGGAAAAATTCATCGTCGACTATTACTCGACGGGCATGCCGAAGCTGTTCGCCAGCGACATCGTCGTGGTCGATCACAAGACCGGCGCACGGGTTCCGGCGCGTGTCGAAGTCAACAAGCCGTTCACCTACGACGGCGTCTCGATCTATCAATCGAGCTTCCAGGACGGCGGCTCGCAGATGCAGATGACCGCGTTCCCGATGTCCGGCGCGAGCGCAAAAACCGCGCCGTTCGGCGGCACGATCGGCGGCAACGCGCCCTTGAGTTCCGCAACGCCGCTGGCAGACGGCCAGACCGTCGAGTTCACCGATTTCCGCGCCATCAACGTCGAAAACGTCTCGAATGGCAGCGGCCAGAACGACGCACGCGGCGTAGCCCAGCACCGCACGCTGAAGGAAGCATTCGACGAGCGTCTCGGCTCCGGCGCCAAAACTTCGAATCCACTCGATCTGCATAACGTCGGGCCGTCGGTGCAGTACAAGGTTCGTGGCAAGGACGGTCAGGCGCGCGAATACAACAACTACATGCTGCCGGTCGACGTATCCGGCGAAAAGATGTTCCTCGCCGGCATGCGCGTGAATCCGGACGACCCGTTCCGCTACCTGCGCATTCCCGCCGACACCGGCGGCACGGTCAAGGAATGGATGAACCTGCGCGCCACACTGGAAGATCCGGCCGCGCGCGCCGATGCCGCGCATCGTTTCGCGCTGCGCTCGGTACCGGGTTCGAATGCCGAACTGCAACAGCATCTGGAAGAAAGCGCGCTGCGCGTCCTGACCCTGTTTGCCGGCGCCGATCCGAGCATCAAGGCACCGGACGGCCAGACCGTGGGCGGGTTCCAGGCGATTGCCGGCTTCATCGACCATTCGGTGCCGAAGGGCGAGCAGGAGAAGGCGGCCGGCCTGTTGCTGCGCATGCTGGAAGGCTCGACTTGGGACCTCTGGCAACTGTCGCGTGAAAAACTGGGCGAGCCCGCCGCGCAAGCCAATGCCGAGGGCAGCCGTTTCATTCAAAGCTCGATCAACGCAATTTCTGACAGCTTTTTGTACGGTTCGCCGGTCTATTTACAACTCGACTCATTCAAGCAGGTGCAAGCTTCGGTATTTCAGTTGACGCGCGCGCCGGGCAAAAAAGTCGTGTATCTTGGCAGCCTGCTCCTCGTGTTGGGCATCTTTTCGATGTTCTACGTTCGCGAACGGCGCCTCTGGTTCTGGCTCAAGGATACGGATCACGGCACGAACGTCGTGATGGCGATGTCGAGCGCACGCAAAACGCTAGACTTCGAGAAAGAGTTCGTCCAGACGCGCGACGCTGTCGGCGCCGCGCTGGGCGCGCAAGTTACCGATGCATCCGACGCCGCCGGCGCTTCCGACCAGGCCGGCCATGCCGGCGCGCCGTCCGCACGCTCACAAGATACGACCCGGTAAGATCATGGACTTGACTCAGGTTTCCCAATCTCCCTCTTCCCGCCGTCCCAAGGCGCTGACTGGCGAGTCGCTCAATGTCGCGCAGTACGACGAACGGCCGTTCCTGAAACGGCTCGGCATCGTCGACTGGCTATTCGCGCTCGCGATGGTCGCGGGCGCCGGGTTCGCGCTGTCGCGCTATCACCCGTTCATGAACTACTACGACAAGCTGGTGCTCTGCTGCGCCGTGCCGGTTTTCGTGGTGCTCGGCTGGCGCTGGAAGCCGGTGCGTCCGCTGATGGTGGGCATTGCCGCGCTGTCGCTGCTGGCCATCCAGATCTACCACGGCGACCTGACGCGCGCCGACAACGCTTTCTTCCTCAAATACTTCCTGTCGAGCCAGTCCGCCATCCTGTGGATGAGCGCGCTCTTCGTCTTCGCCACCGTGTTCTACTGGATCGGCCTGCTGTCGCGCTCGCCCACGGGCGCCGCGATCGGATCGAAGATGACCTGGGCGGCGGTGTTGATGGGTTTCGTCGGTCTGATGGTGCGCTGGTACGAGTCGTACCTGATCGGCGCGGACGTCGGCCATATCCCCATCTCGAACCTGTATGAAGTGTTCGTGCTGTTCAGCCTGATTACCGCGCTGTTCTACCTGTATTACGAGCAGCACTACAACACGCGCGCGCTGGGTGCGTTCGTCCTGCTGGTGATCAGCGCGGCGGTCGGTTTCCTGATGTGGTATTCGGTTGCGCGCGACGCGCAGCAGATCCAGCCGCTGGTTCCCGCGCTGCAAAGCTGGTGGATGAAGATCCACGTACCGGCAAACTTCATCGGTTATGGCAGCTTTGCGTTGTCGGCGATGGTCGGCGTGGCTTACCTCGCCAAAGAGCGCGGCATTCTCGCCGATCGCCTGCCGCCGCTGGAAGTGCTCGACGACGTGATGTACAAGTCGATAGCCGTCGGTTTCGCTTTCTTCACGATCGCGACCATTCTCGGCGCGTTGTGGGCCGCGGAAGCGTGGGGCGGCTACTGGAGCTGGGACCCGAAGGAAACGTGGGCGCTGATCGTCTGGCTGAACTATGCGGCGTGGCTGCATATGCGTCTGATGAAGGGGCTGCGCGGCGCCGTCGCCGCATGGTGGGCGCTGACCGGTCTGCTGGTCACCACGTTCGCCTTCCTCGGCGTGAACATGTTCCTGTCGGGCCTGCACAGTTACGGCAAGTTGTAAGAACTGGCTTCCCAGACTGACTAAATACCGCCGTGTGCTCGCACCGGCGGTTTTTTTATGGCTGATCGGAATATTGACTGCATCCACTGTGTTCACTAAACGAGTATCTATGGATGACGCGCCGACTAGCCGGACGAGCGAAACCCAAATTGGCCCCGTAACATAGTCGGAACGGTGAGCCTGCAAGGAACAGTACGATGTGGATCAAGCGAAACGACAGAATTCAGCTTTTCGGTGACGACATTGCGCGCAGCGAAATCACGCCGCAACACGTTTTCCACGGCCGGCGGCGCGTATTGCAGGCGGCCGGCGCGCTGGCGCTCGGCAGTCTGATCGGCGCAAACGGTGAGGCGCTGGCCGCCTATCCGCCGGCTGATCCGAAAGCGCAAAAGTTGCTGGCGAAAACCAATCCGAAATTCGTGGCGCTCGACAAGGTCACGCCTTACAAAGACATCTCGACCTACAACAACTATTACGAGTTCGGCACCGACAAGGCCGATCCCGCGCACAACGCCGGCACCTTGCGGCCGCATCCGTGGAAGGTGAGCGTCGAAGGCGAGATCAAGAATCCGAAGGTGTACGACATCGACGAATTGCTGAAACTCGCTCCGCTGGAGGAACGCGTGTACCGGCTGCGCTGTGTCGAAGGATGGTCGATGGTGATTCCTTGGATCGGCGTGCCGCTCGCGGAGCTGATCAAGCGCGTGCAGCCGACGTCCAATGCCAAATACGTGCAGTTCATCACCCTGGCCGATCCGTCGCAGATGCCCGGCTTGTCCGAACCGGTGTTGGACTGGCCGTACACGGAAGGCCTGCGAATGGACGAAGCGATGAACCCGCTGACGTTCCTGACGATGGGCCTTTACGGCCAGGTTTTGCCGAACCAGAACGGCGCGCCGGTCCGGGTCGTCGTGCCGTGGAAGTACGGCTTCAAGAGTGCGAAGTCGCTGGTGAAGATTCGCTTCATCGAGAAGCAACCGCCTACGAGCTGGAACACCTACGCATCCAACGAGTACGGTTTCTATTCGAACGTGAACCCGAACGTCGACCATCCGCGCTGGAGCCAGGCAACCGAGCGGCGGATCGGCGAAGACGGCTTTTTCACGCCCAAACGCAAGACGTTGATGTTCAACGGCTACGGGGATCAGGTGGCATCGCTCTATCAGGGCATGGACCTGAAGAAGAACTTCTGAGCGGCGGCGCGACGATCATGCCTTCGAATTCCCAAACTGCCGCTTCCACCGAGCGCACGGCAACCGCGGCGCGACGCACACCGGGCGGCGCGCGCTGGGTCGTGCCGGCGAAGATCGCGGTATTCATCGCGTCGTGGTATCCGCTTGCGCGCATCGTATTGTTCGGGTTGACCGATCGCCTCGGCGCCAATCCGATCGAATTCATCACGCGTTCGACCGGCCTCTGGACGTTGGTGTTTCTCTGCATCACGCTGGCCGTGACGCCGCTGCGCCGGCTGACCGGCATCGCCGCGTTCGTGCGCTTTCGGCGCATGCTCGGGCTCTACGCGTTCTTCTACGCCACGCTGCATTTCACCACCTACCTCTGGTTCGACAAGTGGTTCGATGTCGCCGCCATTCTCAAAGACATCGGCAAGCGCCCGTTCATCACCGTCGGCTTTGCTGCGTTCGTGTTGTTGATCGCGCTGGCCGTCACGTCGCCGCGCGCGATGGTGCGCAAACTCGGGCGGCGTTGGCAAACATTGCATCGTGCGATCTATCCGATCGGCGCACTGGCGATCCTGCACTTCTGGTGGATGAAAGCGGGCAAGCACGACCTGGTGTTGCCGAAGATCTACGGCGCAATCATGGTGGTGTTGCTGGGTTGGCGGTTGATCGCATGGCTGCGTGAGCGCGGCGCGGGCGGCGTGCGCCGGAAGCAGTAAGTCTGCCGTGATTGGCCGCGGCAAAAGAAAAAAGGCGATGCCGCAGTGGCATCGCCTTTTTTGTCGATGTATCGGGACGTTTACGCCGGCAGGATGCTTTCACCCGCAAATAGCTGCTTGACCTCTTCACGCTCGCGGACGACATGCGCCTGTGTACCATCCACCATCACTTCGGCGGCGCGCGGACGCGTGTTGTAGTTCGAGCTCATCACGAAGCCGTATGCGCCCGCGGAACGGATGGCCAGCAGATCGCCGGGTTCGACGGCAAGCAGACGCTCACGACCCAGCCAGTCGCCGCTTTCGCAAACCGGACCGACTACGTCATAGACATGGGCCGGCACGTCGCGCTTCAGCACGGCGTCGATAGCGTGATAGGCCTCGTACATGGCGGGACGCGCGAGGTCTGTCATGGCTGCGTCGACGATGGCGAAGTTCTTTTCCGCGCCCGGCTTCAGAAACTCGAGACGCGTGAGCAGCACGCCGGCATTGCCGACCAGCGAACGGCCCGGCTCGAAATACACTTCGCGGTGACCATGACCGCGCGCTTCGATGCGATCGAGCACGGTGCGCACGAAATCGCCGATGTCCGGCGGCGTTTCGTCGTCGTACGTGATGCCTAGACCGCCGCCCACGTCGATGTGACGAATCTTCACGCCGTCCTGCTCGATCTGCTCGACGAGTTCGAGCACTTTGTCCACCGCGTCGAGATAGGGCGACACTTCCGTGATCTGCGAACCGATGTGGCAGTCGATGCCGACCACGTCGAGGTTGCTCATGGCCGCTGCCGTGCGATACGTTGCGCGCGCGTCGTCGAAAGCGACGCCGAACTTGTTCGACTTCAGACCGGTGGAAATGTACGGATGCGTTTTCGCGTCGACGTCGGGGTTCACGCGAAGCGAAACCGGCGCCTTCTTGCCCATCTCTGCGGCCACGGCATTCAGGCGGTCGAGTTCGGGAATCGATTCGACGTTGAAGCATTTGACGCCTGCGGCCAGTGCTTCGCGCATCTCGTCCGCGCTCTTGCCGACGCCGGAAAATACGGTGTTTTCCGCTTTGCCGCCCGCGGCCAGCACACGCGCCAGTTCGCCGCCCGACACGATGTCGAAACCGGCGCCAAGGCGAGCGAAAACGTTCAGTACCGCGAGATTGCTGTTGGCTTTGACGGCCACGTGCACGGTTGCGCGACGACCGGCGCACGCGCCGGCATAGGCGTTCCAGGCGGCGGTGAGCGCGGCGCGCGAGTACACGTATAGCGGCGTGCCGAACTGCTCGGCGAGTGTGACGGCGGATACGTCTTCGACGTGCAGAACGCCGTCGACGTAATCAAATGCGGATCGAGTCATGCGAAAGTCTTATTGAACGGGTGTGGCTGCGGAAGCAGGCTGCGGAGCCGAAGTACCGGATGCCGAAGCGGGCGGCGCGGCGAGTTCGGTTTCGGGCGCCAACGAAAGCGGCGTGCCGGAGGTGTCCGGAACCGTGCCGGTTTCGGTGGCCGTCTCGGCGCCGGGTTTCACTTCATCCGGCGAGGGCTGCGTGCGATCGATCGGTTTGGCCGGTAGCGGCGGTACGGTGGGCAGATAGAGCGAACCGCGTTGCCCGCAGCCGCCGAGCGCACAACCTGCGAGAATGGCTAAAACCGCTACAATCGCGCGGCCGGGCGCCGCCGCGCGCATCCGAGTGACGACTCGCATGACTGTCCCTGAATAAATAATCGATGGAGTTTAGCATGTCCGATAGTGATTACCTGACCCGCGCGGAAGCCGCACTAGCCGCCATCGAGCGCGCACTGGACGACACCGACGTCGACATCGAACTGGAGCGTAGCGGCAACGTCCTGACGCTCGAATTCGAGAACCGCTCGAAGATCATCGTCAACCTGCAGCCGCCCATGAGCGAGATCTGGATCGCGGCAAAAGCAGGCGGTTTCCATTTCCGTTTCGTGGACGGCGAGTGGCGCGACACGCGCAGCGGCACCGAATTTTTCGCCGCGCTGTCCGAGTACGCGACGCAACAGGCGGGCGAACCGGTTCACTTCGAAGCGTAAAAAGCGCGTCGTATCGAACCGCAAACGAAGCCTCGAAACGAAGCCTGAAAACGAAACCGCCGCGCATCGAGCGCGGCGGTTTTTGTTTTTCAGCGGCTTGCTGGACGCCCGTGCCGGCGCGTCCGGGCTTCAGTGTCCGCGGAAAAGATTCATGATGTCCTGCTTTTCCTGCTCGCCGACCTGCTCGGGCGCCACCGCCGACGCACCGCTCGCCGCGGCGTCCAGTGACGCCTGACTGACGCCGACCGTCGACACGAAGCCGTTACCCGGTGTGAAGTCTTCGAAATACAGCTCTGCGCCGATATCGACCACGTCCTGCGGTTTCGGCATCTTGTACTCGGGCACGCCTTTGAGCGCGCGCGCCATGTATTCGACCCACACCGGCAGCGCCAGACCGCCGCCCGTTTCCTTGTCGCCGAGCGTGCGCGGGTTGTCGTAGCCGATCCAGGCGATCGCCGTGAGCGTGTGCTGATATCCAGCGAACCATGCATCGCGCGAGTCGTTCGTCGTGCCGGTTTTGCCGCCGAGATCGGTGCGCTTCAATACATTGGTCTTTGCGCCCGTGCCGCGTTGCGCGACGCTCTGAAGCAGACTGTTCATCACGTACGCATTGCGCGGTTCGATGGCGTGCGGCGCGCTCTGTTCGGCGACGAGCGGTTGCGCGTGCGCGACCACGATGCCGCGTTGATCCGTGACCTCGGCGATCAGATAAGGATTGATGCGGTAGCCACCGTTGGCGAACACCGAATACGCGCCCGCCATCTGCAAGGGCGTGACGAGTCCCGCGCCGAGCGCCATCGGCAGATAGGCCGGATGACGATCGGCGTCGAAGCCGAAACGCGTGATGTATTGCTGCGCGTACTTCGTGCCGATCTGGTTCAGGATACGAATCGACACCAGGTTCTTCGATCTTTGCAGCGCCGTGCGCATGGTCATCGGACCGTCGAAACCGCCGCCGTAGTTTTTCGGCTCCCACGCCTGGCCGCCCGTTTCCGCAGCACTGAAAAAGAGCGGTGCGTCGTTAATCACGGTAGCCGGCCCGAGGCCTTTTTCGAGCGACGCCGAGTAGATGAACGGCTTGAAGCTCGAACCCGGCTGACGCCACGCCTGCGTGACGTGATTGAACTTGTTCTTGTTGAAGTCGAAGCCGCCGACCAGTGCACGGATCGCGCCATCTTGCGGCACGACGGAAACGAACGCACCTTCCACCTGCGGCAATTGCGTAATCGACCAGTTGCCTTCGTCGTTCTTCACGAGACGGATGACGGCGCCAGGCCGCACGCGCTGATTCGGTTGCGCGCGCGTGCCGAGCGCGAATTGCGCGTAGCGCAGGCCGTCGCCCTGAATGGTCGCAACGTTGCCGTCGATGAACGTGGCTTGCACCTGCTTCGGACTCGCCGCCGTCACGACGGCCGCGATGATCTCACCGTTGTCCGGATGTTCGAGCAGTGCGTCGTCGATGGCCTGCTCGCGCTCTTCGGCGTCCGAGGGAAGGTCGATGAACGCTTCGGGGCCGCGATAGCCGTGGCGTCGTTCGTAGTCCATCAGACCTTTGCGCAGCGCCCGATAAGCGACGTCCTGATCGGCGGAGTCGATCGTCGTCACCACGTTCAGACCGCGCGTATAGGCTTCTTCACGATACTGCGCGTACATCATCTGGCGCACCATTTCCGCAACATACTCGGCATGTACGCTGAATTCCCTGCCCGCACCTTTCACGACCAGACGCTGCTGGCTGGCTTCGTCGTACTGCGCCTGCGAGATGTAGTTCAACTCCAGCATGCGTTGCAGGATGTACTCCTGGCGAATCTTTGCGCGCTTCGGATTGACCACCGGGTTATAGGCCGAAGGCGCCTTCGGCAGACCTGCGAGCATGGCGGATTCAGCCAGCGTCAGGTCTTTCATGTCTTTACCGAAGTACACCCGCGCCGCGCTCGCGAAGCCGTACGCGCGCTGTCCGAGATAGATCTGATTCATGTACACCTCGAGAATCTGATCTTTCGACAGCTTCGATTCGATCTTGTACGCGAGCAGCATCTCGTAGATCTTGCGCGTATAGGTTTTCTCGCTCGACAGAAAGAAATTGCGCGCCACCTGCATGGTGATCGTACTGGCGCCCTGCGTGGCGTGACCGTTGGTCAGGGCCACGAAACCGGCGCGTGCAATACCCGTGAGATCGACGCCGCCGTGGTCGTAAAAGCGCGCATCTTCGATGGCGAGCACGGCTTTCTTCAGGCTGTCGGGCACGTCCTGAATGTGCACGATGTCGCGCCGCTCTTCACCGAATTCGCCGATCAATACGTGGTCCGCCGTATAGATGCGCAACGGCACTTTCGGGCGATAGTCGGTGAGTGCTTCGAGCGACGGTAGATTCGGCGTTGCCACCACCAGCGCGTAACCGAGCACCAGCAATACGCAAACGACGCCGGCAGCGATCAGGCCGAAAAACCCGATGATGAGCTTCAGCCAAAGCGGACGTTTGCGCTTGGGAGGCGCGGGCGGTGGAGACGTAGGAGACGTGGATTGCATATGTGCACCAAAAAACAGTCCCGCGATTATAGCCGTCCCGCTTTCCAGCTTTCGACATGCTTACTGACACTTCTTCACAAGACAGCCCGCTGCGCAGGAATGACTTCACTGTAGTCGTTTTGATCGCTCGCGGGGCGTGCTGTACATCACGTTAGCCATCTGGCTGAGTGTCGCGCGGCGTCACGGCTCAGCACAATTCCTCCTCATCAATCGCGTTCGAATCGTTCGTCGCGTGAGTCTGAAGGAGGACGTGATGACGTTCAGAAGTTCATGGCTGGAGGGCATGCAATTCGGCACGCAGCGTTTTGCCGCGGGAATCGACGTGGGTTCGCAGGCCGTTCGACTCGTCGTAATCAGTCAGCGTGCGCGCGCCACTGCGCCGCTGCGAATCGAATATGTCAGCACCGTGCCGCTTCCAGGTGGCGCCGTGGCCGGCACGGAGATCGTCGATCGGTATGCCGTTGCACGCGGCTTGCGCGACGCGTTCGCCGGTCTGCCGCGCGCGTGTGCGGCGAGCGCATTGCGCTGCGCGATGGCCTTGCCCGCGTCGGCCACGCTGACCACCACCGTGCCGCTCACGCGCCTCGCCGCCATGTGCGGTTGCTGCGACAGCGGCGGTCATCAACTGGCCGAACTCGAACCGGCGGTGATGAGCGAGGTCGAGCGTATTGCGGGACTCGAACGGCATGCGCTGGCCGTCGACTGGTTCGTCGACGAAACGCCTCCCGCAGCACGCATGGTGACGATTGCCGCAACCGCGCGCCAACATCTCGAAGCGCGTATCGAGTGTGCGGCGACGGCGGGTATCTCGCTCACCGCGATCGACGGCGAGCCGCATGCCGCGCTGCGTGCCATGCGATACGCGGCGAGTTACGAACTCGATCCGCATGCGCCGTACGCCGCGATCTGGATCGGCGCGGACGGCGTGCACGGCTGGCGCATCGTGGACGATAGCGTGACAGGCGAGATTCGTTATCCGGCGCCCGAGCACTCGGATTTTGCCGATGCATTGCGCGATCTCGTCCACGGTCCGGCACTCGACTGCGCGTTGCTCAGCGGTGAGGTCGATCTTCTGGACGGCATTGGCTTTTCATTGGCGGATATCGCCGATGTATTGGGCTGCACGGTGATGCCGTTCGAGTGCGCGGCGCTCGGCGGCCTCGCCCGTGAACTGGACGACCCGTTGCTGCACGAGCCGTTCGCGGCGGTGGCATTCGGACTCGCGCTACGCGGGGTGCTCGAATGACGCGTGCCGTCCGTTTTTCGGCGTCTGCATCTCCATTCACACGGACAGCGCCAGCATGGCGTTGCTCGCCCGGCGGTTTCAATCTGCTGCCATGGCGGCAGCGCGAAGCCAGGCTCGCGCGACGTCGCCGTGCTGTCGAATGGATTGCTGCGGCGCTCGCTGGCGGCGCGGCGGTGCTCGCCTTTGCAGGTTGGCAGGCATTCGAAAAAATGCGCCTGGATTCGCAGCGTGTCGAAGTCGAGCGAATTCTCTCGACACTTTCCGCGCCGCTGGCCGAGCACGCCAGTCTGCTGCACGCACAGGACGAGCGGCGAAAAGCCGTGGCGAGCGCCACGCGTTTGTCCGCACCGCTGGTGCATTTGCGCGATCTGCTCGACGCGCTCAGCTTCGAACCAAACGACGGCGTGGTGTTGCAACAACTGCGTCAACGCATAGGCGAGACCGAGTTGCTCGCCACATCGCGCGGCGATCTCGCGTCGGCCGACTGGCTCAAGCGCCTGAGTGCGATTCGCGGCGTGAAGGGTGCGGACGTCGACGATCTGCACCGGGCAACGCCGCACGGCGGCGCATCGGCCATTGCCGGCGCGATGAATGCGACCAGTGCGATGGAGTTCGCGGCGCGCCTGCGCTGGGACGGACCACCAGCCAGCCACAACGACCACACGCCGCGCTCCACCGCGCCGGCGCCACACAAGTCTGAACAATCCGGAGGTGCGAAATGAGCACGACGTTTCTCGATATGGGCGGCACTTCACGCGCGCAGTTTTCCCTTGTCTCGTTGATGAAGTGGGCGCGTGTGCCGCTCGCGGCATGGAGCGGACGCCGCCGCTTCGCGGTTGCGTCGCTGATCGCCGTGCTCGCGTTCGGCCTCGGCGCGCGCGGCTGGATCGTGGCGGATTTCGGCGGGCTGGACGCGAGCCGGACGGCTCTCGGCGTGGCGAATCAGCATCTCGCCGATGCACGTCAGGCGCTGACGCAGTTGCCCGATCTGCGACGTCGATCTCAAGCTGTGCCGACCTTGCATTTGCCGGCGTCGTGGACGTCGGCGGACGACTTGCGCCTCGTTTCCGAACTGGCCGCGCAGAATGGCGTCGCGTTGCTGTCGGTCGAGCCCGGCGTTGCCAGCGGTGCCGGTGCCGACGCTGCACGTCCAATACAGCTTGCTGCGCGTACTGACTTCGTACACCTGATGTCTTTTTTGCGCGGCCTGTCGGACCTGCCCGTGCTCGTCGTCCCTGGTGACGTGACGGTCAAGCGCGCCGACGGTTTGCTTGTGATCAGCGCGACGCTGAGTGTCTACAGCGGCCTGAACCCGGCCCCGCTCGCCGACGACGCGCAGGTTTCGCCCGACGACAGCGTGGATGCGGACGACGAAGAGGTTGTGTTCTACGACCCGTTCTCGCTGGTGCAAATGCAGGCCTCCAATGCGTTCAACGACACCGACCCGTTGCGTCTCGCGGGGCTCCTGCGCGATCGCACCCGCGCATTGGCTTTGCTGGAAACGCCGGACGGAACCCGAACCGCTTCGGCCGGGCAGCAGGTTGGTGGCGAGCACATTACGCGTTTCGACGCGTCGGGAATCACGCTTGCCAACGGTGACGCGACGCGCACGCTCTCGCTGGCGGAGGCGTCCTGATGCGGCGTTACTTTTCGGTCTCCGGCAATACGGCGCGCCTGGCGAGTGGCAAACGTCGGACTTGCGCGTGCGGTCTGCTAATCACGGCGGTTGCGGCAGGCAGCGTTGGCGTCGCGCATGCGTCCAAAGCGCCGCAACTGCTGCCGCCGTTGCCGACGTACAGGTCGCTCGACGATGCCGTTCCGCTATCTACGGGAGCCTCAGAGGTGCCGCCGCTGCCGCCCGTGCGCACCGTGAGTTCGGCCGACGTGCCCAATCCGTTTCGCGACGATTCCGCCGACGAATCGAGCCCGTCGCGCGCCGTCGCACCCGCTTCACAAAACGAAGCCGACCGCGAATCCGGCGTCGACACCGCAACTGCCGGCCGTGACGATGCCGAACTCGACGGCGCGGTGCCGCTCGCGAAAACATCCGCGTCCCACGACTCCGCCGCGCCGGCGCTCGAAGGGCCGCCGGTGCCTTTGCCGCCGCTGGCGAGAATGAGCAATGCGCCGGAAGGTGCCGACGCCACCCGCCTCGCCGCGGACGACAAACCGATCTCGCTGAATTTTCAACGCGCCGAGTTGGGCGCGGTGCTCAACGCGTTTGCGCAGTTCACCGGCCTGAACATCATTTCGAGCGAACGGGCGCGGGGCGTCGTGTCGTTGCGGCTCGACAAGGTGCCGTGGCGCACGGCGTTCGACACTTTGCTCGACGTCAACGGCCTTGCCATGGAGCGCCACGGAAACGTGATCTGGGTGGCGCCAAGCGCCGATCTGGCCGCGCGCGAACGGATGCGTTTCGAGGCGCACGCCCGTTCCGCGGATCTGGAGCCGCTCGCGAGCCGCACATTCGAGCTTCATTACGCTCATGCCGAGGACGTCCGCCGCTTGCTTACCGGCGCCGGCAACCAGCGCGTGCTGTCCAAGCGCGGTGCCGCGACCGCCGACCCGCGCACCAACCTGCTATTCATCACCGACATCGAGGGACGTCTCGCACAGATTACGACGCTGCTGGAATCGATCGACCGGCCGACCCGTCAGGTGCTGATCGAAGCGCGCATCGTCGAGGGCGAGCATGGGTTTTCGCGCAATCTCGGCGTGCGGCTGTCGATGGCATCGACCAGCGCCGACGGCACCGCGCGCGGGCTGACGGGCGGCAAGGACGGCACGGTCTACGACATGTCGGCCCGTCCGATCGCCGGTTTCGACGCCGCCACGGCTGGGCTGACGCTGTTTGCCGCCGGCGCGACGCGTCTGCTGAATATCGAACTGAGCGCGCTGGAGGCCGACGGCCGCGGCGAAATTGTCTCCAGTCCGCGAGTGGTGACGGCGGATCGCATGAAGGCGGTGGTCGAGCAGGGGACCGAGTTGCCGTATCAGGCGAAGGTCGGGCAGGGCGTGTCGGGCGTGCAGTTTCGCCGTGCTACGCTCAAACTTGAGGTCGAGCCGCAGATCATGCCGGACGGCCGCGTCGTGCTGGATCTCGATGTCGCCAAAGACAGCGTCGGCGAGCAGACCGACGCCGGGCCCGCGATCAACACCAAACACGTGCAAACGCGGGTCGAAGTCGAGGATGGTGGTACGGTGTCGATCGGCGGCATCTACGCCACCGACGACCGGGACGATGTGACGGGCGTGCCGGTTCTGGGCAAAATACCGGTTTTAGGCGCGTTGTTTCGCCATCGGGCTCATCGCGATCAGCGCAGCGAACTGGCTATTTTCATCACGCCGCGCGTCGTTCAGACAAATTAGGGGCAGGCGCGCGCCGCTTTACAGCGGCGGCGCGCAGGCTCGACAAGGCAGCCGCTTTGCCAGTAAGCTGCGGCACGAACCATACCGGATTAGCCAGAGGACACCGTTGCAAGCGCGGGACGCACACGCCAATGTATTTTTCGTAGGGCTCATGGGGGCAGGCAAGACCACCGTGGGCCGGGCCATTGCGCGCCGTCTCGATCGCCCGTTTTTCGATTCCGACCACGAAATCGAAGCGCGCACGGGCGCGCGCATTCCGGTGATCTTCGAGCTCGAGGGCGAGGCGGGCTTTCGCGAGCGTGAAGCCAGCGTCATTTCCGACCTGACCGGGCGCGACAATATCGTGCTCGCCACCGGTGGCGGCGCGGTGCTGCGCCCGGAAAACCGCGAAGCGCTGCAAAATCGCGGTGTGGTGATCTATCTGCGCGCCAATCCGCACGACCTGTGGCTGCGCACGCGGCGCGACAAAAACCGTCCGCTTCTGCAAACCGAAGACCCGAAAGCGCGCCTCGAAGCACTCTACGAAGTTCGCGACCCGTTATACCGGGAATGCGCGCATTTCGTGATCGAAACCGGCCGGCCGTCGGTCAACGGACTCGTCAATATGGTGCTGATGCAGCTCGAGATGGCCGGCGTCGCCAAACATCCTGCGTCATAATGGACCGTATGATTACCGTCAATGTCGAACTGGGCGAGCGCGCCTACCCCATCCATATCGGTGCCGATCTGATCGGCCAGACCGCGTTGTTCGCGCCGCACATCAAGGGCAATTCGGTCACCATCGTCACGAACACCACGGTCGATCCGCTCTATGGCGACACGCTGCGCGCCGCGCTCGCGCCGCTTGGCAAGCAGGTGTCCACGGTCGTTCTGCCCGACGGTGAGGCTTATAAGAACCTCGACACGCTGAACCTGATTTTCGACGCGCTGCTGGGCTCGCGCGCCGACCGCAAAACCACGCTCATCGCGTTGGGCGGCGGTGTGATCGGCGACATGACCGGGTTTGCCGCGGCTTGCTACATGCGTGGCGTGCCGTTCATTCAGGTGCCCACCACGCTGCTTTCGCAGGTGGATTCGTCGGTGGGCGGCAAGACGGGTATCAATCACCCGCTCGGCAAGAACATGATCGGCGCGTTCTACCAGCCGCAAGCCGTGATCGCCGACATCGGCGCGCTGCGCACGCTGCCGGCGCGCGAACTGGCGGCGGGTGTCGCCGAAGTCATCAAGACCGGCGCGATTGCCGACGCCGGCTTCTTCAACTGGATCGAGGCGAACGTCGAGGCGCTCAATCGCTGCGAGCCGCAGGCGCTGGCCGAGGCGGTGAAGCGTTCGTGCGAGATCAAGGCGTCGGTCGTGGCGCAGGACGAACGCGAAGGCGGTCTGCGCGCCATCCTGAACTTCGGCCACACGTTCGGCCACGCAATCGAGGCCGGGCTCGGCTACGGCGAGTGGCTTCATGGCGAGGCGGTCGGTTGCGGGATGGTGATGGCAGCGGATCTCTCGGTGCGCATGGGCTATCTCGACGAACCTTCACGCCAGCGTCTCGTCGACGTGATCGTTGCTGCGCATTTGCCTGTTCGCGCACCCGCGCTCGGAGAGGCTCGCTATGTCGAGTTGATGCGGGTCGACAAGAAGGCTGAAGCCGGCGCAATCAAATTCATTCTGCTGAAGCGTTTCGGTGAGACGCTCATCACCCAGGCGCCCGACGCCGACGTGCAAGCCACGCTGGCCGCCGCCGTCTGAACGACGCCACGGCGAAGGTTCGCAGCAAGGCTTACGCACCGCGTCACGAGGCGCCGCCCATGTTTCGGAGAATCCGGTGACTGACAGGCGCAGCGACGATGTAAAGCTCGATCATGCAAATGCGGCGGCGTTCAGCGCGCCGACGCAGCAGGACCTGGAGGCGCATCTCGCGCCGTACGCGGCGCGTTCCGTCGAGTCGCGCGGCCGGCGCTTTCCCGAGGCCGCGCCCAGCGCACGTACGGAATTCCAGCGCGACCGCGATCGCATCGTCCATTCCACGGCATTTCGCCGGCTCGAGTACAAGACGCAAGTCTTCGTGAATCACGAAGGCGATCTGTTCCGCACGCGCCTCACTCACAGTCTCGAAGTTGCGCAGATCGCGCGTTCCGTGGCGCGCAATCTGCGCGTGAACGAGGATCTCGTCGAAGCCATTTCGCTGGCGCACGACCTTGGCCACACGCCGTTCGGCCACGCGGGCCAGGACGCACTGAACGACTGCATGCGCGAGCATGGCGGCTTCGAGCACAATCTGCAGAGTCTCGCGGTGGTCGACGATCTGGAGGAGCACTATGGCGCGTTCAACGGGCTGAACCTGTGCTTCGAGACGCGCGAAGGCATTCTCAAGCATTGCTCGCGCGAGAACGCGCGGCGGCTCGGTGCGCTGGGCGAGCGCTTTCTTGAAGGGCGGCAACCGTCGATCGAAGCGCAGATTGCGAATGTCGCCGACGAGATCGCGTACAACAATCACGACGTGGACGACGGCTTGCGCTCGGGCTTACTCACCGTCGAGCAACTGGCCGAAGTGGAACTCTGGCAGACGCATTACGCGGCGGCGCGCAGTGATTTCCCGCAGATCGAAGGGCGGCGGCTGATTCACGAGACGGTGCGACGGATCATCAACACGCTGATCGTCGACCTGATCGAGACGACCCAGCAGAATCTCGCCCGACATGCGCCGGCGTCGCTGGAAGACGTGCGCGCCGCTCCGCCGCTGGTCGCGCACAGCGAAGCCATCGCGGCGCAGGCCGCGGCACTCAAGCGTTTCCTGTTCAAGAATCTGTACCGGCATTACCGCGTGATGCGCATGGCCAACAAGGCGCGACGCGTGGTGGCCGGTCTGTTCGACGCATTCACGGAAGATCCGCGGCTATTGCCGCCGAGTTACCAGTCGAAGGACGCGTCGGCGCAACCGCGCCTGATAGCTCACTACATCGCGGGGATGACCGATCGCTACGCGGTGAAGGAGTATCAGCGGCTGTTCGTGATTGACGATAACTGAGGGAAGGGTGAGGAACGCCCGGCGTCATTGCGGCGGCGCGCCGAGCGATTAGCCTGGTAAAGGCAGGCGGCGCTGAAGTCTGAAGTAGTCAGTCCGGCGACGCGAGCGCACAGACGAGCATCGAAGGCGCGCGCCTGCGAAATGCAGCGCAACGCCCAGCCGAGGCCATCTTCACGTCTGGGCCCGTCACGGGCCCATTAGCCCTTACCGCAGCCGCGACGCAAACAGCGCGCCGGCGATCAACGCGACCCCGCCGACGATTGCAATCGTCTGCCAAGGGTTTTCGTGGACGTAATCGTCTGCGTCGGCAATGGCCACTTCGGCGCGCTCGCGCACCGCTTCGCGCGTGTCATTCAGGCGGCCGCGCGCCACTTCCAGCTGCTTGCGCAGTTTGCTGCGCAGCGCCACGGCGTCGGCCTGTGTGCCGTCGGCAAGCGTGGATTCCAGCTCGGACATCAGGGTGCGCAACTCGCCGGCAATGTCTTCTGCCGCGTGGCGGCCGTGGCGCGCAATGCGTCGCGCGCGGCGGCTCGTGGAAGTCCAGGATTCGCCGAGGGCGTCTCGCGTATTCGGAAGTGTTGTCATGGTCGCTCCGTCGATGAGGTGAAAAGATCCCGCGCAGAGTCTCTTTGCGCGCCGGAAACACCCCGAGAACGCAACTTCGGTGCCTACACCCGCAAGTCCGCACAGCGCGGCTTCCAGCGGTCATTCCTCAGCAGATATTGCACGGCGGGCGCCAAATCCGGGTCAAAGTTACAAAGCATGCCGCCGGATTTTCACGCGACGACGCGCGGCGAAGCGCCGAAAGGGCGCGATCGCCGGAAAAATGAAAAAACGCCGTCACGAGATACATGACAGCGTTGTCCAAGCCGCGAAAATTCGACTACCCTAACTCAACAGCCCCCAATTTTTTCGGGAGCGTTAGAAACGGTAACCGATGTTGACGTAGGTGACGATCGGGTTCAGCTTGATCTTGGTCTGCGACTGCACGTTGA
Source organism: Paraburkholderia sp. GAS199 (assembly GCF_050436585.1). Classification (NCBI taxonomy): domain Bacteria; kingdom Pseudomonadati; phylum Pseudomonadota; class Betaproteobacteria; order Burkholderiales; family Burkholderiaceae; genus Paraburkholderia; species Paraburkholderia sp. GAS199. The sequence goes on along the minus strand of NZ_JBNDMM010000013.1, from coordinate 104,581 downwards.
GCGTGCCGACCGGCGTGCTCGCGGCGGTGTTCAGCTTGGCCGTGGTGCTGAGCGGCAGGTACGAGACCGAGAAGCCCGCGAACCAGTGCTGGTTGAACGCGTACGTGAAGCCCGCATTAAACACCGGCTCCCACGAACTATCCGTAGTAACGCTGGTCGGACCATGCAGAACGTTTGCCTCGAATCCGCTGTTGGTGATCTTTTCGTCGGTGAACCAGATGCGGCTCACGCCAACGCCGAGATACGGACGGAAGGTCGCGGTCGGGCTGTTGAAGTAGTACTTGAACAGCAGAGTCGGGCTCCACTGTTTTGCCTGACCGAGCTTGCCGAATTGCGAAAGGCTGCCCGAGCCTTCGAGGTCGAAGGAAGGCGGGACGCCAATCACGAACTCGGTCGCGATGTGATCGGTAATGAAGTAACCGGCGGTGAAGCCGATGGTGTCGGCGGAACTCAGCGTAGCGCCGGTGTTGGCTTCGGAGATGTTGGTCGGGCTGCCGCCGATGCTCGTTATCTTCAGCGGTTCGCTGCTCGACTGAGGTGCGAGGTGGAACCAGCCTGTGGTGACGAAAAAGCTTCCGGCCGATTGCGCATGCGCTGCTGTTGAAATACAGGCTAGCGCTGCGATCCCCGTTACGGCCTGTTTTAATTTCATATGTGCTCCTCCAAAAAAGGCCCGCTCATTATGACGAGAACGTTTGAAACAAACCATACGCGGCGGTTAGAGTTTTCTCCCTAAGCGCCGCGCGCTTCCTGCTTAAGCCGTGTGGCGCCGAACCTCGGGCGCATGCGGTTCTCCGGACCTTCGGGTATGTACCAACGCGACTATCGGATACTCCAGCATGGCACGGCTTGCACGTCTCTATGTCCCTGACCAGCCGCAGCACGTCATCCTCCGCGGACTCGATCAGCAGCCCGCATTCGTCGACGACCAGGACTACGAGCTTTTCATCGACTGCCTGAAAGCGGCATCGCGCGATCATCACCTGTCTATCCACGCCTACGCCCTGATGCCCGGCGCGGTTCAATTGCTCGTCACGCCGACCGAGGAATCGAGTCTGCCCAAGGCGATGCAGGCTGTAGGACGCCGCTACGTGGCGCACTTCAACCGGCGCTACGCGCGCCGCGGCACCTTGTGGGAAGGCCGGTATCGCGCCACGGTGATCGAGGGCGAGCGTTACTTCCTGCTGGCGAGCCGCGTGGTGGAAATGTGCCCCGTGCGTGCCGGCCTCGTGGCCGCGCCGGAGGATTATCGCTGGTCCAGTTACCGGCATCATATTGGTTTGACGCTCGATAGCTTAATTACCGACCATCCGTTGTATTGGTCCCTCGGAAATACGCCTTTCGAGCGGCAGCGCGCCTACCGTGAACTCTGCGAGCAGCCGCTCGACGAGCGCGAAGCCAGTCAGTTGCAACAGGCCACGCTCAAGGGCTGGGTGCTGGGCAGCGACACCTACCGGGAGTGGGCGGCGCGGGCGGCAAACCGGCGCGTTTCACCGTTGCCGCGCGGACGGCCGCGCAAGGTTCGCGAGACGCCGCAGACGCAGTAAAGCGTTTTGCATCAAGACGTTGGGTTTGAAACGGCATCTCCGCATGCCGTTTTATTTTGCCCCAAAATGATGTGGAACCAATTAAATTTAGCCGCAATGCACCAACTTGATAATTGGGGATCAATCATCACGTTTTATTTGCTATTCCATTGATTCGTCGCGTATATTCCGAATTCCGGCGATTTTTGATACGCGTAGCATCCAGCGTAAAGAGCGCCGTCGTGGTTGCGGTTCCAACTGCGGCAATAGAAAAACGGTTTAACGGCCTGTCCGGCCCCTCACAGACGGTGTCCCCATGAACGACCACCAGCAACCGACTCATCCGGTTCCCGCCGCGCAAGGTCTGTACGACCCGCAAAACGAGCACGACGCCTGCGGCGTCGGCTTTGTCGCTCACATCAAGGGCAAGAAAAGCCACGAGATCGTTCAGCAAGGCCTGAAGATTCTCGAAAACCTCGACCACCGGGGCGCCGTCGGCGCCGATCCGCTGATGGGCGACGGCGCGGGCATCCTGATCCAGATTCCGGACGGCTTCTATCGCGAGGAAATGGCCAAGCAGGGCGTGGTGCTGCCGCCGCACGGCGAGTACGGCGTCGGCATGGTGTTCCTGCCGAAGGAACACGCTTCGCGTCTGGCTTGCGAACAGGAACTGGAACGCACGGTGAAGGCCGAAGGCCAGGTCGTGCTGGGCTGGCGCGACGTGCCGGTCGACCACACCATGCCGATTTCGCCCACCGTGAAGGCGAGCGAGCCGCTGATCCGCCAGATTTTCATTGGCCGCGGCAAGGACATCATGGTGACGGACGCGCTCGAGCGGAAGCTGTACATCATCCGCAAGACCGCCAGCCACCGCATCCAGGCGCTCAAGCTCAAGCACGGCAAGGAATACTTCGTGCCGTCGTGCTCGGCGCGCACGGTGGTCTACAAGGGGCTGCTGCTGGCCGGTCAGGTCGGCGTGTACTACCGCGACCTGCAGGACGACCGCACGGTGTCCGCTCTGGCACTGGTGCACCAGCGCTTCTCGACCAACACGTTCCCGGCGTGGGAACTGGCTCACCCGTACCGCATGATCGCCCACAACGGCGAAATCAACACGGTGAAGGGCAATGTCAACTGGCTGAACGCCCGCACCGGCGCGATCGCTTCGCACGTGCTCGGCGACGACCTGCCGAAACTGTGGCCGCTGATCTATCCGGGCCAATCGGACACCGCCTCGTTCGACAACTGTCTCGAACTGCTGGTGATGGCCGGCTACCCGCTCGTCCACGCGATGATGATGATGATCCCGGAAGCCTGGGAACAGCACACTCTGATGGACGAGAACCGCCGCGCGTTCTACGAATACCACGCCGCGATGATGGAGCCGTGGGACGGCCCCGCCGCGATCGCCTTCACCGACGGCCGTCAGATCGGCGCGACGCTCGACCGTAACGGTCTGCGTCCGGCGCGCTACATCGTCACGGACGACGACCTCGTCATCATGGCGTCGGAAGCCGGCACGCTGCCGATTCCCGAGTCGAAGATCGTCAAGAAGTGGCGTCTGCAGCCGGGCAAGATGTTCCTGATCGACATGGAACACGGCCGCATCATCGACGACAAGGAATTGAAGGACAACCTCGCGAACGCCAAGCCGTACAAGAGCTGGATCGACGCCGTGCGCATCAAGCTCGACGAGATCGAGGCGAAGGCCGAAGACGTCGCGACGGAACGCCGCGAAGCCGCTGCCTTGCTGGATCGTCAGCAGGCGTTCGGCTACACGCAGGAAGACCTCAAGTTCCTGATGGCGCCGATGGCGCAGGCCGGCGAAGAAGCTGTTGGTTCGATGGGCAACGACTCGCCGCTGGCGGTCATGTCCAACAAGAACAAGACGCTCTATCACTACTTCAAGCAACTGTTCGCGCAAGTCACGAACCCGCCGATCGACCCGATCCGTGAAAACATGGTGATGTCGCTGGTGTCGTTCGTCGGTCCGAAGCCGAACCTGCTCGACACGAACAACATCAACCCGCCGATGCGTCTCGAACTGTCGCAGCCGGTGCTCGACTTCAAGGACATCGCGAAGATCCGCGCGATCGATCAATACACGGGCGGCAAATTCAGCTCCTACGAGCTGAACATCTGCTATCCGGTGGCATGGGGCAAGGAAGGCATCGAAGCGCGCCTCGCCTCGCTGTGCGCGGAAGCCGTCGACGCTGTCAAGTCCGGCTACAACATGCTGATCGTGTCGGACCGCAAGACCGACCGCGACAACGTGGCGATTCCGGCGCTGCTGGCCACCGCCGCCATCCACACGCACCTCGTGCAGCACGGTCTGCGCACGAGCGCGGGTTTGGTCGTCGAAACCGGCTCGGCGCGTGAAACGCACCACTTCGCGCTGCTCGCGGGCTACGGCGCGGAAGCTGTGCACCCGTACCTCGCCATGGAAACGCTCGGCCAGCTCGCGGCGGGCCTGAAGGGCGACCTGTCGGCGGAAAAGGCGGTCTACAACTTCACCAAGGCAGTCGGCAAGGGCCTCCAGAAGGTCATGTCGAAGATGGGCATCTCGACGTACATGTCCTACACCGGCGCGCAGATTTTCGAAGCGGTCGGTCTGGCTGAAGACCTCGTGCAGAAGTACTTCAAGGGCACCTCGTCGAAGGTGGGCGGCATCGGCCTGTTCGACGTCGCGGAAGAAGCCATCCGTCTGCACCGCGACGCGTTCGGCGACAACCCGGTTCTCGCCAACATGCTCGACGCGGGCGGCGAATACGCTTATCGCGTGCGCGGCGAAGAACACATGTGGACGCCGGATGCGATCGCCAAGCTACAACACTCGGCACGCAGCAACTCGTATCAGACGTACAAGGAATACGCGCATCTGATCAACGATCAGACGAAGCGTCACATGACGTTCCGCGGCCTGTTCGAGTTCAAGCTCGATCCGACCAAGGCGATTCCGCTCGACGAAGTGGAACCGGCCAAGGAAATCGTCAAGCGTTTCGCCACGGGCGCGATGTCGATGGGTTCCATCAGCACGGAAGCCCACGCCACGCTCGCCATCGCGATGAACCGTATCGGCGGCAAGTCGAACACGGGTGAAGGCGGCGAAGACCCGAACCGTTACCGCAACGAACTGCGCGGCATTCCGATCAAGAACGGCGACACCATGAAGTCGGTGATCGGCGACGAAGTGATCGCCGACATTCCGCTGAAAGAAGGCGACTCGCTGCGCTCGCGCATCAAGCAGGTCGCGTCGGGCCGGTTCGGCGTGACGGCGGAATATCTCGCCTCGGCCGACCAGATCCAGATCAAGATGGCGCAGGGCGCGAAGCCGGGCGAAGGCGGTCAGCTGCCGGGCCACAAGGTGTCCGAGTACATCGGCAAGCTGCGTTACTCAGTGCCGGGTGTCGGCCTGATTTCGCCGCCGCCGCACCACGACATCTACTCGATCGAAGATCTGGCACAGCTGATTCACGACCTGAAGAACGTCAATGCGTCGTCGAGCGTGTCGGTGAAGCTCGTGTCGGAGTCGGGCGTCGGCACGGTGGCCGCGGGCGTTGCCAAGGCCAAGGCCGATCACGTCGTGATCGCCGGCCATGATGGCGGCACGGGTGCATCGCCGCTGTCGTCGGTGAAGCATGCCGGCACGCCGTGGGAACTGGGTCTCGCGGAAACGCAGCAAACCCTGGTGCTGAACCAGTTGCGCGGGCGTATCCGCGTGCAGGCCGACGGTCAGATGAAGACCGGCCGCGACGTCGTGATCGGCGCGCTGCTCGGCGCGGACGAATTCGGTTTCGCGACGGCGCCGCTGGTGGTGGAAGGCTGCATCATGATGCGCAAGTGCCACCTGAACACTTGCCCGGTCGGCGTCGCGACGCAAGATCCGGTGCTGCGCGCCAAGTTCTCGGGTCAGCCGGAACACGTCGTGAACTTCTTCTTCTTCGTTGCGGAAGAAGCGCGCGAACTGATGGCGCAACTGGGCATCCGCAAGTTCGACGACCTGATCGGTCACGCCGAACTGCTCGACATGAAGAAGGGCATCGAGCACTGGAAGGCGAAGGGTCTGGACTTCTCGCGCGTGTTCTACCAGCCGGAAGTCTCGGCGGAAGTGGCGCGCAAGCACGTCGACGTGCAGGACCACGGTCTGGACAAGGCACTCGACCACACGCTGATCGAGAAGGCCAAGGCGGCGATCGAGAAGGGCGAGCACGTCTCGTTCATCCAGCCGGTACGCAACGTGAACCGTACGGTCGGCGCCATGCTGTCCGGCACGATCGCGAAGAAGTACGGCCACGACGGCCTGCCCGACGACTCGATCCACATCCAGTTGAAGGGCACGGCGGGCCAGAGCTTCGGCGCGTTCCTCGCCAAGGGCGTGACGCTTGATCTCGTCGGCGACGGCAACGACTACGTCGGCAAGGGCTTGTCGGGCGGCCGCATCATCATCCGTCCGACCAACGATTTCCGCGGCAAGTCCGAAGAAAACATCATCTGCGGCAACACGGTGATGTACGGCGCGATCGAAGGTGAATCGTTCTTCCGTGGCGTGGCAGGCGAGCGCTTCTGCGTGCGTAACTCCGGCGCGACGGCGGTTGTCGAAGGCACGGGCGACCACGGTTGCGAATACATGACGGGCGGCACGGTCGTCGTGCTCGGCGAAACGGGCCGTAACTTTGCGGCCGGCATGTCGGGCGGCGTAGCGTATGTGTTCGATCCGGACAACTCGTTTGCGGGCAAGTGCAACAAGTCGATGGTCGCGCTCGATCCGGTCCTGCAACAGGCCGAACAGGAGCGCACGGTCGACAAGGGCCTGTGGCACACCGGCGCAACCGACGAAGCGCTGCTCAAGGGGCTTATCGAACGTCACTTCCAGTTCACGGGTTCGCCGCGTGCAAAGGCGCTGCTCGAAAACTGGGACGCGTCGCGCCGTCAATTCGTGAAGGTGTTCCCGACCGAATACAAGCGCGCGCTGGGCGAACTGGCAGCGAAGAAGGCGAACAAGGAAGTTCTCGCCGCATAACTGTCCGCGCTCGGCAAGACGTAGACGCCACATTTAGCCGTACCCGCTGCGCCTCACCGGTCAACCGGTCCGCGCAGCGGGTTTAGATCACCCCTATATACAGATAGAGAAGAGAACCACATGGGCAAGGCAACCGGTTTTCTCGAGTTCGAACGCCGTCACGAGGCGTACGAAGCTCCGCTCACGCGTGTGAAGCACTACAAGGAATTCGTCGCGGCACTGACCGATGACGAAGCGAAGATTCAAGGCGCACGTTGCATGGACTGCGGCATTCCGTTCTGCAACAACGGCTGCCCGGTGAACAACATCATCCCGGACTTCAACGACCTGGTGTTCCATCAGGACTGGAAGAACGCGATCGAGGTGTTGCACTCCACGAACAACTTCCCCGAGTTCACGGGCCGCATCTGCCCGGCACCGTGCGAAGCGGCCTGTACGCTCGGCATCAACAACGACCCGGTCGGCATCAAGTCGATTGAACACGCGATCATCGACAAAGCCTGGGCCGAAGGCTGGGTTGCACCGCAGCCGCCGAAGCACAAGACCGGCAAGAAAGTCGCCGTGGTCGGTTCGGGCCCCGCGGGTCTCGCCGTCGCGCAGCAACTCGCGCGCGCGGGGCACGATGTCACCGTGTTCGAGAAGAACGACCGCATCGGCGGCCTGCTGCGTTACGGCATTCCCGACTTCAAACTGGAGAAGTGGCTGATCGACCGCCGCATGCGTCAGATGGAAGCCGAAGGCGTGACGTTCCGCGCGAACGTGTTCGTCGGCAAGGAAGGCTCGCTGCCGGTCTGGATCGGCAACACGGCGAAGGAAACCATCACGCCGGCCGAACTGAAAGAACAGTTCGACGCCGTGGTCGTGGCCGGCGGTTCGGAAACGCCGCGCGATCTGCCGGTGCCGGGCCGCGAGCTGGAAGGCATCCATTACGCGATGGAATTCCTGCCGCAACAAAACAAGGTCAACGCCGGCGACAAGGTCGCGAACCAGCTGCTCGCCAAGGGCAAGCACGTGGTCGTGATCGGTGGCGGCGACACGGGTTCGGACTGCGTGGGTACGTCGAACCGTCACGGCGCGAAGAGCGTCACCCAGTTCGAACTGTTGCCGCAACCGCCGGAAGAAGAAAACAAGCCGCTCGTGTGGCCGTACTGGCCGATCAAGCTGCGCACGTCCTCGTCGCACGACGAAGGCTGCGAGCGCGATTGGGCGGTGGCGACCAAGCGTCTCGAAGGCAAGAACGGCAAGATCGAGAAGCTGATCGCGGCGCGCGTCGAATGGAAGGACGGCAAGATGCAGGAAGTGCCGAATTCGGAATTCGAAATGAAGGCCGATCTGGTTCTGCTCGCCATGGGTTTCACGCAGCCGGTTTCGCCGGTGCTCGAAGCGTTCGGCGTCGACAAGGACGCGCGTGGCAACGTGCGCGCCGCGACCGAAGGCGACAAGGCCTACTACACCTCGGTGGACAAGGTCTTCACGGCGGGCGACATGCGTCGCGGCCAGTCGCTGGTGGTGTGGGCGATCCGCGAAGGCCGTCAGTGCGCACGTTCGGTCGATGCGTTCCTGATGGGTCATTCGGAACTGCCGCGCTAAGCCGTCAAGCAGCATCAAGCATTCGTGCCCGACCATGCGTCGGGCGAAACCGAAGCTGAACCGACGCAAAAAAAGCCGGGCACCCGCAAGGGTTGCCCGGCTTTTCTGTTTTCTGCGCGTGCCCTTTCGAGCGTACTCGGCTTACTTGCAATAGCGCGCCAGGGTCAGGCCGTCGAGATCGATTTCCGGCTTGTGGTGCGTAATCAGATCCGCGACGACACGTCCCGAGCCCATCGACATCGCCCAACCCGTCGAACCGTGTCCGAGATTCAGCCACAGCCTCTCGATGCCGGACGGCCCAAGCAGCGGCGCGCCGTCGGGCGTCATCGGCCGCCGGCCGACCCAGAAGTGCGCCGAGGTCGGATTGGCGGCGTGCGGAAACCAGTCTTTGAGCACCTTCATCAGCGTTTGCAAGGCCTGTTCGCGCAACGTGGTCTGCCGGTTGCCGAGTTCTGCCGTGCCGGCAATGCGCAGATTGTTGCCGAAGCGCGTGATCGCCGTTTTGAGCGACTCGTCCATTAGCGCTGCCTGCGGCGCTTTTTCTTCGTCGGTGACGGGCAAGGTGGCCGAATAGCCTTTGACCGGATAGAGCGGCACTTTGATGCCGAGCGGCGCGAGCAGCGCGGCGCTATCCACGCCCAGCGCCACCACTACCGCGTCGGCGGGCAGTGTCTCGGCGCCGCGGTCGCTGTCGAGATGCACGCCGTGCACGGCGCCGCCTCGTACGTCGAGCGACGTCACGCGCGTATCGAAGCGGAACCGGACACCGTTGCGCTCGCAGATTGCGCGCAATTCACGCGTGAAGCGCGCGCAGTCGCCGGCTTCGTCGTCGGGAAGATAGAGTCCGGAAAGCGGCGCCTGATTCGCCCAGCGCAAACCCGGTTCGATTTCGACGCATTGTGCCGCGCTCACTTCACGGTGCGCGATGCCGGCGTCGCGCAACACGGCGAGCGCGGGCTGCGCGAGTTCGACGTCGTACTCGCTGCGGAACAGTTGCAGATAGCCCTGACTGCGACCGTAATCGAACGGATGACGGCTGCGAAACTCGTGCAGACAGTCGCGGCTGTAGTACGCGATACGCTGCATGCGCTGCTTGTTGGCGCGAAATCTTTCGAGGTCGCATTCGCGCAGCCAGCGCGCAATCCAGCGCCATTGAGCCGGATCGAGGGTCGGGCGGAAGATCAGCGGCGACGCCGGCTTGAACAGATACTTGAAAATCTTGGCCGGCATGCCGGGCGCGGCCCATGGCGTGACGTAACCCGGTGCGATCACGCCGGCATTGCCGAAACTCGTGGACAGCGCGACGTCGGGTTCGCGCTCGATCACGGTAACGTCGCAGCCTTGCGAGCGCAGATAAAACGCCGTGGCGACGCCGATCACACCGCCGCCGAGAACAATCGTATTCATGTGGTTCTACTGCACTTTCAAGCGGTGGGCTGGCTTGCGCCCAGCACTTTGCCCCGGGTTTCCGGCAGACACAACGCAGCGACGATCACGAGCAGGTAGCCCGTACCTGCCACGATGCCCATCGCCTTAACGAGCGTCATGGTTTGCGACAGTGTACCGACCAGAATCGGAAAGAACGAGCCGAGTCCGCGCCCGAGGTTGTAGCAGAAACCTTGTCCTGAGCCGCGTATCGCATTGGGATACAGCTCCGACAGATAAGCGCCGACGCCGGCGAAAATACCCTGCACGACGATGCCGAGTGGAAAGCCAAGTGCGAGCATCATGCCGTCGGTGATGGGCAGCATGGTGTAGACCATGCCGAGCACGAACGAGCCGATCGCAAACAGCACGAACGAGGCGCGCCGGCCAATCCTGTCGCACAGAATCGCGCCGACGATATAGCCCGTGAACGAGCCCACGATCAGCACGATCAGATAACCGCTCGTGTTGAACACGGAGAGATGCCGTACGGTCTTCAGATAGGTAGGCAGCCACGTCGTGATGGCGTAGTAACCGCCGAGCATGCCGGTGCACAGCGCGCTGCCGAGCAGCGTGGTCTTCAGGTAAGGGAAGGAAAAAATCTGCAGGAAGTGCGAGGTATCGACACCGCTTTCGCGCGCGCGGCGTGTCTCCAGAAAGATTTCCGGGTCGCTCACATTGCGGCGGATGTAGATGATCCATGCCGCCGGCAGCAGGCCGATCCAGAAGCACGCGCGCCACGCGTACTGTTCCGGCAGCAGCGCGAAAAACGCCCAGTAGATGATCGCCGCCGCCGCCCAGCCGAACGACCAGCTGCTCTGCACGGTGCCGACCGCCTTCGCGCGATGCTGCGGCGAGCGGATCGTCTCCGCCATCATGATCGTCACCACCGACCACTCACCGCCGAACCCAATGCCTTGCAAGGTTCGCGTGGTGAGCAGTTGCCAGAACGAATGCGTGAAGCCCGACAGGCAGGTGAAGATCGCGAAGGTGGCGATGGTCCATTGCAGCACGCGAACGCGGCCGTAGCGGTCGGCCAGAATGCCTGCGAGCCAGCCGCCTATCGCCGACGAGATCAGCGAACTGGTGGCGATCATGCCGGCTTCGCTTTTCGTCATGCCCCACGTCGCGATGAGCGTGGGAATCAGGAACGAGTAAATCATGAAGTCGAAGGCATCGACCGCATAGCCGCCGAAACCGGCATACAGGGTGCGGCGTTCGCGCTGCGTCAATTCAGTGAACCATTGGAGAGAAGCCATGTTTTTTTGTGTTCTCCAGGAGCTGGCTGCCTGCGGCGGCTCGTTTTGTTGGGTCTTTGTATTCTACGGGGATGAACCGCGCGAGGACCAGCCGGGTTCAAAAATGACGGCTGCGGTAATAAACCGAAAAGAGAAGACAAGACCGGGAAATCAGACGTGAAAGGCGGGTCAGTCGCCGGCGGCCATGCCTGCCCGCCAGGCGAGCGTGACCCGCGATTGGGTTTCCTTACCAACTACTACCGTGTAACCCAAAGACTATTGATCGCCGTTAAACTGCGCCCGCAGTGACCAAGCTGCAACAGACAACTCACGCCCGCGCTATCCACATTCAATGTCCGCTCACGCCATTTCCTGCTCGCAGTCCCGCCGCATCGCGAGCACGCCAGTGCGGGCGCTGCATTCGCGCCGTGCGTTCCTGAAGTCGTCGGCGAGCGTGTTGCTGCTCTCCGGTGTCGGCGGCTCGCTGTTGTCCGCGTGCGGCGGCAGCGTCGGCAGCGACCTGCCGGAAACACCGCGTCTCGCGTCGGTGAATAATTTCCGTGATGTGGCGGGCGCGGCGGCAGGTTATCCGACTGTCGACGGCAAGCAGATGCGTCGAGGGGTGTTCTATCGCTCGAACGTGCTGACCTTCAGCGCGCAAGATCAGGCCGTGGTCGACAAACTCGGCATTGTTTCGGTGTACGACCTGCGCACGCCGGGCGAAGTCGCGCGCACGGCGGACTTGCTGCCGGCCGGCGCCACCTCGCAGACTTTCAACGTGCTCGGCACGCTCGACGCCACGACGCCGATGTTCGACACCGCTGGCGCGGCGAACGGCTTCCTCGAAGGCCAGGCGCGCGGCTACGTCAACGGCGGCGTGCAACGTGCCGCCTTCGGTGCGCTGCTCAAGCGGCTTGCCGAGGGGCCGGGCGCCCAGCTGTTTCATTCGAACGCCGGCAAGGACCGGACCGGCTGGGTCGCGGCGCTGCTTTTGAGCATTGCAAACGTGCCGCTCGACGTCATCATGCAGGACTACCTGTTGAGCAACGTCTATTCGGCACCGACGATCAAGGCGCAGCTCGATACATTGCGCGCCCAGGACGGCGACGCGATCGCGACGACTCAGGCGCCCTTGCTCGGCGTGCAGGAAAGTTATCTTCAGGCGGGATTCGATCAGGTGCAGTCGAGCTACGGCACCATGGAAAACTATCTGACCAAGGGCCTCGGGCTCGCGCAGGAAACCATCGACACCTTGCGCGACCGGCTGGTCGGATGATGCGGGCGCTGGGCGCGTGCCGTCTCGCAAGCGCTTAGGCAAAAAAAAGTCCGCCCCAACACAGCTGGGCGGACAGAGAAGGGCGGCATCGAGGTTGCCGGTGGCGACTATAAAGCCGCGACGCTCGTGTGAGGCGATCCAGTAAGGGCGCGTAAGTGGCCGCCTTTAATACCGCGAATGCCGCTTCTTCCCGTTCAGTTATCCCGACTCAACGCCGGCGTGACCGGCAATTCGATCCGCACTTCCAGACCGCCCTGCGCGTGATTGCGCACGTGGCAACGGCCGCCGCGATCATGCGCGAGCCGCGCGACGATCGCCAGACCAAGACCGCAGTGACCTTCGCCGCCGCGCGCGGCATCGAGCCGGACGAAGGGCTTCATCGCGGCTGCGATGCGGTCGTCGGGAATGCCGGGGCCGTGATCGCGCACGCTGATGATCCAATGCCGGTCGTGGCGCTCGGTGCCGATATCAACCGGCGCCGAGCCGTGTTCCAGCGCATTGTCGACGAGGTTCGTGACGAGCCGGTCGAGCAGGGTGCGCGGCAGCCTGAACGACGGCCCTGCATGCAGGTTCAGCGTGAAGAGCGGCGCTTCGGCGCTGTCGGTTGCGGAGAACTGCTCCTGCAGGAAATCGTCCACTTCGACCGGCGGTCCGGCGTCGGCGGACTGCCCGGCGAACTCCAGGAACTGCTGAACGATATTGGTGAGCGAATCGACGTCGCGGATCAGTCCCGCGCGCTCGTTCTCCGCCACCAGCACGCTGGCGCGCAACTTCAGGCGCGTAAGCGGCGCTTTCAGATCGTGCGCGACGCCGGCCAGCATCACCGCCTGGTCGTCGCCGGCTTCGTTCAGACGCCGCATCATGTCGTTGAAGGAGCCGATCAGATCGCGCAGTTCGCGCGGCCCCTGTTCGTTGACCGGCTCGGGCCGGCCGCCCGACCCGAATGCGCGAGCGGCGTCGGCGACGCGCGACAGCGGCCGTTGCATCTGCCAGACAGCGAACAGCGAAAGAATCAGCGACGCGAGCAGCATCGAGATGGATTCGATCAGGAAGCGCGGGGGCGGCGGCACGTCCACCGGCACGACTACCCAGTTCGGTTTGCCGGGAAACAGCACCCACAGTTGCGGCGGACGCATGTCGTCGACGGCGATCTGGGTGCCGGGCGGCAGGTTTTCGCGCAGATGCTGGCTCAGGTGCATCAGCGGACGTTGGTCCGGCGCATGCAGATGCACGCTCGCAGGCATGTTCCAGGTAGGCACGAGATGCACGCGCATGGCAGGCGCGAGTGCGGCGCCCTTCATCGGCTCGCCGTTGACGGCCTGCAGCACCAGCAGCAGACCGCGCGCAAAACCGTCGATCTCATGACGCGGCGGTTGCATCACCACCAGTACGAACCAGCCGGCCTGAATTGCGAACAACACGACCGTCGAAAGCAACGCCATTCTGCCGAACAACGTGTTCAGCGGGTTTTTCATGCGCCTGGGACGCTCTCGCCGGCGAAGGGTGCGCCATCGGCGTCGGGTACGAACACGTAGCCTTTGCCGCGCACCGTTTGCACGTAGCAGGGATTGGACGGGTCGTCTTCGATCACGCGGCGCAGGCGCCAGATCGGCACGTCGAGACTGCGGTCGCGGAAGGCGAGGTTGTCGCGATGCACGAGATCGTGAATCAGCACGCGCGACAGCACCTTGTACGGATTGTTGACGAAGATCTTCAGGAGCGCGAACTCACTGTCGCGCAGCGGCAGTTTCGAGTTGTCGCGCGACAGCGAACGCGTGGCGAAGTCGAGTTCGAACGGCCCGAAACGATAGGGCTTGCGGGCTTCCGGCGCGCTCGTGGTGGACGGCCCGCGGCGGCGCAGAACCGTGTGGATGCGCGCCAGCAATTCTCGCGGATCGAACGGCTTGGTGAGGTAGTCGTCCGCGCCGAGCGACAGCCCGACGATGCGATCGGCCACCGTGCCGCGCGCGGTCACGAAGATCACCGGAATGTCGTCGCCGGCGGCGCGCAGCGCGGTGAGCGCGCGCAGGCCGTCGGTGTTCGGCATCATGATGTCGAGCACGACGACGGAAGGCCGCTCGCGTTCGAGCCGCCGTTGCAAATGGGTGCCGTCATGCAGCACTGACGCGTCGAAGCCGTTCGATTGCAGAAACTTGCATAGCAGATCGCGTACGACCGGATCGTCGTCGACGATAAGGACCTGTGGATTCATGACGAAATTCTAGACCGAGGCGTGCAGCGCGCGGCTTAGTGTTTTCTTACCAACGCTTACGTAGTGCAAGGCAAGCCGTCTCCGCGTGCGTGTAAGGCCCGCCGGTAAAGGCTCACGCCATATTTCAACGGTACGACGGACAAGCCTCCGCGCCATGCCCCGAAAACCATTTCGCACGGCTTAAATTCCTCCGATGAAAGATTTTGCGCGATGTCGGAATCTCTTGGAACGCGTCGGAACGGGTCGTAAGAACCGCTGAAAAGCGCGCTTTTCTTCGTGCATCGCTCGAACCTGCCCAGCGTGATGATTCGTCGTGCAGTACGTTGCGCCGCATGTCGAAACAGCCTAACGCCTTGGGCCCACGGCAGGCGGCGTGAAATCGAAAACCTAGCGCCACGCGAGGCTCATCATGACCGTCCCAAGCAATCTCAGTTCAACCCGTTTCTCATCGCTGGCGCCTGCGCAGCCGGTGGAAAGGCCTGCTACGTCGAACAACGCGTCGGGCACGACGCCAGCTCGCGAGTCGGGCTCCCAGCCGTTGCCCTCGTTGCCCAGCGGAATGCTAGGCCATCACGTCAACACGACAGCCTGATCGATCGAGGCCCGTGTGTCGACCCCCAGAAAAATTGACCGCTTCATCCGTCTCGCTGCGTGGTTGACGCTCGGCGCGGCGCTGCTGCCGCTCGGCGGCTGCGCCGTTGCCGCACTGCCGTGCCGGTTGACCTCGGCAACGCTGAAAATCATCCCGGTCGTCGGCCATGCCGCGGCCACCCCGTTCGACATGTGTTCATCCGCGATCGACTGAATCATGACACCCAAACGGATTGCCTGCGCGTTGGCCTTGCTGGGCGGCGCGTTGTTATCGAGCGCGCATGCACAACCTGTTGCGCGTGAAGCGGTTGCAGCGAGCGCCGCGGCGAAGAACGCCGCCGACGCCCGCAAGCGTGCGCAGGAGACGCCGTACGCGTTTCGCGGCATCGCGCTCGGCACCACGCTCGACGAGTTCCGTTCGGGCTCGACCGTGCGCGCGACGCCGCTCGGCAGCGTGCCGGTCTGCGAGACGGACGTGCAGGCCGGCGCGCTCGGCATGCGTCTGAAGTCGCGCGACAGCCTGACGGTGGCATGCCGCTGGGCACATCGCGGCGACGACGGCTGGCAGCTCTCGCAGGCCGTCGTGGATGGCGCTCCGTCGCAGGAACACGTGCTGCGTTTTGCGCGTGTGGACGGCCAGAGCGCGCTGCGTTTGTACGAGATTTCTTTCGTGATCGACGAAGTCACCGCCGAGGATCTGCGCGACGCACTGGCAGACCGTTATGGCACGCCGCGCATGGTGACGCAGCATGTGTCGACGTCGAACGCGATGCCGGTCTACGTGTGGGAAAACGCGGTCAGTTCGATCACGTTGTGTTTCCTGCCGGGCACGCGCAACGGCACGCTCACGTATCTGCTGAAAGGCTCGGATGCCTGGGTGAAGTCGGTCGTTCGGCAATGGGAGGCGAGCGGTGCCGAAGCAGGTTGAGGCCATCACGCGCCGTTCGTTCGAAGTGGCCGCCAAGCCCCGTTTTACATCTGGCCGCAGTGGCCAAGGAGCACGCATGACTGCGCTACGTCTTTGTGTCGCGCTGGGCGCGGCGGCCTGTCTCGCGGCTTGCGCGAGCAACCAGCAAGCCTCGATCGTCAATACGCCGATGGCGCCGCCGCTCGAGTCGGCGCCTTTGAACGTCAACACGCAAGGCGCGATCTATCAGGCCGGCATGCCGCTGCTGCTCTACGAAACGCCGCACGCCCAGCATATCGGCGACGTGCTGACGATCCGTCTGTCGGAATCGTATAGCGGCAACAACAGCGCCACCGCAGCCGCGAGCCGTGCAAGCAGCATCACCGCCGACGCCGCCGATCATTCGACCAATGCCGCGGCGCGTCTGGCGCGTCTCTTCAACGTGGGATCGGCCAGCACCGATTACAAAGGGCAGGGCAATCTCACCGACGTCAGCGGCATGAGCGGCACGCTCGCCGTGACCGTGATCGGCACGATGTCGACAGGCAACCTGGTGGTGTCGGGTGAAAAGGTGATTTCGATGAGCGGCAACCGCGACCGTTTGCGGCTCTCGGGGATCGTGAATCCGAAGGACATCGAAGCAGGCAATTACGTCGCGTCGAGCAAGGTCGCGAATGCGCGCATCGAACAGGCCGGCGTCGGCATGGTGTCGGATGCCACCACCCTGGGCTGGCTGCAACGCATGTTCATGAGCGTGCTGACGTTCTGATGCAGCGGCAACGGCGGCGCGCGCTGTGTTCGGTACGCGCCTCCCGTTGCCGGAATCTCACGACAACGGCGTGCTGCGCTCGGCCGCGCCGATTTCACCGTCCGGCACGAACACATAGCCGCGGCCCCACACCGTTTGCACGTAACGCGGTTCCGACGGATCGACTTCGATTAGCCGGCGCAAACGCCAGATCGACACATCCAGACTGCGGTTGCGATGCACCTCGCTATTGCCGTGCAGTTTTTCCAGCAATTGCGCGCGCGTCAGCACGGTCATCGCGTGTGTGACGAACACTTTCAGCATGGCGAATTCGCTGGAGCGCAGCGTGATGCGTTCGCCGTCGCGGCGCAATTCGCGCGCGGGAAAATTGACCTCGAAGCGGCCGAAACGATACGGCGCGCGCTGCTCCGGCGCACTCGGCGCAATCGTGCCGCGCCGGCGCAACACAGTGCGGATACGCGCGACCAGTTCGCTCGGTTCGAAAGGTTTGCCGAGATAGTCGTCGGCGCCGAGTTCGAGGCCGATCACGCGGTCGATCGGATCGGCGCGCGCGGTCAGCAGAATGACGGGAATATCGTCGCCGGCCACGCGCAAGGCGCGCAGCGCGCTGATGCCGTCGAGCTCCGGCATCATGATGTCGAGCACGATCAGCGCCGGACGTTCGTCCTGCAACTTGCGCTGCAACGCCATACCGTGTTCGAGCGTGGTGACCTTGAAGCCGCGCCCTTGCAGATATTCGCTGACGAGCTCACGTACGACGGGGTCGTCGTCGACGACCAGAATAGATTGGTTCATCAGGCCATCTTAGTGACCCGCGCGGGCGGAGCAAAGCGGGTCACGCTTTCCAATCCTTTCTCGCGTAAGAGAAAGCAAGCGTGCTGTGCCCCTAGTTTGCCTGCGAGGTCTGGATGGACTGCATCGACTGCCGCGCGAAATCCGTCTGGTCGACGACCATCTTCGCGATCAGACCGTCGAGCTTGGTCGACGCGCTGGAAAAGCGGTCGGTGTTCAGGCCGCCGGTCTGATAGCGCGCCGTCACCAGAATGCGGCCGTGCTGGATCAGCGTGAGGTCGATGATCGACAGATACTGGATCGACTCGTCGCTGAACGCGCGACGGCCGTAGTCGATGGCGGCGTTGTACACGAGCCGCGCTTCGCAACCGGCCGGCGAGGTGCCCGGATTGTAGACGTCCGAACGAACGCCGCGCCGGTCGAGCGCGATCTGCAGTGCCGGCACGAAGTCGCCGATCGACACCGCCTGATTCACTTCGATGCAGACGTGCCGCAGATCGGCAGGGCGTCCGTTCACGAAGGTCGGCGAAGAATAGTTGGCCGCGATGGCGTAACCGGCCTGAATCACGGAACCGGTTGCGTCGGCCGCCGAGATCAGCGTCCACGCGCAGCCGTTCAGGCCGAGCGCCATGGTGGCGCACGCGCCGAACCACGCGCACGGACGCCGCAACATGGTCCACGCTGCCCGTGGGACTCGCGTCAAGGTGCAAGCGCGCAAGCTCGGCGTGAAGATCATGATGCGGTGCCTGGTGGCGATAAAGGAGTGCGGCTCGGAACGGCGGTGCGGCTCACGCTCAGCGCGTGACGCGCAGGCGCAATTCGTTCTGGCCTTGCACGCTTGCCGTGACGTTCACGCGTCGGTCGGCGCTGGTCACGATGAAGTGCTGACGCGTCGGCGTGTTGACGTCGTGCACGACGTTCGGAAAGCAGGCCGCGATATCGGCGCCGAATTCTTCCAGCGGATCGTTGACCACGCCGTCGGCTTGCCAGTGCGCGCGCCAGTGGCAGTCATACGAGTGAGCGTTGGCGCGGCAGTCGTCGGCGGCCGAGACACCCGGCAGTTGCGCGGCGGACTGCGTATGCAGTTGCTTGAAGTCGGGTGCGTCGACGATGTGCTTCAACGCGGGACACACGTCCGCGGGTTCGGCGACTTGAGAAATCTGTGCGGCGTAAGCTGTGCCGGAGAGCAGCAGCGCTGCGCCGAAAGCGAGCGCGGGACGCTGGGCCAGAGCTTGGGAGCGGCGATCGAATGACATGGGCGAGAGTCCAGTAGCAGTGAATGACATGCGGACCACGAGGGGGTAGGGCCCGCACGACAATCGTCGCTGCTACAGCGCATTTTCAAAGCGGGGAACAGCTTAGCCGCTTCGCAAGTGCTTTCTAACTCTTCACGCGTATTTCCGGATGTTGCGATTTGCCGCCGAGTGCGACCAGATCTTTCAGCCGAGCGTCAGGCCGCCGTCGATATGTATCACCTGACCGGTGATGTGGCGCGCTTCGTCGGACAGCAGAAAGGCGATCAGTGCCGCGATGTCCGCGGGTTCGGCGACGTGGCCGAGGGGAGTCGCTTCGGCGGCGCGAGTCCACACCGATGCATTATCGGCACTGGGTCCGCGATCTTTACGCGTGTAGCCCGGTGCGACGCAATTGACCGCGACGCCATGCGGCGCGAGTTCGGCCGCGGCCGTTCGGGCGAGCGACTCGACGGCGGCTTTCACGGCAGCCGTGGCGGCGAACGGCGTGTCGGCGCGATAGCGGTGCGCGACGAACGAACTGAGTGCGATCACGCGACCGCGCTGCGATGTTTTCAGGGAAGGCGTTGCGGCTTTGACCAGCGCGGCAAAGGCGGCCGGCATGGCGGCGAAGGCTTCGCTGAAGGTGTCGGCGTCAAGTGTTTCGAGCGCTTGACGTTGGGCGTGGCCCGCGTTGGCAACCAGCTGATCGAGCGTGCCGAAGCGGGCCAGCGTTTGTTCGATGACCTGGTCGGTTGCGCCGCGTTGCGCGAGGTCGCCGAACACGGTGGCGCAATCGGCGCCGTTCGCGGTGCAGTCGGTGGCAACCTGTGCGAGGCGCGCGCGGGAGGCTTCGTCGGCGCCGCGCGCGTGCAGCATCAGCGCGGTGCGCGGCGCGGCGATGCGCCGGGCAAGCGCTGCACCGATGCCCGAGCCGGCGCCGGTAATCAGTACGACGCGATCGTGCGGCGCCGTGCTCATGCCGCGACGGGCTGGCTCGCGCGCTCGACGTCGAGCGTGTCGCCATGGAACGCCGCGAGCGATTCGCGGTGCGCAACGCTCACGATCGCCGCCTTCGGCAGGCGTTCGGTGAAGAGGTGATAGAGGCGCGCCTCGTTCTCGGCGTCGAGCGCACTCGTGGCTTCGTCGAGGAACAGGTAATCGGGCTTGTGCAGCAGAACGCGCGCGCCGGCGAGGCGTTGCTGTTCGCCCGGCGAAAGGATGCGCGTCCAGTGTCCGGATTCCTGCAGGCGATCCGCGTATTCCGACAGATGGCAGGTCACGAGCGCTTCGCGGCACTCTTCGTCGCTGTAGGTGTCGGCCGCGGACGGATAGGCGAGCGCGGCTTTCAGCGTGCCGATCGGCATGTAGCTCACTTGCGGGATGAACATCATGCGCGCGTTGACCGGCGCGTCGATCGAGCCGTCGCCGAATGGCCAGAGACCCGCGAGCGCGCGCATCAGCGTGCTCTTGCCCGAACCGGACGGACCGCGCACCAGCCAGCGCGAGCCCGGCTGGATTGCGATATCGCGGATGCGCGACAGCGGATTGCCGTTCGGCAGCGCGAGCTTGAGGCCTTCGGTGGTGAGCTTGTCGGCGTCGACGAAATGCAGGTTGATGCCGCCGTGAGCGGTAGCCGGCGACACCGATTCCTTCAGACGCGGTGCATGCACGATGCGCTTGAATTCGCGCAACCGGTTCACTGTAGCGCGCCATTCGACCAACGTGCCGTAACTATTGATGAACCACGAGAACGAATCGCTGACCGTGCCGAATGCCTGCGAGATCTGCATCAGCACACCGAACGTGAAGGCGCCGGCGAAATAACGCGGCGCGGCGACCACGAGCGGGAAGATGATGGCGATCTGACCATAGAAGCTCAGGACGAACGTGAGCCGCTTGGTGTACTTCATCACCTGCCACCAGTTGTCGCGGATGCGGCCGAACAACGAGTGTGCGTTCGTCTTCTCGGTTTCCATGCCGTTGTAGAAGGCGATCTGTTCGGCGTTTTCACGCAGACGGATCAGCCCGAAACGGAAATCCGCCTCGACCTTCTGCGCCTGGTAGTTGATCGGCACGAGCGGATGGCCGACTTTCTGGATGATGAGCGAACCGACCACGGCGTAAAGCGCCGCTGCCCACACCATGTAGCCGGGAATCTGCAGCGGTGTGCCGCCGAGCGTGATGGTGAGCGCGCCGGCGAGCGACCACAGGATCGTGATGAACGACACCAGCGTCACGACCGTGGAGAGCAGGTCGAGCGTGAGCGAGAGCGTGGTGGTGGCGAACGATTGCAGGTCGTCGCTGATCCGCTGGTCGGGGTTGTCCGTGAGACGGTCGCGCTCGATGCGGTAGAAGGCGCTGTCGTGCAGCCATTCGTTCAGGTAGCGCGTGGTCAGCCATTGGCGCCAGCGGAAGCCAAGCATCTGTCGCAGATACCGTCCGTACACCGCGAGGATGATGTAGCCGAACGCGAGTCCGGAGAACACCATGAGCAGATGCGGGAAGTCGTGAATATTTTTGGTTTGCAGCGCGTTGTAGAAGTCGGCGCTCCAGCGGTTCAGGCGCACGTTGATCCACACGACGAGCAGATTCATCACGATGATCGCGACGAGCAGCGCCCAGGCAACTTTGCGCTCTTCGGAAACCCAGTAAGGTTTGATCAGACTCCACGCGGAGACTTTTTCGTCTGGCGGCAGCGCGGGGCTGGAAGCGGTGGTATTCGGTGTCATGAGCATCCTGAAGTAGTGCTGGCCCTGCGCGGGCTGGCCCATCTGGGGCAAGCGTCCGATTCTGGCGTGAAGCCCTTAAGCGAAAATTAATTTGCGCCAGAAGGCTCGAGCCCGACGCCGTACGTCATTGGCATTGCTTCGTGGCATTGTGCCAGAGCGCCGCCGCCAGCCGTATTAGCGCGCCGAAAGATGGTGCCGGATCAGTCCGGCGCGGCTTCGCGCTCCTTCGTATGGTCCCCCGGTTTGCGGGCGCCGCGGCTTTTATGGTCTAATGACCTTCGACGAAACAGGGGTGCTTTGCACGCCGGCAGCGTGGATGTCCATGCCGCGGCAGCGAGGCTGAGAGAGACCCTTTGCACCCGATCCGGGTAATACCGGCGCGGGAAGTTTCCGGAAGCAACCCGTCTTCCATACCCCGCCGGGCGGCGTTCATCCATGAACGCCCGTGTTGTCCGGCCGGTCTCACCCGCCGGTTTCGTCCTGGGTACGTGCGTTTTCTGGCCGTACGGAAAGGACTCGATGACCGCTTATTCTTCACACATGTCTTCTGCTCTTCGCCGGTTTTTATCCGGCGTGTCTTCGTTCGTGCCGTTCGCGGAGCGTGCGCGATGAATCGTCCCGCGCGACCTGATTTTGCGGTGCTCGGCGGCGGTCTGTGCGGCCGGCTCGTCGCCTGGCGTCTGGCCGGCGAAGGGCATCGCGTGGCGCTGTACGAGCGTGGCGACGCCGCTGGTTCGCAAGCGGCCGCCTGGGTGGCCGCCGCGATGCTCGCGCCGCTCGCGGAAGCCGCCAGCGCCGAGTTGCTGATCACGCGGCTGGGCGCGACGTCGCTCGACACCTGGCCAACCATTCTCGCCGACTTGCCCGAACCGGTTTTCTTCCAGCGCAACGGCACGCTGGTCGTGTGGCATCACGCCGACCGCACCGAGGCGCCGCTGTTCGAACGGCGGGTTCGCTCGAACGCGCCGGACGATCTGCTGGACGGCGGTTTTCAGACGTTGGCCGGCGCGCAGGTCGGCGCCGCCGAACCGGCTCTGGCGGGCCGCTTCAACCAGGGCTGGCTGTTGCCGCGCGAAGGCCAGCTTGATAACCGTCAGGTGCTTGCCGCGCTGGCGGCGGGACTGGCCGAACGCGGCGTCGACACGCACTGGAATACGTCCGTGGACGATCGCGCGCTGCCCGAGGCACGCGTCGTGATCGACTGCCGCGGGCTCGGCGCGAAGCCCGTCATGCCGACGCTGCGCGGCATTCGCGGCGAGGTGGCGCGCGTGCACGCGCCGGGCATCCGGCTCACGCGTCCGGTGCGTCTGCTGCATCCACGTTATCCGCTGTACATCGCGCCGAAGCAGGACGATCTCTATGTGATCGGCGCAACCGAAGTCGAAGGCGAGGATATGTCGCCGGTCAGCGTGCGCTCGGCGCTCGAACTGCTGAGCGCGGCGTTTTCCGTGCATCCGGGCTTCGGCGAGGCTCGCATTCTCGAGCTGAACTCGCAGTGCCGCCCCACCTTGCCGGATCACCGTCCGGCTCTGATCTGGGATGGCGCGCATACGTTGCGCGTGAATGGCCTGTACCGGCACGGCTATATGATCGCGCCCGAAGTGGCCGACGAAGCCGTGCGTTTCGCGGCGGCGCTGCTCGACGGCCGCATTGCCGACGCCGACGCGTTTTGCGACTGGCAACGCGTCGCGCGCTGGAACGAGCTGTTCCAGCTGGACTCCACGCGAGAGCCGGCATGAGCGTTGCGCGTTTTTTCGCGCGGGCTTGCAGCGCCACTTTCGTTATCGTTTGAACTGTATTCGAAACACCATGGACATTCATATCAATCAGAAGCCGTTGTCGTTGCCCGAGGGCGCGACGGTTGCCGATGCGCTTGCCGCATACGGCGCGCGTCCGCCGTTCGCGGTCGCGCTGAACGGCGATTTCGTCGCGCGCACGCAGCATGCGGCGCGCGCGCTTCAGCCGGGCGACAAGCTCGACGTCGTGCAACCCGTGGCCGGCGGCTGAATCGAGCCGTCCCGGTCCGCTTGCCGGATTGCCGGAGACAAAAGGATTATGCAAATGACTTCCCCCCAACCCGCCGACGCGCTCACGCTGTACGGCCAGACTTTCGCGAGCCGCGTGCTGCTCGGTACGTCGCGCTATCCGTCGCTGCAGTCGCTGTCGGATTCGATCGACGCCGCCCGCCCCGGCATGGTCACCGTCGCGCTGCGCCGTCAGATGAACGAAGGCGGCGCCGAAGCCGGCTTTTTCGACCTGCTCAAGCGTCACGCGGTGCCGCTGCTGCCCAATACGGCCGGCTGCCTGACGGTCGGCGAGGCCGTCACGACCGCGCACATGGCGCGCGAAATTTTCGACACCGACTGGATCAAGCTGGAACTGATCGGCGACGACTACACCTTGCAACCCGATCCGGTCGGGCTGATCGAAGCGGCCGCGCAACTGGTCAAGGACGGCTTCAAGGTTTTGCCGTATTGCACCGAAGATCTGGTGATCGGCCGTCGTCTGCTGGATGCCGGTTGCGAGGCGCTGATGCCGTGGGGTGCGCCGATCGGCACCGGCAAGGGCGTCATCAACCCGTACGGCTTGCGCGTATTGCGTGAACGGCTGCCCGACGTGCCGCTGATCGTCGACGCCGGGCTCGGCGTGCCGTCGCACGCGGCGCAGGTGATGGAGTGGGGCTTCGACGGCGTGCTGCTGAACACCGCGGTGTCGCAGGCGACGCATCCGGAAGCCATGGCGCGCGCTTTTGCGCTGGGTGTCGAAGCGGGCCGCCAGGCTTTTCTGGCGGGGCCGATGGCCGAGCGCGAAAGCGCGCACGCGAGCACGCCGGTGGTCGGCATGCCGTTCTGGCATCAAGACGGGAGCGCTGCATGACACAGACTTTGCCTTTGACCGGCCGTGATCTCTTCTGGCCACCCGCGGATGAACTCACCGAAGCCGCCGAGCGTATCCGCGCGGTCCTCGGCGACTGGCCGCCGACCCACGCGCCGTGGCGCATCTGCCTGACCGCACCGGACGAGCCGAACGGCGGCGATCTGATCGTGATTGCCGACGCGCAGCAGCACGGCGAGCAGGTGGCGCGCTGGCTGGTGCAGGGCGCCGGGGTGATCGTGGCGGCGCAGGGCACGGCCGTCCTGCATCTGGGCGGCGAGAAATACCGTCTGGAAGGACAACTCGCGGAAGACTGGATTCCCGCGCTGGCGGCCTTCCTCGACTGCGGTTTCGATCCGCACGACGCGCTGGTGCTGGCGCTCGCCTGGCGCGATGGCGATGAAATCCGTGGCGACGACGCTTTTCCGCACGATATCGCGCACTTTCCGCGCGTCGCCGGCTTGCCGGATGCGCCTGCGCAGGCGTTCGCGCGCTGTCCCGACCGTCTGGGCCTGTATCCGGTGCTGCCGACGGCGGAGTGGGTCGAGCGGGTGGTGGGCTTTGGGGTGAAAACGGTGCAGTTGCGTCGCAAATCGGCGGAACCGGCCGACGAGCTGAAGCGCGAAATCGCCCGTTGCGTGGCGGCGGGCCGCGCGCACGACGCGCAGGTATTCATCAACGATCACTGGCAGGCAGCGCTGGAAGCGGGCGCGTACGGCGTCCATCTTGGTCAGGAAGACGTGCACACGGCCGATCTGCACGCGCTGGCCGCGGGTGGCGTCCGGCTCGGATTGTCGACGCACGGTTTCTACGAGATTCTGACCGCGCTGCATTTCCGTCCCAGTTACATTGCTCTGGGCGCGGTGTTCCCGACCACCACGAAGGTCATGCCGACCGCGCCGCAGGGCCTGAAGCGTCTGGCACGCTACGTGCGATTGCTCGACGGCGTCGTGCCGATGGTGGCAATTGGCGGGATCGACTTGCAGGTGCTGCCGGACGTGCTGGCGACCGGCGTCGGCTGCGCGGCGGTGGTGCGGGCGGTGACCGAGGCGGCCGATCCGGCCGGCGCGGTTTCCGCACTGCAACATGCGTTTACGCAATAATCGTCAGGTACGTTTAAGGGACGGGGCTCTCCACGGCAACTTTTGCATGATGGCCCTATAATTCGGCCTTCCGTGTAAAAGGACTGTCAGTTTCGTGTCTTCCTCCCCCGAGACCTTACTCGAGCTGCGTGACGTCGACTTCGGTTACGCCGACCGGCTCGTCCTGTCGAACCTGAATCTGCGCTTCAAGCGTGGTCAGGTCGTCGCGGTCATGGGCGGCTCGGGTTGCGGTAAAACCACGGTGCTGCGTCTGATCGGCGGACTGGTGCGCGCGCAGCGCGGCCAGATCCTTTTTCAAGGCCAGGACATCGGCCGCCAGACGCGCGACGGCCTGTATGCGCTGCGCCGCAAAATGGGCATGCTGTTCCAGTTCGGCGCGCTCTTCACCGACATGTCGGTGTTCGAGAACGTCGCGTTTGCCCTGCGCGAACACACCGACCTCCCCGAAGAACTGATCCGCGACCTCGTGCTGATGAAGCTCAACGCGGTCGGTCTGCGCGGCGCGCGCGATCTGCTGCCTTCCGAGATTTCCGGCGGCATGGCGCGGCGTGTCGCGCTGGCACGCGCCATCGCGCTCGATCCCGAGTTGATGATGTACGACGAGCCGTTCGCCGGCCTCGACCCGATCTCGCTCGGCATCACCGCGAACCTGATCCGCGCGCTGAATCAGGCGCTGGGCGCCACCTCGATTCTCGTCACTCACGACGTGCCCGAGTCGTTCGCCATCGCCGACTACGTCTATTTCCTTGCCAACGGCGGCGTCCACGCCGAGGGCACGCCCGCCGAGCTGCGGGCCTCGACCGATGCCACGGTGCGCCAGTTCATCGACGGCGCGCCGGACGGTCCCTTCAAATTTCACTATCCGAGCAAGACGCCGCTGGCGGCGGACTTCGGCATTGGCGGAGGTCAGTCATGATCAGTGCGATCGGTCGCTCGGTGATCGGTGGGCTGGGCACGGCCGGCTACGCCACGCGTTTCTTTCTGCGGCTGCTGCTCGAATTTTTCCCGCTGCTGCGCCGTCCGCGTCTTGTCACGAAGCAGATCCACTTCGTAGGTAATTATTCGCTGGTGATCATCGCGGTGTCGGGGCTGTTCGTCGGCTTCGTGCTGGGTTTGCAGGGTTACTACACGCTGAACCGCTACGGTTCCGAGCAGGCGCTCGGTCTGCTGGTGGCGCTTTCGCTGGTGCGCGAGCTGGGTCCGGTGGTGACGGCGTTGCTGTTCGCCGGTCGCGCCGGCACGTCGCTCACGGCGGAAATCGGCCTGATGAAAGCGGGCGAGCAACTCACGGCCATGGAAATGATGGCCGTGGACCCGGTCAAGGTCGTGGTCGCGCCGCGCTTGTGGGCGGGCATCATTTCCATGCCGATCCTCGCCGCCATTTTCAGCGCCGTCGGCGTGTTCGGCGGTTACGTGGTGGGCGTGCTGCTGATCGGCGTCGATGCCGGCGCGTTCTGGTCGCAGATGCAAGGCGGCGTCGATGTCTGGCGCGACGTGGGCGCCGGGGTCATCAAAAGCGTGGTGTTCGGCCTCGCGGTAACTTTCGTGGCGCTGTTTCAAGGCTATGAAGCCAAGCCGACGCCGGAAGGCGTTTCGCGCGCTACGACCAAAACGGTCGTGTACGCATCGCTTGCCGTGCTCGGCCTCGATTTTCTGCTGACCGCACTGATGTTCAGCTAAGTCTGCGTCGCACGTTTCCCGTCAGCAGGCGCGCTTTGCAGCGCGCACGGCGGGAGCGGCAACGGCGCGGCGGATTCACTTTGGGATGACGATGAAAAAGACTGCTCTCGACTTCTGGGTCGGCCTGTTCGTGGTGTTGGGTTTCGTTGCGTTGCTGTTTCTGGCGCTGAAGGCCGGCAACATGAGCTCGTTGTCTTTTCAGGCAACGTACCCGGTCAAACTCAAGTTCGACAATATCGGTGGTCTGAAGGCCCGCGCGCCTGTCAAAAGCGCGGGCGTGACGGTCGGCCGGGTCGCGTCGATCGGCTTCGACAGCAATGCGTATCAAGCGGTCGTCACGATCGATATCGACAAGCAATACCCGTTTCCGAAAGACACTTCGGCCAAGATCCTGACCTCGGGGCTGCTGGGTGAGCAATACATCGGGCTCGAGCCCGGCGGCGACAGCGAAATGCTCAAGGCAGGCGACACGATCTCGATGACTCAGTCGGCGATCGTGCTGGAAAACCTGATTGGTCAATTCCTGTATAGCAAAGCTGCCGACTCGGGCGCATCGAAGCCGGGCGCGAGTTCGCCGGCACCTGCGGCAGTCCCCGCACCTGCAGCGCCGACCGTGCCCGCCTCCGGCGCGGCCGGTCAATAAGGAGAATAAGAATGCAGTCCACACGCATCGGGGGCGCGCGCGCCTTCCAAATCGCCAGACTTGCCGTCGCGGTGGCAGCGCTTGCCGGTTGTACGACCGTGCAAACGCCGACCAAGGGCGATCCGCTGGAAGGTCTGAACCGCACCATTTTCACCGTCAACGACAAGCTCGACGAGTACGCGCTGAAGCCGGTTGCCAAGGGCTACGTGTGGGCGACGCCGCAGCCGGTGCGCGACAGCGTCACCAACTTCTTCTCGAATATCGGCGACGTCTACATCGCGGCGAACAACCTGCTGCAGTTGAAGATCACCGACGGTGTCGAAGACATCATGCGTGTGGTCATCAATACGGTGTTCGGTCTCGGCGGTCTGTTCGACGTGGCCACGCTCGCCAAGCTGCCCAAGCACGACAACGACCTCGGTCTCACGCTCGGTCATTACGGCGTGCCGGCGGGTCCGTATCTCGTGTTGCCGCTGTTCGGGCCGAGCACGGTGCGCGACGCCGTGGGGTCGATCGGCAATTACTATGTGAATCCGCTCAGCTACATTCATCCGGATGGTTTGAGCTGGGCGCTGTACGGCCTGAACATCGTCAATACACGCGCGAATCTTCTGAGCGCGAGCGACGTACTGGAAGGCGCAGCGCTCGACAAATACTCGTTCGTGCGTAATGCCTATCTGCAACGCCGTCAGTATTTGCTGTCGGACGGTAAGCAGTCGCAGGCATTGCCCAACTACGGCGACGAAGCACCGCTGCCGAAATACGACGACGTCGACGGCGGCGCGGCTGCACCGGCGGGCGCCGTGACGGGTACGGCAGGCACGCAGGCTGCTGAAGCCGCGAAGGCGGTGCCGGCGTCGGGCGCCACGGCAGCAACACCGCCGCAGGCAGCGTCGGCGGGTGCCGCAGCGCCGCAAGCGGCTTCCGGTACCTCGGAGACGCCGCCGCTGGATATGAACGGCGGTCCGGAGACCACGCAGATTCCGGCGGGTCAGCTGGTGCCGCCCACGCGCTTCAATTTCCCGTCATTCAAATTGCGTTGATCGTGCGGCCGTAACAGATCGATACGACTCTCGCAGTTTGCGCATGGATTGCTGCTGAACTCGCGTGCTAATGTCGGCTCAAACGGTTGCACTATTTTTAAGGCAAGGCTCGATATGAAAAAATTCTTCCTGATTCCGTTGTTTGCGGCGTTGTTCTCGTTCGTCAGCGCTGGCGCGTCGGCGCAGACGGTGGACAGCAACGCGCCGGACGCCCTGGTCAAGACGGTCACGCAACAGGTGATCGATGCAGTGCGTGCGGACAAGTCCATCCAGCAAGGCGACATCTCGCACATCACGAAGCTCGTCAACGAAAAGATCCTGCCGTACACGGACTTCCGCCGTACCACGCAACTGGCCATGGGCCGTAACTGGCGCACGGCTTCGCCTGAACAGCAGAATCAGGTGGTCGAACAGTTCAAGATGCTGCTGATCCGCACGTACTCGGGCGCGTTGGCTCAAGTACGCGACCAGCAGATCCAGTACAAGCCGTTCCGCATGAATCCGGACGACACCGACACCGTCGTGCGCTCGGTCGTGATGAACAACGGCTCGCCGATCGAACTCGACTACCGTCTGTACAAGACGCCGCAAGGCTGGCGCGTGTATGACATCAACGTGCTCGGCGCGTGGCTGATCCAGGCTTACCAGCAGCAGTTCAACGAGCAGATCCAGCAGAAGGGCGTCGACGGACTGATCCAGTTCCTCACGCAGCGCAACCAGCAACTCGCTGCGGGCAAGCAGTCGTGAGCGAAGTGCGCAACCCGGTCGCGAACCGCTTCGAGAGCGGCGCGACGCTGACCCACGAGAGCGCGACAGCCGCGCTCGCGGCGGGTCTGCAACGTATCGCAGCGGGCGCGGGCGGTGTGGATTGCGCGCCGCTCGCGCAATTCGATTCGTCGGCACTGGCTGTTCTGCTCGCCTGGGAGCGTGCCGCCCAGGCACGCGGCGTCCAGTTCGAGATCGTCAATCTGCCGGCTGGTCTCGCCAGCCTCGCGCACGCCTACGGCGTCGACAGCCTCATCTCCGCACGACATTGACGCTCTGACGCGTCGTCTTCCGGTCCCCCCGCCGACTCGGGGCTGCCGATTTTTGCCCTATAATCAAACGTTTTTTGGGGCAGATAACCGGCCCCAATTCCGTTCCTTCCAGCATTTTTGCGCCCCCTTTCGGGCTCCTTTAGGTGCCGCGCCGCACGCGGCCCACAGTCATGTCAGCCATAGAAATTCGTAACGTCAAAAAGCGCTACAAAGATTTGCAGGCGCTCAAGGGCGTCAGCCTCACGGTGGAAGAAGGCGAGTTCTTCGGGCTGCTCGGTCCGAACGGCGCGGGCAAAACGACGCTCATCAGTATTCTTGCCGGCCTCGCGCGTGCCGACGAAGGCAGCATCGCGGTTCGCGGGCACGACGTCGTCAGCGATTTCCGCGACGCGCGCCGTGCGCTCGGCGTGGTGCCGCAGGAACTCGTATTCGATCCGTTCTTCACCGTGCGCGAAACCTTGCGCATCCAGTCCGGCTACTACGGTCTGCGCAACAACGACGCGTGGATCGACGAGATCATGGCCAACCTCGACCTCACCGACAAAGCCGACGCCAACATGCGCGCGCTGTCCGGTGGCATGAAGCGACGCGTGCTGGTGGCGCAGGCGCTGGTGCATCGGCCGCCGGTCATCGTGCTCGACGAGCCGACCGCGGGTGTCGACGTCGAACTGCGTCAGACGCTGTGGAAATTCATCTCCCGCCTGAATCGCGAAGGCCACACGATCGTCCTCACCACGCACTATCTGGAAGAAGCCGAATCGCTCTGCGACCGCATCGCCATGCTGCGGCGCGGCGAAGTCGTGGCGCTCGAACGTACCAGCGCGCTGCTGCAACGCTTCGCGGGCATGCAACTCTTCCTGCGTTTTGCTCAAGGCGTGCTGCCTGCCGACCTGCGTCCGCTCGAAGTGGAAAGCGGCGCGGGCAATGGCAACGGCCGTCAGCATCTGCTGCGGCTCGCCAGCTACGACGACGTCGAGCGGATTCTCGCGCAGTGCCGTGCAGCCGGCTGCACGTTCGAAGAAATCGAGGTGCGCAAAGCCGACCTCGAAGATGTGTTCGTTCAGGTAATGAACGGTCCTGAAGTGATCGAGGGGCTTGCATGAGCGGTTACAGTGGTTTCAGCACGCTGTTCTACAAAGAGATTCTGCGGTTCTGGAAAGTCGCCTTCCAGACCGTGCTGGCGCCGGTCATCACGGCGCTGCTGTACCTGACTATTTTCGGCCACGCGCTGCGCGGTCACGTGCAGGTTTATCCGGGAGTCGAATACACGAGTTTTCTGATTCCGGGTCTCGTGATGATGAGCGTGCTGCAGAATGCGTTTGCCAATAGCTCGTCTTCGTTGATCCAGTCCAAGATCACCGGCAATCTGGTGTTCGTGCTGTTGCCGCCGCTGTCGCACTACGAGATGTTCGGCGCCTATGTGCTGGCTGCCGTGGCGCGCGGTCTGGCGGTCGGTTTCGGCGTGTTCATCGTGACGATCTGGTTCGTGCCGGTCAGTTTCAGCGCGCCGCTGTACATCATTGCGTTCGCTATTTTCGGCGCGGCGATTCTCGGCACGCTGGGCTTGATCGCCGGGATCTGGGCCGAGAAATTCGACCAGCTCGCAGCGTTCCAGAATTTTCTGATCATGCCGCTCACGTTCCTGTCGGGCGTGTTCTACTCCACGCACACGCTGCCGCCGGTGTGGCGCGAAGTATCGCGGCTTAATCCCTTTTTCTACATGATCGACGGCTTTCGCTACGGTTTCTTCGGGATGTCGGATATCAATCCGCTCGCGAGCCTGGCGATCGTTGCCGGTTTCTTCGTGGTGCTGGCTGTGATAGCGATGCGCATGCTCGCTTCCGGCTACAAACTGCGCCACTGATCAGGAGCTTTTCTCATGTTGCCGACTCCCGAACAGGTCAAGCAATACATCGCGGCGGGGCTTGCCTGCCAGCATCTCGAAGTCGAAGGCGACGGTCAGCATTTCTTTGCGACCATCGTTTCGCCGAGCTTTGAAGGCAAGCGTCTGATCCAGCGACATCAACTCGTGTACGCGGCGCTCGGCGACCGCATGCGCGAAGAAATCCACGCGCTCAGCATGAAGACGCTGACGCCCGCCGAATGGCAGAACGCGTAATCTGGAAATTTAGTGCGAATTACTCAAGAAGGACGCGACGCCGGTGCCGGCGCGTCGAACACGGTCAAAGCAGTCCCCACCGAAGCTCGGGGCAATCAGGAACTGACAGGCATGGATAAACTCGTCATTGAAGGTGGTTACCCGCTTTCGGGTGAAGTCGTTGTCTCGGGTGCCAAGAACGCGGCATTGCCGATCCTGTGCGCGAGTCTGCTCAGCGCGGAGCCGGTCCATCTGGACAACGTGCCCGATCTGCAGGACGTTCGCACCATGCTCAAGCTGCTCGGCCAGATGGGCGTGCGCATCGAGAGCGGCGAGGGTCGCGTGACGCTGGACGCTTCGAAGGTCGAGAACGTCGTTGCGCCGTACGAAATGGTGAAGACCATGCGCGCGTCGATCCTCGTGCTCGGCCCGCTGGTCGCGCGCTTCGGGCACGCGCGCGTGTCGCTGCCGGGCGGCTGCGCGATCGGCGCGCGTCCCGTCGACCAGCACATCAAGGGTCTGCAGGCGATGGGCGCCGAGATCACGATCGAGCACGGCTTCATCGAAGCCCGCGCGAAGCGCCTGAAGGGCGCACGCATCGTGACGGACATGATTACCGTCACCGGTACGGAAAACCTGCTGATGGCCGCCGTGCTGGCCGAAGGCGAAACGGTGATCGAAAACGCCGCGCGTGAACCGGAAGTGGGCGATCTCGCGCATCTGCTGGTCGCGATGGGCGCGAAGATCGACGGCATCGGCACGGACCGTCTGGTGATTCAGGGCGTCGACAAACTGCATGGCGCGAAGCACACGGTCATCCCCGATCGCATCGAAGCTGGCACGTTCCTGTGCGCGGTCGCGGCTGCCGGTGGCGACGTCACGCTGCGTCAGGTGCGTCCGCTGATCCTCGAAGCCGTCACGGAGAAGCTGCGCGAAGCCGGCGTGTCGATCGAAGAAGGCGACACGTGGATGCGCGTTCGCATGGACAAGCGTCCGAGCGCGGTGACGTTCCGCACCTCGGAATATCCGGCGTTCCCGACCGACATGCAGGCGCAGTTCATGGCGCTGAACACGATCGCGGAAGGCACCTCGCAAGTCGTCGAAACGATCTTTGAAAATCGCTTCATGCACGTGCAGGAATTGAACCGCCTCGGCGCCAACATCACGATCGACGGCAACACCGCGCTCGTGACCGGCGTCGAGAAACTGTCGGGCGCCATGGTCATGGCAACCGACCTGCGCGCGTCGGCGAGTCTCGTGATTGCTGCGCTGCGTGCCGAAGGCGAAACGCTGATCGACCGTATCTATCACCTGGATCGCGGCTACGACCGTATGGAAACCAAGCTCAACGCGATCGGCGCAAAGGTGCGGCGTATCTCGGGGAGCCAGGCATGAGTTCGATGCCGCAGACGTCGTCTTCGCCGGCAGTGAGCGCGCCGCTCACGCTGGCCTTGTCGAAAGGGCGTATCTTCGAAGAGACGCTGCCTTTGCTCGCGGCCGCCGGCATCGAAGTGACCGAAGACCCGGAAACCTCGCGCAAACTGATCCTGCCGACCACCGACGCCAACGTGCGCGTGATCATCGTGCGCGCCACCGACGTGCCGACCTATGTCGAATACGGCGCCGCCGATTTCGGCGTGGCGGGCAAAGACGTGCTGCTCGAGCACGGTGGCAGCGGTCTGTATCAGCCGGTCGATCTGGAAATTGCGCGTTGCCGGATGTCGGTCGCGGTGGCCGCCGGTTTCGACTATGCGAACGCGGTCCGTCAAGGGGCGCGTTTGCGGGTTGCAACCAAGTACGTTGAGACCGCTCGCGAGCATTTTGCCGCCAAAGGCGTACACGTCGACCTCATCAAGCTGTACGGTTCGATGGAACTCGCGCCGCTGGTCGGTCTCGCCGACGCGATTGTCGACCTGGTGAGCTCGGGCAATACCTTGCGAGCCAACAATCTGGTCGAGGTAGAAGAAATCATGCAGATTTCGTCGCGCCTCGTTGTCAACCAGGCGGCGTTGAAACTCAAGCGCGCCGCGCTGCGGCCGATCCTCGACGCCTTCGAACGCGCATCGAAAGCCGGCGCGGCGGCCTGACAGCCAGCATGACCCCGCTCGTTTGATTACGCTTTAAGCGCGCCTTACCGAAACGGATACCCGTATGCCTATCAAGATTCGCAAACTCGATTCCAGCGCGCCCGACTTCAACAAGTCGCTGCACGCCGTGCTCGCGTTCGAGGCGAGCGAAGACGAAGCAATCGAGCGCTCGGTCGCGCAGATTCTGAACGACGTGAAAACGCGCGGCGACGCGGCCGTGCTGGAGTACACCCATCGCTTCGACCGCGTCGAGGCGAGGAGCCTCGCGGCGCTCGAATTGCCGATGTCGGAACTCGAAGCCGCGCTCGAAAGTCTCGAGCCGAAGCGCCGCGCGGCGCTCGAAGCTGCGGCGGCGCGTGTGCGCGGCTATCACGAGAAGCAGAAAATCGAATGCGGCAGCCATAGCTGGCAGTACACGGAAGCCGACGGTACGGTGCTCGGCCAGAAGGTCACGCCGCTCGATCGCGCGGGTATTTACGTGCCGGGCGGCAAGGCGGCGTATCCGTCGTCGGTGCTGATGAACGCAATTCCGGCGCGGGTGGCTGGTGTGCGCGAAATCATCATGGTCGTGCCGACGCCGGACGGCGTGAAGAATCCGCTGGTGCTGGCGGCAGCGCTGCTGGGCGGCGTGGACCGCGTGTTCACGATCGGCGGCGCGCAGGCCGTGGGCGCTCTGGCCTACGGCACCGAAACCGTGCCGCAGGTCGACAAGATCTGTGGTCCGGGCAATGCGTATGTGGCGTCGGCCAAGCGTCGCGTGTTCGGTACGGTCGGCATCGACATGATCGCCGGTCCGTCGGAAATTCTCGTGCTGTGCGACGGCACGACCGATCCGCGCTGGGTCGCGATGGACCTGTTTTCGCAAGCCGAACACGACGAACTCGCGCAGTCCATCCTGCTGTGTCCGGACGACGCGTTCATTGGCCGCGTGCATGACGCCATCAACGAACTGTTGCCCACCATGCCGCGCCGCGACGTGATTCAGGCGTCGCTCGAAGGCCGTGGCGCGCTGATCAAGGTGCGCGATATGGCGGAAGCGTGTGCGATCGCCAACGACATCGCTCCGGAGCACCTCGAAATTTCAGCGCTGGAGCCGCATCAGTGGGGCCAGTTGATCCGCCATGCCGGCGCGATCTTCCTCGGTCGCTACACCAGCGAGAGCCTCGGCGACTATTGCGCAGGACCCAATCACGTCCTGCCTACGTCTCGTACCGCACGGTTCTCGTCACCTTTGGGCGTCTATGATTTCTTCAAGCGTTCGAGCGTGATCGAGGTCAGCGCGGAGGGCGCGCAGACGCTCGGCGAGATTGCCGCCGAACTC
Source organism: Paraburkholderia sp. GAS199 (assembly GCF_050436585.1). NCBI lineage: Bacteria > Pseudomonadati > Pseudomonadota > Betaproteobacteria > Burkholderiales > Burkholderiaceae > Paraburkholderia > Paraburkholderia sp. GAS199. Next base: position 69,385 of record NZ_JBNDMM010000013.1, on the reverse strand, counting down.
GCCTATGGCGAAGGTCTGCAGGCGCACGCCCGCAGTGCGGAATACCGGATGCGCCAGAACGGCTGAAGGCCGGGCCCGATCGCCTGAAGTACCGAACCGGCGTGGGCGTAGTCTGGCGATCGAGCCGACGCCCGCGACTCCGGCGACAGATATCGCGTTGCATTAAAAACCATAAAACAGACCAGCCCGGCGGCGGACCGCGTACCGCGAATGCCGGGCAGTATCTCCCTTGCGGCCCGATCCGCTGACTTATGACGACACCTCAAGACATCATCCGCCGCGACGTGCTCGCAATGACGAGCTATCCGGTTCCGGACGCCTCCGGCTATATCAAGCTCGACGCGATGGAAAACCCGTTTCCGCTGCCGCCGGTGCTCGCCGCGCATCTCGGCGAACATCTCGCCGGTGTTGCGCTGAATCGTTATCCCGCGCCGCGGCCGGAAGCGCTGATCGAAAAAATCAAGCGCGTGATGGGCGTGCCGGCCGGTTGTGACGTGCTGCTGGGCAACGGGTCGGACGAGATCATCAGCATGGTGTCGATGGCGTGCGCCAAGCCGGGCGCCAAGGTGCTCGCGCCGGTGCCGGGTTTCGTGATGTACGCGATGTCGGCGAAACTCGCCAATCTGGAATTCATCGGCGTGCCGCTGAAGGCCGACTTCACGCTCGACGTCGACGCGCTGCTCGCCGCGATCGCCGAACACGAGCCGGCCATCATCTATCTGGCATATCCGAACAACCCCACCGGCACGCTGTACGACGACGCCGACATGGAGCGCGTCATCGCCGCGGCCAGCAAGAGCCTGGTGGTGATCGACGAGGCTTACCAGCCGTTCGCGCAGCAAAGCTGGCTGCCGCGCGCCGACGCGTACGACAACGTGGTCGTGATGCGCACCGTATCCAAGCTCGGCCTCGCCGGCATCCGTCTCGGCTACCTCGCCGGCAAACCGGCCTGGCTCACCGAATTCGACAAGGTGCGCCCGCCGTACAACGTCAACGTGCTGACTCAGGCTGCCGCGGATTTCCTGCTCGATCACATCGACGTGCTCGACGCTCAGGCCGATCAGCTGCGCGAAGAGCGCACGAAACTGGCGAGCGCCGTGGCTGCGCTGCCGGGCGCCGAGGTGTTCCCGAGCGCGGGCAACTTCCTGCTGGTGCGCGTGCCGGACGCCGCTGTTACGTTCGAAACCCTGCTTGCCGCACGGGTTCTGATCAAAAACGTGAGTAAAATGCACCCATTGCTGGCCAATTGCGTGCGTTTGACCGTCGGTTCGCCGGAAGAAAACGAGCAGCTGCTTGCCGGACTGAAACTGGTGCTGCACTGAGCAGCACACCGAACGGCTGGGCGAGTGCGTCGGCGCCGCCCGCTGTTTCTCCATCCCACACTACTATCGCTTTCTAGCTAGATTCGAGGAATTACCATGCGCCTTGCGGAAGTCGTTCGCAACACCAGCGAAACGCAGATCCGTGTGAAGATCAATCTGGACGGCACCGGTCAGCAGAAGCTGGCCACCGGCGTGCCGTTTCTGGACCACATGCTCGACCAGATCGCGCGGCATGGATTGATCGATCTCGACATCGAAGCAAAGGGCGACCTCGAAATCGACGACCACCATACGGTCGAAGACGTCGGCATCACGCTCGGTCAGGCCGTTGCGAAGGCCATCGGCGACAAAAAGGGTATTCGCCGCTACGGTCATTCCTACGTGCCGCTCGACGAGGCGCTGTCGCGCGTCGTGATCGACTTTTCCGGTCGACCGGGCCTCGAATTCCACGTGCCGTTCACGCGTGCGCGTATCGGCACGTTCGACGTCGATCTCTCCATCGAATTTTTCCGCGGCTTCGTGAATCACGCCGGCGTGACTTTGCATATCGACAACCTGCGCGGCCTGAACGCTCATCATCAGATGGAAACCGTGTTCAAGGCGTTCGGGCGGGCGATCCGTATGGCCGTCGAACTTGACGAGCGCGCAGCGGGGCAGATTCCGTCGACCAAGGGCAGTCTCTAAGCCTGCTCATTCACCAGAATTCGACCCAAGGCCGGCCTCGCGTGCGCGTCCGGTGAGCCATGGACATTCTGAAGTCGTTTATCTCGCTGCTGGCGCTGATCAATCCGGTTGGCGCCATCCCGTTCTTCATGAGCCTCACGGCCAACCAGAGCGACGTGGAGCGGCGCAGAACCATCCGCATTGCGGCGATTTCCGTGTTTTGCGTGATTGCGGTCACGACGCTGCTCGGGCAGCAGATCATCAGCTTCTTCGGTATTTCGGTCGGTTCGCTCGAAGTGGGCGGCGGGATCATCATGCTGCTGATGGCGATCAACATGCTGAACGCGCAGATCGGCAATAGCCGCTCGACGCCGGAAGAGCGCCACGAAGCCGAGCAGAAAGACAACATTGCGGTCGTGCCGCTGGCCATTCCGCTGTTGACCGGTCCCGGCGCGATCAGCACGACGATCATTTACGCGGCCGGGTCGCCGCATTGGTACGACCGTTTGAGTCTGGTCGCGATCGGCGCGGTGCTGGCGGCGATCTGCTTTTTTTCGCTGCGTCTGGCCGAACCGATTGCCCGCTGGGTGGGTCGCACGGGTATCAATATCGGCACGCGGCTCATGGGTTTGATGTTATCGGCGCTGGCGGTGGAGTTCATCGTCGATGGATTGAAGGCATTGCTGCCTAACTTGAAATGAAAACTTCGATAGCGATTGTGGATTACGGAATGGGCAACCTGCGTTCGGTCGCCCAGGCTTTGCGCAAGGCTGCGCCGGAAGCGGACGTGGCGATCGTCGACCGGCCCGAAGCGATCCGCTCGGCCGACCGCGTCGTGTTGCCGGGCCAGGGCGCGATGCCCGATTGCATGCGCAGTCTCGCCGAGTCGGGCTTGCAGGAAGCCGTGGTCGAGGCGTCGCGCAGCAAGCCGCTGATGGGCGTGTGCGTCGGCGAGCAGATGCTGTTCGACTGGAGCGCCGAGGGCGCCACGCCGGGCCTCGGCCTGCTGCCGGGCAAGGTGCTGCGCTTCGATCTGGAAGGTCAGGTGCAGGACGACGGCTCGCGCTTCAAGGTCCCGCAGATGGGCTGGAACCGCGTGCGTCAGGCGCAGCCGCACCCGCTGTGGGACGGCGTCGCCGACAACGCGTTTTTCTATTTCGTGCACAGCTATTACGTCGCACCGGAAAACGCCGCCCATACCGCGGGCGAAACGGTGTACGGTGTGCCCTTTACCTCGGCGGTGGCGCGGGATAACATCTTCGCGACCCAATTCCACCCGGAAAAGAGCGCCGAAGCGGGGCTGCGCGTGTACCGCAACTTCGTCCACTGGAACCCGTGAACGCCTTTTCGTCCTCTGCCGTCCCGCGCCGTTCCGCCACAAGCGGGGCGCCCGTGGCACGTTGTGTCCGCAACACCACGAATTCCCCCGCGCAACGCGCCGCGCAAGGGCGCCGAAAGAGTTGTACTAAACTAGCGAAACGGCGTAACGGCGGGCTGGCTCTCCAGCCGCTGCCGCCGACCTTCAACCCATTCCCAGACAACACCCGATTGCTATGCTGCTGATTCCCGCCATCGACCTGAAAGATGGTCACTGTGTACGCCTCAAACAAGGCGATATGGACCAGGCGACGATATTCTCCGAGGAACCGGCGGCGATGGCCCGACACTGGGTCGACCGCGGTGCCCGGCGTCTGCATCTCGTCGACCTGAATGGCGCGTTCGCCGGCAAGCCGAAGAACGAAGACGCGATCCGCGCGATCATCGAGGAAGTCGGTGGCGAGATTCCCGTCCAGCTGGGCGGCGGCATCCGCGATCTGAACACGATCGAGCGCTATCTCGACGACGGCCTGTCGTACGTCATCATCGGCACGGCGGCGGTGAAGAATCCTGGCTTTCTGCAAGACGCCTGCACGGCGTTCGGCGGCCACATCATCGTGGGTCTGGACGCAAAAGACGGTAAGGTCGCCACGGACGGCTGGAGCAAGCTGACCGGCCACGAAGTGGCGGATCTGGCGCGCAAGTTCGAAGACTACGGCTGCGAGTCGATCATCTACACCGACATCGGCCGCGACGGCATGCTCCAGGGCATCAACATCGAAGCCACGGTGCGGCTCGCCCGCGCGGTGAAGATTCCGGTGATCGCAAGCGGCGGTCTGTCGAATCTGGCGGACATCGAATCGCTGTGCGAAGTCGAAGACGAAGGCATCGAAGGCGTGATCTGCGGCCGGGCCATCTATTCGGGCGATCTGGACTTCGCGGCGGCGCAAACCCTCGCGGACCGTTTGCGCGAGTCGGACGACGCCTGAGCACGGGCGGCCTGGCGCGACCGCGTCGCGCCGGCACAGCGCCGCTCGTGAAGTTTCCGGCGAGCGGCCTCATCAGCGGTATTGGCAGAATTGCAAGATCATGGCTCTAGCTAAACGCATCATCCCCTGTCTCGACGTCACGGCTGGACGCGTAGTCAAAGGCGTGAATTTCGTCGAACTGCGCGATGCAGGCGACCCGGTCGAAATTGCCCGTCGGTACGACGATCAGGGCGCCGACGAACTCACCTTCCTCGACATCACCGCCACGTCCGATCAGCGCGATCTGATCCTGCCGATCATCGAAGCGGTCGCTTCGCAGGTGTTCATTCCGCTCACGGTCGGCGGCGGCGTGCGCGCGGTCGAAGACGTGCGGCGTCTGCTCAACGCGGGCGCGGACAAGATCAGCATGAACTCGTCGGCAGTCGCGAATCCGCAACTCGTGCGCGACGCCACGGACAAATACGGCTCGCAATGCATCGTCGTCGCGATCGACGCGAAGCGCGTGTCGGCAGACGGCGAAACGCCGCGCTGGGAAGTTTTCACGCACGGCGGCCGCAAGGCCACCGGCCTCGAAGCCGTCGAGTGGGCGCGCAAGATGGCCGAACTCGGCGCCGGAGAAATTCTGCTCACCAGCATGGACCGTGACGGCACCAAAAGCGGTTTCGATCTCGCGCTGACGCGGGCTGTGTCCGACGCGGTGCCGATTCCCGTGATCGCCTCGGGCGGCGTGGGCAATCTGCAGCATCTGGCAGACGGCATCAAGAACGGTCACGCCGACGCGGTGCTGGCCGCCAGCATCTTCCACTACGGCGAGCACACCGTGGGCGAGGCCAAGCGCTTCATGGCCGATCAAGGCATTTCGGTGAGGTTGTGACGTGGTGAATCCCTCGGCAGTGGACTGGCTGGACAAGGTCAAGTGGGACGCGAACGGCCTCGTGCCGGTGATCGCGCAGGAAGCGTCGACGAACGACGTCCTGATGTTCGCGTGGATGAACCGCGAGGCGCTCGCCAAGACGGTCGAGCTGGGCCGCGCCGTGTATTTCTCGCGCTCGCGCCAACGGCTGTGGTTCAAGGGCGAAGAGTCGGGCCACGTGCAGCACGTGCACGAAGTACGCCTCGACTGCGACGAAGACGTCGTTCTACTGAAGGTCGAACAGGTGTCGGGCATTGCTTGCCACACCGGACGGCACTCGTGCTTTTTCCAGAAATTCGAAGGCTCGGCGGAAGACGGCGGCTGGGTCGCTGTCGATCCCGTGCTGAAAGACCCCGAAAACATCTACAAATGACGCAATCCACGCAAGATACCGGCGACACGCTGCTGCGCCTCGCCGCCATCATCGACAGCCGCAAGGGCGGCGATCCGGACGTTTCGTATGTCTCGCGCCTGTTCCACAAGGGCGACGACGCGGTACTGAAGAAGATCGGCGAAGAAGCCACCGAAGTCGTGCTGGCCGCCAAGGACACCCGTCACGGCGGCGCGCCCAAGGCGCTGGTGGGTGAAGTGGCCGACCTGTGGTTTCACTGCCTCGTGATGCTGTCGCATTTCGATCTGAGCCCCGCCGACGTGCTCGCCGAACTCGAACGCCGCGAAGGCATGTCCGGCATCGAAGAGAAGGCCTTGCGCAAGAGCCGCGAGCGCGAGCAGAACGGCGACTGAACGCGAGAATTCGTCCGCGCCGGCTTGAAGTGCCGGACTTTGGCGCCCAACTTGCACTGAGCACATCCGATCGCATCCTCTGGAGGACGCAAGCATGGAACAGTCGCAAAACAGCTACCCGCCGCCGGTCTATCGCAATGCGATCGAACCCGAGCGCGAACGCAGCCTGCGCACGCTCACCCACGTGCTCTATGCGCTCTACGCGGTTCATTGGCTGACGGGCGGTCTGACGATCCTGATCGCGATCATCATCAACTACGTGAAGCGGCCCGACGTGGTGGGCACGCCGTACGAAGCGCATTTCGAGTGGCAGATCCGCTCGTTCTGGATGGCTTTGCTGGGTTACGCGATCGGCGGCGTTCTGCTGTTCGTCGTGATCGGCATTCCGGTTCTGTGGGCCGTCAGCATCTGGATGTTGTACCGTATTATCAAAGGCTGGCTCTATCTGTACGATAACAAGCCGCTCGCGAATCCGCGTGGCTGGTTCTGAGTGCGCTCCGCTCGCTGCGAAGTCGCCGCTCGTGTAACCGCGTCATGCGCTCCGCGTTTTAGTTCTACCGCGTCAGGAATACGATGAGCCACGACCCGAACTGCCTTTTCTGCAAGATCGCCGCCGGCGAGATTCCGTCGACCAAAGTCCACGAAGACGAAGAGTTCGTCGCCTTCCGCGACATTCGTCCGGCGGCCGAAACGCACGTGCTGGTGATTCCCCGCAAACATATTCCCACCCTCACTGACTCGACCGCGAGCGATGCACCGCTGCTTGGTAGAATGCTTGTGCTGGTTGCACGTCTGGCCGATCAACTGGGCGTGGCGTACACAGGCGGCGAAACGGGTTTTCGCACGGTCATCAACACGGGGCCGGGCGGCGGGCAGGAGGTGTATCACCTGCACGCGCATATTCTGGCGGGCCCGCGTCCGTGGCAGCGCATGGGCTAAGGCATTCGCGCGGCGAGTTTTGGTCACGCAAAATAGCGCGGCCGTTGTATTTGCCGCACTGTAATTTCAGCGACGCGATCGCCTTGTCACAATGACATGCCGTGTCGCGGGTTGAGTCCAAAGAGCCTGCGGCAACGTATAGATGAAGCGTACGCGCTTCGGTTCACGCCGCAAGGCGCAAGAGTTTTGCCGCATCACGTTGCGGTCTCGGGGTTAAGGAGAGTAGTCATGGGTTCGTTGAGCATTTGGCATTGGCTGATCGTGTTGCTAATCGTGGCACTCGTGTTCGGTACGAAGAAACTGCGCAATATCGGCACCGATCTTGGCGGCGCGGTGAAGGGCTTCAAGGAAGGCATGAAGGAAGCGGAAACGCCCGGCGCCGAAGCGCAACAGCGCGAATTGCCGCGCAACGGCGCGGTCGACGTGGACGCAAAAGAAAAAGCGCCGCGTTCCGGCGATTACCGCTAAGCCGCGGCTCACCCGCGTTACTGACGGACATTCCACTTCATGCTGGACCTCGGTCTAACCAAGATGGCGCTGATCGGCGTCGTCGCGCTGGTCGTACTCGGGCCTGAGCGCCTGCCTCGCGTCGCCCGCACGGCCGGCGCGTTGTTCGGCCGCGCGCAGCGGTACATCAACGACGTCAAGTCCGAAGTGACGCGCGAAATCGAACTCGACGAGCTGCGTCGTATGAAAAGCGAGTTCGAGACGGCTGCCAGCAATGTCGAAACGTCGGTTCAGGACAATCTACGCAAGCACGAGTCCGAGCTGAACGACGCGTGGAACAGCGGCAGTTCGGTGTCGCCCAGTATTGCGGGCGGTGCGCTCGAAGACGCCGGCAATTCGTCCTGGCCGACCAGCACGCCGGCGGCAAGCCCGCGCCGCAAGAACTGGCGCGTCAAGCAGACCGCCATGCCCACGTGGTACAAGCGTGCCACGGCGCGCCGTACGCGTGTGCAGTCGGGTGCGGCTCGCGTGGCGCGTCATACGCCCGCCACCATGCGTCGTCCGACGCGGTTCTTCTGATGATCAGAACGACAATCTCTAACCGAGGGCCGGTGTGAGCGACCCCCAGCAAACCCAGGACGAAGGCACTGAAGAGACCTTCATTTCCCACCTCGTTGAATTGCGCGACCGCATTATCCGCGCCGGTCTAGCCGTCATCGTGGTGTTCGTTGGACTCGTGTATTGGGCGCCGGACATTTTCCGGTTGCTGGCGCGTCCGCTGATGCAGAACTTGCCGAAGGACGGCAAGATGATCGTGACCGACGTCACCGGCTCATTCTTCGTGCCGATGAAAGTGACCATGCTGGTCGCCTTCGTGATCGCGTTGCCCATCGTGCTGTACCAGATCTGGGCGTTCGTCGCGCCGGGTCTCTACCAGCACGAGAAGAAACTGGTCGGGCCGCTGGTGGGCAGCAGCTATACGCTGTTCCTGTGCGGCATGGCGTTCGCTTACTTCGTCGTGTTTCCGACTATTTTCCGCGTGATGGCGCATTACAACGCACCGCTCGGCGCGGAAATGACCACGGACATCGACAATTACCTGAGCTTCGTGCTCACCATGTTCATCGCGTTCGGCGTCACGTTCGAAGTGCCGATCGTGGTGGTCCTGCTGGTCCGCATGAACGTGCTGACCATCAAGAAGCTGAAGGAAATCCGCCCGTACGTGATCGTCGGCGCATTCGTGATTTCCGCCGTGGTGACGCCGCCCGACGTGTTCTCGCAGCTGATCCTAGCGATCCCGCTGATCGTGCTGTACGAGGCGGGCATTATCGCGGCGCGGTTGATCGTGGGTAAGCAGCCGGTGGTGGTCGAAGAGGCGAGTTCGCCGGATTGATCCGAGGCGCCGGCGCCGATCGTAGCCGGTGCGAAAAGATGAGATGCAAGCAAAAAGGGCAGTCCGTGATGGACTGCCCTTTTTTCGTTTTGGCGTCAGGCGTGGTGTGTGGGGTGAGACCTGACGAGACTTCCGCTTTCAGGTCTTACGCCCGCAGCGCGCACTAGCCGCCGTCGTCGTCCTGCTGATCGCTGCCGTCGCCTTCTGCCGGTTGCTTGGGCGGCGGCGGGCGCTTGCCGATCGTGACATCCAGATCCATCTCGCGGCTCTTGCGCACTAGGTGAACCTTGGCGGCCGTGCCCGGCTTGATCTGCGCGATGACGTTCAGCAGGCGCGTGGTGTCGGTGATTTCCTGACCGTTCACGCTTATCAGGATGTCGCCCGGCTTGATGCCCGCGCGGTCGGCCGGGCCGTTCTTCAGCACGCCGGCCACGATCGCGCCGGACTTCTGCTCCAGCCCGAACGATTCCGCGATCTCGGGCGTGACGTCTTGCGGCTCCACGCCGATCCAGCCGCGCGTCACCGAGCCGGTGGTAATGATGCTTTCCAGCACACTGCGCGCTGTCGAAACCGGGATGGCGAAGCCGATGCCGAGCGAGCCGCCCGAGCGCGAATAGATGGCGGTGTTGATGCCCAGCAGGTTGCCGTTGACGTCGACCAGCGCACCGCCGGAATTGCCGGGGTTGATGGCCGCGTCGGTCTGGATGAAGTTTTCGAAGGTGTTGATGCCGAGGTGATTGCGTCCGAGCGCGCTGACAATACCCATGGTGACCGTCTGGCCGACACCGAACGGATTGCCGATGGCGAGCACGACGTCGCCCACGCGCGTCTGGTCCATGCGGCCGAGCGTGATGGTGGGCAGGTTGGTCATGTTGACCTTGAGCACGGCGAGGTCGGTTTCGGGATCGACGCCGATCACTTTCGCATTCGTGGTGCGGCCGTCGGCCAGCGCGATTTCGATCTGATCGGCGCCGTCTACGACGTGCTGGTTCGTTAGAATGTAACCTTCCGAACTCACTATCACGCCAGAGCCCAGATTGGAGGCCGGTTGTTCCTGTTGCTGCTTACGGTTCTTGTCACCGAAGAAGTAGCGGAACAGCGGGTCTTTGGCCCGCGGGTCTGGCGGCAGTGAGCCATCCTTGCTGGAGAATACGTTCACGACGGCCGGCATGGCCTTCTGCGCGGCGTCGGCATAAGACGCCTGTGCAGGTCCGCTGCCGATGCCTGGCGCCACTTCCCGGAGGGCGACGATCGGTTCGGCAAGCTGTTTGCCGAACTGCCCTTGACGCTGAAGCCATTGCGGTTTGAGGGTCGCGACGATGAACATCAGCGCCAACAGCACGGTCACCGCTTGAGCAAAGAACAGCCAAAAGCGTCTAAGCATCTGAAGACTAGAGGTTTATATGGATCGGATCGAACTTGAATTGTACTTGAACAATCTTCTTGAAACCGCGCGCTTCAAGGACTATTGCCCCAATGGACTGCAGGTGGAAGGGCGCCGCCGCATCAATAAGCTCGCGACCGGCGTGACCGCGTCGGTGGCCTTTCTCGAGGCCGCGCTCGACTGGGGCGCGGACGCCGTGCTGGTCCATCACGGCTACTTCTGGCGCAACGAGGCGCCGCAGATCACGGGGCGCAAACACGCGCGCCTGAAACTGCTGATCGCCAACGATGTGAACCTGTTCGCCTATCACCTGCCGCTCGACGATCATCCCGAGTTCGGCAACAACGCCCAGATCGCCGCGAAGATGGGCTGGATCAGTGACGCGCGTTTCGGCGAGAACGACCTCGGTTGGCTCGCCACGTTTCCCATGCCGATCACGCTCGAGCACTTCACCGCGGAAATCGAGCAGACGCTCGGCCGCACGCCGCTCGTATTCGGCGACCCCGATCGCGAACTGCGCCGGGTCGGCTGGTGCACGGGCGCCGCGCAAGGCATGTTCGACGCCGCCATCAATGCGGGCGCCGACGTGTACCTGACCGGCGAGGTGTCGGAGTCGGTGATGCACACGTCCGCGGAGAGCGGCGTGGCGTTTCTCGCGGCCGGCCATCACGCCACGGAGCGCTTCGGCGTGCAGGCCGTCGGCAAACATCTTTCCGAGCAATTCGATATCGAACACGTGTTTATCGATATCCCTAATCCCGTTTGAAATAAAAATCCGAATTACATAAGAAAAAGGTGCGAATAACGAAGGGAGCACTTAAAAGGAGGTGTGAAAAAGTTTGCGATCCGTACGGAGAAACCCTGAGTTATCAAGGGCTTCGCACGGTTTTTGGCAATCGGCCCTTGTAAATGGCGACTCCATTCGCGCAAACTAGCGGCGGTAGAAGCGACGTGAAGGAAAAATCCAACTCAGAAGTGGGGCGTGTGATGCGAGACAAGGAAGATGAACGCGTCGACGGCAGCCGCCGTACCTGGCTGATAGCGACGACCGCAGCGGGTGGCCTGGGAGGCGTGGCCACCGTTATACCCTTTGTTAGTTCGTTTGCACCATCTGAAAAGGCCAAGGCAGCAGGTGCCCCGGTCGAAGTCGATATCAGTGATCTGAAGCCCGGCGACATGAAGACCGTTGCCTGGCGAGGCAAGCCGGTGTGGATCATCAACCGCACCGACAAAATGCTCGCCGATGTACAAAAAGCCGATAACGAAGTAGCTGATCCCCACAGCAAGAATCCTTTTTCGATGCCGTTGCCGGAGTACTGCAACAACGAGTTCCGTTCACGCACCGACCACAAGAACCTTTTCGTCGCCGTCGCCGTGTGCACGCATCTGGGCTGTACGCCGACGCCGCGCTTCCAGGAGGGCGCGCAGCCCAATCTTCCGGACGACTGGCCTGGCGGCTTCCTGTGCCCTTGCCACGGCTCGACCTACGACATGGCCGGCCGCGTCTTCAAGAACAAACCTGCGCCGCAGAACCTCGACATCCCGCCCTACATGTTCACGTCGGCCACCGGCCTCGTGATCGGCAAGGACGAGAAAGGAGAAGCGTAATGGCGATCGAACACGAAGTGGAGACGACCGGGCTGGTCGGCTGGATCGACCGGCGCTTTCCCTTGACCTCGACGTGGAAGAAACACGTTTCCGAGTACTACGCGCCGAAGAACTTCAACTTCTGGTACTTCTTCGGCTCGCTCGCCCTGCTGGTGCTGGTCAACCAGATCGTCACCGGCATTTTCCTCACCATGAACTACAAGCCCGACGCGACGCTCGCGTTCTCGTCGGTCGAGTACATCATGCGCGAGGTGCCGTGGGGCTGGCTGATCCGCTACATGCATTCGACGGGCGCGTCGATGTTCTTCGTCGTCGTGTATCTGCATATGTTCCGCGGGCTGCTTTATGGCTCGTACCGCAAGCCGCGCGAACTGGTGTGGATTTTCGGCTGCGCGATCTTCCTGTGCCTGATGGCCGAAGCGTTCTTCGGCTACCTGTTGCCGTGGGGCCAGATGTCGTTCTGGGGCGCGCAGGTGATCGTGAATCTGTTCTCGGCCATTCCGTTCATCGGACCGGATCTGTCGTTGTGGATTCGCGGCGACTACGTCGTGTCGGACGTCACGCTGAACCGCTTCTTCGCGTTCCACGTGATCGCGATTCCGCTGGTGCTGGTTGGGCTGGTGGTCGCTCACCTCGTGGCTTTGCACGAAGTCGGGTCGAATAATCCGGACGGCATCGAGATCAAGGCGAAGAAAGACCCGGACGGTATTCCGCTCGACGGCATTCCGTTTCACCCGTACTACTCCGTGCACGATTTCATGGGCGTGACGGTGTTCCTGCTGATCTTCGCCGCGATTATTTTCTTCGCGCCGGAAATGGGCGGTTACTTCCTCGAAGCGAACAACTTCGTGCCGGCCAATCCGCTGCAGACGCCGCCGGAAATCGCGCCGGTCTGGTACTTCACGGCGTTCTACGCGATGCTGCGCGCCACGACCGATCCGTTCAAGATCGTGCTGATGGTGATCATCGCCTTGCTCGGGCTGGTGGCGCTGGTGCGTGCTCGCGGCAAATGGAAGCTCGGCCTGCCAGTGCTCGCGGTGCTGGTGATACTGGCCATGGCGTTCACGGAGTCGAAATTCTGGGGTGTGGTGGTGATGGGCGGCGCGGTGGTTTCGCTGTTCTTCCTGCCGTGGCTCGACCGCTCGCCCGTGAAGTCGATCCGCTACCGGCCGTTTTTTCACAAGGTGTTTTACGGGATCTTCGTGATCGCTTTCCTGACGTTGGGCTTCCTCGGCACCAAACCGCCGTCGCCGGTTTCGACGTTGATTGCGCAGGTATGCGCGTTGATCTATTTCGCGTTTTTCCTCGGCATGCCGGTCTGGACGCGGCTTGGCACGTTCAGGCAACCGCCTGAACGCGTGCGGTTCAAGCCTCACTAATCGCGAGCCAGGAGAACACGACAATGAAAAAACTGCTTTCGACGTGCGCGCTGATCGGCGCGACACTGCTCGCGCTCGCCGCCGGCCCGGTTGCCGCGGACGAGAACGTGCATCTCGACCGGGCGCCGGATAACGCGGAGAATTTCGCTTCTTTGCAGCACGGCGCACAATTGTTTGTAAACTACTGCCTGAACTGCCATAGCGCGAACCTGATGCGGTACAACCGGCTGACCGACCTGGGCATCACGCCGAACGAAATCCAGGCGAATCTGCTCTTCACCACGGACAAAGTCGGCAACACCATGACCGTGGCCATGCGTCCGGACGACGCCAAGGCGTGGTTCGGCGCGACGCCGCCGGATTTGTCGGTGGAAGCGCGGGCGCGCGGCAAAGACTGGCTGTACACGTATCTGCGCAGCTTCTACCGCGACGATACGCGGCCAACCGGCTGGAATAATCTGGTGTATGAGAACGTGAGCATGCCTCACGTGCTGTGGCAGCTTCAGGGGCAACGTACCGCGAAGTTCGGGGATGAAGTCGACGAAAAATCAGGCGAAACGGTACATAAATTTGTGGGTTACCAGCAGGTCACGCCTGGGACGATGTCGCCAGTAGATTATGATTCTGCTGTGGCCGACCTGGTGTCGTACCTGTCATGGATGTCCGAACCAACGCAGAAAACCCGCAAACAGCTTGGCGTGTGGGTGCTGCTGTTCCTCGGCATTCTGAGCTTTTTCGCCTGGCGATTGAACGCCGCGTACTGGAAACATATCAAATAATCACGCTGTCACCGGCGTGGGGCCGGCGCCAGGAAAAACCTGCGGTACGGTTTTTCCGCGCGCTGGCCTTTCAGCTTTTTGAGGAAACGTAAACATGATGGTTCTGTATTCCGGCACAACTTGCCCGTTCTCCCAGCGCTGCCGGCTGGTGTTGTTCGAAAAGGGCATGGACTTCGAGATCCGCGACGTCGACCTGTTTAACAAGCCGGAAGACATCGCCGTGATGAACCCGTACGGTCAGGTGCCGATTCTCGTCGAACGCGACCTGATCCTGTACGAATCGAACATCATCAACGAGTATATCGACGAGCGCTTCCCGCACCCGCAGCTGATGCCGGCCGATCCGGTCCAGCGCGCGCGCGCCCGTCTGTTCCTGCTCAACTTCGAGAAAGAACTGTTCGTGCACGTCGGCACGCTCGAAAACGAGAAGGGCAAGGCTGCCGAGAAAAATCACGAGAAGGCACGCCTCGCGATTCGCGACCGCCTGACGCAACTCGCGCCGATCTTCCTGAAGAACAAGTACATGCTCGGCGAAGAGTTCTCGATGCTCGACGTCGCGATCGCGCCGCTGCTGTGGCGTCTGGATCACTACGGCATCGAACTGTCGAAGAATGCCGCGCCGCTGATGAAGTACGCGGAGCGCATTTTCAGCCGCCCGGCGTACATCGAAGCTCTGACGCCGTCGGAAAAGGTGATGCGTCGTTGAGCTTGGCTTTAGGGTGAGGGCGGCGCTGCGCACATGGCGGCGCGCCCACGCCCGGTACGAGGACTGTTGATGCAAGAGATTTCCACCAAACCGTATTTGCTGCGCGCGCTCTACGAGTGGTGCACCGATAACGGCTACACGCCGCACATCGCGGTCCGCGTCGATAATCAGACTCGCGTGCCGCGCCAGTTCGTGCGTGACAACGAGATCGTGTTGAACATCAGCTTCGAGGCGACCAGCCAGTTGCAGATGGGCAACGAGTGGATCGAGTTCAGCGCGCGTTTCTCGGGCAAGTCGCACAAGATCGAGGTGCCGGTCGCCAATATTCTCGCCATCTACGCGCGGGAAAACGGGCAGGGCATGGCGTTCCCGGTCGAGTCTGCGGGCGGCGAAGCGCAGGACTCCGGCGCCGACGCTGAGCAGGCGGACGAGAGCGCGCCGGTCGTGCTCGGGGCCGTCGAAGCGTCGCCGGTAAGCGATGCGACGGCCGCCGAAGCGGACGGTCCGCAGCCCGATGACGACGGTTCGAAAGGTGGCGGAAGGGCTCGCCTTAAGATCGTGAAATGAAGTAGAATCACGGCCTCATGCCGGCTTAGCTCATCAGGTAGAGCGCTTGACTTGTAATCATGAGGTGGCGGGTTCGAGTCCTGCAGCCGGCACCAGTTGTACGAAACGGGGTTTCTGAGCAATCGGAAACCCCGTTTTTTATTGGCTTTTTACTGCTCCTCGAGACGTGCGACATGCGCTGCCGAAGTGGGTGTCGATATACCGCTGCTGCCCGCCGCACAAGGCTTGCAGCGCGATTTACGAACGCGCGCACCATGATCGGTGAGCGCGAAGAACGGTCCAAAATCGCATTATCTCTTTCACCTTGTCGATTGTAGACTTATGAGTCTACGACGCGTGCTTGAAGATCGCTGTCACGTCGTGCTCATGGTCTTCTCACCGCATCCGCCGACGACAACGTAGCAGCGCGAGCCACGATGACAGGGGTTACTATTCGGGCGTCGAGCCGGCACCGCTTTCAGTCATTCGGGTGAGCCACGCCCCCGCGACGCGATCGTTCAGCGCGTCACTCCTGCAACACACATCCCACCTCAACATGAACAGCCCCGCAACCATTACCTGGCCCGAAGCCGACGGCCCCCGCACCGCGCGCTGGCGCTCCGAAGCCGCCGTGCCGGCGCCCCGGCGTGTGATCGTGGCGGACGACCGCACGACCGCCGACTCGGCGTATCGGCTGGCCTGCGAAGGCACGGCCCTGCTGTGGAATGGCGACTTCCAGAACGCCCGCCAGTTGTTGCAGGCCGTCACCCGTCGTCTTGAACGCAAGCCGCGCAAGCAGGGCGACACGCCGATCGACGCGTTCAACCTGCACCGACAGGCGCAGTCGCAGCGCGCTCGCACGCTCGGCATGATCCTGATTCCGCTCGACGCCGCTTACAGCATTCCGCTGCGCCGCGCGCCCGAGGTGCAGGAGGCTTGCGTCGAAACGTACGGACCGTCCACTGGCGAGGCATCGGTTGTGTCGCTGCGCGAATTGCTCGGCATGATTGGCGCGCACGAGTGGCGCAAGAAGGGCGTCGATATTCCGGCTTTGGGCGACCGGATTCACCCGCATTACGGCGTGTTCTCGCCGGTGCGCGGCGAATACGTCGACCTCGTCGCCCGGACGCCGTTGCCGTCGCTGAACAAGGCGTTCGACATCGGCACCGGCACCGGCGTGTTGTCCGCGTTGCTGGCCAAACGCGGCGTGAAGAAAATCATCGCGACGGATCAGGACCCGCGCGCGCTGGCGTGTGCGCGCGAAAATCTCGCCCGCCTCGGTTTCGACCAGCAGGTCGATGTCGTGCAAGCCGACCTGTTCCCCGAAGGCCGCGCGCCGCTGGTGGTCTGCAATCCGCCGTGGGTGCCGGCGCGCCCCGCGTCGCCGATCGAATACGCGATCTACGATCCCGAGAGCCGGATGCTGCTCGGCTTTCTCAACGGTCTCGCGGATCACCTTTCGCCTGGTGGCGAAGGCTGGCTCATCATGTCGGACTTCGCCGAGCATCTGGGTTTGCGCACCCGCGACTGGTTGCTCGCAGCGATCGAGACAGCCGGTTTGACGGTCGTGGGACGCGAAGATATCCGGCCGCGTCATCCCAAGTCGACGGACGAGACCGACGCGCTGCACACGGCGCGCATGGCGGAAGTGACTTCGCTGTGGCGGTTGAAGGCGCGTTGACCGCGGCGGCCTGTTCCGAGCTCAGCCGGCGGCGCGTTTTGCTGCGAGATAGTCGAGCGCGCCGCGTCCCGCGACGAGGCCGCTGGCAAAACATGCGGTGAGCAGGTAGCCACCGGTCGGCGCCTCCCAGTCCAGCATTTCGCCCGCGCAGAACGTGCCGGGCAAACTTTGAATCATCAGGTGCTGATCCAGTGCTTCGAAGAAAATGCCGCCTGCCGTGCTGATCGCTTCGGCAATCGGCCGGGCGCGGGTGAGCCGTATCGGCAAGGCCTTAATTGCGTGAGCCAGGCGGTCGGTGTCGGC
Organism: Paraburkholderia sp. GAS199; assembly: GCF_050436585.1. Classification (NCBI taxonomy): domain Bacteria; kingdom Pseudomonadati; phylum Pseudomonadota; class Betaproteobacteria; order Burkholderiales; family Burkholderiaceae; genus Paraburkholderia; species Paraburkholderia sp. GAS199. Next base: position 52,272 of record NZ_JBNDMM010000013.1, on the reverse strand, counting down.
GAAAGCTTCTTTCGACAGCACTTCGTGCAGCAGAGCGAGCTTGACGCCGCCGATCCCGATTCGCCCTTGCAGGTGACTCGACATCGAGCGCGATCCGCGAGGCCTCGTGACTTCCGCGACCACACGCTCAAACGTCAAGCCCGGCGCCAGATCCAGCGAAATCGTGACGTCGCCGTCGGCCATGATCCGCTCGCGAATGGCGGCGGATAGCGCATAAATCAGGCTCCCTTCAAGGCCGTTTTCGGTCAGAAGTATTTCACCTTGTCGATTGTGGACTTTTTCGTCTACGTCGGTGAGCGTGATGGCAACGGTTTTCACCGGTTGACCGGCGAAGCGCTCCCGCAGATACGGGCTCCAGTCCGCCTCGAAGCCACTGTTTGCCGGGCGCAGTGGCGCGATGGGCACGCCGCGTTCGGACATCAACGGAACCCACGCGGCGTCCGATCCGAGACGCGGCCAACTGGCACCACCGAGCGCGAACACCACGGCGTCGCAGTTCACGGTTCGCTCGCCTTCAGGCGTTTCGAAGCGTAAAGCATGTGCCGGGTTTGGATGGCCGGCGTCGCGCCAGCCGGTCCATTTGTGGCGCATATGGAACCGCACACCCGCTTCTCTTAGCCGATGCAACCAGGCTCGCAGCATCGGCGCCGCCTTCATGTCGCTCGGAAACACGCGGCCGGAACTGCCGACGAACGTGTCGATGCCCAATGCTTGCAGCCACGACCGCAAAGCGTCGGGGCCAAACACCGCGAGCAGCGGCTCGATCTGCGGACGGCGCGCGCCGTACCGATCCAGAAACGGCTCCAGCGATTCCGAATGCGTGATGTTCATGCCGCCTTTGCCCGCCATCAGGAATTTGCGTCCGACCGACGGCATGGCGTCGTAGACATCCACCTGCACGCCTTGCTGTGCGAGCGCCTCGGCAGCCATCAAACCGGCCGGACCGCCACCGATGACGGCAACCGTGACGTGAGCATTTTCAAGGGGAAGTGACATGCGGACCTGCGGGAAAGGAGGGCGGTGCATGGTCCGGCAACTGACGACCGGACGGCACGAAGGGCGCTATTTTCACACCGCCGAACCCGCTCGGCAAATGACGCCAGCCGACGACGGTCAGCAAGCCGGCTAACCAGGACGTCGCGTTCAGAAAGGGAAAGGGGAGATTCGCTGCCGACCGATGCGTCCAGACGCCGCTTGCACCGGTCGTAGCATGCTGCTTTTCAGGCGTGATTTAGCCGGGATAGGCTTCGTCCACTTTCAGACCGGCCAGCTTGAAGATCACCCGTAAAGTTTGTGGCTTGATGTCGCGGCGCGAGGCGAGTGTCGTCATGACGAAGTCGAGTACTTTCGCGTACTTCAGCATCGTCAGGCAGGTTTCCATGTCCACGCTGCCGTCGCGCATCACTTCGGCGAGACGTAGCATTTCAGTGGAGATGTCACGCGCCATTTCCAGTTCGAGTTGCTGCTTTTCCGACCACGCGGGCGTGGCGGTCAGCTTCGCCATCATTTCCTGAAACTTCTGTTCCACATTTCCGTTGGGTATCGTATCCATTGCCGCCTCTTCTATTTTCCTAGCGCGCGTCCGCTTGATGTCTCGGCGCGCTGCTGGTTACGTAACGTTCGGCCCGTGTTCCGGGTCCGTCCTCCCCACATGCATCCGGTTCGCGTGATCGACGCCACGGCCGCCAGCCTGTTGTTATGAGTTGCGTGGCTTGCAGCGCCGGGCGGGCCGGCACGCAAGCTGCTACTTCTTGCCGCCCCTGGACACGTCCTGCATCGCTTTTCGAGCAGGAAGTGTTCCAGGTTTGCGGCGTTCCATGCCACTTCTGCACAGTTCGCCAGGTGAGCGAGCTGCGGTTTGGGTAAACTGGCAGCAACTTTCCTCTTTTTCCGTCGCCTGTCGCACGTTCGCGTTGCAATCGATGGCGGTTTCCCATGATGTCCAGCAAAACCCACGAAATCCGGCCAAATCAGTCCATCGAACTGCTGAAGGAACTGCATATCCTCACGCGCGACGGCAAGATGAACCAGGACAGCCGCCGCAAGCTCAAGCAGGTGTATCACCTGTTCCAGTTCATCGAGCCGCTCCTTAAGGAGCTCAAGGAAAAACAGGGCGACGTCACGCTGATCGACCACGGCGCGGGCAAGTCCTATCTAGGTTTTATCCTGTACGACCTTTTCTTCAAGGAGTTTCAGGAGGCTGGGGGTGGTGCGTCGCACATATACGGCATCGAAACGCGCGAGGACCTGGTGACGAAGTCCGAAGAACTGGCCGCGCGGCTCGGGTTCACGGGCATGTCGTTTCTGAATTTGTCGGTGGCGGAGTCGATCACGTCGGACAAGCTGCCCGCGGAAATCGACATCGTGACGGCGCTGCACGCCTGCAATACCGCCACGGACGACGCCCTGCGTTTCGCGCTGGAAAAGCGCGCGAAATACATCGTGGTCGTGCCGTGTTGTCAGGCTGAAGTGGCGGGCGTATTACGGCAGAACAAGAGTAAATCGCTGGGCAATGCGTTGACTGAAATCTGGCGTCATCCGCTGCACACGCGGGAATTTGGCAGTCAGATCACGAATGTGCTGCGGTGTTTGCAGCTGGAAGCGCACGGTTATCAGGTGAGCGTGACCGAACTGGTCGGATGGGAGCATTCCATGAAGAATGAACTCATCATTGCGCAATATAAGGATTTGCCGCGCCGTCGTCCCGCCGAGCGTCTTAATGAAGTCATGGAGACGCTCGGAATCGAGGAACTGAAAGAACGGTTTTTCGTGCCGGCCTGAGCAAACCGGCAGCAGGTTTCGCGGCGGCCTCGGTCGCGGTCGCCGCGCGAATTACATCTTCATCAGATCGTTCCAGCCTTGCAGGCCGATGCGGCGCAGGGTTTCCTGATTACGCTGGTAAATGGCTTCGGCATCGGGAAATGCCTGAACCGCGCGCTCGATGCTGTCTTCCCGCAGTAAATGCAAAATCGGATAAGGCGCGCGATTCGTATAGTTTTCAATATCGTCGGGTTCGCTATCTTCAAACTGATAATGAGGATGGAAACTCGCGATCTGAATAACGCCTTCCAGTCGAAGCTGTTTAAGAAGCCGTTCGGCGAAAAACAGGCAATCGTTATAGTCGAGAAAATCGGGCAGTGCCTGCGGCAAAATCAGCAGCGTGGTATCGATGGTTTCCGGATCGGCCGCCACTAAAGTCTGAATCTCGCTTTCAAGATCCGTCAAAACGCCTTCCAGATCAGTCGCGTCGCTCACGGCGTAGCGGATCTGATTTTTCACGTGAACGGCTTTGGCAAACGGGCAGAGATTGAGCCCGATCACGGCCTGCGTCAGCCAATGACGGGTGGCGGCAATCACGGTTTCGTGGGATTCGGCGGACGACGGCATGGCAAGCGGCAGCGAGAGAAAGCGCTATTCTAACGGCGCGGGCCGCTGCGTTTCACCGCGCGCCTGGCGACGCCGAGCAAGCCGCCGCAATCAACAGCGCTGCCATCCTCGGCGCGGCGAGAATCGGTCCGCAGCCTGGCCCGTAGGTCTGACTGGCCGCATAAATACCTTCGATCATCAAACCGAACGCATTCGCCAGCGCTTCGGGATCGTCGGCGCCGGCGGCGGTGGTCAATTCGAGAATGCGCGCCATCAGGCGCTGCTTGTTGCGAAACACGAACTGGCGCGCCGGATGCGCCGCATCGGGAAACTCGACGGCGACGTTCACGAACGGACAGCCGCGGTAATCGTCGATCGAGGCGCGCGAGGCCAGGTCGTCGAAATACTGCTGCAATTGCTTCGCCGGTTCGCCGGGATGCTTGGCGAAACTGCGCTCCACGTAGCGGAAAAACTGCTCGTCCTTGCGCTCGAGGTAGGCCATCACCAGTTCGTCTTTCGACGAAAACTGGCGATATAGACTCATTTTGTTGACGCCGGCCCGTTCGACCACCGCGTCTACGCCGACCGCCCGCACACCTTCGCGGTAAAACAGGTGCTCCGCGGCGCGTAGCAGATGCTGCTGCGCCTCTGGCCCGGCGGTGGGTGTGCCGCGCGGACGCCGGACGCGAGTCGCCTTGGTGGTGTCGATGTCGGACATGAATTTCGCCTGAATTTGATGAGCGCCTTGACATGTTACTGAGCAGTAACTAATATCGCAACTCTTATTGTGACAGACCTGTCACAAGCTTCTTACCGGACTCGTAACAATGCAAGCGAGGCGGCCAGTGTGGCGCGCGTCGATTGGAGAACCAATGAACTGGGCAGCAAGACTGATCGGTGGGCGCTTTCACTACGGCTGGTTGACCGTCGCCGTGGTATTTCTGGTTCTGCTGGCGGCGGCCGGCACGCGCGCCACGCCGAGCGTGATGATGCTGCCGCTGGAGCATCAGTTCGGCTGGAGCCGCGCGACCATCTCGCTCGCGATTTCGGTGAATATCGCGCTATATGGTCTGATGGGACCTTTCGCGGCGGCGGCGATGCAGCGCTTCGGCGTGCGTCCCACCTTGCTCGCGGCGCTCGCAACCATGGCGGGCGGCGTGGCCTTGTCGTCGTTGATGACGCATCCGTGGCAGATGGTGCTGATCTGGGGCGTGATGGTCGGCGGCTCGACCGGCGTGGCGGCGCTCTCGCTTTCCGCGACGGTCGTCACCCGCTGGTTCACCACGCGGCGCGGCCTGGTCATGGGCATTCTCACGGCCAGTTCGGCAACCGGCCAGCTGGTGTTCCTGCCGATGCTCGCGGCCATCGCCCAGCATCAGGGATGGCGTCAGGTGGTGCTGGTCGTCGCTATCGCGGCCGCCATCGTCATCCCGCTGGTCGCGTTCCTGCTGCCGGAGCGGCCGTCGAGCATGAATCTGCGTCCGTACGGCGAGCCCGCCGACGCGCCCATCGCCACCACCGTCACGAAACAGAATCCGCTGGCGATTGCGTTTGGCACGCTTGCCATGGCGAGCAAGACGCGCGATTTCTGGCTGCTGTTTTTCAGCTTCTTCATCTGCGGCGCGAGTACGAACGGCTACGTGGGCACGCACCTGATCGCCATGTGCGGCGACTACGGCATGACCGAAGTGCAGGGCGCCTCGCTGCTCGCCGCGATGGGCATTTTCGATCTGTTCGGCACGACACTGTCGGGCTGGCTGTCGGACCGCTTCAATAGTCGTGTGCTGCTGTTCTGGTACTACGGACTGCGTGGCCTGTCGCTGATGTATCTGCCGCACGCGTTCGGCATCGATTTCTTCGGCTTGCCGCTGTTCGCCGTGTTCTACGGTCTCGACTGGATCGCAACCGTGCCGCCCACCGTGCGTCTCGCCACGGACGTCTACGGCAAGGAATCGGCGCCGATCGTGTTCGGCTGGGTGGTGGCCGGTCACCAACTTGGCGCGGCGTTCGCGGCGCTGGGCGCGGGCATGCTGCGCGCCAGCCTCGGCACTTACACGGTCGCCTCGATGATCTCCGGCGGCTTGTGCCTGGTGGCCGCTGTAATCGTGCTGCGCATCAACCGTCCCGCGAAAGTGCCGGAGACGCAGGCCGCGTGACCCGTCACGGCTTCTGACACCGCCTCATCGAATACCGACGGCCCCGCGAGGGGCCGTTTTCGTTGGTGTCGAATGCCGCGCGCTTTGCACGCAGCGTGAAAACTAACTGCGCACTTGATGGAGCGTTTGCGCCTCAGCCCGGTTATCCTATGTGACCCCGGGCAATCGCCCGTCGATCATGAATTTCGACTACGAGATGCGCATGACCAACAAACCCGCTCCGACTGAAGTTGCCATTCACGAACTGATTGCAGGCCGCTGGAGCCCGCGCGCCTATTCGAGCGAGCCGGTGAGCCGCGAACAGTTGCATTCGGTGCTCGAAGCGGCACGCTGGGCACCGTCGTCCTATAACGCGCAGCCGTGGCGTTTCATCGTGTTCGATCGCAGTGTCGACGAAGTCTCGTTCAAGCAGGCTTTCGCGACGCTGGTGCCGTTCAACCAGGGCTGGAACGCGCCGGCGCCGGTGCTGATCGCCGTCACCACGAACACGCTCACCAACAAGGGTGAAGTGAATCGCTGCGCGCAATACGACGCCGGCGCGGCTGCCATGGCACTCGTGCTGCAGGCACATGCGCTCGGACTCGCTGCGCACCAGATGAGCGGCTTCGACCCGGCCGCCTTCCGCACCACGTTCAAGCTGCCCAACGACGTCGAACCGATCGCGTTCATTTCGCTGGGTCATTACGGCGATGTCGACAAGCTCGACCCGGTCTTGCGCGAGCGTGAGAAGTCGGTGCGCCAGCGTCTGCCGCTGGCCGATATCGCCTACAGCGGCGGCTGGAAAAAAGCATTCTGATTGCGCGGACGTTTGCTCCGCAAACAATGAAAGAACGCGCGGCTCGGTCCGCGCGTTTTTTATTTCGCGCCGTCGGCGACGCTGGAAAGCGGCGCCGCCACGTTTTCCAAGGATTTGCGCTCGGCATCCACGCCCCAGATTGCGGCGATCACCGCGGCCGCCAGCATCAGCGCCGAGCCGACCAGATAGCCGGTGAACACTTCGCCGCGCTGGTGCGTATCGATCAGGCGTCCGAAAAACGCCGGTCCGACGATGCCGCCGAGCGCGGTGCCGAACGCGTAAAACACAGCGATGGCGAGCGCCCGGATTTCCAGCGGGAACGATTCGCTAACTGTCAGGTAAGCCGAACTGGCGGCCGCCGAGGCAAAGAAGAAAATCACCATCCAGGCGATCGTCTGCGTCGTGACCGTCAGCAATTCGCGCTCGAACAGATAGCCGCTGAGCGTGAGCAGGACGGCGGAAATGCCGTAGGTCGCCGCGATCATCTTGCGTCGGCCGATTACGTCGAACAGACGGCCCAGCAGCACGGGTCCGAGAAAATTGCCGAGCGCGAAAGGCAGCAGGTACCAGCCGATGTGGTCGCCCGGTACGTGATAAAAATCGGTGAGCACCAGCGCGTAAGTGAAGAAGATCGCGTTGTAGAAAAAGGCCTGGGCGGTCATTAGCGAAAGGCCGACGGCTGCGCGGCGCCGGTGCACGTTGAATAGCGTATGGAACACTTCGCGCAACGGCGTGTGGTCGCGCGCGTGCAGGCGCAGAGTCTTGAGATCGTGGTCGGGGAGCGTGTGGCCTTCGTCGCGAAAACGCGTTTCGATGCCTTCGACAATCGTCCGCGCGTCCCGCTCGTCGCCATGCGTGATGAGCCAGCGAGGACTTTCGGGCACCCAGATGCGCATCGGCAGAATCGCCAGCGCCAGCACCGCGCCGATGAAAAAGCAGGCGCGCCAACCCCAGTCGGACGGCAGCAGGTGCGGATCGAGCAGGATCAGCGAACCCGCCGCGCCCAGACCGGCGCCCACCCAGAACGTGCCGTTGATGCCCAGGTCGGTCCATCCGCGCACGCGCGCCGGCGTGAATTCCTGAATCGTCGAGTTGATTGCGGTGTACTCGCCGCCGATGCCCGCGCCCGTCAGAAAGCGGAACAGCAGGAAACTGGCGAGATTCCATGACAACGCGGTCGCTGCCGTGGCCACGAGATACAGCGCGAGCGTGATGAAAAACAGTTTGCGCCGACCGAGCCGGTCGGTCAGCCAGCCGAAACCGAGCGCGCCGAGCACGGCGCCGGCGATATAGGCGCTGCCGGCAAGTCCGACATCGGCATTGGAAAAATGAAGCGAAGGACTGGACTTCAGCGCACTGGCCACGGCGCCCGCCAGCGTCACTTCGAGACCGTCGAGCAGCCACGTCACCCCGAGCGCAACCACGATCAGCGAATGGAAACGCCCCCACGGCAGGCGGTCGAGCCGCGACGGAAGATCGGTTTCGATTATTGCAGCGTTTTTTTCGCGGACAGTCGCGCTAGGCGGCGCGCTCATTGCTTCATGTCTCCTCAATCCTGGAATTTGGCGGCGTATCCTGTCGAAATGAGCAATTCCTGTTCCGTCGAGCGGAGTGTGGCTGGCATCACGGGGACACGAGAAGCATTGGTTGATGCGTGTCGGGCTTTCGTGATACAAAGCCGCTCCCCTTTCTGTCCGCGCCAGCCGTGAGCGGCGATTCCTGCCATGAACTATTGCGCGATTGACTTCGGTACTTCCAATTCGGCCGTGGCCGTGCCAGACGGCGCTGCGCAGAAGCTTGCGCCCGTCGAAGGCGCCTACACGACGCTGCCCACCTCCGTCTTTTTCAACACCGACGAGAACACGCGCGAATTCGGCCGCGCGGCGCTGGCGGCGTATATCGACGGTTTCGACGGCCGCCTGATGCGCTCCATGAAGAGCATTCTCGGCTCGCCGCTAGCCGAAAACTCGACCGATCTCGGCGACGGCTCGGCCATCAAGTACACGGACGTCATCGCGATTTTCGTCGACCATCTGAAGCGTTCGGCGGAAGCCGCGGCTGGCGGGGCGATCGATCGCGCCGTGCTGGGCCGGCCCGTGTTCTTCGTCGACGACGACCCGCGCGCCGACCAGATGGCGCAAAAGCAACTCGAAGCGGCGGCGCGTTCGGTCGGTCTGCGAGACATTCACTTTCAGTATGAGCCGATCGCCGCTGCGTTCGACTACGAATCGCATCTGACGGAAGAGGGGCTCGTGCTGGTGGCCGACATTGGCGGCGGTACGTCGGACTTTTCGCTCGTGCGTGTCGGGCCGGAGCGGATGAAGCGTGTGGAACGGAAGGACGATGTGCTCGCCCACCACGGTGTGCACGTGGCGGGTACCGATTTCGACCGTCGTGTCGAACTGGCGACCATTTTGCGCGAGCTTGGCTACCAGAGTCTCGACCCGGAAGGCCGTGAGATTCCCAACCGGATCTATTTCGATCTGGCCACCTGGCACCTGATCAACACCGTCTATTCGCCCAAGCGCGTCAGCGAACTCGCGCTGATGCGGCACCTGTTCACGCAGGTCAAACATCACGACCGTCTGATGCGTGTGGTGGACCGTCGGCTGGGTCACGCGCTGGCGGCCCACGCGGAAGAGGCGAAGATCGGTGTGGCGGCGGGCGGCGAGACGGTTATCGATCTGGACGAAGTGGAAGACGATCTCAACCTCGCCTTCGACGAAGCCCAACTCATCAAGGCCGGTCAGGAAGAAACGCTGCGCATCGTGCAGGCCGCGCGTGACACGGTGCAGGCTGCCGGTGTCGCCACACGCGACGTCAGCGCGATTTACTTTACCGGCGGCTCAACGGGTTTGTCGTTTCTATCGGGCGCATTGGCCGCGGCATTTCCGGATGCAAAAGCGGTATTCGGCGATCGACTTGCCAGTGTCGCAACAGGACTCGGTATTCACGCGAGACGTGTGTTCGGTTAAGCAAAAGTAATCGATCGCATATTGCGTAGATAATCCGTCGGTTCAATACCGACGGATATAAAAAAACCCCGCCGAGGCGGGGTTTTTTTGCGTCCAGAAGGAAGCGTGCTTGCTTACACCGGCTTGATGTTAGCAGCTTGCTTGCCCTTCGGGCCCGTCTTCACTTCAAACGTAACCTTTTGGTTTTCTTGCAGCGTCTTGAAGCCTTCCGTGCGGATTTCCGAGAAATGCGCGAACAGATCTTCGCCGCCGCCGTCCGGCGTGATGAAGCCAAAGCCCTTTGCGTCATTGAACCACTTGACGGTACCGGTTTCCATATTACTTGTTCCTAAAGATGGTAAATAAGGCCGAAGCCCAATGGGTGCGCATGAAAATCAAGGAAGGGGGTAATGGGACCAACCGGAGTACCGTTGATGGGCGAACTACGAAAGACCAATTCACTCGCCGCTTGAAATCCTGCCCGAACGTTATACGGCGATTTCGAGAGAAGGTCAACAGTCTCCCCACAACTTTACAAATTTTTGAGATGCGGGCGTGGAAACTGCTTACAAAGCTTGCTATTCCGCGAAAAAATTAACCAGGGAGAACCCTTGGTTCCACTGCAGCAGGCGGGTGCAACCGTTAAACTACGCGCCGCGCACCGGTTGCACCTGTTTAGAATGGACTGGTCGCGCATGCATGCGCGTCACCCGTCTCCAACGCCACAAGCGACGTCACGTGGTGCCGACATGGTTTTGCCGCAAACTTGCTTGGAACCGGGACGCTGCAACGGCGCCGAACCGGTCCGACACAGGAGAAGACGTGAAAAGTTCTATACAACGGAACATCGGGCCAGTCGCGCTGCTGCTGACTGGTTTGGGCTCGATCATCGGATCGGGTTGGCTGTTCGGCGCGTGGAAGGCCGCAAAAATTGCAGGTCCGGCGGCGATATGTGCCTGGGTGATCGGGGCAGTCGTCATTCTGGCTATTGCTTTGACTTACGCTGAACTCGGTGCAATGTTTCCGGAGTCCGGCGGAATGGTGCGCTATGCGCGCTATTCACACGGTGCGCTGGTGGGTTTCATTAGTGCATGGGCTAACTGGATCGCCATTGTCTCGGTGATTCCCATCGAAGCCGAAGCTTCCATTCAATATATGAGTACGTGGCCCTATCCATGGGCGCATGCGCTATTCGTGAACGGCTCATTAACGACCAACGGGTTATTACTCTCGGCTGCGTTGGTGATCGTGTATTTCATGCTGAACTACTGGGGCGTGAAACTGTTTGCGCGCGCTAATTCGGCAATCACGGTTTTCAAGTTCATCATTCCCGGCGCGACGATTCTCGGTTTGATGTTGACGGGTTTCCACAAGGAAAACTTCGGCGAAGCCAGCACGTTCGCGCCGTATGGCTGGTCGGCGGTTCTGACGGCCGTGGCGACCAGCGGTATCGTGTTTGCGTTCAACGGTTTCCAGAGCCCGATCAACCTCGCGGGTGAAGCGCGCAATCCGGCCAAGAGCGTGCCGTTCGCGGTGATCGGCTCGATCCTGCTCGCGCTGGTGATCTATGTGCTGCTGCAAATCGCGTACATCGGCGCAGTGAATCCGGCTGACGTGCTGAACGGCTGGAGCCACTTCAATTTCGCGTCGCCGTTCGCCGAACTGGCGATTGCGTTGAACCTGAACTGGCTGGCCTTCCTGCTGTACGTGGATGCTTTCGTGAGCCCGAGCGGCACCGGCACCACGTACATGGCGACCACCACGCGCATGATCTACGCAATGGAGCGCAACAACACGATGCCGAAGATGTTCGGCAACGTGCATCCGATCTACGGCGTGCCGCGTCAGGCCATGTGGTTCAACCTGCTGGTGTCGTTCATCTTCCTGTTCTTCTTCCGCGGCTGGAGTTCGCTGGCAGCGGTGATTTCCGTCGCCACGGTGATCTCGTATCTGACGGGCCCGATCAGCCTGATGGCGCTGCGTCGTGCGGCGACCGATCTGGAACGTCCGCTGCACATTCCCGGCATGAAGATCATCGCGCCGTTCGCATTCGTGTGCGCGTCGCTCATTCTTTACTGGGCTAAATGGCCGCTGACGGGCGAAATCATTCTGCTGATGGTTGTCGCGCTGCCGGTGTATTTCTACTTCCAGGCGAAATCCGGCTTTGCGGGCTGGGGGAAGGATCTGAAGGCGGCATGGTGGCTGGTGGCTTACCTGCCCGTGATGGCGGTGCTGTCGCTGATCGGCAGCAAGCAGTTCGGCGGCAGCGGCATTCTCCCGTACGGCTGGGACATGCTCGTGGTGATCGCTTTCTCGCTGGTGTTCTATTACTGGGGCGTCCACAGCGGCTACCGTTCGGACTATCTGGAAGAGCGTCAGACGCACGATGAAGTGCTCGAAGGCATGGGCGCGCATTAATTTGCGGCTTCTCCGGCCGGTTCGCCGGTCATTGCGCCGGCCGAGTTTCGACCCGCAGTAATGAAAAAGGCCGCCTGAGTTCGCTCAGGCGGCCTTTTGCTTTCTACGACGGCGAACGGTCAGGCATTGCCGAACACGTAATTCGTCATGGCGAGCGAACGCTGATACGTGCCGAGCGACTGGATCGCGAGCGAATAATCGTCGTCCGCTGCGCCCAAGGCGGCGAAAACCGGCAGCAGGTGCTCGTCGGTGGGATGCATCAGCACCGCATGCGGCGCCTGGCGACGGTAGTCGAGCAGCGCGTCGATGTCGTGGGCGGCCAGCTTCGACTCGAACCAGTCCGTGAATTCGACGACGCGCGGATCAGCGTCTTCCGGACGCGCCGAAAAGTCGGCGGCGCGCAGGTTGTGCGTGATCTGGCCCGAGCCGATCACCATCACACCGTCTTCCTTCAGCGAGCGCAGCGCGCGGCCAACCCGGAAGTGGTGGGCAGCGTCCAGATGCGGCTGGATCGACAACTGTGCGACCGGCACGTCGGCTTCCGGGAACATCAGCAGCATCGGCACCCATGCGCCGTGGTCGAGTCCGTGAGACTGGACGTCCGAGAGAATGCCATGTTCGCCGAGCAGCACGGCGGCGCGTCGCGCGACATCGGGCGCACCCGGCGCCGGGTACTGAATCTCGTACAACTGACGCGGAAAGCCGTAAAAGTCGTGGATCGTCTCCGGCGCCGTCGCCGTGCTCGCCAGAGGCTGCGCCGTGCCCCAGTGGGCCGAGAGCATCAGCACGGCTTCCGGACGCGGCAATTGCGCGCTCAGCGTGGCGAATTCGCCGGACGGCAGCGACGGATCGATCGGCAGCGTGGGCGCGCCGTGCGAGAGGAAAAGCGAAGGTAAGCGAATCATGGCAGCAACGCAGCCGCGATGGTGCGGCACGAAAGTGGGGTTGCTATCAATATATGTGCGTACCGCCGTTTGATAAACGGTCGAAAACGGAATTGATTGTGTCGCGGCCGTTATTAATCGGTCGAACGCAGACCCGGCCAGGCGGGCGACAGCGCCTGTCCGAGTGCGAAAAGATCCAGCACGCGCGCAACGCTGTGATCGATCATTTCGTCGATGGAGGCGGGCTGGTTGTAGAAGGCGGGAAGCGGAGGAAAAATCACGCCGCCCATTTCGGTGACGGCGGTCATATTGCGCAGATGCGCGAGATTGAACGGCGTTTCGCGCACCATCAGAACGAGCCGGCGGCGTTCTTTCAACGTGACGTCGGCGGCGCGAGTGATGAGGTTGTCCGAGAAACCGTGAGCGACGCTCGCCAGCGTTTTCATCGAGCATGGCGCGATCACCATGCCGTCCGTGGCGAACGAGCCGGAGGCGACGCTCGCGCCGACGTCGCGCACGGAATGGACGACATCCGCGAGCGGATGCACGTCTTCCTTACTCAACTGGAGTTCGTGCTGGATATTGAGCCAGCCTGCGCTCGAAATCAGCAGATGGCTTTCGACGCCGCCAAGACGCCGCAGCGTTTCGAGCAGGCGGATGCCATAGATCGCGCCTGTCGCGCCGGTGATGGCGACGAGCAGCCGGCGGGGCACCGCAGCGCGTGTTTCCATGGCTCGCGGCGCCTTGTCAGTACGTGACGCGCGCCGTTCAGGCCGCTGCGAACAATTGCTGCAGTTCGCCGGATTCGTACATTTCCATCATGATGTCCGAGCCGCCGATGAACTCGCCGTTCACGTAAAGCTGCGGAATGGTCGGCCAGTTCGAGAACTGCTTGATGCCCTGGCGGACTTCGTCGTCTTCGAGCACGTTGACGGTCTTGATTTCGCCGACGCCGCACGCCTTCAGGATCTGGATGGCGCGGCCGGAAAAGCCGCACATCGGGAATTGAGCGGTGCCCTTCATGAAGAGCACGACGTTATTTTCGTCGACGATTTGCTTGATGCGTTGTTGCGTTTCCATGACTGACCTTGCGGTTCCGTGATGTGTGGGGAATAGGCTGAAATGATAGCGGATTTCGTCAAGACCGGCCGAAGGCTGCTTTGCCCTTGGTGGGCGTAGGGTCAGTCCGGGACGTGTCCGCCGCTGATTCGCTCGATGCCGGCAAGATCGCGCTCGGAGCGCACATGGGCAAAACCTTGCGCAGCAAGCAACGCGCGCACGTCGACAGCCTGATCGTAGCCGTGTTCGATCCACAGGACGCCGCGCGCGGTCAGGCGGGCGGCCGCGCCCGCGACGATCTTGCGGATGGCGCTGAGTCCGTCGGCTTCATCGGTGAGGGCGCCGCGCGGCTCGAAGCGTAAATCGCCCTCGGACAGATGCGGATCGCCGCTCGCGATATACGGCGGATTGCTGACGATCACGTCGAAGCGCGACGCCGGGTCCAGCGAGTCGTACCAGTCGCTTTGCTGAAAGACGACGCTGCCGCCCGGGCGTTTTGCGTCCAGCAGACGCCCCGCGTTGCGCGTTGCCACAGCCAGCGCTTCCGCCGAGCGATCCAGCGCGACGACTTGCGCGTCCGGTCGCATCGACGCGATGGCGACCACAATGGCGCCGGTTCCCGTGCCGAGATCGAGCACGCGCGGTCGCGAAAGGTTTTCCATAGCCGACAACGCCGTCTCGACCAGCAATTCGGTTTCCGGACGCGGAATCAGCACGTCTGGCGTCACTTCGAAGTCGAGTCCGAAAAACTCACGGGCGCCGACCAGTTGCGCAACCGGCTCGCCCGCGACACGCCGCGCTTCCAGTTCGCGGTAGCGAGCCACCGCCGTTGGGTCGAGCGCTTCGTCGCTACGCGTGATGAGCTGCGTCGGCCGCCAGCCGAGCACGTGCGTGAGCAGAATCCGCGCTTCGAGCGCCGGCAGCGGCGAGGCGCGCAACAGCGCGGCGGGTGTCGGCGCGTCCATGCGAGATCAGTCCGCGTCGCCGAGCGAGGCCAGCAATTCGGCCTGATGTTCGCTCACCAGCGCGGCGATCAGTTCGTCGAGGTCGCCGTCCATGATTGCGTCGAGGCGATACAGCGTCAGATTGATCCGGTGATCCGTCAGGCGGCCTTGGGGAAAGTTGTAGGTGCGAATCCGTTCCGAGCGATCACCCGAGCCGATCAGGCTCTTGCGCGTCGCGGCTTCCTTGGCCTGCTGCTCGTGCGACTGCTTGTCTTTGATGCGCGCGGCTAGCACTTTCAGCGCGCGATCCTTGTTCTTGTGTTGCGAACGGTCGTCCTGACACTCCACGACGATGCCGGTCGGCAAGTGCGTCACGCGCACGGCCGAATCGGTTTTATTGATGTGCTGACCGCCCGCGCCCGACGCGCGGAACGTGTCGATCCGCAAATCGGCCGGATTGATCTCGACTTCGCCGATTTCGTCCGCTTCGGGCATCACGGCGACCGTGCACGCCGACGTGTGGATGCGGCCCTGCGTTTCCGTTGCCGGCACACGTTGCACGCGATGACCGCCGGACTCGAACTTGAGCTTCGAATAGGCCGCTTCGCCCGCGATGCGCACGATCACTTCCTTGTAGCCGCCAAGATCGGACTCGCTCGCCGACATCATTTCCACCTGCCAGCGATTGCGTTCGGCAAAGCGCAGGTACATGCGCAGCAGGTCGCCCGCGAACAGCGCCGATTCGTCGCCGCCGGTGCCGGCGCGGATTTCCAGAAAGATATTGCGGTCGTCGTTCGGGTCCTTCGGCAGCAGCATTTTCTGCAATTCGCCGCCGAGTTTTTCCATCCGCTCGCGCGACGTACGAATTTCTTCCTCCGCGAAGTCGCGCATCGACGCGTCCGTCAGCAGTTCCTGCGCGGTTGCCGAGTCCGTCATGGCCTGGCGCCACAGCGCGTAGTGCTCGACGACCGGCCCGAGTTCCGAGTGCTCGCGCGTGAGCTTGCGGTATTGGTCGAGATTCGAGGTGATGTCCTCGCGGCTCAACAGGTCGTTCAGTTCGGCCAGTCGGATAGTGAGCTGGTCGAGCTTGCGTTGCATGCTCGTTTTCATCGGGCGGGTTTCGGAGCGGGCTCCGGCAAGGACGACAACTAGAGGAAAGGGCGGGTGCCCCGATCGGAGAAGCATGTCGCGGGCCACACGGACGTGGCGCGGACCGCGCAACGGAAGCTGCGCCGCTAACGCTCCGTGGAACCGGAGTGTTTGTAGAAGCCGCTCATCAGTTCGATGAGCGTGTCGCGATTCTCGCTGCTTGCACGGTTGAGCGCGTGAGTCGGCCCGTGGATAAGCTTGTTGGTGAGCGCCTGCGAGAGGGCTTCGAGCACCGCAGCGGGATCGTCGCCACGCGCCAGCATTTTTTGCGCACGCTCGACTTCGGCGCGGCGGAGCACGTCGGCTTGCGTGTGCATGTGACGGATGACCGGCACGATGCTGCGTGCGTCGAGCCATTGCATGAAATTCTGCACGCGCGTTTCGATGATCGCCTCGGCTTGCGCAACCGCGGCCTGCCGCGATGCATTGCCTTCGCGGACGATCGCGCCGAGGTCGTCGACGGTGTACAGGAACACGTCTTCGAGTTGGCCGACTTCAGGTTCGATGTCGCGCGGCACGGCCAGGTCGACCATGAAGATCGGCCGGTGACGGCGCGCTTTCACAGCGCGTTCGACCGCGCCCAGCCCGATGATGGGCAACGTGGACGCCGTGCACGACACGATGATGTCGAACTCGTGCATGCGCGTGGGCAGTTCCGACAGCGGAATGGCGCGGCCATTGAAGCGCTCGGCCAGCCGCGTGCCGCGCTCGGCGGTGCGATTGGCCACTACGAGTTCTCTGGGTTGCTGCGCGGCAAAGTGCGTCGCGCACAACTCGATCATTTCGCCCGCGCCAATGAACAGCACGCGCTGGTTCGAAACCTTGTCGAAAATGCGTTGCGCGAGGCGTACGGCGGCGGCGGCCATGGAAACCGACTGCGCGCCGATTTCCGTGGTGCTGCGCACTTCTTTCGCGACCGCGAAAGTGCGCTGGAACAGCTGATTCAGATAGGTGCCCAGCGCGCCGGCTTCGGACGCCGTGCGCACCGCGTCTTTCATTTGTCCGACGATTTGCGTTTCACCCAGCACCATCGAATCGAGACCGGACGCGACGCGAAACGCGTGGCGCACGGCCTCCGACTGCGGCAGCGCATAAACATGCGGCGCGAGTTCGTCGACGGGAAGGTTGTGATACTTCGAGAACCATTGAATCGCGGCTTCGCGCGCGGCCTGGTCGTCGGTGGCGCAATACAGCTCGGTGCGATTGCAGGTAGACAGAATGGCCGCTTCCGGCGCGTTGCGGGCCGTGCGAGCCGACCAGACGCTCTTGAAGGTGTCCAAAGCAGGTTTGATCTGTTCGAGCGGAAATGCCACGCGTTCGCGCAAGGCGACGGGCGCAGTGTGGTGATTGATTCCGATCGTTAGAAGCTGCATTTGGGGGAGCGATGGTTTAGCTCAATATTATAGCGTTTTCACGATTCTTACATTGTGGGCGCGTCAGGGCCCGGCACGATGGCGTCCGGCGGGACCGCGTCGAGCTGGTAGCCGAAGCCGTAAAGCGGCGTCAGACAGTAGCCGTGTTCGGGACACAACTGCAGTTTGGTCCGCACGCGCGACGCGTGCGTGTCGACGGTGCGCGACGGAACGTCGCGGCGGCGCATCCAGACGGCTTCGAGAATATGCGCGCGCGAAACCGGCCGCGACAGGTTGGTAAACAGAAGCAGGGCGAGGCGGAATTCTTTCGGTGTCAGCATGACGGTTCGGTCGCCGAAGCTCACCGAGCACTGCGCCGCGTCGAATGCGTAGCCGCCGATGACGTCGCGGCGACGCTTCTGGGGCCGCCGCAGACCCGCGCGACGCAGCAGCGCGTCGACCCGAGCCAGCATTTCCGGCCCGCGCACGGGTTTGCTCAGGCAGTCGTCGGCGCCGGCTTGCAGAACGGCGACGATCTGACTTTCGCGAGGCTCCGGAATCAGGACGATCACGGGCAGGTTCGGCAGGATGGCGCGTGCGCGTGGAATCACGTCTTCGGCGGGCAGGTCGCCTGCCCAGTTTTCGGTGAGCAGCAGGTCGAAGAATTCGTCCGCGGCGTTTTCCAGGAAGGGGGCGCTGGCGCTGAAGTGCTGGCAGGTGTGGCCTCCGGCGAACAGCAACCGGTTGACGAGTT
The DNA here is from genome assembly GCF_050436585.1 of Paraburkholderia sp. GAS199. Taxonomy (NCBI): domain Bacteria; kingdom Pseudomonadati; phylum Pseudomonadota; class Betaproteobacteria; order Burkholderiales; family Burkholderiaceae; genus Paraburkholderia; species Paraburkholderia sp. GAS199. Next base: position 34,440 of record NZ_JBNDMM010000013.1, on the reverse strand, counting down.
CAGCATGCCTTGCATCCGGCTCGATAAGGGCAATTCGCATAGTCGGAGTCCAGCAGCGCACAATACCGGGACTAGGCTTCTCCGTAAGGCTTACAGCTTGCCTAACGTCACCCCGACCCCTAAACTCGACCGCTATACGCGACGCGCTGTGCTGAACGTTTATAGTTAATGAGACAAAAATGCTAGCTGCCGGGGTGTCTTGCGCCCATGAGACGAATCTGAAACTGCGCGAGGCGTGCCGCTAATGGGATGGCCTGGAATTGTCGTGCTGGGAGCGGTGATCGGCCTCGCGGGCTGGTGGCTGCATCCGTTGCGACGCGCGAGCCGCGCGCGCTGGTGGCTGTCGTTGCTGGCCGGTGTCGTGGGCGCGAGCGTCGCGCACATGGCTGGCAACGTGATTGGTCTTTTTCATGACGGGGATACGCTCGAATGGCCGGTATGCACCGCCATCGCGTTGATCGCCGTTGCCGTGACGGTCGGCGTGTTGTCCCGTCGTTGAATACTTGCAGGTGACTCCGATGAATGCCCGACTCCCCGAAACTTCCTCTATCCCCGAACGGCTTGCCACGTTGCGTGAGGCCATGGCGCGCGAAGGCGTCGCTGCCTACCTCGTGCCGTCCGCGGATCCCCATCTCTCCGAATATCTTCCTGGGCGTTGGCAGGGCCGACAGTGGTTGTCGGGTTTCACCGGCTCGGCCGGCACGCTGGTCGTCACGCCGGATTTCGCCGGCGTCTGGACCGACAGCCGCTATTGGGAACAGGCTAACGCGCAACTGGCCGGCACCGGCGTGCAACTCATGAAGATGACCGGCGGCCAGCAAACGGCGCCGCATTTCGACTGGCTCGCGCAGAACGTGCCAACCGGCGGCTCGGTCGGCGTGGACGGCGCGGTGCTCGGCGTGGCGGCGGCGCGTGCGTTGACGCAGGCGCTCGGCGCACGCGGCGTGAAACTGCGCACCGACATCGATCTGTTCGACGCAATCTGGCCGCAGCGGCCGTCGCTGCCCGCAGATGCGGTCTTCGAGCACGCCGCGCCGCACGCCAGCGTTGCCCGCTCGGAAAAGCTCGCGCAAATCCGCGCCGTGATGACCGAGAAGGGCGCGCAGTGGCACTTCATCTCCACGCTCGACGACCTCGCCTGGCTGCTGAATCTGCGCGGCGCGGACGTCAGCTACAACCCGGTGTTCGTGGCGCACGCGCTGATCGGTCCCGACAGTGCGTCGCTGTTCGTCGCTGACGGCAAGGTGCCGCAAGCGGTGGCCGACGCACTCGCTGCCGACGGCATCGGCGTCGAGCCGTACGCCAGGGCAGCCGATGCACTCGCCGCCTTGCCGCCGGGCAGCACGCTGCTGATCGACCCGCGCCGTATTACCTACGGCTCGCTGCAATCCGTGCCGTCCACGATCACCGTGGTCGAGGCGGTGAATCCGTCCACCTTCTTCAAGTCGCGCAAAACGGCGGCCGAAGCCGCCCACGTCCGCGAGACGATGGAGCAGGACGGCGCCGCGCTCGCCGAATTCTTCGCGTGGTTCGAAAGCGCGCTGGGCCGCGAAACCATCACGGAACTCACCATCGACGAACGCCTGACGGCCGCGCGCGCGCGCCGTCCGGGATTCGTCTCGCTGAGCTTCGCGACCATCGCGGGTTTCAATGCGAACGGCGCGATGCCGCACTATCGCGCCACGCAGGAAGCGCATTCCGTGATCGAAGGCAACGGCCTGTTGCTGATCGATTCCGGCGCACAGTATTTGAGCGGCACGACCGACATCACCCGCGTCGTGCCGATCGGCACGATCAGCGAGGCGCAGCGGCGCGATTTCACGATCGTGCTGAAGGGCACGATGGCCTTGTCACGGGCGAAATTCCCGCGCGGCATCCGTTCGCCGATGCTCGACGCGATCGCTCGCGCGCCGATCTGGGAAGCAGGCGGCGACTACGGCCACGGCACCGGTCACGGCGTGGGTTACTTCCTGAACGTGCACGAGGGTCCGCAGGTCATTTCGCACTACGCGCCGGCCGAACCGTGGACGGCCATGGAAGAGGGCATGATTACCTCGGTCGAGCCGGGCATTTACCGGCCGGGCAAATGGGGCGTGCGAATCGAAAACCTGGTGCTGAACGTGCCGGCGGAAAAAACCGAGTTCGGCGATTTCCTCAAGTTCGAAACGCTGACCTTGTGCCCGATCGACACGCGCTGCCTGGATTTGTCGTTGCTGCGCGCGGACGAACGCGAATGGCTGAACGCGTATCACGAGACGGTCCGCACACGCCTGTCGCCGCATGTTTCGGGCGAGGCGAAAGCGTGGCTGGAGTTGCGCACTCAACCCATTTGAGTGCAACGGTCGGCGCGCGGGGCGTCCAGTCTTAATCACGGAGAAGGCATGGCCATCAAGGCAGTCGTGTTCGATTTCGGTGGTGTTCTGATCGACTGGAGCCCCCAGTATCTCTATCGGCAACTGATTCCCGACGAAGCCGAACGCCACTGGTTTCTGACGCATGTCTGTTCGATGGACTGGGTGATCCGCCAGGACGGCGGTCAGCCGATTGGCGAAGCCACCGACGAACTGATCGCGAAGTTTCCCGATCACGCCCCGCTGATCCGCGCGTTTTACGAGCGTTGGCACGAGATGGTGGCCGGCGTGCTCGAAGAAGGTGTCGCGATCATGGAAAAGCTCGAAGCTGCCGAGGTGCCGCTGTTCGGGCTGACCAACTGGTCGGCGGAAACTTTTCCGTATGCGTGGGAACATTTCCCCGTGCTGCGGCGGTTCCGCGACATCGTGGTCTCGGGTCGCGTGAAGCTGGTGAAACCCGATCCGGCGATCTACGCGGAAATGCGTCAACGCATCGAGTTGCAGTTGCCGGGCATTCAGCCCGGCGAACTCGTTTTCATCGACGACAACTTAAAAAACGCCGAGATGGCCACCGCGCTCGGCTGGCACGGCGTGCATCACGTGAGCGCCGCACAAACCGCCGGGAAATTGCGCGAGCTGGGGCTGCCGGTTTAGCGCAGTCTGACGCTGCCGGCCTTACTGGCCGAGCAGATTTTTCAGCGCGTTGCCCAGGCCCTTCACCGTTTCACCGGCGCCTTTCGCCACACCTTCCACGCTCACGCCGAGTCCTTTGGCGAAGCCCGCACCGATGCGCCTCAGCAGACTTTCTCGGACCGAGAATTTCGGATCGCGCAGGTCGCCGTCCAGCACGAAATGCAGCGTGATATCGCCGTTATGGGATTTGAGCGCGGCGATGGCGGCTTTGGTCGGAATCGACATGAAGGTGTCGAGCGGATCGCCGTTGTCGGCGAGTTGCAGGTTATGAACCGTCAAGGTGCCGGGCGCATGCAACTGGTAATTGCGCACCGTCGATTCGACGGTGAGATCCACCGTGCCGCCCGTGACTTGCGCCTTGGCGCCGGCCTTCTTCAACAGATACGGATCGAGCATCACGACGTCGATGCCGCGCAGCGTGCTGGTGGTCTGCGAATCCTTGCTGGCGATCTTGATCCAGCCGCCGAACGCAACCGTTCCCGTGTGCGCAGGACCTTTGATCGAGCCGCTCACGTTCAGCGAAGTCGGTTCGTCGAGAGCGGGCAGGCGCAGATGATCGACCGTCGCGTTGGCGTTGCTCACCGTGACCTGGAAGGCCGGTGGCCCTACCGACATATCGTAGAAGTGGAAATTGCCCTGTTCGAAGCGGATGTGATCCACCAGCTTTTCGCGTGGTGCGGCCGCCGGGCCGCTGGTCTGGTTCGCATCGGCGCTGCTCACCGATTCGCGCAGGTTCGGCAGAATGCGAATCGCGCCGTCCTTGCTGCGCATCACCGCAACGTCGAAACCGCGCACTACGACATCGCGAATATGCGTGCGCCGCGCCAGCATGTCGCGGATATCCGGCGTGATGATGATTTCGTCCGCGCGCAGCGGATCGCCGGCCGGCCAACCGGGCGGCGGTTTGAGCAGAACGTTGGTGAGGTGAACCGAGGTGAGCCCGACGTCGATATGCTCGGCGCTGCCTAGCGGACCGAGCGCCGCAACGACGCGTGCCTTGATTTCGCGTTGCGCGAACTGCAGCGCGCCGAGCGCGACGACGATTACCAGCAGCACGACGCTGCCCACAGCAATAGCCCAGCGGCTGGCTTTCGACATCGCCATGCTTGCCTCCTCGTCAGCGCGTGGCGCGCATTGTGGCCGTGGCGCGAGATCGGCCACAACGCGGCCCGTCCATCGATGACGGACGGGCGGTCAGTTCTTCTTTTTACCGTGCGATCGGCTTGTAACGCAAACGCTTCGGACGCGCGGCTTCTTCGCCCAGACGGGCGCGCTTGTCCGCTTCGTATTCCTGGTAGTTGCCGTCGAAGAACGTGACTTGCGAATCGCCCTCGAATGCCAGGATGTGCGTGGCGATCCGGTCGAGGAACCAGCGATCGTGCGAGATCACCAGCACCGAGCCGGCGAATTCGAGCAGCGCGTCTTCGAGCGCGCGCAGCGTTTCGACGTCCAGGTCGTTCGACGGTTCGTCCAGCAGCAGTACGTTGCCGCCCGCGATCAGCGTCTTGGCCAGATGCAGCCGGCCGCGTTCACCGCCCGACAGGTTGCCGACGATCTTCTGCTGGTCGCCGCCCTTGAAGTTGAAGCGGCCGATATACGCGCGCGACGGCGTTTCGTATTTGCCCACCGTCAGCACGTCCGCCCCGCCCGAAATTTCTTCGAACACGGTCTTCGAGCCGTCGAGCGCGTCGCGGCTTTGGTCCACGTAAGCGAGCTTGACGGTCGGGCCTTGCACGATCTCGCCCGAATCGGGCTGTTCGCGGCCGGTCAGCATGCGGAACAGCGTGGACTTACCCGCGCCGTTCGGTCCGATAATGCCGACGATCGCGCCGGCCGGAATCTTGAAGCTGACGTTGTCGAGCAGCAGGCGGTCGCCGTACGACTTGCTGACGTCCTTGAACTCGATCACTTCGTTGCCCAGACGGTCGCCGACCGGGATGAAGATTTCCTGCGTTTCGTTGCGCTTCTGGTAGTCCTGGCTGTTCAGTTCCTCGAAGCGCGCGATACGCGCCTTCGACTTCGCCTGACGGCCCTTCGGGTTCTGGCGCACCCACTCCAGTTCCTTCTTGATCGCCTTCTGACGCGCCGATTCCGACGACTCTTCCTGCTTCAGGCGCTCTTCCTTCTGGTCGAGCCAGCTGCTGTAGTTGCCCTTCCAGGGAATGCCGTGACCGCGGTCGAGTTCGAGAATCCACTCGGCGGCGTTGTCGAGGAAGTAGCGATCGTGGGTGACGGCGACCACGGTGCCCGGAAAGCGCGTGAGGAACTGTTCGAGCCAGTCGACCGATTCCGCGTCCAGGTGGTTGGTCGGTTCGTCGAGCAGCAGCATGTCCGGCTTTTCGAGCAACAGCTTGCACAGCGCGACGCGGCGCTTTTCGCCGCCCGAGAGGTGCTCGATCTTCGCGTCCCATGCCGGCAGGCGCAATGCGTCGGCGGCGATTTCGATCTGTTGCTCGGCGTTGCCGTCCGAGGTGGCCAGAATCGCTTCGTACTTCGCCTGTTCGGCGGCGAGCGCGTCGAAGTCGGCATCTTCTTCGGCATAGGCCGCGTAGATTTCGTCGAGCTTTTTCTGCGCGTTGAAGACGTCGCCGAGACCTTCCTCGACCGCTTCACGCACCGTCTTGTTCGGATCGAGTTGCGGCTCCTGCGGCAGATAGCCGATGTTCAGGTTCGGCATCGGCGTGGCTTCGCCTTCGATGTCCTTGTCCACGCCGGCCATGATGCGGATCAGCGTCGACTTGCCCGAGCCGTTCAGGCCGAGCAGACCGATCTTCGCGCCGGGGAAAAACGACAGCGAGATGTCTTTCAGGATTTGGCGTTTGGGCGGCACGATCTTGCCGACCCGGTTCATGGTGAAGACGTATTGGGCCATTTGCTTGCAATAGACGTTGACGACGCCGGCCGCGTGGGGGCGGGCGGTCGTGGGTGGATGGGTAATCGGTGTTATGTCCGGGCGAAGCGCCCGGCGCCGGCCGTCGCGGCGTCGGATTCAACGACGCCTCGCGCGCGGGCGGATGTTCAGATGGCATTGTACTTCGGGGCGCGCGGCCGCAGCCCAAAGGGTGCGTTCAGAACAGGTCGTGCGGATGTTTAGAGCCAGTCGGCCACGCCGCCGTGCCGCGAACACGTGCCGCCGTGATGCCGGCTGAAGCTGTAGGTGCCGTCGCGGCAACGCGCGCTCGCGCCCTCCGGCGCTTTGCCGGACAAGGAGCGAGCCGGCGCGTGAACGGTGTTGCCGTCGCGGTTGGTATAGGTATTGTGGTTGCTGAGGTTCGCCTCGTCGGGCGTCGTGCCTGGCGCGACGTACGCGAAGGCGGACGAGGCGCCGAGCAGCAGCGCTGCGACGACCATCGCGCGGGCGCGCCGGGTCGGGCGAGTGAAGCCTGTCGTCATCGTTGTCGTGGAGGTGTCAGTTCGCTCGCCGTCCCGTCGACGGATCGAAGAAGTGCAGGTGCTGCGCGGGCAGCGCGACTTGCAGCGCCTCGCCTGCGGCGGGTCGATGCGTATGCGGCAGCCGCACCGTGACGTCGTGCTTGCCCCAGCGGCCATGCGCGAGGTTGTCCGCGCCGAGCAGTTCGCAGGAATCCACGGTGAGCGTGGCGTGCGACGCGTCCGCGTGACCCGGCGTCATGTGCTCGGGGCGAATGCCGAGCGTCCATTCACGGCCCTTCGCCACCTCGCGCCCGATCGCCGGCACGTTCGCGAGCGGCAGCTTCGCGCCGTTGCCGGCGACCTCGAAGGTCGAGCCGTCGTCCGAGACACGGCCCTCCAGCAGATTCATGCCGGGCGAACCGATAAAACTCGCCACGAAAACCGTGGCCGGCCGCTCGTAGACGTCGGTCGGTGCGCCGATCTGCTCGGCGTGACCCTTGTTCATCACGATGACGCGCTGCGCGAGCGTCATGGCTTCGATCTGGTCGTGCGTGACGTACAGGCTGGTGGTGGCGAGCCGCGCGTGCAGACGCTGGATTTCGAGGCGCATCTGCACGCGCAGCCGCGCGTCGAGATTCGACAAAGGTTCGTCGAACAGAAACACGGCCGGTTCGCGCACGATCGCGCGGCCCATGGCGACGCGTTGACGTTGGCCGCCCGACAACTCGCGCGGCTTGCGCGAAAGCAGTGGTTCGAGTTCGAGAATCTGCGCGGCGGCGCGTACGCGCGAGTCGATCTGCGCGCGTTCCACACCGGCAATCCTGAGTGCGTAACCCATGTTTTCGGCCACGCTCATGTGCGGATACAGCGCGTAGTTCTGAAACACCATCGCGATGTTGCGGTCTTTCGGTTCGAGCCGGTTCACCACTTTGCCGGCGATCGAAATGCTGCCTTCGGAAATGCCTTCGAGTCCGGCCACCATGCGCAGCAAGGTCGACTTGCCGCAACCGGACGGTCCGACCATCACCACGAACTCGCCGTCCGCGATATCGACGTCGATGCCGTGCAGCACGAACTGTTTGCCGTCGTAGGTTTTTTTAACGCCTTGCAGAGTCAGTGCAGCCATTCCGTTTCAGCCTTTCGTTGCTTGTCGTTGTGTTTTTTCGGTGCGCACGCGCGTCACTTTTCCGAATCCACCAGCCCGCGCACGAACCAGCGCTGCATCGTCAGCACGACGGCGAGCGGCGGCAGCATCGCGAGCAGCGTCGCGGTCATCACCAGATGCCATTCGGTCGCGGTGTCGCCGGACGCGATCATGCTTTTGATGCCGACCACGGCGGTCGTCAAAGACTGCTGACTCGTAATCAGAATCGGCCAGAGATACTGGTTCCAGCCGTAAATAAAGGTGATGACGAAAAGCGCGGCCATGTTCGTCTTCGACAGCGGCAGAACGACGTCCCAGAAAAACCGCAGCGCGCCCGCGCCGTCGATGCGCGCGGCTTCCATCAGTTCGTCGGGCAAGGTCATGAAGAACTGGCGGAACAGGAACGTGGCTGTGGCCGACGCGATCAGCGGCAAGGTCAGGCCGCTGTACGTATTGCTCAGATGCATCGACGACACGACCTGCACCGTCGGAAAAATGCGCACTTCCACCGGCAGCATCAGCGTGATGAAGATGAGCCAGAACGACAGGTTGCGAAATGGAAAGCGGAAGAACACGATCGCGTAGGCGGAGATCATCGAAACGGCGATCTTGCCGATCGAGATCACGAGCGCCATCACGAGACTGTTCAGGAGCATGCGGCCGAACGGCGCCGCCGCATTGCCGCTGCCTTGCGACCACACCGTCGCGATGTTCTCGAACAGATGTGTGCTGGGCACGAGCGAGAGCGGCACGCTAAAAACTTCATGCTCGCTCATGGTCGCGGCGCAGAACGCCACGTACACGGGGAACACCACTAGCACGACGCCGAGTATCAGCACGGCGTGGCAGAAGAGGTCGAAACCGCGGCGGTTCTCGATCATGAGTATTGAACCCTGCGTTCGATGAAGCGGAATTGCACGACCGTCAACGCCACGACGATCACCATCAGCACGACCGATTGGGCGCCGGAGCTGCCGATATCGAGGCCTTGGAAACCTTCGGCGAAAATCTTGTAGATCAGCGTGCGCGTGGATTGCGCGGGACCGCCGCCGGTGGCCGCGTCGATCACCGGGAAGGTGTCGAAGAAGGCGTAGGTGATGTTGATCACCAGCAGGAAAAAGCTGGTCGGCGATAGCAGCGGCAGTGCGATGCCGAAGAAACGCCGCACCGGACCGGCGCCGTCGATGGCGGCCGCTTCGATCAGCGAACGTGGAATGGCCTGCAAGCCGGCGTAGAAGAACAGGAAGTTGTAGCTCACCTGTTTCCACACGGAGGCGAGCACCACCAGAAACATGGCCTGACCGGCATTGAGCGCGTGATTCCACACGATGCCGTATTTGGCCAGCGCATACGTCACGAGCCCGATGCTCGGATTGAACAGGAACGACCACAGCACGGCGGCGATGGCCGGTGCGACTGCGTACGGCCAGATCAGGAGCGTCTGGTAAGTCTTCGCGCCGCGCGTCACGCGGTCGGCGCACACGGCGAGCAACAGCGAGATCACGAGCCCGGAGACGGTGACCAGCGCGCAGAAGATCAGCGTCGTGGTGAACGACGACAGATACAGCGGATCGGCGAACAACTGCTTGAAGTTGGCCAGCCCGACGAACTCGCTCGACGTACCGAACGCGTCCTGGCTCTGGGTGGATTGCCACAGCGCTTCGCCGGCGGGCCACAGAAAGAACAGAAGCGTGATGAGCAGTTGCGGCGCGACGAGCAGGTAGGGCAGCACGCTGGTGCCGAAGCTGGAGCGCTTTTCCATCTGGATTCCCAAAGTATTGCGCGTAACGCCGTGCAACAGCGCGAGCGCGCCGTCACACGGTTCGACTCAGGCTCAGTTGCCGGCTTTCTCGAAGCGGCGCAGCAACTCGTTGCCGCGCGAAACGGACGAGTCCAGCGCTTCCTGCGGGGTCTTTTTCTGCGCCCACACCTGTTCGAGTTCTTCGTCGATGATGGTGCGGATCTGCGGCATGTTGCCCAGACGCAAACCCTTGGTGTACGGCAGCGGCGGTTTGTTGAGCATCTGCTTGATCGCGGTGTCGCTGCCCGGATTCTTCTCGTAGAAGCCTTGCTGCTGGGTCAGCTGATACGCGGCCGTGGTGACCGGCAGATAGCCCGTGTCCTGATGCCACTTCGCGGCAACCGGCGCCGACGACAGGTACGACAGGAACTTCGCCACGCCCTTATAGGTGGCGGCGTCCTTGCCCGACAGCACCCACAAGCTGGCGCCGCCGATGATCGCGTTCTGCGGTGCGCCCTTCACGCTGGCGTCGTACGGCATCATGCCCGTGCCGAAGTTGAACTTCGCGTACTTCTTGATGGTGGCGAGCGATCCCGACGAGTTCGTGATGATCCCGCAGTCGCCGCTATAGAACTTCGACACCGGTTCGTCCTTGCGGCCGACATAGGTGAAGGTGCCGTCCTTCTGCATGTTCTGCAGGAACTGGATGTGCGCGACCTGGAGCGGCTTGTTGAATTCGAGTTGCGCATCGGCGCCGTCGAAACCGTTGTTCCGGGTGGCGAACGGCGCGCCGTGCCAGGCACTGTAGTTTTCGAGTTGGATCCAGCTTTGCCAGCCCGACGAATAGCCGCATGCCATGCCCGACGCCTTCAGCTTCTGTGCGTCCGTTTGCAGTTCGGCCCAGGTTTTCGGCGGCTGGTTCGGGTCGAGGCCGGCCTTCTTGAAGGCGTCCTTGTTGTAGTACAGCACCGGCGTCGAGCTGTTGAACGGCATCGAAATCAGTTCGCCGGTTTTGGCGTCGCTGTAGTAGCTGGCAATGGTTGGCACGAAGGCTTTTTCGTCGAGCGGCACGCCGGCCTGCTTGAACACTTCCGAAACCGGGATAACCGCTTTCTTTGCCTGCATCATTGTCGCGGTGCCGACTTCGTAGACCTGCAGAATGGCCGGCGCGTTACCGCTGCGATAAGCGGCGATGCCGGCGGCGAGTGTCTGGTCGTAGGTGCCCTTGAAGACCGGCACGATCTTGTAGTCGCTTTGCGAGGCGTTGAACGCGTTGGCAATGTCGTTCAGGCGTTCGCCCAGGGCGGCTTCCATGCCGTGCCAGAACTGGATCTCAGTCGCGGCATGAGCGGCCTGACTGAGGCCAAAGCTCAATACGGCAGCGACGGAAAGCGAACGGAAAAGCGGCTTGCAACTCATCGATGTTGTCTCCTGGGTCGACCGGAACGAAGGCTTCTTTGCGCGCTCGGGTTCGTGCAACATGACGCTGGCCGGAACGGGCGCAAAAGCGGATCGCGCGATTCTAGTTGTGTTCGATGACAGTCCGGCGTCGATGGCCGGGCGGCGGCGCTCCATTTTGCGGGGCGCCGGATGCCGCAATTTAACATCGCTGTCACGAAACGGAAACAATCGGTGCCGGAGCGGTTATCGGGCGTGGGTCGATGAGGAATGCAGATGCGGGATTTGCTGAAGTGCCTGAGCATTGGTTCGATGCTTGCGTTCACGCTGCTGGGCTGCGCCCGCGCGCCCGTCGCCGTGAGTGGCCGTGCCGCGCAAACGGCTCCGTTGCCCGCGATCGTCGCGCATCGCGGCGGCACTGGCGATGCGCCCGAGAACACACTCGAAGCGATCCGCCAGTCGGTCGCCCATCATGCGGATGCGATGTGGCTGACCGTGCAGTTAAGCAAAGACGGTGTGCCGGTTCTGTATCGTCCCGCCGATCTGTCGGCCTTGACCGACGCAAGCGGACCGGTGGCGGCGCGCACGGCGGCGGAGTTATCGCGAGTCAATGCCGGGTGGCGTTTCCAGCAGGACGGCACGTTTCCGTATCGCGCGCGTCCGGTCGGCATCCCGACCTTACGCGATGCGTTGAGCGCGATACCTGCCGGCATGCCCGTCATCCTCGACATGAAGGCGCTGCCGGCCGCGCCCGAGACGCTGGCCGTGGCGCGCGTGCTGGATGAGGAGCACGCGTGGTCGCGCGTCACGATCTATTCGACCGAAGCCGACTATCAGCAGAGTTTCGCCGCGTATCCGCAAGCACGGCTTTTCGAATCGCGCGACGCGACCCGTGGCCGTCTCGTGCGCGTGCTGCTCGGTCAAGGCTGCATGGAGGCGCCCGCGGCGCATGCTTCCGTTGCGTTCGAACTGCATCGCGCCGTCACCGTGGTGGAGAAATTCACCCTGGGCGAGGGACGCTCGGACGTGCAGGCCACGCTCTGGACACCCGCCACGGTTGCCTGCTTCCGGCAGCGTCCCGACGTACGCATCGTCGCGATTGCCGTGAACGACGCCGACGCGTACCGAAGCGCCGCCTGTCTCGGTATCGACGCGGTACTCGCCGACTCGCCGCTGAAAATGGCGGCCGTGCGTGCCGCGCTTTCGGACGCGCCGCTGGAATGCGCGGCGTCGGGTTCGTCGGCAACTTCGGCTGCTTCCGCCACCTCTCCAGGGCAATAAAAAAAGCCCGCTGCAAAGCGGGCTTTTTTCGCTGACGCGGAATGGCGTCGTGCCGGACCGGACTTAGACGTTGAACAGGAAGTTCATCACGTCGCCGTCGTGCACGATGTATTCCTTGCCTTCCGCACGCATCTTGCCGGCTTCCTTCGCGCCTTGTTCACCCTTGTAGGTGATGAAGTCGTTGAAAGCGATGGTCTGCGCACGGATGAAGCCGCGCTCGAAGTCGGTGTGGATCGCGCCAGCGGCTTGCGGCGCGGTGTCGCCGATATGAATGGTCCATGCGCGCACTTCCTTCACGCCGGCCGTGAAGTACGTTTGCAGACCGAGCAGCTTGAAACCCGCGCGGATGACGCGGTTCAGGCCCGGCTCTTCCATGCCCATGTCGGCGAGGAAGACTTCCATGTCGGCTTCGTCGAGGTCGGCGATTTCCGCTTCGATCGCCGCGCACACCGCCACCACCGGCGCGTTTTCCGCGGCGGCGAATTTCGTGACCGCGTCCAGATGCGGGTTGTTTTCGAAGCCGTCGTCCTTCACGTTGGCGACGTACATGGTCGGCTTGGCCGTGATCAGGCAGAACGGTTTGAGCGTGGCTTTTTCTTCATCGGACAGATCCAGCGCGCGGACCGGCTTGGCCTGGTCGAGCTGCGCGCGGACTTTTTCCAGCACGGCGGCGTTCTTCGCGGCCTCTTTGTCGTTGCCCGACTTGGCCGCCTTCGAATAGCGCGTCAACGCCTTTTCGACCGTGGCGAGGTCGGCGAGCGCCAGTTCGGTGTTGATGACTTCGATGTCCGACAGCGGGTCGACCTTGTTGGCGACGTGAATCACGTTGTCGTCTTCGAAGCAGCGAACCACGTGGGTGATCGCGTCGGTTTCGCGGATGTTCGCGAGGAACTGGTTGCCCAGACCTTCGCCCTTGCTCGCGCCGGCGACCAGACCCGCGATGTCGACGAATTCGACCACGGCCGGCAGGATGCGCTCCGGCTTGACGATTTCGGCGAGCGCCTTCAGGCGTGCATCCGGCACTTCGACGATGCCGACGTTCGGCTCGATCGTGCAGAACGGATAGTTTTCCGCGGCGATGCCCGCCTTGGTCAGCGCATTGAACAGGGTGGACTTGCCGACGTTAGGCAGGCCGACGATGCCGCATTTGAGGCTCATGGAAATCCTTCAGTGAATCAGTAAGTTGCGTGATGCGCTCGACGCTGTGTGCAGGATTGCGCAAGCCTTCGCGGTGGCAGGGCGGGGGAAGCGCAGCGGAGCGGGACAAGTCACCGGAACGGACGCCGGACGGACGGCGATTCAGCGTTCTGGGCGAGTTTTTTGTCACGGAAAGCGCAATTGTAACCCGTTCAGATAGGCTTCCTTATGCCGCAGTGGGTTTGGCGCCGCGCCGATCCGTCCCTTCTACCCCGCAGCTTATAATGCGGCATGAACGCACACCACCAGACCTTTGATGTCGCCGTGATCGGCGGCGGGCTCGTCGGCAAGACCGCGGCGCTTGCGCTGACGCAAGGCGGGCTGCGCGTGGCGCTGCTGGCGCAACCCTGCGCGCCGCTGCCGCCGGGCGCTTCCTTCGACTCGCGGGTCTACGCGTTGTCGTCGAGTTCCCAGGCGCTGCTGGAGCGCTTGCGGGTCTGGCAGGCGCTCGATCTGACGAAGCTTGGCCCTGTCTACGACATGCGCGTCTACGGTGACGCCCACGCCGAACTCCATTTCTCCGCGTTCCAGGCATCCGTGCCGCAACTCGCGTGGATCGTCGAGTCGGCCGTGATCGAGCGCGCGCTGGATGCCGCGCTGCGATTCCAGCCGAACCTCACGTGGATCGATTCGCGCGCGCAGGCGCTCGACCTGGGCGCCGACGGCGCGAGCGTTGGCCTGGCGAACGGGAACGTGCTCGAAGCCGATCTCGTGGTCGGCGCGGACGGCGCACATTCTTGGGTACGCGCGCAGATCGGCTCGAAGATGAATCGCCGCGACTACCGGCAAACCGGCGTGGTCGCCAATTTCAAGGCTGAAAAGCCGCACGGTGAAACCGCGTACCAATGGTTTCGGGACGGCGAGATCGTCGCGCTGCTGCCGATGCCGGACGGCCACGTTTCGCTGGTGTGGTCGGCGCGCACGGAACACGCCGAACAACTCGTCGCGCTCGATCCCGCGCAACTCGCTGCTGAAGTGGAGCGCGTAACTGGCGGCCAGTTCGGCGCACTCGACTGCGTGACGCCCGCGCAAGGTTTCCCGCTCGCGCTGCAAACCGTGGACAAGCTGGTAGCGCCGCGCGTGGCGCTGGTCGGCGACGCGGCGCATCTGATTCACCCGCTCGCGGGCCAGGGCATGAACCTCGGTCTGCGCGACGTGGCGGCGCTCGCGGATACGGTTGCGGCCAAGGAAGCGTTCCGCGATCTCGGCGACATGGTGCTGCTGCGTCGCTACGAGCGCGCGCGCCGCGAAGACATCCGCGCACTGATGATCGCGACCGACGGCCTGCAAAAGCTGTTCGCGGCGCCCGGTCCGTTCGCCAAGGTGCTGCGCAATACCGGCATGGCCTTCGTGGGCGCGCAGCCTTTCATCAAACGCTGGCTGGTGTCGGCCGCGCTGGGGTAACAGTAAATAGCGCGATAGAAGCCGCCCGGCGTGCCGGAGCGGCGAGACGGGTATCATGAACGGATAGATGCCTTTCCAGTCATACTGGAAACGTCCCATCAGTACCGGGCGCGCCAGGCGCGCAATTGAAATCAGGAATTCAGCATGAAACGAACTTTCCGCATCGCGGCCGCCGCGCTTGCGATTGCCGCCATCACGATCGGCTGCTCCGCGCAGGCCGACCAGACCACCGACAAAATCAAGGCCACGCTGCAAACGCGCCTCGCCGACGTGACCATCAAGAGCGTCACCAAGTCGCCGATCGCCGGTTTGTACGAAGTGAACCTCGGCTCGCAGATCGTCTATAGCGACGCCACCGGCGACTACCTCGTGCTCGGCGATATCGTCGATTCGAAAACGCGCAAGAACCTGACCGAAGCCCGTCTGGCGGATACCAACCGGATCGACTTCGCGAGCCTGCCGTTTGCCAACGCGGTGAAGGTGGTGAAGGGCAACGGCGCGCGCAAGATCGCGGTGTTCTCCGATCCGAACTGCCCGTATTGCAAGCAGCTGGAAACCACGCTCAAGTCGATCGACAACGTGACCGTGTACACCTTCCTGTATCCGGTGCTGTCGCCGGATTCGACCGTCAAGTCGAAGTCGATCTGGTGTTCGGCCGACCGCGCCAAGGCCTGGGAATCGTGGATGCAGGATCACCAGGCGCCCACGGCCGCCGGCACCTGCGACACCGCCGCGATCGACAAGAACCTCGCGCTCGGCCACGCCATGAACGTGGACGGCACGCCTACCGTGTTCCTCGCCGACGGCCGCCGTCTGCCGGGCGCGGTGCCGGCCGACCGGCTGGACAAGGAAATGTCCGCGGTGCACTGAGCACGCCGGACCGATTGAGGAAAGGAGGCGCGCAGGGCGCCTCCTTTCGCATCGAGCCTCGAAGCTTAGGCTTCGAACCTCGACACTTCTCCGCTTCGCATCTTCTCCTCATCTCTCACGCCCCGATGAAGCCGATCCGCTACACCATCGTTCCCAAGCTGCCCGCCGCCCATCTGTTCGAAGTCACCGTAACCGTTGCCGACCCCGATCCGCAAGGTCAGCGCTTCATGCTGCCGGTCTGGATTCCGGGCAGCTACATGGTGCGCGAATTCGCGCGCAACATCGTCACGCTGCGCGCGTTCAACGAAGCGGGCCGCAAGGTACGCGTCGAGAAAACCGACAAGCACACGTGGCAGGCCGCGCCGGTCAAAGGCGCGCTGACGCTGCGCTACGAGGTCTACGCGTGGGATATGTCGGTGCGCGCCGCGCACCTGGACGACACCACCGGCTTCTTCAACGGCACGAGCGTGTTTCTGTCGCCGCTCGGTCACGAAGAGGCGCAGTGCGTGGTCGATATCCAGAAGCCGGACGGCGCGGCGTATCGCAACTGGCGCGTCGCTACGGCGCTGCCGGAAGCGCGCGGCACGAAGCGCTACGGCTTCGGCGAGTATCGCGCGCAGAACTACGACGAACTGATCGATCATCCGGTTACGCTGGGTGAATTCGCGTTGGCGACCTTCAAGGCGCATGGCGTGCCGCACGACATCGTCATCGCCGGCCGCGTGATCGGGCTGGACATGGTGCGTCTGTCCGCCGATCTGAAGCGAATCTGCGAGGCGCAGATCGCCATGTTCGAGCCGAAGTCGAAGAAGGCGCCGATGGACCGTTACGTGTTCATGACGCAAGCCGTCGCCGACGGTTACGGCGGTCTGGAGCATCGCGCGTCGACGGCACTGATCTGCAATCGCGGCGATCTGCCGGTGGAAGGGCGCGACGCCATGACCGAGGGTTATCGCACCTACCTCGGCCTGTGCAGTCACGAGTATTTCCACACGTGGAATGTGAAGCGCATCAAGCCGGCCACCTTCGCGCCGTACGATCTGAACGTCGAAAACTACACGTCGCTGCTGTGGCTGTTCGAGGGCTTCACGTCTTACTACGACGATCTGGTTCTCGTGCGCAGCGGCCTGATTTCGCCGGACGACTACTTCGGCATGCTCGGCAAGGTGATCGGCGGCGTGCAGCGCGGCAGCGGCCGTCTGAAGCAGACCGTCGCGGAAAGCTCGTTCGACGCGTGGGTCAAATACTACCGTCAGGACGAAAACGCGCCGAACGCAATCGTCAGCTATTACACCAAGGGCTCGCTGGTTGCGCTCGCATTCGATCTGACGATTCGCGCGCAAACCGGCAACCGTAAATCGCTCGACGACGTCATGCGTCTGCTGTGGCAGCGCTTCGGTCGCGACTTCTATCGTGGCAAGCCGGTCGGCGTGCAGGAAAGCGAGATCGAGGCGCTGTTCGCGGAAGCAACCGGCGCGAAACTCGCCGAACTGTTCGCCGAAGCCGTGCACGGCACGCGCGACCTGCCGCTCGACACGCTGCTGGCGCCGTTCGGTGTCGTGCTGGCGCCGGAACAGGACAAGAACGGCAAGCCGTCGCTCGGCGCGCGCCTGCGCGGCGGTGCGGATTGCATGCTGGCCGCCGTGCACGAAGGCAGCGCGGCGCAGAAAGCGGGCTTGTCCGCGGGCGACGTGTTGATCGCCATCGACGGTTTGCGCGTGACCGGCGGGAATCTCGACGCGCTGCTGTCGCGTTATCTGCCGGGCGCGAAGGTGGAAGTGCACGCTTTCCGCCGGGACGAGCTGCGTACGACGCAAGTCAAGCTGGACGGGCCGGAAGTGGCGCGCTACAAGCTCAGTGTCAGCGACAAGCGACCGGCATCGCGTAAGGCGCGCGAGCGCTGGCTGCAAAGCTGATTGTCGTCAGTCGGCGCGCCTGCGCCGATCGATCGCGGCGGATTGTTCTACCAGTGCAACAATCCGTCGCTGCCGGATGGCTTTTTCCCAGCCCGGTAAAAAAACACAATGACTCCACTCGCGCAAAACTGCGCGCCCCAACTGGAGTCAACCATGACCACGATCCTGCAAATCAACTCGGCAGCCCGCTCGCAAGGCGCGAACTCGACGCTGCTCGTCAACGAGCTGACCGCAAAGCTGCAACAATCGAATCCGGGCGCGCAAGTCGTCGTCCGCAATCTGCAAGCCGAACCGCTGCCGCACCTGGACGACGCCGTCCTCGGCGCATTCTTCACGCCGGCTGAACAACGCACGCCGGAACAAGCGGCCATCGCTGCACGCAGCGAAGCGCTGATCGCCGAACTGCAAGCCGCCGATGTGGTCGTGATCGGCGCACCGATGTACAACTTCGGCATCTCGTCGCAACTCAAGACGTACTTCGACTTCATCGCCCGCGCCGGCATCACTTTCGCGTACACGGCGAACGGTCCGGAAGGCCTCGTGAAGGGCAAGAAGGTCTATGTCGTCTCGGCACGCGGCGGCAAGTATCTGGGCACGCCGAATGATAGCCAGACGCCGTATCTGAAGAGCTTCCTCGGCTTCCTCGGCATGACCGACGTGAACTTCATCTACGCCGAAGGCCTGAACATGGGCCCGGACGCTGCGAGCGCAGCTCTCGCCGGCGCGCGCGAAGCGATCGCCGCTGCCTGACGCACGGGTTTTTGGCGCCTCGCGGTAAAGCGGCGGCGCAAAAGAAAACGCCACGGAATGTGAATTCCGTGGCGTTTTTGTTTCTGGCGGCGTGTTGCGTCAGGCGAGCATTTGCGCTTCGTCGGGCAGACGCCAGTCGATCGGTTCGCGGCCATGCTCGGTCAGAAACGCGTTGGCCTTGGCGAAATGGCCGCAGCCGAGAAAACCGCGATGCGCCGACAACGGCGACGGATGCGGCGCTTCCAGCACGCAGTGCGACTTGCCGCCGAGCAACGCCCGTTTGGCCTGAGCATGCGCGCCCCACAGCATGAACACGAGGCCATCGTGACGCATGGCCAGTTCGTGGATCAGCGTGTCGGTGCATTTTTCCCAGCCGCGTTTGGCATGGCTCGCCGCCGCGTCGCGCTCGACCGTCAGCACGGTGTTCAGCAGCAGCACGCCCTGTTTGGCCCACGTGTCGAGGCAACCGTGACGCGGTGTGTCGTGGCCGAGACTGGCTGCGATTTCCTTGAAGATATTGCGCAGCGACGGCGGCGTGCGCACATTCGGCGCAACCGAAAAGGCCAGCCCGTGCGCCTGCGGCGTGCCGCGATCTTCGCCGTGATACGGGTCCTGACCGAGAATGACCACTTTCACTTCGTCCGGGCTTGTCAGACGCAAGGCGCGGAACACGTCGGCGGGATAAACGGTCTTGCCGGCGGCGCGCTCGCCATCGACGAAACGGCACAGCGGCGCGTAAGCGTCACTCTCGATAAAAGGCTTCAGATGCGTTCGCCACGCGGCGGGCAGCGCGGCGAACTGCGCTTCGAGCGTGGGCGGCGGCTGATCAGCGGTGACGACGCCGGCGGATGGACTAGCCGGAGCGTCGTCGGAAGACATGTCGCCGAACAGCGAGGCTTGCGGCGACTTGGGGCGGGTACGGGAAGCGGAGTTCATGGCGGGGAAGTGTCGCAGCAAACGCGCACTAGCTCAAGTTCGCGCGCACGGTACGACGCGCGCAACCGTGCGTGCGCGCGGATCAACCTGCGCGCAACTGGTATCCGCGCTGCGCTTTGCTGACGTTGTCGGGCGCGAGGCCGTCCACCTGCTTGCCGAGTTCGGCTGCGAGCGCAGTCAATGCGGCTTCGTCGCCTGACTTCAGTTCGAGTTCGACTTCGCAGATCGGCGCGCGTTGCGTTTCGCCTTCCACTTCGGCAATGACGTCGCCGCGATCGATCGCGGCTTCCACCGTCGAGCCGTCGAGTTCGACATGCCAGAGTGTGCGCGTGAAATTGGTGCGGAAGAGTTCGATCAGTTCCGGCGCGGCCTGGCGAAGCGCCTCGGCGGCGTCGGGTTCGTCGCACTCGCGCAGCAAGGCGTCGATTTCCAGCTTCTCGCCGGCCACCGGCATTTCCCATTCGTGACGGCTGTGTAAGCCGTCTTTTGCATTGCCGACCGTCTTGAAGGTTTGCAGCCAGCCGTCCGGCGTATGGCGCAGGCGCAGCGCGCTTTTCGACTTCGCCAGCGTGAGCTTAGGCGTGTCGAAGTAGATGTTCGCCAACTCGACCGGACGGCCGGCATTGCCGGTGCGCGCGACGAACCATTCGGTCGCCGCCTTCACCTGGCTAGCCGGCAAAGCCAGCTTGATTTCACGTTCCATTGCCATGGCGTGCTCCGCTTCGTGCGTTGAACGCGGGAACCGCGCTTAGAAGAACATCCGCGCAAGTTCCACACCCGGCTCATCGGCGCGCATGAACGCTTCGCCGACCAGGAACGTGTGCACGTCCATGGCCCGCAGGCGCTCGACGTCGACACGCGACAGGATGCCGGATTCCGTCACGACGATGCGGTCGTCGGGAATCGATTCGAGCATGCCGATCGTCGTTTCGATGGAGGTTTCGAAAGTACGCAGATTGCGATTGTTGATGCCGATCAGCGGCGTCTTCAAGGTGAGCGCTTCCATCAGCTCGTTGCTGTCGTGCACTTCGACCAGCACGGCCAGACCCAGCGAATGCGCAAGCGCTTCCAGATCCTGCATCTGCGATGTTTCGAGCGCGGCGGCGATCAGCAGGATCGCATCCGCACCCATCGCGCGGGCTTCGACGATCTGATATGGATCGACGATGAAATCCTTGCGCAACACCGGCAGACTGCAGGCGGCGCGTGCTTCCTCGAGATAGGCAACGCTGCCCTTGAAGAATTGCACGTCGGTGAGCACCGACAGACACGCCGCGCCGTGTTTCTCGTACGAACGCGCGATGTCGGCCGGCACGAAGTCTTCGCGCAGCACGCCTTTCGACGGGCTCGCCTTCTTCACTTCGGAGATCACGGCGGCGAGACCGGCCGCATGCTTCGCGCGCAACGCGCCGACGAAATCGCGAATGTCGCGCGACGCGGCTTCGAGGCGCAATTCTTCGAGCGGCGCGCTCTGTTCGGCCGCGCGGACTTCTTCACGTTTGACCGCGATGATGCGGTCCAGAATGTCGCTCATAGATATCTCGCTACGTGGTTACTGCTTGAATTGCTGGGTGAAGCGGACGAGTTCGTCGACCTTGGATCGAGCCTTGCCGCTGGCGATGGCTTCGCGCGCGAGCTGGATGCCGTCCGCGATCGACGAAGCCACGTTGGCCGAATACAGCGCCGTGCCCGCATTCAGCGTGACGATCTCACGCGCCACGCCGGGCTTGTTGTCGAGCGCGTCGAGCAGCATGGATTTCGACTCGGCGGCGTCTTCCACTTTCAGCGTACGGTTCGACACCATCTGCATGCCGAAGTCTTCCGGATGGATTTCGTATTCGCGCACCTCGCCGTCACGCAGTTCGCCCACCTGCGTGGCTGCGCCGAGCGAGACTTCGTCCATGCCGTCCATACCGTACACCACCAGCACGTGCTTGGCGCCGAGGCGCTGCATCACGCGCACCTGAATCCCGACGAGGTCGCCGTGAAAGACGCCCATCAGCTGATTGGGGGCGCCGGCCGGATTGGTCAGCGGCCCGAGAATGTTGAAGAGCGTTCGCACGCCGAGTTCGCGGCGCACCGGCGCGATGTTCTTCATGGCGGGATGATGGTTCGGCGCGAACATGAAGCCCATGCCGGTTTCCGCGATCGACGCCGCAACCTGTTCCGGCTGCAGATCGATATTCACGCCGAGTGCTTCCAGAACGTCTGCGCTGCCCGACTTGCTCGACACGCTGCGGCCGCCGTGTTTGGCGACTTTCGCGCCGGCAGCGGCCGAGACGAACATCGTGGCGGTGGAAATGTTGAAGGTGTGCGCGCCGTCGCCGCCGGTCCCGACGATATCGACGAAGTTCGAGTTGTCCGGCACCTCGACGTGCCGGGCAAATTCACGCATCACCGTGGCGGCGGCGGTGATTTCGCCGATAGTCTCTTTTTTGACGCGCAAGCCGGTGATGATTGCCGCCGCCATCACGGGCGAGAGTTCGCCGCGCATGATGAGGCGCATCAGATGCAGCATTTCGTCGTGAAAAATCTCGCGGTGCTCGATGGTCCGTTGCAGCGCTTCCTGGGGCGTAATCGTCATGATGTCGTCTCGCTTCATCAGGCAGTGCGGTGGGCCATCTTCGCTTTCGACTGCTTCACGAAGTTTTCGAGGAGCGCATGGCCGTGTTCGGACAGGATCGATTCCGGGTGGAACTGTACGCCTTCCACCGCGAGTTCCTTGTGACGCACGCCCATGATCTCGCCGTCTTCGGTCCATGCCGAGACTTCCAGGCAATCGGGCAGCGACTCGCGTTCGATCGCGAGCGAGTGGTAACGCGTCACCACGAAGTGTTTCGGCAGGTCGCTGAACACGCCTTTGCAGTCGGTTTCGATCGTGCTGACCTTGCCGTGCATGATGGTTTGCGCGCGCACCACGCGGCCGCCGAAGGCTTCGCCGATCGCCTGATGGCCGAGGCAGACGCCGAGAATCGGCGTCTTGCCGCTGAATTCGCGCAGCACATCGAGCGTGATGCCGGCGTGTTGCGGGTTGCTCGGGCCGGGCGAAAGGCAGATGCGCTCGGGGTTGAGCTTCGCGATTTCGTCCAGCGTGATTTCGTCGTTGCGGTAGGTGCGCACGTCTTCGCCGAGTTCGCCGAAGTACTGCACCAGGTTGTAGGTGAACGAGTCGTAGTTGTCGATCATGAGCAGCATGGTGTGTCTCCGGTCAGAAGTCGCTATCGAGGCCGTCTTGAACCTGCTCGGCGGCGCGCAGAACGGCGCGCGCCTTGTTCTCGGTTTCTTGCCATTCGGATTCCGGCACCGAATCCGCGACCACACCCGCTGCCGCCTGCACATACAGATTGCCGTTCGCGATCACGCCGGTGCGGATCGTGATGGCCAGATCCATTTCACCGGTGAACGACAGATAACCGACCGCTCCGCCGTACAGGCCGCGCTTCACGGGTTCGAGTTCGTCAATCAGTTCCATCGCGCGGACCTTCGGCGCGCCCGACAGCGTGCCGGCCGGGAACGTGGCGCGCAGCACGTCGAAGTTGGTGGTGCCGGGTTTGAGCTTGCCTTCCACGGAACTCACGATGTGCTGCACGTGCGAATACTTTTCGATCACCATTTTGTCGGTGACGACCACTGAGCCGATCTGCGCGATACGGCCCACGTCGTTGCGCGCGAGGTCGATCAGCATGACGTGCTCGGCGATTTCCTTCGGATCGTTCAGCAGTTCGGTGGCCAGTTCGGCGTCGCGTTCCGGCGTATTGCCGCGCGGACGCGTGCCGGCCAGCGGACGAATCGTGACGATGCGGTCTTCGCCGCGCTTTTCCTGACGCACCAGAATTTCCGGCGACGCGCCCACCACGTGGAAATCGCCGAAGTTGTAGTAATACATATACGGCGACGGATTCAGCGAACGCAGCGCGCGATACAGCGAAAGCGGATTGTCGCGATACGGCTTGGTCAGACGTTGCCCGACCTGCACCTGCATCAGTTCGCCCGCGGCGATGTATTCCTTCGCCTTGCGCACGGCCGCGAGGTAATCGTCTTTTGCGAACTCACGGTAGGTTTCGGTGCGCACGCTCGCCGACGTGACCGGCGGCTGCACGGTCGTACGCAGACGCTGGCGCAGCTCGCGCAGACGTTGTTTTGCTTTCGTGTAAGCCTCGGCCTGCGTCGGATCGGCGTACACCACGAGGTAGAGCTTGCCCGCGAGGTTGTCGATCACCGCGACTTCTTCGGTGAGCAGCAACTGGATGTCGGGCAGGTTCAGATCGTCTTTCGGCACGGTGTGCGCGAGTTTTTTCTCGATGTAGCGAACCGCGTCGTAACCGAAGTAGCCGGCCAGACCACCCGCGAAGCGCGGCAGGCCGGGGCGTTGCGCCACCTTGAAGCGAGCCTGGAATTGCTGGATGAATTCGAGCGGATCGCCTTCGTGCGTTTCGACGACCTTGCCGTCGCGCACCACTTCCGAGACGCCGTTGCGGGTGCGCAGCAGCGTGCGCGCCGGCAGTCCGATGAACGAGTAGCGGCCGAAGCGTTCGCCGCCCACCACCGATTCCAGCAGGAACGAGTTGGCGCCGTTACGTTCGGACTGCGCCAGCTTCAGGTACAGCGAGAGCGGCGTTTCGAGGTCGGCGAGCGCTTCGGCGATCAGCGGAATACGGTTGAAACCCTCGTTGGCGAGGGACTGGAATTCGAGTTCGGTCATGTTCCGATCCTGTTCATAGGTCCGGCGGCAGCGTGCGTCGGACAAAGCGGGGCGCGGCGCCCCCGGTCAGGCGTTCGTTCGATTGTTCGACACGAGATAGGTCTGACCGGCGCGACTTTCCCACCGACGCATGCAACGGGTTTCAGCGCGCAAATGTACTTTTTGGGTACACGTAGGCCAAATCAACCGGTGCAGCGAAACAAGGTGATGGGAAAAACGCGTGAGCGCAGCGAAGTAAAAAACGGTTGCCGAAGACGAGCTTCAGCGTACCTCAGGCGAGGTTAGCGCGACCAGCGACGCCAGGGCCAGGCTCCCCGGTCGATGCTAATCAGACTCCGTTTTTTATTCAGAAACATGAGGATGAAGGACTTTTCAAGTCGTGGAATGGTGCGCTGCGATCGCCTTGGCGGCATCCAGCAGCGAGACAACTATACCATCGGATTTTATTTCTTGTATAGCGCGCCCATGGTTGTAGCCGTACGGGACGGTGAGCGTTGCCATACCCGCCGCGCGGCCCGCCAGCGCGTCGTTTTCCGAGTCGCCGATGGCGACCGTGGCTTGCGGCGCGATGCCGAGTTGCGCTGCGGCGGTGAGCATGGGCAGCGGATCGGGCTTTTTCAGCGGCAGACTGTCGCCGCCGAGCACCACGCTGAAATACTGGCTGAGACCGTATTGCTCCAGCAACTCCACCGCGAAACGATGCGGCTTGTTGGTCACGCAGGCGAGCTTGAGGCCGGCGTCGCGCATGGCCGCGAGACCGGCTTCGACGTCCGGATACAAGCGCGTGTGCACGCCGTTGATTTTGGCGTATTCCGCCTGATAGATCGCCAGCGCTTCGTCGAAACGGTCTTGCGCGTGTTGCGCTTCGAAGCGCGGTTCCAGCACACGGCGAATCAGATTCTCCGAACCCTTGCCGATGTAGTCCATCACTTCTTCGCGCGAAGTTCCGGCCGCGTCGAGTTGCGCGAGCATGCCGTTCAGCCCGGCGGTGAAGTCGTCGGCGGTGTCGACCATGGTGCCGTCGAGGTCGATGATCGCGGCTTGCAGACGCGGGCCGGTGAACTGGGGAGCAGGGTACGGAGCGGTCATGGTGTCGGAGGCTGGTTTTGGTGGACGCTTCAGTGCCGGATTCAGTGCTCGATATGAGCGAGCGCCGCGCGCATCTTGTCGATCACGGCCTTGTGATCCGGCGCGCCGAAGATGGCCGAACCGGCCACGAACGTGTCCGCGCCTGCCTCCGCGATTTCCGCGATGTTGTCGACCTTGACGCCGCCGTCCACTTCCAGATGAATCTCGCGGCCGGTGCGCTCCTTGTACTCGTTGATGCGCCGACGGGCTTCGCGCAGCTTGTTGAGCGCCTCGGGAATGAACGACTGGCCGCCGAACCCCGGATTCACCGACATGATCAGGACGAGGTCGAGCTTGTCCATCACGTGATCCAGGTAATTCAGCGACGTAGCCGGATTGAACACGAGGCCGGCCTTGCAGCCGTGATCGCGGATCAGCGACAGCGTGCGGTCGATGTGGTCCGAACCTTCCGGATGAAAGCTGATGAGGTTCGCGCCCGCTTTCGCGAAGTCCGGCACGATGCGGTCGACGGGACGCACCATCAGGTGCACGTCGATCGGCACATCGACGTGCGGCCGGATGGCTTCGCAGACGAGCGGTCCGATCGTCAGGTTCGGCACGTAATGGTTGTCCATCACGTCGAAGTGGATCCAGTCGGCGCCGGCGGCGACGACGTTGCGCACTTCCTCGCCAAGGCGGGCGAAGTCGGCGGACAGAATGCTGGGAGCGATGCGGAATTGCGTCATGGCGGGGGAGGATGCAAGCGGGAAAACGCCATTTTACCGGTTTGTGCGTGTGGAAGCCGGTTCGTCGCGCGTAGTCCGGCGCGCCGCAAAACGCCTGGATGGGGCCGGTCCAGAGGGATTTGTCCGGTTGCGGCCCTGCCGCGCATGAAGCAGAATGCCAATCCATAAGCGCTGCTTCGCCGGTGCGCCCGCAAACCGTTGGCGTTCGGGCTTCCCGCGGGTCTCACGCCCCTCGTTTTATCAGACCGGAATCAGGATGAGCCAGTACGAATTCAGCGTGTCGTCGCAGGTGCAATATCTGCCCGAAGAGTCGGACCCGGAGCGCCGCCAGTACGCATTTGCGTACACGCTGACCATCCGTAACAGCGGCCAGGTGCCCGCTCAACTGATCGCGCGTCACTGGGTCATTACAGACAGCGAAAAGAACGTGCAGGAAGTGAAAGGGCTCGGCGTGGTCGGGCATCAACCTTTGCTCAAACCGGGCGAGCATTTCGAATATACGAGCTGGGCGGTGATTGCCACGCCGGTTGGTACGATGCGCGGCGAGTACTTTTGCGTCGCCGAAGACGGCGAACGTTTCGACGCGCCGGTGCCGGAGTTCATTCTGCGCATGCCGCGTACTTTGCATTGAACCGAGAGGGTGACACGCGGTCTTTAGAAAGCTCGCTGCGTAGCGCTACGGCAATGACCGCGGTTATTGCGGCTTCTGCTGTTTTTGCTGCTCGGCAGTGTTTGAAAGGCGCGCACGTGCAGCCTTTTTCTTGCCCGACGACGTCCACACGACGATGAAGACGAGCAGGAAGAGCGCGAGGAGCGACTCCAGCGCGAAGATGAGCATCGGGTATTCGTCGAACAGATCAGACATGGCGGTTTCCATCAAGAACGAACATTGTATGCGTTTTATCCGCCGCGCCGGAGCATGGCTCGGCACGCTTTCGGTTGCAGTGCTGCTGGCTTCGTGCGGTGGTGGCGGCGCGGTCCGGCCGTCGGTTTCGCCGCCCACGGGCGCGGCGATCATACCCGGTCAGATAGCCGCAACGCGGCTTACCGCCGTTGCCTGGCAACAGGTGCCGGGCTGGCAGGACGACTCGCTGATCGGCGCCACCGCGGCGTTGCGCCAGAACTGTGTGCGGCTCGCGCGCCAGGCGAACTGGGCGCGTGCCTGCGCTGCGGCCTCGCAGATCGACGATCTCGACGTGACCAGCGCACGCGCTTTTTTCGAGGCCTACTTCACGCCTTTCCAGTTGGCCAATAGCGACGGTACGCTCGACGGCCTCGTCACCGGTTATTACGAGCCTTTGCTGCGCGGTTCGCGCACGCGCCATGGTGTGTACCAGACTGCGCTGTACCGCTGGCCGTCCGCGTATCGCACCGGTGCGCCGCTGCCCGCGCGCGCGCAACTCGAACGCGCCGGCGTGCTCAACGGTAATGAACTCGTGTGGGTCGACGATCCGATCGAGGCGTTCTTTTTGCAGGTGCAGGGATCGGGACGCATCGTCATGGAAGACGGCAGTGTGATGCGCCTTGGCTTCGGCGGGACCAATAACCAGCCGTATAAATCGATTGGCCGCTGGTTGCTGGATCGCGGTGAACTCACGCCCGCTCAGGCCACCATGCAGGGCATCAAGGCGTGGGCGCGTTCGAACCCGACGCGTGTCGACGCATTGCTCGACACGAATCCGCGCTTCGTTTTCTTCCGCGAAATGCCGTCTGGCGAAAACGCGCCGAGCGGCGGCGCGGATGGTCCGATCGGCGCGCTCGGCGTGCCGCTGACACCGGAGCGCTCCATCGCGGTCGACCCGTCTTCGATTCCGCTCGGCACGCCGGTGTTTCTGCAGACAACCCGGCCGCTCACGAACTCGCCGATGAACCGGCTCGTCTTTGCCCAGGACACCGGCTCGGCGATCAAGGGCGGCGTGCGCGCCGACTACTTCTGGGGTCTCGGCGACGACGCCGGCGATCTGGCCGGCAAGATGAAGCAGGGCGGCCGGATGTGGCTGTTGCTGCCTAACTCGTAACGTCCCGTCTGGCTGGTGCTTAACTTGTGCTGAAAGCCTGAATCCGCGGTTTGCGCCGCGAATTCGGGGTCTCCGCTCAGAGCCCGGACGTGCGTTTGTCGACGACGCGCCGTGCTTTGCCCACCGAGCGCTCGATTCCATTCACGCCCAGCACGTTGACCACGGCGCTCACGCCGATCAGCGCCTTGATGTCGTAGGCGAGCGCCTGCTTGGCGGTGCTGAGCGCAACGGTATCGGGCGCGGTTTCCGGGCAGGGCTCGACGTTCAAGGTCAGCACGTCCAGCGGACCTTCCTTGGTCAGCACGATCTGATAGTGCGGAGCCAGCGCGTGCTGCTTGAGCAGGAGTTCTTCGATCTGCGTGGGGAAAACATTCACGCCGCGCACGATCATCATGTCATCCGAGCGGCCCGTGATTTTTTCCATGCGGCGCATGGTGCGCGCCGTGCCGGGCAAAAGACGCGTCAGATCGCGTGTCCGGTAACGGACGATCGGCAGCGCTTCTTTGGTGAGGGACGTGAAGACCAGTTCGCCCAGTTCGCCGTCCGGCAAAACCTCACCGGTTTCAGGGTCGATGATCTCGGGATAGAAGTGGTCTTCCCAGATGGTCGGGCCGTCTTTCGTTTCGACGCATTCCGATGCCACGCCCGGTCCCATCACTTCCGAAAGACCGTAGATGTCCACGGCGTCGATACCCATGCGTTTCTCGATTGCCTGACGCATGTCGTTGGTCCACGGCTCCGCGCCGAAGATGCCGAGGCGCAGCGAACAGTCGGCCGGATCGATGCCTTGACGCTCCAGCTCGTCGGCAATCGAAAGCATATAGCTCGGCGTGACCATGATGATGTCCGGCCGGAAATCCTGGATCAGTTGCACCTGCTTTTCGGTTTGACCGCCGCCGAATGGAATGACTGTCAGGCCCGCGCGTTCGGCGCCGTAGTGCGCACCGAGGCCGCCCGTAAAGAGCCCGTAGCCGTAGCTCACGTGGACCTTGTCGCCGCGCCGCGCACCGGCGGCTCGCACCGAGCGCGCGACCAGGTTGGCCCACGTGTCGATGTCGCGCGCGGTGTAGCCCACCACGGTCGGCTTGCCCGTCGTACCCGACGAAGCATGAATGCGCGAGACCTGCTCCTGCGGCACGGCGAACATCCCGAACGGGTAGCTGTCGCGCAGGTCCTTCTTGGTCGTGAACGGAAAGCGCGCGAGGTCCGCAAGAGTCTTCACTTCACTCGGATGAACCCCCGCTTCGTCGAACTTGCGACGATAGACCGGCGAGTTTTCATACGCGTGATTGAGCGACCATTTGAGCCGCTCGAGTTGAAGTGCGGCGAGTTCGTCGCGGCTGGCGGTCTCGATGGGATCGAGCGGAAGGGCGGTGGTCATCGAATGTCTCCTTGCTGCCTCAATGCCTGGTTTGGTGCTTGAGTCGGTACGGTGCGTCTTGCACGGTTAAACGGGTGACGGGCTGCTATCTATGCGCCTTTCAGTCGCCCGTTGGAATCAGATTGCCTTTGATTTGCGCTGACTTCCCGCGGAACATCGCCACGGTTTCCGCCGCACGATTGGTCACGCGAATGTCGTAGATGCCGGTGCGCCCGCTCAGCGTCTGCTCGACCGCTTCCGCCGTCAGAACTTCGCCGCGCGGCACCGGCCGCAGGAACTCGATCGAGCAACCGGCTGCAACGGTATTGATGTTGTACGAGTTGCAGGCGAAAGCGAACGTCGAATCGGCCAATGTGAAAATCAGACCACCGTGGCAGATTTCATGACCGTTCAGGAAGTCGTCACGCACGGCCATGCGCAGACGCGCGTAGCCGGGACGCACTTCGAGTATTTCGATGCCGAGCGCCTTGCTGCATGCGTCGTTTTCGTACATGGCAACAGCGGTGGCCTGAGCGAGTTCGTCTGGCGTCATCGAGGCTGCGGATTTCGGTTGGGTCGACATGTCAGCGGCCCTCGAAGCGTGGTGCGCGTTTTTCGACGAATGCCTGCACGCCTTCGGCGTAATCATGCGAAGCGCCGAGTTCACGCTGCAGGTCGCGCTCCAGATCGAGTTGCTGATCCAGTGTCTGCGTGGCGGCTGCGCGCATGGCTTGTTTGATGCCGGCGATGGCGCGCGTGGGTTGCTGGGCGAGGTGCGTTGCGAGTTTGCTCGCCGCGGCGGCCAGTTCGGCGTCGTCGACGGTTTGCCAGATGAGCCCCCAGCTTTCGGCTTTTTCCGCGCTGAGTTTGTCGCCCGTCGTGGCGAGGCCCAACGCGCGGGCCATGCCGACGCGCTGCGGCAAGAACCAGGTGCCGCCAGAATCCGGCACGAGGCCGATCTTCACGAATGCCTGAATGAAACTGGCCGAGCGAGCTGCGAGAACCAGATCGCACGCCAGCGCGAGATTGGCGCCGGCGCCGGCTGCCGTGCCGTTGACGGCGGCGATCACGGGCAACGGCAGAGCCTGCAAGCGGCGAATCAGCGGATTGAAGTGATCGTCGATCAGGGCGCCGAGGTCCGTCATGGCGCCAGGCGTGAAGTCGAGATCCGCGAGATCCTGGCCGGCGCAGAAACCGCGGCCTGCGCCCGTCAACACGAGCGCGCGGGCGCCGAAGGATTCGACCTCGTCGAGCGCCGCGCTGAGTTCGCCGTGCATGGCGCGCGTAAAGCTGTTGAGTTTGTCCGGCCGGTTCAGCGTGATGGTCGCGACACGGCTCGATGCGTCGAGATCGATGCGAATGGCGTCATACGACATTGGGTGTCTCCTCAAAGTCTCTTTGACCAATGAATTGGCCGCGCACGGATCAGAGCCGTTCGATTGCCAGCGCGATGCCCTGGCCGACGCCGATGCACATCGTGCAAAGCGCGAAGCGGCCGTTGATTCTTTCCAGTTGATAAAGCGCGGTGGTGATCAGCCGTGCGCCCGATGCGCCGAGCGGATGTCCCAGTGCAATTGCGCCGCCGTTGGGATTGACGCGCGGATCGTCGTCGCGCAAACCGAGCGTGCGCAACACGGCGAGCCCTTGCGAGGCGAACGCTTCGTTGAGTTCGATCACGTCGAATTGCTCGAGCGTCATGCCAAGTTGCTTGAGCAGCTTTTGCGTTGCAGGTGCCGGGCCGATGCCCATGATGCGCGGCTCGACGCCGGCGGTTGCCATGCCGATTACGCGAGCGCGGCGACGCAGGCCGTACTGATCTGCAGCCTCGGCGTTGGCAAGCAGCAGCGCGCACGCGCCGTCGTTGACTCCCGACGCGTTGCCGGCAGTTACGCTGCCGTCGGGACGCACGACGCCTTTGAGCTTGCCGAGACTTTCCAGCGACGTCTCACGCGGATGCTCGTCTTGCGTCACGCGCACGGGGTCGCCTTTCTTCTGCGCAATTTCGACGGCGACGATCTCGTGAGCGAGGGTGCCGTCGCGTTGGGCACGCGCCGCTTTTTGCTGGCTCGCGAGCGCGAAAAGATCCTGATCGGCACGGCTGATGCCGAACTCGACTGCGACGTTTTCCGCGGTTTCGGGCATCGAGTCGACACCATACTGGCGTTTCATCAGCGCGTTGACGAAGCGCCAGCCGATCGTGGTGTCGTAGATTTCCGCTTGCCGCGAAAAGGCGCTGTTGGCTTTGCCCATCACGAACGGAGCGCGCGTCATGCTTTCGACGCCGCCGGCAATCATCAATCGCGCTTCGCCTGCCTTGATGGCGCGAGCAGCGGTGCCGACCGCGTCCATGCCCGAGCCGCATAGCCGGTTGATGGTTGCGCCCGGAGCCTGCGTGGGCAAACCGGCCAGCAACGCCGACATGCGCGCGACGTTGCGATTGTCTTCGCCGGCCTGGTTGGCGCAGCCGTAGATCACGTCGTCGACGGCGCTCCAATCCACGTCCGGATTGCGCTCGATCAGCGCCTTGATCGGAACCGCACCGAGGTCGTCGGCGCGTACGTCTTTGAGGGCACCGCCGTAGCGGCCGACCGGAGTGCGAATCGCATCGCAAATGAAGGCGTCGTTCATGTGGATTCCTGCGGTAGCGGACCGGCGTGAGATGCCGATCCGATGTCTCATGTTAGTTGTGACGCACGGCTCGGTCCATTCGGCCAAACGTCATAGGACGAAAGCCGTGCGTTTGCCCTATGACTTTCAGCCAGCTACCGCCGGCGCCGCTTTCGGTTCAACATGAACGCGGCTTTGGACTACGCGGAAGCGGTTGGCAACAAAGGCGGCGTCGGCCAGCGCGGCGTTCGCCGCGGGGTTGGCGCCCGTGCCGTGGAAGTCGGAGAAGGCGGCCGACTGATTGACGAAAACACCGCCCGTCAGGTTGATCGACAGCGCAACGCCGCCGCGGATCGACGCTTCGTGTGCTTCTTCGAGTACGGCTTCGTCCGTGCTGTACACGGACAAGGTCAGTGCGCCATGTTCGGCGGCGATCGAGCCGGCCAGTTCGAGCGACTGCGCCGTCGAATCCGTCGCGATGACGAACGAGATCGGGCCGAACCATTCTTTGGTGAACTGCGCGTTGTCGGTGGCGGCGTCCAGTTGAAGCACGAGCGGCGTACGCACGCGTGCACCGGCAAACGCCGGGTGTTCGAGCGTCTGGCTGGCGGCGAGCACGCGGCCAAGCTTGCCTGCTTCTTCGATACGCTGCGTGACGCCTTCGTTCTGGATCGCACCGATCAATTCGACGGCACGCGCCGGATCGGCAACCAGCTTCTGGACCGCGCCGGCAATGGCCTGAGCTACTTCGTCGAAGCTGAGCGTGCCTTCGGCGGTACGGATACCGTCGCGCGGTACATAGATGTTCTGCGGCGCCGTGCACATCTGGCCCGAGTACAGCGCGAGCGAGAAAGCGATATTGCGGGCAACACCTTTGATGTCGTCGGCGGAGTCGATCACGATCTGGTTGACGCCGGCCTTCTCGGTGTAGACCTGCGCCTGGTGCGCATTTCGTTCCAGCCACGTGCCGTTTTGCGAGCTGCCGGTGAAGTCGATCAGCTTGATTTCCGGACGCACGGCCAGCGCTTGCACGAGCGGGCCGTCGTTCGGCTCGGTAGCGAGCAGTGTGACGACATTCGGATCGAAGCCGGCTTCGCGCAGCACGTCACGCGCAATTCGGACGGTCAACGCCAGCGGCAGGATCGCGCCCGGGTGCGGCTTGACGATCACGGTGTTGCCGGTGGCGAGGTCGGCGAAGAGGCCCGGATAGCCGTTCCAGGTCGGAAACGTGCAGCAGCCCAACACGAGGCCCGTGCCACGCGGAACGACCGTGTAGCGCTTGTGCATGGCCAGCGGCGGGTTTTTGCCCTGCGGCTTTTCCCAGTGTGCTTCGCCCGGAATCCGGCGCAACTCGTCCCACGCATAGACCACGGCTTCGAGCGCGCGGTCTTGCGCGTGAGGACCGCCTGCCTGGAAGGCCATCATGAAAGCCTGGCCAGTGGTGTGCATCACGCTGTAGCCGATTTCGAAACTCGCACGATTCACGCGCGCGAGGATTTCCATGCTCACGCCGACCCACGCCGTGGGGCCAGCCTTGCGCCAGTCTTTCTGCGCGGCAGCGGCGGCGGCAATCAGCGTGTCGGGATCGGCCTTTGGATAACGGATGCCGAGCGGAATGCCGAATGGCGAAACTTCCGCGCCGACGGTTTCGCCGGTGGACGGCTGGTCCAGTTCGAAGGTCTTGTTCAGATGCGCTTTGAAGGCCGCTTCGCCGTCCGCGTTGGCTGTTTCCCCGTACACTTTCGGACTGGGCATTTCGACGAACGGGCTCCAGTAGCCGCGTGTTTCGACCGCGGTGAGAGCCTTTTGCAGCGTGGCTTCGTGCTTGGTGAATAACGGATGTGTCATGGCAGAGGGCTTGGGCTGTACGTTGGGGAAAGCCTGTCGAATAATTGACCGACCGGTTGGTTGGGGAATGTTAGCATTATTGGGACGGCCGCGCGAAGCGTTTTCGCGTGTCATTTATCTAGGAGGCTGCATGGCGTACGAGAACATTCTGGTTGAGACGCGGGGACGGGTGGGGCTGGTTACCTTGAATCGTCCGAAGGCTTTGAACGCATTGAACGACGCGTTGATGGACGAGCTGGGTGCGGCACTGCAGGCGTTCGACGCGGACGAGGCGATCGGCGCGATCGTCATCACCGGTAGTGAAAAGGCATTCGCCGCGGGCGCCGACATCGGCATGATGGCGACCTATACCTATATGGACGTCTACAAAGGCGACTACATCACCCGCAACTGGGAAACAGTGCGATCCATCCGCAAACCGATCATTGCCGCGGTGGCGGGCTTCGCGCTGGGCGGTGGCTGCGAGCTGGCCATGATGTGCGACATGATTTTTGCCGCCGACACCGCCAAATTCGGGCAGCCGGAAATCAAGCTCGGCATCATGCCGGGAGCCGGCGGTACGCAAAGACTGCCGCGCGCCGTTTCCAAGGCGAAGGCCATGGACCTCTGTCTGACCGCCCGCTTTATGGATGCTGCCGAGGCCGAGCGCGCCGGACTGGTTTCCCGGGTGATTCCGGCAGCCTCGTTGATTGACGAAGCACTGGCCGCCGCCGCGACCATCGCCGAATTCCCGCTGCCTGCTGTGATGATGGTGAAGGAGTCCGTCAATCGGGCATACGAGACGACGTTGTCAGAAGGCGTGCATTTCGAGCGCCGACTGTTCCATTCGCTGTTCGCTACCGAAGACCAGAAAGAGGGAATGGCTGCGTTTGTCGAAAAACGCAAACCGGTTTTCAAGCATCGTTAATACGCCTGTCAAAATAACGCTTGCCAGGCCCGTCGCGGGTCGCTAGAATCTCGCTCTTTCGTGCTTCGGATACCGGGGCACGGGGAAGCGGGAGAGCCAGCAATGGCGGGGGTTTGCGGTGAGTCGGGCGG
>NZ_JBNDMM010000012.1:0-229365 GCF_050436585.1 Paraburkholderia sp. GAS199 | reverse complement strand
TTCCCATCCCGAACAGGACCGTGAAACGACTCCACGCCGATGATAGTGCGGATTCCCGTGTGAAAGTAGGTAATCGTCAGGCTCCCTAGCAGCAACCAGAAACCCCGCCCCAAAAGGCGGGGTTTTTGCGTTTGGGACGCGGAAAAAACAAAACAAAGGCAGGCGTACGTCCGTCGAACCTGCCCTGCAGACCTGCACGATGTATTCAATTGCAGACGGCGCAAAAGCAAAAGAAAGCCTCACGTTATCCGACGAATTATATGGGGCAGTCTAAAAGTCATTCCGCGCAACCGCGCGAAACGACTCCATAAAAATCCCGCCCAGCTAATCCTTCGCATCCAACGACATCCCGCCCTCGTCGCCGACATCCAAATCCACGGCCGCAACGTTCTCGACGTCAGCACCCGCCCCGACTTCCGCTAGCAGAGCCTCGTCGCGAGCTATTACTTCTGGCAAATGCGTGCGAAGAAATTCGACCCACGTCCGCGTCTTTGCGTCGATAAATTTACGCGACGGGTACAGCGCGAAAACGTTCGTCTTCTGCAAGGTGTAGTCCGGCAATACGCGAACCAGCGTCCCGTCGCGCAAGCCCGCAATTGCGGAGTAGAGCGGTAGCATGCCGATTCCCATGCCTTCGCGGATCGCCACAATTAAGGACTCCGCGATATTCACCTGAACGGGACCGTTCACTTCCATCGTTTCGCTGCCGTTCGGACCATCGAGCACCCATTCGTGCGGCGGGAAGGCCGGCGTGTGAAGAATCAGGCACTCGTGATGCGCAAGATCGCCCGGGTCTTTCGGCGCACCATGTGTCCGGACATAGGCGGGCGACGCGCAAAGAATGTTGAAAGTCGTGCCAAGCGGCAACGAAACGAGATCTGAATTGGGCAAGGTCGACGCGGCGATAACCGCAACGTCACTGCTTCCTTCGAACAGATCGGGCATCCGCTGCGACAGCGTGAGTTCCACCGTCACTTCCGGATACAACGCACGGTAGCGCGAGATCGCCGGCAGCACGTAGTGCTGTCCGATGCTGGCAAAACTATGCATTCGCAGCGGGCCACTCGGGCGTTCGTGCGCACAACTCGCTTCTTCTTCCGCCGTGTCGACATCGGCGAGAATCTGCTGACATCGTTCGAGATAGCGTTCGCCCGCCGTGGTAAGCGCGAGTCGTCGCGTCGAGCGGTTCAGGAGCCGGGTTCGCAAATGTGCTTCGAGTTCCGACACCGCGCGAGACATTGCGCCTGTCGTGGAGTTGAGCGACTGCGCGGCGGCGGTGAAACTGCCAGCCTCGACCACGCGGACGAACACTCGCATGTTTTGTAACGTATCCATCAGACCTTCTATTTCACGGCTAAGGCCGTATTGTCCGCTTATCGCGATGGTGGATTGTTGTTCTTTCTGGAAGGGACGTTCCGCGCCAGTCCTCTTAATGCGCGCGCCGTGCGCTCCTACAATCGGCGCCATGCCTGCCGGTCTACGCAGAGTTCATCGGTACCTTTCCCAGCGATAAACCGGGGCGCCCGCTTTCCGATGAAACGCCAACATGCGATCAAACCGACAGCGGATCTGCGCCGTCAGTGGACGGTCATGTGGCAAACGCTTAGCCCGTCGATTCGTGACTGGGCGAGCGACGACGGCCTGACATGGCTCCACCTCCTGAAAACCGTCGTGGCCGGCCTGCTGGCGCTCGGCATCGCGATGCTGCTGGATTTGCCGCAGCCGCGCATCGCAATGACGACGGTGTTCGTGCTGATGCAGCCATTCAGCGGCATGGTACTCGCCAAGAGCTTTTATCGCATCCTCGGCACCGCGGTAGGCGCGGTCGCCGCGATCGTGCTCGGCGGATTGTTCGTCCAGCAGCCCGAGCTGTACATGATCGGCATGATCGGCTGGGTGAGCGCGTGCATTGCCGCGGCCGTCAGGTATCGCCATTTCCGGTGGTACGGCTTCGTGCTGGCGGGCTATACGGCCGCGCTGATCGGCATCCCGAACGTCATGGCGCCTCACGACCTGTTTCTCGCCGCTCTCACGCGAGCGGCAGAGGTGGCGGTCGGCATCGTGTGTTCGAGCGCAGTGAGCGCCTTGATCGTGCCGCAGCGCTCCAGCCTCGCGTTACGCCGCGCGCTGTGGATTCGCTACGAAAATTTTACTGCGTTCGCCGTCGAGGCGCTCGGTCGCGGGATCGAGCGCGGCGCATTCGAGCGGCGTTTTGCGAGTCTCGTCGACGAAATCGTTGGTTTCGAGGCGACCCGCACTTTCGCCGCATTCGAAGATCCGGCAATGCGGTCAAAAAGTCAGCATCTCGGCCGCCTGAACAGCGAGTTCATGGACGCCTGCGCGCGCTTGCATGCGGTGCATCAGTTGGGCCGGCGTCTGCGTGCCGGCGGCCAGTTGCCTGTCGTCACGGCAATGACGCCTTACTTTGGTGAACTCTCGGCGCTGCTGGCGTCGACGCACGACGCCGGTGCTGATCCATCGCGCGTCGCCGCACGGTTGCGTCATTTTCAGGCCGGCTTGCCACGACGCGTGCGCGAAACCCGGCGTCCGCTGGAAAACCCCGCGCTCGATTCGCTGGCTGACTTCGATACGGCCGCCGAATTGCTATACCGTTTCGTCGACGACTGGATTCGTTACTCGGAAACGTACGCATCGCTCGCACAGCGTCGGCGGGAAAAGCCGGCTGCCGCGGCGCGGAGCGCAAGCCGCTACGTCAGCAGGACGAACGGCTTCGTGGTCGGATTCACGTTCGTTCGATCCGCGGTGGTGATGGCGATCGCCGGCTGGTTCTGGATCGCGACCGACTGGCCCAGCGGCGGTTTCGCCGTAATCGGCGCGGCGCTCGCGTGCGCGTTGACGTCGAGCGCCCCGAATCCGTCGAAGATGGCCGCGCAGATGGCCGCGGGCGCAGTCGTCGCCACCATGACCGGCTATCTGTTCACTTGCTACGTCTACCCGAACATCGACGGCTTTCCGTTGCTCTGCGCGACGCTGGCGCCGGTGCTCGCTCTCGGTGCCTTCATTGCCACGCGCAAACGCGCCGCGGGCTACGGCATCGGGTTTTCCGTGTTCTTCTGTCTGTTGGCGGGTCCGGACAACGTAATCACGTATGCGCCGGATCTCGTGATCAACAACGGAATTGCGATCGCCGCGTCGTTGTTGCTGGCGGCGCTCGCGTTCTCGGTGGTCTTTCCGGCCGATATGCCATGGCTGATCGGGCGCATCGAAAAAGATCTGCGCGCACAGGTCATATCCGCCTGCAACGACGACCTGCGTGGTCTCAATCAGCGCTTTCAATCGGGCACGCACGATCTCACTTCGCAATTGCAGTTGCAATTGACACGGCGTTCCCGACGACGCCGGCGAGCACTACGATGGACGCTCGCCACGCTCGAAGTCGGGCACGCGATGATCGACTTGCGCCATGAGCTTGTGCGAGCCGCGTACGCCCATACGCTTCATCCACACTGGACAAGCAGCCTGGCACGCATCCGCGACGACGTGGCGCGTCTCTTCGCGCTGCCCGACGCGTCCAATTTAGATCGTGCGATCCGGTCCGTGCAAGCTGCGACATGGATTGCCCAGGACGTACTCGAAGACGTTCATGCCGACCGCGACAAACGCCACGATTTGCAGCGCATCCTCAGCTGTCTGCATTTCATCCGCACGGCTTTGCTCGACAAAGATGCGCCGTTCAACACGCGCTGACACGCGATTTCGTCGCAGCGCGCCTCGCCGCCGATCCTTCTGCCAGATGGAAGGATCACTTTCACCGGCACGCGTTTATCTGCACACATCGCGGTCATATAGTTTCATTGCTGCCCCGCAGTCCAGAAGAAAACTTCCTGCGGGGTGCAATCGAAAGTATCGGAGAACGAAATGAAAGTGTTGAAGAGTGTTTTGATTGTCTGTGCAATGTCCGCGGCCGTCGCCCACGCTCAAACGGCGCCGTCCGCGCCGGAATCGCGCGTCGCACAAACGGAAATGCCACGTGCCCAAGGCGTCGCAACGGAAGGCCGCGCGGCTGCGTCGAATGTCAAAACGGAAGAGTGTGTTGGACCGGTGAGCTTCTGCAATATCTACTTCGGCAGCTGATCAGCGCCACGCGTCTCGAAGACGCAAATTCGCGTCAACCTGCGGGTTCGACCCGCAACCCCCGCCGCCTGATCGCAAGCGGCACACACCCTGTCGTGAAGCCGCGGCAGGGTGCAACAACCCGGTTATCGGCGAAGCACACCGCAGACGTGCGCAGCGGCAGACCGGAGAGCGATGACTATGGAGAGACTCGATTCATGTATCAAGACCGGATTCGTTGTGCCGCATTGCGCGACAAGCTGACATCGGCGGCCGAAGCGGCCCTTCTGATTCAGGACGGCATGCGCGTCGGCGCCAGCGGCTTCACGCGCGCGGGCGACGCGAAGGCCGTTCCCGTCGCACTGGCCGAACGCGTGCGTCAGGAAGGCAAGCCTTTGCAGATCACGCTGATGACCGGCGCATCGCTCGGTCACGACGTCGATCGCCTGCTCACCGAAGCAAACGTGCTGGCGCGCCGTCTGCCTTTTCAGGTGGACAAAACCCTGCGCGACGCGATCAATCGCGGCGACGTGATGTTCGTCGACCAGCACCTGTCGGAGACGGTCGAAATGCTGCGCGCCAATCAACTCGGCAAGCTCGACGTCGCCATCATCGAGGCCGTCGCGATCACCGAAAGCGGCGGTATCGTGCCGACCACGTCGGTCGGCAATTCGGCGAGCTTCGCGATTCTCGCGGACAAGGTGATCGTCGAGATCAACCTTGCGCAACCGCTCGAACTCGAAGGTCTGCACGATATCTGGATTCCGGGCCGCCGCCCGCATCGCGAGCCGTTGCCGATCGTCAGTCCGCGGGATCGTGTCGGCACGCGTGCCATTGAGATTCCGCTGGAAAAGATTACCGCCATCGTCATCACGGACAAGCCGGACAGTCCGTCCACCGTGCTGCCCGCGGACGCGGAGACGCAACTGATCGCCGGGCATCTGATCGAATTTTTCCAGCACGAAGCGTCGCACGGACGCATGCCCACGCAATTGCCGCCGCTGCAAGCCGGCATCGGCACGATTGCCAATGCCGTGCTCGCGGGTTTTGTCGATTCGCCGTTCGACCACTTCGACATCTATTC
Organism: Paraburkholderia sp. GAS199; assembly: GCF_050436585.1. Classification (NCBI taxonomy): domain Bacteria; kingdom Pseudomonadati; phylum Pseudomonadota; class Betaproteobacteria; order Burkholderiales; family Burkholderiaceae; genus Paraburkholderia; species Paraburkholderia sp. GAS199. The sequence continues at coordinate 224,207 of NZ_JBNDMM010000012.1, read as the reverse complement.
AGAAGTACTGCAGGATTCGACCTTCGATCTGCTGGACGCCGGCAAGGTCAGGTTCGCCTCGGGCGCGTCGATCACGCTGTCGGCCAGCCGGCAAGCCCAGGTGTTCGGCGAGCTCGAACGCTATCGCGAGCGTCTCGTCCTGCGGCCTCAGGAGGTCAGCAATCACCCGGAAGTGATCCGCCGGCTCGGGCTGATTGCGCTGAACACGGCGCTCGAATTCGATATCTACGGCAACGTGAACTCGACCCATGTGGGCGGAACGCACATGATGAACGGCATCGGTGGCTCCGGCGATTTCGCGCGCAATGCGTCATGTGCGATCTTCGCGACGAAGTCGATTGCGAAGGACGGCCGCATTTCGAGTGTCGTGCCGATGGTGCCGCACTGCGATCACAACGAACATGACGTGGACGTCGTGGTAACGGAGCAGGGACTGGCCGATTTGCGTGGACTCGCACCGCGCGAGCGCGCCGTCGCGATCATCGAAAAGTGTGTGCATCCACTGTATCGCGATCTGCTTCGCGACTATTACCGCGAAGCACTGAAAAGCGGCGGGCAGACGCCGCACCGACTGGATGAAGCTTTCGCATGGCACACGCGTCTGCGCGATAGCGGATCGATGTTGCCCGTCACGGAAGCGGGCCGATCGAGCTAGTCGAGGAAAGCGCGCTGTCGGCGTGGAGACTAGATAAAACCAGCGCGGTAAACAACTTAAAAGAAACACAAACAAAAACGGCGTCAGCCGGCTTTCGCCGCTGACGCCGCATGAGCGTTTGCTACGTCAGGTTCCGCGTCGGATAAGCCTGATGATGAACAGAAGAATCACCGCGCCGATGACGGCCGTGATGATCGAGCCGATCCAGCCGCCGCCGAGCGAAATATGCAGCACGCCCGCGAGCCAGCCGCCGATGAACGCGCCGACGATCCCGACAATGATGTCGACGATCAGGCCGAAGCCGCCGCCCTTGACGAGCACGCCGGCCAGCCAGCCGGCGATTGCGCCGATGATGAGCCATGCAATGATGCCGTGTTCCATAATCGAGACTCCATGGTTGAGTGTGAAGAATTCACGGTGACAGAGCTTAGTCGAAGGCTATGGGACAGTCCATATTCAGGACGCGGAATTAACATTGTCTGAATCTATTGCAGCTTAAGTGTAGACGATGCCCGCGCATAAAGGTGACTTACCGCGACATCACTCCGGCGTCGGCTCGGCTTCTTTCGCAATCCAGCTGACGCTCGATACGCTCTTTTCCATGCTGATGCGGCTTGCCATCTGTTCGAGCTTCGGCTGGTCTTTCGGATGCAGCTTCAGGATCGCGGTCACGCGAATGCGTCGCTCACTGCCTTCGGCGCCTTCCACGTCTTCGCTCGTCAGGCTTTGAAACGACAGCGGAGTCGAGTACATCGAGTTGGACACGGCGGTGCGGATATGAATCTCGTCGGCTTCGCGGCACACGATCGTCAGGACGTATTCGCGCACGAGGTCTGCGTTTGAAACCGGCGTGGCATTGATCATGCGGCTGACTTCACGCAGCACGGTATTGGTCAGAAGGACCACGAGCGTACCCGCGATAGCCGGGCCGTAGTGTCCCGCGCCGCACAAAACGCCGACCGCCGCCGAGCACCAGAGCGTCGCCGCGGTGTTGATGCCCTGGATGGAGCCCTTGTCGCGCATGATGACGCCGCCGCCGAGAAAGCCGACGCCCGACACCACGTAAGCGGCGATCTGCGTGATGCCGCTGGTGCCGTTGCCGGTCAATACGCCGAGCGTGACGAACAGGCAGGCGCCGCTCGCCACCAGCGTGATGGTGCGCAGTCCCGCATTGCGCTGACGCATCTGCCGTTCGAGGCCGATCGCAACGCCGCAGGCAAAGGCGGCCAGCAGCCGCCACACGAATTCGATAGTCATCGTTAGTCAGAAAGTTGGTGCGCGTGTTCGCATAGTGTGTACCGCACGCGTGACAGCGTCACGTAAGCGCGCTGCGGGCGCCTGAAAATGCAGAAGGCGAGCACGGACGAGCGTGTCGGCGCAGCAATCGGCGCGAGCGGAACAGGCAGGCAAAGCGCGCGAGCAAAGCGGCCGCGCTGGCATCGGGCCACGCAGCACTTCACTGGCAATGAAAGATAAAACGGCGAGAGGTATAACGACGCGCACCGTCGGGCCCGAGGGCAAGACGGCGGCAGCAGACGAACGGCTGACGCGGAAATCTTGCCGATCAGGCGATCGGGCGAATCGAAGCTCGACGGGTACGACTGCTACTGTCCAAGATCGTGATTCCGGGTTGAAGAACTGCGCGGATTTTAGGCGGCTCTATGAAGATAAGTCAAGCCATCAGCAAAGCTGACGCGGAGCTTGCAAAGCCAGGTGCTGGAGAATTTTCCCTCCTACATGTCTATTCGATCTGACATAAATACGGACTCCGAATGTTGACGATGGTCATCCCGGAAAACACACTGTTTGGACATTTCGGAAAGCGTCTTGCTGTTCCGTTTGATTCACTTGAGGAAAGTATGAAAGACAGAATTCGCGGCATCGTTGCCGGTGTGTTGTTCGCGGCGGTGCCGCTGGTGTCGCTGGCTGCGGGTTTGCCTGCGCCGTTCGAGGGCAGCAGCACGCTGCAGGCCGATGGTGTCGTGAAGTCGGTCGATATGGCAACGCACGCGGTCGCCGTGCTGGACGCGCAAGGCGCGGAAGCCTCGTTCAACATTACCGACACCAGCAACTTCGCGCAGATCAGGCCGGGCAGCAAGGTTCACATCCGCATGACGCGTAACGCGGTGGTCAGCATCACGCGTGGTGCCGACGCGCATGACGCAGCGCAGCTTGCGTCGTCGGGTAGTGTTCAGAATGTCGTGGCCCAGGTTCAGGCCGTCGATCACGCGTCGGGCGTCATGGCCCTGAAGGGCGCGAATGGCTCGGTATTCCACATTCGCGGGCGCGACGCGGCCAAGGTGGCGGGCGTCACGCCGGGCATGCAGGTCACGGTAGCGTTTGCCCCGCAAGTCAGCGTGGCGGTTGCGCCGGTGCAATAAAAGCGCGAGTGTCCCTAATAGGGACACTCGCGCTTTTTTATCTGTCGGTCGTCGTGAACAACGGCTAAGGAGCGATCCGCCAGGTCAGGAAATTAATCAGGTTCACCCGGTACGAGCCGCACTCGCGTAATTTCAGATGGCGCGCCGAGGCGCTTCGGCGGACCCCAGTAGCCAGTGCCTCGGCTCGTGTAGACCCAGAGCCCATTCAGTCGCGCCAGTCCCGCGGTGAAGGGTTGCTGGAACCGCACGAAGAAATTCCACGGGAAAAACTGACCGCCGTGCGTGTGGCCCGACAACTGCAACGTGAAGCCGGCCGCGGCCGCCGCTTCCGCAGAGCGCGGTTGATGCGCGAGCAGCACCTTGATCAGCACGTCGCCGGGCGCGCCGGCCAGCGCGGCGGCCGGGTCGCTGCGATGCAGCGGATCGTGATGGCCCGCGGAATAGTCGGTCACGCCGGCAATCACGGCGCGGGCGCCGTCGTGGTCCACGATCACGTGCTCGTTCATCAGCACGTTCAGGCCGAGGCGTCTGAACTCGTCGATCCAGGCATTCGCGCCGGCGTAGTACTCGTGGTTGCCGGTCACGAGGAAAGCGCCGTGACGGGCGCTCAGGCGCGAAAGCGGCTGCGTGTGATTGGTCAGCTGCTGCACGCTGCCGTCCACCACGTCGCCCGTAACGGCGATCAGATCGGGTTTCAGCCGATTCACCGCGTCCACGATCGCATCCACATAGCGGCGCTTGATGGTCGAGCCAACGTGAATATCGCTGATCTGCACGATGGTGAAACCCTCGAGCGCTTTCGGTAAATCGTCGATCGGCACCTCGATCGTGACCACTTTTGCGCGGCGCCGTGCGTTGAACAGACCGACAAGCGTCGACAGCAGCGCAAGGATTGGCACGGCTTCGGCACTGCCCGTGCGCCACGAGGCGAGGGCGAGCGTGTTAGGCCAGATCGCGTCGACGGTTAGTAGTGAAGCCAGCGCCAGATCCCGCGCGAAGGTCAACACCAGCAGCGACGAAAAGAAGCCCATCGCCAGGAGGCCGACCCACGCGAGACGATCGCCGAGCGGTTGCCGCTTGATGGTGCGCGCGATCATGCCGAGCGGGATCACGAGGACCGACAGCATGAGCCACAACGCGCACAGCCAGCGGCCGGTCGCGCTGATCGGCAGATCCGGAATCAGCCGGAAGCCGACGTAAATATGCAGCAAGATGCCAATCAGAATGATGCGAACAAGAAACGATGAGCGGCGCATAGAAAGATTAGAGGCGGGAAGGGGCCGCGGCCAGAGAAGCAGCGGCGGCAGTTCGGCAGGCAGTTAAGTCAGTAGCACGCAAAGCGCGCGCCAGCCGGCAAGCCGGACCATTCTACCGGCATGTTCAGCCGCTTGCCGGAGCCGCCTCGGAGGCCGCGACCCGAGCGCGAAAACCGCGCTGCGACACAGAACGCATTGGCATCGGCGCGCTGCGCCGCACCCCAATTAAATGGCCTTTGAATTGCGTTCGCGCGTGACCTATTCTGAAAGAGAACCCGCTGACGAGAGGCATCTGAGGCCGGCAGCGGTTCATTGCGCCGCCTGCTGACGGCGCGGGAGGAGACGCATCATGAAGCTACTCGGATCAGGCAACCACGAACGCCACTTTCACCAGGGGCATCATGTTGGCCGGGAGGGGTCTCACGTGATGCTGCCGCTGGTCGGCATTTCCTTGATGGCGATCGCACTGTATTTCGGCGTGCGCGATATCGACTTCTCCGAGCTCGGCAAGAGCGCCCTATTCGACGTCGTGATGCTCAGCGTTGCGCTGGGCATTGCCGGACTGTTCGGCGCGGCGGGCGCCTGGTTGCGCTCAGCCGGCGACGACGCCGACGAAGGCTTCTGCTTCGTCGGTGCGGTGATTGGCGTGGTGGTGTTCTACATCGCCGTGCTCAGCTAGCAGCGCTGGCGCCGCATAACGGCGTCACGCGATGCGAGCCGCTTCGTCGAACGAGAAACGCGGGCTGCGCGCAAACAGCTTCGACGCGTCGCCGTAGCCCAGATTGATCAGGAAGTTCGCCTTCACGCTCGTGCCGGCGAAAAACGCTTCGTCGACCTTGGCGGCATCGAAACCCGACATCGGCCCGGTGTCCAGACCGAGCGCCCGCGCGGCCATGATCAGATAGCCGCCTTGCAACGTCGAATTGCGGAACGCAGTGTCCGCGATCGCGCGTTCGTTTCCGGCGAACCAGCTGCGCGCGTCGGCGTGCGGAAAGAGCTTCGGCAGATGCTCGTAAAAAGCCATGTCCATACCCACGATCACCGTTACCGGCGCCGCCATGGTTTTCTCCAGATTGCCGGCCGACAGTGCCGGGCGCAGCTTTTCTTTGCCTTCCGCCGTTTTCACGAAGACGAAACGGCCGGGGCTCGAATTCGCCGAGGTCGGGCCGAGCAATGTGAGTTCGGTAAGTTGATGCAGAACGGCATCGTCGACGGGTTGGGGCAGCCAGCCGTTATGCGTGCGTGCTTCGCGAAAGAGCTGGTCGAGGGCCTGGTCGGAGAGAGTCATGATGGTGGAATGCTGAAAGGCTCGATGAGCGGTGATGAAATGAATGACAGCGCAAGCTCGCACACGGTCGGGCGCCGCCGCTGCCGCCATAATAGCCAAGGTTTTCACTCAGGCGTGCAGTGCGCGCGCCCTTGCATTCAGGCAATCCGATGAAGGATCTTTTCGACGACCTGCCGACGCCCGACGTCGACTGGTATCCCGAGTGGCTCGAACCCGCAGCCGCGACCCGAGCGCTGACGCAACTCATCGACGAGGTGCAGTGGCGGCAGGACACGATGGGCACGCCGGGCGGCCGCATTCCCTTGCCCCGGCTGACCGCGTGGCAGGGCGAGCCGGACGCCGTCTACATCTATTCCGGCATCCGCAATCTTCCGCAACCGTGGACGCCGGCCGTCGCCGAACTCAAGGCGGCCGCCGAAGCCACGAGCGGCTCGCGCTTCAATAGCGTGCTGATCAACCGCTATCGCAGCGGCACCGACAGCATGGGTTGGCACGCCGACCACGAACCCGAACTCGGCGCGCGTCCCGTGATCGCGTCGGTTAGCCTGGGCGTGGCGCGGACCTTCGATCTGCGCCATAACAAAAGCGGCGCCGTGCAGTCGTTTTCGCTGAAAGGCGGCAGCCTCCTCGTCATGAAGGGCGAGACGCAAGCCCAGTGGCGTCATCGCGTCCCCAAGGAGCCGCGCGTGTCGGGTGAGCGTATCAATCTCACGTTCCGCTGGGTGACGCCGCGCAAAACGAGCGCGTAACGCGAAGCGCCCGCCGATCGCGGCGGGCCGCTCACAGCGGTCCTTAAGAAAGCGCTTAGGTGTTCGCGTACTAGCCGCGGCAAGCGCCGCGCGCCTCCGTCCGGGTCGCGTCAGCCGCGCAGGGTCCACGCGGCAACCGGTCCCGCCCGCTATACCGAAATTGGTATCGCCGACGCGAATCATATGATTGGACGGTTAACGCGTCGCACACTACGCTACATCACGATCCACGCACCGTGAGGGCCGTGCGAACTGCGGGCCGGTTGGATGGATCGCCAACACAACAACGATCAGGAGACAGTCATGGCGAATTCACGACGCGCCGCATGTCGTGCGTTGGGCGCGCTCGCATTCTGCGCGGGCACGGGAGCGCTGACGCTGGCAACGCCCGGCGCCTACGCGCAGGACAAACAGATCACGCTTGGTTTTGCGCAGGTCGGTGCGGAAAGCGCATGGCGGACGGCCAATACCGAGTCGGTGAAGTCGGCGGCGGCCGATGCGAAAATCAAGCTGAAATTCTCGGACGCGCAACAGAAACAGGAAAACCAGATCAAGGCGATCCGCTCGTATATCGCGCAGAAAGTCGACGTAATCGCGTTTTCGCCTGTCGTGGAATCGGGCTGGGAGCCCGTGCTGCGGGAAGCCAAGGCCGCGAAAATCCCCGTCATCCTGACCGACCGGAATATCGACGTGAAAGACACGTCGCTTTACGTAACCATGATCGGTTCGGATTTTATGGAAGAAGGCCGGCGCGGCGGTCACTGGCTCGCTGATCACTATAAAAACGACGCAGGCCCCATCAACATCGCGGAACTGCAGGGAACCGTTGGCTCGGCACCGGCCAACGACCGCCATTCCGGTCTGATCGAAGTCATCAAGAGCGATCCCAAGTTCAAGATCATCGCGTCGCAAAGCGGCGATTTCACGCTCGCCGGCGGCAAGCAGGTCATGGAAGCATTTATCAAAACATACGGAAATAAAATAAATGTAGTTTATGCGCATAACGACGATATGGCGCTCGGCGCCATTCAGGCGATGGAAGAGGCCGGCATGCATCCGGGCAAGGACATCACCATCGTCTCGTTCGATGCGACCAAGGGCGGCTTCCAGGCCATGGCTGCGGGCAAGATGAACGTGGACGTGGAGTGCAGCCCGTTGCTCGGACCGCAGTTGATGTCGGCCGTCAAGGACGTGGTGGCCGGCAAGCCGCTGCCGAAGCGCATCCTGACCGAAGAGACAGTCTTCCCGATGAGCGTGGCAGCGCAAACTTTGCCCACGCGCAAATACTAAGCCTCACAGATTCGCACGGACATACGAGCATTTCTCCAGTGGTGCCTGGCCGCCCGGCTGCTTCGGTAGCGGGCGGTCTCTTTTACCCGGAATATTGCTTAGCTAACCGAATCATTGCCCCATCGATCGAGCGAGGTCTATGACGCATTCCGCTTCCGAATCCATCGAACCGATTCTTGCCACCACCGGCGTGAGCAAGACCTTCCCCGGCGTCAAGGCGCTGCAAGGCGTCGATTTTCGTCTGTTTCCCGGCGAAGTCCATACGCTCATGGGCCAGAACGGCGCCGGTAAATCCACGCTGATCAACGTGCTGACGGGCGTGGTGGCGCCCGACGCGGGCACGATCCGCCTCGGCGGCGATATCGTGGCCTTTGCTTCCCCGCAGGAAGCGGAGGCGGCCGGCGTACGTACGCTGTATCAGGAAGTGAACCTGTGCCCGAATCTTTCGGTGGCAGAGAATATTTTCGCGGGACGGCAACCCAGGCGCTTCGGCGCGATCGATTGGCCCGACATCAAGCGCCGCGCCCAGCAGGCGCTTGCACGCCTCGACGTGTCGCTCGATGTCACGCGTTCGCTGGACGCATACCCGATCGCCGTCCAGCAGATGGTGGCAATCGCGCGTGCCTTGTCCGTCGACGCGCGCGTGCTGATCCTCGACGAGCCTACGTCGAGCCTCGACGACAGCGAGGTCGCACAGCTTTTCAAAATACTTCGGCATCTTAAGCAATCGGGAATCGCAATTCTGTTCGTCACGCACTTTATCGAGCAGACGTATGCCATTTCCGATCGCATTACCGTGATGCGAAACGGCGAGCGTGAGGGCGAGTATCTCGCGCGCGATCTGCCGGCCGATCAGCTCGTGTCGAAAATGGTCGGCCATGAGCGCATGAGCGCGCGACTGCGCGAAGCCGCTCACGACGCGCCGCGCGCGCAGGATCCGCAACCGGGCGCCGACGCGGCTGCACCCGGTCAGCCGTTCATCGCACTGCGTGGTGTAGGACGTCGCGGCACGCTGCAGCCGATCGACCTCGACGTGCAGGCCGGCCAGATCCTCGGGCTGGCGGGATTGCTCGGCTCGGGTCGCACGGAAACCGCGCGCCTGCTGTTTGGCGCGGACCGCGCCGACAGCGGCACGATTCTCGTCGACGGGCGCGCGGTGCGTCTGCATTCGCCGCGCGACGCAGTGCGCCACGGTATCGGCTACTGCGCGGAAGACCGCAAGAAGGAAGGCATCGTGGCCGAACTGTCGATCCGCGAAAACATTCTGCTGGCGTTGCAGGCGCGTCGCGGCTGGTGGCGCAAGATCAACCGGCAGCGCGCGCGCGAACTGGCCGATCTTTGGATCGAACGTCTCGGCATCAAGGCCGCCGACGCCGAGCAGCCCATCGGCCTGCTGTCCGGCGGCAATCAGCAGAAGGCGCTGCTGGCACGCTGGCTTGCCACGGATCCTAAACTCCTGATCCTCGACGAACCCACGCGCGGTATCGACGTGGCTGCGAAATTCGACATCATGGATCGCCTGCTCGCGCTGTGCGCGAACGGCCTGAGCATTCTGTTCATTTCCTCGGAAATCAGCGAGGTTTTGCGGGTCAGCCATCGCGTCGCCGTGTTGCGCGACCGTCGCAAGATCGCGGAAGTGGCGGGCAGCGCATCCAACGAAGACAACATCTACCGGCTCATTGCGGGGAGCGGCGAATGAAGCTATCGAACTGGTTCGCGCGCGACGGAGTCGAGCGTCCGTTGATCTGGCCATGCGTCACGCTCGCGTTGTTGTGCGGCTTGAACCTGTGGGTCAATCCGCATTTTCTATCGCTGCGCATGCTCGACGGCCATCTGTTCGGCGCGCCGATCGACGTGTTCAATCGCGCCGCGCCGCTGGTGCTCGTCGCCACCGGCATGACGCTCGTGATCGCGACGCGCGGCATCGACATTTCGGTGGGCGCGGTCGTGGCGATCGCGGGCGCGGCGGCGGCCACCATTCTCGCGACCCAGCCGGTGCCGACTCCTGGGCTGATCGCGCAGGCGCTGATCGCCGCGTTGATCGTCGGCGTGCTGAGCGGCATGTGGAACGGCCTGCTGGTGTCGTTCGTCGGCATGCAGCCGATCATCGCGACGCTGATCCTGATGGTGGCGGGACGCGGTATCGCGCAGCTGCTCACGGCAGGGCAGATCATTCCGATCGGCGCGCCGGGCTATCTGTTCGTCGGCGGAGGTTATTGGCTCGGCGTGCCGTGCTCCGTGTGGATTGCCACGGTCGCCGTGCTCGCCACCGCGACGCTCGTGGAAGGCACCGCGCTCGGGCTGTTCATTCGCGCGATCGGCGTCAATCCCGTGGCGACGCGTCTCGTCGGGCTGCGGTCCAAGGCGCTGGTTTTCGCGGTCTACGGGTTCTCGGGGCTGACTGCCGCGATGGCGGGCATCCTCATCAGTTCGAACGTGCGCAGCGCGGACGGCAACAACGCCGGTCTGCTGCTGGAACTCGACGCGATTCTCGCCGTGACGCTGGGTGGCACGTCGCTGCTCGGCGGCCGCTTCAGTCTGGCCGGCACCGTGCTCGGCGCGCTGATCATCCAGACGCTGACCTACACGACGTATTCGATCGGCGTGCCGCCGGAAGCGACACTCGTCGTGAAAGCGGCCGTGGTGCTCGCGGTCAGCGTGATCCAGTCGCCGTCGGCGCGCGCGATGGCCATGTCCGTGTTCAGACAGCGCGGGGTGGCGCGATGAAACGTCTTCTCGACGCATGGGCGCATATCGTCGACCCGCGCACGCTGCCGATCGCCGTCACGATCCTGCTGTTCTGCGCGCTGTTTGGCTTCGGCTCGGTCATGTACACGGGTTTCTTTTCATGGCAGGTGCTGCTCGATCTGCTGGTCGACAACGCGTTCCTGCTGATCGTCGCCATCGGCATGACCTTCGTGATCGTTTCGGGCGGCATCGACCTGTCGGTCGGTTCGGTGGTTGCGCTGACCACCATCGTCGAAGCCGTGCTTTCCGAGCGCATGCATTGGCCGGTCTGGGTGATCGTGCCGATCGTCCTGCTGATGGGCGCGGTGTTCGGCGCGGTACAAGGCGCGCTGATTCATTTCTTCCGGCTGCAGGCCTTCATCGTCACACTTGCGGGCATGTTCTTCGCGCGCGGCCTGTGTTTTCTGATCACCACGCAGTCGATCACGATCACCGATCCGACGTTCCAGAAAATTTCCGCGTTCCGTCTCGACATCGGCATCGGTTCGGTGACGGCCAACGTGATCATCGCTTTCGCCGCGCTGCTGGTCGCCATCTACGTCGCGCACTTCACGCGCTTCGGCCGCAACGTGTACGCGGTCGGCGGCAATGCGCGCTCGGCGCTATTGATGGGTTTGCCGGTGGCCCGCACACGCATCGGCGTGTATGCGCTGAGCGGCTTCTGTTCGGCGCTGGGCGGCGCGGTTTTCACGTTCTACGTGCTCTCCGGTTATGGCTTGCAGGGGCAGGGCATGGAACTCGATGCGATCGCCGCGACGGTGATCGGCGGCACCTTGCTGACGGGCGGCGTGGGTTATGTGATCGGCTCGCTGTTCGGCGTCGGTATTCTCGGCACGATCCAGACGCTGATTACCTTTGACGGCACGCTCAGTTCATGGTGGACGCGCATCGTGATCGGCGCGCTGCTGTGCGCGTTCTGTCTGCTGCAAAGATTGATCGAGCGGCACGCGAAGTCGGTGCGTCGGCCCGGCGGCACCGGTGCGGTCGTGACGCCCGGACGCCAGGGCGACACGCGACGCGCCGAGGCGAGCGCGCCGGATACGCAGGCAATCGGACGCGCACCGGAACAGGCACTGTGACCGCCCGGCATTGAACGCCTGATCTGCCCGCATAGACGCGACTGCCTGGCCGGGGTCGCGCACGATGTTTTGCTTTTACAGTTCTTCCGCGCGCCGATGCACCGATTGTCTGCGCGACAGCAGTTCGTCAGACATCCCCTCACTCCGCAGCGACGAATTCCCACGCGTGGCAACGGTGTTTTTGCGTGGAAACTGCCGTGCGCATGTCATTCGTCCTATATCGTTTGCCGTGCTACACTGTAATAACAATGTGTTTACTTTTCCGCGTCCGCCGCTTAGCATTTTATCCATAGGCACTGCCATGAAAACGACCATTCGCCGCATGGGAAATTCCCACGGCGTGCTGATTCCGAAACCGATTTTGGCCCAACTGGGTCTGGAGGACGAAGTGGATATGCAAGTAGAAGGCGACGCACTGGTCATCAGGCGTCCACAGAAAAAAGCGCGTGCGGGCTGGGCCGAGGCGAGCCGCTCGCTTGCGGCTTCGCAGGCCGACGCGCTGGTCATGGGCGAGTTTCCCAACGCAGGCGATTCGGAGTTCGAATGGTAGCGCGCGGCGAGGTCTGGCTCGTTGCGCTGGATCCAACCGTGGGCAGTGAGATTCAGAAAACGCGGCCCTGCGTCGTGGTCTCTCCGGCGGAGTTGCACGATCATTTGCGCACGGTGATCGTCGCACCCATGACCACCGCCGGTCAGCCGGCTCCGTTCCGTGTGCCGCTTACGTTTCTACGCAAAAAAGGTCTGATTCTGCTCGACCAGATCCGCACCGTCGACAAAACGCGGCTCGTCAAACGCGCCGGTGCGATTTCCGACCGCGCACTAACGGATGCGTTGTCCACCTTGCAAGAGCTATTCATCGAGTAGGCGTGCGCGGAAGACCGCTTTGCAGGTCAGCTTTGCTCGAGACGCCGCCGCGCGGTTGCAATCAGATTGTCGAAGGAGAACGTGCTCGCGGCCAGCGCGCTGGTGTCGGGAAAGTTGTCGCGCGCAATGTCTGTCAGCACCTGGCCGGGCGGTGCTTCGATCAGCACGCGCGCGCCCATTTCCTGCATCACGGTCAGGGCATCGAACCAGCGTACGGTGTAGCGCATGTTGGTGGCGAGATCGTCACGAATGGCGTCGGCGTGATAAAGCGGGCGGCCGCCGCGGTTGTCGACGTAGATGCCGTGCGGCGTTTTGAATGGCACGTCGCGCGCGTAGGCCACGAGTTCGTCGGTGGCTTGCGCGAGCAGTTCGCAGTGCGAGGGTACGCTCACCGCAAGACGCGTCACCTTGCGCGCGCCCGCGGCCAATGCGCGTTCCATGAAAGCGTCCAGCGCGGCATCTGCGCCCGCCATGACGATCTGGCGTGGTGCGTTCACGTTGCCTACATAAACAGGCTGGCCGCCGTCGTCAGTCTGTCGCGCTGCGAGTTGTCCGGCTTCGTGCTCGCTCAAACCCGAGATGGCCGCGAGACCATAACCGGATGGATAGGCCGCTTCCATGAGTTCGGCGCGTTTGCGAACCATGCGCAGGGCGTCGGCGAATTCGATCGCGCCGCACGCTACCGCCGCTGCATAGGCGCCAACCGACAGGCCCGCGCTTATTTCGGGTGTGAGCCCGGCGTCCACCAGCGCGCGCGCGTGGGCGACGCCTGCCACGGTGAGGCCGATTTGCACGGCGACCGTGGAGCGCAGCGCCTCGGCCGTATCGAGCGTGAGTGTGTCGATGCCGAGCACGTCCGACGCTTCTTGCAGCGTCCGTTGCACCACATCGCGTTCTGGCAACCGATGAAGAAAGCCATCGGTTTGTGCGCCCTGGCCGGGAAAGAGGAAGGCGAGCATCAGCGCATCTCGTGAGCCGAAGCCCATGGGTCCGCGATCAACTGCGGGCCGCGCGCATGGCGTGCCATCACGCGAGGTTTGTTTGCCGCCCATTCAGCCAGCGCGACGCCGCCTGCGGGTGTTTCGAGTTGCGCGTCGATGCGAACACCGGCTTCTGCGGCAATTGTTTGCAATTGGGTGAGCAAATGGGCGGCGTGTTCGAGCGGCAGTTTGGCCGGCGTGCGAATCAGCAGGTCGAGATCGCTCGAAGCGGAAACGGCGCTCACCTGGGTGGCGAGTTCGAAACCGGTGCTGCCGGTCGGCCCCCAAACCAGCGCGTTTTCCGTGGCAGTGCGTGCCTGAGACCAATCACGTTGCAACGCCGCGAGTGCCTTGAACGCCGGCAACCCGGCACGTGTTGCCGGCGGTTCGCGACCGCACAATGCTTCGGGCGTGACGGCATCGTCGACATCGTCCGTCTTCACCCACGTGCCGTAACGGTGCGAGCGCTGCGCGCCGCGCAAGCCGACCGCCAGAAAGCCATCGGCCGTCAAAGCGCGACGCACGACCACGTAGGGCGCGCGTTCGAAAGCGGCGCGCACCCAGTCCGGTTCGCCGTCGAAATACGGCAAACGGCGCAGGCGCAGCAAGTCGTGCGCGCGCCATCTCGCATCACACGAACGCGCGTGATCGGCAGCGAAGGGCGGCGCCGCGCAGACGGGCATTACACGGCGTCCCACTGTTCGGCGAGGCGCCGCCGCACTTCGATCGACGCCGCGCGATTCTGCTGTGCGGCAGGCGACATCAACCGGTGCGACAGATCGCGGTGGCTATCCGCGCGCGTGCTGCGAATCTGCTCGATCAGCACCTGACGCACACGCTCCACCTGCGCTGCGTCCGGCGCGTCGGCGTCGACGCTGCCGATCAACTGGTCGAGCAGGCCGAGTTTGGCGAAAGAGGCCATCGTGTACGACATCGGCACGACGGTTTCGCCGAGTTCGTCGAGTGCTTCGACCGTGCGGCGTGTGACGCGCGCGGCGGCTTCCTTGCCCATGGCGTGCACCATGGTGCCGGGCGCGTCGAGCGCGACGATGCGGTTGGCCTGATAGCCGTGCGCGAGAAACGCGCCCGACATGGCCGGACCGACGATCAGCGCGATCACGGGATGTCCGGCGTCGCGCGCGCTGGCATAAGCATCCACCCCCGCGGCGCACGCGAGATGAATGCCGAGCATCTCCTCGCGATAACCGTACGCCTGACTCTTCACGTCGACGATCGCCACGATCGGGCGGCGCGTGCCGCTCGCGGCGTCGGCGTCGATCGCTGCGCGCACGGCGCGTCCGAGCAGCCAGCCCTGTTCGAGGCCGACCACGTTGTCGACGGCGCGCGGAAAACGGTTGCCCGCATCGGGCACGACCGCCACGAAACGCGCGGTGTCGTCGCCCAGTGTTGCGTCGCCGCTCAGGACGGGCGCGGCGCTGGCGGAGGCGCCGGCCAGCGCGCGGAACCAGCGCGCGCCGCGGCTTTCGATGGTATCGCTCATGCCTGCTCCTTGTTCGTGTTGAACACCGCGCGCATCGTTTCGGGCGTGACGGTGGCCGGGTCGATCTGCGCGAGCCGCTTCAGGAAAACGTCGACCTGTTCGCTGCGGTGCGCAGCCGGCTTGCCGCGTGCGAACGACGCCAGCACGGCGTCGCGTACGGCGTCGGCGTCGTCGTCCACCAGAACGTCGGCCAGCGCGGTCGCGGCACGCTGTTCGCCGCCGATCAGCTGCCACACGCGGCGGCGGTCGCTGGCGTCGAGTTCCTCGATGCCGGCTTCCTGCTCGATCACTTCGGGTCCGTTCATGCCGAGCCGCCCTTGCTTCGTGACGATCAGGTAAGAGCACAAGGCGGCCGCGAGCGACATGCCGCCGAAGCAGCCCACCATGCCCGCGATCACGCCGACCACCGGCACGTGCCGGCGCAACGCGACGATCGCCGCCTGGATTTCCGCGATCACCGCGAGGCCGAGATTGGCTTCCTGCAAGCGCACGCCGCCGGTTTCGAACAGCACGACCGGCCGCACCAGCTTGCCGCGTTCGCAGTCGCGCAGCGCCATTTCGAGCGCGGCGGCAATCTTGCTGCCGGACACCTCGCCGATGCTGCCGCCCTGAAACGCGGACTCGATCGCGGCGACCACGGCTGGCTCGCCGTCGATGGTGCCGCGCGCGATCACGCAGCCGTCGTCGGCCTGGCAGACCACGCCTTGCAGCGGCAGCCACGGCGATTCGAGGCGGTCGAACGGTCCCAGCAGTTCGCGGAAGCTGCCCGCGTCGAGCAGGGCGCGGGCGCGCTCGCGCGCCGGCAATTCGATGAAGCTGTCACGCAGCACCGGTGCCGGGCGCGGATTGTCGACGGTGCTCATGCGGCGTCTCCCTGTTCGGCGGCTTCGACCGCTTCCGCGAGCCGCAATGCGACCACGCCGGGCGTGGCGCCGAAGTCGTTGATTTCGATCTGCACGGCGCCGTCGTAGCGCGTGAAGAAGCGGTCGAACACGCTTTTCCAGATGTGGCTGTAGCCGTCCACGCTGGTGTGCACGATCACGTGCGCCGTGAGCGCCGCGCCGTGATCGGCCGGCAACAGCAGCACTTCGAGATCGCCCGAACCCACCACGCCGACATGCGCGCGAGTCGTGACGGCGCGTTGCGCCGGGTAGTCGAAGGTCAGATTTTCCATGTGACTGAGCTCCCGCCGGCGTGATGGTGCGCCAGCATGTCGAGAAAAAGGGTGGCGGCGAGCAGATCGGCTGCGCCGCCGGGCGATGCGTTGAGCGAAAGCAGTGCCTGTTCGAGCGCGGCGAGCGCGACGCGGCCGTGCGGCGTGGCGCTGCCGCCTGCGTCGAGAACGCGTTGCGCGCCGCGCTGTCCGGCGTGCAGACCGGGCAGACCCGCGCGATGCAGCAGGCAGGTGTCGTCGAGCGAGGCCATGATCGACAGCAGCGCGTCCAGGCGCGCCGCGTTTTCTTCGACGCCGCTGGCGCGCGCCGCGACGAGCGCCGGCAGACCGACGTCGATCACATGCGGAAAGCCGTCCTGTGCTTCGCGCCGCGCGCCGCCCACCTGATAGCGCTGACGGGCCCGCTCGCCGTGGCTATCCGTGGGCGCCGCAAAGCGATCCGGAAAGCAGGCGATCTGCGCGGCACGCGAGCAGACCTGCGCGGCGAACGGTGCGCTCGTGTTCGCTTCGTGAGCGGGCATCGCGGCGCTGGCCGCGAGCAGGCCGACGATCCAGATCGCGCCGCGATGCGCGTTGCTGCCGCCGGTGGCGCGCAGCATGTCGAGTTCGCCGGCGCGGCCGATCTGCGCGAGTTCGGTGCGCAGCAGTGCCGACGGTTCGCCACGGCGGCGCGCCGCACGCGCCAGCGCGGCAAAGGTGGCTTCCAGCGCATGCGCCGAGCGTTCCATGGTGGCGAGATCGAGATCGCGGTGCGCGCCGCTGCCGCGCTGATCCACCAGCGCGGGCTTCGGCGTCAACCGGGCTTCTTCGACCAGTGCCTGCGTGGCGAGACGCGCGAGCAATGCGTCGGACAGTGACGCAGAGGCGGAGGCAGGTGCAGCGCAAAAACGGCCCCGCAAACGCGGCGCGCGCGCGTGCGACGTGCGCTCGGGCAACGCGCCGGCCGACGTATCCAGCAACAGGGCGGGCGCCATGATTACCAGCTCCTGAAGCGTGCCGGCGGCGTGTACAGTCCGCCGGACCACGTCACCAGATCGTCGATGCTGCGCGCGGCCAGCAGCGAGCGTTTCGCTTCGCCGCGGCGGATGCCGAGGTCTTCCGGATACGCGACGATGCCGCGCCGGCGCAACTCGGCCGTTTTCTCCGGCTTCGCCCGCAGACCGATCGGCGTGACGCCGGCTACCGCGGCGATGGCGGCGCGCCGTTCGTCGATGCCCTCGGCCTTGTGCAGATGCGCAATACCTTCTTCGGTGACCACGTGGCTCACGTCGTCGCCGTAGATCATCACCGGGGCGATCGGCATGCCGCTTTTCGCGCCCACCGCCACGGCGTCGAGTTCGTCGACGAAGGTCGGCTCGCCGCCTTTCTTGTACGTTTCGGCCATCTGCACGACGAGTTTTTGTCCACGCGACACCGGCCCGGTGTCTTTGAGGAGCTTGAGCCAGGCTTCGCTCGAGTGACGCCGCCCACGCGGATCGTGGCCCATGTTCGGCGCACCGCCGAAGCCGGCGAGGCGCCCGCGCGTGACCGTGGACGAGTTCGCGTCCGCGTCGATCTGCAGGGTAGAGCCGATGAACAGATCGACGCCGTATTGCCCGGCCAGCTGGCAGAACACCCGGTTCGAGCGCAGGCTGCCGTCGCTGCCGGTGAAGAACACGTCCGGGCGCGCCTCGATATACGCCTCCATGCCGACTTCGCTGCCGAAACAATGGATGCTGTCGACCCAGCCGGATTCGATCGCCGGGATCATGGTGGGATGCGGGTTGAGCGTCCAGTTGCGGCAGATCTTGCCTTTCAGGCCGAGCGATTCGCCGTAGGTGGGCAGAAGCAGTTCGATCGCGGCCGTGTCGAAGCCGATGCCGTGATTCAGCGAGGTGACGCCGTACGGCTCGTAGATGCCGCGAATCACCATCATCGCGGTGAGCACCTGCAGGTCGCCGATGTGGCGCGGATCGCGCGTGAAAAGCGGTTCGACCGCGAACGGCCGGTCGGCCTGCACGACCACGTCGACCCACGAACCCGGAATATCGACGCGCGGCAGTTCGTCCACGATTTCGTTCACCTGAACGATCACGATGCCGTGCCGGAACGCGGCGGCCTCGGCGATGGTGGGCGTGTCTTCCGTATTCGGACCGGTGTAGAGATTGCCGTGACGGTCGGCTTTCTCGGCGCACAACAGCGCCACCTGCGGCGTGAGGTCGACGAACATGCGCGCATACAGCTCGACGTACGTGTAGATCGCGCCGATTTCCAGCTTGCCGTCTTCGAGCAGTTGCGCAACGCGCAGGCTCTGCGGACCGGCAAACGAGAAGTCCACCTTGTGCGCGATGCCGCGCTCGAACAGCGTGAGATGTTCAGGACGACCGATGCTGGAGATCAGCAGATGGACGTCGTGGATTTTTTGCGGATCGACTCTGGCGAGCGAGCGCGACAGGAAGTCGGCCTGCTTCTGGTTGTCGCCTTCGAGCGCAACGCGGTCGCCCGGTTTGATCAGCGTTTCGAGCGCGTCGACGATGCGGTGCGACGGCAGCACGCCGTCTTCGAGCCAGGGCGCAATGGCGGCGAGGCGGCGGTTCTTCTCGTCGCGGCGCGTGGTCCATGAACGGGCGGCTGGTGGTGCTTCGGCGGGTCGGGTCATCGGAGAATTCAGCTCCCGTGAGTGGTGCGCGTGCGTCTGGCGCGCGGCTTGGGTTGATTCGCAAGCGTGGCTTCCGCCTGCGCGCGTTCAGTCAGGAAACGATAGAGCAGATCGCCCGTGCCGAGCAGATGCGCGACCACGAGTTTTTGCGCCGTGGGTGTGTCGCGGCGCTGCACGGCTTCGAGGAGCGCGGTGTGTTCGCTGTCGGACTCGCCCTTGTACGACGGCAAGCCGAACTTGAGCCGCAGATAGCGCTCGCCGCGACGGTGCAGCGTGTCGATCATGCTTTCCAGCTGCGCCCGCCCGGCCGGTGCATACAGGCTCATATGGAACGCGACATTGCGCGCCACGTAGAGCGAGGGATCGGGTTCGAGCTCGGCGGCGCGGCACAGCCTGGCCGACTCGCGCAGGGTGGCGGCGGTGTGATTGGGAATGGCAAGACCGATGGCAAGACTTTCCAGCGCCGAGCGGATCTCGTAGATCTCGCGCGCTTCGTCCGCCGAGAGCGGCGCGACCGTCGCGCCTTTGTTCACGGCAACTTTGGCCCAGCCTTCGCTTTCCAGCTGCCGCAGCGCCTCGCGCACGGGAATTGCGCTCACCGAGAAATGCCGCGCGATCGCGTCCTGGCGCAGCGGCGCACCCGGCGCCAGCGTGCCTTCGACGATCGCCGCGCGCAGGGCCTCGGCAATCAGGCGGGACGTGCTCTCACGCGGCGCGGCAGCGGGCAGGAGCGGGCTGCGTGGCGGGGCGTCCAGGGGAAAACCATCGGTTACGTCACTCATAGTATTGAATATTATATATAAAAATAACGCGAAATGCAGTCAGGGTAGCGGCGGATTTAACGTCACGTACGGACAACCGTAGTACCGGAGGAGCATGATGAATTCGATCACCGACCATACACCGGTCGCGCGGCGGCGCACGCCGCTCAACCGTTCGCAGATTGCGGGTTTCTGGGGCGCCTGGGCCGGCTGGACGCTCGACGGCATGGACTCGTTCATCTATGCGCTCGTGCTGACGCCCGCACTGACCGAACTGCTGCCGCGCTCGGGCTACGCCGCTACGCCGGCGAACGTCGGCCTCGCGGGCTCGATCCTGTTCGCGCTGTTTCTGGTCGGCTGGGGGCTGTCGTTTATCTGGGGACCGCTGGCCGACCGATTCGGCCGGACCAAGGTGCTGGCCGGCACCATTTTCACCTTCGCAATTTTCACGGGACTCGCAGCCACCTCGCATAACGTGTGGGAGCTCGGCATTTACCGCTTTATCGCCGGGGTCGGGATTGGCGGCGAGTGGGCGCTGGCGGGAACCTACGTGGCCGAGTCCTGGCCGGAAGACCGTCGCAAGATGGGCGCGGGCTATCTGCAAACGGGCTATTACGCGGGCTTTTTCCTCGCCGCGGCGCTGAACTACACCATCGGCGTGCATTACGGCTGGCGCGCGATGTTCCTGACCGGCGCGGTGCCGGTGGTGGTCGCGATTCTGGTGCTGCTGCGTGTGAAGGAATCGGAGAAGTGGCAGAAGGCCGAGGCGGGTGTCGCGCGGGCCAGGCCGATGCGCGAGATTCTCGGGCCGGCGTATCGCCGCCGCACGTGGGTCGCCTGCATCCTGCTGACCATCGCGATCATCGGATTGTGGGCGGGCGCGGTCTACGAGCCGTCCGCCGTGATCCAGCTTGCCACGAAGGCGGGTATGGCGAAAAACGACGCGATCAGAACGGCCTCGATTGCGACGGGTCTGCTGTCGATCTTCACGATTCTCGGTTGTCTCGCGCTGCCGCCGATGGCGGAGCGGATCGGTCGCAAGAAAACGCTCGCGGTGTATTTCCTCGGCATGGCGGTGGCGATCGTCGGCAGTTTCGGCTGGGCTTTCTATCTGCCGAATGGACTTGCGCCGTTCATCGCCTGGTTGTGCGTGCTGGGGTTCTTCGGCGGCAATTTCGCGCTGTTCAGCCTGTGGCTGCCGGAGCAGTTCGAGACGCGTGTGCGTGCCACGGCGTTCGCGTTCTGCACGTCGTTCGGGCGCTTCGTCGGGGCGGGCGTCAACTTCCTGCTCGGCGCGGCTGTCCTGCATATGCATACGCTCGGACTGCCGGTCGCGTTGACGGCGATCGCCTTCGTGGTCGGTCTGCTAGTGATTCCGTTCGCGCCGGAAACGAAGGGCGAGGTGTTGCCGCAGTAAGTCTGCTGCGGTACGTCTTGTGGTGCACGCGAGTGCCGGCTTAGATCATCTGGCCGACTGGCGCGCGGGGTGGTCGGCGGGCATGCTTCGTATCGGTTGGAAGCAGGCGGTTTGCGATTCGGGCGGTGGTTCAGGCAGTTGATGAGTTGTACAGCAAAATGTACAATGATTCGAAAGCCCCGGCATGTTTCGAGCACGGGGTTGCCGCCTGTTCGCGGGCCATTCCAACCTTCTTACACGAGCGGCCGGAACACAGGTTCCGGTCGGGATACGAATGAACGTCCTTACTTATAGCGAGGCGCGCGCCGGCTTCAAGCAGGCGATGGACGACGTTTGCCGCGACCACACGCCGATGCTGATCACCCGTCAGAGCGGCGAAAACGTGGTCATGGTGTCGCTCGAAGACTTCAACGCGATGCAGGAAACCCTGTATCTGTTGAGCTCGTCGAAGAACGCCCAGCGGCTTGCACAGTCCATCGCGCAGTTGAACGCAGGCAGCGCGGCACCGCGCGAACTGCTGACCGATGAACCGACAGAGAAGCCGAAACGAGGAGGCCGCAAGGGCTGACGGCGTTTTTATGTTTACCGACAACGCGTGGGACGACTACCTGCACTGGCAGAAGACGGATAGAAAGGTGCTGGGCAAGATCAATGTCCTGCTCGACGAATGCCGCCGCGATCCTTTTAGCGGCACCGGAAAACCGGAGCCGCTCGTCGGCAGTCTGAGCGGATTCTGGTCGCGCCGCATTACGCTGGCCGACCGCCTCGTCTATCTGCCGAAAGACGGAAAGATCTATGTGATCGCCTGCCGCTTCCACTACGACGAATCATGAAGCCAGGCCGCGAGGTCCTGCTTCGCGATCTGCCTCGTCCCGAAACGCCGCGTGCGCAATCCAGCATTCACCGCAACACACACTGCAACACCCACCCACGTCACTCCGCGTGACGCCGCGCGCGTGGCCGCAACATCGAGAACAGCGGCCAGCCGAGATTGACACCCAGACTCGCCACCACGATCAGCGCCATGCCCGCGAGTTGCGGCACGGAGAGCGCACGTCCGTACACGAGTGCATCCACTGCAATGGCGGTGAGCGGGTAGACGAACAGCAGCACGGCGATGATCGGCGTGGTCAGCTTCGGCAACGCGCCATAGATGAGCACGTAGGACAGCCCCGTGTGCAGCACGCCCATGCCGATCAGCCAGAACCATTGCATCGGCGCGATGTGCTGGGCAGTGAGCGGCGCGATGAACGGCAGACACACTACGCCGACCGCGCATTGCACGAGCGCGAGCAGATGCGGGCGCAGATTGCCGAGTCCTTTGGCGATGAGCGTGACGCTCGCGTAGAGCACCGATCCCGCGAGCGCTTCGCCGATTCCGACCAGATAACTCGTGTGTCCGTGGAGGTTGTCGCCGGCAGCGATGCCCGAAGCCAGCACGAGCCCCGCGAACGCCGTCGCGATCCAGCCGAGCCGGTCTGCGCCGAGGCGCTCGTGAAAGAGCGCGGCGCCGATCAGCACGACCCAGAACGGCTGCACGTGAAACACTACGGTGGCGACCGCGATGCTGGTGCGATGGATCGCGTCGAAGAAGCCGACCCACTGCGTGACCATCAGCACGCCTGCGATCAGCGCGAGCGCCGTCGTGCGGCGTGTGAACTGGGCGCGCGAGAAAAAGCCTTTCCACCCGCAATAGGCGGCCAGCGCGAGAAACCCGAACAGGCAGCGGAAAAACACCAGCGTCAGTGCGCCGAGGCGCGCCTCTTCGACGAAGATGCCCATCGTGCCCATCAGCAGTCCGCCGCTGGCCAGCGTGATGGCGCCTTGTTGACGTTGGGTGAAGGACATGCCGGCTGACTCCGTAATCGTGAAGTCCCGAGTTTGCGTGCCTTGCGCAGCATCGACAAACGAATTAAATTTAAAAATTCCATAAGCTGAATTGATAAATCATGCACCCGGAATTCGACGTCGATTTGTTGCGCACGTTTCTGGCCGTCGTGGAAACGGGCAGTTTCACGAAGGCTTCGGCAACCGTGCATCGGTCGCAGGCGGCGGTCAGCATGCAGATCAAGCGGCTCGAAACGATGCTCGGCACGACGCTCTTTGCGCGTAACACGCGTAATCTTTCGCTGACGCGACCCGGCAACACCTTGCTCGAATACGCGCGGCGCGTGCTGGCGCTGCATGAAGAGGCGTGGTCGGCGATAGTGCGGCCCGAAGTCACGGGGCGCGTCGTGCTCGGCGCGCCGGACGACTATGTGTCGTCCCTGCTGTCGCCGGTGTTGCGGCGCTTTTCGAATCTGTATCCGCACGTCGAGATCGAGATCGTGTGCGCGCAGAGCACCTCGCTCGCGCCGATGCTGGCCGACAACAAGATCGATCTCGCGTTCGTCACGCGCGACCGCAAGCTGCGCGGCGAATTCGTGCGCGCCGAACCGATGGTGTGGGTGGGCGCGTCGGAGGATACGCCGGTGCTGGCGGCTTCGCCCTTGCCGGTTGGCTTGTACGAGCCCGGTTGCGTGGCGCGTCAGCACACGCTTGCCGCGCTCGACGGCGCGCGCATCCGGTATCGCGCAGCGTTCAGCAGTGCCAGCCTGATGGGGCTGGTGGCGACCGTCGATGCGGGCCTGTCGGTGATCGCGCTGACGCGCTGCAGCGTGCCGTCGCGGCTCGCGATCCTCGGCGAGGAGCAGGGCTTGCCGAAGATCGCGCCGCTGGAAATCGTGGTGGCGCGCAGCGCCAAATCGGATCGGCCGACCTGCGATTATCTGGCGGCACAGATGGTGCAGGATCTTTCATTGCGCACGCCGGCGCGCAGCAGTTCGGCGGCGTGACGCATGGCAGGGTCGGGTGCAATGCCCGGCTCGCCAATCGTGCCGGGCGCGGCATCTACATCGGCGCGCTATTTCTGCGGATACGCCGTCACTTCGCCATCCACCGCGAGTCGTACACGCTCGCCGGGTTTCGGCGTCAGATAACCCGGCACGCGCGCGCGCAGCAGCGTTTGCGTGCCCGATTGCAGTTGCAGCGCGACGGCCGCATCCTGTCCCTGGAAGATCACGTCGCGCACCACGGCCTCGTGCGGAGCCACACCGTTGGTCACGGCTTCGTCGGCGCGCAGCAGGCGGATCTGCTCGGGGCGCACCATCACGTCGACCGGACCGTTGCCGACCGCGCCGCTCAGCGGCAGGTCGCCCAGTTCGCAACGCACACGGTCCTGCGTCACGATACCCGGCAGCAACACTGCTTCGCCGATAAACGACGCGAGATCGCGCGTCACGGGACGGCGGTAAAGCGTCTCGGGCGTCGCGGTCTGGATCAGCTTGCCATGCCACAGCACCGCGACTTCGTGACCGAGCGACAACGCTTCCGACTGATCGTGCGTCACCAGCACGGCGGTCGCGCCGGTCGCGGCCAACGCGCTGGCCACGGCCTGGCGCGTTTCGAGCCGCAACGCGGCGTCGAGCGACGAGAACGGCTCGTCGAGCATCACGAGCGTAGGTGTCGGCGCGAGCGCGCGCGCCAGTGCGACGCGTTGCTGCTGACCGCCGGACAACTGCTGCGGCGCGCGCGTGGCGAACTCCGGCGGCAGACCCACGAGTTCGAGCAATTCGGCGACGCGATGCCGCGCGCGGCGCTGGGCGCGCGGCAGGCCGAACACGATGTTGTCCGCCACCGACAGATGAGGAAACAGCGCGCCTTCCTGCGGCACGTAACCGATGCGGCGTTGCTCGGACGGCAGGTGCAGGTTATCGCCGGCCACCAGCCGGCCGTCGATCTCGACGCTGCCGCCGTCGGCGCGTTCGAAGCCGCACAGCAGGCGCAGCAGGGTGGTCTTGCCGCTGCCGGATGGGCCGAGCAGCGCGAGCAGCGTGCCGCGTTCGACGGACAGATCGATGCCGTGCAGCACAGGATGACCGTCGAACGATTTTTGCAGTCCGCGGATACGAAGTTCGCTCATGAAAATCCGATGGAAAAAGCGGGTGGGGCGAACGGGGTTGCGAGTTCGGGCATCGACGTGCGGCGTCGTCGCTCAGGTGCGTTCGCCGAGCAGCGCCGATTTGCCGAGCAGCGCGAACAGCAGCCCGGAGGCGAACAGCGAAATGCCGGTGAGCAGCGCCGCATACGGCGCGGCGGCGGCAAAAGCCATCGTCGAGGTGTCGGCCCAGACCTGGGTCGCGAGCGTCTGGGTGTCGATGGGCGAGAGCAGCAAGGTCGCATTCAGTTCGGTGACGACCGAGATGAACACCATCGCCGCGGCTGCCCCGAGTCCGGGTCCGGCCAGCGGCAAGACCACGCGAAACAGGGTTTGCGTCCACGTCAGACCGAGCGCCCGCGCGGTTTCTTCGAGACGCGGCTGTGCCTGCATGAAGGCGGCGCGCACGCTCACGAGTGCGATCGGCATGAACAGCATCGCGTAGGCGATCACCAGCAGCGTCGCGCTCTGATAGAGCGGTTGCAGCGCGTGCACCGCGAGCGACACGATTGCCAGCGCGATCACGAGACCCGGCACGCCTTGCGCGAGAAACACCGTGCGCTCGAACAGCGTGGCGAAACGCGTCGGATAGCGCACCAGCAGGAACGCCAGCGGCACGACCAGCAAGGTGGTCAGCAGCGCCGCGGCGAGCCCGAAACCGAGCGACGACATCGTGGCGTTGAAAAGCAGTTCCGGCGATACATCAGCAGGCGTGACCGCGGCTGCGCCGGGTTGCGTCAGCCAGTAGCCGATCATGCCGAGCGGCACGCCGAGCGTGGCCGTGGCGAGCGCGGCGAAACCGGCCACCACGATCCAGCGCCATGCGCCGAGTTCGTAGCGCAGCACCGCGCGACGCGTGCCGCGATCGACGCGTTCATAGCGCGCCGCGCCGCGCACGCGAAATTCGAAGGCCAGCACGATCAGGCAGATCACGATCAGCAGACACGCGAGCAGCGAAGCGCCGCCGCCGTCGAAACTGACGCGGTATTCCGCGTAGATCTGCGTGGTGAAAGTGCGAAAGCGCAGCAGCGTGAAGGCGCCGAATTCCGACAGCACGCCGAGCGCGACCAGCAGCATGCCGCCGAGCAGGGCGGGACGCAATTGCGGCAGCACCACGCGCACGAAGGTGCTCCAGCGGTTGCAGCCGAGTGCCCGCGCGCTTTCTTCGAGCGCCGGGTCCATGCCGCGCAGAGCCGCCGCGACCGGCAGATACACCAGCGGAAAATACGCCGAGGTGAGCACCAGCAGCGCGCCGTTGAAGTCCTGCAACTCCAGACTCAGCGACACCCACGCGTAGCTCGAAATGAACGCCGGCATGGCGAGCGGCGCGGCGGCGAGCACGGCCCACACGCGGCGTCCCGGCAGATGCGTGCGTTCGACGAACCACGCGGCTGCCGTGCCGATCACGGCGCAGGCGAGGGTGGTCGCCACGGTGATGGTCAGCGTATTGACGAGCAGTTCGCCGACCAGCGGCCGCACGATCAGATCGATCGCCTCACCGATACCGAAGCTCGCCGCGCGCCAGAAGGTAAACGCAATCGGCAGCAGCACCAGCAATGCGCTGAGTGCCGCTGCCGCAAAGAGGCCGCGCGGCGCGCGCAAACGGGGGCGCGCCGCGGCGGTGACGACCGGTGGCCCGGCCGATAAGGCTTCGCTCATTTACAGCAGGCCCGCCTGACGCAGCAGCTTGCCGGCCTGGCTGTCGTCGCCGAGTTGCTGGATGGTCAGCGCCGGCGGATTCAACTCGGCGATCGGCTTGAGGATCGGGTCCGGCGCAACGCCCGCGTGCAGCGGATATTCGAACATCACGTGGCTGTTCGCCATCAGTTGCTGCGCGCGTTCGCTCACCAGGTACTGCAGGAATTTCTGTGCGCCGTCCGCGTTGTGCGCCGACTTCAGCACCGCCGCGCCCGACACGTTCACCAGCGCACCGGCGTCGCCGTTGCCGAAGTGATAGATCGCGCTGCGGGTTTTCGCGTCGCCGAGTTCGGCGTGCAGACGCGCCCAGTAGTAGTTGTTGATCAGACCCGTGGCGACACCGCCGCGATTCACGGCGGCGACCACGCCTTCGTCGTCGTCGAAAATCTGCGCGTTGGCTTTCAGGCCTTTCAGCCACGCCACGGTTTGCGCCTCGCCCTTCAGCGCGAGCACGGCGCTCACGAGCGGCAGGAAGTCGCTGTCGCTCGGTGCGATGCCGACCTTGCCCTTCCATTCCGGCTTCGCCAGATCGAACAGCGATTGCGGCAATTGCGACGCCTGGACCTTGGTCGTGTTGTAGGCGAGCACGCTTTCACGCGCCGTCACGGCAACCCATACGCCGGTGGGCGAATTGAAACGCGAGGGAACGGTGGCGAGCGTCGAGCCGTCGACCTTGTTCAGGAGACCTTTCTCTTCGAGCAGCATCAGCTCGGGCGAGTTTTCGGTGAAGTACACGTCCGCGGGAGTGGCGGCGCCTTCCGCGACGAGTTGCGCGGCCATCGCCGGACCTTCGCCGTTGCGGATCTTCACCGAGATGCCCGACTGCTTTTCGAAGTCTTTGGCCAGCAGATTGACGACCTGCTCGTGTTGCGCGTTGTACAGCGTGATCGAAGCGGCCTGCGCCGCCGACGGCACGGTAGTCAATGCGGCCAACGAAAGCGCCACCGCGCTGCTGACGAAGCGCAGGCGCGCGCCAAACCCGATATGAGCCATGATCCAGAAGTCCGTTTTAATGATGTGGTTGATTGCTGTTGTGCTTGCTGCGCGGCCTTAAGCCTCGAACAGACCCGCGCCGATATACGAACCCGGCTTCGCGCCCGGCGGCACGGCGAAAATCGCGCTGCCAACGTGCGTGGTGAACTGGTTCATCATGTCGAACTTCGCGAGCCGGTCGTTGATCGGAATGAAGCCGGTGCGCGGGTCGCCCTGATGCGCGATGAAGATGAGGCCCGCGTCGTACTCGGTCTCCTGGCGCCATGGCGGCCAGCGCTCGATGTAGAAGTTGGTGCCGTCGTTGTACGAGTACGAGCGGCGCAGAATCTGCGCGCCGTTGTTGCTCGCCTGATTCGACAGACGCACGTGCGAGTTCTCCGGAATCACCGGATTGCCGTCCTTGTCTTCTTCTTTCAGATCGACGGCGTCGAATTCGTTCTTCTTGCCGATCGGCGCGCCGCTGTATTTGTGGCGGCCGAACACCTGCTCCTGAAAGTCGAGTTCGGTGTTGTCCCAGTGTTCGAGCGTGATGCGGATACGCCGCACCACCGTGTAGGTGCCGCCTTCCATCCACGGCGCCTCGGGCGTGCCGCGCGCCCACACGAATTCGTTCATCAACTGCGCTTTGGCGGTCGACGGGTTATTGGTGCCGTCCTTGAAGCCCATCAGATTGCGCGGCGTCTGACCGCGCGGACCCGACAGGAAACCGGACTGACCCCAACGCATGGCCGCCACGCCATACGCGCGGCGCGACAGTTGCCGCACCGCGTGAAAGGCCACCTGCGCGTCGTTGGCGCAGGCCTGGATGTACAGGTCGCCGCCGGTTTTTTCGGGAATCAGCTGGTCGCCGTTAAAGCGCGGCAGATCGACGAGCGCGGCGGGGCGGCGCGAGGCGAGGCCGTAGCGATCCTTGCCGTCGCGCGTGAAGAGGCCGGGGCCGAAGCCGAAGGTGATCGTCAGACCGTTCGGGCCGAGGCCGAGCACGTCGCCGGAATCGGGTGCGGCCTTGTTATCGGCCGCGCCGTCCTGCGGCATGGGGGCGGCGGTGCCGCCTTGCGTCAGACGCGCGGCAGCGTCGGTCCACGCCTGCAGGAGCGCGATCACGTCCTCGCGTTTGTCGGTGGTGAGATCGAGCGCGGCCACGTACGTGTGGCTCTGCTGCGGCGTGACGATGCCGCCCTGATGCAGACCGTAAAACGGCTCGACCGCCATCTGGGGATCGACGGCGTGCGCCGGTGCTTTCGCCAGCGCGGACTGCGGCGCGGCCAGACCGGCGCCGAGGCCGGCACCGAGACTCGCGCCGGCCGCTACCGCCGCGCCGCCCTTTTTCAGAAAGCCGCGCCGTGCCGGCCGCGGCGGTTGTTCCTTTGCCATGATTACTTCACCTTCCTGTGGCACTCGATGATATTGCGCGCGTCGACGCGCTTACTTCGCCAGCACCAGCGTGTTGACGTCGTCCTGCACGTAGTAGAAACCGTCGCCTTCCGGTGTGAGCGCGAGACCGAACAGGTCGCCGTTACCCGGCGGCGATTGCGCCTTGTCGGTGTCGATCCAGCGCGCGTAAATCTGCTTGCCGCTGGCCGGATCGATCTCGACGATCTGGCCGTTCAGCGCGTTCGTGACGAGCAGGTGGCCGTTGGGCGCGGTGACCATCGCGAGCGGACGATGCAGCAGTCCGTCCGCGGTCAGTTGACGGCCCACGCCGGCGCTGGTGTCGCGCGTCATGGGATCGTCGATTTCGGTGATGCGGTTGCCGATCGCGTCGGACACGTACAGCAGTTTCTGGTCGGCGGAGAGCGCGAGCCCGGTCGGCCCGACGAGGAACACGCCCTTGTCGGCCTGCGCCCCGAAGCCGCTGCCCACCACGGTTTCCTTCTTCACGACGGGCGGCTTGCCGGCCGGTACGTCGAGATCCAGACGCAGCACGGTGGCCTGCTTGAACACCGGCGGATTGCCCTCCGCACCGCCCACGCCGAAGCCGGCCATGCTGACGAACAGCGTCGCGCTCGTGCCGTTGTCGACGACCGCCATGTTGCCCCACGGATCGTTGATGTTCGGGCTGGAGATGGTCGACGCCACCTGGCCGTTCGGGTCGATCACGATCAGGCAGCCGGCGCCCTTGGTGCCGGTCGTGCCGTCGTTGCTCGGCGTGCTGCCCACGATCACGTAGCCGGACTTCAGCATGGTCATCGCGGTCGACAGACCGATGCCGCCCGGACATTCCTTCAGGTCGCGCGGCACCTTCGCGAACACCGTCATCTGTTTGGTGTCCGGATGATAGTTGATGATCGTGCTGCCGGTGCCTTGCAGGTTGGTGGAGTTGTTGAAGTTGCCGACCAGCACGTCACCCTGCTTGACGGTGCCCGCCGTGACCGGAGCGACCACCACGGCATACGGGTTCTGGTCGCCGTTTTCCGGCACGGTGTTGATGAGCGTCGTGTGATGCTTGACGGTTTCGAGGAAGCCTTGCGGCTCGGCAAGGGCGACGCCGGCCGTCGCGAACGCGGCAACGCCGACGGCGGCGGCGATCAGACCGCGCGCGGCGCGCGAGGCAGAAATGCGCGTGGGACGGTTCATGATTGGGCCTCCGTGCCTGCGCACAAAGTGGTGAATGCGGTCATGGTCGAAAGCATGAGGTTCGTTATATTGGAAGCGTGGGTGAAGGGCGCGGTCCGCATCAGAAAGTAATATTGGTCCGCAGGCCGATCACGAAGGTATTGCGCAACGGCTGCGTCGGATCGTTCGGGTTCTGGCCGGCGCCGGCGTTGAACGTGTATTGCGCGTCCGCCTGCAATTGCCACCATGGGTTGACCTGATACTGATAGGTCGCTTCGAGCGTGGTTTCGCTGGTCCGCACACCGTACGGGCCGCCGCTGAAATCGCGGCTATCCTGATCGAATGCGTTCACGTGATTGCCGACCTTGATGTAGGTGAGCGCGAGACCCACGCTGTCGTTGTCACGGCCCTTGAACGGCGCTTTCAGCACGACGCCGAGGTTGGCGGCGAGACTCACCAGATTGCGGTCGCCCGGCGCGCCCATCACGCGTGCAAACACGCCGAGGCTGCGTGGCTCGTCGGGGTCGGGGCGCCAGATCATCTGGTCGGCGACCGCATAGAAGCTGTAGTCGCCATGATGATTCTGCGCGACGCCCGAGGAGGCCGGATTCGCCAGCGATATGCCGGTGTTGTCGAAACGCTGGTCGGCGAAGCTGCCGTTGTTGTACCAGACGCCGAGCTTGTACGTACCCGGCAGACCGCCGCCGCCCATGCCGACCATTTCGCCGTCGGCCGGCTGGTTGATCGCGTACTGCAACTCGCCGATGAACAGCGTGCCGTTATGCAGATTGAAGTTGGTGCCGCTCAGGTTGTTGGGATTGTTGCCGAGCGGGTCGCCGTCGAACACGCCGGCAAGGGCGGTCAGGGAAGGCGTAATCTGACCGCGTACGCGCACGCCGAGGGCGGACAGCGGATAAGCCGGGCCGCCGGAAGGCATGTCGTAGGAGGGCAGTGCGGGCCAGCCGAACATCGTATTGACGAACAGGGCCGAATACGTGCTGGTGATGAATTCCTGGTCGATACTCTGCTGACCGACCTTCACGTCGATCCGCTTGTTCAGGAACGATTGCTGATACCACAACTCCCACAGACGGGTCGTGTCATCGGCTTCGATACCGCTCGCGGTGTTCAGCGTGCCGAGCTTGTTGGCGCTCAGATTGGCGCCGTGAATCTGCAACGCGCTGACGTTGAACAGGCCGCCCGGCAGACCGAACGCCTTCTGCGTGTCCATCTGCACGGTGGCGGTGGTCAGGCCGTCGTAGTC
The DNA here is from genome assembly GCF_050436585.1 of Paraburkholderia sp. GAS199. Classification (NCBI taxonomy): domain Bacteria; kingdom Pseudomonadati; phylum Pseudomonadota; class Betaproteobacteria; order Burkholderiales; family Burkholderiaceae; genus Paraburkholderia; species Paraburkholderia sp. GAS199. The sequence continues at coordinate 192,939 of NZ_JBNDMM010000012.1, read as the reverse complement.
GGCGCCTTTGGCGAGGCCGCCGCGCAGGTTCGCCAGCACTTCGCTCGTCTCCGTGAGCGCGAAGGTCACGCCGTATTTGCCGAGCCAGGGACGCAAGCCGCCGATGTCGCCGAGCATCTGCTGACGATTCCAGAAACCGGTCCACTGATTCGTTTGCGTGGCCTGAATGTTCAGGTCGGCTTCGGGCGCTTCGGGCGTGGCATCGGGATTGGCTTCGGCCATCGCGGCACCGGCGGTCAGCGAGGCCCAGGCGAAGGCGGTGCACAGCGCGGCACGCCGCATCGACGGCAAACGCGCACGGCGCGTAGCAGAGTCGCGAAGCGGACGCGTTTGCACAGCGAGTCCGCGAGATTGGGCGAATTTCATCGAAATCCTTGTTCGTGTTGTATCGACTGAATTGACCGTCGCGGGACGTCATCACGACGCCCGCGATTAACCGCATCGCTTCGCGACGTACGATGCGGTAATTGGGCCAAATCGTACGCATGCGGCGTGAGGACGTCAATCCAAATGAGAACGATTCGCATCAATATTACTGACATACAAGCTTACTTTTTACGGACTGCTATGAATTGGCATTTGCCTGTAAATCAATTCGAATGAAGACGTAATGATTCGGTATGGCTGTAGTCATATCGAACGCGAGGAGCCACATTGTGTCGAACGGCACGAGTACCCCGAAAGGCTTAAGTCAGGAGATTGAAATGAGCAAACGCACCCTTTTGATTTCATTGCTCGCGAGCGCTGGTCTGCTCGTCGGCGGCGCGGCCAACGCGCAACTCAATCTGAAGCAGTTCGGCATTGGCGGCGGCGGGTCGACGGATGCCGGCGCAACCGCGTCGTCGGGCGGCGTGTCGCAACTGCTGCAGTCGTATGTCGGTGCGAATCAGCAGGTGTTGAGCGGCCAGTCGAGCCTCGCGTCCGCCATGGGATTGAGCGGCGCCGCCGGCCAGGCGCAGCAGGCGGCCGGACTGCTGAGCGGCGGCACGCCGTCGGTGAGTCAACTCACGCAGGTCGGCAACACGCAGCAGTCGCTTTCGCAAACCTTGACCCAGGCGTTCGCCGGTCAGGCGGGCGGGGCGTCCGCTACGCCGGTCAACAAGCAGGCGTTCACCGATGGCCTGAGTTCGCTCGGCAAAGGCGTGAGTCAATACTCGAGTCTGCAGTCGGGGCTCGGCAGCGTCGGCCAGATGAATCCGTCTTCGCTGCTGCAGTCGGGGCTGAATCCGCAGACCGCGCAAAGCGCGTCGTATATCGCGCAATCGGCGCCGGGCCAGTTGCAGTCGCTGATGTCGACGCTTAGCTCGGCGGTGCAGTTCGCGTCGAGTCACGGCATCAGTGTGCCGTCTATCGCAACCTCGGCGCTCAAGGGCGGCATGTAGCCGGAACGCATAGCGGGAAGATCGGGTAAGGCTGTGTGCAGCCTTACCCGTCAGGCTACGGAAACACGCACGCGCCGGCGCGCCCGCTGCGTACCATTGAAGCTATGATGTGCCGCAGAGACCGTGCAGCGGCGTGGCGCGGTCATGCACTCCGGCTACGTATCAATCATCGAGACACCCATGTCCCACACAGTCGATCTGGCAGGCTATTTCAACCGCATTGGCTATCACGGACCGCGCGACGCCACGCTCGACGTCCTGCGCGAACTGCACGTGCTGCATCCGCGTGCCATTCCCTTCGAAAACCTCAATCCGATCACGCGGCGGCCCGTCGACCTCGCGCTCGAATCGATCGAGCGGAAGCTCGTGATGCAGCATCGCGGCGGCTATTGCTTCGAGCAGAACGCGCTGTTCGCCAACGTGCTGACGCAACTCGGTTTCAAGGTCACGCCGCTGCTCGGGCGCGTGCTGTGGGGACGCGAACCGGACGCGATTCCGCCGCGCACGCACATGGTGTTGCGGCTCGACATCGACGGCGAGGCGTGGATCGCCGACGTCGGATTCGGCAGCGTGACGCTCACCGCGCCGCTGCGTCTCGCGCCGGGCATCGCGCAGGCCACGCAACTCGGCACGTTCCGTCTCGCGGACGCTTCGCGCGACGCGCTGCAACTCGAAGTGCAGGCGCAGGACGACTCGTGGGCGCGCGTCTATCGCTTCGATCTTCAACCCGTCGAGTGGATCGATTACGAAACCTCGAACTGGTACACGTCCACGGCGCCGGATTCGATCTTCGCCAGCAACCTGATCGTCTGTCGCGTGCGGCCCGAGTCGCGATTGATCCTGCTCAACGATCAATTGGGCGAACGCACCGCCAACGGCCGCATCCTGCGCGAGCAGACGCTCACAAGCGCCGACGAACTCGCTGCGTGCCTGCATGACGCCTTCGGCCTGAACACCGGCGACATCGACATCGCCGATATCTTCGAGCGCGTGCGCTCGCGTACCCAGGTGGCATGACGCATCCGCCTGCCGTCGCGTCGGGCCGCCGCCTGAAAAAAACGCCCCGATGATCGCGCGCCTCGTTCTGCAAACGCTGCTCGGTCTGGCCGGCATGGGCGTGCTGCTGTTCGGCGCGGCGGGCACGCTCGCGTGGCCGGCGGCGTGGTGGTATCTCGTCGAGATCGGTGTGTCGAGCGTATGGGTCGGTCTCTGGCTCGCGCGTCACGATCCCGCCTTGCTGGCGGAACGCCTCGCGCCCTTCGTTCAGTCGCAGCAAAGCCGCTGGGACCGCATCTTCATGATGGGCGTCGCGCTGGCGTGGAGCGCATGGCTCGTCGTCATGGGGCTCGACGCGAAGCGGTTTCACTGGTCGGCGCCGCTGCCGGTCGAACTCGCCAGTCTCGGCTCGCTCGCTGTGCTGGTGTGCATCGTGGCGTGCCGCTATGTGTTCCAGGCCAACAGCTTCGCCGCGCCGGTCGTGAAGATCCAGAGCGATCGCGGCCACGTGGTGGTGGATAGCGGTCCGTACGCGTACGTGCGTCACCCGATGTACTCGGCGGCGCTGCTGCTGTTCCTCGGCACGCCCTTGCTGCTCGGTTCGTGGTGGGGGCTTGCCTGCGTGCCGATGCTGGTGGCCGGCATCGGCTGGCGGGCCGTGCGCGAGGAGCGCGAACTGACCGCGCGGCTCGACGGTTACGCCGCCTATGCCGCGCGCGTGCGCTACCGGCTCGTGCCGTATCTCTGGTAGTCGTGCAAACGTCAAAGCGCACTGGTCTTTCATCAACCTGACTAGACAAATTGCGTAGTAGTCCAGGCGTGTCGTCGCGCTCGCCGCTTCAATTTCTTCGCTTACCGCTCCCTTGAAACACTTGCAGGCACGGACTTCATTAGGGTTTGCCCGATGATTTCGCCTGTTTCGTGCGAATCCTCTTGCAGTCGCTTTTTGACTCATGCAAGCTTGTCTATACAAATTCAGTTGCAGCTAAAAATTCGGTTCGACGGTTTCCTCAATTACAGGAGTTTCGACGTGAAAGTTAAGCGCACGACGTTGGCAAAAGCACTCATGGGCGCCGTGCTCGGCGCAGCGACCCTGCTGGCAGCACCGGTGCAGGCCAAAGACTGGAAGTCGGTCACGATCGCCCTCGAAGGCGGCTACGCACCCTGGAATCTGACCTTGCCGGGCGGCAAGCTGGGCGGCTTCGAGCCGGAACTGGTCGCCAATCTCTGCGAGCGCATCAAGCTGCAATGCAATCTGGTGGCGCAAGACTGGGACGGCATGATTCCGGGCCTGCAAGCCGGCAAGTTCGACGTGCTGATGGACGCGATCTCGATCACGCCGGAACGCGAAAAAATTATCGCCTTCTCGAAGCCCTATGCAGCCACGCCGGCCACCTTCGCCGTGGCCGATCAGAAGGTGCTGCCGAAAGCCGCGCCGACCGGCGGCGTCGTCAAGCTGTCGGGCGATCCGAAGGCCGACCAGCCGACCGTCGACGCCTTGCGCAAGCAGCTGAAGGGCAAGACCATCGGCATCCAGTCGGGCACGGTCTACACCAAGTTCATCAACGACGGCTTCAAGGACGTCGCCACGATCCGCGTCTACAAGACGTCGCCTGAGCGCGATCTGGATCTGGCGAACGGCCGCATCGACGCCTCGTTCGACGACGTCACCTACTACGCCGCCAACATCGACAAGAAAGAAACCGCGTCGATCGTGATGGCCGGTCCGAAGATCGGCGGTCCGATCTGGGGGCCGGGCGAAGGTCTGGCGTTCCGCAAACAGGACGCCGATCTGAAAGCGAAGTTCGACACGGCGATCGCCGCCGCGCTCGCGGACGGCACGGTCAAGAAACTCTCGGCCAAGTGGTTCAAGACCGACGTCACGCCCTGATTCGTCGGCGTCGTGAACTGTAGCGGTGCGCGCGTCGTCGGGCGCCGCACCGGCCGGCCGGTTCGAACCACGGTCATGCACGAGGAGTAAGGAATGGCACTGATAGAGATGCTCGGCTTCGGGCCGGAAGGCTGGGGCGGCGTGTTGCTGCTCGCGGCGTTGATGACCGTCGCGCTGACGCTGGCGGCGCTGGCGGTCGGCGCCGTGTTCGGCGGTCTGATCGCGGCGGCCAAGCTGTCGCGCTTTCGCGTGCTGCGCGTAATCGGCGACCTGTACACCACGGTGTTTCGCGGCGTGCCCGAACTGCTCGTCATCTATCTGTTCTATTTCGGCGGCTCGACGCTCGTGACCACGGTCGGCCAGTGGTTCGGCGCGGAAGGTTTCGTCGGCGTGCCGCCGTTCGTGATCGGCGCGCTTGCCGTGGGCATGATTTCCGGCGCGTACCAGGCCGAGGTCTATCGCGCCGCGGTGCTCGCCGTGTCGCGCGGCGAACTCGAAGCCGCGCGTTCGATCGGCATGCCCACGCTCACCATGGCGCGCCGCATCCTGATTCCGCAAGTGCTGCGCTTCGCGTTGCCCGGCATCGGCAACGTCTGGCAACTGAGCCTCAAAGACTCCGCGCTGATCTCCGTCACCGGCCTCGCCGAACTGCTGCGTACGAGCCAGGTGGCGGCGGGCTCCACGCATCAGTACTTCACGTTCTTCGTGGTGGGCGGCGCACTCTATCTGCTGATGACCAGCATCTCGAACCGGATCTTCAACCGCGCCGAAGCGCGCGTCGGCCGATCCTTCAAGCGCAACTTCGCGCGCAACTGACGAGGACCGGACATCATGCATATCGACTTCGATTTCCTGCTCGACACGCTGCGTCAGCTAATCGCCGCCGTGCCGACCACGCTCGGACTATTTTTCTGTTCGCTGATTCTCGGCGGGCTGCTCTCGCTCGTGATCGTGACGATGCGCGTGTCGCCGAACTGGCTGCCCAACCGGTTTGCGCGCGCCTATATTCTGGTGTTTCGCGGCTCGCCGCTGCTGATTCAAATGTTCCTCGTGTACTACGGCATGGGCCAGTTCGGCGTGATTCGCGAGAGCTTCCTGTGGCCGGTTCTGCGCGAGCCTTATATGTGCGCGGTGTTGTCGCTCGCGCTCTGCACGGCGGGCTATACCGCCGAAATCATTCGCGGCGGTCTGATGGCCGTGCCGGTCGGGCAGATCGAGGCGGGTTACTCGATCGGTCTATCGGGCTTCGCGCTGCTGCGCCGCGTGATCGGCCCGATCGCGCTGCGTCAGTGCCTGCCGGCGTACTCGACCGAAGCCGTGCTGCTGGTCAAATCCACCGCGCTCGCCAGTCTCGTCACCGTGTGGGAAGTCACCGGCGTGGCGCAGCAGATCATCCAGCAAACCTATCGCACCACCGAAGTGTTCATCTGCGCTGCGTTGATCTATCTGTTCCTGAATTTCGTCATCGTGCGTTTGCTCGGGCTGCTGGAGACGCGTCTGTCGCGTCATCTGCGCGCGGCACCGCCGCAAAGCGCGCCGGCGCGTCCGCTGTCAACGCCGAATTCGTCGGCAGCCGCGACCGAGGCAGGCCGCGCCGCGCCCTGAGCCTGGACGCTCAGACACGTTGAATCCGCTGAATCCGCAGAATCTGGAGAACCTCATGAACGCACCCGCACCCGTCGCCCTGTCGGTCAGGAACATCCACAAGTCTTTCGGCGAGCATCACGTGCTCAAGGGTATTTCGCTCGACGCGCATCAAGGCGATGTCATTTCGATTCTCGGCGCGAGCGGCTCGGGCAAGAGCACCTTTCTGCGCTGCCTGAATCTGCTCGAAACGCCCGACGACGGCTCGGTCGCGCTCGCGGGCGAAGAGCTGAAAATGAAACGCCGTAGCGACGGCAAGCTGCAACCGAGCGATCGCCGTCAGGTGGACCGCGTGCGTTCGCAACTCGGCATGGTGTTCCAGAACTTCAACCTCTGGTCGCATATGACCGTGCTGGAAAATCTGATCGAAGGACCGATGCGCGTGCAGAAGCGCAGCCGCGCCGAGTCGGTCGAAGAAGCCGAGGCGCTGCTCGCGAAAGTCGGTCTCGCGGAAAAACGCGGCCACTATCCGGCGCATCTGTCGGGCGGACAGCAGCAGCGCGTCGCCATCGCCCGCGCGCTGGCCATGCATCCCAAGGTCATGCTGTTCGACGAACCCACGTCCGCGCTCGACCCGGAACTGGTGGGCGAAGTGCTGCGCGTGATGCGCTCGCTCGCGGAAGAGGGCCGCACGATGCTCGTGGTCACGCACGAAATGGGCTTTGCGCGTCACGTGTCGAATCGCGTGATGTTCCTGCATCAGGGACAGGTGGAAGCCGACGGCACGCCGGACGAAGTCTTCGTCGAAAGCAAGTCGGAACGCTTCCGGCAGTTCGTCTCGAGCCATCAGGACCGCACCACCAACTAATCCCTCAGCGAGCACTACCATGGCCGTGATCCGTTCCGATCGTCCTCTCGACTGGGTTCAGGTGGCGGCTGTCGCCGCCGGCGAACCGCTCGAACTTTCCGCTGCCGCCCGCGAGCGCGTGGCTGCCGCGCGCGTGCTCGTCGAGCAGATCGTCGAGCGCGGCATTCGCGCTTATGGCGTGAATACCGGCGTCGGCGCGTTGTGCGACGTGATCGTCTCGCCGACCGAGCAGCGTACGCTGTCGCGCAACATTCTGATGAGTCACGCGGTAGGCGTGGGTGCGCCGTTGGGTGTGGCCGAAACGCGCGCCATCATGGCGGCAGCGGTCAACAATTTCGCGCACGGTCACTCGGGCATCCGTCTCGAGGTGGCCGATCAACTGGTCGCGCTGCTCAATGCCGATTGTCTGCCGGAAGTGCCGGCGTTCGGCTCGGTCGGCTATCTGAGCCACATGGCGCATATCGCGCTCGTGTGCATCGGCGAAGGCTACGTGCGATATCGCGGCGAGCGCATCAAGGGCCGCGACGCGTTGCAGATGCTCGGGCTTCAGCCGCTCGTGCTGGAAGCCAAGGAGGGCCTGAGCCTCATCAACGGCACGCCTTGCGTGACGGGGCTCGCGGCGCTCGCGCTGGCGCGTGCCGCACGGCTGCTCGACTGGACCGACATCGTCGCGGCCATGAGCTTCGAAAATCTGCGCGGCCAGCTCGCCGCGTTCGACGCCGACTCGCTGGCACTGCGCATTTCGCCGGGGCTGAATCTGGTGGGCGAACGCATGCGCGCGGCGCTCGCCGACAGCGGCATTCTCGCGGCCGTGGTCGGCCAGCGCACGCAAGACCCGCTGAGCATGCGGACCATTCCGCACGTGCACGGCGCCGCGCGCGACGTGCTCGCCGCGACCGCCGACGTGGTCAATCGCGAGCTTGCTTCCATCACGGACAACCCGATCGTCGCCGGCACGCCGGACGAGCCGCGCGTGTATTCGCAGGCGCACGCGGTGGGCGCCTCCATCGCGCTCGCCATGGACAGCCTCGCCACCGCCATCGCGCAGGTCGCGGCGATGGCCGAGCGGCGTCTGGACCGGCTCGTCAATCCGCTCGTGAGCAACTTGCCGGCGTTTCTCGCCGAGCCGGGCGGCACCTGTTCCGGCTTCATGATCGCGCAGTACACGGCGGCCTCGCTGGTCGCGCAGAACCGGCGCCTCGCGATGCCCGCGAGTCTCGACGGCGGCATCACCTCGGGTCTGCAGGAAGACCATCTGTGCCACGCCACGCCGGCCGCACTCAAGGCGCTGGAGATCGTCGACAACGCGGGACGCATCGTCGCCATCGAACTGCTCGCGGCGGCACAGGCCTACGACCTGCAAAGCATCGACGCAGCGCGCGCGCCGCACACCGACGCACTGTGGCAACGCGTGCGCCGTCTGGTGCCGACCTATCGCGACGACCGTCCGCTCGCCGACGACATGAGCGTCGCGTTTCGCATGATCGCCGACGGTGCGCCGCCGCCGTTGCCGACGCCTGGCACGATCCGGCCGGAACCGTCCGGCACCCTCGGCGCCTTCGACGCAGCGGGCCTCGCCAATCTCGCGAGTGTCGCGAACCTCGCGGCGGCGTCGCGCGGTGTCGGCGCCGGCATGCAGGACACGGACAAGCTCACGCAGCTGGCGAGCGTGGCGAACATGGCCGTTGCATCTCACGCGGCCAACGACGGCCAGAACGCGGCCAGCATCGCATGACGGAGACAGCGCCGGCGCGCGGGCCGACCCGCCTGCGCGCCGGTCAATTGCGTACCACCCACGAGGTCGACGTGAACACCATTACAAACACAGACGCGCACAGCGCCGAGAGTCAAAGCCAACCGGGCCGGCATCACGACACGCCGGCGAAAGCGCTGCCCGCGTACGAGCAGATCAAGCGCTACGTCATCAAACGCATCGGCGAGGGCGCCTGGAAGCCGGGCGGTCTGATCCCGTCGGAAGCGGAACTGGTGAAGGAGTTCGGCGTGGCGCGCATGACGGTGTCGCGGGCGCTGCGCGAACTGACCGCCGAGCGCGTGTTGACGCGCGTGCAGGGTTCGGGCACGTTCGTCGCGCCCCAGCGCTATGAATCGACCGTGCTGGAAATCCGCAATATCGCGGACGAAATTGCGGCGCGCGGCCACCGCCATTCGGCGCGCGTGCTGACGCTCGCGCCGGGCGACGACTCGCACGCACTCGATGCGCTCGGGCTCGCCGCCGGCCCGGCGTTCCATTCGTGCATCGTGCACAGCGAAGAGGGCGAGCCGATCCAGTACGAAGACCGCTACGTCAATCCGAAAGTGTTTCCGGCGTATCTGCAACAGGACTTCACCGTCGAAACACCGAACCACTACATGGTGCGGCTCGCGCCGATCCAGCGCGCGGAATTCCGCATCTATGCGCAGAAACCGGACGCCCATGTGCGCCGTCATCTGATGATGGAAATCGGCGAGCCGTGTCTGCTCTTATGGCGTCGCACCTGGGTCGGGGAAGACGTCGCCACGTCGGTGCGTCTGTGGCATCCGGCTTCGCGTTTCCATCTGGCCGGCAACGTCTGAGTTGCGCGCAGTCAGCCCTGTCGCTGCGACGTATCGGGAGTAAAGCGGCAGCCTAGCCGGTAGCGCGAACCCGGATGCACGAAGCGCGCGAACGTCACCGCGACACCGCTGGTCCACGTGCGGCGCATGAGCGTCAGGCACGGCTCTTCGGCGCGAATTTCGAGCAGCTCGGCGTCGGCGAGCGTCGGCAGACCCGCGTCCACCACATGCTCCACGTCGTGCGCCGGCACGATATCGAACAGATATTCCGACGGCCGGATGGCCGCGAAATCCTGCTGCAAAAACTCCGGCGCAATCGCCGGATTGACGTAGCGGTCTTCCAGTTGCACCGGCAGGCCGTTCTCGCGATGTACGCAGATCACATGAAACACCGAGGCGCCCGGCGCCAGTCCCAGCGCATTCGAGACCACCACCGGCGCGGTCTCACGTTGCGCGAGCACGGTGTCGTAGCTGTATTCGTGACCGCGCGAGCGGATTTCGTCGCCGATATGCGCGATCATCAGCAGGGTGGATTGCGGCTTGCTTTGCGCGACGAACGTGCCGACGCCCGAGACGCGCGTGACGAGGCCTTCGTCGGCAAGCTCGCGCAGCGCGCGATTGACCGTCATGCGCGACACGCCGAGCGTATCCACCAGATCGAGTTCCGAGGGCAGACGTTCGCCCGCCTGCCGCGCGCCGGATTCGATGATGCGGCGAATGTGCTGCTTGACCTGTTCGTAGCGGGCGGCCGGGGCCGGCGTCGTCACGCGCGCGGTCTTGATGGCCGCTACGGGGGGCGGCGTGTCGTGGGACTTGCTGCGGACACTGGCGGACATCGGCGGCTCCAGCGCTAGCGTCGATGCGGCGCGGTGGACGGCGCGGCAAGTAGCGCTGCAAGCGGCGCACGATCCGGCAGGAGAGCCGGGAACGCCGGAAGCGCCGAAAGCCTGGCGAGCGCACTCATACCGTGCCGGCTTCGTCGGGACCGCGCGCCCAGAACGCGTTGCGGTCGAAATAGTTTTGCAGGAACTGCCGCAGGCGCGGTTGACCCGCGTCGTGGAAAACCTCTTGCGGTTTGCCCTGCACGGCAATACGTCCCTGGTCGATGAACATCACCTTGTCGGCTACCTGCGCAGCGAAACCCATTTCGTGCGTGACCACGGCCATCGTCATGCCGTCGCGCGCGAGTTGCTTCATCACCTGCAGGACTTCGCCGACCAGTTCGGGGTCGAGCGCCGAGGTGGGTTCGTCGAACAGCATGATGTGCGGTTCCATGGCCAGCGCCCGCGCAATCGCCACGCGCTGTTGCTGGCCGCCCGAGAGTTTCGACGGATACGCGTCGCCCTTGTGCGCGAGGCCCACGGTGTCGAGCATCGCGTTGGCACGGCGGCGCGCTTCGTCGCGCGAAAGATGGCGTACGCGCAACAGAGCTTCCATCACGTTGCCGAGCGCCGTCATGTGCGGCCACAGGTTGAACTGCTGGAACACCATGCCGACGTTGCGCCGCACGCGGTTGATCTCGCTTTGCGCAGCGCGCACGCGTTTGCCGTTGCGCTCGCTATAGCCGAGCAGTTCGCCCTCGATGCGCACGTCGCCTTCATCGTAGGTTTCGAGCGCGGCGAGGCAGCGCAGCAAGGTGCTTTTGCCCGAACCGGATGGACCGATGATGCAGACCACCTCCGAGCGCGCGATAGCGAGGTCCACGCCGCGCAAGACTTCGACTTCGCCGAAGTGCTTGCGCAGGCCGCGCACTTCGATCAGCGGGGCGGATCGGGAAGCGTCGCCCGGCGCGGCGGCGGTGGTGGTGGAAGAGGGCATGTCGGCGATGGCGTTCATAGGGAATGGCAAATGTCCAGGCGGGCCGGGGATCGAGCTATAAACCGGGCCTATCAGTCAGGCCATGAATCAGGCCATAAAGCGCGCGATGCGGGTTTCGGCCCACATTCCGGCGCGCGAGGTCAGTTCGACCAGCGCCAGATAGCACGCGCACAGCACCAGCAATGTTTCGACGAAAGCAAAGGTGGCCGAGCCGATGCCGGTCAGCACGAAGGTCAGTTCGGGCACGGTGACGATCGAGAGCACCGCCGTTTCCTTGCTCAATACGATGATGAGATTGGTCAGCGCCGGCACGATCAGCACCAGCATTTGCGGCACCTGAATGCGCAACACGGCTTGCCAGCGCGTCAGCCCGAGACAGGATGCGGCTTCCAGATGACCCGGCGGCACCGACTGAAAACCCGAGCGGAACGCCTCGGCGAAATACGCGCTGCCGTAGAGACCGAGGCCGAGCACGCCGGCTGTCATCGGTTCCAGCGTGAGTCCGATGGACGGGCCGCCGTAGTACAGCAGAAAGAGTTGCACGAGAAAGGGCGTGCCGCGAAATACCTCGATATAGAAGCGCAAAACGCCGCGAACCCAGCGGCCGCAGAAGAGTTGCAGCACCGCGATCACGAAGCCGATCAGGATGCCGATGGCGACGCCCGCGGCCCACGTGCCGAGCGTCGTCGCGAGGCCGGCGGCGATCGGCTGCAGGTTGTGCGTGATGACGGTCGGATCGAGCTGTTGCATGAGTTCTCGCGCGTCGTGAAGAGTGCGTGGTGACTGGATGAAACGTCAGGCGTGCTGCAACCGGTATTCGGCGGCGTGCGCCACGAGCGCGAGCGCGCCGCAGATCACGAAGTAGATCAGACCCGCCGCAAGATACGCTTCGAGCGGACGATACGTACTTGCCGCGATGTTCTGCGCCGTGCGCGTCAACTCGGCCACGCCCACCACGGAAATCAGCGAGGACGCCTTGATCAGCAGCACCATTTCGTTGACGAGCGAGGGCAGCGTCAGACGGATGGCTTGCGGCACCTGAATGCGCCGCAGCATGTCGAGCGGTGCGAGGCCGAGCATGCGGGCGGCTTCGAGGTGACCCGGCGGAATGCTGAGAAAACCGCCGCGCAGAATTTCGGCGATATACGAAGCGGAACAGAGCGACACGGCGCTGATCGCCGCGACGACCGGGGACACGTTGATGCCGGCAAACGGCAGCAGATAGTAGACCAGCAGCAGCTGCACCAGCATCGGCACGCCGCGAAAGAAGAACACGTAAGCGCCGCCGAATCTACGTGCCGCGGGGCGAGCGGAGAGCCGCGCCGCACACACGCCGATACCCACGAAAAAGCCGATCACGAGACCCGTGAGTGAAATGCCGATGGTGGCGAGCGCCGCATGCAACAGCAGCGGCAGACCCTGGACGAAGACGGTTGTGCTGAACATGAGCGTCGCACTCGCTAGGACGGGAAGAGCACGGAAGCGGCGATGCGCGCCTCACGAAGCGCGCATCGCCGCGTGCATCAGTAATTCGGCGTGGGCATCGAGGTCGGTGCGTCCATGGCGACACCGAACCACTTCTTCTGCAGCGCGGCGAGACGGCCGTCGTTGTGCATCTTCACGAGCGCGGTATTGAAGGCGTCCGCGAGCGGCTTGCTGTCCGCGTCTTTACGCAGACAGTACGCGAAATACACCTTGGCGCCGAACGGCGGCTGCACCACGGCGAAAGTTTCCGGACGCTGTTTGGCGACGTAGGCGATGTTGGTCATCGAATTCGCGACGGCGGCGATGCGGCCGGCGGCGAGATCGGCGTAAGCCTGATTGTTGTCGACGTACTCTCGCACTTCCGGCGCTTTCGGCAGCGTGGCGATGTAGGCCTTCAACTGGTCGAGCTGGGCCGAACCCTTGCCCGCGCCGACCGTCTTGCCGACGATATCCGACGATTGCTTGACCGAGGTATCGTTCGCGCGCTTGAGCAGCGCATCGGTGGCGTCCGCCACCGGCAGCGTGTACGTGTAGCGCTCCATGCGCGCCTTGGTGACCGTCAACGGGCCGCCCACCATGTCGAATTTGCCGGCTTCGAGGCCCGGCAGCACGCTCGGCCACGGCAGGTCGATGAAGCGTACTTTCACGCCCAGTTCCTTGCCGACTTCGGCAAAGAGATCCTTGTTGAAGCCCGCTTGCTGACCGTTTTCGAGGAAGTCGAAAGGCGCGAACTGCATTTCGGTGCCGACCACCAGTTCGCCGGCTTTCTTTACTTTGGCGAGCTGGTCTTCCGCGTGGGCGGTGACGCTTGCGGCGCACAGCGCCAGCATGACCAGACGACACTTCCAGCCTGCAAGGATGCTCATGAGATTCTCCGGTTGGCAAAGCGGTGTCGCGCGAAAGCGGTGGTGCAGCGTTGCCCGGCGCGAGTCATGCGAGGCAGTATATACCGCGTTTTTTGCCCGAAATAAATAAACTCGCGAGTAGAGAAAAGCCCTGATACGAAGGCGCTTCGCGCAACTTGCCGGGACGCTTTTGGCGGTATATACAACGTTGATGCGCGTGTCGGGCGCGATGGCCCGCAACGCTTTTCGCCGGTTGAATTTGTCTGTGGTTAATCAAGGAGTCGTGCGATGTCCGTGTCCCGCATTCCGATCATCGATCTTGCCGGCGTGCGCGCGGGCGACCCGCAGGCGCTCGCGCGCGTAGCGCAGGAAATCCGCGAGGCGTGCACCACGATCGGATTCTTCTACATCGTCAATCATGGCGTGCCGCAAAGCACGATCGACGCAGCCGAACAGGCGGCGCGCCGCTTCTTCGCGTTTCCGGTGGAGACCAAACGCCGCGCCGCGGTGAATCAGCGGCATCGCGGTTTCAACGCGCTCGGCGACGCCACCATGTATCAGGCGAAGCTGCCCGACTACAAGGAGTTCTTCAGCATCGGTCTGGAATTGCCGGAAGACGATCCCGACGTGCTGGCGGGTCAGGCGTTACGCGGACCGAACAACTGGCCCGACTTCATGCCGGAACTGCGGCCCGCGCTCTACGGGTATTACGAAGCGCTCGGCGCGTGCGGCGCCGATCTGCTGCGCGCGGTTGCCGTGAGTCTCGGCGCCGACGAACATTTTTTTGCGCCGCGCTATACCAAGCGGATGCAACGCACGCAGATGGTCTACTATCCGCCGCAGCCCGCGCAATCGGCGGCGGACCAGTTCGGCGTGGCGCCGCACACGGATTACGGCTGCATCACGCTGCTGTGGCAGGATCGCGTGGGCGGCCTGCAGGTGCGCGAGATCGCCAACGACACCTGGGTCGAGGCGCCGCCGGTGGAAGGCAGTTTCGTGGTGAACGTGGGCGATCTGCTGGCGCGCTGGACCAACGACCGTTTCCGCTCCACGCTGCATCGCGTGATCAATGCGTCGGGACGCGAGCGCTATTCGATCGCGACGTTCTATGATCCTACTTACGGCGCGCCGGTCGATCCGCGCGATCTCGGCACCAGCGAGGCCGAACTCAAGTATCCGCCGGTCGCCGCGGGCGACTACATTCTCGGGCGCATCAACGATTCGATGGGCTACCGCAAAAAACACGCAGCACAGGGAACCACTGCATGACAGATCACGACCCGGCCACGCGAGCCGCCACGCTGACCGCCACACTCCAGGCCTTGCGCGACGCACTCGGTGACGACGCCGTGCGCGTCGGCGAACAGATCGGCGAACACGCGATGACCGACTGGACGCGTCACGAGCCGACGCGTCCGGCGGCACTGCTGTTGCCGCGCAGCACTGAAGAGGTGTCGCGCGCGCTTGCCATCTGTCACGCGGCGCATCAGCCGGTGGTGCCGCAGGGCGGCATGACCGGCCTCGCGGGCGGCGCCATTGCGCGCGCCACCGACATCGCGCTGTCGCTGGAGCGGCTCGCCGGCGTGGAAGAAGTCGATACGGCGTCGGCCACGCTCACGGTGCGCGCGGGCACGACCTTGCAGACGGCGCAGGAAGCGGCGGCGGAAGCAGGCTTCGAACTCGCGCTCGATCTCGGCGCGCGCGGCTCGTGTCAGATCGGCGGCAATCTCGCCACCAACGCGGGCGGCAACCGGGTCATCCAGTCGGGCACGGCGCGCGATCAGGTGCTCGGTCTCGAAGTCGTGCTCGCCAACGGCGACGTGCTGACCTCGCTCGGCAAGATGGTCAAGAACAACACGGGCTACGACCTTAAGCACTGGTTCATCGGCTCGGAAGGCACGCTCGGCGTGATTACGCGGGCCGTGCTGCGGCTGCATCCGCAACGCGCGGCACGGCATACCGCGCTGGTCGCGCTCGACGGCTACGACGCCGCCGTCCACCTGCTCAGGCGACTGTCGACGCGCTTTGGCAACGACATCGGCGCGTTCGAAATCATGTGGCCGGACTTCTACGATTTCGGCGTCAAGCTGACGGGCGCGCGTTCGCCTTTCGAGGAACCGCATCCGCTTTATGCGCTGATCGAACACGCGAGCTTCGATTCCGGCGACGACGGCGAGCGTTTCGCCGCCGCGCTCACCGAGGCGCTCGAAGAAAAGGCGTTGCGCGACGCCGTGATCGCGCAGTCGGTGGCTGACGTGCGGGCGCTATGGGCGATCCGCGAATGCACCGCGGAATTTCCGGTCCGGCTCGACGCGATCAACTTCGACGTGAGCCTGCCGATCGGCGAGATCGGCGCGTTCGTCGACCGGTGCCGGGCGGCACTCGATCAGCGCTGGCCGGGCAACGAATCGTATTTCTTCGGCCATATCGGCGACTCGAATCTGCACGTCACGGTAGACGGTCATTCGATCGCCAACGTGGATCATCACGCGGTGTATGCGTTCGTGTACGAGATGCTCGGGCCGTTGCACGGTTCGGTGTCGGCGGAGCACGGCATCGGCCTGCTCAAGCGCGAGTTCCTGCCGATCTCGCGTTCGGCGGCGGAACTGGCTGCCATGCGCGCCATCAAGCAGGCGTTGGACCCGCACGGCATTCTGAATCCCGGCAAGTTATTCTGATCGACCATTCTCGCGCGGCACGTCCACCGTGCTCGCGGTTTCGACCAGGCCGCGCAGTTCGCGCGCGAAACGGATATACAGCCACGAAAGCGCCGTCGCGCTGAGGGTCGACATCAGCACGCTCAGCAACGATTGGCCCGCCACCGTGAGCATGAGCCGTTGAGCCGGTTGCGTGTCGGCGAGCAGCGGATTCGCGGCCACCGCCACGGCCACGCCGATCACCATCGGCGGAATTGTCACGATGCACATGATGCCGGCGATCCACCAGGCGTGGCTCCGGCTATCGCGCCAGGCGGCCTTCAGCGCGAAGCGGCTGCCCAACGCCAGCGCCGAAAACAGCAGGCTGATGCGGGTCGCGAGGAACAGGCCGACGGCGAGCGCGGCGATGACGGCCAGCGGCAATCCGAAGCGCGCCGAAAACAGGAGTTTGCCGGCCAGAATAGCGAGAAGGCCGAGCATCAACGTCACGACGCCGATCAGCAGATAAAGCCCGAAATAGCGCAGCAAGGCCCGGCCTTGCGTGGGGAAGAGCGGCGTTTCGCCTTCGCCCAGCAGCACCATGCGGTGAATCTTGATGGCGAGCAGGGAATTGATGACGACTCGCACCAGGTTCATCGCGCTCAAGGCGGGCGCGGAAGCGGGCATGGTGTCGGCGAGGTTATCCGTCGAGGTCATACCCGGCAGGAGATGAGGCAGGGCGAAGGTGCAGGCCAGCGCCGCCACGTAAAAGATCAGGAAAAACGGCATCCTGGCGAGAATGCTCCACGCGCTTCCCCACGATCTGGCGGCGCATTCGCGAAAACTCATCTGCTGCATGTCGGTCACTTGTGTCGTTGATTTATATGGGCCGCGCTGATTTTATGCGGCTTTGTGACTCGCATGTAAAACTTTGTCCAGCGCCGGGTCCCGTGCCGGATTCGACGCCCGCGTTTTCGCTCAGTGTGCATAGAGATATCGGCCGATCAGCGGATACACGTCCACGTCGGCGTGCTTGCCGAAAATGCAGTCGATGTGTCCGTAGCCCGGAATCAGATGGCGTTCGTAGGGCTGCTCGGGGAAATGCCGCCTCAGCATGTCATACGTGAGTTGCGTGCTTTCCGGCAGATAGGTTTCGTTGCGGTCGCCGTGAATGAAGCCGATCGGCAGGCGCATGCCTTCCAGCCCCTTCATGCCGTTCGCGCCGCTCAGGTACACGTCGGCGCCGCTCGCGTCGACCACCTTGCCGGCGCGCACCATCGCCGACAGGTGCTGGAAGAGGGAAACGTCGTGAATGCCGAGGATTTCCTGCAGATTCGAATGCAGCGTCTCGTTGAGTTTTTCGTGCTCGTACAGGAGGCCGTAGAGAAAAGTGGCGCGGTGGCAGATCGGATTGCCGCAGCCTTCTTCGTGATCGAGCGGATAGAGGCGCAGCGCCTGGTCGAGTACGTTCTGCGGCCATTGTCCTGCCTGCGTGTAGGCGGTCAGATCGTCCACGCCGAGGAACTTCATGATGCCCGGAATGTGCAGGCCGGCCTTGACCCGCTGCAACGTGCCGGGAACCGGATGTGTGGACACCTGCGAAATCACCGCCGAGCGGATGCCTTCCAGTCCGCTGAGCAGCGACATACTCAGGGCGAGGCCACCCATGCAATGACCGAGCGCCTGAATGGCGGGCGCGCCGGTCACTTCGCGTATTTTGGCCACGGCGGCGGGAATGTCTTCGCGCGCCACCTTGTCGACGTTGGTCGGCACCATCACGCTCGGCATTTCGATGCTCACGCGCAGATCGACCAGCCAGACGTCGTAACCGGCGGCGCACAGATATTCCACCAGGTTGGTGGCGATCAGGTCGGTGGAAAAGATCCGGCTCGATACGCCCGAGCCGTGAATCAGCAGCAGCGGACGCGCGGCCTTGTTGGCCGCATCCACGTAACGCGTGAGCCGCAGATGGGTCTTGTCGGGCGTGTCGAAAAAGAACACCTGCGGCGCGGGCGCGCGCAGGGCACGCTTCAGGCGCGGCGCGGCCTTCGGATCGAAAAAATGCAGCGGCGCGGCGACGCCGCCGTATTCGTCGAATAGCACGCCCGCGAAGAACTTGCCGAATTTCAGCGTCCATTCGAGGCGCGTTTTCAGATCGGGCGCGTGGGTGACTTCGAGTGTGCGCTGCTGCTTGAGGAAATTCTCCGGCGTGATGATGAGCGTCGCCTTGCCGATGGCCGGCGCCTCGGCGCCCGGCAACTCGCGAATCTCGGCGTAAAGCGTGTTGGTCTGCTCCCACAGGTTGATCGGCGAACTGCG
Source organism: Paraburkholderia sp. GAS199 (assembly GCF_050436585.1). Classification (NCBI taxonomy): domain Bacteria; kingdom Pseudomonadati; phylum Pseudomonadota; class Betaproteobacteria; order Burkholderiales; family Burkholderiaceae; genus Paraburkholderia; species Paraburkholderia sp. GAS199. The sequence continues at coordinate 174,562 of NZ_JBNDMM010000012.1, read as the reverse complement.
CGTGATGATCTTCTGTCCGCTCAGATAGTAGGGCTTGCCTTCCACCGAATTGAGCGTCATGTGGTAATTCATGTTGCGCTCGCCCACGTCGGACTGATCGATCACGAACAGGTTGAACGTGCCTTCGGTGATGGTCATGGGTTGCGCGGACAGCGCGGGGCAGGTGAGCGTGCCGGCAGTCTGCGCCAGATGATTCGGATTGCTGAGCAGATCGGCAAGGTCGTCGGATTCGACGGTCAGCGTGAATTGCATCGGGCTCGATACGTCTTTGGCGGCGAGCACCGGCGTGTAGTTGCCGACCATCGTTTCGGTGAAACGCAGGCCGATTTTTTGCGGTGGCGGCGCGGCGGCGCGGCCTGTCGAGTCGTAGTCGATCTGCCAGCCGTGCGACGCCGCGAGCAGTGCGCAATTGCGCTCGGCCAGCGCGGAAATCGTCAGCAGCGGATTGACGCCGAGCGAGATCGGCATCACCGCGCCGTCCATCACATAAAGGCCGTCGTGAACCGCGCTGCCCGCCGTGCCGTTAAATACGCGACCGGCCTGATCGACTACGCCATGCTCCGCGTCTTCCGCCATGCCGCAGCCGCCGAGCGGATGCACGGTCACGATCTGGTTGCCGAGCAGTTTGGTGGAAATCGGATTACGCACGTATTTGCCGCCGAGCGGCTGCGTGGCTTTCTTCAGCGTGTCTTCGACGGTCTGGTAGATCGGCTGCTTGCCGGCGTTTTGCCACGCGATGCGCGGCCGGCCATTGTCGCCGACGCTGATCTCGCCGCTTTCGTCGTCGTGCGCCATCACGAGATAGGCTTGCGTGTGATTCAGCGCGCCGTGATACGGGCCGCGCAGAATGCTGTCGACCACCCGCGCGCCGTAGTCGAGTCTCTCGCCGAACGTGCGCGGACCCGGCACGTCCACGCCTTCGAGCGGCGCGGCGCCGCCCAGCAGGCCGACCATCGCAGCGCCGACCGCGCCCGCGAGCGAGCCTTCTTCGATCACGAAGCCGTCGCGCACGTTCGGGGTGTCGCGATGGTCGATGAGCCCGGTGATGGTCGGCCCCACGGGCGCGATCTCGCCGGCCTCGTGCGCGCCCCAGCCGACTCCGTTGATCACCTGCTCGGTGTTGTACGCGAACGAAAGCACGTCGCCGTTGCCGGTGAAACGCTTGCCGAGCATCGCGGACACACTCAGCCCTGCCTCGCGCGAACGCAGCAGCAGGGCGGTGGAACCGATCGTGCCCGCCGCCACGATGACGATGTCGGCGCTCACGAACAGATCGGGCGCGTCGTAGCTTTCGCGGCCCAGGTGCACGAGTTGATAGTTGATCTGCCACTTTTGCGTAGCTGGATCGCGCTCCACCGAATGGACTGCCGCGCCCGTGAAAATCTGCGCGCCGTGAGCGACCGCGTCGGGCAGATAGTTCATGTGGGTGGAGTTTTTCGCGTCGTAGTTGCAACCGGAGTTGCAATCGCCGCATCCCACGCAGGCTTTCTGGTCCACGCCCGCGGCGTTGGTGCGGTTTTCGAACGTGACGGTGATCGGCGGACGGCAGAAGCGGTTTTCCATGCCGAGCGCCTGCGCCGATTTTTCGAGTGCCTGAAGCTTGGGCAAGGGCGGAAAATCGGCAGGTACCGGTGAAGGCTGCAGCATCGCGCGGGCGCGCTCGTAACCCTGCTTGCGACCCGCCGCGTCGCCGCGCAGGGCGGCCGGCCAGTGCGGGTCGTCCCACAGACGGGGATCGGCTTCGAGCGCCACGTTGGCGTTGATGAGCGAGGTTCCGCCCAGTCCGCAGCCGACCACGGCGTTCACGTCCGGGTTGACGTGCACTTCGAGCAGCGCGAGCGGCGAGCCGATCTGCGCGAGCGCCGTGTTGTACTGCACCTGGGCGGTGCCTTCCAGCGGCGTGCGCGGATACTCGCCGGCCATGAATTCGCGGCCGCGCTCCAGCACGCAGACGCTGCGGCCGGCGCGCGCCATGCGGCTCGCCGCGATTGCACCGCCGTAGCCCGAGCCCACCACCACGACTTCGTAATGCGACTGCACCGCCGTCATGGCGCTGGATAAGCGGTTCATGGACCACCTCGCAAATAATGGGGAGGCCGGGTGTGAGCCCCGGATTGCGGATCAAAGACGGTCTGCGGCTGCGGCTTTTTTATCGTACGCGCTGCGCATTTATAAAAAAAGGCGCATCGTACGAGGCGCGCCGGCAAATGCGGAGGAAAGCGGGTGCGAGCAAATCAGGCTGCCGCCTGGTGCATTTCGCTGTCGCTTGATTCGGCGGCGAGCAGGTTCAGCGCGATCAGAATCGCGGCGCGGTTGTCGAGCGCGATGTCGATGCCGAGCGTCTCGACCAGCCAGCGGCCGATCTTGGTGTTGGAAAAATCGGCGGCGCCGGCCGTCTTTTTCATGGTGACGCCGAGTTTGACGGCGCGATAGTGATACGAGGGCACCCGATGCTGAGCCGCAACCGCCGACAATCCGCCTTTTCCTTCCGAGCACCAGCCGAGGCTGCCGGCCAGCACGATGCGCTCGGGTTCGTCGAGATTCTCGATGAAAGCGCGCGCGGCGGCGCGCACGGCCTGCTCGTCGAGACCGTACTGCATCAGCACGCTTTGCACCGGGTCTTCCAGCGCCTGCGCGTGCAGGTCGATTTCCTGCGCCATGCCTTCGTTTTCCATCGACACGTTGCGCTGGTGACCGGCACTGCGCAGGCAGTCGATCAGATAGCGCCGGAAGTAGGCGCACAGCGCATAACCGTTGGACGGCGCGCTGTCGGCGCAGGCGTTGGTCTCGGTATGGCCGGGCGCGAGGCGCAGCACCTTCGAGTAAATGAACTGTGCCACCAGTTCTTCCTTATCCTCGCCGAGGGCCTGCAATTCGAGCGGGTGATAAGTCCGCAGCGCCCGCTTGACCAGCCCGACCATCGACACCATTTCGTCGCCGGACAAACGGGTGCGCCGGCGCCACAGGTCGGGCAGGATCGCATCGTCGAGATTGCGGACGAACTCGTGGCTCGGAACTGCGCCCATAAAAGCCTCCATAAGGGGTCTGGCAGGATGCGCGGGGCGCTTCGGCCGGAGTCGGGAGCGAAGCGAACGAACGATTAAAACCGCGCTGAACGTGATTCAGTATCGGTTTCGGCGACGCCTTCGCCTATATGGATTAAGTGGTAGCTGATGGGTAAACTGCCGGGTAAACCATCCATGCTTTCTGCATGACCATCCATGCGTTCTGCATGATTTCGGCGCGGTAGCCATGCGCTGCACCAGAATGTCGCGGCAGCCGACAAAGGAGACCGCCACGATGCGGGCCGACCCTATCCAGCGTGCGATCGACGAAGACCTCGTGCGCGTGCTGTACGCGCAGGACCCGATTGCCTTCTTTTCGCACTGGTTTTCGATTGCCGTGCTGGTGGCGATCTACTGGCCGAACATTCCGTCGCCGCATCTGTTCATTGCGTGCTTCGGGTTCTATGCGGCGGCCAATTGCGGCAGCCTGGCGCTGTGGATCTGCAACCGGCGTTATCCGCAACTGGTGTCGCCGCGCGGCTGGATCTATCTGCACGCCTTGCGCGGCGTGCTGCTCTATAGCGCGCCCGGCCTCGCGGTGTGGTTCGCGTTCCAGAGTCCGCATTCGGATTTGCCGCTGCTGCATACGGTGCTGCTGGTCACGCTGGCGGCGGGCGTGTTCATGTCGAACGGTTTCGACCTGCTGAATTTTTCGACCGCGATCCCGTTTCTGCTGTTTCCGTCGATCGTGCTGCATTTCGGCACCCACACGTTCGATCGCACCATTCTTGCGGTGGTGCTCGCGTTCTTTTTTTGCGCGATCAACGTCTATGCGCTGAGCTACCGCAAGCTGTTTCAGCGGGTCGTGCAGGCGCGCGTCGACCAGCAGTACCTGGCGGAATCGCTGGCGGCGCAAAAGCGCGTCGCCGAAGAGGCGAGTCTCGCCAAAACCCGGTTTTTTGCCGCCGCGAGTCATGATCTGCGTCAGCCGTTGCATGCCATCGGCCTGCTCGCGGCCTCGCTCAACGATCCGGCCACCACTGCATCGCAACATGCGAAGACTGCCGAGCACATCGTCTACAACGTCGAGGCGCTGAACCAGCTGTTCAACCAGGTGCTGGACCTGGCGCGCCTCGAAAGCGGCGTGACGCAGGTGATCCGGCTGCACTTCAGGCTGTCCGAACTGTTCGAGCGGATCGGCAGCCAGTACCGGCCGCAGGCCGCCGCCAAGGGGCTCGCGTTGCGCATCGCGCCGACCAGCGTGGTTGTCCACGACGATCCCGTTCTGCTCGAACGCGTGCTGAGCAACCTGGTGTCGAACGCGGTGCGTTATACCGAAGACGGCGCTATCTGGCTCGGCTTCCGGCGCTCGGGCCGACTGTCGGGCGGCTTCGTGGAGGTGCGCGATTCGGGCATCGGTATTCCGGGCGCGGAGCAGCAGCGTATTTTCGAAGAGTTCTATCAGGTGGCGAATCCGCAGCGCGACGCGCGCCAGGGCCACGGTCTCGGCTTGCCGACCGTCAAGCGGCTGGTGACCATGCTCGGCGGCGAACTGAGCTTGCGCTCGGCGCCGGGGCGCGGCTCGGTGTTCCGTTTTCCCGTGCAGGAGGGCGACGCCAGCGGCATCGTGACCAGCCTGAGCGAAAGCGTGACGAGCGGTCCGTCCGCGCAAGGGCAGCGCGTGCTGTGCATCGACGACGAACCGTCGATCCTCGAAGGTCTTGCGAGTCTGCTCGGACGCTGGGGCTGCGAGGTGCGCGGCGCGCGCGACGAGGGCGGTGCGCTGGCCGTGCTGCAGAGCGGTTTCGTCCCGGATGCCGTGCTGTGCGACTACCAGCTCGCCAACCATCGTACGGGGGCGCAGGCGCTCACGGCGGTGCGCAACATGCTGGCGCGTGCCGGACACGAAGGCGTCGTGACCTTGCTGATTACCGGCGACATGGCGTCGACGGAACTGGCGGCGCTGGCCTTGCAGGGCATTCCGGTGCTGCACAAGCCAGTGACGCCGGCACGCTTGCGGCGCACCCTCGACATGCTGTGGCAGCAGGCCGAACTCGACAAGGGACGAGCCGTTGTGGGGCGCGAGGGTCGCGAGGGGCTCGCGGGCGGCGGCCGTCGAGCAGAGCCGGGCGACACTTCGCACGATGCGGCGGGCGAACCGCAGAGCGAGTCGCAGAACTAGGCTGTCACTGAAGAAGTGTTAATGCCGGCGGCGGCGCGTGCTGAGCGTGGCCGCTCTGCGCGGGCTAGCGATCGCAGCCACCGCACCGCGCCACCAGCGCCCCTACAAAGTCTTGCCCGCTTCGAGCCAGCCGTTGATGACCGCGATCGCGGTCGAGCGGTTGTGCACGCCCAGCGCGCGAAAGATCACGGACAGATGCACCTTCACCGTGCCTTCCGCCACACCGAGTTCGCGCGCGATCATCTTGTTGGTCCAGCCGCGATGCACGAGCCGCATGATGTCCTGCTGACGCGGCGAGAGATTTTCCAGCAGATGCTGCTGGTGAGGTTGCAAAGCCTGGATTTGCGCGATGGGTTCCGTGAGCGAAGTGCCGCCCGAGCCTGGCGCGCATGCCGCCGCCTGCGCGACGCTATCCGGTGCGACCGGCGCGCTTTGCGTGTCGCGCGAGCCGAGCAGGCTGAGCGCTTCCATCGGCACGTAGGCGCCGCCCGACAGCACCAGTTCGATGGCCTTGAGCATGACGCTGGCCGGCTGGCGCTTCGGGACGAAGCCGAGCGCGCCGGCCGCCAGGACCGCGCGCATTTCGTCAGGCGATTCTTCCGCGGACAGCACGACCACCGGCAGCGCGGGATTGGCCTTCAACAGTACTTCGAGCGAGGACGCGCCGCTCATGCCCGGCATGTGCAGATCGACGATGGCGAGATCGTGATCCGCGTCGGGGCGCGCGGCGGCGGCGAGGGTTTCCCAACTGTCGGCTTCGTCGAACTGGGCGTCGGGATCGAGGCCCCGCAGCAAGCCTTTGACGCCTTGCCGGATCAGTTCATGGTCGTCGGCCACAAGAAACTTCATGATGTCTCCGCGAGTCGGGCGTGCGTAGGGTGGACTACCGCCGCTGTGCTGCTTCTTTTACTTTTGATCATGCCTGCTACCCCGCGATCCTTCGACCGTTGGCGGCGCGCCTCGCGGCTCGCCGCCTGTCTGACCCATCTGCCGTGTACATCGATCGCCGGTTTTCCGATTCATCGGACTTACGACTAAGGCAGGTCTCCTGCGCGTAGGTTCCGGCTTGCTACGTAGACGAGCCGGATTCGCCGTTTTTTCAAGGCCGCCGCGCAGGTCTGTGAAGCTTATGCGCGCCGGGTGACTTCATGCTTCCGGCGATGCTACCTGACTGCAAATAACGTCGCATTCATCAGAAGCTTGAACGCGAAACCGAGCGACATGGCCGACGCCACGCCGAAGCACCACAGCGCGATGAACCAGAGCCAGCCGGGCAGCTTGCGGCCGGCGGGTTTGTCCGGTTTGCCGGACGCGGAGTCAATGATAATGATGTTGGTCGCCATGTCGCACCTTGCCGCGAAAAACCCAATAACCCATGGTCGTATAAGCGATGATGATGGGCAGGATCACCAGCGCGCCGACCAGCGTGAACATCTGGCTCGAGCGCGGCGCGGCGGCTTCCCACAGCGTCATGCTCGAAGGAATCGCATACGGCCACAGGCTCACCAGCAGCCCGAGGTAGCCGAGCAGCACCAGCAGCAGCGCCAGCACGAAGGGCGTGTTGTGATGCCGCTCGCGCACCGCGCGGCGCATGAAGAAGGCACAGATCGCGACGAGGAACGGCACCGGCAGCAGACGGTAGAAGATGCCGTCGTGGAACCAGCGTTGCGCGATGTTCGGGTCCTGCAGCGGCGTCCACAAACTGACCATGGCGACGAACGCGAGCAGCACGATCGTGAGCGGCCAGATCACGCGATGCAACCGGCGCTGCAGATCGCCTTCGGTCTTCGCCACCAGCCAGCCGCAGCCGAGCAGCGCATACGTCACCACCAGCCCGAGGCCGGTCAGCAGACTGAAGGGCGTGAGCCAGCCGAAGGCGTCGCCGGCATAGCCGCCGTTGCCGCCGTCGAGCACGGGAATGCCTTGCAGGAATGCGCCGAGCGCGATGCCCTGAAAGAACGTGGCGCCCGCCGAGCCGCCGATGAACGCCAGGTCCCACATGTGTTTGGTGCGATTGGCCTTGGCGCGAATCTCGAATGACACGCCGCGGAAGATCAGACACACCTGCATGAAGACGAGCGGCAGATACAGCGCGGAGAGCACCGTCGAATAGACGGCGGGGAACACCGCGAACAGCGCGGCGCCGCCGAGCACCAGCCAGGTTTCGTTGCCGTCCCAGACCGGTGCGACGGTGTTCATCATCAGGTCGCGCTCTTTTTCATCGGGGAAGAACGGGAAAAGGATGCCGATGCCCAGATCGAAGCCGTCCAGCACCACGTACATGAAAAGGCCTAGCGCGATGATCGCGGCCCACACAACGGTTACGTCCATGTCGATTCTCGTCGGTGACGTTAAGCGGCGTCGATCAGCTGATCGGCGGCGGAGAGCGGGCGGCGCGCGGTCTGCTGCGGCGTGCTGCCTGGTGTGTGGTGCGGCGTGTGGTGCGGTGTGTTGCCCGGCAGCGCCGGACCCGCGCGCATCAGCTTGAGCATGTAGTAGATGCCGGTGCCGAACACGAGGAAGTAGACGACCACGAAGGCCATCAGCGAAATGCCGACCTGTTGCGTGCTGAGCGGCGAGACGGCCTGCGAGGTGCGCATGACGCCGTACACCACCCACGGCTGACGGCCCGCTTCGGTGGTGACCCAGCCGGCCAGCAGGGTGACGAAGCCGCTCGGTCCCATGACCACCGCCAGCCGCTGGAACCATGTCGATTCGAACAGCCGCCCGCGCCGGCGCAATATCGCGGCCGCCACGGACATGAGGATCATCAGCACGCCGAGACCCGCCATGATGCGAAAACTCCAGAACACGACCGTCGAATTCGGCCGGTCTTGCGGCGGGAATTCCTTCAGACCGCGAATCTCGCCGTCCCAGCTATGCGTGAGGATCAGGCTGCCCAGATGCGGAATCGACACCGCGTAGCGCGTGGTTTCCGCCTGCATGTCGGGAATGCCGAACAGATTGAGCGCGGTGCCGCCTTTTTCCGTGTCCCACAGACCTTCGATTGCGGCGATCTTGGCCGGTTGATATTCGCGCGTATTCAGCCCGTGCTGGTCGCCGACGAACGCCTGAACCGGCGTGAGGATCAGCAGCAGCCAGAGCGCCATCGAGAACATTTTCCGGACCGCCGGATCGCGCCGTCCGCGCAACAGATGCCACGCAGCCACCGCCGACACCACCAGCCCGGCGACGATGAAGGCGGCAAGCGCCATGTGTGCAAGGCGATAAGGAAACGACGGATTGAAAATGATCTTGAACCAGTCGAGCGGCACGACGTGACCGTCCACCACTTCGAAGCCTTGCGGCGTTTGCATCCAGCTATTGGACGCGAGAATCCAGAAGGTGGAGATGAGCGTGCCGATCGCCACCATCAGCGTGGCGCCGAAGTGCGCGCGCGGACTCATGCGCTGCCAGCCGAACAGCATGATGCCGAGGAAGCCGGCTTCGAGAAAGAACGCCGTCATGACTTCGTACATGAGCAGCGGTCCGGTGATGGGTCCGGCGAAGCTCGAAAAGCCCGACCAGTTGGTGCCGAACTGATAGCTCATCACCACGCCGGAGACCACGCCCATTCCGAAGGCCACTGCGAAGATCTTCGACCAGAACAGGCAAAGATCTTTGTAGTACGCCTTGCCGGTTTGCAGCCAGCGCCATTCGAGGACGGCGATAAAACTGGCGAGGCCAATGCTCAGGGCGGGAAAAACGATGTGAAACGAAACGGTGAACGCAAACTGGATGCGTGCGAGATCGAATGCCGAAATTGCGGGGTTCATGTTCGTGGCGTGCTGTGAGTGCGTCGTGCCCGAAGGCGGACTACGCGCGTCGACCGTTGTCGGTGCGCACTGCGTCGTGCAGATGGCGCCAGAGTAGGGGATGGTCGATTTTTTTGCTGCGCCGCGACGTGCGTCAAAAAACCACGTTGTTTTACGCTCGCTTTCCTTTTTGAGACAGCAAAGCCTTGATGGATATCAAGTTTTCCTGATTAGCTGAATGGACTCCGCCGACGCGCGCGACGCCTGGCTGCGTCAATAGACCGCGCTGCAACACGTTTTCGCGACGCCAGCGCCGGCGCGCGTTTCGCGTCGCACGCGTTAAAGCATCGGTTAAGCGATCGAGATGAACAGTTGCTTGCCACAGGCTGCTGCATAACGGCGCAGCGTGTCGACGGACGGCGAATGCTGCCCCGATGCGAGCGCCCGTTCGAGGCGCGTAATGGCGGGTGCCTTGGTACCCATGCGTTCGGCCACCTGCGCCTGGGTGAGTCCGGCTTCGCGGCGCGCCGCGAGCATCTGGTCGAGCAGGGCGAATTCTTCGCGATTCAGGCGCTCGAATTCGGCGCGTACTTCCGGGTCGTTCAGCGCGCGTTCGCGCATTGCCTTATAAGTTGCCATTCCTGATCTCCAGCAATCTCTTGCGCGCAGTGTCGAGTTCATTGCGCGGTGTTTGTTGCGACTTCTTCACGAAGCTGTGAAGCATGACGATCTTCCGTTCCACGATGGCGCAGTAGAAGACCCGGGCGATGCCTTCGGCGCCTTTGAGGCGCATTTCGAAGAGGCCGCCGCCCATGTGTGCCGTGTGCGGTTCGCCGAGATTCGGCCCGTATTCCTCCATGCGATCGGCCAGTGCAATGAAACGCGCCAGCAGGGTTTTCGGCAACGACGCGACGTTCACTTTGACGCGTTCGTTGTAGAACTCGATAGTAAATGACATCTGAATCCATAATAACAAATATGTTAGTTTCAAGCAAGCGATCTAGCTGCTGGTGTGGGGCGGCATTCTTCAGGAATGCCGACTCATCGCCGCGTTGCAACAGGTCTTGAGTCGAACGAAAAAATGGTGCGAGACGGCTCGCCGATAGCCATGGCCGCGTCGCGAAACAGGTCGACGGCATGCCGCGATGCCGTCGATAACGGACAACAGAAAGACAGCGCCGACACCGGATCCACGATAGCGCGGCGCGCGTTAGACGGGCATCGGCCGGATGGCTAGCCAATCGGCCGGTTTGCTTTTACGATGCGAACAGTCTGGTCGGGTCCGGCAGCCGGTACGGCTCGCCCAAAGTGTGAGACGCCCGCTTGTCGTCAGGCCGTCCCGACGTCTTCATCGTTATCTTTCATCGTTGTCGTTCACCATTCGTCGCGAATAATCATCTGGCGATCGCGCGCACCGTTCCGTTCGCGTGCGAGTCCGTCATCAATACGTGTTGCTTACCGTGTCATGCTCCAGGCGGCGTGCCGTTACGCTCGCCGCCCGGCGATGGCACGCATCGTCCCCCTGCCGGCAACGGCAGACTTCAATCCCAAGGAGTCAGCAGATGAGCACGATCACCACGAAGGACGGTACGGAGATTTTCTATAAAGACTGGGGCAGCGGCCGTCCGGTCGTGTTCTCGCACGGCTGGCCGCTCAGCGCCGACGCGTGGGACGCGCAAATGCTTTTTCTCGGCAGCAAGGGCTTTCGTGTCATCGCGCACGATCGTCGCGGCCACGGTCGCTCGGCGCAGACGTGGGACGGCAACGACATGGATACCTACGCCGACGACCTCGCCGCGCTGATCGAACATCTCGATCTGAAAGATGCGACGCTGGTGGGGCATTCCACGGGCGGCGGCGAAGTGGCGCACTACATCGGCCGGCATGGTTCCAAACGGGTGGCGAAGGCCGTGCTGATCGGCGCGGTGCCGCCGTTGATGCTGAAGACCGAGGCGAATCCGAACGGCACGCCGATCGACGTGTTCGACGGCATCCGCAAAGGCGTGGTCGACGACCGTTCGCAGTTCTTCAAGGATCTCGCCGTGCCGTTCTACGGCTACAACCGCCCGAACGCGAAAAAGTCGCAAGGCGTGATCGATTCGTTCTGGGCGCAGGGCATGGCGGGCTCGATCAAGGGTCTCTATGACTGCGTCAAGCAGTTCTCGGAAGTCGACTACACGGAAGACCTGAAGAAGATCGACGTGCCCACGCTCGTGCTCCACGGCGACGACGATCAGATCGTGCCGATCGACGCAGCCGGTCGCCTGACCGCGAAAATCGTCAGCAACGCCACGCTCAAGGTGTATCCCGGCGGCCAGCACGGCATGTGCACGGTCGAGGCGGACAAGGTGAACGCCGATCTGCTGGAGTTCATCGGTTCGTGATCGGGCCTTGATGTCGAGGAAGCGAGGCCGGCGGCGCCCGATGCCGCCGGCCGGCAATTGCAACAACGGAACGCAGGGCGGGGCGCGTCGACAAAAACCGGTCAATTAAAAACGCAAGTTGTTGTACGACATCACATAAAAACTCGCTTCGCAAATCCTTGTTTATAAAGACATGGCGCGCCTGTCGATCGTTGGAATACGGGTAAATGCCTAGTTGAAAATCAGCTTTGCATAGTCGATAGTACGTTATCGTACAACGTACCGGATTCATCATCCGACGCCGCTTCGGCCCAACGGCCGGTCCCGCTCATGGCGAGGCAATCCGCGGCGCAGTCAAGGAACCTTATGAAGAAGATTGCCCTGAGTGGAGCCGGCGGTCAGCTCGGCTCGGTCGTGCGTCGCGCGCTCGTCGCGCGCGGTGTCGCGTTGCGTTCGGCCGCGGGTTCGAAAGCCCTCACGCCGCTGGTCGATGGCGAAGACGTGATGCACGGCGATCTGCGCGATCCGGCGGTGGTCGACCGGCTGCTCGAAGGCGTCGACGTGCTGATCCATTTTGCGGGGACGAGTGTCGAGCGTCCGTTGCCCGAAATCATCGAAAACAATCTGCGCGGACTCGTGGAAGTCTACGAAGGGGCGCGCCGGCACGGCGTGAAGCGCATCGTGTTCGCGAGTTCGAACCACGCGATCGGCATGTATCCGGTCACCGAGCGTCTCGAACTGGATTGCGAACTGCGCCCGGACGGTTTTTACGGTCTGAGCAAGGTGTGGGGCGAGTCGCTCGCGCGCATGTACTGGGACAAGCACGGCATCGAAAGCGTCTGCGTGCGGATCGGCAGTTGTCTCGAACGGCCTACCGAGCCGCGTCACCTGAGCACCTGGTTCGGTCATCAGGATCTGATGCACTTTCTCGACCGCTGCTTCGACGCGCAGGACATCGGTTTCCTGACGGTATGGGGCGTGTCGGCCAATACGCGCAGCTGGTGGGACAACAGCGGCGCCGAGCGTCTGGGCTATGTGCCGACGCAGAACGCCGAAGACTTCGCCGGGGAGATTCTCGCGGGTCCCAATCCGCTCGACGCGCTCGGTCAGCGCTTCCAGGGCGGCGGCTTCGTGGGCATCGACTATTCGCGCGACCGCGAAACCGGCGCGGCAATCAAACCATCGCGCCCGGCCTGAGCGGTCAGAGCATTCGAGGAGACACAGTCATGAAAGTCAAGGGCATCCGCTGGTGGATGGTCAGCCTGGTCGCGGCCGGCCTCATCATCAATTATCTTGCGCGCAATACTTTGTCGGTGGCGGCGCCGACGCTGATGAAGGACCTCGACATCACGACCGTGCAGTATTCGCACGTCGTGGTCGCGTGGCAGCTTTGCTATGCCTTCATGCAGCCGGTGGCGGGCTACGTGCTCGACACCGTCGGCACCAAGATCGGTTTCGCGGCGTTCGCGCTGGCGTGGTCGCTGGCCTGCGCGGCGGCGGCATGGTCGACAGGTTGGCGCAGCCTCGCGTTCTTTCGCGGCGTGCTCGGTATCGCCGAAGCCGCCGGCATTCCGGCCGGCGTGAAGGCGACCAGCGAGTGGTTCCCGGCGAAAGAGCGCTCCGTGGCGATCGGCTGGTTCAACATCGGCTCGTCGGTGGGCGCGCTGCTCGCGCCGCCGCTGGTGGTGTGGGCGTTGTTGCACGGGCAATGGCAATGGGCTTTTCTGATCGTCGGCGTGGCGGGTGTCGTGTGGAGCGCAGTGTGGATGCTGCTCTACAAGCATCCGCGCAAGCAGAAACTGCTCGGCGACACCGAACGCGACTACATTCTGAGCGGCCAGGAAGCCAAACATAGCGACGCGGGCGTGGCGCGGCGCAGCTGGAAAAAAATGCTCGGCAGCCGTGATTTCTGGGCGATCGGCATTCCGCGCATTCTGTCCGAGCCGGCATGGCAAACCTTCAACGCGTGGATTCCGCTGTACATGATGACCGAGCGTCACATGAACCTGAAGGAAGTCGCATTGTTCGCGTGGATGCCGTTTCTCGCGGCGGACATCGGTTGCGTGCTCGGCGGCTATCTGAGCCCGCTGTTTCACAAGTACGCGAAGGTCTCGCTGTTCACGTCGCGCAAGCTGGTGTTCGTGGTGGGCGCGCTGTGCATGATCGGACCGGCGTGCGTCGGCCTGGTGGCCAGTCCCTACGCCGCGATTGCGCTGCTGTGCGTGGGCGGCTTCGCTCACCAGACGCTGTCGGGCGCGCTGTATGCCATCACCTCGGACATGTTCGGCAAGAACGAGGTCGCGACGGCGACGGGCATGGGCGGCATGGCGGGTTACCTCGGCGCGGCGGCCTTCACGGCGCTGTTCGGTGTGCTCGTCACACAGGTGGGTTACAGCCCGCTGTTCGTCGTGCTGGCCGTGTTCGACATCATCGCGGCGGTGGTGGTGTGTCTGCTTGCACGAAGCGGCGATCGCACGCCGGAGCCGCGCTGGAGTTCGGCGCCGGCAACCGGTGCGGTGGCGAAGTAATGTAACGCTTGCACGTCAGGCTGGATTCGGTTGATTGAATCCAGCGTGCTGGTCAGAGAAGAAAAAAGCGACGCTACGAGCGTCGCTTTTTTTGTTTCTGTGGGTATGACGCGGGTTGCAAGGAAGTGTGCGCGTTTGCCGGGGGAGGTCTGCGGCGTTGACGCACCGCAGACCCACGAACCGCCGTTTAACCCGTCAACGCGCTGTTGTACGTGACGCCTGCGATAACCACATTGCTCAGAGTGATCGACTTCACGTTGCTGACGAAAACCGGTCCCGGCACGGTCGACGACACCGGACCCGCTGCGATCGGCGTGCCGAGGTTGCAGTTCGAGATGGTGACGCCCGTGATCGGCGAGACCGTAGGCACCGGCAACGGGCCGTTGTAATCGGCGGCCACGGAACCTTGCGCGACGATCGCCTGGAAGCATGAACCGGTCGTCGCCGTAAAGCCCGACGTCAGCGCATAGCTGACGGCGCCCGACGTGTTGGTCGCGTTGACGTTCGAAATGTTGACATTGTTGATCGTCGCCGGATTCCAGCGCACGGCGTCGCCCGACGGGCTGTAATCGCAGTCGAAGGTGATGAGGCCGCCCTGGCCCGTCGACGGATTCGCCGCGAGGCCGACCGTGCCCGTGCCGGCCACCGATCCGGGATACGCGGAGCCCAGGGCGCCGCCGCCATATTTGCCGGTCAGGTTCACACCATTCGGCAGCGTGACGCCGTTGATCCACACGTTGTTGATGAAGCCACCGCGATTCATGTTGGTCTTGAAGCGAAGCGCGATATTCAGCGGATTGCTCGCCCAGTTTTCGTTCTGCATCGTCAGATTGCGGGCGTAGACGTTTTCGACGCCCGCGCTCATTTCGCTGCCGATCGTCAGACCGCCATGACCGCTTTGCATCGTGCAGTTCTGCACGACGATGTTCTGCATCGGACCGTATTGGGTGTCGAGGCACTTGCCGGACTTGATCGCGATGCAGTCGTCGCCGGTATTGAACTGGACGTTCTGCACCAGCACGTAATTGCACGCATCCGGATCGAAGCCGTCGTTGTTCGGACCGATGCTGTCGGCGAACACGCCGTCGATCACGACGTTCGTGCAGTCGGTCGGATGATGCTGCCAGAACGGCGTGTTCTGCGTGTGGTAGTTTTGCAGCAACACGTTCGTGCAGCCGATGAACTCGACCATGCACGGCCGCAGGAAGTGGCCGAGACCGAACACGCGGTCCACGACCGGCACACCCAGTTCCGACAGCGCGGGCAAATAGTTCTGATCCTGATTCCAGCCGGACGCGGTGAGCAGCGTCATCAGCGTGGTGGTCGTGCCGTCCTGATTCGTGAACGACACGTTCGCCTGTGGATTCGTGACCTGCGCGGCGGGCAGGCTCGTCAATGCAGTATTGCCTGCGTACGACGCAGAGTTCGCCGGGTACGAGGTCGCACCGGTGTTCGCGTCCGCCTGCGATACCGGTGCGCCGCCCGACGCGGGCTTCACGTAACCGTATTCGCCGCTCGTGCCCTTGAAGGTCCACCAGCACGACGTCGGCGGCTTCGTGCTCAACTGCATCGGCGTCATCGCCTGGCCGTTGAGCACGCAGGTGTTGTCGTCGGCGGTCAGTGCGATGTTGGTCTGCTGGTACGCGTAGATCGGTGCGCCGAAATTCAGGCAGTCGTTAGCCTGCCAGCGCGACCAGTACAGATTGCCGTTGCTGGTCGGATACGGACCGTTCTTGGCGTAGTCGGCGGGATTCGGGCTGAAATAGATCGTGCAGCCTGACGTGAGGTGGAAGTTCACGTTGCTGAGCAGCACGATCGGGCCGCCGCAATACCAGTTCCCGGCCGGCACGACGACGCGGCCGCCGCCCGCCGCATGCGCGGACTGGATCGCGGCGTTGAACGCGGAACACGAGTCGTAGGCGGTGTCGGTCATGTCGTACGGCACCATCACCGTCGATCCCGGGCTTTGCGGCGACGCTGCGGCCTGCGCGCCCGTCACCCAGGCAATGGTGCCGCCGGGCCATGCGCTCGCCTGAATCAGCGCGGACGACGGAAGCGTTTTCGCGCCATAGCTGGTCACCTGGAAATCGACCGACGGGAACATCGACGTCGTGATCGTGGCGAGCTTGTTGATGATCGTGGTCGCTTCGCCGCCAGGCCCCCAGATCGGATCGACAGCAGCGGTTGGGGTGGACGTCGTGCCCGAGGCCGCCGTCGACGAGTTGAGCGAATTGCCACCGCCGCTGCAGGCGGACAGCGTGCCGAGCAGCGACGCGCCCGCCGATGCGCCGGCGAACATCATCAGGGTTCTGCGTTTGGGGGACTGCGGTTGATCGTTGTCGCGGGTTGTCGTTGCCGGATGGTCGCCGCTGTTTTTATCGTGGATTGCCACGGATGTCTCCTTGCCCCTGGTGGGCGTTGTCGATAATCTTTATTTGCGCAGATGGACAATTCGTAGAAAGGACGATGCCGAGATTAGTCATCCTTAATATTTGTAAGGAAAAGAATGTGCGTGATCGTTTTTATCTGTCGGCGAACAGATGGCTTTAAAACCGCGCAAAAGGCGTCTGCGCTCGCGGCGAGCGTGATGCCGTGGCCATATGAAAGAACGGCGCGACAACGCGCCGTGTGCCGCGTGCGTGCTATTTGTCGAGCGCCTGTCCGATCTCGTGATTGGCGAGCACTTCGAGCGCGCGCACCATCGCCGAGTGGTCCCACGCTTTGCCGCCGTGCGCGACGCATGCGTTGAACAGCGCCTGGCAGGTGGCGGTATTCGGCAGCGACACGCCGAGCGCCTGCGCGGTCGACAGTGCGAGGTTCAAGTCCTTCTGATGCAGTTCGATGCGAAAGCCCGGATCGAACGTGCGCTTCGTCATTCGCTCGCCATGTACTTCGAGAATGCGCGACGACGCGAAACCGCCCATCAGCGCTTCACGCACGCGCGCCGGATCGACACCGGCCTTCGACGCGAGCAGCAGCGCCTCGCCGACCGCTTCGATCGTCGCGGCGACGATCACCTGATTGGCGACCTTGCACACCTGGCCCGCGCCGACCGCGCCGATCAGCGTGACGTTCTTGCCCATCATGTCGAACAGCGGCTTGACGCTGTCGAAGGTCGCGGGTTCGCCGCCGACCATGATCGTCAGCGTGGCTGCTTTTGCGCCGACTTCGCCGCCCGATACCGGCGCGTCGAGATACTCGGCGCCGCGCTCGCGCACGCGGGCAGCGAACTCGCGCGTGGCCATCGGCGAGATCGAACTCATGTCCACGACGACCTGTCCCGCGTGCAATGCGTTAGCCAGACCGTTTTCGCCGAACAGCACGCGCTCGACGTCCGGCGTATCCGGCACCATGATGAAGATCACATCGGCCTGCGCAGCGAGCGCGGCCGGGCTGTCGCATGCAACGGCGCCGGCTGCGACGAGATCGTCGGGCACGCCGCTGCGCGTGAACGCGGCGAGTGCGACGCCGTTCTTCAGAAGGTTGGCGGCCATGGGCTTGCCCATGATGCCGAGTCCGATAAAGCCTGCTTTCTGCATGATCTGCTCCGAAAATGTCATCGTGGCTGCGTGCATGCGCATCGGTCTGCCGCGCATGCTCTTAAAGCCGGGGGCCGGCGTGTCAGGCCGCGCCGGCCGGTTTTTGCATGAAGTGTTTCTGAACCGATTGCGCCGCGCTTTTGAGCATGCCCATATCGGCGCAAACGGCGATTACGCGGCAGCCCATCGACAGATAACGTTCGGCGTCGGCTTGCAGCGGCGCGAGAATGCCGCTCGATTTGCCGGCCGCCTGCGCGCGTTCGAACACGTGCGCGATGGCCCGTTGCACGTCGGGATGATTCGCGTTGCCGAGATGGCCGTAACCCGCCGCGAGATCGGATGGACCGACGAACACGGCGTCGATGCCATCCACCGCGAGAATGTCGTCGATCGCGTCGACGGCTTTGGGGCTTTCGATTTGCACGATCACGCAGATGTTGTCGTTGGCAATGTCGAGGTAGTCGGGAACGGTCCCGAAGCGGTTGCCGCGATGGCTGACCGACACGCCGCGAATACCTTGCGGCGGATAACGCGTCGCGGCGACCGCGCGGGCCGCGTCCTCGGCGCTCTCGACAAACGGCACGAGGAAATTGGACACGCCGCTGTCGAGCAGACGCTTGATGAACACGCTGTCGTTGGCGGGCGGCCGGACGACGGGCGCGCTGGCGCTATCCTTGAGCGACATCAGTTGCGGAATCAGCGTGAGCACGTCGTTCGGCGCGTGCTCGGCGTCGAGAAGTATCCAGTCGAAACCGATGACGCCGAGCAGTTCAGTGACAACGGGGCTGGCGAGCGACGACCAGCAGCCGATCTGGGTTTCGCCGTCGCAAACCGCGCGTCGGAAGCGATTGGGCAAGGCCTGATAGGGCGTGACGGCGGACATGATGTCTCCTCGAACGGCAATGGATCGGGTGAGCTGCTACGACACCGAATTAAAATGTTATAGGTCGTCGTATGTCTTGTTTCAGATTAGCATTGCGGCTTGGGCTTGTAACGGCCACGTAAACCCGAATTCACGGCGTGGCGGGCGTTTGCCGGTTGCGTGACAGGCATCCCTTGTTGTAGGATGACCTATATCTAAAGCGTTTTTTCAAGGAAAGCGAAAATGTTGATTACCGGCGAAATGCTGATCGGCCGCCAGGCAGTGCGCGGCGCGGACCAGCTGTTGCACGCGTTCAATCCGGCCACGGGTGCCGACATCGCCGAGCCGGTTTTTGGCGGCGGCGGCGTCGAGCAGGTCAAACGGGCGTGCGATCTGGCCGAGCAGGCGTTCGACAGTTACCGCTCGCTGCCGCTCACCGTGCGCGCCGAATTTCTCGAACGTATCGCCGACGGCATCACGGCGCTGGGCGACGCGCTGGTCGAGCGCGCGCATCTGGAATCCGGTCTGCCGAAAGCGCGCCTGGAAGGCGAGCGCGGCCGTACCACCGGGCAGTTGAAGCTGTTCGCCCAGGTCGTGCGCGCGGGCCAATGGTTGTCCGCGACGCTCGACTCACCGCTGCCGGAGCGCAAGCCGCTGCCGCGCTCCGATCTGCGTATGCAAAAAATCCCGCTCGGCCCCGTCGCGGTGTTCGGCGCCAGCAACTTTCCGCTCGCGTTTTCGGTAGCGGGCGGCGACACGGCGGCGGCACTCGCAGCCGGCTGTCCGGTGGTCGTGAAAGCACACGGCGCACACCTCGGCACGTCGGAAATGGTCGGCCGTGTGATTCAACGCGTGGCGCAGGAAATGAACCTGCCGGAAGGCGTGTTCTCGCTGGTGATCGGCGCGGGCAACGCAATCGGCGAAGCGCTGGTCGCGCATCCGGCAATCAAGGCCGTCGGCTTCACCGGTTCGCGCGGAGGCGGTCTTGCGCTGATGCGCGTCGCGGCGGCGCGCCCCGAGCCGATTCCGGTCTACGCGGAAATGAGTAGCATCAATCCGGTGTTCCTGTTGTCGAACGCGCTGAACCAGCGTGGCGAAAGCATCGCGCGCGGTTTCGTCGATTCGCTCGTGATGGGCGCAGGTCAGTTCTGCACCAACCCGGGTCTCGCGATCGCCGTCGACAGCGACGCGCTGAAGAGCTTCGTGGCAACCGCATCGCAGGCGCTGGCCGGCAAGCCCGCGCAAACCATGCTGACCGCCGGCATCTGCGCGGCCTACCAGAACGGCGAGAGCAAGCTGGCCGGCATTGAGGGCGTCGAGGAAGTGGCGCGTGGTGTCGAAGCGACCGGTCCGACCCAGGCGCGCGCGGCGCTGTTCGTGACCGACGCGCAGACTTTCCTCGCCACGCCGGCGCTCGAAGACGAAGTGTTCGGCCCGGTGTCGACCATCGTCCGCTGCAAGGACGAGCAGGAAATGCTGGCCGTGGCCAAACACGTCGAAGGTCAACTGACCGCGACGTTGCAAATGGACAGCGCCGACATGGCGACGGCACAGAAGCTGTTGCCGCTGCTCGAGCGCAAGGCGGGCCGGATTCTGGTCAACGGCTATCCGACGGGTGTCGAGGTGTCGCACGCGATGGTTCACGGCGGCCCGTTCCCGGCAACCTCGGACAGCCGTGGCACGTCGGTCGGCACGACCGCGATCGACCGCTTCCTGCGTCCGGTCTGCTATCAGGACTTCCCGGCCGATCTGTTGCCCGAAGCGCTCGCCGACAGCAATCCGCTCGATTTGTGGCGCCGTCGCGATGGTGAAATCACGCGCAGCTGAGCGTGTTGTCTGAGGTGCTAGTCGGATAAAAAATGGCCGGGATGAAAATCCCGGCCATTTTCGTTTGCGCGCCGCGCGAGCGAGCTGTGCGTGAACGCGCCTCAGTTGCTGGTTTCGCTCGCCTCGTTCGCGCGCCGCAGACGTTCGCGGCTGTTCGACAGATGCATGCGCATCGCCGCGCGCGCGCCTTCGGCGTCGTGACGCGAGATCGCTTCGAGAATGCTCTCGTGTTCCAGATTGACCAGCGACAGATACGCGTCCGGTTCCGCGCGCGCGATGCCGGCGGAATCGAGGCGGTTGCGCGGAATCAGCGCGCTGCCCATCTGCGTGAGAATGTCGACGAAGTAGCGGTTGCCCGTGGCGCGCGCCACGGAGATATGGAACTGCAGGTCGGCGTCGACGCTATCCAGTCCGTTGTGACGGGTTGCCTCGATGGCGTCGAGCGCCGTGCGCATGCGCGCGAGGTCTTCCGGCTTGGCGCGTTGCGCGGCCAGCCCGGCGCATTCCGTCTCCAGGCTGATACGCAGTTCCAGAATGGACAGCACGTCGCGCAAGGTGGTGGCCGGCACCATATCGATGCCGAGCTTCTCGCGTTGCGGTTCGAGCACGAAGCTGCCGATGCCGTGACGCGTCTCGATGATCTTGCCGGCCTGCAGGCGCGAGATTGCTTCGCGGATCACGGTGCGGCTCACGCTCAGCGTGACCATGAGTTGCGATTCGGTCGGCAGTTTGTCGCCGGGCTTGAGCGCGTTGGTCGCGATCTGCTCGGTCACGTAACTCACGACGAACTCGGCCAGATTGCGAGCGCGTCGTGGCGGTGCTGCGGAAGCCAGTGGTGTAGCCATCGAAAACGCCCCTTGAATCAGATAGTTGCAGTGACTTTATGCGACTTATTATACCGTCGTCTGACGACTGATTATATAAACGGCAATTCATTTTCGGTACTGCCCGCGCCGACATGGCGGCGCGGTTTGTTTCGCCCGATGTTTCGTGCAACCGGGCTGCGGCGCATGCTGCGCCGGGCGTGCCCGGAAGTACGACAACTGCGGCGGCCGGCGACCTGTGACGGGCAACCGGCTCGCCGCCGTTCAGTCGTGGCGCAGTTCGACGCGCCGGATGTCTTTCACGATCACGAGATAGCTGAAGACGGTGAGCAGGGCATTCACGCCGACGAACACCAGGGCGCCGTTGAACGAGCCGCTCTTCGCCACCAGGTAGCCGATCACGATCGGCGTGACGATGCCGGCCACGTTGCCGAACATGTTGAAGATCGCGCCGGACAGACCGAGCGCTTCTTTCGGCGACGTGTCCGCCACCACGGCCCAGCCGAGCGCGCCGATCCCCTTGCCGAAGAAGGCGAGCGACATGAGCGCGACCACCACCCAGTCGGTGGACACATAATTGCAGCCGATGATGCACACCGACAGCAGCATGCCGCCGACGATCGGCACCTTGCGCGCCACCGTCAGCGAATGACCGCGGCGGATCAGGCCGTCGGACAGGATGCCGCCGAGCACGCCGCCGGAAAAGCCGCAGATCGCAGGCAGCGACGCCACCAGACCCGCTTGCAGGATCGTCATGCCGCGCGCCTGCACGAGGTAGATCGGAAACCACGTCAGGAAGAAGTAGGTCAGCACGTTGATGCAGTACTGCGCCAGATACACGCCGAGCAGCATGCGGTTGGTCAGCAGTTGCCGCACCAGCGACCAGCCGCCGGCGCGCGCGATATCTTCCGTGCGCGCCACTTTCTGATGGCCGCTGATCACGCCGCCGCCCTGTTCGATGTACTCGAGTTCGGCACGCGAGACACCGGGATGGTCGGCGGGATTCTTCATGACCTTGAGCCATGTCAGCGCGAGCAGAAGTCCGGCAACGCCCATCACCAGATACACCGCATGCCAGCCGAAACGGTGCGTGAGCCACGCCATCAGCGGCGTGAAGACGACGGCGGCGAAATATTGCGCCGAATTGAAAATGGCGGAGGCGGTGCCGCGTTCGTTGGTCGGGAACCAGCTCGCCACGACCTTGGCATTGGCCGGAAACGCCGGCGATTCCGCCGCGCCCATCGCGAAGCGCAGCACGAACAGCGCGCTGACGGCCGCGGCGGCGCTGCCGAGCAGACCGATCGTGCTTTGCAGCAGCGTGAACAGCGACCAGAAGAAGATGCTCGCGGCGTACACACGGCGCGCGCCGAAGCGGTCGAGCAGCCAGCCGGCCGGCAATTGCGAGAGCACGTAGGCCCAGCTGAACGCGGAGAAAATGTAGCCCATGCGGATCGCGTCGAAGCCGAACTCGGTGCGCATGGCCGAGCCGGTGACCGAGAGCGTGGCGCGGTCCGCGTAATTGAACGTCGTGATGAGGAAAATAAGCAGCAGGATCGCGTAGCGTACTTTGGTGCGGGCGGCGGTATCTGCGGCAGTACCGGCGGCGTTGGCGGCATTTGCCGTGCGGCTCACGTCCATGGTCATCTCCTGAATCTTATGCGCGGGAATGCGTTCCCGGTCTTTCTGATGCCTGTCCGAAGGGCAGTGCGCTCGCGTGACACGAGTGCGGCTTCTGCCTTCCGCGGAAAAGCGAAAGCGCCCGGCGACGTTGCCGTCCCGGGCGCTCTTTTTTGCGTCGCTGCGCGCGCCATCGGCGCTCGCGCAGCGTCACGGCGCCTCCTGCTTACTGCGAACCGAGCTTCTTGATCAGCACGTCGAGCATGGCCATTTCTTCTTCCGTCAGATCGGTCAGCGGTGCGCGCACCGGACCTGCGCCGTGGCCGACCAGCTTCGCGCCGGCCTTGACGATGCTGACCGCGTAGCCTGCACGGCGGTTGCGGATTTTCAGGTACGGCAGGAAGAATTCGTCGATCAGCTTGCCGACCGTTGCGTGGTCGTCCGCTGCAATCGCGCGGTAGAAGTCCATCGCCGTCTTCGGGATGAAGTTGAACACCGCCGACGAGTACACCGGCACGCCCAGCGCCTTGTAGGCCGCTGCGTAGACTTCAGCGGTCGGCAGGCCGCCGAGGTACGAGAAACGGTCGCCCAGACGGCGGCGGATCGTCACCATGTTTTCGATCTCGCCCACGCCGTCCTTGAAGCCGATCAGGTTCGGGCAGCGCTCGGCCAGACCTTCGAGCATGTCGGCGTTGAGCTTCGAATTCGCGCGGTTGTAGATGATCACGCCCATGTTCGGCACCGACTTGCAGACCTCTTCGGCGTGCGCGGCGATACCTTCCTGGCTGGCTTCGGTCAGGTAATGCGGCATCAGCAGAATGCCGTTCGCTCCGTGGCGCTCGGCTTCCTGCGCGTAGGCGATCGCCACGCGCGTCGGGCCGCCTGCGCCGGCCAGGATCGGTACCTTGCCCTTGCACACTTCCGTCGCGGTGCGGACAACCTTGGAGTAGTCGTCGTGCGTCAGCGAGAAGAACTCACCCGTGCCACCGGCGACGAACAGGGCGGACGCGCCATAAGGAGCCAGCCATTCGAGGCGCTCGGCATAGGTGTCGGCGCGGAAGTCGCCCTTTTCGTCGAAGTCGGTAACGGGAAACGAGAGCAGGCCTTCGGAAACGATCTGCTTGAGTTCTTGCGGTGTCGTCATGATGTGTATCCAGGCGTCGGAAATGAGGTATTGAGTAAGTCAGTCAGTAGAAATGGTGATTTCTTATACGTCATCGTACAACAACAAATCCACGAACTCAACGGAGATTTAACGGCATAATCCCTGTCCTAGGGTAAATACGGAACCTCTGCGTGTTCTGCTGTGTTGTAGGATGACGTATGAATAGTCGGCGCAGTGCGCGTGCCGGCGCCATAAGGATCGATGCAATGGAAAACTCCCCGCTCTATATTCGCGTTCACCCCAACGACAACGTCGCGATCGTCGTCAACGACGGCGGTCTGGGTGAGGGCGCCGTGTTCCCCGATGGTCTGGTGCTGCGCGAGCGCGTGCCGCAAGGTCACAAGGTCGCGCTGGCCGATCTCGCCGAAGGCGACGAAGTGATCCGCTATAACGTAGTGATCGGCTATGCGCTGAAGGCCTTGCCCAAGGGCAGCTGGATCAACGAACACGTGATCCGCATGCCGAGCCCGCCCGGACTCGAAGACCTGCCGATCGCCACCATCAGGGCGCCGGAGATGCCGCCGCTCGAAGGCTTCACGTTCGAGGGTTATCGCAACGCGGACGGCTCGGTCGGCTCGCGCAACATTCTCGCGATCACCACCACGGTCCAGTGCGTGGCCGACGTAGTGCAGCACGCCGTCACGCGTATCAAGGCGGAGTTGCTGCCGAACTACCCGAATGTCGACGATGTCGTGAGCCTCGGTCACACCTACGGTTGCGGTGTCGCGATCGACGCACCCGACGCGATGGTGCCGATCCGCACGGTGCGCAATATCAGTCTGAATCCGAACTTCGGCGGCGAAGTGATGATGGTCAGTCTCGGTTGCGAAAAACTGCAACCCGAGCGCCTGATGCCGCCGGGCACGATTCCGATCGCGGCGGCCGCGAACGTGGCCGAAGTGGCCGACATCGGCGACATCGAAGCGGACCTGAACGGCGACGTCGTGGTGTTGCAGGACGAGTCGCACGTCGGTTTCCAGTCGATGATCGAGTCGATCATGAAGATGGCCGACGGCCATCTGAAGCGCCTGAACAATCGCCGCCGCGAAACCTGCCCGGCTTCCGACCTCGTGATCGGCGTGCAGTGCGGCGGCAGCGACGCCTTCTCGGGTCTCACGGCTAACCCCGCCGTCGGTTTCGCGACCGACCTGCTGGTGCGTGCCGGCGCGACGGTGATGTTCTCCGAAGTGACCGAAGTGCGCGACGGCGTCGATCAACTCACGGCGCGCGCGGCCAATCCGGAGGTCGCGGCGGCGATCATCCGCGAAATGCAGTGGTACGACGATTATCTGAAGCGCGGCGGCGCAGACCGCAGCGCCAACACCACGCCGGGCAACAAGAAGGGCGGCTTGTCGAACATCGTCGAAAAAGCGATGGGCTCGATCATCAAGTCGGGTAACTCCGCCATTTCGGGCGTGCTCTCGCCGGGCGAGAAGGTCAAACAGAAAGGCCTGATCTACGCGGCCACGCCTGCCAGCGATTTCATCTGCGGCACGCTGCAGGTCGCGGCCGGCATCAACCTGCACGTGTTCACGACCGGGCGCGGCACGCCGTACAGTCTCGCCGAAGTGCCGGTCATCAAGGTCGCGACCCGCTCGGATCTGGCACGCCGCTGGCACGACCTGATGGACATCAACGCAGGTACGATTGCAACCGGCTCGGCCAGTATCGAAGACGTCGGCTGGGAACTGTTCCGCCTGATGCTCGACGTGGCCAGCGGCCGCAAACAGACCTGCGCCGAGAAGCTCAAGCTGCACAACGCATTGACGCTGTTCAATCCGGCGCCGGTGACCTGACCGACACACTCGCGCAGACGCAATCACGCAGCACACACAGTAGACAGACAGAGACATGACCGATTCAACGCAGGAACGTCCCGTGACACAGAAACCATTTCGCCGCATTCTGCTGACCGGCGCGGCCGGCAACCTCGGCCGTCAACTGCGCGGACCGCTCGCCGCATGGGCCGACATCGTGCGAGTGAGCGACATCGCGCCGCTGGGCGAGGTGGCGGCGCATGAAGAAGCCGCCGTGGTCGATATCGCGGACGAAGCCGCCGTGCTCGCGCTGCTCGAAGGCGTGGACGCAGTGGTTCACCTGGGCGGCATTTCCGTCGAGGCGCCGTTCGAAGAACTGATCGAGGCGAACATTCGCGGCCTCTACAACCTGTACTCGGCCGCGCAGAAGCAGGGCGTGAAGCGCATCGTGTATGCGAGCTCGAACCATGCGGTCGGTTTTCATCCCACCACGTCGGTGGTCGATATCGACGCGCCGCTGCGTCCGGACAGTCTGTACGGCGTGACCAAATGCTTCGGCGAATCGCTCTCGCGTTTTTATTTCGACCGCTTCGGTCTCGAGACGGTGTGTTTGCGGATCGGCTCGTCGTTCGAGCAGCCGAAAAATCCGCGCATGCTGGTCACGTATCTCAGCTTCCGCGATTTCATCGAACTGGTGCGCTGCTCGCTGTTCACCAATCGCGTCGGCCACGCGATCGTGTATGGCGTGTCGGATAACCGCACGAAGTGGGTGGACAACACCAAGGCCGCGTTCCTCGGCTTCCGTCCGCAAGACAGCTCCGTCGAGTTCGAGCATCTGTTTCCGGTGAGCGCGCCGACCACCAATCTGGACGATCCGACCCAGCACTTCCAGGGCGGTCCGTTCGTGCTGGCCGGCCCGATGGAGCCGAAGCGATGAGCGGCACGGCGAATCCGCGCGTGGAGCGGGTCGAGGCTGCGGGCGAGGCGCCGGCGCAGGTTGGCGAGAGCCCGGTGTGGCGTGTCGCGGAGCAGGCGCTTTACTGGGTGGACATTCCCGCGCAGAAGATCGTGCGGCTGCGGGTCGAATCCGGTGAGCGTTCTGAGTGGCGGTTGCCGGAGCGGGTGGCGTGCATCGCGTTCGACCGTCACGGCACGGTGCTGGCCGGCTGCGAGACCGGGCTTTTCGCCGTCACGTTGCCCGAAGGCGCGCCGCATGGAGAAGTGGTGAGCGTGGCGCCGTCCGGCATCAGGAAACTCGCCGCGCCGTCGTTCCCGTTCGGCGACATGCGCTTCAACGACGGCCGTTGCGACCGTCAGGGCCGCTTCTGGTCCGGCACGATGGTGCAGGACATGAGCGCGGCCAATCCGGCCGGCGCGCTGTATCGCTTCGATGCGCAAGGCGTGCTGTCGGCACCGGTCGTTTCCGGTCTCATCACGCAGAACGGTCTGGGCTGGTCGCCGGATGGCGCCGTCATGTATCTGTCCGACTCGCATCCGCTGCACCGGACCATCTGGGCATTCGACTACGACGTGGAGTCCGGCGAGCCGCACAATCGCCGTGTGTTCGCCGATCTGCACGACTACGTCGGGCGTCCCGACGGCGCGGCGGTGGACGCCGACGGCTGCTACTGGATTTGCGCCAACGACGCCGGCATGCTGCTGCGCTTCACGCCGCAAGGCAAGCTGGACCGGCAGATCGCCGTGCCGGCCGTAAAACCGGCCATGTGCGCGTTCGGCGGACGTGACCTCGACACGCTGTTCGTCACGTCGATCCGGCCGGGCGCGAACGCGACCGGGCACGACGGTCATCTGTTCGCCGTGCGTCCCGGCGTCACCGGTCTCCCCGAGCCGGAATTCGCGGGCGTGCTCTAAGCGCCCCATCTGCATCGGGCGTCGTCCGATTAGTCGTGCGACGCCTGACAAACCTCCCGTTTATTCATCACTCGTCGTACAACAAAGTGGCGAAAATGCCACTTTGCGGTCACGTCCGCTTTTCATCCTCTGCTTGCAACGCCTGAATGACTGCCACGAGATTGTGGCGTCTGGCTTAGGTTTGCGCTTAATTCATGGCCGGAAATAGTTGCGCTGCGACGTTCGCGGTGCGGGTAAATACCGGCTGTACAACTCAAAGCGTGTTTTATAGACTTCGTATGTCGTCGTACAACGTATGAGCCCAAACGAAATGCTTTCGAGATAGCGCGGGCGAGCGGACGAAGAAGGCAACCGGCGCCGCGTTTCTGTTATCGCGCGCGCGGTGAGCCGACGCAATTGAAGTAAAAGAAGTCGAGTTGTCTGACAGGAGTGCTGAGCATCTGTGCCGGGGACATTTGCACGAGCCAGCGCGGCAGAGCGGTCGTGGTCCGCAAGGACGGCGGACGCCGAGCCGGGAGACGCAGCAAAACCATGTCGCATCCGCGAGCGGCCCTCCGCAATCGAATGGATGGTTCAAATTTCAAGGAATGTCACGATGAAAAACAAATTCGCCACTTCCCGTGTTTCGATGATCGTTGCGGCCTCGGTGCTGGCATTCAGCACCGTGTCGGCACAAGCACGCGTGTTCCGCGTCTCGGACGTTCATGGCGACACCTATCCGACCAACATGGCCGTGAAGTTCATGGGTGAGGAGATCAAGAAAGAGACCGGCGGCAAGGATTCGCTGAAGGTCTTCGGCAATAGCGCGCTGGGTTCGGAAAACGAAACGATCGACCAGGTGCGTATCGGCGCGCTCGACATGGCACGTGCCAATGGCGCCGCATTCAACGAGATCGTGCCGGAATCGATGATTCCGTCGCTGCCGTTCCTGTTCCGCGACATCGACCATTTCCGCAAAGTGATGTACGGCCCGGAAGGCCAGAAGATTCTCGACGCCTTCAAGGCCAAGGGCATGATCGCGCTGACGTTCTACGAGAGCGGCGCGCGCTCCATCTACACCAAGAAGCCGATTCACACGCCGGCCGACATGAAGGGCCTCAAGATCCGCGTGCAACCGTCGGATCTGATGGTCGACGAAATCCGCGCAATGGGCGGCACGCCGACGCCGATGCCGTTCGCCGAAGTCTATACGGGCCTGAAGACGGGTCTCGTGGACGCAGCTGAAAACAACCTGCCGTCGTACGAAGAAACCAAGCACTACGAAGTGGCGCCGATCTATTCGGAAACCCAGCATTCGATGACCCCCGAAGTGCTGGTGTTCTCGAAGAAGGTGTGGGACACGCTCACGCCGCAGGAACAGGAAATCATCAAGAAGGCCGCGGCCGATTCCGTGCCTTACTACCAGAAGCTCTGGACCGCGCGCGAAGCCGATGCGAGCAAGACGGTGACGAAGGGTGGCGCAACGATCGTCGCGGCGTCGCAGATCGATCGTGCCGCGTTCGTGAAGGCGATGCAGCCGGTGTGGACCAAGTACGAAAAGACGCCGCAAATGAAGCAGCTGGTCGACGAGATCCAGGCAGTCAAGTAAGTCTGCCGGTCTGAAAGGAGTGTGCGGCAACGGCAACTGGGGCAGGCGGGAAATTCCGCCTGCCCCGGTTGCTGCGCGCTCTCCGGAGTCGTGATGTCGAACAGGATTGCTGAATATCAAGTACAGGTGGGTCGCATGCAAGGATGGGGTCAATGAGATTCATAAAACGCCCAAATGATGTTCTCTTCCGGGCGCTGGTCGTACTGGCGTCGTTGAGTCTCGCCGTGTTGAGCGTGCTGGTGATCTATAGCGTGGTGATGCGCTATGTCTTCAGCGACGCGCCGGATTTCGTCGAACCCATCGCCTTGCTGCTGGTGATCGTGATTGCCATGTTCGGCGCCGCGCTGAAGGTGCGCGAAGGCGGCCATATCGGTCTCGATTCGCTCGTCAAGAAACTGCCGCCCAAAGGCCAGCTGATCGCCGCGGCGTTCCAGCATGTCTGCCTGATCGTGTTTGCCGTCGCGGTGTTCTTCGGTTGCCTGCAAATGGTGGAAGCCACCGCCGACGACCGGATTCCGATCATCGGATTGCCCGAGTCGCTGCGTTACTGCATTCCGGTTATTGCGAGCGTCTGCATTGCCATGTTCTCCATCGAGAACCTGCTGGCGCTTTTTGCACAGAAACAAAACTAGAGCAATCATGGAACTTGCCATCCTCTCCGTCAGTTTCCTCGTCTTTCTCGTTCTCGGCGTTCCAGTTTCTTTTGGGCTCGGGCTGTCGTGCGTCCTGACCTATCTGTATGAAGGTCTGCCGGCGGCGACCGCCATGCAGTCGATGATTTCCGGCATCAACGGCTTCTCGTTTCTCGCCGTGCCGTTCTTCATTCTGTCCGGTGAACTGATGCTGCACGGCGGTATCGCCGATCGCATCCTGCGTTTTGCTCAAGCGGCGGTCGGCCATTTCCGCGGCGGCCTCGGCATGGCCAACGTGGTCGCGTGCACGCTGTTCGGCGGCGTTTCGGGTTCGCCCTCGGCGGATACGTCGGCCATGGGCGGCGTGGTGATTCCCCTGATGAAGCGCGAAGGTTACAGCGCGGCCTACGCGGTGAACGTGACGACGCACTCGTCGCTCGCCGGCGCGCTGATGCCGACTTCGACCAACATGATCATCTATGCATTCGCGGCCCAGGGTATCACCGGCACGCTGAACGGGCATCAGATGAGCGGCGTGTCGATCGGCGATCTGCTGTTCTCGGGTCTGCTGCCGGTTCTGTGGGTGATGGGCTTCGTGCTGATCGCCGCTTACTGGCAAGCGGTCAAGTACGGCTACCCGCGCCGTGCCGACGGCTCGACCGAACTGCAAAAATTCCCCGGCTGGTATGCCGTGGCGCGCGCGTTCGTCGGTGCTTTGCCGGGCCTGATGGTGATCGCGATCATTCTGGTGTGCGTGGCGAAGGGGATTGCGACCGCCACCGAAGCCGCTGCGATTGCCGTGTTCTATTCGCTGGTGCTGACCATCGTCGTGTATCGCTCGATGACGATGAAGAAGCTGTTCCATGCGCTCTCGAAGGCAGCCAAGACGACCGGCGTGGTACTGCTGCTGATCGGCGTGTCGAACATGCTGCGCTACCAGATGGCGTACCTGGAGATTCCCGATGCGATCGAGCACATGCTCGACGGCGCGACCAGCATGCCCTGGCTGATGCTGCTCTACATCAACCTGATCCAGATTTTCCTCGGCACGTTCGTCGACATGGCGGCGCACATCCTCATCACGACGCCGCTGTTTCTGCCGATGGCGATGCACGCCGGTGTCGGCCCGGTTCAGTTCGGCATCATGATCCTGCTGAATTGCGCGCTCGGTCTGGTGCATCCGCCGATCGGTTCGGTGCAGTTCATCGGCTGCGCAATCGGCAATGTCTCGATCGGCGAAACCACCAAGGTGGCGTGGCCGTATTACCTCGCTATTTTCAGTGCCATCAACGTCGTCACGTACGTACCGATGTTTTCCACGTGGCTGCCGAGTCTGATCAATGGACACCCGGTCTTCTGACGAGTGGGTTCGGAGTAAGCGCTGTCCGCACAGCGTCCAAAAGCAACGATAAGTTTTTTACAGAGGAGCAGAAATGAAAAAGGTATTGGCAACCTCCGCCCTTGGGTTGGTCGCCCTCGGCGCACACGCTCAAAGCAGCGTGACGTTGTACGGGATCGTCGACACGGGTATCGGTTATCAAAGCAGCCAGGCGGCGCTGGGTTCGAACTCGGGTGGTCGCTCGGCCGTGAAGATGGTCAACGGCATCTGGGCCGGCAGCCGTTTCGGCCTGAAGGGCAGCGAAGATCTGGGTGGCGGCACCAAGGCAATCTTCCAGCTGGAAGAAGGCTTTAACAGCGCAAACGGCGCGCAATCCGTCACGGGTCTGGCATTCAACCGCCAGGCGTACGTGGGCGTGTCGAACGCGACGTTCGGTTCGCTGACCGCGGGGCGCCAATACACGTCGTACTACACGATGCTCGCACCGTACAGCCCGACCAACTGGCTGACCGGCGCATACGGCGCACACCCGGGCGATATCGATTCGCTGGATACGCTGTACCGCGCGAACAACTCGCTGGTGTACACCTCGCCGAGCATGTACGGCGTGACGGTGAGCGGTTCGTACTCGCTCGGCGGCGTGGCAGGCAGCCTCAATGCAGGCTCGACCTACAGCGCGGGCGTGCAGTACATCAACGGTCCGATCGGTCTTGCTGCCGGCTTCCAGCGTATCAACAACTCGACGCCGGGCGGCGGCGCGTGGGGCGCGGATTCCACCACGTCGAACGCGGGCGCGCAGGCCGGCGTCTCGGGTATCAACAACGGCTACCAGACTGCACAGGCGCAGCAACGCGTGGCGGTGACGGGCGGCTACACATTCTCGTCGTCGTGGGACATTTCGTTCTCGTACTCGAACGTGCAGTACATCCCGGGCGTCAACTCGAAGTTCCGCAACGAAGCGATCTTCAACACGGGTGGCCTGGTGCTGCACTACAAGCCGGTCACGTCGCTCGATCTGGCTGCCGGCTATAGCTACACGCGTGCAACGGAGTCGAACGGCATCACGAGCTCGGCGAGCTACAACCAGTTCAACCTGTCGCAGTACTACAGCCTCTCGAAGCGTACGGGCCTGTATGCGCTCGAAGCGTATCAGCGCGCGAACGGCAAGACGCTCGGCACGAACGGCAACATCATCAATGCGACGGCCGATATCGGCGACGGCCAGAACGGCGCGCCTTCGTCCTCGCAAAGCCAGGTTGCCGTGGGCGTGGGCATCATTCACCGCTTCTAAGTACTGCGTGAACTAGATACCCGGTGACACGGCGGCATCTTCGGATGCCGCCACCGCGACGCATTTCAGATACGCGTCGCTCAGCAGGACCAACTGCGCGCGCAACGCGCGCAGCATTTTCGGCGGCGCTCTGCCTTCGAGTATCGCGCGAGTCGGCCCGACCATCGCGCTCAACCACATGAACGCCACCATCGGCAGATCGGCGAATTTCGCGTCCTGTGCCGTATCGAGCATCGCGATCGCGGCGGCGCGCAGGCGTTCGGATGCGCACATGACCAGCTTCGTCGTATTCAACTCGGCCGCGATGGCGTAGAGCGCGCGCGACTCTTCCATACGCGCTGTTTTCGCTTCGACGAAAGCGTGGACCAGTGCTTCGATCATGCTGTCGAGTGTGCCGCCGTGCTGCCGCAGACAGGCCGCTTCCACGGTTTCGGCGACGTGGTCGAGATGCCGCTCCAATACCGCCACCAGCAGCGCTTCCTTGTTCGGGTAGTACTGATAGATCGTGCCCACCGACACGCCGGCGCGCTGCGCCACGCGCGTGGTGGTGAGCCGGCGCGGACCGTCGCTGAGCAAAACCTGAAGGGTTGCCTCGAAAACCGTGTCCACCGTCACCACCGAACGGGCCTGACGCGGCGTCTTTCTTGGCTCGCGGCCTGCCGCGCTATCGAGATTCATATGCGAATTCCAAACCTGAAGGATTGTTCATAAACTGGATGCTAACTCATCACACGGAACGGAGCACTCATGGCAGAGCATGACAAACGTATTGCGCTGGTCAGCGGAGCAAACAAGGGCATCGGACTGGAGGTGACGCGAGCTTTGGCGAAAGCGGGGCTGCGCGTGCTGCTGGGCGCGCGCGATGCGGGGCGGGGTGAAGCGGCCGCAGCGCAGGTGCGGGAAGAAGGACTCGACGTGCAGTTCATCGCGCTCGATCTGACCGACACGGCGTCGGTCGCGGCTGCGGCGGCGCGCATCGGCGCGGATCATGAGCGCCTCGACGTGCTGGTGAACAACGCAGGTATCGTGGACCCGGCCGACGGTCCGGTCTCGACGGCCGGCATCGACGCGGTACGCCGCATCATGGAAACGAACTTCTTCGGCACGCTCGCACTCACGCAAGCGCTGCTGCCTTGGCTGCGGCGTTCGAACGACGCGCGCATCGTCAACGTATCGAGCGGACTCGGCTCGCTGACGTGGAATAGCGACCCCGATTGGGAATTCGCACAGGTCAAGCTACTCGGCTACAACGCGTCGAAAGCCGCGCTGAACATGCTGACCGTTCACCTGGCTTACGAATTGCGCGAGACGTCGATCAAGGTGAATGCCGCCAATCCCGGTTTCACCGCAACCGACCTGAACGGCCATCGCGGCACCCAGACCATCGAGCAGGGCGCCGCCGAGGCGATCCGTCTCGCGCTTTTGCCGGCCGACGGTCCGAGCGGCGGATTTTTCAGCGCGGAGGGTGTCAATCCGTGGTGAAACAGCCGGGGTGAAAGGCCGGGGTGAAAGGCGACCGCGATTCACGCGTCGGCTGACGGGCGCACACGCTTACGCGTCGCTATCCGTCCACAAACGGCCACCCGTCGCCCAGTTTTCACGCTTGACGTCGGCCAGAATGATATCGACGGAATTCGCTTCGACGCCGAGCGTTTCGCAGGTCGCGCGCGTGATGGCTTCGACGAACGCGCGTTTCTGTTCCAGCGAGCGGCCTTCGAAGAGTTCGATACGAAAAGTGGGCATGGCAGGTCTCCGTGATAGATCGGGTTGACTTGGGGTTGAGCGTAGGGCAAAAACAGAAGCGCGTTGGACGCACGGCGCGCACATTCACTCGCGATAACTGCGGTCGATCCGGTCGAGCTTACGCAGAAGCGCGGGCCATTCCAGCGCGCCTTCGATCGCGCCGCCGTCGTATAACTGTTCGGCGGTGCGCGCGGCGACGGCGTCTGCGGGAACGACGAGTTCGGCGCCGCACGCCTGCGCCTGCAACTGGATTTCGCACGCCTTGATGAGCGTGGCCATCAGCACATACGCTTCGGCCACGGTGCGTCCCGCCGTCAGCGTGCCGTGATTGCGCAGCAGCATCGCGGGTTTGTCCGCGAGATGCGCGACGAGGCGCTCGCCCTCGGCGGGCGTAAAGGCGAGACCCTCGTAGTCGTGATACGCGAGGTGGCCGTAAAAGCGCAGTGCGTGCTGCGACGCCGGCAGCAGTCCCGCCGGCTGCGCGGACACAGCCACACCCGCCGTATTGTGCAGATGCATGACGCAGAAAGCGTCGTCGCGCGCGGCATGCACGGCGGCGTGCAACGCAAAGCCCGTCGCATTCACGGGATGCTCGCTCGCGCCGACAATCTGTCCGTGGATGTCGATCTTCACGAGGTTCGACGCATGCACTTCGTCGAACGCGAGGCCGAACGGATTGATCAGGAAATGGCCGGGCTCGCCGGGCACGCTGGCGGAGATGTGCGTGTAGATCAGATCGTCCCAGCCGTTGAGCGCGGCGAGGCGATAAGCCGCCGCCAGATCGACGCGGGTGCGCTGCTCTGCATCGGACAACGGTCCGGTTGCGGCAACGTGTCCGGCGGGCGTGTGAGTGAACGACATGACCGTCTCCTGTTGTGCGGCCGCGCGGTGCGTCGGCGCGACTGGCGTGTTCTAGGTGGCGCGGCGGCCGGCTGCTCGCTGAACGCCCGACTTGCCGCGCTTTTCCGCCGCGCGTTTCGCGAACCACTGCATGCACCACTGCACGCTCCATGTGGCGAGCACGAATGGTGCGGTCATGGCGGGCAGGCCGCAGGACGTCGCCGCGGCTTGCAGCGCGACGCTCAGCGCGACGCCGCCCAGCGTGATGCCGATGCCGCAGTCGGAGAGTGCGATTGCGGTGAGCGCGCCGTTGAATCCTAACAGGCCGGCGCCCAACGAACTCATCGGCGCGCCGAGCAGAACGTGGGCGGCGCTCGCGAGTGCCGCGCCGAGCAGGGCGAACAACGCGTGTCGCCGGGACGCCGCCGCGATGCCCGTCAGCACCAGAAGTCCCGGCAAGGCGCCGGACGCGAAGCCGATCTGCGCGAAACCGGCCAGCCAGCCGCCGCCTACCTGCGCCGCAGTCGAAACATGATCCGGCGCGACGACTGGCGCGATCAGCGACGCGGGCGACGCGGGCTTCATCAGCGCCAGCCAGATCCACGTCACGATCAGGCAAGGGCTCGAGAATACGCCGAGCCCGCGCGCCTGCAGGCCGCGCGCCCACGGCTGCTGGAGCCACGCCGTGCCGGTTGCCGCGAGAATGGCGACGGCCGTCGCCGTGGCGTTGTCGGCGACGAAACTGAAGGCGGCGAGCCCCGCCAGCGCACCGTTGAAGCCGTGCAGACCGGCGCGGGTGTCCGCTTCATCGCAGCCTGCCAGCACGGCGCTCACGTTGGCGGCGACCGCGCCCACCAGCGCCGCGCACGCGAGGCGCGGATCGAACAGCAGCCATGCCGCGATGAGACATGCGCCCGTGAACGCGTTGCCTTGCAGAACGATCTGTCCGAGGCTGCGCAACAGTGTGCACAGCAGCGTGTCCAGCGAGGTGGGCAAAGCGAAGGTCCGCGAGGCGGCGGAGCCTGCTTCGGTTGCGTTGACGTACATGTCCAGGCGTAATTCCAGGCGTAATGTGAGTTCGGTTCCGGCCAACCGGGCAATAGCGGATTAATGGCCAGTCCAATCCCAGCCGTCAGGCGCGAGCATAGGCGCAAGTCATGGCCTCCGGCATGACAGGGCGTTGATAGTGGCTATTTGCAACGGTGTGGCACGGCGAACGGGTGTCTGAACCGCAGCGGATTTCGCGCTAGGATGAGTGTCCGGCGCGCGCCGTGCGCCAATTGCAGATTGCCAGGGAGACAGTCCTATGCGCGAACTACGATGGGTTTCGGAAGAGGGCGAGGGCATCGAACATCTGGCGTTCGACGCGCGCAGCGATGGCTTCAGCGCCGAAAGCGTGGTGGTCGGGCAGCGTTACGGTCAGGCGTACGGGCTGCATTACGAGGTGCGCTGCGACCCGCAGTGGCGCACCACGTATGCATGGCTGAAGATCGTCGGCGGCGCCGAAGTGGAACTTCACGGCGACGGCGACGGCCATTGGCACGACGGCCACGGCGTCGCGCTGAGCAGCATCGAAGGCTGCATCGATATCGACATCGCCGCCACGCCGTTCACCAATACCTTGCCGATCCGCCGCTTGCAACTCGCGGAAGGCGAGCGCAAACCGATTGCCGTGGCGTATATCTCCACGCCCGATCTGCAGGTGACACGCGTCGAGCAGGCTTATACGTGTCTCGCGCTGAACGACGAGTATCGCTACGAAGGAATTTTTCGGGAATTCACGGCCGATCTGCAGATCGACCTCGACGGCCTCGTGCTCGACTATCCGACGCTGTTCAGGCGCCTGCCGAGCGCGAACTGACGCCGTGTTCGCCCGCGTCCGCTTGCTCGACCGGATGTTGCTCGACGAAGCGTTCGACCAGTTCCGCGATCCGTTCGGGTTCGCGCAACACGACCCAGTGGCCCGCATCGATCTCGACGCGGCGATACGCGCCGAGCCAGGTGTCGAGTCCGAGCGAAAGCTCCGGTCCGACATAGCGGTCGCGCAGCGGCACGATGAACTGCACGGGCGCATGCGCATGCCGCGCGCGCGGGCGCAGCAGCTTGTCGACGAAATTCGCGCGGTAAAGGTTTAATCCGTTGAGCGCATTGCGTAACTGCGACGGGTCTCGCGAAGATTGCACGCGTTCGGTCAGCCGCAGCCACAGCGGCCACATGCGGGCGCCGCCGGCACGCCAGACCAGTTCCGGCAACCACGGCAAGTGGAAGAAGAAAATGTACCAGGACTTCAGCGTTTGCCGCACGCTGCTGCCGAACGGCCGGCGGCGTTTCAAGGTGTGCGGCGAGGGCGTTTCATCTGTCCGCGAAGCCGATTTGCCGCGCAGATCCAGCGACGCATGATCGAGGCACGGCCCGGAAATCGACGTATACGACGCGATGCGTCCGCGAAGGGCGGGTTCGGTGACGGCTTCCCAGCACTGGATCGAGCCCCAGTCGTGGCCGACCAGATGGAAGGGTCGTGTGCCGCAGGTTGCCTGCGCCACGGCCGCGAGATCGGCGGCGAGACGTTCCAGCCGGTACGCGCTGCGCGTGGCCGGCGCCCCGGAAGCGCCCGCGCCGCGCACGTCGTAGCCGATCACGCGATAGCGGGTGTCGAGTTGCGCGCGCAGCGGTTCCCACACTGTCGCCGAATCCGGATAGCCGTGCACCAGCACGATCGGCGGAGCGTCGCGCGGACCGCTCACGTAGACCGCGAGTCGCACGTCGCCGGCGTCGACCGACAGCGTGTCGCGTATCACGCGGCCGCCTGTGCGTTGCGCCGCACGCCGCGGCGGGCGCCCGGTGCGTCGGCATGCGTGGCTTCGACGGCCGCGACGAGCCCGTCGATGCGAGCCAGTTGCGCGCGATTGTCGTAGTCCCACGGATGGAAGCCGGGCCGGAAAAAGCCCAGCCATTCGCCGGCGATGCGCGGAAACACGCCATGACGCGGGCCGTAGAGATACTTCACCACGCGCCACATGCCGCGAATGTGGCCGCCGCGTTTGCGGTCGGCGATCATCAGCCGCACGTGGTAATCGAACACGATCAGCCAGAACGTGAGCGTGGTGGCGAGCATGGTGCCGGTGCGCAGCAGATAACGGCCGAGGCCGGGCTTGAGCACCGTGTTCCAGACGTCGTAGGACACCGATTTATGTTCGGTCTCCTCGAGCGCGTGCCAGGTCCACATCTGCGTATAACCTTCTACCGAGCCGCCGATACGCGTGGCGTCTTCCAGCAGCAGACCGGCGAGCATCGCGGTGTAATGTTCGAGGCAGACAGTGACCGCGAGCTGGTACGAATGCGGCAGGATCTTGCGGCCGAAGTTGAGAATGGCCCACAGCCGCTTGTCGAGCTTGTGCGCGGGCAAGCCGGCTTCCTGCAGCAGATCGTTGTATTCGACGTGTTCACGCGTATGCATGGCCTCCTGACCGATGAAGCCGAGCACCTGCTTCTTCAGTTCGGGGTCGTCGATCTGGTCGCGGTAGTTGCGCACGCTGTCCATGAAAAAACGCTCGCCCGCTGGGAATAGCAGCGAAAGCGCATTGAAGAAGTGTGTCACATGCGAGCCTTGCACGTGCCAATCGCAGGCACGTTCCTTCGGCAAATTGAAACGCAGGTCGCGGCGAACCGGCATCATGGCCTTTCTCCTGATGATCCTCGATGGTCTGTCGATCCGAATGACGGACGGTGTGGCATGGTCGATCGACGGGCCGTGTCAGGCGCGCCGTCCGTCCATCTGTGCATGACGGCGCGCGCGTTTCTGCGCAATGCGCTTCATGCGGCGCGTCTGCATCACCACCAGCGCCTGATAGGCGGCCGGCAGGGTGCGCGCGAGCCAGTCGGCGGCACGCGCGTCGCGGCCGATCAGCACGCGCCGTTTGTTTCTGCGCACGCCGTCGAGAATCACGCGCGCGGCTTCGTCGGCGGTGGTGATGAAGAATTTTTCGAAATCGTCCTTACC
Source organism: Paraburkholderia sp. GAS199 (assembly GCF_050436585.1). Lineage (NCBI taxonomy): Bacteria > Pseudomonadati > Pseudomonadota > Betaproteobacteria > Burkholderiales > Burkholderiaceae > Paraburkholderia > Paraburkholderia sp. GAS199. The sequence goes on along the minus strand of NZ_JBNDMM010000012.1, from coordinate 135,833 downwards.
TTGCTGTTCGTTTTCCACCATGAAGCCGACCATGTTCTGCGCGATACGGCTCGACTGCGCGATGCTCGTGCGGATGCCGCCCGGATGCACGCAGGTTGCCGAGACGCCGCATTTCATCAGGTCGAGTTCCTGGCGCAGCGCTTCGGTGAATCCGCGTACCGCGAATTTGGTGGCGTTGTAGCCGCTCATGCCCGGCTGCGCGAACAGGCCGAATACGCTCGACGTATTCACCACGTGTCCCGCGCCGGAGGCCTTCAGATAGGGCAGAAACGCTTTCGTGCCATGCACCACGCCCCAGAAATTGATGCCGACGATCCACTCCAGATCGGCGTAATCCATGCCTTCGATCGTGCTCGACAGCGCAACGCCCGCATTGTTGAAGACGAGGTTCACGCGCTGATGCTGCTCGGCCGTGTCGGCGGCCCACTCGAACATCGCCGCGCGATCCGAGACGTCGAGCACGCGCGTGGTGATGCGCAGCGGTGCGCCGACGATCTGCGGCGCGGCGGCTTGCGCCAGCTTCGCGGTGTCGGCGAGACTCGCCGCATTGCGGTCGGCGAGCGCGAGATGGCAGCCTTCGCGAGCCAGCTGGATCGCGAGCGAGCGGCCCATGCCCGAGCCTGCGCCGGTGATCGCGGCCACTCTGTCGGTAAAGTTTTTCATTGGCGTGTCTCCTGTCCTCTCTGAACGGTGCCTGTTATTTGAATCACGTCGCTTCGGCGGAAGTCGGCGTCGCGTTGCCGTGCGTATGCACGGGTTGCGCCGGTATGTCCGCGTGAGCGTTTTCGGGTTGCTTCGACGGCGCGTATGCCAAATAGTCGCCCATGCTGAAGCTGCTCGTCGCCTGACGGAATTTGTAGGCGAATCCCGGCCACAGCGTGGTGTTCTTGCCGGTCTTCGGATCGAGATACCAGCTCTTGCAGCCGCCCGTCGACCAGATCGCGCGGCCGAGTTTCTGCTGGATCTGCTCGTTGTAGGCGCGCTCCACCTGCGGGCGCACTTCGATCGCCTCGGCCCGCTCCGCGCGCATCGTCTTCAGGGCGCGCAGGATGTAGGTCACTTGCGACTCGATCATGAACACCATCGAGTTATGGCCGAGGCCGGTGTTCGGGCCGACGATCATGAAAAAGTTCGGATAGCCAGGCAATGTCGTACCGAGGTACGCATGTGCGCCGTCGCGCCATGTATCGACGATGTCCACGCCACCGCGCCCGAGCACCACGCCGCGCGGAAACGGATCGGCCACCTGAAAACCGGTGCCGAAGATCAGCGTGTCGGCCGGATGACGTACGCCGTCGCTCGTGACCACGGCGTCCGCTTCGATGCGTGCGATGCCGGTCGTCGTGACCGAGACGTTTTCGCGCGACACGGCGGGGAAATAGTCGTTCGAGATCAGGATGCGCTTGCAGCCCATCGTGTAATCGGGCGTGAGCGTGGCGCGCAGTTGCGGGTCGCGCACCTGACGGCGCAGATGCCGTTCGGCCACCTTCTGCGCGGTTTTCATCAGCGAGGGATGGATGGCGAAGCCGAACGCCCGCGATTCGAGCATGCAGTAGAGCGCCGAGCGCATGATCTTCTGCGTGAACGGCAGGTGTTTGAAGAGCCATTGTTCGAGCGGCTTAACCGGGCGATCGGCCTTGGGCATGATCCACGGCGGCGTGCGCTGGAACAGGTTCAGATGCGCGACGCGCGGCGCGATTTGCGGCACGAACTGGATCGCGCTGGCGCCCGTGCCGATCACGGCGACGCGCTTGCCTTCGAGCGGATACGTGTGGTCCCAGTGCTGCGAGTGAAATGCCTTGCCGCGAAAATTTTCGATGCCCGGAATCTCCGGCATCGCGGCGCGCGAGAGGCCGCCCATGCCGGAGATGAGCACGCGCGCCGACCACCGCTGACCATTCGCGAAGGTCAGATTCCAGCGATGCTGCGCGTCGTCGTACACGGCCGTGGCGAGTTCGTGGCCGAAGCGCAGATGGCGCTGAATGCCGAATCGCTGCGTGCAGTCTTCCAGATAGGCGCGAATTTCCGGCTGACGCGCGAACATGCGGGTCCAGCGCGGGTTCGGCGCGAACGAAAACGAGTAGACGTGCGATTGCACGTCGCAGGCGCAACCGGGGTAGTGGTTGTCGCGCCAGGTGCCGCCCACGGAGTCGGCTTTTTCGGCGACGATGAAATCCGTCATGCCGGCCTTGCGCAGCTGGATCGCCATGCCGAGTCCGGCGAAGCCGGAGCCGATGATGGCGATGTCGGTGACGATCGGCGACGCGTCGGGCGCGGCGGCGTCGTGGGGCATCATGCGAGCGTTCATCCGTGCCGTCTCCTTGTTATTCACTCTTAACTGTTACATTGGTTGATGTAACAATAGTGGCTGGCAGGAGATGGCGCAAGCGGACGGTTAGACGCCCAACTCTAGTACGACCCTTGATTTTTCATGATGCGAAATTCTGGCGAAAACGCCGGCAGCATGAAAAACGGACCCGAAGGTCCGTTCCTGATCAGCTTGCCGTCACGGCGGCAGCGTGGCGCCGCTTATTTGGCCGCTCACTTGGCGGGCCGTGTCTTTCTGGCCGCGCCCGTCTCGCCGCTAGTGCCGTCTGGCGCGTGGCCGAGTTTCTTTTCCATGATCGCCGCGACCCGGTCGCCGAGGTAGTCGCCCGAGGCTTCCTCCAGCGCGCGGTTCATCTCGCTCTCGACCAGCACCATCGCCAGCGGCCGCACGCGCCAGATCGCCTCGACCAGCGCGGGCACGTCGGCGGGCGGCGGCAGCGCGTCGGCGTCGTAGCGGTCGAGTTGACGGACCACCAGATCGACCAGCGCCTTCGCCACGGCATTGAAATGCGGACGCGCGACGCCCACAGCGTCGAGCAGATCGCCGAGCGGAATGCCTTCCTGCGCCATCGTCGCGCCGGCGGCCAGCGCCGTGGGGTTGCCCGATACGAACGAGAGACCGTGACGCTCCAGCAGGCCCAGATCGACCGCCTTGCCGAGCGCGCTCGGGGTGGCCTTGTCGCCGAACATCTGCAGCAATTCGAGCAGCGAGTATTTTTTCGGCCGCTCGCGCGACCAGCGTCCGCCGATCGCGGACTCGAGTCCGAGGATCGAGCGCAGGTCGTGACCTTCGTCGACGGCCTTGATCAGATCCTGGATGTTCGCGAGCGTGTAGCCGCGCGTCAGCAGGTGATTGATCAGTTTCAGACGCGAGACGTGCGTGTCGTCGTACACGCCGACGCGGCCGCGTTTCTCCGGCGGCGCGAGCAGGCCGCGATCCTGATAGGCGCGCACGTTGCGCACCGTGGTATCGGTGACGCGCGCGAGTTCGTCGACGGTGTATTCGTTGCGCGGATCGTGGCCAGGCGCCTCGGTGGGCGCGGCGGGCGAAGTGGGAGGCGGCGTATTGGGCATGGACGGGATTTTAACGCGCCCGTCCGGGGTTTTAACCGCGCGTTTGCGCGACGTCGTGCGGCGCGCACGAATCGCCCGCGCCCAGGCGGCGCTGCATCAGCGTGGTGTCGAGCCAGCGTCCGTGTTTGTAGCCGACGGCTTTCAGCGTGCCGGTGAGTTCAAAGCCGAGTTGGGTATGCAGCGAGAGCGAACCGCCGCTGCCGCCGTCGGCGATCACGGCCACCATCTGACGCCACGGTCCGCTCTCGCATCGCTCGATCAGCGCTTGCAGCAGCACGCGACCCAGGCCGCGTCCGCGATACGCATCGCCCACGTAAATCGAATCTTCGATGGTGTTGCGATACGCGGCGCGCGGCCGGTAAGGCGTGGCATAACAATAGCCGGCCACCTCGCCGTCGATCTCGGCGACCATGTACGGCAAGCCGTGGCTGCGCACCGACGCGAGCCGCGTGCGCAGATCGTCGACGGAAGGCGGCGTTTCTTCGAACGAGGCCACGCCGGTCAGCACGTGATGCGCGTAGATCGCCTGGATGGCAGGCAGATCGGCTTCGACGGCGTCGCGAACAAGCGGTGCGGACGTTGCGCCTTCTGCTTGCGCGGACGCGGGAGTGGGGCGGGCGATGCTCATACGGTTCCTGTCGAGGGCAAGGCGAATCTGCGAATGCCTTCAACTATGCCCGCCGCGCGGACGAATTTGAAGGGGGTCAAAATTCGCCGCGCCGCGCCGTGATGACTTGTGATGCGACGGAACGGGCCGGCATGCCGGCTCAGTTATGCGAGTACGTGTCCGGCTGCGTCACGTGGGCGCGATGACGGCGACGATGTTTCGTGTGATTCGCGTGCGCGGGCGGATTGGCCGGCGCTTGCGCCGCCGGATGCGCGTTGCCGGCCGGCAGTTTGCTGTCGCCTTCGCCGAAATGAAAGGTCTGCGCGGTTTGCGCGAAGACGCTGGCGGACAGGGTCAGGGCGGCGGCCGCGAGGCAGATCGAAAACTTCATGAAACACTCCTTGTGAACGAGCCGCCGATGCTGCCGCGAGCGGGACGTTCTGGCAAGGTCGATTGCAATGCGTTACATCAGGCGCAGCGGACCGCTCGCGCTGTTGTCGATCACCGGCAACGCGCGCGAACCCGGCAACTCGTAATGCCACCATTCGCTTTTGATATGCGTGAAGCCCGCGCCGTGCATCACGCCGAGCAGCAGCATGCGGTTGCGCTGAACCGGCAGCGGCAGGCCGGCGTGAAAATGTTCTGATTCGATGGTCATGGCGTCGAAGCCGGTGCCCATATCGAGCTCTTGGCCGTCGGCGTCGAGCAGCGTGAGGTCGAGCGCGGTGCCGCGGCTATGGTTCGAGCCGCGCGCGAGGTCCGCCACGTAAGTCGGGTCGGGCAGGAAGTCCCACAAGGCCTGTTGTGCTTGCGGCGGCCGGTAGGCGTCGAAAATCCGCAGGCGCATGCCGATCTGACCGGCGAGTTCGACCGCGCGGCGCAATGCGGCTTCCGCCGGTTCGAGCAGCAGGCAATGCGCCTGGCGATAGATCGGCTTGCCGGTGAGATTGCGATCGGTTGCGTAGACAAGGTCGATGTCTACGTTGTGCGAGGCAGAGGTGATTTCGATGAGTCGATGATCGGTCATGGGCAGTGTGACGTTATTGGGGTGTCAGCGTTCGAACTGGTCGAACTCGTTCTGCAGTTCGCGATTGCGGGCCACGCGTTCGTCGATCGCCGGGCCGAGCCGCTCGACCACGGCCGAGATCAGCAGATTGAACAGGCAGGTGAGCGGTGCGAGCGAATCCCAGAACTGGCCGACATCGGTCTTGACCTGCAGCAGGTCGCCGTCGAAGTCGCGGGCCCACGGGCAGTAGATATCCGTGACGAGCGCGAACGGCAGGCCGCGCCGCGAAGCCTCTTCGCAATAGCGGCGCGCGACCGTGGAGTAGGCGCGCGTGTCGGTGACGATCAGATACGGCGACGCGAACTCCGAGTTCAGCGAATCGACATACGAGCCCGACATGCCGTCGGAGTAGAACACGCGCGGACGGATGTATTCGAGGTAGCTATAGAACGCGTTGCTGATGCCGCGGGTGGACTGGATGCCGAGAATATAGACGGCGTCGGCCGTGGAAATGCGTTCGGCCACGCGCGCGAACATCGGTGACTGCGCGAGTTGGTAGACGTGCTGGATCGCGCCGATTTCCAGCTCTAGCGAATGGGCGAGCGCGGGAGCCGCGGCCGTGTCCGGCGTCTCGGCCGACGCGGTGTCGTGCGCGTGATCCGCGGTGCGGCGGAATGCGTCGAGCCGGTCGGTAATCAGCCAGGGACGTTCCTGTGTGCCGCGCAGTTCGCGCTTGAGGTCGTCGAGATTTTGATAGCCGATGCTGCGCAGAAAGCGGCCGACGGAAATGCCGCTGGTGCCCGCCTGCTGCGCGATCTGGTCGGCGTTTTCGAGACCGAGACGATCGAGGTTCGCCAGCATGTAACTGGCGACGCGTTTCGACGTGGGCGTGAGTTCGGCAAAGCGGGCTTCGACGGTTTGAGCAAAGGCGGTCGGCATCGTAGTCGCGGTGCGGGTGGTGGCAATGTCTGCATGATGATGACATATCTGCCGGGCACCGCGTGCTGGGCACCGCTCGATTGCCCACGCCGTCTTATCGCGTCGCGCGCCGCTTCAAACCGTGCGGCGTGCCGGCGCGCTGCGCGAGAAGCGGCGCGCACCGGCCACGCAGGCCACGACGATCACCGTGACCAGAATCATCGCGGGCGGCACCTGTTCGTGCAGCAACAAACCCGCCAGCAGCAGTCCGAAGAACGGTTGCAGCAACTGCAACTGACCGACGCCGGCAATGCCGCCGAGTGCCAGTCCGCGATACCAGAACACGAAGCCGATCAGCATGCTGAACAGCGACACGTAGGCGAGACCCCACAACGCCGCGTGACTCACGCCGTCGAACGAAGCCGGGCGCGACCACAGGGCGAGCGGCAGCATGACCGGCAGCGACAGCACCAGCGCCCACGAGATCACCTGCCAGCCGCCGAGATGCCGCGAGAGCCGCGCGCCTTCCGCGTAGCCGAGGCCGCAGACGACGATTGCCGCGAGCATCAGCGCGTCGCCGAGCGGCGAGGCGTCGAGACCGTGCCGCAACGCGAACGCCACCACGGCGCCGCTGCCGAGCGCGGAGAACAGCCAGAACGCGCGCTGCGGCCGCTCGCCGCCGCGCAACACGCCGAAAATCGCGGTGGAAAGCGGCAGCAGGCCGATGAACACCACGGCATGCGCGGAACTCACGTGCCGCAGGGCGAGCGCGGTGAGCAGCGGAAAGCCGACCACCACGCCGAGCGCAACGACGACGAGCGGCAGCAGATCGCGCCGCGCCGGACGCGCTTGCCGGAAAGCGAGCAGCAGCGCCAGTCCGAGCGTGCCGGCAATCGTGGCGCGCGCCACTGTCAGGAAGACCGGGTCGAGACCCTGCACCGCGATGCGCGTGGCCGGCAAGGAGCCGCTGAAGATGAGTACGCCGATCAGGCCGCTGAGCCAGCCGTTCGTGGTCTTGTCCATCGAAAGAATCCGTGCATGAGAGAACCTTGCAAGCATCCTCCGAAATCGCAAAAAGGTTAAGCTACGGATCAGTACAATTCGTACAAACTGTACTTAACATGGAGCAGTACAGATGGCGGAAGCGGATAACCGGGCGCAGGCGTCGAACACGCGGGTCGGTACGGTGATGGACAGCCTGCGCGAACGGATCGCGAGCCGCGCGCTGGTGCCGGGGGCGCGCGTGCCGTCCATCCGGGCGATGACGGGCGCGCTCGGCGTATCGAAATCGACCGTGGTGGAAGCCTACGACCGGCTGGTCGCGGAGGGCGCGATCGTGGCGCGGCGCGGGTCGGGGTTTTTCGTCTCGGGACACGCACCGCCGCTCGCGCTCGCCGATCTCGGCCCGAGGCTCGATCGCGAGGTGGATCCGTTGTGGCTCACGCGGCAGTCGCTCGAAGCGGGCGCCAAGGTCTACAAGCCGGGCTGCGGCTGGATGCCGTCGGCGTGGCTGCCGGAAGATGGCGTGCGTCGCGCGTTGCGCGCCGTGGCGCGCGATCCGCAGGCGCCGCTGGTCGATTACGCGAATCCGTCCGGGTTGCCGGCCTTGCGTCAGCAGCTTGCATGGCGGCTCGCGCAGCACGGCGTGGAGGCGCCGCCCGAGCAGATCGTGCTCACCGACGGCGGCACGCATGCGCTCGATCTGGTGTGCCGTTTTCTGCTCGAACCGGGCGACACCGTCCTGATCGACGATCCGTGCTACTTCAATTTTCAGGCTTTGTTGCGCGCGCATCGGGCGAAGATCGTCGGGGTGCCGTACACGCCGAACGGTCCCGATCTCGCGGCGTTCGAACGGGCGCTGAAGGAGCATCGTCCGCGTCTTTACGTGACCAATTCCGCGATCCACAACCCCACCGGCGCGACGCTCGCACCCGCCGTCGCGCACCGGTTGCTGAAGCTGGCGGGCGAGCACGATCTGCTGATCGTCGAAGACGATATCTTCGCCGACCTCGAAGACGATCCCGCGCCACGTCTCGCCGCTTTCGACGGACTCGCACGGGTGGTGTCGATCGGCAGTTTTTCGAAGACGCTGTCCGCATCCGTGCGCTGCGGCTATATCGCTGCGCGGGCGGAATGGATCGAGCCGCTGATCGACCTGAAACTCGCGACCACCTTCGGCAACGGCCAGCTCGCGGCGAGCGTCGTGCATCGTCTGCTGGTGGACGGCACGTACCGGCGGCACGTCGAGTCGATGCGCGCCAAACTCGCCGACGCGATGGGCGAGACGATCCGGCGGCTGGGCTACGCGGGGCTCGAAGTCTGGACGCGTCCGCGCTGCGGGATCTTCGTGTGGGCGCGTTTGCCCGATGGACTCGACGCCGCCGACATCGCGCGCCACGCGCTCAACGATCATGTCGTGTTCGCGCCGGGCAACGTGTTCAGCGCCTCGCAGAGCGCGACGGGCTATCTGCGCTTCAACGTCTCGCAGTGCAATCGTCCGAAGGTCTACGAAGCATTACAAAGGGCAATGGACGTCTCCGCGGCACGGGTCGGATAGCGCCCGTGCCGCGTGTTCGACCTTATTTGCAGAGCAGGAGCAGGCGTTCCTGGTCCGTGCAGGAAGAGCGGGGTTTCTGCACCGCCTGCGTGGCCGCGGCCGCGCTCATGGCCGCGCTCTTGTTGGCGAGGCACGCACGCAAATGTTTCTCCACCGGGCTGTAGTATTTCCAGCCGCGCACGAGCGTCGGCAGTTCGAGCTTCACCTGTTTCCACTTCGGATGGCCGTGTTCCTGCAGGTTGTCGAAGTTCGCGCACAGCGAGTCGGCGAAATGATTCAGATTGCCGACGGTGTCGCGCAAACCGTAATCGTAGGTGACGAGAAAGGCTTTCACCGTCAGTGTCGGGACGTCTTCTTTCAGCCAGTTCGGGTAGCTGCTCGCGCGGATCGTCGCGGGAAAGTAGGTCTGTTTGGCGCGCGCGGTTTCGGGCGCGGCGGGGTCGGCTCTCAGTAGCCGGATCTGTTGCAGCAGATCGGGATTCATGTCGTTAAAGAGTTTGGCGGGCTGTCCGACCACGATGATCGCCACGTCCACTTTTTTCACGATCAGCGCGGCGAGGGCGTCCTCGTTGCTCAGATGCTGGATGTTCTGATCGGGAATGTTCTGGCCGAACATCAGGTGATAGAGCGTAGTGGCCGACTGCGCGGTGCCGCTGCCGAGCAGGCCGACGCTGATAGTTTTGTCCTTGATGTCGGCAAGCGTTTTCATCGGCGAGTCGGCGCGCACCACGACGTTGATCTCCTCGTCGTAGAGCGGCATGATGAGCCGCAGCGGGCGGATTGCGGTGCCGGCGTCCGCGTTACCCGCGTTGGCCATGTCGATGTACGCCTGGTAGACGTCGGACTGCACCAGCGCGAGCTTGACGCCCGACTCGAAGCGCATGCGCTGCACGTTCTCAGCCGATCCCTTCGACGCCATCACTTCGAGGTCGATGCCCACGGGCGCTGCGACCCACTTCGACAGATCCTGTCCAATCTGGATGTACGTGCCGCGTTCCGGCCCGGTGACGATCTTGTAGTGCGCGGCCTCGGCCATGGCGAACGACGACATGACCATCAGCACCAGTCCCAGCCATCCCGCCAGAAGTCTCTTCAGCATGGTCGATCTACCTATCGTGCAGAGTTGAACAGCCTCTCGCGACGGGGCGCACGCAAGCGCATCGGCGAGTGGGGTTGCGATCTCATGTTCAGCGCGTGCTGCGTGCGATGTCCGTGTGCTGGCGCTCAGTTGGCGCCCGATTGACGGTCAATCAGTGCGCAGTTACGCGCATGGGCATTCAGACAAACGATTCGGTATCCATATGATTATTTTCCCGGGCTTGTCGATGTCGATGTCGCTGTCGTTGTTGCTGCGGCCATCGCTGCGGGCGCGGACGCGGACGGTTTTGCGCCCGCGCCGGCGGCGGACGAGCGCGACCAGCCGGAATCCCGGATCGCGCGCTCACGCGCTTCGGCTGCGTTGACGTCGGCAGCAGCCGGGCCGCTGCGCGACGCGGTTGCCGGCGCGTTGTTGTTCGGCGAGGGCGCCTGCTGCGTGAGTGGCGCGGTTTGCGGCGTCGTGGCCGTCGCGCCGTGCAGATTGAGCGGCGCCCAACCCGTCTCGCGTATCACGCGTTCGAGGATGGTTTTTGCCGTCGTATTGCCGGTGTCGATGGTGAGCGCCTCGTTGGCGTGCTGACGCGCGCACGGCCAGGACTGTTGCGCGACGCACGTCTGCGCAGCCTGCAAGGCGGCGTCACGGCGCGCGGCAAGCGGCTTGATGTCGTTGAGCAAAGACTGCGCATCGGCGTTGCCGGGTTGCAAAGTCTGCGCTGCGCCGAGCGCGGCCTGCGCGGTGGAAATGTCGTTGGTGCGAATGGCCTGGCGCGCTGTCTGCATGGCCTGCGCGGCGTCGCGAAACTGCGGCGCCGGCGGAGCTACTGGCGTGACGGGAAGTACGGGCGTGGGTGCTGGCTTTGCCGGCGTCAGTGCCAGCGCGGGCGGTGTCGCCAGCGCAAACGGCGCGCTCGGTGCCGGCGTCGGCACCTTCACGGAATTACCCGAATTGCCGGATTTCGGCGGCGCGACGTTTGCCGTGGCATTCGCGTTAGGCGTGCCGCGAGCCGCCGTGTTTTGTCCGGCCGATTGCGTGGATTGCGTGGGGGTGAATGGCGCGATCGTGCCCGTCGTGGTGCGGGCGTCCTGCGTCGCCGTGTTGCCCGACTCCGCGTCATTACTCTGGTCGTCGCGGTTACCGGTGAATAGCTGATATCCGACAAACGCCAGCACGATGGCGACAGCGATCACGATGCCGAGCATCAGCTTCATCAGGGACGCGCTGCTCAAACCGATCCAGCGCGAGGCGCGTTCGTCCGAAGAAAGCGCGATGTCGGGCGAGGCGAGCACCGGTGGCGGCAACTCGGGCATCACGCGCGGCACATTGCTCGACGCTGTAGCGTTTGCAGTCGTGCTTGCGGCTGTGCTCGTCGCCGCGCTTGCTACCGCGCCCTTCGAAGCAGGTGCGAGCGATGACGCTGCGCTCGACGTCGGCAGCGGCGGCGGTTCGAGATTGCTGTGGGGCAGCGTTCTGCCGGTCGCGCTCGCGCGGCTGCCGGGAATCACGGCGCGTTTATGCGAGCCCATATCGAGCGGATGAACCGCGCCGCAATACGGGCAGTAGTCGACTTCTCTATACAGCGCTCCGCCGCAGCGTTTGCAGGGCGTCGGAAACGTTTGGCCGAGTAATGTCTGGGTGGACATGCTGTGGACCCACCTGTGGGAAACGATGCCGGTACGGCATGCTCCGGATCGTGTTGAAGCAGGAGCGATGTCCGCGGAAATCACGATCCACATGCGCTGGAGAGCGTAGGGCCGCGCGCTTTCGCGTGCGGGTTGGTACACGCAATATGTGGCGTTTCGTTGTCAACGTCAATCGACGTTGATACCTAGCCTGTGTGTGTTAGCGCACATTTCCAGGCATGACGAAACACTGGATACGTGGGCAGAACGAATCGCTGGCCGGCTTTTTGCACGCGATGATTCCGCATTCCGCGTATATCGCGCTGCAAATGAAAGAGGCCGTAGCGCTATGCGCACGGCCTCGTCTTTAAGTACTTGCAGGAAGTGCTGCAGTGTCTAGTGCTTGCGCAGCGGGTGATCCTTCAGGAGCCACGCGAGAACGAACGCGAGCACCACCACGCAGGCGGCCGACAGATACACCGTATGCAGCGCGCCGGCGAATGCCTGCAGATAGTCGTTGCGCAAAGCGTCGGGCAACTGATGGATTGCCGCGGGTCCGAGCGCGTGCGGCAATTCGGTGTTGGCCGGGATCAGCTTTTCGAGCCGCGACGCGAGGCCGTTCGAAAACACCGCGCCGAACGCAGCCACGCCGATCGAACCGCCGATCGAGCGAAACAGTGTCGCGCCCGATGTCGCCACGCCCATGTGCCTGAATTCGACCGTGTTCTGCACGGCGAGAATCAGCACCTGCATCACCATGCCGAGGCCGCAGCCGAGAATGCCCATGTACAGATACATCGTATGAATCGGCGTATCGATCTGCAGACGCGCCAGCAACACCATGGCAATCGCGACAAGCAGCGTGCCCGCGATCGGGAACATGCGGTACTTGCCGATTTTGCTGATGACACGACCGGTCACCATCGACATCACGAACAGGCCGCCCATCATCGGCAGCATCTGCATGCCGGCTTCGGTCGGGGTCGAGCCTTTCACTACCTGCAGATAAAGCGGCAGGAACGTCACACAGCCGAACAGCGAGACGCCGATGATGAAGCCGATCAGACTGCTCAGCAAAAACGTACGATGTTTGAAGAGTTCGAGCGGCATGATCGGCTCGACCGCGCTTCGCTCTTCGTGAATGAAACCCCAGATTGCGGTGAGGCCCATGCCGAGCGTGAACCACAGTTGCGGCGAGGTCCACGGCAGGATCGTGCCGCCCTGACTCGTAAACAGGATGATGCAGGTCAGTGCGCCGGCAAGGAACAGCGCGCCCATGTAGTCGATGGTGTGCTTGACATGCCGCACGTGCGGTTTGAAGACCGCGCCGATGACCGCGAGCGAAATGATGCCGAGCGGCAGGTTGATATAGAAAATCCAGCGCCATGACAGATGCTCGACAAGAAAGCCGCCGAGCAGCGGTCCGACGACCGTGGCGAGACCGAACACGCCGCCGAACACGCCCTGATAGCGGCCGCGCTCGGCGGGCGGGATGACGTCGGCGATCGCCGCCATCGTCACCACCAGCAGGCCGCCGCCGCCGAGACCCTGCAGCGCGCGCAGCACGATCAACTGCGTCATGTTCTGCGCGACGCCGCACAAGGCGGAACCGACGAGAAACACGACGATTGCGGTTTGCAGCACGATCTTGCGGCCGAACAGGTCGCCGAATTTGCCGTACAGCGGCACCACGATGGTGGAACTCAGCAGGTAGGCGGTCACGACCCACGACAGATTGTTCAGCCCGCCCAGATCGCCGACGATGGTGGGCAGGGCGGTGGAAACGATCGTCTGGTCGAGCGCCGCCAGCAGCATGACCAGCAGCAGCGCCGGAAACAGCAGGCGGATCGGCGGATGGTCGGCCGATTGCGCAGCGGACGGCGCGGCAGACTGCGCGTCGGCAGGCGGACCGCTTTGCACCAGCGCCGGAGGATGCGTTGCTGAAGATGAGGACATGACGTTTGTCTTGAAATTAATTAACGTGGAGATTAATATAGGCGACATCGCTCCAATCGTCAAACTGAAAAGCAATGGCAAAACCAGCAAACCCGCCGGACCGGCCGTCCGCCGGCGTCCAGGCGTCCGAACCGGTTGTCGCCGGTAAGGCTGCCAAAGCCGATAAAGCCGCCCAGTCCACGCCCACGCCGGTGGCCGCCCGGCGTCCCGGCCGCCCGGCGGGCAGCGCGCGCGGCGCGGAACAGCGCGTGCGGTTGCTGGATGCCGCGCTGGCGCTGTTCGCGCGGCAGGGTATCGTCGACACCACGCTCGGCGAGATTGCCCGCGAAGCCGGTTTTACGCCGGCGATGATGCATTACTACTTCAAGAGCCGCGACCAGTTGCTCGACGTGCTGATCGACGAGCGTTTCGGGCCGTTGCGCGCGGCGCTCGGCACGCCGTTCTTCGACCATCCCGACGATCCGGTGACAGCGATTACGCAGCTCGCGCAGCGAATGGTGCAGGTGGCCGAGGAGCATCCGTGGTTCGCGTCGCTGTGGGTGCGCGAGGTCATCAGCGACGGCGGTTTGCTGCGTCAGCGCATGCACGAACGCTTTGGCAACGTGCATCAGAAGGCGTCGCTGGCCTGCATCGAACGCTGGCAGAAAGAAGGGCGGCTGAATCCGGGGCTGGAGCCGTCGCTCGTATTCGTCACGTTGCTCGGCCTGACGGTCTTGCCGCTCGCCACGTCCAAGCTATGGCGCAACGATCCGATGCGCGCCACGGTGGGCGGCGCGGAGATCGCGCGGCATGCGGTGGCCTTGCTCGTGCAGGGTATCGGGCCGAATGCGCCGGTTTGAGGTGCATTGAGCCGTTTTGAGTCGAGATAAGCCGAGGTAAGCGGCCTTTGGTCGGCGGTATTCGGCTTTTTGCGTTTTCTTGTCAGGCTCCGGCGTCGAAAAATTAATCAGGGTTCCGAAATTATTGCGGCCTGCTTTCGTCTGTTCAATTTCCGTTTTTCAAAGCGTTAACGCTGTTCCATCCTTCAGACAAACCGACCCCTCGTTCGTCACGCTCCGTGCCGCGTTTTCAGGCGCCTAGAGCCGCGATGCGCCGCGCGGCACGCAACGTGCTACAACTGGGGAGAATGTGAAGTCCGCGCAGGCTGCCGGGTGATGTGCAGCGTGGCGCGGACGCCGCAGAAAAATAGCAATACAGGAACGATGGATGCCGGTTGGCGACATGCGCACGATGTTTGGCGCGGACCGCTGCGGCGAATCGGATGTCGGCAGCGGCGAGTCAGGCCAGAATGGTTCGAGGCAAATGGCGTCGCAAGCCGGTTTTTTCACTGGCGTGCAATTTTGGCGCGTTACGGTGCGCACGAGCAGAACGAAGACCATGTCTTACAATTGCGGTCTTCGTGCAACTCGAAGCACGAATTCGAGTCGGAACCATGAACAGCAATATTGCAGCCGCGCAGATCGGCGGCACACTGAAGAGCGACACTCTGGCCACGTCGGAAGGCCTAACCGGTTTGATAGAGCAACAACAGAAAATGAACGGAGCATTGAGACTCGATCAGGCCACGATCGTGCTCGTCGAAGACGACCTGGATAGCCGGGAATCCCTCACCTTATTACTCGAAGCCGAAGGGGCGCATGTCGTCGCGGTGGCGGATGCCGAAGAGGGCGTCGAAGCGGCCTTGCGACTCCTGCCCGACGCCGTGGTATGCGACCTCGAGCTGCCCGCCATGGACGGCTTCTATCTGATCCAGCGCTTGCGTGACCACGAGATTCGCGGCGATCACCGTCCCTGTGTGGCGGTGGCGCTCACCGGTCACACCGATGACGCGTATCGCCTGCGCAGCATCGGCGAAGGCTTCCAGCATTTCATGACCAAGCCCGCGCTACCGGAAGACCTCGTCACCTTGCTGCACGACGCGATCGATTCCCGCGCTGCAGGTTGAGCGGGCGGTTTCGCTGGACGATGAGGTGATGGCGCAGTCCACGTGACTCGTGGCGGCGCTTCGCTGCTCCAGCGAGAAAGTGGTAGAGCGGACGCTTATGCGCTTCCCGCTCTCGAGCTTTTTACTTCGCCGCTGCCGCCGCGCCGGCCTTGGTCGTCGAGGCCGGCGTCGCATTCGCCTCTGCCGCCTGACAGTTCGCGCACAAACCCTTCAACTCGATTTCGTCGCTGGCGAGACGGTAGCCCGCGTCTTCGATCTGCGCGACGAGCGCCTGCCGCAGTTTGGGCTGATGCAATTCGGTGACGTTGCCGCATTGCTGACACACCACCAGTATGCCGTGCTGACATTGCGTCAGATCGTGACACACGGTAAATGCATTGATCGACTCGATCCGATGCACGAGCCCGGCCGACAACAGAAAATCCAGCGCGCGATACACGGTGGGCGGCGCGGAGCCCGGGTGAATCTGGCGCATGTCGTCCAGCAGCGAATAAGCCTTGGTGGCGCGGCCGGAATTCAGCAGCAGTTCCAGCACCTTGCGTCGAATCGGCGTGAGCTTCTCGCCCCGCTCGCGGCAATACTCTTCGGCGAGCGCCAGCGCGGTTTCCTGCGATTCGCCGTGCGTATGCTCGTGACCCGGCCCATGCTCGTGCGCCGATTCATGCGCCGACTCGTGCGCGTGCGCGGACGCGGCCGGCGGCGTGCCGGTAACGGCGGCATTGGCAACGGCAGTCGCGCCGGACCTGGCGACGGGTTTGGCTACGGGCTTGGCTATCTTCATGCGTCTGATTATAAAGGGCATCGCGTCTCGCCGTGCCGGCCTGACAGCGCGTTGCAAGGTCGGCACGGGTGGCAACGCGAGACGAGACGCTGTTCGCTTCTAGTCGAGCTTGACGGCGAAGCCGCGCTGCACGCCGGGCCGCGCGAACAGCGTGTCGTACCAGCGTCGCACGTTCGGATAGGTTGCCAGATCCACGTGGTGCCGCTCGTGACGCCACGCCCAGCCGAGAATCGCGAAATCGGCCACCGACAACTCACCCGCCACGAACTCCGTCTGCGCGAGCCGCCGGTCGAGCACGCCATACAGCCGCCGCGTCTCGTCCGAATAGCGCTTCAGACCGTAGGCGCGGTCGGTTTCGGATTCCAGCGCCGCAAAGTGATGCACCTGACCGGGCATCGGCCCGAAGCCGCCCATCTGCCACATCAGCCATTCGAGGACGGGAACCCGCTCGCGTAGCGTCCTGGGCAGGAACTGGCCGGTTTTTTCCGCGAGGTAAAGCAGTATCGCGCCCGACTCGAACACGCTGATCGGCTGGCCGTCCGGACCGTCGGTATCGACGATCGCGGGG
Source organism: Paraburkholderia sp. GAS199 (assembly GCF_050436585.1). Lineage (NCBI taxonomy): Bacteria > Pseudomonadati > Pseudomonadota > Betaproteobacteria > Burkholderiales > Burkholderiaceae > Paraburkholderia > Paraburkholderia sp. GAS199. Next base: position 119,375 of record NZ_JBNDMM010000012.1, on the reverse strand, counting down.
ATGCGGTTGTTCGGGCTGATCTGCAAAAAATCCGGCTCGAACTGTTCGCGACGTCCGATGTTGACGGGCCGGACCGTGTAAGGCAGGCCCATTTCCTCGAGCGCGACGCTGACCTTGCGCCCGTTCGGCGTGCCCCATGCGTAAAGCGTGATGGTCATGTGAAAGTGGCTATTGGCGTATGACGAAGGATGTGACCCAGCATGTGACGCAGGCTCAGGTGAGCGGGAAGTCAATGTACTTCTTGAAGCCTGAGCGCGTGGCGATGCGCGAATACCAGCGCTCCAGATTCGGCAGCGGCGGACGCTCCACGCCTTCCAGGCCGAACCAGCGTTTGGCGTAGGCGCCGATCACGATGTCGGCGAGCGTGAACTTGTCGCTTTCCAGGAAGAAGCGGCCTTGCAGGTGATTGTCGACCAGGCGCCACAGCGCGGTAACGGCGTCGAAATCTTTCGCGAGTTTCGTCATGTCGCGTTCGGCGGCCGGCGTGCGCACGAGGGTCCAGAACACGGGACGTTCGGCGGGCTGCAATGTGGACAGCGTCCAGTCGAGCCAGCGGTCGATGCTCGCGCGCAGTTTCGGTTCCGGCGGGTAGAGCGGGCTCGCTTCACCGTATTGCAGCACCAGATAGCGCAGGATCGAGTTGGACTCCCACAGCACGAAGCCGTCGTCCACCAGGGTCGGGATCTTGCCCGTCGGATTCATGGCGAGATAGTCGGGCTCGTTGTTGCGCCCGAAATGCAGGCCGGCATCGATGCGGTCGTACGGCAGCACCAGCTCGTCGCAGCACCACAAGACCTTTTGAACGTTGACCGAGTTGGCGCGTCCCCAGATCGTAATCATCCGGTAAATCCCTTTCTGTTTCGTTGGCAAGCCGCGCCCAGCGCGCGGCGTTCAGCCAGTAACGATACACGCATGCGCGAGAAATTGCGCGGCGCCGGTGGCGGGCGGGCGGATCGCAGGCGTGTAAAACGGCGCTGCGGCGAGGCGAACCCGCGCGCCGCCGTGACACGCGCGTTGCGTACAATGTGCGCACCCGAATACGACGAGGCACCGCATGGCCCGCATTGTCCCCGACGACTGGAAGAGCCTCGCCGCCACCGGCGCGGCGGCACGCGAACGCGAAACGCTCGCCCTGCTCGAAACAACGCTTCCCGACGATTACACCGTCTATCACGGTGTGCACTGGACGCGCCTGAACCAGAGTTTCTCGGTGTTCGGCGAGGCCGATTTCGTGGTGGTGAGTCCGGCGGGGCGCCTGATGATCGTCGAGCAGAAAACCGGCTTTCTGCGCGAAACGCCGAAAGGCCTCGTCAAGGTCTATCTGCAAACGGAGCGCAATGTGGCCATTGCGCTCGCGCACACGGTCGAAGGTTTGCACCGGCGCTTCACGGCCGCTTTCGGCGCCGGCACGTATTGCATCGAAGAACTGCTGTATTGCCCGGACCATATCGTCAAGGACGCGGCCATTGCCGGCGTGAATCCCGCGCGCATCGTCGACGCCACGCGCCGGGGACGTCTGGCGGAGATCATCCGCGAAGCCTTGCCCGCCGACGAACCGCGTCTCGCGAGCGCGTCGAAGATCCACCATTTTCTCGCCGACGAACTCTCGCTCACGCCCGACGCCAGCGCGCTGGTCGGTCAGGCCGGCACGCTCGTCACGCGGCTGGCGGGTGGTCTTGCCACGTGGGCGCGGCGGCTCGAATTTTCGCCGTTCCGCTTGCGCGTGATCGGCACCGCGGGCTCGGGCAAGACGCAACTGGCGGTGCAGGTCATGAAAGACGCGGTGGCGCGCGGGCAGCGTCCGCTGTACGTGTGCTTCAACCGGCCATTGGCCGATCACATCGCACGCGTTGCGCCGCCCGAAGCGAAGGTCGCGAATTACCATCAGCTGTGCGACTGGATTGCACGCGACGCGGGCCGTGAGCCGGACTTTCAGGCTGGCGGCGTGTTCGAACAGCTAGAAAAGAACTTCGCCGAAACACCGATCGACGCGCGCTGGCAATTCGACGTCCTGATCGTCGACGAAGGCCAGGACTTCCAGCAGCCGTGGGTTGCCGCGCTGGAGCGCCTCGTGCGGCCCGGCGGCGCGTGGTGGTGGCTGGAAGATCCGCTGCAGAACCTGTATATGCGCGAACCGGTCTCGCTGACCGGCTGGACCACGCTGAAAGAAACCACCAACTACCGCAGTCCGCGCGACATTCTCGATTATGTGCGCGACGTGGTGGGCGGCGCGGTGCCGGTGGCGGCGTCGCTCGCTTCGGGCAGTCCGTTCGACGGCTCCGCCATCGCGCTATCCGTCTACGACGAAGCGAACGCCGCGCAAAGCAGCATCGACGCGACCAAGCGCGCCATCACGCAGGCGTTGTCGCTCGGCTTTCGCAAGCAGGATATCGTCGTGCTCTCGTTCCGCGGCCGCGAGGGCTCGGCGATGACCACGCAGGAACATCTCGGCCCGCATCGGCTGCGCAGTTTCACGGGCAAATACGATCTGTTCGGCAACCCGGAATATCGCGAAGGCGACGTGCTGTTCGAGTCGATTTATCGCTTCAAGGGGCAGGCCGCGCCGTGCGTGATCCTGACGGAAGTCGATTTCGATACCTTCGACGAACGTATTGCGCGCAAGCTGTTCGTCGGCGCAACGCGTGCCACGATGAAGCTGATCGTCGTGGCGTCGCAGCGCGCGGCGCGGCATCTGCATCTGCGTGACGGCGAAGCGAAGGAAAGCCGGGAAGCAAAAATGGCCTGACGTCGCGTTTCGGGTGGTGTGTGCCGGATCAGGGCGCCGTGCTTTAGCCGATTACCTCACGCCCACGCTCGCGCGCTCACCAGCCGCCCCGTTTGCGTGCGGGCGTCCCACCAGATCACGCGCAGCAACGGCGCATGTTGCGCGATCAGCAAGGCCTGCACCGGATCGCTTTCCACGAAATGCGTGACGCCGCCTCGCAACGCGGCGTCGGCCTTGTGCGCGGCGGCGTCGGCGGTGCTCTCGTCGTGCGTGTCGGGTGCGCGCATCACCAGTTGCAGATGGCCGAAGCCGTGACGTTCGAGCCAGTTCCGTGTGCGCGCACGGTCCGCTTCGGGCCGGCCCGTGATGATCGTGCGAACCTTTTTCAAATCGATGTCCGGCAGCACCTCGAACGGCAGCAGCGCATCGCGCTCGGCGAGCGCCGCGGCGAGATCTTCGTCGTAACGGGCAAGCGGCACGTCGGGCAGCAGAATGCCGTCGAGGTCGATCGCGTAGGTCGCGTATTCGTGATCGTCGGCCATCGCGGACGCGTCGCCTGTTTCGACGCGTGCCCAGTCGTCACGATAGCCTTGCGTATGCGCCTGGCGTTCCCATGGAAAGAGCGCGAAGTAGCCGCGCGCGTCGATGGCGTAATCGGGTTGCGTGCGGCTCAGGTCGTCGACCGCGCCGGTCAGCGTTTTCACGTCGAGGCCGCGTTCGCGCAGAAATGTGATGCAGTCGGTGAGCGTGTGGCCGCGCCCCGCGATGTCCTCGCACAGCAGCACGGTCGAACCCGCCGGCGGCACCGGCAGCGTCGAGTCCCACGTGACGGCGCGGCTTTGCCGGTCGTAGCGCAGAAACGCGACCGGCGCGCCGATGGCGTGCGAGACCATCAGGGCCAGCGGCGCGCCGCCGCGCAGAATGCCGATCGACATCGTGAAGCGTTGCGCCAGCAAGGTGGGTTGCAGCGATTCGATCCAGTGGTCCAGCTGTTCGTAAGTCAGGGGCAAAACCGGCTTGTTCATGACTCGTGTGACGTCGCGTTGCTTGCGTGAGAGGACGTTCGCGGGGCTGTTCCGCGCTTGTTCCGATGATGCAGAGCGGCGCCCGGCGTGATGCGGCGCCGACCCTCCGTTTTTGAGACAAAGATTTTTGGCGATATTATGCATGCGGTTCAAGGATCGCGCGCGCCGGGGCGACGCGCGCGTGAGGCGTACATAAAGCAGGAACGGCGGCAATGACGCGTGAGCATGCCGTGTGATGCCGTCCGCAGAAAACCGATGATGGAATAAGAAAGCCGATGATCGACGAGACCAGCAACATCGACGCGTGCAATGCGCGCGCAACAGGGATCGAGCAAAAGCTCGCGCACGTCTTCAGGAACGCAAGCCGGGCGATGAGCCTGCTGCTCGCATTTGTGGCGCTGACGGCGCTCGCAGCACTGGGCGCCACGAGCGCGCGTGCGCAAAGCCAGACCCAGATGCAACCGCAAGCGCAGTCACAGCCGGCGTTGACGCTCGATGTGAAAGGCAAGATCGGCAAGACCACGGACGCCGCGCACACCGTCTACCATTTCAACGAGGCGCAGCTGCTCGCGTTGCCCACGCATTCGATTACCACCTCGACCACCTGGACGCCGCGCTCCACCTTCACAGGACCGTTGCTGGCGGATATCCTGAAGACTGTCGGCGCGCGCGGCAACGAGGTCGAGATCCATACGCTCGACGATTACACCTATACCGTGCCCGTCTCCGACTGCGATCGCTATGGCGTGATCGTGGCCTACAGCATGAACGGCCGGCGCCTGAAGATCAGCGACTTCGGGCCGCTGTTTCTCATCTATCCGCGCGACGCGTTCCCTGACGAACTCAGCGGCGCGTCGAGCGATTCGAAATTCGTATGGCAGATCAAGGCCCTCATCGTCAAATAGCGCGCCATCCGTGGCGTCGCGCGTTGTACGTGCTGATCTGGCTGACGGCGCTCGCCGCGCCGGTCGGGGCGATCGGCTATCTGCTCTACGCCAACCTGCTCAATCCACGTGCGACCGGCGAGTTGACCGGCACCTACGACGGCTTTTACTGGGACGCCGCGCAGTTGCAGATTGCCTACGCGCGTTTCGAGAACCAGCTGCTGCTGTATCAGTCCGGTGTGGACGACGACTACCCGCGTCTCACCTTGCGTTTCCAGTTGCTGCAATCGAAGCTGAACGTCATGGCCGGTTCGACGCGCCGCCTGACCACGCAGATCGCACTGCTGCAACGCCAGATCGACGAGATCGATACGCTGAATCATCTGCTCGGCGACGTGGAGCCCGAAGTCGGCGCCTTGCCGGCCAATCCGCGCCGCGCCGCGCAGATCGTCGCGCAATTGCGCCAGCACTGGAACGAGGTCAACGATCTGGCGCTGAGCCGCCGCCTGACCGACGTGGCCGATCGCGAAGCCATGAACCGCGACTTCATCGATAAGCGCCGCATGCTGTTCGCCGGTGGTCTGATGCTGCTGCTACTGTCCGCGGCCGCGACCACGCTGCTGGTGTTCAACGGCCGGCGCCGCACGCGTCTGATGCGTCAGCAGCACGCCGCGCTGGAAGCCGAGCATCAGGCGAGCCGCGCGGCGCGCGAGGCAAGTCTCGCCAAGGACGCGTTTCTCGGCATGATCAGCCACGAATTGCGCACGCCATTGCACGCCATCGTGTCGTCGATCGAACTGCTGGGTTTCAACTTTCAGTCCGAGGCCGACCGCAAGGTGATCCAGCGGCTCGACACCGCCGCGCGGCATCTCGAAGCGCAAATGAAGGACCTCACCGACTACGCGCGCCTTGGCGCCGGCAAGCTCGAATTGCGCCACGAACAGTTCGAGCCGCGCGATCTGCTCGCCTCGATCGTGGACGAACACGCCATGTCGGCGGCGGCGCGCGGCCTGGCACTGGAGAGCGAGGTCAGCGGCGTGAGCGGTCCGGTCGAGTCGGACCCGCATCGCATCCGCCAGATCGTCAATAACCTCGTGACCAACGCGATCCGCTACACCGAAACCGGCACCGTGCGGGTGGCGTTGCGGCAGGAGCCGGCGCTGCTGGTGTTCGTCGTCAGCGATACCGGGCCCGGTGTGCCGCGCGGACAGATTCCGCTGATCTTCCAGGAGTTCACGCAACTGGATTCGTCGCGCACGCGACGCTTTGAGGGCGCGGGCATGGGCCTCGCCATCGTGCAGGGACTCGTCAAGCTGTTCGGCGGCACGGTCGACGTCGCGAGCAAGGTGGGCGAGGGCACCACGTTTACGGTGACCATTCCGGTGGCCGCCGTCGCGGTCGCGGCGACGCCGGATGTCGCGGTGCGGGCCGGCGCGGGTGACGTGCGCCCCAGCGTGCTGATCGTCGACGACAATCCGCTGATGCGCGAGTCGCTCGGCGAAATGGTCGCGCACATGGAGTTCGATGCGCACGCAGTCTCCAACGCCGACGACGCGCTCGCCTGGCTCGACACGCGGCGTTGCGACGTGGTGCTGCTCGATCTGCACATGCCCGAGCGCGACGGCTACGCGTTTCTCGCGGACTTCGCCGCGCGTCGCGGTCCATCGGCAGGTGTGCCGGTGATCGTGGTCAGCGCTTATGCGCCCGAGGCGGGCGCGGAGGGAATGGCCGGAGCCGGAGAAGAGGATCGCGCACCGCCGTTCTTCGAGGCGCTTCTGAAGCCGGTGCATTACGAGGACTTGCGCCATGCGCTGCAGCGCGCGCTGGCTTCGCGGCACATGGCGTGACGCGCCATGCCGGATCAGGCGAAGTGCAGAAACGGTGGGCATCGGACCGAGCACGCACCTTTTCATGCAGCCTGAAGATTTTGCCGGCTTGCTCAATGCAGGCTCGGCAGGCTCGGCAGGGTTGGCGCTTACGGCCGGTTCAGCCGTTTGGACAGATCGGCGACCAGAATCGCCATGCGCGCGGGCTTTTCGTAGCACGCGACGTCGTAATTGCGGATCACCTGGCTGATTTCCGACTCGCTGGCCTTGCCGGTGAGCAACTCGCCGGTGAGCACGAAAATCGGCGCATCCGGATTCTCCGACGCGCGCACCGCGCGGATCGCCGCCGCCGAGGTTTGCGAGCCGAATAGCCAGTCGATCACCACGCCGTCGAACACCTGGCTTTGCAACTGCTCCGCGAAGGCCGCGAGGCCGTAGATCGCCACCGCGGCAAAACCGCTGCGCTCCAGATAGTCGCGCAGGTTGTCGGCCGAGGCCTGATCGTCGTCGACCACCGCAATGGTCGGTTTGTCGGTTTCGGGGCGACGCGGATAAATTTCGATCTTATGGACTTCGTAAGCGCTCTGATACAGCGCGCCGTCGTGACGCGCCACGCGCCATTGGCCGAGTTTCGAATACGCCACGAATTCCGGACGGCTGCCCGGTTCGAGCGCCGCGCCGACCCAGGCCGTGCAGGGCAACTCGAGCGCGCCGACGCTGAACACGGCTTCCTGGGCGATCGCGCCGACCATGCCCGGATCGAGCGACTGCGCGCCGAACAGCTGCGCGGCCGGCTCGCCGAACACTTCGGCAACCTTTTTGATCTGCGAGAGAGTCCAGGGACTATTGCCGCGCAGCTTGCGGTGCCCCTGCGAAAAACTGAGGTCGAGGATGCGGCACAGCTCGGTGGTTTGCTGGCGTTTGCCGATGCCGTGCCGGCTCATCAACTCGCGCACGCGCTCGGCGACTGCGATGGAGTCGGGTGAGTTCGTTTCGTTCGCCATACTGCGTGAAAATCCGCCTCTTGAAGATGCTGGTGGGGCCGCGATACGGTGTGCGGCAACGCCGCCGCGCCCGTCCGCCGGGCACGGACGGCGGCTGCGGGGGACAGCCAATGTACCGTAAAACCTATCGCGGTCTGTATTTTTATGTGACCGCTTCCAAGCCCGCCGGTGCAAGGAAAATGCAGGCTATCGAAGCGGTGAATCAACCTTTGTCGCACAATTTGTATGCATTTTGCATCGGGTCTATTTTACCGATTAATTCCCAGTTAGCTGTAAGAAATATATCAGGCGGGCTGAGGCAGCCGATACTCTTTGACTCGTGCATTGCCGCCATTCGCGCCGCCTTTTCGGGCGGGGCGGGGGCGAGGTGGTGCTCACAGCGGCGGCATCTTCTCGAGCCTGGCCGCCGAGCTTTGCAGTCCTGCGAAAATCCGCTCGGCCACCCTGGCGGGAAAGCGCTCGGGCAGTTCGGACGAGACCTGCGCAATGACCGACGGCGTGCGCTCGATGAGCCGCTGGATCAGCGGTTCGGCGTCCGCGCCGTGGGAGCACTTGAGCGCCATCGCGTTGAAGTGGCGACGCTGGACGTCGCGGAACGCATCGTGTTTGCTGCGCGACCACATGCCCATGGCCAGCTTCGCCTTGAACCACGACCACTGGTTCGGGCCGTTGCCTTCCACCGGCCAGATCGACATCACGTCGTACAGCGGCGTAAGGCGGTACTGACCACCGGCGAGCAGGCGAATGCTGAAGTTTTTGGCGTGGCCGTCGGGTGCCGCGAGCATCCAGAACAGGATCTGGCTCGCCAGCAGCGTTTCGATGTCTTCACGCGCCGCCACCGACTGCTGAAGAATCCGCGCGAGATCGACCACACCCGGGCCGCCTTCGTTTTCGTATTTGCGATGCGAGGGCACGCCGTAGACCTGGCAAAAGTCTTCCTGCGGCAGGCGCAGCCACCATTGCCCGCTCGAATGCAATTGCCGGTCGAAGCGCGCTACGCTCAACACGCGTGCCTTGCCGAACGTGAGCATTTCGGACTCGGCGACCGGCAGCCCATAAGCGCGCAGAATTCGCAGACACAGCCATTCGTTTTCGACCGACGTGCTGAGGTCGGCCAGCCGGTTGCCGACCAGCCCGAGTGGCAACTTGAGGATGTGCGTGGTGGGCGTGGCGCCGTGCGGCCGATGCCACTTGCCGTCGTGCCACAGGAGCGCGGTTTTCTCCTGCGCGCCGGCGAGCGAAATGCGGAAGTTGTCCGCATCGAGGTCCGTCTGATCGCGCGCCCCGAGCGCCGACGAGCCCGCTGTGCGCGCCAGCATGGCTTCGATCTCGCTCTCTGACACAGGCGTACCGTCGATCCGGTCTACGCCATCGGGCGTCTCGTCTTCCGCGAGGAGTTGCACGGCGCCGACGCAATCGCGACCGATGGCTTGCAGAAGGTCGAACGCCTCGAGCGTGTCCGTTCGATAGCGCTGGGCAATGCGTTTTCTGATTGCTTCGCTGTCCGGCAACAGGTTGTCGAAATAATTGAGCACCCGCGACCCTTTGTGCGCCATGTTGCTCGGCGTGAACGGCAGCGAGAGCGAGAGCGGACGAGCGGCCGGCGAGCCAAGCCACGCGGGATCGTACGAGAATTCCATTGGCCCGCGCGTGGGTGTGCGCCAGACGCCGATGCGTTCGCCGTTGGCCCATACCGACAACGCCCGCGAGTGAGTAAGTCGGCCCATGCTCACCACTCGACTGAAGGTGCCGGCGGCGCGGCGACCGGCTGATGTTTGTCGAGCACGTGCAATTGCAGCCTGTATATGCCGCAGAGCGCGAGTAGTTGCGCGAGCGTGAGCGCAGAGGCGTCGGTCTCGAGCGCCGAGATGCGGCTTTGGCTGATCCCGAGGCGCGCGGCGGCTTCCGCCTGGGTGAAGCCCGCCTGGCGCCGCCCGGCCGTCAGGAGTTGAGCCATCTGGTCTGGTGTCGCGACGAGGTGGAGCATGATAAATATCCGTGAGACGAATAAAATCACTTTATTCGTGTGGCGAATATTTGTCAAATATGCGTGAGACGAATAAAAGCCAAATATCTGTCTGGCGAATAAACGCCAAATATTCGTGTAACGAATATTTGTACTGAAACTCGCCGCGCCACACCTTCCACCGGCCCAGCATTGCGGTGCGCCGGCCCGCCTGCGAAGATGACGGCCACGCTTAAAACCCGTCCGTCCAAAGAGCCGATGACCACGACTTACCCGCTGCACGCAAGCTTCACCTCCGCCGATCAGGTCTTCCCCCGCCACGCCGATGTCGTGATTGCCGGCGCCGGCATCATGGGCTGCGCGGCGGCCTACTATCTCGCCCGCCGCGGTCTCTCGGTGGTCGTGCTCGACAAGTCGCGCATCGCCGGCCAGCAGTCGTCGCGCGCCTGGGGTTTCGTGCGTCAGCAGGGGCGCGAGGCCGCCGAAGTGCCGCTGATGATGGCGGGCATCGGCCTGTGGAAAGAGCTGGAGCGCGAGCTGAACTTCGATCTGGAATGGCGCCAGGGCGGCTGCCTTTACGTGGCGTCCAAAGAAGAAGACTGGGCGTCGTTCCAGCAATGGATGGACGTCGCGCGCCAGCACGGGCTCGACACGCGCACGCTCGATCGCCGGCAGATCGACACCGTGGTGACCGGCATGCAAGGTCCGGCGCTCGGCGGCCTCTACACGCCGAGCGACGGTCAGGCCGAACCTCGTCGCGCCGCCGCCGCGTTTGCTGCGCGGGCAGCGGAAGCCGGCGCGCTGTTTTTCGAAGGCTGCGGCGTGGTGGGCGTGGAGCGGGCGGGCGGTGCGATTGCCGGCGTCGTCACCGAGCGCGGCAGCATTCGCACGTCGCGCTTCATTTGCGCGGCCGGCGCAAGCAGCTGGCGTTTGCTGAAAACGCTCGGGCTGGAGTTGCCGCAACAGGCGGTACGCGGCACCTGCATGCGCACCAACGCGCTGCCGCGCATCACGGCCTCGACCTTCTGGGGACACGGCCTCGGCGTGCGGCAACGCGCCAACGGCACGATCAATCTCGCCGACGACATGCAGGTCGACGTCGACATGACGCTCGGTCATTTCCGCGCACTCAAATGGTTTCTGCCGGAATTGTGGGCGCAGCGCGAGAAGTTCAGCTTTCATCTGAACGGCGCCTGTCTGGGCGATCTGCGTGCGCGTCTGCCGGGCGGCGTGTCGCAGGCGGAGCGCGTGCTGCATCCGCGCGACCCGCATCCGCAGCCAAACGTAAGCCACGCGCCGCGCGCGTTGAAGAAGCTGCGCGCGCTCTTTCCCGCGTTGAAGGATGCGCAGGTGGTCGAATCGTGGGCCGGTCTGATCGACGTGTTGCCCGACGGCATTCCGGTGATCGACGCGCCGGCACAGGTCAGCGGTCTGACCATCGCCACCGGCTTTTGCGGCCACGGTTTCGCGATGGGACCGATCGTCGGCAAGCTGCTCGCCGAGCTGAACGATGGCGGCACACCGTCGCTCGATCTCTCCGCGTTCCGGCTGCAGCGTTTCTTCGACGGCACGATGCAGCGGCCGCGCAGCATGCTCTGACGCATGCGCGCAGCTTCCCGTCCCGAGTCAGCTTTCACGCAATCCATGAGCGAACCGATCTTGCGCCACGCCGACGTGCCGTACTACACGCAATGGGGCAGTCCCGACTGGGTGCGCCCGATCGTCGAGGAGCGGCGCGATCCGTGCGACGATCCCGCGTGGCAGCGCAGCGGCTTTACCGATCCCGAGCGCTATCGCTTCTGGGCCAAACGCCTGTGCGGACTCACTTGCCTCGAGTCCGTGCTGGACTACTGGCGCATCGCTCACGCGTCGCGCGCGGCCTTGCTCGACGAAGCGTTGCAGCACGGTGTCTACCGGCTGCGCGAGGACGGCGGCGTCGACGGCCTGATTTATCGGCCGTTCGCGCAGTGGGTCGGCGCGGCCTTCGGTATCGACGTCGACGTTCTGCCGCAGGCGACGCTTGAAGAACTCGCGACGCGTATCGACCACGACACGTTCGTCATCGCCTCGGTGAGTCCGGAGATCCGCTATCCGGATCGTCCCAACGAGCGCCGTGGCGGTCATCTGGTGCTGCTGCACGGGCGCGATCGGGAAGGCGTATGGTTTCACAATCCGTCGGGTATCGCGCCGCATCAGGCGGATGCGTATCTGCCGCTCGCCACCATGGCGCGCTTTTACGCGGGACGCGGCATGGTCCTTACGCGGACGGCGCGCTGACGGGCCGCGCGCCGGTGAAGGCCGACGCGCTGATCGGGCCCGTTTTCTGCTGGGTGCTGTGCTGTCATACCGACCTTAGCGATACGGGAATCGAACATGAAACAGACATACTTCCTGCTTGCCGCCAGCGTCATCACGCTCGGCGCGCTCAATTCGTTCAGCTCGGCGAACGCGGCCACCGAGGACGAACAGGCGCACGCCTGCCGCGGCGACGCGATGCATTTCTGTTCCGCGGAGATTCCGAACAAGGAAAAAATCAAGGCGTGCATGAAGCAGCACATGGACGAGTTGAGTCCGGGCTGCCGCGCGATGTTCAAGGACGGCAAGAAGGGCGACGCGAAAAGCAATTCGCAATGAGCGGCGGGGCGTCGCGCGGCTGACTTGCCCAGTGCAGGGTTTATCGACAGTTGGCGGTGCGCCTGTTTTGACGCAAGGCGCAGTTGTGGCACGCTTGCGTCATCGGGTCTGAAGAATCTGCCGAGGTTCGGCAGGAATCCGCAGACCCGCCGTGCGTGACTCATCAACGATAAACCTCGCCAGGAGTTGAACGAAACGCCTATGACGCCGCTTACGACCCCGCTTACGACGCCGCCCACCGTCCGCCCGACCACGCCTGTTTTCGACGCCGCCGCCACCGCGCGTCTGATTCCGTACGCAACGCTGGTCGACGCGCTGCGACGCGCGAGCGTCGACTACGCGGAGCAGCGCATCGTCAGTCCCGAACGACTTGTCGTGCCGCTCAACGCAGGCGGCATCATGCTGTCGATGCCGGCCACCGCGCCCGATCTGGCGATCCACAAGCTGGTCAACGTGTGCGCGAGCAACGGCGCGCGCGATCTGCCGACGATCCACGGTCAGGTCATGGCGTTCGACGCCGACACGGGCGAGACGCTGTTCATCCTCGACGGACCGACGGTCACGGGACGCCGCACGGCGGCGATGTCGATGTTGGGCGTCAGCACTTTCAGCACGTTCGCCGGCGCCGCGCCGCGCGAATTCCTGCTGATCGGCACCGGAACACAGGCCGCCAATCATCTGGAAGCGATCGGCGAGTTGTATCCCGAGGCGCGCGTCTGGGTGAAGGGGCGCACGCCCGCGCGGGCGGAAGCGTTCTGCGCCGCGCATCGCGGCAAGCTGGCCGGCTTGCGTCCGCTGATGGCTGAGGCCGCGAGCGTGCCCGACGCGGTCGACGTGGTGATCGCGCTCACCACCAGCCGGCAGGCGGTCTACGACGAGCCTGCGCGGGCCGGACGCCTCGTCATCGGCGTCGGCGCGTTCACGCCGCACATGGTCGAAATCGGCACGCAGACGCTCGCGGGCAGTGCGCTTTTCGTCGACGACGAAGCGGGCGCGAAGCACGAAGCCGGCGACTTCATTCAGGCCGGCGTGGACTGGTCGCAGGTTCGCGGCATTGCCGCGGTGCTAAAACAGACGGCCGCGTTGCCTGACGGCCAGCCGGTGGTGTTCAAAAGCGTCGGTTGCGCCGCATGGGATCTCGCAGCGTGCCGCGTCGCGCGGGAAGCGTTGTCGGCCGGCTGATTTCGCCCGTGCCGTCAGACGGCCGGAATGGCCCGCGGGAGCGCGGCGGCAAGGGCCGCGCGCGGGCCGGGTTGGCATATTGCGCCAACCTGAGGCACATGTTGCCGTGCAAACAATCTCAAAACGTTGCACCATAGGCGTTTGCCAGAAAAAAGTGCCGTTCATCCGGCACCGATACTGGCTTCCGCCCCAGGCTCTCCGCCTGTTCATCACGACGCTGCGACCGCGCTATGACGACCCAACACGCATCTGCCACTCCCGACCTGCCGCTCGACATGATCATTTTCGGCGGCACCGGCGACCTGTCGTTCCGCAAATTGCTGCCGGCGCTTTACATGGCGCATCTGCACTGCAATCTGCCGCCGGACACCCGCATTCTCACGATTGGCCGCAAGCCGTGGTCGCGTGAGGAGTACATCAACGAATTCATGGAGTTGAAGGCCAAGCCCTTCATCGAAAAGAAGGCGTTCGACGCCGCCGCCTGGGACAAATTCCTTGCGCTGTTCGAGTACGTGCGGATGGACGTCGACTCGGTGGAAGACTATCAGCGTCTGAAGGAAGTCTCGCGCCCCGACGTGCGCCGCGTGTTCTATCTGGCGACCTCGCCGGACCTGTTCACCAACATCTGCGAGAACCTCTCGGCCGCCGGTCTGGTGGACGGCAATTCGCGTGTCGTGCTGGAAAAGCCGCTCGGTCACGATCTGGCTTCCGCGCAGGAAATCAACACGCAGGTCGGCAAGCATTTCAGCGAAGCGCAGATCTACCGCATCGACCACTACCTCGGCAAGGAAACGGTGCAGAACCTGATGGTGCTGCGCTTCGGCAATCCGATTTTCGGACCGCTGTGGCAGGCTCCGTACATCAAGAGCGTGCAGATCACGGTCGCGGAAACCGTCGGCGTGGGCACGCGCGCGGGTTTCTACGACAAGACTGGCGCCTTGCGCGACATGGTGCAGAACCACCTGCTGCAACTGCTGTGCATCGTCGCCATGGAACCGCCGGTTTCGCTCGATCCGGATGCGGTGCGCGATGAAAAGCTGAAGGTGCTGCGCTCGCTGCGTCCCATGACACCCGAAGATATCGTGCGCGACACCGTGCGCGGTCAGTACACGGCAGGCGCGGTGAGCGGCGAGGCCGTCAAGGGCTACCTCGAAGAAGAGAACGTGCCGGCCAACAGCCGCGCGGAAACCTTCGTCGCACTGCGCGCGCATATCAACAACTGGCGCTGGGCGCACGTGCCGTTCTTCCTGCGCACCGGCAAGCGCATGCAGAAGAAAGTGTCGGAGATCGTGATCGAGTTTTCCGATCTGCCGTTCTCGATCATTCCGAGCGGTGGACGCAATTACGGCAACCGTCTCGTGATCCAGTTGCAGCCGGAAGAGTCGATCCAGTTGCAGGTGCTCGCCAAGGAACCGGGCAGCGGCATGCACATGTTGCCGGTGAATCTGAACCTCGACCTGCAGCAGGCCTTCACGGAGCGTCGCGCGGAAGCTTACGAGCGTCTGCTGATCGACGTGATTCGCGGACGCCTCACGCACTTCATGCGCCGCGACGAACTCGAAGCGGCGTGGGCGTGGGCCGAGCCGATTCTGGAAGGCTGGGCCAAGTCGGGCGACAAGCCGCGCGGCTATTCCGCGGGCACGTTCGGACCGGCGGCATCCACGGCACTGATGGCGCGTGAAAACGCGGTGTGGGCCGAAGAGTCGCAGTGATCCGCGGGCGTCGACAAGCCGCTTCGCCATGAAAAAAGCCCGCGTTTTCGCGGGCTTTTTTACTTTTTGCAACTGGTTGCTCTGCGTCGCGCGGCGTTTTCGCGCGGCGTTTTTCTCTGCGCCGAAGCTGGGCGCGATTACGGCAACGAGATGGTCAACGTGGCGGATTGCGGGCCGAGTTTGACCACCTGCGAATACGGCGCGAGCGTGCGCAAGGTTTGATCGCGCAGATACGTGTTCAGCCCGAGGAAGGCCAGCAGTCCAACCAGCGCGAACACTGCGCCGATCGACCACAGCGGCACCTCGCGTTTCAGACGGTGCGCGACCTGATCGGGCAGCGGCCAGTGCGGCGCGAACGGTGCCCGTTTGCCTTTCAGATGCGCGATTTCGTCGCCGATACGAGCCGTGAGATACGCGAGCTTTTCCGGTCCTTCGAGCAGATACTTGCCCTGAAAACCGAGCAGCAGGCACATGTGAAACACCTCCAGCGACTGCAGGCGCGCCGCGCCCTGCGCACGGCATTCCTCCAGATACTGAAAGAACTTTTCGCCCGCCAGCTGTTCGCCGAACAGCACTAGTTGCAGCGGACGGCGCTCCCATTCGCCGCGTATCCGGAACGTGGACGACAACACCGATTCGTCGATGGCCGCGCAGAACGCAAACTTGGACGCGTACACGTCTTCCGCCGACGCATTCAGCTTTTTCGCGCCGCGTTCGAAGTCGCCGAGAAACTGCTGGATACGCTGACTGAATTCCTGCGCGTCGCCGGGCTCGCGGCCGTTCTTCAGCAGGAACAGCATGAAAAAGCCGTCGTACAGCAGATCGAGCAGCGAGCGGACCTGATAGCTCGGCTCGACCATCGGTGCGGGTGCTGCGGCAGGCGTGCTGCCGCCAAACAGGGAAGGCGCGTAGCTCATGATGTGACGGCGATCAGTTCGAGTTGAAGATCGTTGATGCCCGACGGCGCGTAAATCATGGCCGACTGGGCCTGCAACATGCGCTCGTACAGCGCGCCACGCGCTTCGCACGAGAAGTAGCACGCGCCGGGTCGCACCGGAATGGCGGGCGGCACCTGCGGCGTGTAGACGAGGCGCACGCCCGGCATGGCCGAGAGCACCAGTTTGTCGACGTCGTCCGGCGCGCCGACCTTGAAGCGCGCGGGCACCGCTTCGACCAGTTCCGCCGTGGGCATGTCGGCCGACACGGCGATGTAGAACAGCGTTTTGTCGTCGATCTTGCCGGAGTCGAGACGACCCGCGTGGAACGACGGCCGCACTTCTTCGAGCGAGATCGCGAAGTAGCGCGTGGAGATGACGGTTTCGAGCAGATCGCGCAGGATCGTGTCGAGGCGCGCGAAACCCGGACCCGGATCGTCGTGCCGGTAGGCCGGCAGATCGGAAAGCGCATAGCCCTTCGAAAAGGTCATCAACTGACCGGCCAGGCGCAGCAATTCCTGGAACAGCCGCTCCGGATGCAAGGCCGAATGCTGGTACAGATGCGCGAGCGCGGCGAACGCGGCGCTTGCCGTATGCAGCAGCCAGAACGAGGCGATGTCGCCCGAGCGGAACTCGATGATGTTCTTGGTCGGCTCGCGGTGAAAACCATAGAGCGCGTTGACTTTGGCCTGCAGGGCGTCGATCAGTTGACGCAGCCGCTGATGCAGGATTGCCGAAGCGTCGATGGCGAGGCAGGGCGGCACGAAGGTGTCGTCGAGTTCGAAACCGGAGGTGGCCGTGCGGCGCACGCGCACGAGCGGCACCGACAGCAGCTGGTCGCGCGGCTCGCTATGCGCGATGAGCTTGACGCTGGTTTTGAGGAACGTGATGTCGGCTTCGGCGGCGTCGGTGAAATGGTCGGCCACCGGCGTCTGCGCGCTCACGTAACGCGAGGCGAAATTCGCGTCGCTTTCCTGCGAGTAATTCGCGCCGGTTTCGCGCAGCGGATGCAGCGCGAGATAGAACGTGAACTCGTTGACGCCGTCGGGCAACGTATCGAGCGCGACCGGCGGCGGCAGGTCGTCTGCCTGCGGCGCGGAATAGAGTGCGCCGTCGGGAAACACCAGCGAAAGCTCGCTCACGCGCAGCACGTTGCTGCCGAGCGCATCGCGGTCTATGCGTACCGAGCGCACGCCCCAGTTGTACGGCTGGATCGCCTGGATCGATTCGAACAGGCGCGCCTCGTGATAGGCGTCCTGACGCTGAAAATGCTGCGGCCTCAGAAACAGGCCTTCCCCCCAGAGCACTTTTGCGGAATAACTCATCTCAAACCTGTTATATGCGTTCAGCGTGTGGCATGCCCGGAATAAAACGATTCAGGGCGCCGCATTGTTAATTCTTTAAATATTGTTAAATCGTATCTGGTGCGCATCTTTAGCCGCAACTCACCGTGGAAAGCATATTCAGCGGTTGCGCCGGCAATCCCTGTTCGGGCGGGATCACCGTGCCGTTGGTCACCGTCATTGCACAGTTATGCAGGCCAATCATTATGCCGGATTTCTCCGACTTCGCCGGATCGAAAGCAAATTTCCAGCGTTGCATTGCCGGATCGCGGAATAGGGCGACAATACCGAATGCCTGCGCTTCACGCGAGACTTTTTCGGTAACAACGTAACGTTGACCAGGGATCAGCGTGACTTCGCGCACACCCAGCAAATCCCCGCCGAGTATGGTTTTCTCCTTCGCCGGATCGGTAAATGAATCGAATGGCGCCTGCTGGAATGAAGTGGGGTCTTTCAGCACATAAAGCCGCACCACCAGTGCCAATGGACGTTTGTCATTGGCGGCATTCAGATTCGGCGCGGCATATAAGGTGAGCCCGACATTGAGCGGCGGCTTTTGCGCATCCGGCAGATCGGGTTTGCCGAGCCCGGTTGCCTGCAAAGCCGCGTTGGCCGCCGCGCCCAGCATGGGCACGGCGGCCGCGCAGCCGCCCAGAGCCGCGCAGACAGCTGCACCGCTAATCAATAGCGATGCATAACGAATAATGTGCCCGTTCATATACACCGATCGGCTCGACGCCGTCCCCCGTCAATACGCCCATAACGAATTCAAGGCAGCAAACCCGCGTTAAAGCTTTAGCAACGTAACGCCACAGGCTGCCGCTTAATGCAAACCGCATTGCATTGCCGCTACTGATCAATGCTTTACGGCACATATGGAAAGTTTTTCCGTTTTTCTGATTGTCGCTAATAAAACAGGAAACAATTTCTACATGTTTCGTTTAAATGAACCGCATACATTTTTTTCGTGCAATGCTTCTTCACACGAAAGTTGAATTATCGAAAATTGGCCTGTACTATACCCGCGCAGTTCAGGCAAAGCAAAACTCCGGTTTCTCCACGAATTAAAAAAATCGCACGTCGGTGAAAAACGATGAATGAGCGTCTGTTAGTTAAACTATCTGGGGTTGTGTTGGCGTGCGGCGTGATTGCCGGATGCGCGACACAGAGTAACAATACAGTGGCTACGCCCGAGGCTTTTAATAAGCAACTCGCGGACGCCGATACCGTCGCCAAGGGCGGAGATCAGGATCGCGCAATCGCGCTTTATCAGCAGCTTTCCAAAACCGATCCGACGCGCGAAGAGCCGTGGTCGCGCATTGCGCAGATCCAGTTCACGCAGGGTCACTACGGTCAGGCTATCGTGGCCGCGCAGGAAGCGCTGCAGCGCGACCAGACCGACCGTCAGGCGAAGAGCGTGCTGGCGGTCGCCGGTTTGCGCGTCGCCACGCAATCGCTCGGCGAATTGCGTCAGGACGCCTCGCTCGCGGGCGACGCGAAGTCGGACGCCCAGGCGCTGGCCAAACAGTTGCGCGACACGCTAGGCGAAGCCACCTTGTTCCCGCCCGACCCGAGCGACAAACCCGCGCCCAAGAAAAAGCGCGTGGTTCGCCACGTCACGAAGGCCAAGCCCGCCGACGCACCGGAGGCCGCCGCGCCGGCCGCGCCGTCGCCAACGGCCGCTGCCCCGGCCGCTCCCGCAGCACCGGCCGCGCCTGCGCCCGCAGCGCCCGCCAAGGCCGCGCAAAGCGGTGGTGCGTCCGACCCGTTCAGTGCGCTGCGCTGAGCCAACGTGTAATCCACACGCCTGATCCATCTGCACCGGGAGCCGACCATGGCGAAAAAAGAAAGTATCCAGAAACGCTTGCAAAAAGTGCGGCCGCCGCGCGTTCAACTCACTTACGAAGTCGAACGCGGCGATGCGATCGAGGTCAAGGAGTTGCCGTTCGTGGTCGGCGTGGTGGCCGATCTGGCGGGGCAGTCCGAGGTGGAACAGCCGAAGCTGCGCGATCGCAAGTTCGTCAACATCGACCGCGACAACTTCGACGACGTGATGAAGGCGATCGAGCCGCGCGCGGCGTTTCAGGTCGAGAACCGGTTGAGCGAGGCGGGCGGCAAGTTCGCTGTGGATCTGCGGTTCAAGTCGATGGCCGACTTCAATCCGGACGAAGTGGTCGCGCAGATCGAACCGCTCGCGCGTCTGCTCGAAGCGCGTTCCAAGCTCGCGGATCTGCGCAACAAGCTCGCCGGCAACGACAAGCTCGAAGACCTGCTGAGCGAAGTGCTCAACAACACGCAGCAGTTGCAAACGCTGGCAAAAGACCAGGGCGCCACTGACCAGCACGGCGGCTCGCCGGATCACGACAAGCAGGGCGAATAAGCACGGGGTGTGAGATGAACCAGCAAACGGCAGCAGCCCACCTTGCCATCGCGCAAGAAGGTACGCAATCCACGCTGCTCGACGAGATCGTCGAGAAGAGCCGCGTGGCGAAGTCCGATTCCGAACATGCGCGCGCGAAAGACCTGATCGGCGAACTCGTGCATCAGGTGCTCGACGGCACGGTGGTGGTGTCCGACAACCTGTCGGCCACGATCGACGCACGCGTGGCCGAACTCGACCGCCTGATCTCCGCGCAACTTAGCGCGGTGATGCACGCACCCGAATTCCAGCGCATGGAAAGCACGTGGCGCGGTCTGGATTACCTGTGCAAGGAAAGCAATACGGGCGCCACGGTCAAGATCAAGGCGCTGCACGCGCCCAAGCGCGACCTGGTGCGCGACTTCAAGACCGCGATCGAATTCGACCAGAGCGCGCTCTTCAAGAAGGTCTACGAAGAAGAGTTCGGCACGTTCGGCGGCTCGCCGTTCGGCACGATCATCGGTGACTTCGAAGTGACGCGTCAGCCCGAAGACGTGTACTTCATCGAACAGATGTCGCACGTGGCCGCGGCCGCGCACGCGCCGTTCATCGCGTCGGCCTCGCCGGAACTGCTGGGCCTCGAAAGTTTCGCCGATCTCGGCAAGCCGCGCGATCTGGGCAAAGTGTTCGACACCGTCGAATACGCGAAGTGGAAGTCGTTCCGCGACGCGGAAGATTCGCGCTATGTCGGCCTGACCTTGCCGCGTTTTCTGGGCCGTCTGCCGTTCAATCCGAAAGACGGCGCCACGGCGGAGGGCTTCAATTTCGTCGAAGACGTGGACGGCACCGATCACAGCAAGTACCTGTGGTGTAACGCGGCCTGGGCTTTTGCCGCCCGCCTGACCGCCGCATTCGACGACTTCGGCTGGTGCGCCGCGATTCGCGGCGTGGAAGGCGGTGGGCTGGTCGAAGATCTGCCCACGCACACCTTCAAGACCGACGACGGCGAAGTGGCGCTCAAATGCCCGACCGAAATCGCCATCACCGACCGCCGCGAAAAAGAACTCAGCGACCTCGGTTTCATTCCGCTCGTGCACTGCAAGAACTCGGACTACGCCGCGTTCTTCGCCGCGCAGTCGGTGCAGAAGCCCAAGAAATACAGCACCGACAGCGCGAATGCGAACGCCGTGCTGTCCGCGCAACTGCAGTACATCTTCTCGGTATCGCGCGTGGCGCACTACCTGAAGGCGATGATGCGCGACAAGATCGGCAGCTTCGCGTCGGCGCAGAACGTCGAAGTGTTCCTGAACCGCTGGATCTCGCAGTACGTGCTGCTGGACGACAACGCTACTCAGGAGCAGAAAGCGCAGTTTCCGCTGCGTGAGGCGTCCATCCAGGTGTCGGAGATTCCGGGCAAGCCGGGTGCGTACCGTTCGGTCGCTTTCCTGCGTCCGCACTTCCAGCTGGACGAACTGTCGATCTCTCTGCGGCTCGTCGCCGATCTGCCTAAGCCGGCCAATTCCTGATACTAGTCAGAAAAGCCCGCGCTGGCCGCGCGGGTTAGCTGTTAATAACCACCTCTTTGGGGAGTCGATGAGTTATGAAGGACATCTATTTAAAATTCGGCAATCCGGCGATCAAAGGCGAGTCTGCCGATAAAGATCACGCTGGCTGGATCGAAATCGATTCGTGGAGCCACTCGATCACGCAACCGCGTTCGGCCACGGCTTCCACGGCGGGCGGTCATACGTCCGAGCGTTGCGAACACGCTGACATGCTGTTCACCAAAGATATCGACGTGGTGAGCCCGCTGATCTATCAACACGCGTCGGGCGGCACCACGTTCGACGAAGTCACGATCGACTTCATGCGTTCCGACGGCGAAGGCAATCGCATCAAGTACCTGGAAGTGAAGCTCAAGTACGTGATCATTTCCAGCGCAACGCCGAGCGTGGTGGGCGAAGGTCTGCCGACCGAACAGTTCTCGCTGAAGTATGCCGCCGTGCAGTGGAAGTACACGCAGCAGAAAATCGGCGGCAACCAGGGCGGCAACGCGCAAGGCGCGTGGAGCCTCACGAAGAACGACAAGACCTACGCGGTCTGATGCCTTCGCGCACGCGGCCGGCAACGCGCAGTCATTGCGCGAAGGCCGGTCGCGTGCGCCTGGCATCGAGCCCGTTCTTCGGACGCTGATGAAACGATTCGAACCCAGCTTTCTCGACAAGCTGTTCGACGACGAACCTCATCTGCCGGCTTCCCCGGCGATGCGGCAATTGTCGCTGGAAGAGCTGAAAGGCACCGTCGCGCGCGACGTCGAGGCCATCCTGAACACCCGGATCGCCTTGACCGAGCACGAACTGGCGGCGCTGCCCGAATGCCAGCGGTCGGTCCTCACGTACGGTCTGAACGACTTCGCGGGCCTGAGCCTCGCCAGTCACTACGACCGCACGTTCATCTGCAAGTCGATCCAGCAGGCCATCGCGCGGCACGAGCCGCGATTGCAGCAGGTGGCGGTCACGCTCGAACTGAACGAGCAGTCCACCAATGCGCTGAATTTTGCGATTCAGGCCTTGCTGGTGGTGCATCCGGCGGAAGAGCCGGTGAGTTTCGACGCCATGCTGCAGCCGTCCACGCTGCAGTATTCGGTCACGCGCGCACGCGCGAAGCTTTAGCAGCAAACGTAGTTCAGTACCGCTTCGCCGCTGCCGTCACGCGCAACGGTGGCGAGCGATCAGGCGGCGTGGTGTCAGGTCCGGGGATAGATCGATGGAAGAATTGCTGCCGTATTACGAGCGCGAACTGTCATTTTTGCGGCGCTATTCGCGCGATTTCGCCGAACGCTACCCGAAAATCGCGGCACGTCTGGCCATGTCCGGCGAGCATTGCGAAGATCCGCACGTGGAGCGGATGATCGAATCGTTCGCGCTGCTCGGTGCGCGCATCAACAAGAAACTCGACGACGACTACCCCGAATTCACCGAAGCACTGCTCGAAGTGCTTTACCCGCACTACCTGCGGCCGTTTCCTTCCTGCTCGATTGCGCAACTGGGTACGTCGGCGGCGCTCAGTCACCTGACCGAACCGGTCCGCGTGGAGCGGGGCACCGAACTGAAGTCGCGCCCCATTCGCGGCGTGCAATGCCGTTTTCGCACCGCGTACGACGTCACGCTCGCGCCGGTGCGAATTTCCGAGGCGAAATACACGTCGGTAGCCACGGCGCCGAGCGCGACCGTGCTGCCTGGCAATGCGACGGCCGTGGTGTCCATCACGTTCGAATCGACCGCCGCGCAACTCGATCTGTCGGCGTTGAAGGTCGATACGTTGCGCGCGCATCTGCACGGCGAGCAGTCGTTCATCGCGGCGCTGGCCGATTGCCTGTTCGTCAACGGCATGGCCGCTTATGTGGAAGCGGACCGCCGCGGCGTGTGGAAGCCGTTGCGCGAACTTGCCGTAACGCAGGCCGGTTTCGACGAAGACGACGCGCTGATCGACTATCCCGCCAAATCGCACCCGGCCTATCGGCTATTGACCGAGTATTTCGCGTTCCCGGAAAAATTCAATTTCGCCGATTTCGATCTGGCGGCGATGACGCGCGCCAGCGGTCGATGCCAGCGTCTCACCTTGCATATCGTGCTCAAGGACGTGCGCAGCGATTCGCATGTCGCGCGGCTGCTCGATTCGTTGTCCGCGCATCACTTCCGGTTGTTCTGTACACCGGTGGTCAATCTGTTCGAACAGCACGGCGAGCCGATCCGCGTCAGCCATCAGGCGATTTCCTATCCGGTCATTGCAGAAGCGCGCCGCGCCTTCGCCTACGAGGTCTATTCGATCGACTCGGTGAAGCTCGTCAGGCAGCAGGCGCACGACGAGTCCGTGATCGAATTCCGGCCGTTCTATTCGCTGCATCACGGTGAGGCGGCACGCGCGGGTCACTACTGGTTCGCGCGGCGCAACGACTGGGTGGCGCAAAAGAGCCCCGGCTACGAAACCGAAATTTCGATCGTCGATATCGACTTCGAACCCGCCGCGCCGCAGACGGACACGCTGAGTCTCGATCTGACCTGCACCAATCGCGATCTGCCGTCCGGTCTCGCGGTCGGGCTGGAAGGCGGCGATCTGTTTCTCGAAGGCGGCTCGCTCACCGGCAGCATTTCAATGCTGCGACGGCCCACGCCGAGCGTCCGGTTCGAGCGCGGGCGCGCTTCGCACTGGCGGCTGATCTCGCATCTCGCGCTCAACCATGTTTCGCTCGCGAATAGCGGCCTTGCGGCGCTCAAGGAAATGCTGGTGCTCTACGATTTGCGGCGCACGGCGGTCTCGGCGCGGCATATCGACGGACTGGTCGGCATCGAGCAGCGCGCCGCGGTGCAATGGCTACCAGGCAAACCGTTCGCCACGTTCGTGCGCGGCATCGAGATTCGCCTGACGATCGACGAAGAACATTTCGTCGGCACGAGTCTCGCCTCGTTCGTGCGCGTGATCGATACCTTCTTTGGGCTGTATGTGCATCTGAACAGCTTTGTGCAACTGGTCGTGGTGTCGAAGCGCACCGGCGAGGAGATTCTGCGATGCAAACCGCGAAGCGGCGAATCGATCCTGGCGTAGTCGAGCAGCTTCTCGACGAGCCGCATCGCTTCGAATTTTTTCAGGCGGTGCGGATACTCGAGAAGTGGTTCGCGCAACAGGCGCCGGCACATCCGGACCGCACGGGCCGCACCGGCGATATCGTCGCGCAGCGCATTGCCTTTCGCAATTCGCTGTCGATTTCGTTTCCGCCGAGCGAGATTCACGGCGCGCAGTCTTATGGCGCGGACGGCGCGGCGCTCACCGACAAACCACAGCGCAGTGCCGCGCTCGAAGACGGCTCGCTCGACAAAATCGATATTACGCCGGCGTTTTTCGGCTTGCTCGGCGGGCAGGGCGCTTTGCCTTTGCACTACACGGAACAGATCGTCGCGCGTGAACAGATCAAGCGCGACCGCGCCGCGCGTGAGTTCTTCGACGTGTTTTCGAATCGCGCGACGGCCCTGTTCTATGCCGCGTGGAAAAAGTACCGCCTGCCGTTCCATTACGAACTCGATCGCGACGAACGTTATCTGCCGCTGCTGCTGGCGCTCGCCGGCGTGGCCGACGATGACACGCGCACGAGTCTGCAAAGCGGCGAGGGCGCGCTCTTTGACGAAGCCATCGCGGGCTATGCGCTCGCCGCGCGGCATCGGCCGGTGTCCGCGGCCTATTTGCAGCGCACGCTCTCGGAGTACTTCAAGGTGCGCGTGCGCGTCGAGCAGTTCGTCGGCAAATGGTACGACGTGCCGCGCGATCAGCTCACCGTGCTCGGCGGCGTCAACGCGACACTCGGCGCCACCGCGCTCGCGGGTGAACGCGTCTGGCAGCGCGACATGCGGGCGCGTCTCGTGATCGGTCCGCTGAACAAGGCGGACTACGAAGCGTTCCTGCCGGGCGCGGACCGCGCGGTGGCGCTCGAACGCATGCTGACCTTGCTGGCGGGCGTGACGCTCGAATACGAAGTGTCGCTGGTGCTGCGCCGCGAAGAGGTCGGGCCGAGCTTGCTGAGTCAGGGCGCGCGGCTCGGCTGGGACGCTTTCCTCTGCACGAAACCGGCCGCGCGCGATCGCGCCGACGCCCGTTACGAACTGCACGTGATTCACTGACCATAACGATAAAACCCGGACCCGGATCGCACGACATGAGCACGTCCCTCAATACCCTGATCGCCAAACTGAATCCCACCTGCCGTCAGGCGGCTTTGCTCGCGGCGAACAACTGTCTCGCGCGCGGTCACTACGAGGTCGACCTCGAACATCTGCTGCTGGCGCTGCTCGACGAACTGGCGAGTGACGTGGCGGTCGTGTTGCGCGCCAGCAGGATCGACGCCCATGCGCTGCGAGCCGATATCGAGCGCGAATTGCAGCGCCTGAAAACCGGCAACACGCGCACGCCGGTGTTTTCGAAGCACCTGATCGAGTTGCTCGAACAGGCGTGGCTGATTGCGTCGCTCGATTCGCAGATCGGACGCATCCGTTCGGGGCATCTGCTGCTTGCGTTGCTGACGGCGCCCGATCTGGCGCAATTCGCCGAGCGCATGTCCTCGCGTCTGCGCGATGTGCGCGTGACGGACCTGAAGCACAAGTTCGACGAACTGACCGAAGGCTCGCGCGAAACCGAACGCAGCAACGGCAGCAACGGTGACGCGGCCGGCAATGCGGGCGCCGAAGAAAACACCGGCGCGCTCGATGCGGCGCGCGGCGCGCCATCGGCGACACCCGCGCTCGACACCTATACCAGCAATCTCACGCAACGCGCGCGCGAGGGCAAGATCGATCCGGTGATCGGCCGTGAAGGCGAAATTCGCCAGACCATCGACATCCTGATGCGGCGCCGCCAGAACAATCCGATCATGACGGGCGAGGCTGGTGTCGGCAAAACCGCCGTGGTCGAAGGACTCGCCTTGCGCATCGCGGCCGACGACGTGCCCGCGCCGCTGAAAGGCGTGGCCCTGCATGTGCTCGACATGGGACTGTTGCAGGCCGGCGCGAGCGTCAAGGGCGAATTCGAGAATCGCCTGAAGAACGTCATCGACGAGGTGAAGAAGAGTCCGCACCCGATCATTCTGTTCATCGACGAAGCGCATACGATCATCGGCGCGGGTGGTCAGGCGGGTCAGAACGACGCGGCCAATCTGTTGAAGCCGGCGCTGGCGCGCGGTGAGTTGCGCACCATTGCAGCCACCACGTGGAGTGAATACAAGAAGTACTTCGAGAAAGACGCGGCGCTCGCGCGGCGCTTTCAGGTGGTGAAGATCGAGGAGCCCAATGAAGCGCTGGCCGCCGCCATGTTGCGCGGCATGGCTGCGTTGATGGAAAAGCATTTCAACGTGCGCGTGCTGGACGACGCGATCACCGAGGCCGTGCGTCTGTCGCATCGCTATATCAGCGGACGGCAACTGCCGGACAAGGCGATCAGCGTACTGGACACCGCCTGCGCGAAGGTCGCGCTCGCGCACAGCTCGACGCCCGCTGCCATCGACGACACGAAAAAGCGGCTCGAACGTATCGACGCCGAAATCGCCGCGCTCGAACGCGAAGTCGCGAGTGGCGCCTTGCACGACGAACGCCTTGCGGCGTTGCGTGAGCTACGCGAGGAAGACCTGAACGATCTCGCCGAAGACGAAGCCCGCTACGACCGCGAGCGCGCACTGGTGACGGAGATCGTCGGCTTGCGCGCGGACATCGACGCGGCGCGCGTGAACAGCGCCGACGTCGATCCGGCTGCGCAAACCCGCAAGGCCGATCAGGCGCGCGAAACGCTCGGCGCACGCGTGGCCGAATTGCAGGCATTGCAGGGTGCTCAACCCATGGTGCCCTTGCAGGTGGACGGCCATGTGGTGGCGGAAATCGTCGCCTCGTGGACCGGCATTCCGCTTGGCCGCATGGTGAAGGACGAGCTTCAGACCGTATTGAATCTGCAGCCTTTGCTCGCCGCGCGTGTGATCGGACAGGATCATGCGCTCGACGCCATCGCGCAGCGCGTACGCACCGCCAGTGCCAGCCTCGAAGATCCGAACAAACCGCGCGGCGTGTTTATGTTCGTCGGGCCGTCGGGCGTCGGTAAAACCGAAACCGCGCTCGCGCTCGCCGACGTGCTGTATGGCGGCGAACGCAAGATGGTCACGATCAACATGAGCGAATATCAGGAAGCGCACAGCGTCTCGGGCCTGAAGGGTTCGCCGCCGGGTTATGTCGGCTACGGCGAGGGCGGTGTGCTGACCGAAGCGGTGCGGCGCAATCCGTATTCGGTGGTGCTGCTCGACGAGGTGGAAAAAGCGCATCCGGACGTGCTGGAAATGTTCTTTCAGGTCTTCGACAAAGGCACGATGGACGACGCCGAGGGTCGCGAGATCGATTTCCGCAATACGCTCATCATTCTCACCTCGAACGTCGGCTCGCAGGCGGTCATGCAGGCCTGTCTCAACAAAGGCGCCGAAGAATTGCCCGACGCCGATGCGCTCGCGGAAACCTTGCGTCCGCAACTGTACAAAGCGTTCAAGCCCGCGTTCCTCGGCCGTATGAAAGTGGTGCCGTACTACCCGATTTCCGACGACGTGCTCGCCGAGATCATCGAGCTCAAGCTGGAGCGCATTCGCCGGCGCATCGAGTCGAATCACAAGGCGGTGTTCGAGTGGGACGAGTCGCTGGTGGACGCCGTGCTCGCGCGCTGCACCGAAGTGGATTCCGGCGCACGCAACGTTGACCACATTCTGAACGGCAGCCTGCTGCCCGAAGTCGCACAGCAGGTGCTGGAGCGCATGGCGAACGGCGCCGCCATCGAACGCATTGCCGTGCGCGCGACGGACGCGGGCGAATTCGATTACACGGTAGTGTGAGCGTCGCCGTGCACGTCGTATGCACCTTGTTTTAATGCCGTATTTTTCTGCTTGCCAACATGTCGACCGATCTGAACACGCTGCTCGCGCCGCTCAATGAAACCTCGCCCTGCGGCGAAGATTTGCTGTTTTCCGCCGACTTCGACGCGATCCAGCACGCACGCCGTTTCGACGACCCGTCGCTCGACCAGGGAGAATGGGTCACCGAAATCAAGGAGGCCGACTGGCCGTTCGTGGTGGAGCGCACCAGCAGTCTGCTGAAAACGCAGACCAAGGACTTGCGCCTCGCGGTCTGGCTGACCGAAGCGCTCGCCATCGAAGAAGGCGTGACCGGGCTCACGCAAGGTTATGCCCTGCTGGCCGGCTTGTGCGAACGTTACTGGGAACAGGTGCATCCGTTGCCGGAAGGCGACGACACCGAGTATCGGCTCGGCAACGTCGCGTGGCTGGTCGGGCGCACCGGCGACCTGCTGCGCGCGATGCCGCTCACGTCGGCGCAGGGCAATGCGTACAGCACGATCGACTGGGACGTGGCGACGCACGTCGCGCAAGCGGTCAAGCGCGATCCCGATCACGCGAACGACATCGCGCGCGGCAAGCCGTCGATCGAGCAGATCGAGGCGTCGAAGCGCGCCACGGCGCCGGCTTTCTATTCGACCTTGCTGGCCGATCTGAAAGCGTTCGAAGTGGCGATGCTCGCGCTGGAACAGGAACTCGACCGCCGCGCGGCCGACTCCGCGCCGAGTTTCCGTCAGGTGAAAGACGCCTACGAAAGCGTGTTTCGTCTCGCCGAACGTTTCGCGCGCGAACTCGGCGTGAGTGCCGAGGCCGCGCCGCCCAAAGCAGTCCATGCAGTCAAGCCGGACGAACCCGAACGCGCCGAGCCGACCTTCAGGACATCACCGCAACGCGAGGAACCCGTGTTGACGACACTTGCACCCAGCAGCACGATTGCCGGAATCCAGAGCCGAGCGCAGGCGGTGGCGCAGTTGCGCGCGGTGGCGACGTTTTTCCGCACCACCGAGCCGCACAATCCGGCGGCGTATCTCGCCGACAAAGCCGCGGAGTGCGCGGATATGCCCTTGCATCAGTGGCTTTCTTCGGTCGTGAAAGACGACGGATCGCTCGCGCATATCCGTGAATTGCTGGGGGTGAAGCCGGAGGAGAACAGCTAACGTCGCGAATCGACCTGGACGTTGGAAGAAGAAAGCCTGGCTTCACCGAGAAGCCAGGCTTTTTTCATGAGCCCGCGCGGAACTCGATGCGCCGGTTGCGCGCGCGTCCGTCGCTCGTATCGTTCGACGCAATCGGTTGATCCGGGCCGACGCCGGTCGTCGTCATCTGTTCGGGCGAAATGCCTTTTGCGACCAGATAGCCTTTGACCGCGTCCGCGCGCGCCTGGCTCAGGGCGATGTTCGAACTGCGGTTGCCGGAGTTATCCGTGTGCCCGATGATCGCGACGGTTTTCGTGGTCATCTTCGACATCGCCGCCGCCATCTGGTCGAGAATCGTGCGGCCTTGCGGCGTGAGCGTCGCGCTGCCGGTTTCGAATTCGATGGTGCGATTGGCGAGCGTCTGGTCGAGCAGCCCCTGTTCGGACGCGCTCACTCGCAGCCCGTTTCTGATCGTGTAAGTGGGATTCAGCGCATTGGCCATATCGCTCGCGAGTTGCTGACGCTGCGACTCGTTGTGCACTTCGCCCTTCACGTCGATCTGCGTGCCGTCGATTTTCAACTGCCCCTTGCTGATCTGTTTGAGTTGCGGGCCGATCAGTTTCTGGACATTGGCCGACCAGTTCGGCGGCGTCGCCACATCGGCCACTTCGATCTGATCGACGACGTTGGCCGCGCCGTACGTGTCGCGCAGACGCGCCAGAACGGCCGCCTTGGTCGCTTCGTCGGGCACCTTGCCGCCCGCTACCACCTGACCCGGCGTGGCGTTGACGGGCGGCGGCGCCGCGCTGACCGCGCCGGTGCCCGCGCCGGTCGTGCCGCTCGCGAGGCCGGCCGTGGTGACGGCGGGGCCGGGCGGCGGGCTCGCCGGCGCGCTGGTAGCACCCGGAAGCGCCGTGGTGCGGATCGACATGCCGCTATTGTCGATGGGCGTGACGCGCGCCGGGCCGTCGTTGTCGGCGTGAGCCAGCGGGCTGAGCACCGGGCTCAGCGCGAAAGCGGCCAGCAGGGCGGCGAGGCGCGTGGATCGGTTCGTCGGCATCGTGTCAGGCTCCCGTGAAGGCTTCGCGGAACGTGTCGATGCTGACGCGCAGCGACAGTTGCGGTTGGTCGAGGTAGCTGACGAGCTTGCTGATGCCATGATCGTTCTGTGCGTGTTCGTCGATCCATTCGGGATCGTCGATGTCGATGTTGTGCGCCGCGTACGCCTGCGGATCGACCACGCTGTGCAACGTTCGCGCCGAGGCGCCGTTGAAGCCGATGACGAGCCGCTCGCGTTCCGCAATCGTGCCGATGAAGATGGCCAGTTCGAAGTCGGCCTGCGAGACGAACGGCGCGATCAGTTCGAGCCAGAATGCGGCCACCAGGGTGCGATAAAACGGATCGTTCGGCAGCGGCAAGGTGAGACCGCGTTCCAGATGCGAGGAGCCGCTTTGCATCACCGGACGCAGCAGCGAACCGAGCGCCAGCATCGCGCCGCGCAACCGCACCGGATGGCCGCTTGCCAGCAGCATCTGTTCGAGGCCGGCGAGCGTCTGGTGCTCGACGAAATCGTTGAAGGTGCCGTCGTGCGGATTGCCCGGGCCGCCGCCGATCTCGATCGGCACCTGCATGTCGCCGAGCGCCTGCAAGGCGCCCGACGGTTCGCTCGCGCCGAGCAAAGGCTTCATCTGCGCCGCCACGCGCGACCACAGCCGCGCGAACGCGAGCGGGCTGCGTGCGAGGAAGGTCAGCGGCTTCTCGACTTCGAGCGCGGTGGCGGCAAGAAACGGAAAGCGCCGTGACGACTGGTCCTGACTCACCATCATGTGGCCGGCGATCGCCAGCTTGCTGCGCGAACCGAGGAACGCGAAGTGCATCGGCTTGGCATTTTCGTAGACGATCTTCCAGCGCGGGTCGTCGGTGAGCAGTTCCATCGCCTCGGCGATCCAGCGGTCGAGCGTCGCCAGCAACTGCGGGTTATGCGCGCTTTTGACGAAGTCGCCGCGCGACGGAATCTTGCCGAAGTAGGCGATCTGCGCCTGCACGGTCTGCGTCATTGCGCACTCCCTGAGTTCGTATTCACGGCGGTGGCAGCGGCCGGTCGCGTGGTTGCCTGGTTGGGCGAAGTAGGCGAGGGCAAGGAGCCCGCTGCCGTCGCATTGACGGAGTTCGCCGCCGCGCTCACGTCCGCCACCGAAGATGGCAGCCGCAGGCCGCGCAGGCTCTGCTGTTGCGGCGCGTCGCCGCCGCTGCCGCCCGAGGCCTGCGAGGTGCTGATGATGCGCATGCTGACCGCCACGGTGATGTTGCCCTGCGTCCACGACAGATCGAAGGTGCCGTCGGGGCGACGCTTGCGTTGCGCCGAGTTGATCAGCTTCTCCAGACCGTAGCGGCCCGGTTCGTTGACCAGTTGCAGGGTGCGTCCGTCGAAGGTGGTGGCATTGAGCGTAGCGCCCGGCGAGCCCGACGGGTTCGGCCACACGAAGTTGGTCCACTGCGGCGGCGTATTGCGGTAACGCATCTGCTGACCGTCGATCGCGAGCGTGTATTCGGTCGTGCCGCTGCTCGGCTGCGGCAGGATCTGGAACACAGTCTGCGGTTCGGCCGCCCCCGCTGCCGAGCCCGACGAACTCGCCGCACCGCCGGCAAGCGGCGCCACCCAGCGCGCGAAGCCATTGGTGAAGTCGGGCGTGAGCGCGAGGCCCATGTCGCCCCACGTGCGCGCCGTGAGCGTATCGCCGCGGCGCACGGCGAGCGGCCCGAGCGTGGTGCCGACGAACTTGGCGATCGAACCGTCCGGCCCGAACACCTGCGCGATCTCGCCTGCGCCGGCTTCGACCTTCGCGTCGCCGGCGAACGGATACTTGCTGGCGAGCGAGCCCTGGAAGTTCTGGTAGACCTGCGCGTTCCACACCTTGTTGACTTCGACGCTGGCCGGCTGGATCACCACGGCATACGCCGCCATCAGCGGGCGCACCAGCAGCGGCCGCAATGCCTTGCGTTGCGAATCGGTGAGGCCGGTGAGCATCTGTTCGTCGACGTACTTCAGCGAGTCGGCGAGTTCGGAGCCGCTGCCGTCGAGCGTCTGCTGCATCAGCTGACGCGCGCCCGGTCCCGGATCGCCCTGATTCCTGATGACGTTAAAGCGCGTACGGACTTTCGACAGCGTGTCCATATAGCCCTTGAGCATCGAACCGTTCTCGCCCGTGACGACGATGCGCCCCAACGCCGAGAACTCCTGGCCGATCGGCCCCATCGGCATCTCGATCGGATTGCCGTTGATGTCGATATTCGCGTTCAGCTGGCCGGTCGGCGCGCGCGAGAACCACTGCTTCACCCAGCTCGTCACGCCGGTCTGCGCGCGCTTGAGATTCGCGTTGAAGAGCGACGGGTTGTCCCAGGAAGTCTGGTCGTACGCGGTTTCGAGCACCTTGCGGATCGGCGAGTCCTGCGGATCGCCCAGACGGTTCATCGCATCCACGGCCTGACCGAAACTGCCGAAGTTCTGCACGGCGATGCCCTGCATGAACTTCTGCCAGTGCATCGCGTACTCGGTCTTGTACATCGAGACGAGCGCCTTCTGGATCTGCTCGGGACTGCCTTCGAGCGTCAGGTCGTCGTGCGCGGAGGTGTTGAGCACCCAGTCCTTCGCCTGCAACTCCTTGGTGGCGGCGTCGCGGATGGCGGGCTGCACGTACTGGAACCACGCTTCACGCGTGAAGGTGCCGGGAATCGCGTAGCTGCCTGCCACCAGCGCCGTATTGTTCTCGCCGACGATGCGCGCGATGGTCATGGGCGCGAAACGGGTGGACGCACGCGCCTTGATCTCTTCGTACACGCGCTGACGTGCCGGCATGCCGCGCACCACGCGGCGCAGATTTTCGCGGGTCTGGTCGACGAGGCCGAGGTTCTGGTCGATCATCGGCCAGTTGTCGTCGGACACGCGTGACAGGTAGAACGTGATCATGCGCTCGGCGCTGCGGATCATTTCGTCGCGAGGCATGTTGCCGCGATTGGTTTCGAGCCAGCCGCGCCAGAAGCGCGCGACCTGATCGGTCAGGTGAGCCGTTTCCACGTGACGCTTGTCGCTCAGCATCAGATACGTCTTGAGCGCGTTGTAGGCGTCTTCGACATTGGTGGGCGAGGCGTCGCTATACAGGCCACCCTGGCTCGCCGGCGCCATGGCGCTGCGCGCCGAGACGGGGACCGGCGCGGCGGCGTCCGGATTGCGGTTCAGCGGCGCGAGCTGATCCGGATGCGCGTTGACGTCTTTCATGAACGAGGCGAGATTCTGCGACACCGGATCGAGCAGGATCTGCCGCACGCCCGCGTAGTATTCGGTGAGCAGATGCTGCTCCAGACGATCGCCCTGATACAGGCCGAGCGACACCGCGAGCGGTTTGTCGCGGCGGAACTGTTCGAGCTGGTCGATCCGGTCTTCGAGAATGTCCATGGCCTGCAGGCGCGATTGCAGATCGTTGCGGTTCTGCTGCAGACGCACCACGTTGTCGAGGTCGGCCTTCACGTTCTCGGTGAGCTGTTCGTTGCCGATCGTCGACCAGGTCCAGCCGCCGAGTGCGAGCGCCAGCACGGCGACGAAGCCGAAGAACGTGGCATAGCGCAGGCGCGTTTTCGCGGGACTCGCGAATTGCCGGACCGTTTGACGGTCGGCGAAAATCACTTTCGAGAAAAGATCGCGCAGGAAGAAGCCGTTCTTCGAAAAGGCGCTGTGCGGTTTCGGCAGGCTCTCGGTGGAGAGGCTGAAGCGGTTGGCGATGCGCGTGGCGGCGGCGCTGCTGGTTTCGCCTTCCTGAAGCGCGCTGGTGAAGTAGAAGCCGCGGAAAATCGGCTTGTACTGGAACGGATTGGTTTCGAACAGCGTGGCGAGGAAAGCGCGCAACGCGGGCTTGATGGTCGAAAATTCGAGCGGAAAGCTCAGCTGACCCGGCGAGAGCTTGTTGCCGCGATTCAGCGACATCTGCGCCACGCTGATCTCTTTCAGGCCGTCGTAGAGTTCCTCGAAATGATCGTCGAAGAGGCCGACCACGTCGCGCTTTTCGTCCGGCTCATAGGGCAGGGTGGCGCCCCACACGCGGTCGTATTCGTGACGGTCGCTGCCGCTGAAGAATTCGGTGAAGCCGGTGATCAGGTCGGCCTTGGTGAACATCACGTAGACCGGCGCGAAGACTTCGAGCTTCTCCGTGAGTTCCTGCACGCGCTGGCGCAGATTCTTCGCGAGGTTGATCGCGAATTCCGGCTTGCTGCCGGTCAGCTCCGCAATACTCGCCGTGACGATGATGCCGTTGATCGGCGCTTTAGGACGGAAGCGCTTGAGCAGGCCGAGAAAACCGAGCCATTCGGTGCGGTCTTCGTCGTGTACCGAGTAGCGTCCCGCCGTGTCGAGCAGAATGCCTTCGGTGGTGAAGAACCAGTCGCAATTGCGCGTGCCGCCGATGCCGTGAACCACGGCGTTGTTCTTGTCGGCGAACGGAAACTGGAGGCCCGAGTTCAACACCGCGCTGCTTTTGCCAGCGGCCGGATTGCCGATCACGATGTACCAGGGCAATTCGTAGAGCGCCGAGCCGCCAGACATCTGACCTATCTTCGAGGTCTTGATGGTCTTGACCGCCTCGACGAGCCGCGTGCGCAGCACGTCGAGTTCGGCCTGGCGCGCGGGCGTGGGCGCGACGCCCGGTTCCGCCTGCTTTTCGGCCTGCTGTTCGAGCATTTCGCCGAGCTTGTCGTTGGCGCGGCGCATGCGCAGCTTGCGTACCGCCCAGACCAGCAGCCACAGCACGATGACCGTGCCCAGCACGATGGCCGGCCACATCGGGTCGATCTGCAGGATGTCGGCGCCGATGAACAGTACCGCGGCGAGCGCGAGCAGGCCCACGATCGAGAGCGTGCGTGTGTGGGTCAACACGTTGAGAATGCGTCGCATAAGCCGTTCAGGTCTTGGAAATGGGGGGTATTGCGGGTGGTGTTGCAGCGGGCGAGCGCCACCGGATTCATGAGTCAGGCGCTAACGCCGGCGATCGCGCTTGCGGGGCACGGGTCGAGCGCGCCGGCGGGATCGAATGCCGGGATTACCGGGCAATTGTTAAATCGGAAACCGGCGGCCATGCCGATTACAAAACCGGCAATATTTTTATGCGTGCGGCATTGCCGCTTTTTGCCAGAAAAATTGATTGAACGCCCCATTGCCAACCTCTTTATTGCCCGCTTCGTCTTAATGACCACGCCCCAATACGAAGCCGGGTTTGTGATATTCGACATGCCCCAGATCCATCATTTTCCAGCGACCACCCCACGTCAGTCCGACCTGTTCGGCCGTCTGTCCGTATAGTTGATAACCTCGCATGGCCCAGGGATCTTTTTCTGAAATGACGAGCTTGCCATCGCGCAAAAAAGCGTTGTCGGCGGCAAGGCCGTATTGGTGATAGCTCTGAAACGCCGCGGCATTGGTGACGTTACCCCCCATTTGCGCCAGCCGGTTTTGCCGCTCCGGACTGCGATAACCTTCCAGCAATGCCATTTCATAGCCGTATTGCTCGTGCATGATTTTATAGACGAGTAATAAACGCGTCCGGAAATCGGCGTCGAGTAAATTCCAGTCGCGGCTCGCGTCTTTTAACGCGGGCCGGATCTGCTCCACCTCCTGCGTCGCGAAAACCTCCGGTGGCAGGGGCGGCGGGGGCACGAGCTGCTCGCCATTTAATAATGCTGCAATTTTCTCATCCGGTACACGCGCGGTGTCATCGAATTGGAATAATTGCCTGCCGCGTAATGCCAATGCCACCAATGGCGGCGTCGCAAGAATACCCGTGGTAGTAAAAATCAGCAAGCGTCGCTTTGCCAGTAACTTTTGCATATCGACTACTGTCGATTGCGAAATTTTTGCCGAATTAACTATTTTGCCGCGTGCATGCAATGCGCCTTGCGATGCCCGCCGCATAACGCGGTCGTGAATATCGAGTGCCGCATCTAATAAAGCGGTGCGGGCCGCCGGTAATAGCAGCATTGCTGCGATCACGACAGCGATGGCGAAATAGGCAAGAAGTACTACGGCAATCAAAGTCGACCCCGGAAATTGGAAACAATTGTATTTTGTAATGCTTGCTCTTAGAATCAGGCCTGCTCGGAGAGGAGCCGGAACGTATTATCGCGGCGAAATAATCCAGAATTCAATGAGACAGTGAATGAGTGCGCCGGAAAGTTCAAATTCCAAAACCCCGCCCAGCCTGTTATCCGATAAGGCTAAAGGCGCGGGCGGCAATGGTTCGCGAATTCTTGCGAACCTGGAAGGCCGCGTCGAGCCGCCTGCCGAAAAAACACGCCGGTCGAAAGCGCCGCTCGCCGTGCTTGCCGTGCTGCTGATTGCCGCCGGCGGCTGGGGGGCGTGGCATATGCAGCAGCGCAACCAGGCCGAAGCGCTCGCCTCGGCTGGCACAGACAAACCCGCGGCAGCGGTGGCGGCCGCGAGCGGCAGCCAGCAGATCGCGGCTGCGGTGGCCTCGGCGCCCGTCGCGGTTTCTTCGCAGGCCGCCACCATCATCGCGGACGAAAACGACGGCAAGAGCGCGTCGTCTCCAGCCAGTGCCTCCGCCAGCGGCGACGATGGCAGCCGGCTGTCGCGCGCGCTCGCCGACGGTGCGGAGCCGGGCAGTGCAACGGCGGAAGTGGCGTCCGCTGCGTCGTCGGCGAAAGGCGTGCCGGCGGAAAGCGTCGGCACGGGCAAACACGCGAAGAGCGGCGCAACGGTGGCCGCCAGCACGAAACACGAAACGGCCGCGCACGGCAAGAAAGAGAGCGCGAGCGCACACCATGCGGCGCCGTCCACCGCACTCGCCCAGTCGAAGAAGGCACATGCGGTGAACGATAGCCACAAGGCCTCCAAAGATGATTCGGACGCCGATCTATTAGCCGCACTGGTTGCGCGCACCAAACCGGCCGACACGAAATCTTCCGGCGGCGATGCGGCAACCCGGGTGAGCGCGACGACACCCGTCGCGGCGTCCGGCAATGCAAAGCTCGCGGAGCGCGTGAAAGAGTGCAGCCAGCGTGGTTTCTTCGAAGACCAGTTGTGCCGCTGGCGCGTGTGCGACGGCCATTGGGGCAAAGATCCGTCGTGCCCGGCATCGGCACAGCAGGCGCGGCAACCTTGATGTCGTGTCGTGCCCGGCGAGAGTCGAATATTCGCTGGGCATGACAACTTGATTTCATTCGCTTTACGTTTATGATGGGTTTCCTTATTTGAACGACAGTTTAAAAAGGAGACATCTGTGAAGCGTATTTTCGTGACGTTGACCTGTGTGACCACATTCGCGGCGCTCACCACGCTCTCTGCCTGCGGCGGCAGCGATCTCACCCCACCCGCCGATCCACCCAAAGTCATTATCGATAGCGACTACAACACCTTGAGCGACGACGGTCAGCTCGGTGTGATGGCCGCCCAACTCCAGGCGCAGGGCTCGCTCAAAGTACTCGGCATTACCGTGGTGTCGGGCAACCAGTGGTTGAAGCAGGGCGTGGCCGATGCATTGAAATCGGTCGAGCGTCTTGGTGTCGAAAATCAGATTGGCGTATATGCGGGCGCGAATTACGCGCTGTCGCACGACTACGCCACCATCCAGGCCGAACTTAAACAGTTCCCCGGCGGCGACGGTTATCTCGGCGCGTGGAATACGCCCGAGCCGCAATCGGATAGCGACCTCGTCGCGCCGCCCGATGGTTTTGCTACGCATACCAAAGTACAGAGCAAAAGCGCGGTCGATTTCATCGTCGATTCCGTGAAAGAGAATCCGGGGCAGGTGACCATTCTTGCAATCGGCCCGCTGACCAATATCGCGCTCGCCACGCGTCAGCACCCGGAAATCGTGCCGCTCATCAAGCAGATTATTTATATGGGCGGCGCCATCGACGTACCTGGCAATACCACGCCAACGGCCGAATTCAACTGGTGGTTCGATCCGGAAGCGGCGAAAGCGGTGCTGCATTTGCCGGTCAAACAGGTTGTGATTCCGCTCGACGTGACGGACACCGTGCAAATGGACAAGGCGCTATACGACCGCGTGGCGCACGATCCGAACAGGCAGACCATCATCACGCAATTGTTCAAGACGTTGAACGGCTATGGATTCGACGGCAAGAATGGATTCGAAACGAACCCGAACTACACCACGAATATCTGGGACACACTCACGCTCGCTTATCTGATGCATCCTTCGTATGCAACGCAGACCGTGGACGAGTGGGTGGACGTGGATATGAGCTTCGGCGCCAACGATGGCAAGGCAACGGGTTATACGAGTTCGCCGCCGGCTGGCTTGCAGAAAATGACGGTCGTCAAACGCTTCGATAATCCGTCCTTCTTTAACTTCTACGTCGATCTGTTGACGCGGCCCGTGCCGGTGAAATTGCCCGGCTAGGCAGGCGCGCGCCTGCGTCCCGCTCAGGCGGGATGCAGGCCGCGCAACAACTGCCGTACGCGCGACATGTCCTGGTCGACGTGCTCGGCCTGCTCGAACAGCTCCGCGAGCCAGTCCACGAAAGCGCGCACCCGCGGCGACACCCGGCGATTTTTCACATAGGCGACCGACACCGGCATCGGCACGGGTTTCCATTGCGGCAGGACTTCACGCAACTGGCCCGAGTCGAGATAGGGCTGCGCGGCGATGCGAGCCGGCTGGATCATTCCGAGCCCTTGCAAGCCGCAGGTGAGATAGGCCTGTTCGTCGCTCACCTTGACGAAGCCGTTCACCTTGACCTTGTGCGCTTCGCCGTCCACTTCGAAATCGAAATCCACTTCGCGGCCGCTATCCGGCGACATGCAATTGACGGCCAGGTGGTCTTCCAGATCGCGCAGACTGACCGGCGTTCCCATACGGGCAAGGTAAGCGGGGCTCGCGCAAGTGACGTGTTCGAGCGTACCCAGTTGCCGCGCGATCAGATTCGAGTCGGGCAATTCGCCGAGCTGGATGCTGCAATCCACCGCCTGCGCGACCAGATCGACGGTACGGTTGCTCACGCCGATCGCCAGATCGAGATTCGGATAGCGCGCGTGAAAGTCGTCGAGCGCGGGCAACACGAGCGCGCTCGCCACGGCGCCGGGCATTTCGATTCGCAGACGGCCGGTGAGGTTTTCGGTTGCACTGCGCAGACTCGCTTCCATTTCGTCGATATCCGCGAGGATTTGCGCGCTGCGCTCGTAGTAGGCCGCTCCTTCGGCGGTGACGCTGAGGCGCCGTGTCGTGCGGATCAGCAGGCTCGTGCCGAGCAGGGCTTCCAGGTTCTGAACGATCGTGGTCGCAGTCGCACGAGGAATGTTGAGAGACTCCGCGCCGCGGGTGAAGCTGTTCATATCCACGATACGGATGAAGGTACGCATGGCGGTGATTCTGTCGATCATTGCTTTCACTCCAAAGGGGCGGGTTTTGGCCGGCTGGCCGTTGGGATTTTTTTCTGCTGTAGTGCGGTTGTTTTTTTTATTAGTGGTTGTTGTTGATGCTGGCAGCAGGCTCTTTTTTCTGTATGCCTGCGGTGGTGGTGTTTTTTTTCTTATTGGTTTATTAGTGTTGCCCCTGTGCGGGGCAGCACCTACTTTTCTTTGCAGCGGCAAAGAAAAGTAGGCAAAAGAAAGCCGCTTTGAACCGCTAATGCTATTCGTTATCAGCGGCGCTTCTTTGCCGCAGTGGCCCCGGAGCGTCCGGGCCTTCGCGCACTCCGCGTGAGTGACAAGGCCGTCATCAGTTCCGGCGGCGCTCCGCGCGCCGAGCGGCACATAAGGGGAAACCGAAGGTTTCCATTGAGCTTCTCGCCGAGGCGAAGCCGACGGCTGGCACATCGAAAAATCGAAGTGACTGTTTGAATGAAGTACCGCTCCGGCGCGTAGCGTCGCCGGAACGGATGACTGCTGTACCACTACGAATTACGATCCACGGCCGGCCCTATCGGCTGCCACTCCGTGTGGTTATGAGAGGTGCCCGCTTAGGGTTAGCGGTGTGAGCGGCTTTCTTTGCTTACCTTTCTTTGCCGCAGCAAAGAAAGTAAGTGCCGCCCCGCACAGGGGCAACACTAATAAACCATAAACAAAAGAAACGCAGCCGCCGCAGGCAAAAAAGCCCCACCGCAGGACAACCAAAAAACCCCAATCAGAAAAGAAAAACCCTCTCCGAAGGAGACCCTTACTTCCTGATGGAATCCAGATCAATAACAAACCGATATTTCACGTCGCTCTTGAGCATGCGCTCATAAGCCTCATTAATATCCTGCATCGGAATAATTTCGATATCCGAAGTGATGCCATGCTTGCCGCAGAAATCCAGCATTTCCTGCGTTTCCGCAATGCCGCCAATCAGCGAACCTGCCAGGCGGCGGCGCTTGAAGATCAGGTTGAACACCTGCGGCGACGGGTGATCGTGTTCCGGTGCGCCGACCAGCGCCATCGTGCCGTCACGCTTGAGCAGCAGCAGGAACGGATTCAGATCGTGTTGCGCAGCCACGGTATTGACGATCAGGTCGAAGCTGTTCGCGTGCGCTTCCATTTCCTGCGCATTCTTCGAAATCACGACTTCATGTGCGCCAAGGCGCTTCGCGTCTTCGATCTTCGACGGCGACGTGGTGAACAGCACGACGTGCGCACCCATCGCGCGCGCCAGCTTCACACCCATGTGACCCAGGCCGCCGAGGCCGACGACGCCGACTTTCTTGCCGGGACCGGCGCCCCACGTGCGCAGCGGCGAATACGTGGTAATGCCCGCGCACAGCAACGGCGCGACGCCTGCGGGATCGAGGTTCTCCGGCACGCGCAGGGTGAACGCTTCGTCGACCACCAGTTGCGTCGAATAACCGCCGTAGGTCATCGAACCGTCTACACGGTCGACGCCGTTATACGTGCCGACAAAGCCGTTCTCGCAATACTGTTCGAGATCTTCCTTGCAACTCTCGCACGTGCGGCACGAATCGACCAGACAGCCCACGCCGACCACATCGCCCACCTTGTACTTCGTGACGCCGGGACCGACGGCAGTGACGCGGCCGACGATTTCGTGACCCGGCACCACCGGAAAAACCGTGTTCTTCCATTCGTTGCGCGCCTGGTGCAGATCGGAATGGCACACGCCGCAAAACAGCACTTCCATCTGCACGTCATGATCGCGCAATTCGCGGCGCTGGATTTCGAACGGGGCGAGCGGCGCTTTCGCGTCGGTCGCTGCATAGGCATAAGTCGTGCTCATGGATAGCTCCAGCAAAGAGGGGGACGTCACAAGGTGCCGACGATTGACGACAGGTGTCGCCGATGCGGCTACCTTGCAGGAACCGGGATCACGGCGCCGGCGGTGGGCGTCGAATTCCTCACGCTGAGAAATCGGCGGCCAGGCCCGGCGCAGCGCGGAACAGGATGATCCGGCAGGGTTCCCATGTTAGGTTCGGCAGACGAGACCGGGAATACCTGAATGTCTTGAAGGTTTGCCTAAAACTCCTGGCGAGCGGCGCGATAGGCTGTTTGATGCTAAATTTCAAGCACTATTCTCTTGTGCGTCACTATAACGTCATGTCAGTTCATTCTACCCAGTCAAACCCGTCGGCGCAGCGAGACCACGCCGACACCGCGCAGCAGCGCCTCGTCGACCTGTTCGACGCGCTGGCGCCGAACCCCGGTTTCACGCGTTCGAGTCTGGAAGGTGTCAGCCTGATGCGGGCGAACTCGCCCATGCCGCGCATGCCGGTAATGTACGAGCCGAGCATCGTGATCGTGTGTCAGGGACGCAAGCGCGGCTATCTCGGCGACCAGGTGTTCCAGTACGACGCGCAGCAATATCTCGTGCTGTCCGTGCCTTTGCCATTCGAGTGCGAAACGGAGGCGACACCGGAAGAGCCGTTTCTCGCCATCTCGGTGCGGGTCGATCTGACCATGGTGGCGGAGTTGCTGATGGCGCTGAACGAAACGCAGGGCGCGGCCCAGAACGATCCCGTGGGAATTTATTCGACGCCGCTGGACCCGGCATTGTCGAATGCCGTGCAGCGTCTGATGGAAGCGCTGGCGTCGCCGCTCGACGCGCGTATTCTCGCGCCGGGCGTGGTGCGCGAAATCTGTTATCGCGTGTTGACGGGCGAGCAGGGCGACGCGATTCGCGCGGCGCTCACGCATCAGAATCATTTTGGCCGCATCGCCAAGGCATTGCGCCGCATTCACGCGGATTATCACGGCGCGCTCGACGTCGATACGCTCGCCTCGGAATCCGGCATGAGCCTCGCGGTGTTTCATGCGCAGTTCAAGGCCGTGACGGCGACCTCGCCGATGCAATACGTGAAGACCACGCGTTTGCATCACGCGCGGCTGTTGATGGTGCAGGACGGTTTGAATGCGGGCGCGGCAGCGGCGCGCGTCGGGTATGAAAGCGCGTCGCAATTCAGCCGCGAGTTCAAGCGGCTATTCGGTCTGAGTCCGATGGACGAGGTCAAGCGCATGCGCAGCGTCTACGATTCG
Organism: Paraburkholderia sp. GAS199; assembly: GCF_050436585.1. Lineage (NCBI taxonomy): Bacteria > Pseudomonadati > Pseudomonadota > Betaproteobacteria > Burkholderiales > Burkholderiaceae > Paraburkholderia > Paraburkholderia sp. GAS199. The sequence continues at coordinate 76,733 of NZ_JBNDMM010000012.1, read as the reverse complement.
CCGCCGCCGCAAGTGCAAAAACCGGTTGCGCGCTACGTGACGGCGGTGTGAGCGGACCTCGATTTTCTTCGCGCCGCGCCGGGCTATAAACCGCTGAACCAGTTATAGCCCTGGTCTTCCCAGTAGCCGCCGGGATTGGTGTTGGTCACGAAAATCGCTGCAATGTGCTTCGGATTTTTAAAGCCGAGCTTGGTCGGCACGCGCAGCTTCAGCGGATAACCGTATTTGGCGGGCAACGGTTCGGTGCCGAAGTCGAGCGTCAGCTGTGTTTGCGGATGCAGCGCGGTCGCCATGTCGAGGCTGGAGTAATAGCGGTCCGCGCATTTGAAACCCACGTAGCGTGCGCTCAGATCGGCGCCGATCCGTTCGAGAAACGTGCGGAACGGCACGCCGCGCCACTGACCGATCGCGCTCCAGCCTTCGATGCAGATGTGACGCGTGATCTGCGAGGCCTGCGGCAACTTGCGCAACTGCTCGAGGTTCCAGGTTCGCTTGTCCGACACGAGCCCCGACACTTCGAGTTCGTATGTCGAGCCGTCGATATCCGGCGCGTCGAACTCCGGATAAAACGCGTTGAAGGGAAACGGATTCGTGATGTCGCGCGCGGTGTACGTGGGCGCGAGCTTGTTGCGGTCGAACAGCCAGCCTTGCACGCGATCGTTCCAGCGCGACATGGCCCACAGTACCTTATCGACGGAATCGTTGTCCTGCAGATTGCAGCCCGAGAGCATCGACAGCGCGCCGATCGACAGCGACGAGCGCAAAAAGAGCCGCCGTTGCAACTGCTCGATTTGCGGTTTGTGATCGGCAAGAACGATGCGCGCGCCGCGCGAGTCCCTGCGTTTTCCTTCGCTCATGCCTTGCTCTCCACATGGGTGGCGCGTCTTGCGCGACCCGTCAACATCGGCAGCAGCGTGCGTGGCACCAGCAGCACCAGCGCGAGATGCACGACGACAAAACCGACCACACCCGCCATCGCGACGAAATGCACGCGCCGCGCGAAATCGAAACCGCCGAATAGTGCGGTGAGCCACGAGAATTGCACCGGTTTCCAGATGGATAATCCCGACGCCACCAGCACGACACCCAGCAGGAGAACGAACAGATAAAGCGCGCGCTGCACCGCGTTGTATTTGCCGGTATCGTGCGGCAGGCGAAATCGCATGGCGAGCGCCGCATCGTGCAGCACGTCGCGCGGATAAACCGGCAGCAGCTTGCGGCGGAAATGCCCGCGGCCGAGGCCGTACGCGAAATACAGCAGACCGTTGCCGCACAGCAGCCACATGGCCGCGAAGTGCCAGGCGATCGATCCGCCCAGCCAGCCGCCGACCGTCGCCCATGCAGGAAACCGGAACGGGAAGAACGGCGACGCGTTATAGATTGCCCATCCGCTCATCACCATGCAGACCATGGCAAACGCGTTGACCCAGTGCGTCATTCGCACGATAAGCGGGTGGACGACGAAGCGCGCTCGTGGATCGGACATGGTGAGAGCTCGGAAACAAGGCTAAAAACGTGGGCTGAAAAATGCGCAGAAAACTGCGCGCGTTACATCGGCGGCGTGACGCCGTGTTCGCCGGCCGAAATGAAGTTGGCCGCCATCGAGCCGTCGGCTTCCTTGTGCGCGAACAGCACCACCTTGGCGCCCGGCACGAGTAACGCGCGGTCGCCCGGTTCGAGCGCGACGATCGGCACGTCCTGCGGAATCACGATCTTCTTCTCGCCGTCCTTGTACTTCACGGTGATCGTGCGGCCATTGCTGACCACCACCGAGCCGACCGTGCCGTTGGTCATCGAGCTGTTGGCGCCCAGATCCCACGGGCGATGGCCTTCACCGGAGCCGCGCATGCTGGCCGGGAAGACGTGCACTTCCAGCGCCTTCAGCGAGCCGTCGGGCTGCGGAATCGCCGCCGTGCCGACGTAGCTGTCCGGCTTGATGGCGTTGACGTCGGCAATCGTGACGCCGCGAATCGGCGTGTCCTTGGCCAGTTTGACGTCCACGTCGCGGCCGTCGCGGGTGTGTACCTTGAGCAGATCGCCCGACAGCGAGGTAACCGTCCCGCGCACGCCGGTCGGCGCGGCATTCTGTGCATGGGCAACGGGGCCGGCCGCGAACAGCGCGCCGGCAACAAGAGCGGGCGCGACCAGGGTGCGCAAAGTTTGGACTGCCTTGCCGGCTCGAACGGAAACGATCTTCATGAGAATGTCTCGGTGGTGGTGAATGCCGCTAGCGTAGACGCGCGATCGGCTCCATCAGGTGACGCGCGGATGACAAAAACGTCATGAACGGCGTGCCGCGCCCACGTAGAATGGTCGGCAGATTTATTTCCAGGGTTCGCGCGACAGCGCCAGGCATCATGAGCATTCTCGTCATCGAAGACGATCCGAAGACCGGCGACTACCTGAAAAAGGGCCTGCGCGAGAGCGGCTATGCGGTCGACCTTGCGCGCACCGGCACGGACGGCCTGCACATGGCGCTCGAAAACAGCTATGAACTGGTGGTGCTCGACGTGATGCTGCCCGGCATCGACGGCTGGGAAATCATGCGTGCGCTGCGCGCGCGGCGCGACCTGCCGGTCATCTTCCTGACCGCGCGCGACCACGTGAGCGATCGCATTCGCGGTCTCGAACTCGGCGCAGACGACTACCTCGTCAAGCCGTTTTCATTCACGGAACTGGTGCTGCGTATCCGCACGCTGTTGCGCCGCGGCGTGATCCGCGAAAGCGACGTGTTCGAAATCGCCGATCTCAAGCTCGACGTGCTGCGCCGCAAGGTCACGCGCGAAGGCGTCGAAATCCTGCTCACGAACAAGGAATTCATGCTGCTGCATCTGCTCGTGCGGCGGCAGGGCGAAGCGCTTTCGCGCACGCAGATCGCCTCGGAAGTGTGGGACATGAATTTCGACAGCGACACCAATGTCGTCGATGTCGCGATCAAGCGCCTGCGCGCCAAGGTCGATCATCCGTTCGAGAAGAAGCTGATCCATACGGTGCGCAGCATCGGCTACACCTTCGGCGACGGCTCATGAAGCTCTGGACGGAGCGCTCGCTGACGGCACGCACCACCGTGCTGTTCGCCAGCATTGCATGCGTGGTGATCGGTACGCTGGGCGCCTATTTCTACCATTCCGCGCAGGTGTCGCTGCGGCTTCGCGCCGACACGGTGCTCACCGGCCGTGTCGAACATTTCAGCCGGATCGTGCACGATCTCTACTCGGTCAGCGAGTTGAAGAACCGGCCGCTGCTGTTCGAGACCATGCTCGGCGCCGAGCAGGACGTGCTGATTTTCCGGCGTCCGGGCGAAACGCCTTTCGTCGACGTGAACCCCGGCAACATCGCGATTCCCACGTTGCCGGCGAACGGCACGGGACGCCTGCCGACGCTCGCCGATATACGCCAGACCCGTCTGCCGGACGGCGTGCCGGTGCACTGGGCCGTTGCCACCGCGAAAGCGCGCGAAGACGGCAGCGAAGTGGAAGTGATCGCCGCACATCCGATGACCCAGGAAATGCAGATGCTGGCGGCGTACCGCGATCGCATTCTGCTGGCCACCTTCGTGGGCATGCTGGCGGCCACGCTGCTCGCGTACTACGTGCTGCGGCGCGCATTGCGGCCGGTGCGCGAGATCGCCACGCGCGCCGCGCAGATCAGCCCGGCGAGCCTGTCGGTGCGGCTCGACAGCGAAGCCGCACCGGTGGAGTTGCGGCAGCTCACCAACGCCTTCAACGCCATGCTCGATCGTCTCGCCGAAGGCTATCAGCGTCTGTCGCAATTCGCCGCCGACCTCGCGCACGAAATCCGCACGCCCGTCGGCGCATTGATCGGGCAAACGCAGGTCACGCTCGCCAGATCGCGCGACGCCGACGAATACCAGCAACTGCTGGAATCGAACCTCGAAGAACTGAACCGCCTGAGCCGCATCGCCGAAAACATTCTGTTTCTGGCGCACGCGGATCACGCCACGCTGACCATCGAACGCGAACCGGTGGATCTGCATGGCGAACTCGTCAGGATTGCGGATTATTTCGAAGGCGTCGCCGACGAACGCGGCATGCGTTTCGACGTGCAGGCGTCGGGCGTGGCGCTGGTCGATCCGCTGCTATGCCGGCGCGCCATCAATAACCTGGTGGTGAATGCGGTGCGCTACGGCGCCGGCGACACGGTCGTGCGCCTGAGCGGCATACAGAACGACGACGGCGCGACAGTGGTGGTGGAGAACGACGGCACGCCGATTGCCTGCGACCAGATCGATCGCCTGTTCGACCGCTTCTATCGAACCGACTCGGCGCGCAGCGCGATCACCGAATCGAACGGGCTGGGGCTCGCCATCGTCAAGGCGATCATGCATCTGCACGGCGGCTCGGCGCACGTGGTCTGCCCGACGCCGGGCGTGGTGCGCTTCGAACTGCGCTTCCCGCGCGCGCCCAAAGCGGTTTGAACGACGCCGCCGGCCGCTATTCGTCGGCCGGGCCCGGCAACGGCTGGTTGGCGTAGTGCGCGCGCTTTTCCTCGTACATCAGCAGGTCGGCGCGCTGCACGCCGGCTTCGAGCCGGTCGCCACGCTGGCAGGTCGCTGCGCCCATCGAGAAGCTCAGTAGCGAGCCGGGATAGAACTGGTTGTTCATCTCCACCAGCTGACGGATCGCGTCCATCATCGCGGCGCCGCCGCGTTCGTCGGTGTCGGGCATCAGGATGGCGAATTCGTCGCCGCCGATGCGCGCGGCGTGGAACGGCGTCTCGGTGGCCTTGGACAGCACTTCGCCCGCGCGGCGCAGCAAGGCGTCTCCGGCAGCATGGCCGAGCTGATCGTTCACGCGTTTCAGGCCGTTCAGGTCGGCCATGATGATCGTGACCGGCCACGGCCCCTTGCGTTCGAGGCGGTTGAGTTCGTCCACGTAAAACGAGCGGTTGCGCAGTTTGGTCAGCACGTCGTGCTTGCCGAGAAACTCCAGATACGCTTCGGCTTTCTTGCGCGCGGTGATGTCCGTGAGCGCGACCAGCACCAGGTCCCAGCTGCTTTCGTGGCCGGGCAGCACCGAGAATTGCAGGTGCACGTGCACCTCGCTGCCGTCGAGCGAGTAGTTGAGCACTTCGCGCTGCTGGAACAGTTTGCCGTCCCACAGGTCGATCAGCTGCTCGCGAAAGTGCGGACGCATGTCGTCACGAAACACGTCCGGCAGCCGGGCGAGCAAGGTCTTCTTGTCTTTGGCGGCGAACATGTCGAGCGTGTGCTGATTCACGTCGAGCACGTGAATTTCCTGCATGCAACGCTCGACGAATTCCGGATGCACGTCGGTAAACACGCGGAAATCGCTGATGCCGGCGGCGCGCGCGTCGTCGAGCAGCCGCTTCACGGCGCTGAAATCTTCCACCCACAGCGACACCGGCGAGTGTTCGAAAAGACCGCGCACGTACTGCTCCGCCAGCGTGATGCGATGGCGCGCGCCTTCCAGTTCGGTAATGTCTTCGACCGACACCAGCACGCGATCCCAGCGCGCTTCGTGACCGGGCAGCACGCTGCCCTTGAGCAGCACGTCGAGGCGGCGGCCGCCGAGCGTGTAATTGACCGTGTGGCTGGTGAAGCGCGTGTTGCCCGCCCACAACTGGCAGAGTTCTTCGAGGTGCGTCTTGAGCATGTCGTCGCGGAACACGGCGGCGAGATTGCCGGTGAGCGCGTCGAAATCCGCCGCCTCGAACTGTTCGAGCGTCTTGCGATTCACCTTGATGACGCGAATGCTGTGCGCGCATTCGGCGACCCGCGCCGGATCTTCCGCGAACCATGCACGCAGATCGGTCACGCCCTGTGCCTGCCACTGCTCGAACAGCGCGCGAACGCCGCTGAAGTCTTCGAGCCAGAGCGAGACGGGCGCGAGTTCGAACATTTCGGAGTCGTCGCCCGAAGAGGCTTGCTTCGGGTCGTCGTTGGCGGGCGCCTGGCCGCGCGGGAGCATATCCAGCATGAGTGTCTCGGGGTCGGAGTTCCGGCTATTCTAAGCGGCTTCGCCGCGTCAGAAACAAAGCCACGAATCTCGGCCTGCCGGCAGGCCGCCCGCAGTCCGTTCGAGTCGCGTATTCAGCATGATAACGGCCCAATCGGGCAGCACTTTAGCGCGCCGCCCGCGCACGGCGGGCCGTCCGCGCCTGCCCGCAGCGCGTGCGCGGCAGCCTTGCTACACTCGTCGTTCGCTGCGGTTTTCCGTCACTGCTGAAAAGATACGCCACGTCATGAAACCCACCTTGTTGATGCTGATTTCACTGGACGACGCCAGCCGCGCCTCGATCAGTACCGTGTTCGAGATCGTCTATGCGCCCGACGCCGGGCAGCGCGCCGCCGCGATCGGCGAACACGGCGGTGCGATCCGCGCCGTGCTGACCAACGGCACGACCGGCATCACGGCGGACGAAATCGACCGCCTGCCGAAGCTCGAACTCATCAGCGCACTGGGCGCCGGTTATGAAAACCTCGCGTTGGAGCATGCCCGCGCGCGCGGGATCGTGCTGGTGAACGGCGCGGGCACCAACGATCATTGCGTGGCCGACCATGCGTTCGCGTTGCTGCTGGCCGTGGTGCGCGACATCCCGCAACTCGACCAGGCCACGCGCACAGGCGCCTGGCGCGACAATCTGCCGAAGCGGCCGAACGTGTCGGGCAAACGGCTCGGCATCGTCGGGCTGGGCAATATCGGCGAGAAAATCGCGCGGCGCGGCACCGGCTTCGAGATGGAGATCGGCTACCACAACCGCAAGCCGCGCGAAGGCTCGGCGCTGCGCTATTTCGACAGCGTGCAGGCGCTCGCGCAATGGTGCGACTTCCTGATGGTGGCCACGCCCGGCGGCGCCGGCACGCGTCACCTGATCGACGCCACGGTGCTCGAAGCGCTCGGGCCGAGCGGCTTCGTGGTCAACGTGTCGCGCGGCAGCGTGCTGGACACCGCAGCGCTCGCGCGTGCGCTCACGGCCGGCACGATAGCCGGTGCGGGTCTGGACGTGTACGAGGGCGAGCCGAAGCCGCCCGCCGACCTGATCGGGCTGCACAACGTCGTGTTGACGCCGCACGTGGGCGGCCGCTCGCCGGAGGCGATCACCGCTTCGGTCGACAACTTCATCGACAACGCGAAGCGGCATTTCGCGGGCGAGGCCGTCCTGACGCCGATCTGAGACGTCCTAACCGCACGCGCCGACGTCGCCGCACGACGTACAGAAGTCGCAGCCGTCCTTGCGAATCACGGCGTTGGCGCCGCACACGCCGCATTTGCGCCCAAGCATGGTCTGCAGGCCGGTGCTGCCGCCGGTCTGCGCCGATAGGGTTTCGTCACTCGTGCTGTCCATGTCGCCGTTGTCCGGATGCGCGCGGATGCCGAACTCCGCTGACAGCGGCTCGATCTTCATCTGGCCGCGCGGCAAGCGCGCCAGCGCGCGCGACGGCACCTGGTTGCCTTCGGCATCGAGAAAGCCGCGCCGATGCAGAATCTGCTGGATCGCGAAAGCCAGCGCCGCGACTTCCGAATCGTGCCAGCGCGGCGAGCGGTGGCCGTCGGGGCGTTGCACGTCGCCCAGCCGAACCTGGCCACGATCCCACGAAACCTTGCGCATGTCCTGCAGATTGCGCGCGACGAAGCCGCCGCGTGCCGCCAGCGACAGCGAGCGCATGGTCGCCGTGATCCATTGCTGCGATTCGTCGCGCTGACCGGTCGGAATGAAGAACTCGATGGGACGCTCGATCGTCACGTCTTCGCCGCCGAGCCGCCCCGTGACCTCGATGAAGGACACGGCCACGTAGAGCGACTTCTTGCCCGCCTGCGTCAGATACTCGACCTTCTCGATGATCGCGGGCAATTCGCCTTTCGGCCGATGGTCGATGGCGATGCGCAGCGGGTCCTGATCGGTCTCCGTGAGCGTGTCGTCCGTTTGCGCGGGCGGCGGGCTCACGCTCAACACCGCGCCGAGTGTTTCGTTCGGCCGATAGGTGGCGAGTCCCTTGAGGCCGCTCTTCCAGGCGTCGAAGTAAAGGCTTTCGAACGACTCGAACGGGTAATCGGCGGGCACGTTGACCGTTTTGGAAATCGACGTGTCGACGTAAGGCTGCACGGCGGCCATCATGTCGAGGTGATCGCGCGCCGACATTTGCAGGGCGCTCACGAAGTAGTCGGGCAGGTTCTTCACGTCGCCGCCGAGTTCGCGATAGAGGCGGTACGCGTAGTCTTCCACGTCGAACGATTCGCGGGCGCCGTCGGCCATCACCTTCATGCGCGTGTAGGTCCACGAGAAAGCCGGCTCGATGCCGTTCGACGCGTTGTCGGCGAAAGCGAGACTGACCGTGCCGGTCGGCGCAATGGAAAGCAGATGGCTGTTGCGGATGCCGTCGCGGCGAATCGCGGTCTTGATGTCGTCGGGCAGACGCGAGGCGAAGGTGCCGGCTTCGAGATAGCGTGCGGCGTCGAAGAGCGGAAAGGCGCCGCGTTCGCGCGCGAGTTCCACCGACGCGCGATACGCTTCATCGCGCATCAGCCGCGCGATGCGCACCGCAAAGTCGCGGCCTTCCTGCGAGTTGTAGCGCAAGCCGAGCATGACGAGCGTGTCGCCGAGACCGGTGAAGCCGACGCCGATACGCCGTTTCGCGCGCGACTCGTCGTATTGCTGTTGTAGCGGCCAGAGCGTGACGTCGAGGACGTTGTCGAGAAAACGCACCTGCGTGCGCGTGCGTTGCGCGAGGCCGTCCCAGTCGAACGACGGCTGGCGTCCCTGGGTTTGCGCGAACGGATCGAGCACGAAACGCGTGAGATTCAGCGGGCCGAGATTGCAGCAGCCGTACGCGGGCAACGGCTGTTCGCCGCACGGATTGGTGGCGCGAATGGTTTCGACGGCGCGCAGATTGTTGTCTTCGTTCATGCGCGAAATGAACACGATGCCGGGTTCGGCCACGTCGTAGGTGGAGCGCATGATGCGATCCCAGATCTCGCGCGCGGGCCGTTCGCTGTACACCCACATGCCGTCCTGGCGTTGCCGCACGTCGCCGGCCGCGCGCATCGCGGGCGATGGTTCGGCGCGATGCACCAGTTGCCAGGTGTCGTTCTCTTCGACCGCGCGCATGAATTCGTCGGTGACGCCCACCGATACGTTGAAGTTGTTCCAGCGTCCTTTCGAATGCTTGGCTTCGATGAATTCGAGCAGGTCGGGATGATTGCAGTCGAGCACGGCCATCTGCGCGCCGCGTCGCGAGCCGGCGCTTTCGACGGTGCGGCACGAAGCGTCGAAGACGTCCATGTAACTGCACGGTCCGGACGCCGCCGAACTGGTGGTGTGAACGCGCGCGCCTTTCGGACGGATAGCCGAGAAGTTATAGCCGACGCCGCCGCCGCGGCGCATGGTTTCGGCCGCCTGCAGCAAGGCGACGTAGATGCCCGGCAAACCCTGTTCGTCGACGCCCTGGATCGCGTCGCCGACCGGTTGCACGAAGCAGTTGATGAGGGTGGCCGCGATACCGGTGCCGGCCGCGCTCATGATGCGCCCGGCGCCGAGTGCGCCGTGGCGGAGGTTGTCGGCGAAGCGCGCTTCCACCGCTTCGCGCAACGCTTCCGGTTCGGCCTGCGCGACGCCGTGCGCCACACGCTGGTAGACGTCGTCGGCGCTTTGCTCGTCGCCTTTCGCGTATTTTTCCAGCAGGACGTCGAGGGAAAACTGCTGCGGCGCGACGAGTTGCTCGGGCACGCGGCTTGCCGGGGTGTCTTCTGCCATGGTTTCGCCTTTTGCTGTGCCGCAGAGCGGGCCGCGGCGCGGTGGAGTCTCGGCGACGCTGCGCCGGAGCGATGACTCACCTTAACGCACGCGGCGGAGGGCTGCAATCGCCTGGGTCGCTCCAGTTGCTTCCATCCGGCTGGCGACGAAGGCTGGCGACGAACGGGCGGCAGACAAAACAAAAACGGCGCCGGACAGAATCCGGCGCCGCTTCAGGCGTCTTGCATGGAAAACCGTTTTACGCTTCGGCGACCGCGTTCAGCAGGTCGGCGCAGATCATGGCAGCCGCGTTGGCCGGCGCGGGGCGCTCGGCGGGTTTGAAGACGGCGTCGCCGCGGCGGATCTTGCGGCGCGATACCGCGCAAGTGCCGGACGTATGCGCCGAGCGCCGACGCCAGCGTTGTTCGCCGTAATGACAGCGTCCCGGCTCGACCCAGCGGATCACCAGCGTCGTGTCGGAGCGCTCGAGAATTTCGATGCGTACGCCATGGGTCCCGTCAAGGGGGATGGACTCTAAGGTCATCGTAGTCGGCTCCGTATTGTGTGGTGTGCCGAATGTAGTCCCGTGCGCGTCAGAAGGCCATTGTGCCGCCGTTGAAAGACTGTTCCCGATTTAGCAATAATGAAACTTGACAATTGTTCGTGTACGAAACGACGGGGCTTCGCGGGAGATCGCCGACCCTTTTTTGCGATAGGGCGATTTTTTGCAACAGAGTGTTGTTCCCAGTGCGACGAGGGCTTTGCGCATAAAGGGCGCCGGCGCTTCCTTTAAGATGTGGTTATTGATGAGCGACCGGACAAGCGACTGGTGACGCCAGTGTAGCGGTTCTGATTTTTTCCGGTCGGCTCGCGCGCATTCGAACCGAAACAGACGAGGTCACATGATTTCACGCCCGCCGGTGCAGTCACCGGAATCGCAGAACCCGCCCGCCGTGTCCGATCGGCGCAAAAAGCAGAAAGCGGCTTCGCTCGTGCTGTATATCGGGCTGGTGCTGCTGGCGTTGTGGGTCGTTCGCGATTTCATCGCGGTGGTGGCGTGGGCGGGTGTCATCGCGATTGCGTTGTGGCCGTTGCTGCGCAAGGTGGAGGGCAACCGCTGGTTCACCGGCCGCACGACGCTGATCGCCGCGGCGCTGACGCTCGCCATCGCGCTGCTGGTGGTGCTGCCGGTCGGCATCGGTATCGCGCAGGCGTTGCGCGAGGCGCACGACCTCTCCGACTGGTTCAACGCCGCGCAGGAAAACGGCGTGCCGATGCCCGATTTTCTGCAGCATCTGCCGCTCGGCGCGCAACAGGTGTCGACGTGGTGGCAGGCCAATCTCGCGCAGCCGCTAAAAGGCTCCGCCGCGATGAAAGGACTGCACAGCACCACGTTCATGACGCTCGGCCGCCACTTCGGCGCGCGCGCGGCGCACGGCGTGATGGTGTTCGCCTTCATGCTGGTCACGCTGTTCGTGATCTTTCAGGCGGGACCGCGTCTATCCGGCGCGCTGACGAAGGGCATGCGGCGCGGCTTCGGCGAAGACGGCGCAAACCTGCTCGAACGGATGGCGGCGGCGGTGCGCGGCACGGTGTCGGGGCTGGTGGTGGTCGGTTTCGGCGAGGGCGTGCTGCTCGGCGTCGTGTACTTCATCTGCGGCTTGCCGCACGTCGCCTTGCTCGCACTGGTCACGGCAATCGCGGCGATGCTGCCGTTCTGCGCGCCGGTCGTGATCGGGCTGTCGGCTTTGTGGCTGTTTTCGCAGGGCTCGGTGGCCGCGGCCATCGGACTCGCGGTGGTCGGCGCGGTAGTGGTGTTCGTCGCGGAACACTTCGTCAGGCCGGTGCTGATCGGCAACTCGACCCGCCTGCCGTTTCTGCTGGTGCTGTTCGGCATTCTCGGCGGCGCGGAGACGTTCGGTTTGCTAGGCCTGTTCATCGGCCCGGCGCTGATGACCGTGCTGATGGTCTTGTGGACCGACCTCGTGGAATAGCGGTGCGCGTGGCTGCGTGAATGGTCACGTGAGTCTCGGCATGAACCTCGGCACGAGCGTCCGCGACCATGCCGACGTGACCGGGCGGCTTAGCGCTCCTGGTCGCGCAGCGGCTGTTTGACGCAGCCGAGTGTGTATTTCAGCGCCGCGGGCAGCAGTGCGCTCCACACGTCCCACGTATGCGCGCCGTCGATGATGCGCAGCGCCGCCGGATTGCCCGCCAGCCGGAGATGCGTATAGAGCAGGGAAGCGTCAGCCTGGATCGCGAGGTCGTCGTCGCCGGCGGCAATGAACATGGGTAGCCGATACGGCCGGCTCATGTAGCGATCCCACTGCGCCGGATAGTTCAGCGCGTGCCAGACACGCGGATCGAACTGACGGTCGCCGAATACGCCCACGCGACGCGCAGCCGACGCGTACGGCGGCTCGTTGGCATAGATCGCGGGACTCAGCAGCAGCGCGCCGCAAAAGAGTTCGGGCTGCGTCAGCGCGTAACGCAGGGCGCCGAAGCCGCCCATCGACACGCCGCCGATCATCCGCCCGCTACGCTGGTTAGCGACCGCATAACGCGCCTCGATCTCCGGCATCAGATCCTCGAAGAACGCCGTTTCCATCCTTTCCTTGCGATCCACGTACCAGTCGGTGCCGCCTTGCGGCATCACGATGGCGACCGGCGGCATTTCCTTGCGCTCGATCAGCGTGTCGGCGGCGCTTTGCAGATGGCCTTGCGTCAGCCAGTCGTTGGCGTCGCCGTTATTGCCGTGCAGAAGATAGAGCACGGGGATGCGCGCGGCGTCGGCGCGGTAGCCGGTAGGCAGATAGATCGTGTAGGACCAGTCGCGGCCCAGTGCATCCGAATGGAAGCTGCGACTCACGACCTTACTGGCCATGGCCGGTGCGCTGACAGCGACGCAAAGCGCAAGGAGTGCGGATTGTAGGAATGAACGCATGTGAAAGTAAGAGGCCGTCGCGCAGATTGCGAGCGGCCGTCATGCTATCAGGATCGGCGGGGAAAATCGGCAGTGGATGAAGCGTGTTGCCGCGTGTTGCAGCGTCGTTCGGCGGGCGGCGGGTCGCGCCGAGCCGGTCATGCGTGGCTCGGTTGCGGCGTGCACGATAGGGTGCGCGCCGCACCGGGCGCCACGCTCATGGCCAGGTTCTGAGGCTCGACGTCGCGAGGCGGGTTGCCAGACGTTTGAGCGGCTCGGACGCCATGGCGACGGCGAACAGCGCGCCCACGGCGACGGCGTCCGCGATCAGGCCGAGCGGATAGTTCAGGTAACCGTCGGTGGCCCAGTACAGCACGGAATCGACCACCAGCGAAATCACCGCGCCGGCGATAAAGCACAGCAAGCCCTTGCGGCCGATTTCGCCCACCCACGGCAGCCGTTGCGCGAGCTTGCGCGCCCAGCCAAGCTGGATCAGATTGGCGACGAGCCATGCGATTGCGAGGAAATTCACGGCGCGCAGGTAGGACAGGTTCTGCTTGAACGACGGATCGAGCGGCGCGTGTTCGATGAACAGCTTGTAATAGCCCGCGCCGGCGACCACGGCGAGCGCGAGCGCGCTCACGAGCCAGCCGAACCGGTGCGCGCTGACACGTTGATAAACCGGCTGGCAACGCGCCAGCACGCCGAGCACGAACAGCAGTTGCCAGGCGAACGGGTTGAAGTCCCAATGCATGTCCGGCGCGGCGGGAAGATAGGCGACGATGGCCGGCGCGCCCGCCCACAATGCGACGCTGCCGGCCAGCAGCAGCCAGGGCTTGCTGCGCGCGAGCGGCAGGATCATCGGCACGAGCAGCGCGAAGAAGGCGTACATCGGCAGCACCGAAGCGAGGTACGGCTGACGGCGGAACAGCAGGATGTCGCGCAGGGCGGCGAGCGGCGCGTCCATCAGGTCGTCGAGGTCGGTGGTGGCGAGATTCGGGCCGTCGATGCTGAAAGCCGTGAGCACGGCGCTGACCAGCAGCATCAACGCGGCGGTGACGAGGAACGCCCGGTAGATTTCCAGCGACCGGCGCAGGAAGCGGCTGCGCGCGGTCGCCTCGCTGCGGCGCTCGGCGAGCGCCGCGTAGGCGGTGGCCGTGGCAAAACCGCCCAGGAACACGAAGACCTCGGCGGCATCGCACAACGCGTAGGCGTGCAGCGTGACGCGCGACAGAATGCTGCCGCCGATGTGATCGACCACGATAATCAGAAGGACCAGCCCGCGAAAAAAATCGAGCTCGACCAGGCGGGATTGCGACTTTTGCATAAAGTAGCGCCAAAAAGCAGCCACGTGCGACGGCGCGCTGGTTCAGCGCGGCAAACGTCTCACGAAGCTTTTGAAATTGGAATGGGGTGCTGCGGCGGGAGGCCTTGCCGTCGAGGTCCGCGTAGCGGGCGTTCGATCCGGCAAGGTCAACCCGAGCCGCTTGGAATCGGACCGCGAGGCGCGATTGCAGGGGGCACTTAAAATGACCTGTCCAGCGACGCGGAGTTCCGCCGCGCCGCCGCGAAAAGCCTGCGATTATATTTCTTTCTGTGACAATTCCGCTCGCAATCACGCAGAGCCGGGCGGGATATAACGGCCGGGCGCTTCAGTCCCGGCGCGGCGGCGCCGTTTACCTCAATATCCGCGGCGGCAAAAGTGGCTGTCGTACGCAGTGGAGATTTCGCAACGTTTTAAGATATCGCACGATCCCGCAATGGACGGGCGGCTAACGGCGTGTGAGGATTTCCTCAAGGCGGGTCGGGGTTCAGCAGTACAGTGAGAGCGTCGGAAGAAACGCGGTCGGATCGAGTTGTCCTGTTACTCGAGTGCAGGGAGATCTTCATGAACAAGCAAGTGTTCGCGCTGGCTGTCTCCACCGCTTTGTCCGCTCCCTCGCTCGCCATGCTGCTCGGTTTGTGTTCGGCATCCGCTTCCGCGCAGACCAGCGTGACGCTCTACGGCGTGATCGACGAAGGCATCAATTACACCAACAACGTGGGCCGCGGCCATGTGTATGAACTGGCGAGCGGTGACGCGCAGGGCAGCCGCTGGGGCCTGAAAGGCGCCGAAGAACTGGGCGGCGGCCTCAAAGCGATCTTCCAGCTCGAAAACGGTTTCGACGTCAGTTCCGGGCGCTTCAACCAGGGCGGCCGCCTGTTCGGCCGTCAGGCATTCGTGGGTCTGAGCGCGGACTCGTTCGGCTCGCTCACCTTCGGCCGGCAATACGATTCGGTGGTCGATTATCTGGCGCAGACCACGGCCAACGGCGCGTGGGGCGGCGAACTGTTCTCCCATCCCTATGACAACGACAACACCGACAACACGTTCCGCCTCGATAACGCGGTGAAATACACCAGCCCGTCGTTGTCCGGCTTCCAGTTTGGTGGCACCTACAGCTTCAGCAACGACACCAATTTCGCCAACAATCGCGCTTACAGCCTCGGCGGACAATACGGCTATGGCGGACTGCTGGTGGCGGCCGCCTATCTGCAAGGCAATAATCCGGGCAATGGCGCCAATGGCGCGATTACCGCGAACGACGCCAGTTTCATTGCCGCGCGCATGCGTGTGTTCGGCGGCGGCATTATCTATAACTTCGGCCAGGCGACGGCAGGTTTCGTTTATACCAACTCGAATTATCTCGATCCGAGCGCCAATGGTTATCTGGGTATTACGCCGCTGGTTCCGCCCGGCGTGCTGTTGAATTCGTTGAAGTATCAGAATTTCGAGGTGAACGGCAAATACCAGATCACGCCGATGCTGTTCGTCGGCGCGCAATATGTGTACACCATGGAAACCTATGACGCGTCCAATGGCGGCGTCAAACCGAAAATCCACTCGTTTGGCTTGATGGCGGATTACAACCTGTCCAAACGGACCGACGTCTATATTCAAGGCGAATATCAGCAGGTCACTGGAGATTCGACTTATTCGATTCTGGACGACGCATTCACGCCCGGGACGCAGTCACCGTCGTCGACATCGAAACAGGTCGTGGTGCGGGCGGCAATCCGTCATAAATTCTGACGGCATCTTTTGGCGGAAATAACAGCGGGATCGGTAAATAAAAAACGCCCGGCATTCGATGAAATGCCGGGCGTTTTTTTGTGCTGTCTGGAAATGCCAGTTCAAGCTAGTTGATGACGTAATTCTGAATCAGGATGCCGATAATCACACCGGCCGGAATGCCGAACGTTCTGCCGCGAATCGTGGCGCCCAGGTCTTCGTCGAGAATGAAACTGCAACGGCGCTCGCGCCAGATGGTTTTATAAGCCAGCGGTCTCGTTTCGACAATGACGAGCGACACCAGCACCGTCACGATGACCTGTTGCAGCGCATGCAGTTTCGCGACGAAGGGTGAAAAATCGCCGGCATTGCAAAGCGCGACCATGACGGCTGCCGCGACCAGCGCGCCGAAGAAGAATCCGGCCATGAATCGGCTGGCTGTACTGAGAGAATCCACTTGAACCCCAAACCACCACCGGCCGCGCAGGCCGATGAAGTAAAAATATGCTGACGGAAAAAGACGGTTCCCTTTGAACGGCGCATGGCGCGCGAGCGGCAAAGCGGTTTCAAAAGGAGGCGTCAGCATATTTTTTTGACGTTCTTCAACATATCGTCCGTTTCCGAACGCCAGACGGGATCAGTCTGAAAAAGACCGATGGCAGAGTGCGCAACCAACGCATCAGGCGCAACTATCGCAAATAAGCCGACACGTTCAGCCCGCAAACAGATTCAGCGCGGCGTACTGCAACAGCATGATCGTCTTCCCATCGACGATCTCGCCGCGCTCGATCATCAAGAGCGCGTCGGCGAGCGGCAACTCCAGCACTTCGATGTCCTCGCCTTCGTCCGCGAGACCGCCGCCCGCGCCGATCTTCGCCTGCGCATCGTATTCGGCGACGAAAAAGTGCAGCTTCTCCGTCACCGAGCCGGGGCTCATGAACGCCTCGAACACCTTGCGCACGTCGTGCACGCGGTAGCCGGTTTCCTCTTCGACCTCCGCGCGAATGCGCGCCTCCGGCGACGCGGCCTCCAGCAACCCCGCGGGCGTTTCGATCAGCATGCCGTGATGACCGTTCACGAATGCGGGCATTCTGAATTGCCGCGTCAGGACGACGGTGCGCGCGCGCAAATCGTAGAGCAGCAGGGTCGCGCCGTTGCCGCGGTCGTAGGTTTCGCGGCTCTGGCGCTGCCAGCTGCCGTCGGCGCGCTGGAAATCGAAGGTGGTCTTTTTCAGCACGTACCAGTCGTCCGACAGAACTTCCACGTCGACGATTCTGACTCGCTCGGCGGTTTCGTTGATGGCTTGCATGCTCACCTCATCGCTGGTGGGAAAGCGGCTGCTGCCGCGTAAGATTATGGTATCGTGCAGATTCGTGCAAAAACAAGTGATTTCGTGCAATCGACGGAAAAACGCCATGCCACACCATCCACGTACAAGGAACTCGCCGTGCTCACGTCGCAAAGAAAGCAGCTGATCCTCGACGCGCTCCAGCGCGACGGACAGGTCATCGCCAAAAATCTGAGTGCCGAGTTCGATGTGTCGGAAGACACCGTGCGTCGTGACCTGCGCGAACTGGCAGCGGAAGGGCGCTTGCAGCGCGTTCATGGCGGCGCGCTGCCGTCGTCGCCCGCGGCCGCGGATCTGGCCGGCC
Source organism: Paraburkholderia sp. GAS199 (assembly GCF_050436585.1). Lineage (NCBI taxonomy): Bacteria > Pseudomonadati > Pseudomonadota > Betaproteobacteria > Burkholderiales > Burkholderiaceae > Paraburkholderia > Paraburkholderia sp. GAS199. The sequence goes on along the minus strand of NZ_JBNDMM010000012.1, from coordinate 59,392 downwards.
GCGAGCGGATCGAGCCGGCGTCGAAGGCGGCCATCGGGCGGGCGGCGGCCGCCATGATCGCGCCCGGCCAGATCGCCTTCGTGGATGGCGGCACGACGGCCGTGCAACTGGTGCGCCATTTGCCGCTGGATCTGCGCGCCACCATCGTCACGCACAGTCCGGTGGTGGCGGTCGAACTCGCGGCCTATCGCGACATCGAGGTCATCGTGATCGGCGGACGTCTGTTCCGGCATTCGATGGTCAATGTCGGCGCCGCCGCCATCGAAGCCCTGAGCCACATCCGCGCCGATCTGTACTTCATGGGCGTAACCGGCGTGCATCCGCAGGCCGGCCTGAGCACCGGCGATATGGAGGAGGCCTACGTAAAACGTGCGCTCGTCGAACACGCGGCCGAAACCATCGTGCTGGCGTCGGCGGAGAAGCTCAACGCGGCGTCGGCGTACCGGATCGCGGATCTCGCCGCGGTCAGCACGATCGTCGTCGAGCGCGAAACGCCCGCTGCGCTGACCGCGCCGTTCGAAGCGCTGGGCGTGGCCATTTCGCGCGCCTGACGAGGCGCTGCGCCATCAGTGCGCAGTCACTCTGCGTGGCCGGAGAATCCACAAAATCGCTATAAACAGGCGGTATATAGCGATTCATACCCGATCCGTTATTTACGAGATAGCTGACCAAATTTGACTCACGTCAAAGCGAAACAGCGCGATAATCCGGCCCCTTGTCCGCTGCAGGACATGGAAAGGGCAACTCACGGCAGTTCAAGGTAGATCAGATCGACTGGGGCCGCGCCGAAGTCATGGCAGCCGCACGTCGCCGGTAAGCGCGGACGCTTGCAAGGTCCGCGATTCGAACACCTCCCTCGTGGTGACAGATGCTCCGCGGTCGTGCCTCGACCGTCGCGCGCGCGTGCCCGCGAGCGGGCATGACGTCGATCGCCACCTCCCGCTGCCGTCCCGCTGGAAAAGTTTTCCTGCGGGCGGGTTGCCGTCGTGCTCAATAAAGGAGAAGTCCGTGGAGAAGTCCATGGGGAAACTCGACCTGTCGCGTCGTAGTTTTCTGAAGGCCAGCGTAGTTGCGGGTGTGTCGGTGTATATCGCACCGATGGGCAGCCGCGCGTTTGCTGCGTTGTTCGAAGAAAAGATTCTTACGCCGGTTCAGTGGGACGCCGCCAACGGTCAGGCGAAATTCCGTATCGACGGCATCGCCAAGGTGACGGGCTCGAAAGTGTTCGCGCGCGACATCCGCGCCGCCGACATGCCGCACTGGCCGCAACAGCAGGCGCACGCCTTCATCCTGCGCACGACGCAGGCCGACCGCAGCTACGAAGGCTTCGACCTCTCGCTGCTCGGCGACGAACTGCAACCCGATCGCGTCGTCACCGCCGCCGATCTCGCGCGCGACGGTCTGATCTTTCCGGCCTTCTACGGCGACGACATGCTGCTGCCGCCGGGCAAGACGCCGGCCTATCTCGGCCAGGCAGTCGCCATCCTGATCTATCACGATTTCGCGCGCTTCCGTTTCGCGAAAGACAAGCTCAAGTTTCAGGATCGGGTGATTCGCTACGGCGCGCAGACCGGGCCGCTCGAACGCGATCCGTGGGGCACGTTCCGCTTCGTGCGCGTCGGCGGCAAGACGCCGTACGACGACGACACGTTCTCCAGTCTGAAAGACGCGCCGGTTTTCCCGAGCATGATGCGCAAGCATCAACCGGTGTGGCCGGACGGCGTCGAGCACGGCAAGCTCGACGAGCAGGGCATGTTCCATGCCGCGCGCATCCAGCAGGAACTGGATCAGCCGTCGGCGGACTGGCTCGTGATGGCACGCGAGTACAACACGCAGTCGATCGACACGGCCGCGCTCGAACCCGACAACGCCAATTGCTGGTACGACGCCGCGACGCAATCGCTGCACATGGTCGTGCCCACCCAGGCACCGCAGGAGGTGGTGGAAAGCGCCGCGGGCATGGTCGCGAAATGCGCGTTCCCGGTGAAGCATCTGTTCATGCACCCGTGCTACACGGTCGGCTATGGATCGAAAGACCACTTCAACGTGCCGTTCTACGGTCTGGTTTGCGCCATGTACTCGGACGGCCGTCCGGTGCGACTCGCCAACGATCGCTACGAGCAGTTCCAGACCTCGCTCAAGCGCCACGCGTTCAAGATGAATTACCGTATCGCCGTGGACAAAAACACGGGTCTGCTGCAGTCGTTCAAGGCGGAAATGGAAGCGAACGGCGGCGGCCGCTGCAACTTTTCGCCGTCGGTGGCGATGGTCGGCGCGACCGCGGCACAGTCGATCTACTACTTCCCGAAGAACGATCTGTCGGCGGTGGCGGTTGCGTCGCGCGCGATCGACGCAGGCTCGGCGCGCGGCTACGGCACGCTGCAAAGCATGGCCGCGACCGAGATGATGATCGACGAAATCGCCGCGCAACTGAAGATCGATCCGATCGACTTTCGCCTGAAAAACGCGCTGCGTTCGGGCATGAAGAACACGCAGGGTGCGGTGCCCGCCGGCGCGATTCGCGTCGACGATGTGCTGCAGAAAGCGAAGCGGCATCCGCTGTGGCTGAACCGCGCGAAACGCAAGGCCGAGTTCGAAGCCGCGCATCCGGGCAAGCGCTACGGCGTCGGTTTTGCATGCGTGCAGAAAGACTTCGGCACGGGCGCGGAAACCTCGTTCGCGAAGGTCGAGTTCACGGCCGACGGCAAGATCAGCTTGCAGCACACGGCCGCCGAAATCGGCACCGGCATGTCGACCTCGCAGGCCGTTGCCGTGGCGAAGTGGCTCGGCAAGCCCGCGACCGACGTCCACGTGGCGATCACCGACTGGCCCGATCTGCCGGTCGTGACGAGCGGCGATCCGTACATGATGTCGCAGGCCGACCAGGACAGGCTGGCCGCGAATCCGCGCTGGTCGCCGGGCTATGCGTCGCCGTCGAGCGCGACGAATTCGGCGTTCTATTTCACGCACAGCACGCGTGAAGCGGCGCGCGTGGTGTTCGCGCACGGTCTGTGGCCGGCGGCCATGTCGATCTGGAGCCAGGGCACGGGCGGCGGTCAGGCCGCGCCGCTGGTGGTGCGTATCGAAGACGCGCGCTGGGTCGACGGCAAGCTTTCCGCGGCCGGACTCGAAGCGCTGCCGTTCGAACAGCTCGCGAAGAAGGCGCACGAACTCGGTCTGGTGATCGGCGCGACCGTGCACGTCTTCAACCGCTGGCAATGGACGCAGGCCGACTTCGAGATCGACGGCAGTGTCGAGCGTTTGCCGCTCGACGGTCTGGCCGTGCGTTACGGCGACAACGCAGCCGCCGACAAAAAGAAGCTGCAGACCACGCCGAACCAGTACCGCGTGCTCGATCGCCAGCGCGTGTTCATTCCGCCGGTTCAGCGCAACAACGCGGCGGTCACGTATTACAGCGCGGTCGGCACGCTGGTCGAACTGTCGGTGCACGAGGCGAGCGGCAAGGTCGAATTGCTCACGCATCACTCCATCATGGAATGCGGCAACCAGATTTCGCCGCAACTCGTGTCCGGCCAGTTGCAGGGCGGCCTTGCCATGGGTATCGGCCACGCGTTGCACGAATATCTGCCGCTTTACGAAGACGGCCCCGGCAACGGCACCTGGAACTTCAACCGCTACCACCTGCCGCGCGCCACCGACGTCGCCGTCTGGACCCAGACCGGCGAAGTGCTGCCGCCGCTCACCGAAACCGACCCGCCCAAGGGCATTGCCGAAGTGGTGATGATCCCCGTGGTCGGCGCGATCGTGAACGGCATCGCGCACGCGACCGGCCATCGTTTCACGGATCTGCCGGTCACCCCGCAACGTATTCAGGAGGTGCTCGCATGACGCGCCCAAATCAGACTTCCGCCAACGCCGAAGCCGCGCTTGTTGCCAGCACGACCGCAAGCGCGACCGCTACGCAGGCCGCTTCCAGCACGAGCGCGGCGGCGGCCGCCGTCGAGCGTCCGTTGACGCACTTTCGCACCTTGCCGGTCACCATCAAGGTGAACGGCGAACTGGTCGGCCCGACCGAGGTGCCGGCCGGCATGATGATGATCGACTATCTGCACGAGTACCTGCATCTGACCGGTTCGCGGCTCGGCTGCGGTCAGGGCATCTGCCATGCGTGCGTGGTGATCGTCGACAAACCCGACGGCACCAGCGAAGAAGTGCGGACGTGCATTACCGGCGCGAACTTCTTCCACGGCAAAACCATTCGCACGATCGAAGGACATGCGCAACGCAACGAAGCGGGCGAGGTCGTGGCGCTGTCGCCGATCCAGCAGAAGTTTCTCGAGCACTTCAGCTTTCAGTGCGGCTACTGCACACCCGGCTTCGTCAACGCGGCCACGGTGCTGATCGAGCGCTTGCATCGTCAACCGGTTGCGTATGCGAAGGTCGAGGAAACGATCACCGAAGCGCTCAACGATCACATCTGCCGCTGCACGGGTTACGTGCGCTATTACGAGGCCGTGCGGGAAGTCGTTCTGAGCACGCCGGGTCTCGTCAAGGACGCGCCGAAAGACGCGCTGAAGAACGCTGCCGCGAGGAGCGCCGCATGACGGGCCGCTCGATGAACCTGCGACGCGTGCTACTGCTCGGCGCCGTCGCCGCGCTGGGTGCGCTCGGCGCGTGCAGCCGGCACGACGACACGGCCACCGCCATGGCGGCAGCAGCGGCGCTCGGGCCGCAGTCCACCGCGGCCGATCCGCTCGCGCGCGGCCGTTATCTCGTCAAGGCCGCCGACTGCGCCGCCTGTCACACCACCGCGGACGGCGCACCGTTCGCGGGCGGCGTGAAGCTCGCTTCGCCGTTCGGCACCTTCTACGGCACCAACATTACGCCGGACAAGCAGCACGGCATCGGCAACTGGAGCGCGGACGATCTCTACAAGGCGTTGCACGATGGCGTCACGCCGGAGAAAAACCTGTATCCGGCCATGCCGTACACGTCGTACCGTCAGCTGTCGCGCGCCGACAGCGATGCGATCTACGCGTATCTGATGGCACAGAAGCCGGCGGCGGTGGCGAATCGCGAGCCCGAGTTGTCGTTCCCGTTCAACATGCGTTTCAGCGTGCGCTTCTGGAACTGGATGTTCCTTCAGGATGCGTTGCCGGATGCGTCGAATGTGCAATCGCCGGCCACGGCGGCGCAATGGAATCGTGGCCGCTATCTGGTGAATGCGCTCGGCCACTGCGCGGAATGTCATACGCCGCGCGGCAAGTTCGGTCAGCTCGACGGCGCCAGGGCGTTGAACGGCTCGGCGCTCGGCCGCGTCGCGGCGCCGGACATCACGCCGCACGGACTCGCGTCGCGCGGCTGGAACGCCGCCGATCTGCAGACGTTCTTCGCAACCGGTATCGCGCCGCAAGGCTCGGCCTTCGGCGAAATGTATCCGGTGGTGCATCTGAGCAGCCAGTACATGAGCCGCGACGACCTCGCTGCGATGTCGACGTATCTGCTCGGCGATCCGCCGCCGCCATCTCAAGCGCAAGCGCAAAAGCCGGCGCTCGACACGGCCTCCGCCGATGCCGCGCAACTGGAAGCCGGGCGCAATCTGTATCTCGCGGTCTGCGCGGGTTGCCACAGTGCAGGCGGCGAGGGCAAGCCGCACGTCGCGGTGCCGATGAGCGGCAACTCGACCGTACGTCAGGGCGACCCGCACAACCTGATCGTGGCCATGCTCGACGGTATCGGCGCGCAGGATTTCCCTGGCCTCGAACGGATGCAGGAGATGCCCGGCTTCGCCTCGCAACTGAGCGACACCGAACTCGCGCAACTCGCCAACTATCTGCGCGCGACGTGGGGCGCTCAGCCGGCCGACGTGACGCCGGACACGGTGAAAGCGCTGCGGCAATGACAGCCAGGTGAACGAGGTACTGGCGCAAGTTGCTCGCCGTAGTTTGCTCGCCTCATCATGCAAAAAGCCGGCACCGTCGAGGTGCCGGTTTTTTTATGCGCGGACGCTCGATGCAGCTCGACGAGCGACGCTCACAGAGTCTCATGCACGCGCGCTTCGCATGCCGACGCACGATGTCCCCACGCTTCATGCACCCACTGAACTCTCGCGCAAAGGTCTGCTCAAACGGTCTCGCGACGCCGTCGCTGGCGACGAACGTCGTGTCTGCCAATAGACCCGATCGATTTCCCTCCAGGGAGCTTTCATGAGTAATCGCGCGACGCTAATTCTTCCGCATCACAGCTACGTTCACTCGCTGGGCGCGCCGCTGGCCTGCGTGCAAGGCACCATCAGCAAGGTATTTGCAAGCCCGGAAAATCACAACGGCGCCAATCATCAGCATCTCGTCGTCAAGATCGACAAGGTATTGAAATTCGAAGGCGGCACCGGCGATCTGACCGGCACGGAGGTGTTCATCGCCGTGCGTTTCGGCGACAACGAAGGTCTGGCCCACGAGATTCCCGGCCTGCAGGCAGGCCAGCCGATCGAAGCGCAAGGCGAGTACATCCCCGAAGCCAGCGCCTATCCGACCGAAGACAACCAGAACCCGGTTCTGCCCGTGCTCCATTTCACGCATCATCCGGTCGGCTACATCCGGTATCAGGGGCAGTACTACAGCTAGTTCCCAGCGGCGAGCCGGGTGACGTTCCGCCTGGTTCGCCTGTCATCGCGCATGGCGGCGCACCGCCGCGCATTCTTCCGCATCCTCCTGCGTCATCCCACATCTTCCTTGTCCATCGTCCGGCCGCGGATTCAAGTTCTGGCGGCGGCGTGCCGTTAAAGCAAACGTTGTCGTGGGCTCGGTGCGACCGGCGCCGCGGCGACGGACACGGTACGTAAGTCTTGTATCAGAGTGTGTGAAGCGCGGCGTTTTTTGTGAAGCGCACTTTACAATTCCGCACGAAATTTAATCCATGGTCTGCTTCATTTTTCGCGATGCCCGGCGCTTTGCATGGCTGGTTGGCTCCGGATGAACAGACTGAACGGCAGGGCACGGGTGAGCGCCGTAACGAGGCGGACTCGCCGTGCCGCCAGGACAGCAGCGCAGCAACGACTGCGCGCGTCCTTGCGGCGAAGCGGCACCCGGCTCGCCCAAGAACAAGGCAGGAGTCGAAGATGGCGGGAAAACGTTTCGACAGAACGATGATGGCCAGTCTGGCCGGCGCATGGGTTGCGCTGGCCGTCAGCGGTTGTGCGAATGTCGGGCAGCAGAATGCAGGCGCGGTCGGCGCGCCCGGTGGTCCGGTTGCCGCGTCGACGGGAGCGGTCGCTCCGTCGGCCACGGCGTCGATCGATATGGCGGGCGGCGCGCTGGTCAAGCCGGCCGCGAGCGCGAGTGCGCCGCTGAAGAAATCACCGCCGCTGGTGTACCGGGTCAAGCGCGGCGACTCGCTGGCGCGGATCGCTCAGCATCATCATTGCAGCGTCAAGCAGTTGCAGGCGTGGAACGGCCTGAAAAGCTCATCGCACCTGAAGTTGGGTCAGGTGTTGCACGTCGCCTCGCCGGAAACGGTGCGCGCGGTGAACGCCGCGAATGCGGCCGCAGCGGCTTCGGCAAAGACGGCTGCGGCGGCTGCGGCAACGCAAGCGTTCGCGCAGACAGCGACGCAATCCTCGACCCAAACATCAAACCCGGCATCGACCCAAACCTCGGCATCCGCGCCGCAATCCGCCGCGCCCGACCCCGCCGAAGCACGCGAAGTCGCGCAGCAAACCATGCGGCACGCCAACGGCGTCGCGCTGGCCTGGCCGGCCGGCGGCAGCGTCGTCGAGGCGTTCCAGCCCGGTGAAACGCGTGGTATCGAAATCGGCGGCAAGCCGGGCGATCCAGTGCGCGCCGCCGCCGACGGCAAGGTGATGTACGCCGGAACCGGTCTGAACGGCTACGGCAGTCTCATCATCGTGCAGCACAACAAAGACTTCCTGACCGCCTATTCGCACAACCGCAAGCTGCTCGTGAAGATCGGCGACATCGTGCGTCAGGGGCAGCAGATTGCCGAGATGGGAGACGCGAACAACTCGCGCGTGTCGGTGGGTTTCGAGCTTCGTCATGACGGCAAGCCGATCGATCCGATGCCGTATCTGCCGCAAGGGCGCGGCTAGTTTTCCGGGCACGGCGGCGCGTGATGCGCGGGCCGTGCCGCGCTCACGCAAGCCAGCGCAGCGCCGCCGCGACGATCGCCTCGGGCGCGTCTTCCTGCATCAGATGCCCGGCCTTCGGCACCATCTGAAGCTGCGCATCGGGGATGCACGCCGCCAGTTGCCGTCCGCGCGCGGGCGGAATCCAATGATCCTCTTCGCCCCACAGAATTTGCGTGGGGCAGCGTAGCTGCGCGTAGCGCGGCTCGACCTCGTCGGTATAACGCTGGTCCATCTGTGCGATCTGCCGGTAGAACGCGGCTTGTCCTGTGACGCCGAGCCATGGCGCCACGTAGGGCGCGAGTTCGTCGTCGGGAATCGCGCGGGCAATCGCACCGCGCACGTAGGCCTTCACCACGGCTTCATGAATATACGGCGGCAGTCCGGCGAAAGCGTCGCCGTGCTCGCGCACGTGCCGCACGAAAGGCGAGCCCCAGGGCGCAAGCGCGACCGGATCGATCAAGGTCAGCGTGCGATAGTCGCAGCCGTCGATCAGATGGGCGCGCAATGCCGTCGCGCCGCCGAAATCATGCGCGATCACATCCGGACTTTTCAGTTGCCAATGCGCGAGCAGTTCTGCCAGCAACGCGTTCTGCACGCCGAGCGACACATCCTGCTCGACGCCCGGCGCCGCCTGCGCGGACAGACCGTAGCCGAGCAGGTCGTAGTAATAGACAGTGCGAATGCGTGCGAGATGCGGCGCGATGCGATGCCACACGTACGACGAGAACGGCGTGCCGTGCACCAGCACGAGCGGCGGCCCGTCGCCGGTAACGTGAAAACGCACTGCCTGGCCGCGGAACGTGTGGCAATGGGGCAGCGGCCAGGTTGGCATCGACGTGGTGCTCATCGAAACAGATCCGAAAAGCCGGCGTGATGACGCGCGCCTACTTCGACTGACGCGACCGCAGCAACTGCGACACCTCGCCGTGGTGATGAAGAATCGCCGGGTCGGCTTGCAGCAGCGGCAGATAACGCGGCAGGAAGCTGTTGTTCTGCGCGTCGGCCGAAAAGAGCGCCGTCACGGCTTCGACAGCGGCGAGGCGGTCGGCGGCGTCGGCTTCCTTGTCGTCGAGAATCTCGTCGACGTTGGCGATCACGGTGGAGAGCGGCGTGAGCCAGCGGAATCCGGAACCGTTGATGAGCACCTGCAGAAACGCGGCCGGCGTCACCGGTCCGAATTCTTTTTCGTAAGCCGCGCGCTCGTGATCGAGAATCGCCTTATGCAGCGACAGAAGCGGTCGACGAACGTCCGAGAGAAATTGGATGCATTGCTGGTCGTTCATGTACGGCTCCTTTCGGGAAGTCGGCCCGGATAACGCCGGGCGATTGGGCTGACGTGCAGCGCCAGGCTCGACGCGCGACTATTCGTTCGCGGGAAGCGGGCGCGTCGTGTTCAGCTTCGGATATGAGGGCCGAACGGCCTGCTTCAAGCGAGCCCCATGCTAACAAAATCGCCGCGCTCCATCACGCAGCGTACCGCGAGCGAACTGCAACGCGCGAGCCGCGCGCCACATGCACGCCGCATGCAGGCCGCATGCGTGCCGGCCCCGCACCATGACGCCGCGCAAAAACTCCGGGCAGCGGCCAGGCGAATTTCTTTTCCTACGACTACACTCTGCAGAGTCTGCGGCGCGTTCACGCCGTCGCGATAGCTTTACCCAGGGCTTCATCCCCGCATGACTAAAAATAAACCCCACCTGGAGCAGCCATGACCACCCTTAATATCAACGGCCAGCCTCAAACCGTCGACGCCCCGCCCGACATGCCCCTGTTGTGGGTTCTGCGCGATATCGTCGGCCTGACCGGCACCAAATTCGGCTGCGGCATCGCCCAATGCGGCGCATGCACGGTGCATCTGGACGGCGTCGCGGTGCGCTCCTGCGTGCTGCCGGTCGCGGCCGTCGGCGACCGCAAGATCACCACCATCGAAGCCGTGGGCAGCACCCCCGCCGGACAGAAGGTGCAGCAGGCGTGGCGCCAGATCGACGTGGTGCAGTGCGGCTACTGCCAGTCCGGACAGGTGATGTCGGCGGCCTCGCTGCTCGCCAGCAATCCCGATCCAACCGACGCGGACATTGACGCCGCCATGGCCGGCAACATCTGCCGCTGTGGGACGTACAACCGCATCCGCGCGGCGATCAAGCACGCCGCGAAGGGAGCCTGACATGTCCCAGGGATTGCTCGACGCACAGAACGCTGTGCGGGGATTCACACGCCGTCACTTCCTGAAGTTCGGCGTCACGGTGGGCGCGGCGGCCGGCGGCGGCCTGCTGCTCGGCTTCAGTCTGCCGGCCGCCAGTCAGGATCAGAAGACCGGCAAGTCGGTGATCGGCGGCGACGCCGTGGAGACGCCGCAAAGCGGCGTGTTCGCGCCGAACGCTTTCATCCAGATCGACACGGCGGGTAAGGTCACGCTGGTGATGCCGAAGGTCGAGATGGGTCAGGGCGTCTACACCTCGATCCCGATGCTGATCGCCGAAGAACTCGAAGTGCCGCTCGACTCGGTCACCATCGACCACGCGCCGCCCAACGAAAAGCTCTTCATGGACCCGCTGCTCGGCGGCCAACTGACAGGCGGCTCCACCTCGATCCGCTATGCATGGGACCCGATGCGCAAGGCGGGCGCTACCGCGCGCACCGTGCTGATCGCCGCCGCAGCGCAGCAATGGCAGGTCGATCCGGCGACCTGCCACGCGCAGGGCGGACAGGTCATCCACGCGGCCAGCAACCGCAGCGTCGGCTACGGCCAACTGGTGAGCGTGGCGGCCGGGCTGCCCGCGCCGCAGAACGTCAAACTCAAGGACCCGAAAGATTTCAAGCTGATCGGCACATCGGTCAAGCGCCTCGATTCGCCCGAGAAAGTGGACGGCACCGCCGTATTCGGACTCGACGTGCGTCTGCCCGGCATGGTGTACGCGGCCATCGCCAACTGTCCGGTGTTCGGCGGCACGCTCGCGAGCGTCGACGACACGCACGCGAAGAAGATTCCCGGCGTGCGTCAGGTCATCAAGATCGACAACGCCGTCGCGGTGATCGGCGACCACACGTGGGCCGCCAAACGCGGCGTGCAGGCGCTCGTCATTCAGTGGAACGAGGGCGCGGGCGCGAACGTGTCGATGAAACAGATTGTCGACGACCTCGCTGCCGCGTCGCAACGCAACGGCGCGGTCGCGCGCAAGGAAGGCGACGTCGGCCAGGCGTTCTCCAACGCGAAGACGCGCGTGGACGCCGTGTATCAGCAGCCGTTCCTCGCGCACGCCACCATGGAGCCGATCAATTGCACGGTCCACGTGCGCCCGGACGGCTGCGACGTGTGGCTCGGCTCGCAGGTGCCTACCCGCGTGGTCGATGCGGCGGTGGCCGTCACCGGCCTGCCGGCGGACAAGATCATGGTGCACAACCATCTGATCGGCGGCGGCTTCGGTCGGCGGCTCGAATTCGATATGGTCACGCAGGCGGTCAAGGTCGGCAAACAGGTCGCGTCGCCGGTCAAGGTGGTCTGGACGCGCGAGGAAGACATCCAGCACGACATGTACCGGCCGTATTACTACGACCGCATCTCCGCCGGGCTCGACGCGAACGGCAAGCCGCTCGCGTGGCAGCACCGTATCTGCGGCTCGTCGGTGATCGCGCGTTTCGCGCCGCCCGCGTTCAAGAACGGCGTCGATCCGGACGCGGTCGAGGTGGCCGCCGATCTGCCGTACGACCTGCCGAACCAGCTGGTCGATTACGTGCGCCAGGAACCGCGCGCCATTCCCACCGCGTTCTGGCGCGGCGTAGGACCGACGCGTGGGACCTTCGTGGTGGAGAGTTTCATCGACGAACTCGCGGCGCAGGCCAAGATCGATCCGGTCAAATACCGGCAGGACCTGCTCGGCAAGTCGCCGCGCGCGCTGAACGTGCTCAATACCGCCGTCCAGGCCGCCAACTGGGGCAAGGCCGTGCCGAAGGGTCAAGGGCGTGGCGTCTCGGTGATGCACGCGTTCGGCAGCTTCTTCGCGATCGTGGTGGACGTGACGGTCGACAAGGGCGAGGTGGCGGTGAACCATGTCGTGTGCGCGGTGGATTGCGGCATGGTGGTCAATCCGAACACGATCGAAGCGCAGGTGCAGGGCGGCATCATCTTCGGCATCACGGCGGCGCTTTATAGCGAGATCACGATCAAGGACGGTCGCGTCGAGCAGAACAACTTCACCGATTACCGGATGCTGCGGATCGATCAGACGCCGCCGATCGACGTGCATATCGTGAAGAGCAGCGAAGCGCCGGGCGGCATCGGCGAACCGGGCACGGCGGCGCTCGCGCCCGCATTGACGAACGCGATTTACGCCGCCACCGGCACGCGCCTGCGGCAATTGCCCGTTGGCAGCCAGTTGCAAACCGCCTGACCGGAGCCCGACATGAAAAACACACTCAAGGGTATCGGCGCGGCTCTGTGCGCGGCGCTGCCGTTCTTCGCGGCCGGCGCGGCGCAGGCCGCCGATCCGGCTCTGGTGCAGCGCGGCGCCTATCTGGCGAAGGTGGGCGATTGCGTGGCCTGCCATACCGCGCCCAAAGGCAAGCCGTTCGCGGGCGGTCTGCCGATGACCACGCCGATGGGCCGCATCTACACCACCAATATCACGCCCGACCCGCGCACCGGTATCGGCGGCTATACCGAAGCGGATTTCGCGAGAGCGATGCGCGAGGGCGTCGCGAAAGACGGCCACAACCTGTATCCGGCGATGCCGTATCCGTCTTATGCGAAGGTCAACGACGACGACATGAAGGCGCTGTACGCGTACTTCATGGGCGGCGTCGCGCCGGTGCAGCAGGCGAACCGCGAGCCGGACATCAAGTGGCCGTTGAACATGCGCTGGCCGCTGATGTTCTGGAACATGGTGTTCCTGGATAAAGGCGTCTATCAGGACAAGACGGGCAAGGACGTCGCGTGGAATCGCGGCGCCTACCTGATCCAGGGACTGGGACACTGCGGCTCGTGTCACACGCCGCGCGGCATCGCGTTCCAGGAAAAGGCGCTCGACGAAACCGGCAGCGCGTTTCTCACCGGCGGCGTGCTCGACGGCTGGTTCGCCGCCAATCTGACCGGCGAGCACAACGTCGGTCTGGGGCGCTGGAACGATCAGGATCTGCAGGCGTTCCTGAAAACCGGCGCGAACCGTCACGCTTCGGCGTTCGGCTCGATGACGAGCGTGATCAACAACAGCACGCAGAATATGAGCGACACCGACATCGCCGCGATGAGCACGTATCTGAAGTCGCTGCCGCCTGCCGGCGGCAACGGCGCGCCGCCTTATACGTACGATCTGCAGGCTACGCGGGTATCGTTGAACCGTCCGGCGAACGATGCGGGCGCGCGGGTCTACACGGCGTATTGCATGCACTGTCACGGCGTCGACGGACGCGGCTTCGCGCCGATGCTGGCGCCGCTGGCCGGCAATCCGAACGTGCTGGAAAAGGACGCGTCGTCGCTCGTCAACGTCACGCTGAACGGCACCGAAGACCTGGTGATCGGGGGCGTGCCGGCGCCGTATCCGATGCCGAAGTACGCGCCGGTGCTCAACGACCAGCAGATCGCCGACGTGCTGACCTTCGTAAGGGCCGGCTGGCATAACGGCGCACCGGCGGTCACGGCCGACGAAGTCGCGAAGCTGCGCAAGTCGACGCAGGCGGCGAAGTAGGTGAGGGCCTGGGTTGGCGTGTGGCAGCGATGCGGGAGAGGGCGCGCGGCAACCCGGTCTGCCATGCTGGCGGCAATAATCCGACCGCGATAGCGGAGCGGCAACGGAGCAACAACGGAGCAGCAATAAAAAAAGCGGCAACCGCCACAACGGTTGCCGCTTTTTTTTCGAGCCCAGCGCCGATCGCGACGCCGTTCTACGACTTCCGACGCATCATCGATGCTGTCCGACCTTCGCCCGCTTTTCCAGCACGCGTGCATACCACGTCAACGGGAAACACATCGCGAAGTAGATCATCGCGACCATGCCGTAGATCGGGAACGGGCGGAACGCGGCGTTGGTGATCATCGTGCCGGTCTTGGTCAGTTCGGTGAAGCCGATGATCGAGGCGAGCGCGGTGCTTTTCACCACCTGCACGAGAAAACCGACCGTGGGCGCCACGGCGATCTTGCGCGCCTGCGGCCAGACGATATAGCGCAACTGCTGGCTGAAAGTCATGCCGAGGCTCGCGCCCGCCGCCCATTGTCCGCGCGGCACGGCTTCGACGCAGCCGCGCCAGATGTCCACCAGATACGCGCTCGTATAAAGCGTCAGCGTGACGGTGGCCGCGACCCACGGCGAAACGTCCACGCCGAGCAGCGGCAAACCGAAGAACGCCAGAAAGAGCTGCATCAGGAGCGGCGTGCCCTGAAACACTTCGACGTACACCACCACGATACGCCGCAGCCAAGGCAGCGGCGAGACGCGCATGGCGAGCAGAATCAGCCCGACCACGCCGCCGCCGACAAAAGCGATCAGCGACAGCAGCACGGTCCAGCGTGCCGCGAGCAGAAGGTTGCGGGCAATGTCCCACAGCGTGAATTCGACCATGATCAGCGCTCCGTGGGCAAAGTGCGGGCGCCGCGCCACATCAGGCGGTTGCGCCAGTTACGCGGCGCGCTTTCCGAGCCGCGCGCGACGCGCCCGGCGAACAGTCCGCGGCCGAGGCGGTTCATGAGTTGCCGCAGCACGATGGAGAGCACCAGATAGGTCGCGGTAATGATCACGTAGCTTTCGAACGAGCGGAAGTTGCGCGACTGGATGAAGTTCGCCGCGTAAGTGAGATCGGGCACGGAGATCTGCGACACCACGGCCGAGCCGAGCATCACGATCAGCACCTGGCTCAACAGCGCGGGGAACACGTTGGCGATGGCCTGCGGTAACACGACGTGGCGGAAAATCTGGCGTCCGTGCAGACCGAGCGCTTGCGCCGCCTGCACCTGGCCGCGCGGAATGGAGTCGATGCCCGCGCGCACGATCTCGATGGCGTAGGCGCCGAGATTGACCGTCATCGCGAAGATGGCGGCCTCGACTTCGTCGATGTGGATGCCGAGGCTGGGCAGCCCGAAGAAGATGAAAAAGAGCTGCACGATGAACGGCGTGTTGCGGATCAATTCCACATAAGTCGCGACCAGCCAGCGGGCCCATTTCGGCCCGGCCACCGCGACGCTCGCGCCCGCGATGCCGACCAGTCCGCCGAGCACCGTGGAGGCGGCCGTCAGCCCGAGCGTGACGGCGACGCCGCGCGTGAGCAGTCCCGCATAAAGGCCGAAGCCGCTGAAATCGAACGCATAAGTCATGACACGGCGCTCATCATGAGGTCAAACTCCGGCGCGCACGCCCGGCGGAATCATGCCCGAACCGCCCGGCCATGCGCGCAAAAAAAGGATCAGAGGTCGGCCGGCAGCGGCGCGCGCAGCCACTTCTGCGAAATCGCGTTCATGGTGCCGTCCTTGCGGGCCTTGGCAATCGTTTCGTCGACTTTCTGCTTCAGACGCGGCTCGTTCTTGTTCAGACCGACGTGATCCGGCGAGCTGAACAGCGAGAACTTCTGCTCCGGATCGTTGGCCGGATGCCGCGCGAGAATGGTCGCGCCGACGTCGTTGCCGACTACCATCAACTGTACCTGACCAGAAAGGAACGCCGATATTGCGCCGTTCGGATCGTCGAATCTTTTGATGTTGGCACTCGGCGGCGCGATTTTCGTGACGCTCAGGTCTTCCAGCGTGCCGCGAGCGACCGAAATCGACTTGCCGGCGAGGTCGGCGGCGTTTTTGACGGACAGCGACTTCGGTCCGAACACGGCGAGGTAGTAGGGCGCGTAGGGTTGCGAGAAGTCGATCACTTTCTCGCGCTCGGGCGTCTGTCCGACCGACAGCAGCATGTCGGCCTTGTGGTCGGCGAGATAGGCCATCCGGTTGTCGCCCGTCACCTGCACGAGTTCGACCTTGGCGTTCAGCGCCTTGCCGATCAGATTGGCGACGTCGATGTCGTAGCCCATCGGCTTCATGTCCGGACCGATCGAGCCGAACGGCGGGTAATCTTCAAACACGCCGATGCGCACCGTGCCCGACTTCGCGATGTTGTCGAGCGCGTCGGCGTGTGCGGCGGCGGGAAAGGCGCACAGTGCGCCGAGGCCGGTGAAGGCGACCGTCGCGGCGAGCGTGGCGAACACGCGGCGTGCGCTGAGCGGCTTGTGCGTCGCGCGTGTGCCGTGGCCGGGTTGCTGGGATTGATTCATGGTCTGTCCTCTGTCGAAAATGCCGAAGTTGAAATAAGTCTTGTCAGTATGCTTTGGCGCTGATTAAGGGGCCATTAAGGTTTTTTTCGAGGCGCCATCCGGCGCGTGGATCGGAGCGCGCGTTGCGCTGCGTTTTCAGACGCCCGGACTGTCGTTAAACCGCCAGACACGGCACGAAACACCGCGCGTTTCAAACTGCGAATCAAGCCGCCGTGCGTGCCGCAATCAGCTTGCATGCGTGCGGCGGCAGTTCCGCGAGCACCGGCATGCCGAGCGTGAGCCCCGGCGTTTCGCGCGGCGTGGTCGCGGCAGTCAGTGTGAAGCCGGCGCAGTCGATCGTCGCCTCGAGCGAGGCGCCGACGTCGCGAATGAACGTGATCGTGCCGGCGATCCGGTTGGGACCGGCCTGCCCGGCGCCCGGTTTGACGCACACGTCTTCCGGACGGATCAGCAGGCGGATGTCGCTGCTTCCCGCCGGCACGCGGGCGGGCGCCCGGCCCGTTTGAGCGACTTCGATACGCCGTCCGCCCGGCAACTGCACGCCACCCGCGCCGTCGTACGAGACCGGCAGAATATTGCCGAGCCCGATGAAGTCGGCGACGAATTCGCTTACCGGATTGCGATAGATATCGAGCGGTTTGCCGACCTGCGCAATGCGGCCCTTTTCCATCACGACGATTTCGTCGGCCATCGTCATCGCTTCGCGCTGGTCGTGCGTGACCATGATCGTGGTGATGCCGAGGCGTTGTTGCAACAGGCGGATCTCGACCTGCATCGCCTCGCGCAGCTTGGCGTCGAGCGCGGAAAGCGGCTCGTCGAGCAGCAGCAGTTTCGGTTGCGAAGCGATTGCGCGGGCGATCGCCACGCGCTGCCGCTGGCCGCCCGACAACTGCGTGACCGGGCGGTTCGCCATGTGCGGCAACTGGATCAGTTCGAGCAGTTCGGCGACACGGCGCGTTTGCGCGTCTTTCGCCGTCTTGCGCAGCTTCAGCGGATACGCCACGTTCTGCGCGACCGTCATGTGCGGAAACAGCGCGAGCGATTGAAACACCATGCCGAAGTCGCGCTGGTTCGCCGGGACGTGGGTGATGTCGCGTCCGGCGAAATCGATGCTGCCGGAAGTCGGCGTTTCGAGTCCGGCGATCATGCGCAGCAGCGTGGTCTTGCCGCAGCCGGACGGTCCGAGAAAACACACGAGCTTGCCGTCGGGCACGCTCAGATCGACATGGTCGACGGCGTGGACCGCGTTGAAGCGTTTGGTCACGGCCTGCAGGTTCAGATGGGTCATCGGATGCTCCAGCACGAAGGCGTCATGGCGGCGCGCTGCCGTGGGTTGTTCAACATGCTGTCGAAGGCCGCCATCACAACGCAACGCCTTCGTCGCCGATCAGCTTTTCCAGCAGCCAGATCAGCGCGAAGTCGATCGCGACGATGAACACGGCGAAACAGAACACAGTCGGGTCGAGCGACGACACCGTGCGGCTGTAAAGCCAGACCGGCAGCGTCATGGTGTCGATGCCGTACAGAAAAAACGTCACCGTGAATTCGTTGAACGAGACGATGAACGCGAACAGCATGCCCGCGAGAATGCCCGGACGCATGAGCGGCAGGATCACGTCGATCAGCGCGCGGCTGGGGCTGGCGCCCATCACGCAGGCGGCTTCCTCGAACTCGGGGCCGATCGCGGCGACGGACGCCGCACAGTTTTTCACGGTGAACGGCAGCGCGAGAATCACGTGCGCGATGATGAGCCGGAACACGCCCAGTTCGACCGGCAGCACGTTGAACACCAGCAGCAGCGACAGGCCGAGCATGACGAGCGGATAGACGAGCGGCAGCGCGACCAGTTGCTCGACCGCCGGCTTGCCGCGAAAGCGATAGCGGCTCAGCGCGTACGCCGCGGGCACCGACACCAGCGTGGCGATGAGCATGGTGGACACGGCCACGATCAGACTCGTGCTGAGCGCCGCGCCCATTGAAAGCGTATCGCTCGCGTCGGGAGAAACGAAGCTGTGCCACGCCGCGCGATACCAGTGCAGGCCGTAAGCGTGCGGCGGGAATTCGAGCGTGTCGGCGGCGCTGAACGACATCGTGATCATCGTCAGGATCGGCAGCGCGGCGAGAAACAGCACGATCGCGGCGAGCAGGGCGGCGGCCTTGCCGAGCTGTCCGGGCATGGTCGCGGGCAGACGCAGCGCGGGCGTGCCGCGTGGTGGACGTGGTGAGCGCGGCGGAACGGGCGAGGGCGTCAGGTCTGCGGAGTCGATGTGCGCGCTCATGCGTGGGGCTCCTCGGCGAGACGTTGTGTGCGACGCACGAGGCGTTGCGAGATCGCCATGACGGAGAGTGTCGCGATCATCAGCACCACACCGGACGCGGACGCCGCCGGCCAGTTGAGCAGCGGCGCCACCTGATCGTGGACGAGCACGGCCAGCATCGGCACGCGTCGGCCGCCGAGCAGCAGGGG
Organism: Paraburkholderia sp. GAS199; assembly: GCF_050436585.1. Classification (NCBI taxonomy): domain Bacteria; kingdom Pseudomonadati; phylum Pseudomonadota; class Betaproteobacteria; order Burkholderiales; family Burkholderiaceae; genus Paraburkholderia; species Paraburkholderia sp. GAS199. Next base: position 40,580 of record NZ_JBNDMM010000012.1, on the reverse strand, counting down.
CACGGCGAACGCGCTGGCGTTATAGGCGAACACCAGCAGCGCGCCCGACACGAGGCCGGGCATCGCCAGCGGCAAGAGCACGTGACGCAGCGTTTGCAGGCGCGTCGCGCCGAGCGTCGCGGCGGCTTCTTCATAGGAGCGCGAGACGGCGCGCATCGCGCTCGACAGCGGCAGCACCGCCAGCGGAAACGCCGTCTGGATCAGGCCGAGCAGCACGCCATGTTCGCGATACAGCCACATCACCGGCCGGGTCACGAGACCGCTGCCGAGCAGCGCGTGATTGAGCAGTCCGGCCGGACCGAGAATGATCAGCCAGCCATAACCTTGCAGCAGCAGATTGACGAGCAAGGGCAGCAGAACGCCCGCGAGCAGCAACCGGCGCGCGAGACGCGATTGCGTGCGTGCCATGGCCAGCGCGACCGGAATGGCGAGCAGCACCGCGCAGATCATGCTCTGGAAGGCGAGCTTCAGCGTCAGCCACAAGGACTTCATGAAGTAGCCGTCGAGCAGGTCGGCGTAGTTTTGCAGCGTGAAGCCATGCCACTCGTTGCCCGAGGTGCCGAAGCTCATGCGCACGACGACGAGCGCCGCCGCGCCGAGTATGGCGAGGAACACGAGGATCGGCGCGAGCAGCAGCCACGGCCGCGCTCTGGCGAGCGCGCCGGCGGCGGGTTCGTCGGGCACCGTGGGCGGGCTTTGCGGCGCAGCGCCACGCGCGGCGTGGTCCGCCGCCGTGGCACGACGCGAAAAGCGCGCGGGCATCACGCTCATGCCGAGAAGATTTCGGTGTAGCGCTTGATCCAGGCGGGCTGCACGACGGCGAGCGCCTTGTCGTCGTGCAACACGGCTTTCTCGGCAATCTGCTTCGGACTCGGCACGAACGCGCGGCTCTCGGCGGGAATCACCGCCTTCGAATTCACCGGACCGTTGAGCACGTCGGCGGCCATGCGGCCCTGCACGCCGGCATCGAGCGAATGGTTGATGAAGGCGTGGATCAGATCGCTGTCGCCCGGATGCGATTTCGGAATGACGGTGAACATCAGTTGCGTGGCGAAGCCTTCCTTCATGCCGTAGGTCACGCCCATCTTGTACTCGGGCTTGCGGATCTGGTCGGGGAAGAAGGCCGGCGAATAGATGCCGCCGATGTCGAGCGAACCCGTGCGGAACAGGTCTGCCACCTGATTCGGATTTTCGCCGAGCGTCATGACGCGGTCTTTCAGTTCCATCAGCTTCTTGAAGCCCGGCTCGATGTTCTGTTGCGAGCCGCCGTTCATTTTCGCGGCGATGATCGCGAGGTCGACGGCTTCGGCCCATTCCGGCGGCGGCAGGAACAGCCGTCCGCTGTATTTCGGGTCCCACAGCGCTTCGTACGAAGACGGCGCGCTCTTGACGGTGGACGTGTTGTAGATCAGCCCGTCCGACCACAGCAGATAACCCACGCCGAAGCCGTTCGCGCCCGTGCGATATTGCGGCGCGACGTCTTTCAGGTTCGGCAGTTTGTCGAGATCGGGCTTCATCAACAGGCCCGCGTCGCCGAGGCCCGACGCGCCCACGCCGGCCAGGGTGATGACGTCGTAGGTCGGACGATCGCCGGCCGCCTTCACTTTGGCGACCATGCCGGAGGTGCCGTCGGCGCGGTCGGCGACGACTTTCGCGCCGGTCTTCGCGGTGAACGTGGCGGCGATATTGCGCAGCGCGGCCGCGCCGGTGTCGTCCGACCAGGTGAGAAGCCGCAGCGTCTTGCCCGAAAAATTGTGTTCCTGCGCTCTGAGATTGATGAACGGCATCGGCAGCGTGGACGCAGCGAGCGCCGCGCCGAGCGTTTTGATGGCCTGCCTTCTACCCCGTTTGATCTCTTGCATGGCGGTCTCCCGTGTTGAACGCCTGTTGCCTGGTGATATTCGCTGTGACCGCTCGCGCCGCTCACGCAGCCGCCGATGCGTTGCGTGTTGAAGCACTCTAGGTTTGCCAAAATCTTGCGCCAAACGAAATATGTGCATGGACGGCATGAGCTAATCTCATGCGGCGCCGGGCTCCGGCGCGTTCCTCGCGCAGAGCCACGGTAGCGCGAAAGGCAGGGAGCAGTGGATCATGCGGGTTAACGTTCACGCTCTGCTCACTTTCGGATCGGCGGCGAGGTATGAGGAAAGCTCGGTTCTGGTGCGGTTGCGCGCGGTTCCTGCCCTGCCATGGTGCGAAGGCTGCGGTCGTTTGCGTGGCGCCGCTGGCGAGCCGCGCCGCGACATGGCGTGCCATGCGTCGCGCGCATGCCGCCGAGAGGCGCGCAACGCCCGGCGTTTCGCTGGAATCGCGTATCCTGCTGGCATTCGGGATGAACGCGCGCACTCCGGCGTTCACCGCCTCAATGACTTTTGCTGATTCCGCACGGGAAATTGTCGATGCGTCGCCTTCCGCCGCTCAATGCTTTGCAGATTTTCGAAACCGTCGCGCGTCACCGCAGCTTTACGCGCGCCGCCGACCACCTGTGTCTGACGCAAGGCGCGGTCAGCCGGCAAATCATCGCGCTCGAAGACTATTACAAGTTTCCGCTTTTCAAGCGTCATGCGAAAGGTTTGACGCTGACCGCCGAGGGCGAATTGTTGCTGCCGGCCGTGAAGGAAAGTTTCGCGCGCATCGAGGAGATTTCGACGCGGCTCACGCGCCAGCGTACCGATCTCGCGCTCAAGGTGCCGACCTGCGTGATGCGCTGGATGCTGCCGAAAATCATGCGCTTTCAGGCCGAGTATCCCGAACTGCACGTGCAGATCACCACGACCTGGCAGCACGACGTCGATTTCCAGTCCGAGCCGTTCGACGCCGCGATTATTTACGGCTCGTCGCCGGGCGCGGGTGTGCAGGCAGTGCCGCTGTTCGAGGAGCGTCTCACGCCGGTGTGCGCACCCGACCTGCTGAACGACAAACCGCTTGGCGAGATCGCCGATCTGACGCGGCACACGCTGCTGCATCCCACGCGGGATCATCGTGACTGGAAAATGTGGCTCGCGCGCGTGGCCGAGATGGGCGACGCCCGCGCGCAGACGATCGACGCCGAGCACGGCCCGAGCTTCGACACGCTCGACATGGCGACCAACGCGGCCTTGCAGGGATTCGGCGTGGCGATCAGCGACCTCGCGTTGATCGACGAAGACGTGGCGGCCCGCCGTCTGGTGCGGCCGTTCGACACGGTGCTCAAAACCGGATGGCGCTATTACTTCGTCTATCCGGATTCAGTCGCACATCAGCAGAAGCTCAATCTGTTTCGCGACTGGATCGCAGCGCATTGGGAAGAGTAGGCCGGGCCTCGTCGCGCGCCGCCTTTACGGCGCGAACGACAGAAACAGATACGCCGCGAACAGCGAAAGATGCACCGCGCCTTGCAGGATCGTGGTGCGGCCGCTGCTGAGCGTGAGCGTGGCCACCACGAGCGTGAGCATCAGCAGAACGGTTTCCTTGCCGTCGATGCCGAGCACGAGCGGCTGGCCGGTCCACAAAAAGACGCCCGCCACGGTGGGAATGGTCAGGCCGATGCTGGCGAGCGCCGAGCCAAGCGCCAGATTCATGCTGTTCTGCAAACGGTCGGCACGCGCCGCGCGCACGGCGGCGAGCCCTTCCGGCAGCAACACCAGCGCCGCGATGACGATGCCGACCACCGCCGGCGGCGCGCCCGCGTTTTGCACGGCGACTTCCACGACCGGCGAGAGCACTTTCGCGAGCAGCACCACGGCGACGAGGCACACCAGCAGCAGCGCGCCGCTCACCAGCGCGAGGCCGGTGGTGGGCGGCTCGGCGTGCACGTCTTCGTCGGGCACGTTGGCAAGAAAGTAATCGCGATGACGCACGGTTTGCACGAACACGAAGACGCCGTACAGCACCAGCGACGACACCCCAGCAAACGCCAGTTGGGAACTGGAGAGAAGCGGCCCGGCGCTGGTGGTGGTGTAGTTCGGCATGACCAGCGTCAGCACGGAGAGCGAGGCGAGCACCGCGAGCGCGGCCGACGCGCCGCGGCTCTGGAAATCCTGCTCGCGATGGCGGATGCCGCCCACCAGCAAACAGATGCCCATGATGCCGTTACACACGATCATGACCGCCGCGAACACCGTGTCGCGGGCGAGACCGGCTTTCTCCGGGCCGGAAGTCAGCATGACGGAGACGATCAGCGCGACTTCGATCACCGTGACGGCGATGGCGAGCACCAGCGTGCCGAACGGCTCGCCGACGCGATGCGCGACCACTTCGGCGTGGTGCACGGCGGTAAACACCGCAGCACACAGCGCGATGCCGACCAGCGCCAGCAGCAGGCCGTTGCCCGGCATGGCGTAGGCCACGCCCAGAACGATCCATGCAATGAACGGCGCGGCGATGGTCCAGCGGGGCAAGGCAGTCGCGGGTGTGGTCATTCGGGCTTCCTTGTCGTACCTGTTATGTGAAAAACGCGGCGGCCAATAGCGGAGAAAATGGCGCCGGCGCCGGATTCAGAAGTTAATGCGATTTCTCGGAAACGAAAGGTAATGCTTTAAATTATAACGATTTTTTTGCGCGGCCTAGTGTTCTTCGGAGAGCCACAAACGTCAGGCTGACTCGTGCCGCGACGCGCCATGGCAAATAGACGCTGTGTTGCATCTTAAGGGGAAGTCGCGACGAAATGCGTGACACGCGACGCGCAAACGGTCAGCGGAAGGACGGCTAGGCAGGGAAGCAGATGGGCGGGGGAACTAAACGGGAGAGACGGGGAAAGTCAGAAAGGCGGGTCCGGACACGCGCGCGCCGATGGCGGCGCGTGGTCCGGCGGTACAACTACAGCAGAACGCTTATTGACCGACCGGGCGGATCGTCAGAGCGTTTTTCACCGACGTCACGCCAGCGACGCCTTGGGCAGCCTGGGTAGCCAGATCGACTTGCGGCTGTTCCGGCACCGAACCTGCCAGCGTCACTGCGCCTCCGCGTGCGCGCACCGTGATGTTCGCCACGCTCAGACCCTTCGTCTTCGACAGTGCAGAACGTACCTTGCGTCCCAGAGCGCGGTTTGCAGCCTTGGTCGCCTTGGTGCTGGTTGCCGACGAAGCGGCTGCCGGAGCGGCCGCATCGCTGCTTTGCGCATACGCATTGAGGGATGCCAGAACGATCAGCGCGCCGCCGACCACCTTGATTGCCTGGAATGCTTTCATTCAACTTCTCCTGTTGTCATGAATACGACGGCCGCCGGATGGGGCCGGTGTGATGCACCAGCAAGTACTTCGGGATCAAATCTGGATGGAACGATGCTGCGGATGATGCGGGTTGCTGCAAAACTGCTCGGGACCAGGCGGGCTGGAGCACTCGCGAGCCGGCAAAGGCTGTGCTGCAGGCCGGAAACACACGATACTCCAATTAGTGCCATGGTGAACGCCAAGTGTCCGCGAGTGAGGTTATGGCACAACGAAATAAAGGACGGAAGCCCGTCGCTGTCTCCGAAACGCTGTCTTTAAAACATTAACGCCCGACCTACCCACTCTGGTTGACACGTAAATGGCGAATCAGCCGCTCCCCATCATCCCATTGCATCGTGACGGTTTGCCGCTCGATACGACCGCGCTGGCTCGCTTCATGGTCGGCAAATATCTGGTGCACGATGTGCCGCACGGGCGCATGAGCGGACGGATCGTCGAGACCGAGGCCTATCCGCTCGGCGACTCGACCAGCCATGCTTTCATAGGACGCCGCCCGTACAACGGCTCGATGTTTCTGGCGCCGGGTCATGCTTATGTGCGGCTGACGTACGGCATCTCCTACATGCTCAACATGTCGGCCGAAGCGGAAGAGGTCGGCGCGGGAATCCTGATTCGCGCCATCGAGCCGCTCGAAGGTCTGGCGCTGATGGAAGCACGCCGCCCCGGCGTGCCGTTACGCGATCTCGCGCGTGGACCCGGCCGGCTGACGATCGCCCTCGGCATCGATCAATCTTTCGACGGACGCGATCTTTGCACCGGAAAGGATCTGTGGATCGGCGTGATCGAGAAGAGCGTGCCGATCGGCGTGACGACGAGAATCGGCCTGTCGCGCGAAATGCATCGGCCGCTGAGATTTTTTGAACCCGGCAGCGTATTCGTTAGCGGGCCGCGCAAACTGCTCGCCGCGCCATTCGCCACGCTCGAAACGGGCGCGCAAGTTTGACCGGTTGGCTTGTTAATTCGGCAAGTTTCCGCCGGCTTGGCGCATTTTTTGAAACGTCAGACACAAAGCGTTACGAAGCCGACAATTATTACTGTAAAGCTGGCACTCCAATAGTATTCGCCAGTAAAAATCGCACTATTCTTGCGAAAAAAACAATTATGTATCTCGCAATTAAGGGTTTTCCCTTTGCGATTCGAGGCCTAGACTGGAATCACTCGCTCCCCACATGGTGTGGCAAGCGAAGCAAAAAAAACCAAGTCTGGAGGTCAATATCATGAAATCGATTATCAAGGCAGTTGCCATTGCAGCCATCCTCGCCGCCCCGGTCGCTTCGTTTGCGCAATCGAGCCAGCAACCCGTGACCCGCGCCGACGTGCGCAATCAGCTGATCCAGCTGGAACAGGCCGGCTATAACCCGGCGACGTCGAGCGATCCGACCTACCCGCAGGACGTGCAAGCCGCCGAGCGCCGTGTCGATGCGCAAAATCCGGCGGCCGTAGCGCAGACGCAGGAACCGACGGCTGACACGAGCGGTTACGGTTCGGCGACCAACGGTTCGTCGCAGTCGGGTGGTGTGGTTCAGCCGATGAGCGGCCCGAAGTCGGTGTATTTCGGTAACTAAATCGGATAGTTAGCGATTGCGTGGATGATGCCGGCGGAATTAAACCGCAGCATCATCACGCATCAATCAGTATTTTGTACGAATGCGATGTTGAGTACGCGATGTTCAGTACGAATAACCGGATTTAGCCCGATCGAATTGCGTTAATCGGGCCGATTGACTGCACTTCAGCAATAGATCAGGCATCGATTAAGCACGCTTTACCCAATATTCACGATTTTCAGCCGCCCGAAGTGCGGCTCTCCTGAATTCAGGAACCTCCGCTGCCGAAAGGTAGCTTCGCCCAACCTTTTCAAGGATTGGGCTTTTTTTGCGCGCGCGTTTCGGACGGCCTTCAGGGATGTTCGCCGTGAATATAGGATTCGAGTTGCTGGATGGTGAACTGCTGCTCGGCAATGATGTTCTTGACCAGATCGCCGATCGACACCATGCCCACCAGACGGTCGTTTTCGATCACCGGCAAGTGACGCATGCGGCGCTCGGTCATCAGCGCCATGCAGTCGTCGGTGGTCTGGTCGGGACGCACGAAGCGCACAGCCTTGCTCATGATGTCGCGCACCGGCGTGGCTTTCGACGAGCGGTCCATCAGCACGACCTTGCGCGCGTAGTCGCGCTCGGTGACGATTCCCGCGATGCTGTCGCCGTCGGTCACGACCAGCGCGCCGATTCCTTTCTCGGCCATCAGTTTGATCGCGTCGTACACGGAATCGTCGGCCCCGACGGTAAAGACGGTCGTATTGTTCGGTTTCGTTTTAAGAAGCTGTGCAACGCTTGTCATGAACGGCTCCGTTTCGCAGTGCAGCACGCCGGGCGCGGCATGCTGTCGTGAGGGACAGGCCATTCCAGTATAGGCGTGACGCAAAAGCGCGCTACCTCGGGAATACCTGTGGCGCGCGCTGCGTTTATTCGCTGAACGGCGTGCTACGGCGGTCCATTGGCGTGCAGTGATCGCCAACCCGGTGCATTGCGCCGATTAGCGGTAAACTCACCGTCTCTGTACCTTATCCCCGGTTCGCCCGGGTTCCTGTCAGCACCATTGCCCAACGCCATGCTCACGTCTCACGATCCGTCGCAAGCTACAGACGGCGCAGTCAACGGCGAGTGCGTCATCCTCGACGCTACCGCCACGCTTCCCACGCGCTACGGCACGTTCACTTCCTACGTGTTTCGCGTGTGCGAGAGCGGTGCGGAACACCTCGCGCTCGTCATGGGCGATGTCGCCAATCAGTCGTCGGTCCTCACGCGTCTGCATTCGGAGTGTCTGACCGGCGACGTGCTCGGCTCCTACCGCTGCGATTGCGGCGAACAGCTGGACCTCGCGCTGCGCTACGTCGCCGCCGAAGGCTGCGGCGTGCTGCTTTATCTGCGCGGCCACGAAGGGCGGGGAATCGGCTTGTCCAACAAGATTCGCGCGTACGCGCTGCAGGAACAGGGACGCGACACGGTCGAGGCCAATCTCGATCTCGGCCTGCCGGACGACTCACGCGAATACGATTCGGCAGCCGGCATTCTGCGCACGCTCAAGGTGACGTCGGTGCGTCTGATGAGCAACAACCCGGAAAAATTCGACACCTTGTCGAAGCACGGCATTCCGGTGTGCGAGCGGGTGGCGCTGGCCATTCCGATGCGCGAGGAAAACGAGCGCTATATTCGCACCAAGCAGGTGAAGTTCGGTCATTACTTCGACGAGAACGAGTAAGGCTCGAAGCGAAGTTTTGTCGCGCGGCGGAGTGATTCGCCGTCGCTCAGAAGAGCCCGAAATCGTCGTTGCTGTCGGGAATCGCATTCAGCAAACCGCGCATGGCGCGCCATCCCGTCCAGACCGACAGTTTCACAGACAACGCCCGCCACCCGCGGGCGTTGTCATGTGTGCGCGAGCGTGATTGTCTGCGTGGCGAAACTTGCGCACGCAAAAGAGGGCAGGTCGACATGGCGTGTCTCCTTCGCGTCGTCGGGGTTTAACGGGCGCCGATGCGCGGCAGAATCGGCGCAAGCGCTTCGGCAAGTGTGGTCGCGCCGAAGCGTCGTTCGCTGACGCCGTCTTCCACGTCGATACGTCCGGCGTTGTGCGCGTCGTAGAGATCGGTGATGAGATGCGCGTGGCCTTCGCCGAGTCCCGCGTGCCGCAGCGTGACGGCCCATTGATCGCGCGGCACCGCCTGCGCGGCAATCTCGCGATGCGCCAGTTCGCCGAGCGTGCGCGCCACGTCGATCACGCTCACGCGCTGCTGCGCTTCGATACTGACCACTCGCGGCGTCCGCTTCAGTGGCGGTTCATCGAGCAGTAGTTGGGCGGCGAGCAGGCCGACGTCGTGCGCAGCGACCGTCGGAAAACGCTTGTCCAATGGATGATGAAAGCTCGGCAGCACGCCCTGGGTCAGCGCGAGCGGCAGGACGCGCGCCCAGTTGTGCATGTGTTCGGCGGCGCGCAGAAACGTCGTGGGCGCTGCGACCTCGGCGAGTTGCTTTTCGAGCGCGTGAAACAGCGTGGTGATGCCCGTGCCGCTCGGCTGCTCCGCGCCGTAGTCGGAGAGCGCGAGCAGGTGTTGCGGCGGCTCGGCGCGCAGCGCTTCGGCGGCGGCCTCGATCATGGCGCGCATGGCGTTGGCGGGATCGGGGTCGCCGTTCGGCAGAGGGCAGAGCATCTGCACCGCGTACGCGCCGCGAATCGCGCGGCTTACCGACGCCGCATCGAGCAGATCAGCGACCGCGATCTCACATCCCATGTCGGCGAGCGCACCGGCCTGCTTCGCGTCGCGCACGACCGCGCGCACCGGATGCCCCGCGCGGCGCAAAGTTGCCGCGCTGACGCCGCCGACTCTGCCTGCTGCTCCGAAGATCACGAACACGTTGTACTCCTTGAGGAATGGGTTGACCTCATGGTAGTGAGTCGCGCCGCGGTAATCGCGCGGGCAAAGATGACGTTGCGCAGATTCGGATGATCGATTGCGCGGAATGCGCGATGTTGTGTCCGGTAGTCGGTAGTCGGTGGTCGGTGGTCGATAGTCAGCGGCGCGCCGAGCGCAGCCGCGAAAAACGCCGCACAATGGACGTCTATCGATTGCCGTCGACGAGGCTCGCCCATGAATGCCGTGAATCCGTCCGAAGAGCTGGTCCTCAAGCCGCCCACCGCTTCCCGCATCGCGTTGCGCACGAGCAAGGCGTTGGGCTGGCGTGGTTTCGGCGCGGAGCTTCTGAACGTGTCGGCCGGAACGCATCGGCTTCCCGCGCTGCCGCATCACCGCGTCGGGGTTCACGTCGGCGCGCCGGTGCGGGCGCGCTGCGCCTGCAACGAGCAGCGCTATTCGCGCATCCAGGCGCACGGCGATGCCGACGTGATTCCCGCCGGCGTGGACGGACAATGGACCGACGATGCCGCCTGCACGATTTTCAGCGTGTGGATTGCCGACGACTTCGCGCAGCGGACCATCGAGCAACTCGAACTGAAGACCGACGACGCACGGCTTCGTCCGCAGTTCCAGATGCGCGACGCGCGTTTTCAGCATCTGGCGTGGGCACTGCGCGCCGAACTCGAAGCCGACGACGCGTCCGACCCGCTTTACGCGGAAAGTCTCTGTACGGCGATGATCGTGCGGCTGATCGGCCGCGCGCCTGCGCTGGAGCGGCTCGCCGCCAAGCGCCGCGTGCTCGCGCCGGCCACGGCCGCGCGCACCATCGACTTTATCGAAGCCCATCTCGACCAGCCTCTCACGCTGACCGAACTCGCCGCGCAGGCGGCATTGAGCGTGCCGCACTTCAAGGCGCTGTTTCGCGAAACGCTAGGCATGCCGGTGCATCAATACGTGCTGCGGCGACGTGTGGAGCGCGCCCGCGCGCTGCTGCTCGAAGGGCGGTCGAGCGCGAGTCAGATCGCGCTCGATACCGGCTTTGCGCACCAGAGTCATATGGCGCACTGGATGGGCCGTCTGCTCGGCGTCACGCCGCGCGAACTCGTCAAGGCGGCCGCGCGCAAAGCCTGACGCTGGCGGCGGCCGCGCCGTGCCGCGTCAGCCGGGCGCGGCGCCCGTCAGTTGCGCATAGACGTCGTGCGAGAGCTGCAGCAACTCCTTGCGATCGATGCCGCCCGACACGGCATAACCGAAGTCGCCATCCACCCAGTAAAACACGTTCACCGGACCGTCCTGATAGAGCTTGAACGCGGTCGTGTTCGAGCTTGCCTGACGGTGCGAAATGCACAGCGTCACGCGCTCGCCGTTCGGGCCGCGATACATGAACTGCGCGGTGGGGCCGTCCGCGCCGGGCAGCAGACGCCCACCCGAAAGCATGAAGCCGCTCTTCGCGAGCATCGGCGGATGCACGTTGGTGCCGAGCCGGTTGGCGAGCCATTGCACGAAATCCTGCTCGTGGTCCGCGGTCATGTCGACCGGACGGTCGATGGCGGGCATATACACGACATGCGCGATCGCGGCCTGGCGAGCGAACGTTTCGGAGCCGTCCGCGCTGACCGGACGGGTCGCCGAATGGCTCATGCCCGCGGGCGCGACGACGTCCTGGCCCATATGCGTGCCCACGCCGATGCCGATACCCATCACCAGCGCCGCCGCCATGCCCGCGAACTGCGGCCAGTTGGCGGCGCTGAGCCAGCGACGCGGCGCCACGGCCGGCGGCGCCTGCAGCCGCTTGGGCACGGGTTCGTTCAACACGCGGTCGTAGCGCTCGTGGAACATGCTGTTGAGCGAGAAATAGTCGCTGATGCGCGCTGCCAGTTCGGGGTTCAATTCGAGCGCGCGTTCCACCTCGGCGCGTCGTTCCTCGGACAGCGTGCCGTCCACGTATGCGTGCAGTTCTTCTTCGCCGATCGGCGTCTGTTGGTCGCTCATCGCACCACCTTTAATTTCGCACCGGGCTGCGTGCCCGCCATCAATGCCCGAAGGCGCTCGCGTCCGCGCGATAAACGCGACATCACCGTGCCGATCGGTATTTCCAGCGCCAGCGCCACATCGGAATAACTCATTTCTTCGAGCCCGACCAGCAGCACGACTTCGCGCTGCTCCATCGGCAGACGCTGCAACGCGTAGTCGAGATCGCGCATTTCCAGCGAACGTCCCTGTTCGGACGGCACCGCATATTCGCTTTCGTGGACGCTCTCGTCGTCGACCGCCACGTGGACGGCGCGCGCCGACGCCTTGCGCGCCTGATTGGCGAAGACGTTGTGCATGATCGTAAAGAGCCAGGCGCGCAGATCGGTGCCTGGCTGGAACTGGCCCGTGCGGCCGAGCGCGCGTTCGAGCGTGTCCTGTACGAGATCGTCGGCGAGATCGCGATTGTTGATCAGGGCTCGCGCATAGCGCCGCAAACGCGGCACATGCTCCATCAACTCGTCACGGACATCCATTTTGCTTTCCCATCGTGATGCTGCTCGTGGTGCTTCGGGTGTTACGTCCGACGAGCGTCGCAGTGAAAAACGCGGGCGTGGCGCGCGCGCCTGTCCGGGCCGGTTCGCGAACGACGCGTATCTGGAGTCCAAACACGAACGAATTCATTTTATTCCGCCCATTTTTCTTGCCGCGGGTTTCTTTTTTCGCCGGACCGTTGCGCCTTGCCGTTCGGCCGGCGCGCAGGCCGCGCTTGCCCGGCATGCGATCAGTGCAGCGTCATGGCGTCGGCGGCGCGCATCAGGCCGTGGGTACGGGCGTCGCCCGCGACCACGAAACGCTGGCGCTGCGCCACCCAGCCGAGCAGACGGATATCGCCGATACGCCGCGCCGACCATTGCGGCTGGGTCCGCGCGAGCAGCGCGAGCGTGGACACCAGCACCACCGGCTGGTTGGCGCCGTTCAGGTAGATGAATTCGCTGGCCCGCTGGAACACGCCCAGCGAAATCACCCGGCGTTCGACCAGCCGCAGCCCGATCGTCGACAGATCCGGCGCGCCGGCGTCCGCGTAGGTGGGGGTTTGCGCCGAAAACGGCTCGGCCGAGCTTTCCGCCAACGCCATGACGGCCGCGTTGTCGAGCGCGCGCGCCGAAGTCTGGGTCGCGGCGAGCCAGCCGCTCGCGGCCGTCAGCACGAACAGCGCGGCGAGCAGTGTGCGCGTCGTTTTGCTGCGGCGCGCGGCGTCGCGCAGTCGGGCAAGCGCGGCTCGCCATCCGCCGACGGGGCGTGCGAGCGGTTCGTCGGTGGTCTGGAAGGCGTCCTGGATCTGCGCGTTCAGGCGGCCGTAGAACGCCACGCGGCGCGCTTCGGTCGGCTGCTTGCCGAGATAGTCGCGCAGGAAGGCGGCGCGTTCCGGGCTCAGGCTGCCGTCGGCGTAGGCCTGAATATCCGCCTCGGAAAGAGGCGAGTCGGGAGGGACGTCGGATGAATTCATGGTGTGCACTCGCATGGGCCGGAACCCGGCTATCGATGAGGCAAACACCGGCGAAGGCGGGTTTATTCCGCCGGGGAGAATTCCGGTTTCGCGCGCGAGCTAACCCGTGCGCAAGCCAGTTTATTCCCACTTCGAACTATGTTTTTCAGTGCGCGGATAAAGCGGAATAAAAGCCGCCGGCACGTGGTTCTCCCTGATGCAAACCTGCACAACACTCTCTGGAGTTCATCATGAAGAAGATCGCTATCGCCGCTTTGTCTTTCGCTGTTCTGGCCGTGTCGTCGAGCGCTTTCGCCGAAGGCAAGACGCGCGCGCAGGTCTATCAGGAACTGATCGAAGCGCAGCAGAACGGCCTCGACTACGTGACCGACGCGTCCTATCCGGACGTGAGCCCGGTGTTCGCGCAGCAGGTCGCGCAGCACAAGCAGGCGCTCGCCGCCGAAGCCGCCGCCGCGAGCCGCGTGGCGAGCAGCAACACGTCGGCGGCCGGTGTCAATTGAAGCCTCGATTGAAGCTTCGATTGATGCGCCGATGCGCGATATCCGGCGTGTACGGTCACGCCGGATATCGCGGACGGCATGGCTCGCACAACCGACGCCGTTTCCTCACTCAGCTTTTCACGCGTTGCGACGCCGGATCGTACGGCGCTTTCAGATGCAGACTGGCCGGCAGCAACTCGCCGGCGACATCGATCGCATAGCTGCCGCTGTTCAGATACGCGCTATCTGCCGCGCCGTCCGGGTTGTGCACATAAGCCATCGCCACCGGACAGCCGAGCGTATGGCCGAACGCCGCCGAGCTGACGAAGCCGACCGGCTTGCCGTCGCGCAGGACGGCTTCGCCGCCCCACAGCATGCGATCGGCTGCGCTGTCGGCGGTCAGCACGACCATGCGGCGGCGCGGCGCTTCGGCGCGCAATCGCAGTAGCGCGTCGCGTCCGCGAAACGGAATGTCCTTGTCGAGCTTGCAGGCGAACGACAAGCCGGCTTCGAACGGGTTCGTGTCCGGCGTGAGTTCGCGTCCCCATGCACGGTAGCCTTTCTCGATCCGCAGCGAATCGATTGCGTAATAGCCCGCGTTGACGAGGCCGAACGCGCGGCCCGCCGCGTGCAGCGTCTCGTACACGCCGACGGCGAATTCCACCGGCACGTACAGTTCCCAGCCAAGTTCGCCGACGTAGGTGAGACGCGTGGCGCGCACGGTCGCATAGCCGAGATCGACCTCGCGGCTCTGGCCGAACGCGAAGGCTTCGTTGCTCCAGTCCGCTTTCGAGACGCTTTGCAGCAGTTCGCGCGAGCGGGGTCCCATGACGGCGAGCACGGCGTACTGGCCGGTCACGTCCACGAGGGTGCAGTGTTTGTCGTGGGGAATGGCTTTTTCGATCACGTCGAAATCGCGCGTGGTCTGCGCGGTGCCGGTGACGAGCAGGTATTGGTCGTCGGCGAGGCGTGTGAGCGTGAAGTCCGATTCGTAGGTGCCGCGGTCGTTGAGCATGCCGGTGTAGACGGTGGTGCCGGGCGGCACGGCCACGTCGTTGGTCACCAGACCTTGCAGCACCGTTTCCGCGTCGCGTCCCTTGACGAGAAATTTGGAGAACGAGGTCATGTCGAACAGCGCGACGCCTTCGCGGCAGGCGCGATGCTCGGCGCCGCTCCACGGCAGCCAGTTCTGCTGGCCGAACGCGTAGTCGATCTTCGCTTCGGCGGGTGTGGGCGCGAAAAAGTTGGCGCGTTCCCAGCCCATCTTGCTGCCGAAACAGGCGCCGTTATCGCGCAACAGCGAATACAGCGGCGAGCGGCGAAACGGGCGCGCGCTGTCGAGTTCGCGATTCGGCCACGGCATCGCGTAGTGCAGGCCGAGCGTTTCTTTCACACGGTCGTGCAGCCACGTGTCGTTGCCGTTGAAGCGCGCAAACCGGCGAATGTCGACCGGCCACAGGTCCATGGTCGGCTCGCCGGCCACGATCCATTCGGCGAGCGCCATGCCGGCGCCGCCCGCGGACGCGATGCCCATCGAGTTGAAGCCCGCGCCGACGAAAAAGCGCCGCAATTCCGGCGCTTCGCCGAGCATGAAGTTGTTGTCCGGCGTGAACGACTCGGGGCCGTTGTAGAACTGCTTCACCTGCGCCGTTTCGAGTGCCGGCACGCGTTGCAAGGCGTTTTCCATCAGGATTTCGAACTGATCCCAGTCGTCGGGCAGCAACTGGAATTCGAAGTTCTCGGGAATGCCGTTCATGCCCCACGGTTTCGCGTCGGGTTCGAAGCCGCCCATGACGAGGCCGCCCACTTCTTCCTTGAAGTAGATGAAGCCGTCCGGATCGCGCATGACCGGCAGGTCGGGATGCACGCCGGCAATACGTTCGGTGACGATGTAGTAATGCTCGGCCGAATGCAGCGGCACAGTGACGCCGCACAGACGGCCGACCGCCTTGGCCCATTGCCCCGCGCAATTCACGACGATTTCCGCGTCGATCGTGCCTTCCTCGCCATCCTTGTTGCGCCACGTCAGGCCGCTGACCTCGCGCGCGCCGTGGGCGCGGCCGCCATCCGCCGGGCGCGAGTGGATCGCCGTCACCCGCGTGTTTTCGACGATGCGCGCGCCGCGTGTGCGGGCGCCGCGCGCCAGCGCCTGGGTGAGGTCGGTCGGATTCGCCTTGCCGTCGCCGGGCAGCCAGACGGCGCCGAGCAGGTCGTCCGTGCGCATGACGGGCCACAGATCGCCGGCTTCCTGCGGACCGATCACTTCGCAGGCTACGCCGTACGCGCGCGCCACGGCGGCGGTGCGCTTGAGTTGCGTCATGCGTTCGGCAGTGCGCGCCACCGACAGCGAGCCGCATTGCTTCCAGCCGGTGCCGAGTCCGGTCTCCGCTTCGAGTTCGGCGTACAGCGCGGTCGAGTAGCGGATCAGCTTCGTCATGCTTTCCTGCGCGCGCAACTGGCCGACCAGACCCGCTGCGTGCCAGGTCGTGCCGCACGACAGTTGGCCCTGTTCGAGCAGCACCACGTCGGTCCAGCCCAGCTTCGTAAGGTGATAGGCAACCGAGCAGCCGATGATGCCGCCACCGATGATGACGACGCGGGCGTGGGCGGGAATACGAGCCGAGGTGGATGTGGACATATGTGGATATGAGTTGATTTAGCCTGTGTAGATTGCTACAAAAACTGAGAAAAAGCAACGTCTGGCAGGTTTTAGCCGGCTTGGACGACGCACGTCGGTGTGGTTTTTAGTGGAATTGAGTTGACATTGTTTGGCCGGAAACGTGGGTTTTGCTAAACTCCCTGTCACTTTCCGACTCCCGCCGCCCATGTTTTCCAACCAACGCCAAGCCGAAATCCTGCGTCTCGTGCGCGAACATCGCACCTGCTCGATCACCGATCTGGCGGCGCGCTTCGAGGTGTCGGACGAAACGATCCGCCGCAACATCAAGGCGCTGATCGCCGACGGCCATCTCGTCAAGGTGCATGGCGGCGTCATGCTGCCCGAGCGTCTGGACGAACCGCCGTTCCAGCGGCGCATGGTGGCGAGCCGCGCGGCCAAGCAGGCGATCGCCGCGCGAATCGGCGAACGGGTGCGCGACGGCGACTCGCTGATCCTCGAAGGCGGCACGACCTGCGTGCATATCGCTCAGGCGCTGGCGGCGCGCGCGCGGCTCACGGTCGTCACCAATTCCATCGAAGTGGCGCGGGTGTTGGCTCCGCGTAACGGCAACCGGGTGTTTATTGCGGGCGGCGAGTTGCGTCCCGACGACACTGCCGCCGTCGGCGATAGCGTGCTGGCCTTCTTGCGACAGTTTCACGTGCGCTACGCGATCGTCTCCGTGACCGCGATCGACCTGCAAGGCCGTTTCATGGACGCGCTGCCCGCCGACGTGGCGTTCTCGCTCGCCGCTTTCGCGCAGGCCGAACGGCGCGTCGTCGCCGCGGATCACGCGAAATTCGGCCATAGCGCGCTGGTCCACGCGTTCGGCGCCGACTCGGTCGATCTGCTCGTCACCGACGAGGCGCCGCCGTCCGCGCTCGCCGGGGCGCTCGCGGCGGCCGGGGTCGAGGTCGAAGTGGGCGCTGCAGGCCTTTCCGATCCGCGCGTAAAATGACCGGTTACCACGGGTAAACGGCGCCTGGCGGAAGCGGGGCGGCAGTCGCGCCGGTTCGCCGCAGGAACGTTCGAGCACGTCCGCCGTTGCCGGCTAGAAAAGGAATGCAGCCTGATGTCGTCAGTTTTCTTTGATCGGGAGAGGATTGCGGAGTGGCTCGGTGATCACACCGTGGCCAAGGCGCGCTCGGTCGGCGCGGTCAGCAAGCTGAAATGGCATGGCGCCACGTTGAGCGGCGACGTGCAAGGCTCGCGCGAGGAGCCGTATCACACGCGCGTGCGGTTTCGCACCGATGGCGGCCAGCCGTGGGCGCAGGGCGACTGCACCTGCCCGGTCGGGCGCAACTGCAAGCACGTCGCGGCGCTGCTGCTGGCCGAACTCGACTATCACGACGAGATGGACCATCTCACCGCCTTCACCCCTGAAGACGAGCCGGAAGCCGGCAACTACCGGCAGGATGCCGCCCTCGACGCCATCGAACCGGCGCCCGCCGTGCGTCCCGAACTGGTGAGCTGGCTCGAACGTTTCCGCGCGCGCGCCGAGGCCGCCGACGCCGGCGTCCAGCAGGCAAGTGCGGCGCCCACCCAGACGCTCGCGTATCGGCTGAACTGGTCTGACTTCCACATGCGTCACGAAGTGGTGCTGTACCGGGCGCGTTGCGACGCGCAGGGCACCGTCACCGAGGTCGACGAGCCGTGGAGCAACGTGGAATCCGCTCTCGTCAAACAGCCCCGGTTCGTCTCCGACGAAGACCTGTCGATCCTGCGCGGCCTGTGGCTCGGCCGCTCGCGCGAAGACTTCGGGCAGTTCATCCTGCGCGGCACGAGCGGCGCGGAAATGCTGCAAAAATTGATGGCGACCGGCCGCCTGTTCTGCGACCTCACACCCGCGCCCGGCCACGACCGGCCGACGCCGCTCTCGCGTGGCGCCGACCGGCCGGGCCGCATCGAATGGGAGCCGCTCGCCGACAAGCGGCTGCGCCCCGTGCTGCGCACCGAACCGCGCGCCACCATGGTGCTGCCGACCGAGCCGGTCTGGTACGTGGACGGCGTGGCCAACGAGGCTGGTGTCGTCGAATCGTCGCTGCCGTTCCAGCAGTTGCCCGATTACCTCGCCATGCCGCCTATCTCGCTCGCCGAAGCGCCGCTGGTGGCGTCCGTGCTGCGCGAGATTTCGCCCGAGCTGCCGTTACCGCCCACGCACGATTCGTCCGCGATCCGCGTGATCGATGTCGAGCCGGTGCCGGTGCTCACGCTCAACAGTCATGCGCTGCCCGCGTCCGGCAAGAGCGCGATGCGCAAGACCGAGGCGGTCGAACTCGCGGGCGTGAGTTTCGATTACGACGGCGTCAGCATCAACGTGGACAGCAGCGTCACGCTGGTGCCGATGCCCGGCGGCGACGTCATGCATATCCGGCGGCGCTACGAGGTCGAGAAGAAGCGGCTGCTCGAACTGCGCAAGACCGGTTTGCAAAAGGTGCCGACCAGCCGCGTGTACGCGGCGCGTCTGTTGCCCGACACCATGCTCGGTTTGCCCGACGCCGACGCGTGGTCCGCGTTCGTCAACGACGCCGTGCCGGAACTCGTCGCCAAAGGCTGGCGCGTGAGCATGGCGCCGGAGTTCCGCTACAACGTCATCGAGATCGACGCGATCGACGGCACCGCGCATCAGGCCGGCGACGGCTGGTTCGACCTGGAGATGGGTATTCGCATCGGCGAGCGCAACGTGCGGCTCGAACCGCTGCTCGCCGATCTGTTCCAGCGCGACCGGCGGTGGCTGAACGGCTCGCTCGAAGCGATCGCCGACGCCGAGCCGATCGAGCTGAAGACCGAAGAGAACAAACGTCTGCGGCTGCGCGCCGATCGCCTGAAGCCGGTGGTGCGCGTGCTGGTCGATCTCTTCGACGCGCTTGGCAGCTCGCTTGCCGAAGGTGCGCCGCTGCGCGTGCCGTCCGTCGACGCCGGTCGTCTCGAAGCGCTCGACAGCACCGGGCGCTGGCAATTCAAGGGCGAGGATTCGATCCGCCAGCTGGCGCGCCGTCTGCAAGCCGGACCGGGACTGCGCGAGGTGCCGGTGCCGCAGGGTTTGCGCGCGGAATTGCGCACGTATCAGCATCAAGGGCTGAACTGGATGCAGTTTTTGCGCGAACACGACCTCGCCGGCGTGCTCGCGGACGACATGGGTCTGGGCAAGACCGTGCAGACGCTGGCGCACATTCTCGCGGAAAAGGAAGCCGGGCGGCTGACGCGTCCCGCGCTGATCGTCGTGCCCACCACGCTCGTGCACAACTGGCGCGAGGAAGCGCGCCGCTTCGCGCCCGAGTTGCGCGTGCTCGTTCTGAACGGACCGCAGCGCAAGGAGCGCTTCGAGCAGATCGGCGAGCACGAGCTGATTCTCACCACGTACGCGTTGCTGTGGCGCGATCAGAAAGTGCTGGCCGAGCATGCCTATCACCTGCTGATTCTCGACGAAGCGCAGTACGTCAAGAACGCCACGACCAAAGCCGCGCAGGCCATTCGCGGATTGCAGGCGCGGCATCGGCTGTGCCTCACCGGCACGCCGCTGGAAAATCACCTCGGCGAATTGTGGTCGCAGTTCGATTTTCTGTTGCCCGGTTTTCTCGGGACCCAGAAAGACTTCACGCGGCGCTGGCGCAATCCGATCGAAAAGAACGGCGACGGTGTGCGCCGCGCCTTGCTCGCGCGCCGCATCCGGCCGTTCATGCTGCGACGCCGGAAAGACGAGGTGGCGAAGGAGTTGCCGGCCAAAACCACCATCTTGTGTTCGGTCGATCTGGAAGGTGCGCAACGCGATCTCTACGAAACCGTGCGGACCGCGATGCAGGAAAAGGTGCGAGCCGCGGTCAGTGCGCAAGGGCTCGCGCGCAGTCACATCATCGTGCTCGACGCGTTGCTGAAGTTGCGGCAGGTGTGCTGCGATCCGCGTCTCGTGAAAACGCACGTCGCGACGCAAGCGTCGGACGAAGGGAATGAGGCGCACGGGGAAAACGCGCGAGCCGGAAAAGACTCGACGCTTGAGAAGGGCGGGAAGCCGGAAAAAGTGGAGAAGGGCGCCCGCGTGCTGGGTTCCGCCAAGCTCGATTTACTGCTTTCGATGCTGCCCGAACTGATCGACGAGGGACGGCGCGTGCTGTTGTTCTCGCAGTTTACTGGCATGCTCGCGCTGATCGGCGAGGCGCTCGACGAAGCTGCGATTCCCTACGTGATTCTGACCGGCGACACCACCGACCGCATTACGCCGGTCGAGCGTTTTCAGCAGGGCGAAGTGCCGCTGTTCCTGATCAGCCTGAAAGCGGGCGGCGTGGGTTTGAACCTGACCGCCGCGGACACGGTGATTCACTACGATCCGTGGTGGAATCCCGCCGCGGAGAATCAGGCCACCGATCGCGCGCATCGGCTCGGGCAGGACAAGCCGGTGTTCGTCTACAAGCTGATCGCGGCGGGCAGCATCGAAGAAAAGATCGTGGAATTGCAGGAAGAGAAAGCCGGACTCGCCGACAGCATTCTGTCGGAAGACGCGGCGGGCGCCGCCAAATTCTCGGACGACGACCTCGACGCACTGTTCGCGCCGATACCGGAGATCGAGAGCGGACGCTGACGCGTGGCGCTCGCGTTTTCAGTGGACGCGAGTTGCCTGCTCCAGTATCTCGTCGACCCACTGGTTGATGCTTTTGCCCGCGGCGGCCGCCGCGATGCCCACGGCGGCATGCACTTCAGGGCGGATGCGCAGCATCAGGTTGCCGGACGCGGGTTTTTGCGGCGTGCGGCCGGTTTTGGCGCAGTCTTCCAGGTAGTGATCGACCGCCTCCTGAAATTGCCCGGTCAACTCGCTCACGCTCTCGCCGTGGAAAATGATCCGGTCGACTACGCCCAGCACCTGTCCCACGAAAATGTTGTCACGCGGATCGAATTCGATTCGCGCCTGATAACCCTTGTATGTCATTGCGTTCATCACAGCAGTATTCCCAAGCCAAGTTCGCTCAACCATTCGCGCAGTGCTTCGACCTGATACCGGCGCGCTTCCTTGCCGGGATGCGGACGATGCATGAAGCAGCGCGTGTCGCGCAGTTCGAGCGCCACGCGCGAGCCGGAACCCTCGCGCACCTCGCCGCCGAGCGCGACGATCAGCGCCTCGATGTCAGAGAACACGATGCCGCTCGGGGTTGGCTTTCTGAAGACCGCGCACAGCACGCCGAAATGCTTCGATTTCATATTTATGATAGCAATAAGTGATATCAGTTTCAAGAGTGCTCTGCTGGCGACGAGGTAATGACGCGGCCGTACTGCCGCATGCAAAAAGCCTCGTTCCACCATTCGACGCACTCCAACGGATTCACTCTGACGCGCTGTACAAAGTCGCGGGTTCCTCCTTCCTCCCATTCGGCCAGGTTTGCTTCGGACGATTTGACGATCCGATTTGACAATCTTTAAACGACTTATTTTGAGACTGTTTCTATACTGAGTCGCAATTGTCAAATCCGCGTTTCCACAAACAGAAGCCGGGAGCTAAACGACAAAGGTAGGCGGGGCCAATTACCGGGGCGAGCGAGACCACCCGAGCCGAACGTGACCCGAAAGCGACCCGAACGAGGTCGAGCGATCTGTTTTGACGGGGCGAAACGCCTTACGCGACGGCGTACGCAAACGGCATGCGCATTGAACTCAAAGCGCGCGCAATGCGATACATGACCGACACGCCGTTTAACCGAGGTCAGTAAAACGAACGGCCGTTTTCGATTATGATGAATCGCCCCCTCGATAATCCGCGCGGTGAAAGCAATAGCGCTATGCAACAAAAGCGCATATATCCGCTAATTTCGAGACAGGCGCGGCGACGAATCTGAACGGGGCGCGAGGCAAAGGACCAGAAGTCGAAAAAGAAAGCAGCCGGAGGTGAAATCGGCAAGCCGGATCGTCGGTGTCAGTGCCGGCATCCCGGCAGGAGTCCGGCGCTCGCCGGCTACCGGCCACCAGTTACGAAGAAGATGTCGCGTTGCGGGGTTTTATGAGAATTGCAGTCCTGGATGACGATTCGGCCCAGGCCGACCTGGTTTGCCAAACGCTGTCGGCCGCGGGCCACATCTGCCACGCCTACGGCGCGGGCCGCGAACTGGTTCGACAACTGCGCCGCCAGACGTTCGATCTGCTGGTGCTCGACTGGAACGTGCCCGACATGTCGGGCGAAGAGGTGCTGCGCTGGGTTCGCGAGAGTCTGTCCGAGCGTTTGCCGGTGCTCTTCATGACGAGCCGCGGGCGCGAAACCGACATTACCTCGATCCTCAATACCGGCGCCGACGACTACGTCGTGAAGCCGGTTTCCGCCGCGGTGCTGCTGGCGCGCGTCGGCTCCTTGCTGCGACGTGCCTATCATCTGAAGCCGGCCGCGGCGAAGGAAGTTTTCGGCGAGTTCGAGTTCGACCTCGGCGCGAAGCACGTGACGGTGCGCGGCACGGCCGTTGCCGTCACGCAGAAAGAGTTCGAACTCGCGTTGCTGCTGTTCCAGCACCTGAGCCGACCGCTCTCGCGCGCGCACATCCTCGACGTCATCTGGAAACAGGCCACCGACATTCCGTCGCGCACGATGGACACGCACGTCTCGATGCTGCGCAGCAAGCTCGGCTTGCGGCCCGAACAGGGCTACCGTCTGATGCCGATCTACGGTTACGGCTACCGGCTCGAGCGCATCGAAGACGGCGCGCCGTCGCGCGCGGCCGATGAGCGTCCCGCTGCGGGGGACGCGTGACGGTTCGCGTCGATGCGGCGGCGCACGGCGACGTGCGCGTGTCCGCGAAAGGCCGCGGTGCGGTGCGCGCAGCCGCGCGTCTGCTCGCCATCGCGTGTCTCGCGCCGGGCCTGTCCGGCTCGTTGCAGGCCGGGCAGACGCAGGCCTCTGCGGCAATGCCTGCTTCCGGTGCGCGCAACGTCGGCAGCTATGTCACCTACATCACCCGCAACGGCGACACGCTGTACGACATCGCGGGCCGCTATCTGCGCGATCCGCGCGACTGGGCCGTGCTGAGCCGGCTGAATCACGTGAGCGCGCCGCGTCGCATGCCGGCGGGCATCGCGTTGCGCCTGCCGGCCGACAGGCTGCGGCAGAATCCGGAGTCGGCACGCGTGATCGCGACCAGCGGACCTGCCGATCATGCGTTCGGCAACGGTCCCTACGTACCGCTCGTGCAGGGCGCGACCCTCGGCGAAGGCGACCACATTCGCACCGGGCACGACGGCTTCGTCACGCTGGAATTGCCGGACGGTTCACACGTCACGCTGACGCAGGACGGCATGCTCGACGTCGGCTCGTTGCGTCGCACGGTGTTGACGGGCTCGGCGGACCGCATCCTGCAACTGCATCGCGGCGAAGTGCAAAGCGAGGTCACGCACGCCACGAAGAAAGACGACCGCTTCCAGATCCGTTCGCCGTCGGTGGTGGCGGGCGTGCGCGGAACGCGCTTCAAGGTCGCGTACGACGGCGACACGCGCATCACCTCGGTCGAAGTGCTGGACGGCGCGGTCGGCGTCGATCCGGCCGCGCGACACGATGCGCCCGCCATCCGGCCGGGCATGCCGCTGCAGGCGTCGGCGCAACTGGTGAAGGCGCGTTTCGGCAGCGTGACGCGTACCGGCGACACGGTCGGCGCGCCGCTCGCGCTGCTGCCCGCGCCCGCGCTCATCGCGCCGGCCAAAGTGCAGGACGGCAAAACCGTCGCCTTCGATCTCGTGCCGACCGAAGGCGCGCAGGCCTATCGCGTGCAGATCGCGCGCGACGCCGATCAGCTCGATCTGATTCGCGATCTGCGCGTGAGCGCGCCGCAAGCGGACTTCGACGATCTCGCCGACGGCACGTATTTCGTGCGGATCGCCGCGATCGACGCTCACGGGCTCGAAGGTCTGCCGCAGGTCTACGCGTTCGAGCGGCGTCAGGTCGGACTGGCCGCGTCGGGGGCGCCGCGCGCGGGCAGTCGCGACTACGAATTCCGCTGGTTCGTCAGCCGGTCGACGGGCGAGACGCGGTTCCGCTTCGTGCTGGCCGCCACGGCGGACCTGCGTCAGCCGATCGTCGATCGGACCGATCTGAGCGGCGGCGAACTGGTGGTGAGCGATCTGCCCGCCGGCGTCTATTACTGGACGATCGTCGCCGAGCAGTTCGACAATGGCCGCTTCTACGAGACGAGCAGCGCGGTGCGCTCTTTCACGCTGGCGCAGTGACGCCGCCGATCATCCAGAGATGACGTAACGCCTTGCCCAACACCTATTCGCGTCTGAGCCTCGATCCGCGCGCCCGTTTCGGACGGCGCGCCGGGCGGCGTTTTCTGATCGAATGGCTGGGCATCGGCTGTCTCGGGCTCGTGGTGATCCTGCTCGCGTCGCTCGGCCGGTTGAGCGCGAGCGTCGACCATCTGGTCTACGACGGCTTTCTCAGCCTGCGCGCGCAGCCGCTGCTGCCCGGCATCGTGGTGCTCGAAATCGACAACGCCAGCGTCGCGCAACTCGGCCGCTGGCCGTGGCCGCGCAGCGTCCACGCGAGCTTGCTCGAACAGATCGCGAAAGCGAAACCCGCGGCCGTCGTCTACGACGTACTGTTCACCGAAAGCAATCCCGAAGACGCCGAACTCGCGCGCGCGATGGCGCTGAGTCCCACCTATCTGCCGATCCTGCTGACGCCGCCCGACAGCAGCGGCCGCCGCGTCGCCGTGGAACCGGTCGCGCCGCTCGCGCGGGCGGCCGCGGGGCTCGGCCATATCAATCTCGAAGTGGATAGCGACGGCATCGTGCGCAGCGTGGCGCGCTTCGAAGGCGACGCGCAGTCGAGCTGGCCGCAGTTGATGGTGCCGGTTGCGGAATCGATCCAGGGCGGCGCGCTGCCGCTCGACGGTTTGCCGGCGCATCGGCCTTTCGCCAAACGCGAGCCGCCACCTGCACTGACCGCGGTCAGCGCCACACTCCGGACGAGTGCCACCGGCGCTGATGCGCGCGGCACCACGGACGAAAACCGTTTCCTGATTCCGTTCGGCACCAACGCGCAGAACTATCCGAAGCTCAGCTTTGCGAGCGTGCTGGCCGGCCAGGTGCCGGCCAGCGAATTGCGCGGACGCATCGTGCTGATCGGCGTGACCGCGTCCGGCCTGTACGACCGCTTCGCCACGCCCGTCTCGGGCGAGCTGGGTCCGCTGCCGGGCATCTACATTCATGCAAACGTGCTCGACACGCTGCTGACCGGCCGCGAAGTCGAGCCGGCCGAGCCCTGGGTTCTGGCCGTCGCCTCGCTTTTGCCGCTGGCCGCGTTGCTGGCCGGTTTCCTGGTGTTGTCGCCGCGTCGCTCGCTGCTTCTGACCGGCGCGCTGTGCATGCTGGCGGCCGCCGGCAGCGCAGCGCTGCTTTACAGCGCGCGGACGTGGATGTCGCCGGTGCCGGCGATCGTCGGCATGATCGTGGTGTATCCGATCTGGAACTGGCGCCGGCTCGAAATGACGGTGGCCTACCTGCGCGTGGAATTGCAGCGCCTCGCCGACGAACCGCATCTCCTGCCGCAGACGCCGCAGCGCAGCCGCGAGTTCGGCGGCGACGTGCTCGAACAGCACATGGCGCTGATGGCGCAAGCCGCGCAGCGCGTGCAGGACATGAAGCGTTTTGTCTGGGACAGTCTGGACAGCGTGCCCGAGCCGATTCTCGTCAGCGACATACGAGGCGTGGTGCTGATCGCGAACCACGCGGCGCGGGCGCACTTCGCGCGGGTCGAGGCGATGCTGCCGGAAGGCCGCCCGATGCAGGCGGTGCTCGGCGGTCTGACGCTGGTCAAGACGATCGATCGCGGCGCGCCGTCCGACGCCGACGACAACCGGCTCGCCCACGCGCACTGGCCCGCGCTGCTCGACCCCGCGCGCCACGAATTCGCCGCGCTGATGACGCAAGGCGTCGAGGTGCGCGACGCCGACGGGCGCGACCATCTGCTGCGCTATGCGAACTGCACCAACGCCGAGGGCGAAACCACCGGCTGGATCGCCGGCCTCGTCGACGTGTCGGCGCTGCATGCGGCCGAGCGTCAGCGGGAAGACGCGCTGCGGCTGCTGTCGCACGACATGCGCTCGCCGCAGGCATCGATCATCGCGCTGGTGGAACTCGAACGCGCGCGTGCCGAACCGGCGCTCGCGCCCGGCTTGCTGGAGCGGATCGAACGTTATGCGCAGCGCGCGCTGACGCTCGCCGACGACTTCGTGCAACTGGCGCGCGCCGAGTCGCAGGCGTACGTACTGGAGCCGGTGAGCCTGACCGAGCTGACCATCGACGCCTGTGACGAAGTCTGGCCGCAGGCGCACGCCAAACGCATCACGCTGCACACAGAAGGCGGAGACGCGGCGCACTGGATCTGCGCCGATCGTTCGCTGATGACGCGCGCGCTCGTCAACATCCTGAACAACGCGGTCAAATACAGTCCGCCCGACACGCGCATCACGTGCAGCGTCGGCAGTACGCCGGACACATCGAACGCCCGTGTGTCCTGCACGATCCGCGATGAAGGTTATGGCATTCCGGAGGCCTTGCAGGCCGGACTGTTCGAGCGCTTCCGGCGGTTTCACGAAAAGGACCGGCCCGACGTGGGCGGCGCCGGACTCGGCATGGCCTTCGTGAAAACCGTGGTGACGCGTCATGGCGGTGACGTTCACGTCGTCAGCGCGACGGGCAAGGGCACCGCCTTCACCATCGATCTGCCCGCGTGGGACGAGGCGCAAGCCGAGCCACCCGCACAACTGCTTTGAAGAGCGTACCGACATGCACACGCCATATTCCGACCGACCCGCCAGACCTCGTCCACAGCTAACCATGCTGATCTGTGCCGCGCTGGCCGCGCTCGGTCTCGCGGGCTGCGCCGGCTTGAGCGCCGATGTTCACACGACGCCCGCGCCGGTGGCGCTGCAGGGCGAGCGCAGTTATTCGATCGCTCGCATGCCGTCGCAGGATGCGAGCGCGGATCACCCGCAATTCGAAGCCTTGCTGCGCGACGAACTGGCGAACAACGGCTTCGTCGAGTCGGCGGCGCCGTCCGCGCGCTATCTGCTTTCCATCGCGTACGACACGCGTCCGTTGACGGTGAGCGTGGGCGCGGCCGACATGGCGAAGACGGCGGATTGCGCGTATGCATGCGAGCGGCCGCCGCAGCCCACGTTTTCGCTGTTCGGCGGACGCGCGTACCAGCACGCGCTGACCCTGCGGTTTTTCGAGCGCGCCAGCGGCCGCGAGGTCTACAAGGTCAGTGCAACGAGCAGCGATCGCGACGGCGATCCGTTGCACGCCATGCCGGCGCTCGTGAAAAGCGCGCTGGCGAAGTTTCCTTTCGATGCGCCGCCGGACTGGCGCGTCAAACTGCGGGTGACGGAAACGGGCCGCGCGCCGGAGGTGGTGTCGGTGACGCCGCTGCCGCGCTGAACGCGCGGCGTTGCAACGCCGACCAGCCTCGCGCGACGAAGCGTCAGCCGGGCGGCGCGTCTTCGGGCCAGAGGTTGTCGAACACGCAGTCTTCGAGCGGCAGGCGGCTTGCCCAACGCTCGGTTTCCAGCATCGGCTGATCGTAGAACCGGTCTACGTGACCAAGGCACAAAATCGCCACGGGACGCGCGCCCGGCGGCATCCGCAAGAGCGTTCGCACGGCGTCGACGTCGAACAGCGACACCCAGCCCATGCCGAGACCTTCGGCGCGCGCCGCGAGCCACATGTTCTGGATCGCGCACGCGACCGATGCCAGGTCCATTTCCGGCAAGGTGCGACGTCCGAAGATATGCCGCTCGCGGCCGTCCATGAGCGCCATCACCAGCAGTTCGGCGCACTCGCGCATGCCTTCCACTTTCAGCTTCATGAACTCTTCGCGGCGCTTGCCGAGCGCATCGGCCGTGGCGAGCCGTTCCGTTTCGACGGCGGCGTGCAGGCTCTCGCGCAATGTGGGATCGGTGATGCGCGCGATGCGCCACGGCTGCATGTAGCCGACGCTCGGCGCGTGATGCGCGGCGTCGAGCAGGCGGCGCAGCACGGCCGGATCGACCGGATCGGGCACGAAATGACGCATGTCGCGCCGTTCGTGGATCGCGCGGTAGACGGCGTCGCGTTCGGAGTCGTTAAAAGGCTTCGCCATGGAACAGGGCGGCCGTGAAGGCCGGGTTGGAGGGCCAATAGGCATGCATGTACGTCGCCACGATGGCGCCGACGCGGTACACCGCTTCGCCGGGCAAGTCTCCCGGCGCATTGCCGGGCGGCCGGCTCGCGTGACGCAGCGGCGCGAGCGGGGTGCTCAGCTTCGAATAGTGGAAGGTGTGGCCGGTCATCGGACCGTGCAGTCCGTCGATCTGCTGCATGCCGAGCGCGCTGAAGCGCTTCTGCAAGGTAGCGTCGCCAGGCAACAGGCCGAGCATGGACGTGGTGACGCCGTTTGCGTCCGTGAGACGATCGAGCAGATAGAGCATGCCGCCGCATTCGGCCACGAGCGGTTTGCCGGCCTCGGCGTGCGCGTGGATGGACGCCGCGCTCCGCGTGTTGCGCGCGAGTCGGCCCGCATGCAATTCCGGATAGCCGCCCGGCAGGTAGAGCGCATCGGCCGTGTCCGGCACAGGCTCGTCGGCGAGCGGCGAGAAATAGCTGAGCTCTGCGCCGAGCGCGTGGAGCAGCGCGATATTCGCCGGATAGATGAACGAAAACGCCGCGTCGCGCGCAATCGCGATCCGCTTGCCGGCGAGCAAGGGCGGCGGCACGTCGGCGCACGGCGCGCCGAACTCGACGGGCGGCGGCAGCTCCGCCAGCGCGGTGTGCGCGAGCGCGTCGGCGGCGCGTTCGAGACGCGCCTCCAGATCGTCGATTTCAGCGGCCTGATGCAGTCCGAGATGACGATCGGGCAACTCGATTCCGGCGTCGGCGGGAAGATGGCCGCACCAGCGCAAGTCGGACGGCAGCGCTTGCGCCAGCATCTGCGCATGACGCGGCGAGCCGACGCGATTGGCGAGCACGCCGAAGAACGGCACCTGTTCACGGAAATGCGCGAGGCCGAAGGCCACCGCGCCGAACGTCTGCGCCATCGCCTTGGCGGAAATCACGGCGAGCACCGGTACGCCGAACACGGTGGCGAGATCGGCGCTGCTCGGGGTGCCGTCGAACAGACCCATCACGCCTTCGATCAGGATCAGATCGGCTTCGGCGGCGGCCTGCGCGAGCAACGCGCGGCACGCGGATTCGCCCACCATCCACAGATCGAGCGACAGCACCGGCGCCCCGCTGGCGCGCGCAAGAATCATCGGGTCGAGAAAGTCCGGGCCGGTCTTGAACACGCGCACGCGCAGACCGCGGCGCCGGTGATAGCGCGCGAGTCCCGCCGTGATCGTGGTCTTGCCCTGACCGGAGGCCGGCGCGCTGATGAACAGCGCGGGACATGCACCGGCAGCGTTACCCGACGAGGCCGCGGCCATCTGTCAGAACTCCACGCCGGCTTGCGCTTTCACGCCTTGCTCGCGATACGGATGCTTGACGATGCGCATTTCGGTGACGAGATCGGCGGCCTCGATCAGCGCGTCGGGCGCGTGACGGCCGGTCACGACCACGTGCAGCATGGCCGGGCGCGCGTTGAGCACGCCGAGCACTTCGTCGAGCGGCAGGTATTCGTACTTCAGGACGGTGTTCAGTTCGTCGAGAATCACCATCTGGTACTCGCCGCTTTCGATCATGCGGCGCGCTTCGTCCCAGCCTTTGCGGGCGGTGGCGATGTCGGCGTCGCGATTCTGCGTGTTCCAGGTGTAGCCGTCGCCCATCGTGACGAAATCGCATTGCGCGATGGCGCCGAGGAAGTCGCGCTCCGACGTGTGCAGCGCGCCCTTGATGAACTGCACGACGCCAAGACGCATGCCGTGTCCCAGCACGCGCACGGCCATGCCGAAGGCGGCCGTAGTCTTGCCTTTGCCCGTGCCCGTGTTGACGATCAGCAGGCCTTTTTCATGCGTGGCGGCGGCCTGCTTTTTCTCGTGGCCTTCGCGCCGGCGCTCGGTCATGCGTTGATGGGATTCGGGATCGGTCTTCATGGACGGTCCTGTGAAAGATCGGGTTGGAGTTGAGTCGTGGCAATCGCAACCGTGACGTTGCCGAAAGCGGTTTTAGGCAGCGCGAGCGCGACTGTGGCGCCGCACATCTGCGTGGCCGCGAGCACCGCGCAGGGCTCGCAGACGCCGTCCACGCCGAGATGCGTGCGGGCGGCGCAGGACGCCAAGCCCGGCGCGCCGAGGTTCGCCGCGGCGGCAATCTCGGCCCGGCCGAACAGGGTCAACGGCAGCGCGTGACGGGTGCAGAATTCGCGCAGGCCGGCTTCGTCCGATTTCAGATCGACTGTTGCGACGACGCCGACGCCCGCCATGTCGTGCACGCCGAGCGAGCCGAGTGCCGCCTGCACGGCCGCTTCGATCTGCGCGGCACTCGCGCCGCGGCGACAACCGATCCCGACGGTGAGCGTTTTCATTGCGGCTCGCGGCCAAGGTCGTCCACGCGCTGTGTGCGCGGCAAGGCCAGCGACGCCACGCCGCCGATCACGACGATGGCCGGCGAGCCGAGTCCGGCGTGCGCCACGGTGCCGGCGAAATCGCGCAGCGGCGCGAGCGCGTGCCGTTGCTCGGGACGGGTGGCGGATTCGATCGCTGCGCATGGCGTGTCGGCGCTCATGCCGGCCGCGAGCAGCGCGGCGGCGATATCGTCGAGCCGGCGCATGCCCATGTAGATCACGAGCGTCATGCGCGTCGCGACGAGCGCCTGCCAGTCGGGCTCGGCGCTGCCCGCGCCGTGACCGGTCACGAATACCACGCCCTGCGCGTGATCGCGATGCGTAACGGGAATGCCGATCGCGGCGGGTGCCGCGATGCCGGCCGTAATGCCGTTGATCACTTCGACCTCGACGCCGGCCTCGTGCAGCGCCTGCTGTTCCTCGCCGCCACGGCCGAACACGAACGGATCGCCGCCTTTCAGACGCGCCACGCTGCGCCCGGCCTGCACATGCGCCAGCATCATCGCGACGATGCCCGCTTGCGGCGTCGACGGATGACCGCCGCGCTTGCCGACGTAGACCACCTGCGCGTCGGCGCGCGCGAATTGCAGCACGTCGGGATTCACCAGATCGTCGACCAGCACCACGTCGGCTTCGCCGAGCGCGCGGCATGCCTTGAGCGTCATCAGTTCGACGTCGCCGGGACCGGCGCCGATCAGCCAGGCGCGGCTCATCGCGGCGCGCATGGCACGCGCCATGTCGTGACAAGGGGAAGAGGTCGGACCGTGAAGACGGCCCAGCGGAAATAAGAGGTCATGCAGCACGACAGATTGCACACGCCGGCGCCGCCATTCGCCGCGAAGTCGTCGAACACTCATCGAACTGAGCATTTCGCGGGCGAACGGGTGTGCCGCAACGTGTTCCAGCGCCTTCGCATCCGTCCCTCGCGGATTCCGGCGTCCGGCAGCGTGGGGTTCGCCGCCTCCGCGTCTGGCCGGTATCCGGGCTGGCGGCCTCATGCGCTTTGCCTTCCCGTCCGGTTCGCCGGACAGTGGCATTGCTGAAAACGCATGCGCGTGGCCAGACTGTCGAGCCTGGCGACGCAGGTCGCTTACCGTTGCGGGGACAGCACAGGTTGAGCGCGCAGCGCGCTGCCTGTTTCCCGTTTAACTGCGCATGCGAACGCATGCGCGGGCACCAAACGCGCGCATACGATAGCACACGGGATGCCTTTGAAGTACCCCGCGCGGCACGCTCCCGCCGACGTCCGGACGCCCGTGTTTCCTTGACGTGGCGGGGTGGCGAGCCTAAACTCGCACGCACTTTGGTGCTCGTGTGCGCGCTTTGCGCGTACGCAGTTAAACGGGAAACAGGGTGCCTGTCGCGCGAGCGGCCGGCTCGACCTGTGCTGCCCCCGCAACGGTAAGCGAAATGCGGTGCTGCTGGATTTTTCAGCGCCGCGGAGCCGGCTTCGATGTCCACGCGCAAGGCCGCGTCGGCATATCACCACTGGACGAGAAATCACTCGTCCGGGAAGGGGAAGCGGCGCTTTCGCCAGCCCGGATACCGGCCAGAGAAGCAATGACGAACGCCGCGGGGATGCGGCGTCGCGCTCATGATCTCATTCCTGTTTTTCGTTGCTCCGGCAACGCCGTTTTTCGTCCCCGTGCGTGAATATGCGTTGGCACATTTGTGTAGGCGCATTCGAGCTGCCGCAGGGCGAAAGCCGTGTATGCCGACCGATGCCTCGCACGCGGACGCGAACGTGCCACTCCTACGGATGGACACTACGATGCAAACTCAACTGCGCAAGATTCCCGTCACCATCGTCACGGGCTTTCTCGGCAGCGGCAAGACCACGCTGCTGCGCCACATTCTTCAGCATGCGCAAGGCAAGCGCATCGCGGTGATCGTCAACGAGTTCGGCGAACTCGGCATCGACGGAGAAATCCTCAAGGGCTGCGGCATCGGCTGCGACGAGAACGGCGTCGAGACGGAAGGCCAATTGTATGAACTGGCGAACGGCTGCCTGTGCTGCACCGTGCAGGAAGAGTTTTTCCCGGTGATGGAAAAGCTCGTCGAGCGACGTGGCGAAATCGATCACGTGCTGATCGAAACCTCGGGTCTTGCCTTGCCCAAGCCGCTGGTGCAGGCATTCAACTGGCCGCAGATCAAGAACAGTTTCACCGTGGACGCGGTGGTGACGGTAGTGGACGGTCCGGCTGCAGCGAGCGGCCAGTTCGCCGACAACCCGGTCGCCGTGGACGCGCAACGCAAGGCCGACCCGAATCTCGATCACGAATCGCCGCTGCACGAATTGTTCGAAGACCAGCTGTCCGCCGCCGATCTGGTGATCCTGAACAAGACCGATCTGCTCGACGAAGCGCAGCAGGGCGCGGTGGAAACGCTGATTCGCGAAGAGATTCCGTCGCAGGTGAAGATCGTGCGCGCGCATCTGGGCCAGCTCGACCTGCACACGCTGCTCGGTCTCGAAGCGGCGTCGGAGGAAACGATCCATCTGCGCCACGATCACCACGGTTCCGCCGAGGACGCCGATCATCACCACGACGAGTTCGATTCGGTGGTGGTGCAGGCGAACGCGAGTTCGCGCGAAGCGGTCATCGCGGCGTTGCAGTCGCTGGTGGAAAGCAACACGATCTATCGCGTGAAGGGTTTCGCCGCCTTGCCGGGCGCGCCGATGCGCCTCGTGATTCAAGGCGTGGGCCGCCGTTTCGACAGCTATTTCGATCGACGCTGGCAAGCCGGCGAACTGGAGCGCATCCAGCATTCGAGCCGCTTCGTGCTGATCGGCGAAGACCTCGACCAGGCCGCGCTGCAACGCGCGTTCGACGCTGCGCTGGCCGCCGCGCTCGCCGTGCCGTCGAACGAAGCGCAACAGGCCTGACGCCATGCATCTGCTGCGCACGACGCCGGGCGGTTTCGTCGACGACACGCAAGGCGTCATCCGCATCGATCAGCGGCCTGCCGAGATCGTCGTGCTCAGTTCCGCCGACACCACGCTGTCGCTGCTCGCGAGCGTGGTGCCGCGACTCGGCGACGGTTTTCCGAGCGTGCGTCTGGCGAACGTCACGTATCTGCGGCAACCGGCGTCCGTCGACTTTTACGTCGACGACGTGTTGCAGCATGCGCGCGTCGTGGTGGTGGATCACCTCGGCGGCGAGGCTTACTGGCCGTACGGCATCGAGCAGGTGGTGGCGCTCGCCGAACGTAACAAGCAGACGCTCGCCATGTTCTCCGGCGATCTGCAGGAAGATCCCAATCTGCTCGCGCGCAGCACGGCCGACGCGGCGCTGTGTCATCAACTGTGGCGTTATCTGCGCGAGGGCGGTCCGCAAAACGCGGAGGCATTCCTGCGCTGTATCGCGTTCCTCGAATTCGGTCACGGCCGCGAACCGGCGCCGCCGCGCGTGCTGCCCGCTGCCACGCTCTACCACCCGCAACTCGACACGCCCACGATTGCCGACTGGCAGGCGCGCTGGCGCGAGGGCGCGCCGGTCGCGGCGATTCTGTTCTACAAGGCGCATCTGCAGGCGGCCAACACGGCCGTGTTCGACGCGCTGATCGACGCGCTCGACGCGCAGGGCCTCAACCCGCTGCCGATCGCGATCACCTCGCTAAAAGACGCCATGAGCCGCGACGTGGTGCAGCAGTTGTGCGCGCAGCACGAGGTCGCGCTGGTGCTCAATACCACGGCCTTCGCCGCCTCGGCGATCGACGATCCCGAGCCGCTCGCGCTGGCCGGCGACGCGCCGGTCCTGCAGGTGATCCTGAGCGGCGGCAATCGCGAAGACTGGCTCAAGGACAATCACGGCCTGAATTCGCGCGATATCGCCATGCATGTCGCGCTGCCGGAAGTGGACGGACGCATCATCACGCGCGCCATCAGCTTCAAGGGGCTCGCCTATCGCTGCCCGCACACCGAAGTGGACGTGGTGCGCTATCAGCCGGATCAGGAACGGATCGGTTTTCTGGCCGAGCTGAGCCGCCGCTGGTGCCGCCTGCGCACGCTCGACAATGCGGAGAAAAAGCTCGCGCTGATTCTCGCCAACTATCCGATGAGCGAAGGACGCATCGGCAATGGCGTCGGTCTGGATACGCCTGCTTCGGTGGTCGGCATTCTGTCGGCCTTGCGCGATGACGGCTATCGCCTCGCCGGGCTTCCCGCGGACGGCGACGCGCTGCTGAAAAAACTGACCGAAGGCGTGACGAACGATCCGGTCGTGCGCGA
This sequence comes from Paraburkholderia sp. GAS199, assembly GCF_050436585.1. Classification (NCBI taxonomy): domain Bacteria; kingdom Pseudomonadati; phylum Pseudomonadota; class Betaproteobacteria; order Burkholderiales; family Burkholderiaceae; genus Paraburkholderia; species Paraburkholderia sp. GAS199. The sequence goes on along the minus strand of NZ_JBNDMM010000012.1, from coordinate 5,612 downwards.
TCTGCGTCCCGCCTTGCAAAGTCTCGCGCTCGACGATTATCTGACGCACTTCGCGCGGCTTCCGGCCGACGCGCGCAACGCGCTGAACGCGCGCTGGGGTCCGCCCGAACAGGACCCGACCTTGCGGCGCGGACGCTTCATGATCGCGGGCTGGCGCTGCGGCCAGGTGTTCGTGGGAATTCAGCCTTCGCGTTCGCGCGAACAGGGCGACTACGCGAGCTATCACGACGCCGAGCTGGTGCCGCCGCATGCGTACCTGGCGTTCTATTTCTGGCTGCGTCATCAGTTCGGCATCGACGCGGTGGTCCACGTCGGCAAGCACGGCAATCTGGAATGGCTGCCGGGCAAGAGCGTCGCCTTGAGCAACGCGTGCTGGCCCGATCTGATTCTCGGGCCGATGCCGCATCTGTATCCGTTCATCGTCAACGATCCCGGCGAGGGCAGCCAGGCGAAGCGCCGCGCGCAGGCGGTGATTATCGATCACCTGATGCCGCCGCTGACGCGCGCCGAGAGCTATGGTCCGCTGCAGGATCTGGAGCGGCAGGTGGACGAATACTACGAAGCGCTGATGGTCGATCCGCGCCGCGCGAAGCTGCTGCGGCGCACGATACTCGCGACCATCGTCGAACACCGTCTGCATGAGGAGCTGAGTCTCGCGCAACCGTCCGGTGAAGACGACGAAGACGTGCTGCTGACGCGGGTCGACGCCTGGCTGTGCGAGTTGAAGGAAGCGCAGATTCGCGATGGCCTGCACACGTTCGGACAGTCGCCGCAAGGTGTGCAGCGGCGCGACACCTTGCTCGCGCTCGGGCGCTTTCCCGTCGGCGACGGACAGAACGGCAAGGCGGGTTTGATCGACGCGTTGGCGCGCGACCTGCACATGGATCATTTCTTCGATCCGCTCACGGTGGACTGGAGCGCGGCATGGACGGGGCCGCGACCCGCCATGCTGGCGCGCGTGAGCGATGCGCCGTGGCGTCATTGCGGCGATACGCGCGAGCGCCTGGAGTTGCTCGCCGCGCAGCTGTTGCGTGACGTGTGCGGCGATTCGCAGTCGGAAGCCGGCGACGAGTTCGCGGCATTGCCGCACACCGAACGCGTGATCGAGCGCTTGCGCGACGATATCCTGCCGCGGCTCGACGCCTGCGGCCGCGAGGAAATGCGCAATCTGAAGCGCGGCCTCGAAGGACGTTTCGTGCCGCCCGGACCGAGCGGTTCGCCGTCACGCGGACGTCCCGACGTCTTGCCCACCGGTCGCAACTTCTATTCGGTCGACACGCGTGCGGTGCCGACTCAGGCAGCGTGGTCGCTCGGATTGAAGTCGGCGCAGCAACTGATCGAACGGCATCTGCAGGAGAAGGGCGATTATCCGCGCGCCATCGGTTTGTCCGTGTGGGGCACGGCCACCATGCGCACCGGCGGCGACGACATCGCGCAGGCGCTGGCCCTGCTCGGCGTGCGGCCGAAATGGGCGCCGGGCAGCCATCGCGTGACCGACTTCGAGATCATGCCGATCGAGGCGTTCGATCGTCCGCGTATCGACGTAACCTTGCGCGTATCCGGATTCTTTCGCGACGCCTTCGCCAACGTCATGCATCTGTTCGATGCGGCCGTGCAGGCCGTGGCCGAACTCGACGAACCCGACGATCTGAATCCGATCCGCGCGCGCGTGCGGCGCGAGCGCGATGCGTTGATCGCGCGCGGCATGGACGCGACCGAAGCCCGTACGTGCGCCGGCTGGCGTGTTTTCAGTGCGCGGCCCGGCGCTTACGGCGCCGGCTTGCAAGACATGATCGACTCGCAGCAGTGGGACGGCGACGCCGATCTCGCCGGCGCCTATCAGGCGTGGGGCGGCTTTGCGTACACGCAGAAAAGCGCCGGCGTGGAAGCGCGCGACGCCTTCGGCACACGACTCGCCGCGATGGACGTGGTGCTGCAGAATCAGGACAACCGCGAACACGATCTGCTCGATTCGAACGACTACTACCAGTTTCAGGGCGGCATGGTCGCGGCCGTGCGGCATCTCGCGGGCAGCCAGCCGAGCGTGTATCACGCCGACCACAGCAATCCCGCCGCGCCGCGCGTTCGCACGCTGCACGAGGAAATCGCGCGGGTGATCCGCTCGCGCGTGGTCAATCCGAAGTGGCTCGACGGCGTGAAGCGTCACGGCTACAAGGGCGCGGCTGAAATTGCCGCCACGGTGGATTATCTGTACGGCTACGACGCGACGGCGCGCGTGGTGGCGGATCATCAATATGCGCTCGTCGTCGATGCCTATCTGAACGACGCGGACACCCGCGAGTTCATGCAGCGGCACAATCCGCATGCGTTGCATTCGGTGTGCGAGCGATTGCTCGAAGCCATGCAGCGCGGTTTGTGGCAGGCGCCGGGCGACTATCGCGCGCAGGTCGAACAGCATCTGCTCGCGAGCGAGCAGCAGATCGAAGGAATGCAAACATGAACGCAGCCACCCAGCGGCCCGCTTTTCCCTTCGCCGCGCTGATCGGTCAGGCGTCGTTGCAACAGGCGCTTTTGCTCGCGGCGATCGATCCGGGACTCGGCGGTGTGCTCGTCAGCGGACCGCGCGGCACGGCGAAATCGACGGCCGCGCGCGCGCTCGCCGAACTGTTGCCCGAGGGTCAACTGGTGAATCTGCCGCTCGGCGCGAGCGAGGAGCGGCTGATCGGCACGCTCGATATCGAAACCGTGCTACGCGACGGCTCCGTGCGCTTTTCGCCGGGGTTGCTCGCGAAGGCGCATCGCGGCGTGTTGTACGTCGACGAAGTGAATCTGCTGCCGGACGCGCTCGTCGATGCCTTGCTCGATGCGGCGGCCAGCGGCGTCAACACGGTCGAGCGCGACGGCGTTTCGCACAGCCACGAAGCGAGCTTCGTGCTGATCGGCACGATGAATCCGGAAGAGGGCGAACTGCGTCCGCAACTGATCGATCGCTTCGGTCTGATGGTGGAATTGCAGAACTGCTTCGACGCGCCGGTGCGTCAGCAGATCGTCAAGACACGGCTCGCCTTCGATCTCGATCCCGCGAGTTTTCGCGCGGACTATGCCGGGCGGCAGGCCGATTACGTGGCGCGTATTCGCGCCGCACGCGAAGCACTGCCGCGGCTCGCGCTCGACGATCGCGTGCATGCGCGTGTCAGCGAGTTATGTATCGAGGCCGCCGTGGACGGCTTGCGTGCCGATCTGGTGATGCTGCGTGCGGCGCGGGCGCTGGCCGCGCTGGAACAGGCGGCGGAAGTCACGACGGCGCACGTCGAGCGCGTGGCCGACGCGGTGCTGGCGCATCGGCGGCACGAGCACGGCGCGCAGCAGGATCAGCCGGCGCGCGCCGACGACGGGCATCAGCCGCCGGCGGCGGCGCAGGAAGCCGGGCAGGAAGCCGCGCAGGCCGGCGATCCTCGCGAAGTCCCCCGACCCGATGCCGAAGGCGATTGGGGCTATATGCCGCCGCAGCCCGCCGGTGTCACTCAGGTTAAAGGCGTTGTCGCGCTGCGCGCAAAAAAACGCTGAGCCATCGGAAGGGCGCCGCCGCTGACTCGCGCAGCGGTTTTCGATGGCGGCAAGGTGCCGGTGCGGGCTCGCGCGGCCGCACCAGGGGCGGGCCGGGCAGACGCATCGACTGGCTGGGCACGCTTGCCGCGACGCGCGGTGAACCGTTGCGCGGCGAGCATCTGCGATACGTACCTGAGATGCCGCGTGGCGGCGTGTTGCACTGCTTCGTGCTCGACTGCTCGGGTTCCATGCTGGCAGGGCAGCGTCTCGCGCTTGCCAAGGGTCTGCTGGTCGCGTTGTTCGATCGCGCCAGTGCCGCGCGTGCCGAGGCCGCGCTCGTGTGTTTTGGCGGAGCGGGCGCCGATCTGCGTTTTGGTCCGGCCGTGCCGCGCTGGTGGAACGAGCGCTGGCTGCGGCCAGTGGGCGGCGGTGGCGGCACGCCGTTCGCGTCGGGTGTGCGGCGCGCGGCGCAACTGCTGGAGCAAAGCGCCCGCCGCAAGCCTGCCCAGCAGCGCTGGTTGTGGATCCTCACGGACGGGCGCAGCAGCGATCGGCCTGTGCGCCCGTCGGCGGCGGACGAAATCGTATTCGTCGACTTCGAGCGGGAGGCGGTGCGTCTGGGGCGTTGCGAGGCGCTCGCCGACGCCTGGGGCGCGACGTACGTGACGCCGCAGACGCTGGCTGGCCAAGATTGACGGGCTGAGCGGCTGCGTGGTGCTCAGCCCGGGCACATGCGCTTATTTCACGCCGTTCGACCAGTACAGCACGTCGTCCTGGCGATCGAACACGAAAACTTTCATTGCCATCTGTTGAGCCGCGTCGAGCTGGTCGAGTTCCAGACCGTGGGTGGTCGGCTCGCCCGGCTCGTTGGGCTTCTGCACATTGCGGATCACCGCCGTGGTTTCGATTTCGGTGTCCAGATCCGACGACTTGAGGCGATACGCCACGCGCAGACGGTCGCCGACCGCGCCGAGCGTCCACGAGGCATTCAGCGACATGCCGACTGCGCTGATGCCCTTGGCCAGACCCAGACCTTCATACGACTCGCCCGTTGCGCCGATGCCGAAACGCACGGCGAGATGCGAGCGCACGCGGATCGACTTACGCTCGCGCAGACGACGGATCACACCGGGTTTCGACAGCACGACGTAATCGAACGGCGAGCGGCAAACCGCCTCGACGGTGCATACGAAGCGGAATACCGCCTGGCTCGCAATGGCGACGACCTCGATGTTCTCGTTCAGACCGAGCTGGAGCATGCGCCCTTCGTGCATCGGCGGCGTGATGAAGAGCGCCTGATTCGGAGCGAATCCGATGATGCGGCATGGATGCATCGGCGCGCCGCTGCCCAGTTGCGCGCGGATGCCGATCAGTGCGCCGATGGCGAGATGCATATCCTTGAGCGACAACTCGCCGGTGTGCTCGGCGGCCGGCGGCGCGGCGGGTTCCTGCGGCGGGACGGTCTCGAGCAGGTCGCCGCGCTGCGGGGCGAAGTGTTCGAACAGGAATTTGCGTTCGTCGGTCGTCGCAAGAATGGCGCCTTGCGCGAACAGCAGCGTGCCGTCGGCGTCCGCGATCGGCCATTCCAGCGCCGTGCCGACCGGCACGGCGGCGAGTTCGAGGACCGGCGACTGCGCGGTCGACGGCGCGGCTGTCGTTGCTTCCACGGCTACACTTTCTGCCTGATTTTCCATAATTTGGTGATTGGATAAGTGGCGGGATAACCCAGTTTACGGCCGTTGCGGCTTTGGACTTTAATTTTTGTCCAAGCTTTCGAAATCTTTTCGCGGAGTCGCGATGGCGCGGCCGGTTGCGGTTGTTCTGGCAGAGCTTTTGTCATTGTCGGACGAGGTACCCGGCGATCGGTTTTGAAGAGTCCTTGCGTCGCTTCGCGGCACGCGAATATTTGCTTCGGATGCCGAACTAAATTGAGTGTGCTGAAGTTCTCTGCATTTTTCAGTGCTCGAACTTTTTGAAAATAATTTCGCGAATAGGGTTGACGGGGTGCGGAGGCGCATCGCATAATTCGCCTCCCGTTTGATGACGGACGCGAAGAAAGCAGAGCTTCTGAGCGAATGATCTTTAAAAATTAACAGCCGATA
>NZ_JBNDMM010000011.1:0-275158 GCF_050436585.1 Paraburkholderia sp. GAS199 | reverse complement strand
TTAGTGCTTCAGCACTTACTCAGGTCAACCCCCGAAGGGGGCAGGAAACACGCACGGTTGAGATCAGTGTTGTGCCTCGAACAACACAACCCCCCCTCTGGTGAGCATCACCAGAAACTACTTCTTCCAGATTGGTCGTACTGCTCCTTGAGCACTGCGGCAACAAGTCATGCCTGATGACCATAGCGAGTCGGTCCCACCCCTTCCCATCCCGAACAGGACCGTGAAACGACTCCACGCCGATGATAGTGCGGATTCCCGTGTGAAAGTAGGTAATCGTCAGGCTCCCTAGCAGCAAACAGAAACCCCGCCCTAAAAGGCGGGGTTTTTGCGTTTGGGCGTCAGAAAAAAACAGCTCAAAAAAGTGTTCGATCTATCAGCAGATTCACCGTCCCACACCCATCCGCAGCTTATCCGCATATCCAGTCAGTTCCAGATACGCACGCCCTAGCTCCGCGCCGTCGCGGCTCACGCGTACGGCGCCTTCCCAGTAAACCGCGCCGGTCGATTGCCGCGAATCGAGTTCCTGGTCATCGATCAACGGATCGAGCCGCCATGTCTGCGAACCGGTTCTAACGGTCATCGAGACCGGATACGAAGTGTTCGTGCGAGGCGAGCGCCATGTGCGAACCGGCGTGAAGCTGACCTGGTCCGGGCTGAATGTCGTCACGTTACCCGCCGCATTTCTCAGGGCGGCATGCGCCCATACCGCGTGTCCGTCACGGCTACGCACCTTGAATGCCATCAAGGCCGAGCCGTCGTCGAGGTTGGCGCCGAGCCAGTCCCAGCCCGCTGCGTCACGATCGAGCAGCGTGCTCGACCATTCGTGATCGAGCCACGCTTCGCCGGTGACGTCGCTTTCTCCTGTCGATTTCGCACCCGCCGTAGCCGGTCGGACGACGCTGCCCGTCACGCGTAAATGCGGCTCGCTGTAGTAGTAGCTCGCCTGTTCGGGCCGTGGACCTTTGCGGGAATAGCCGTGCTCGCCCTGAACGAGCGGCACTTGCGTCGGCGTCAGCTGGAGATGCAGTGCGAAGCCGGCGGCGTCGGCGGTCACATCGTAGTGACCATCCGCGGCACGGACAATTTTCCATGCGTCGAGTTTGACGTCGGTATTGTTCTGCCGCGCGTAGGCCAGCCCGAAACCTTCGCGTGCAATGCGCTGATCGTGGACGAGGTGGCCGAAGGCGGGATCGCTCAGCGCCGCGTGCGCAATGATCAACTGCGACGGCGCAAATGCGCCCGGGTCCGCGGGATCGTGTCCCGTGGCGGAGCGGAAAAAGGTGATCTGAAAACCCAGTGGCCGCTTGTCCGGTGTGGTGAGCCAGCCCGTGGCGTACCACCATTCGGTGCGAAACTCGGGATGGGCGCCACTGTCTTGCGGAAGCTGCACCGGATGGTCTGGCGTCACCACGGCAAACTCGGGCGAACTCGCGGACGCAGCCGAAACCAGACCGCCGAACAGGCTGAACGCACTGAACGCACTCAATAAGCCCAAAGCGCCTGCGCGAAAACGCACACGAAGTATGCGGCCGATTCGGGGCGCGCGCGCCTTGCGCCGCGATCCGTCGACCGCGCGAACCGCAGACGCCTGCAACGACAGAGTCACGCGCATCACCAGTCCTCCTTCACGGCGCGTACCGCGTCGACAGAAACCGCGCCGCGTCCCGCGATCACGGCCGTCGAGCACGATGAGACGAGCATGATCGACGCCACGCTCATCAGCACGGTCCATGGAATGTGCAAGGCCATGCTCCAGTGAAACGACTGCGGATTGACGACGAATACCAGAATCAGACTGATCGCGAATCCGAGAATGAAGCCGAGCGCGACGCCGCACGCCGTCAGCATGCCGCCCTCGAGCGCGAGGATTGCGAGAATCTGCGTGCGTGTGACGCCGACATGCCGCAGCATGCCGAACTCGCGTGCGCGCGCGAGCGTCTGCGCGGAAAACGTTGCGGCCACACCGAACAGCCCGATCACGATGGCGACCGCTTCGAGCAGATACGTGACGGCAAAGCTGCGATCGAAAATAGTCAGCGTGCGCGAACGGATCTCGCCGGGTTGCGACAGATCGAGTGTCGCGCCGAACGAAAGCGCGCGAATTCCCGACATGACGCTTTCCACGCTGACTTCTGGCTGCACGGTGATGGCGACATCGGTGGCGCTCGTGTCGGAGGTCAGACGCCGGTAGTCGGCGAGGCGCATCTGAATGGCGCCGCTTTGCCGCACGTAATCGCGCCACACACCGGCCACGATGAAGCGCTGACTCTCCGCGCCGATCGGCAATCGCACGCGCTGACCGACTCGATAGCCATACAGGTCGACCATTGCTTCGGACACCCAAACAGGTAAATCGCCGCCATGAAAATCCGCGGGCGGCAGAACGGGACCTGTCATCTGCAGATTCGCGCCGGGGTCCGCCGCGTCGATTTCCCGCGCAAGGATGGCAACGTCGGGGCGAGCCGGATCGAGCGTGATATGCGAGGTCCGCGCAAAAGCGCCGTGCCGGATGCCGGGCACGCGTGCGAGTTGCGCCTGTTCTTCGGGCTGCAAACCGCCGGTGTCGCCGTTCGGTGCGACGCGCACGTAGAGGTCGGCGGAAAGCAGATGGCCCAGCCAGTCTTCGACGGAGACGCGGAAACTGGCCACCATGATCGCCATCGCGACGATCAGCGCGAAGCTCGACAACACGCCGCCCATCGCGATCGAAGCGTGGCCGGGCGCGTTGGCAAGCCGTGCGAGCGCGAGCGTGACGACGGCGTTGGCGCGACGTCGCATGTGCAGCGTGCGCCCGGCGGCGCCGAATACCAGAGCCGTGACGCCGGGCATCAACGCAATGCCGCCGACTAGCAGGAGCGCGACCGCGAGATAGCCGCCGATGGGCGCATCGAAAATCGGCGGCAATTGCGTGAGCGCCGCGGCGACGAGCAGGCAGCCCAGCGCCGGCCACGGCGTGGCGAGCCGCGCCAGCGCGGCTTCTTCGGCGCCGGCCTTGAGCGCTGCCGCAGGCCGCGCGCGAGCGGCTTCGAGTGCGGGCGCGAGGCTGCCGAGCACGGCAACAGCGGTCCCTAGCGCGAGAAATATCGCGGTGGGGAGCGGCTCGAAACCGACCTGCGGTTGCACGCCGGGAAAGTAGCCGCCGCCCAGATCGCTGCCGAAGAAACGCAGTGCGCCGCCTGCCAGCGCATAGCCGAGTGCGAGTCCGGCGAGCGACCCGAGCCCACCCAGCACCGCGCCTTCGAGCAGGATCTGCCGCAGCAGACGGCCGCGGGTGAGTCCGAGCACGCGCAGCATCGCGAATTGCGCGCGGCGTCGCACGACACTCAGCGCTTGCGTCGAGAACACGAGGAAGGCGCCCGTGAACAGCGCGACCAGCGCCAGCACGTTCATGTTGATTCGATACGCGCGCGACAACCGGTCCGTGCGGCTTTCGGCGTCGCCGGCGCCCGCGATCACCCATGCGCGGCCCAGGCGTGCCTGCAAGTCGCGCCTGAAACGCTCGCGGTCGACACCGCGTTCGAGTTGCAGGTCGACGCGCGATAGCTTGCCCAGCGCGCCGAATTTCCACTGCGCGGTGGCGATGTCCATCACCGCGAGCCGTTGTCCCGGACGCGCCCGTACGATGCCGCCCGCGACCCGCAGTCGCACGATGCCGGTGCCATTGCGCAGCGCGATCGTGTCGCCGGTTTTCACGTTCAGCCATGCCTCGGCCGCCGGCGAGAGAAAGACGGTGTCGGCGGCGAGCGTGTCGAACGGCCGGTCCGCTGCCGGCACGCCGACCAGATCCGGCGCGATGCGACTCGCCTTGAAGACGTCGATGCCCAGCACCGGCAGTGCGGTGTTGCGATCGGGCATGGTGGCGTCGAACGAAAGAACCGGGCTCGCGATCGCCACGCCGGGTTCGGTTGCGAGGCGAGGGTAGATGGCGTCGTCGAACAGCGGTTGGGCGCCGCGCACCTGCAGGTCCGCCTGACCGGACAGGCTGCGGGTCGCTGCCGAGAATTCGTTGAATGCGGCGCTGTTGATCAACTGGACCGCGTAGCCGAGCGCCACACCGAGCGCGATCGTCGCGATGGCGACCAGCGCGCGGCCGCGGCGGCTGCGCCATTCGGCGCTCAGCAGCCAGCGCGTGAGCGTACGGTGGCCGCCCGCATGCGGCAGCGAGCGCGGCTTAGCCGACATCCTGGCTGGAACGCGCGGTTGAACGGTCAGTGACGCGCGTCGACGTGCTCGCGTGCAGGCCGCCGTCGCTCAGAATCAGAATGCGGTCGGCGACTGCGGCCGCCGCTTCGGAGTGCGTCACCATGATGGTCGCCGCGCCGGTCGCCTTGCTTTGCGCGCGGAACAGGCTGAGCACGTCGTGAGCCGTGTCGGGATCGAGATTGCCGGTGGGTTCGTCGGCGAGAATCAGCTTGGGACGATGCACGAGCGCGCGGGCGATGGCGACGCGCTGCAATTCGCCGCCCGAGAGTTGCCGTGGGAAGTCGTCGCCGCGGCCGCCCAGGCCGACCGCTGCCAGCATGTCGAGCGCGGCGGACGCGGGCTGGTCGTTCAGCAGCAGCGGCAGCGCGACGTTCTGCGCGAGCGAGAGATGCGGCAGCACATGGAACGCCTGGAACACGAAGCCGAGCTTCTGCCGGCGCAGGCGCGTCGCCGCGTCGTCATCGAGACGCGAGACGAGGCTGCCGTCGATGACGACATCGCCGCTATCGGCGATGTCGAGTCCGGCGATCAGATTCAGCAGCGTCGATTTGCCGACGCCGGAGTCGCCCATGATCGCGACGAATTCGCCCGCGCCGAGCGTGAAATCGAGGTGCGCGAGGACGACGCGACCGGAACCATACGACTTACTCAGGCTGCGGCATTCGAGCGCAGGAACGGCACCTTCGACGCCAGGCTGCATGCGTGTTCCGAAAAAGTTGAAGGGTAGTGCATTCAGTGACCGGTCGATCTGCGGTCCTGTTCGCTGCCCGGCTGACGAAAGTCCATTTGGCTTCTGTAAGGTTCACCGGGGCCGAAACCGGTTGGCGAGACGATAAGGCTCGCGATTCACGCCGACGGCAGAAACCCAGTTTACAGGCTGCGGAACCTTGCCTCTTTAGAGTGCCGGATCAAAAATTTTTTTCGCCCGGACGCACACGAAAATTTTGCGGCCGGCAAGAAACCGTCCCCATTCGGCTCAGGAAACGAGCATGAACCATTCCTGTGCACGAGGCGATCCGCGCGAAGTCGGCAAAATCATTTAAGTTGACTGCAATCTTATTCTTCGTCGGCGAAAATTGGCGTCTAAATGGCTGCGCACGGCTGCTTGTGCAGGCGCACATATTTATCCATTTCGCAAGGGCAAATGTGGCAACAATACATTGTTAAGGGCGTTGCAGCGTTGTTGCGCTGCAAAAGTATTCTTATCTTGGTAATCTCCCACCCTTGGTCATTCGACTGCGGGTAAACGTGAAGCGGGCGCCACCGTTTCAACGTCGATTTCAGCGAAATCCAACTTACATATCCATTTCAATGCTTTCGGTCTGGAGGCGTTGATGCGGCGTTTTGTACTTCAAGTTTTCTACAGAGCACATGTCATTGCCTCCGCTTCTTAGCCTACTCATCTGGATCCCTATTGTCGCTGGCCTTGTCGTTTTGCGTGCCGGATCAGACGCGGCACGTAGTCGCACCCGCTGGCTTGCGCTGGTCGGCGCGGTCGCCGGATTTCTGCCCGTCATTCCGCTGGTCTCGAATTTCCGCAACGACGTGACCACGATGCAGTTCGTCGAGAACGTGCGCTGGTCGCCGACCTTCGACATCGCATGGCATGTCGGTGTGGATGGCATTTCGTTGTGGCTCGTCGCGCTGACGGCGCTGACCACGATCATCATCGTGGTCGCTTCGTGGGAATCGATCACCGAGCGCACCGCGCAATACTTCGGCGCGTTCCTGATGCTGTCGGGCTTCATGCAGGGCGTGTTCACCTCGCTCGACGGCATGCTGTTCTTCATCTCGTTCGAAGCGACGCTGATTCCGCTGTATCTGCTGATCGGCACGTGGGGCAATTCGAACCGCACGTATGCCGCGGTGAAGTTCTTCTTCGTCTCGTTCCTCGGCTCGCTGATGATGCTGATGTCGATGCTGTATCTCTACAGCCAGACGCACAGCTTCGATCTCGCGTTGTGGCGTGAGACGCATCTCGGCACCTGGCCGCAAGTGCTGATCTTCCTCGGTTTCCTCGCCGCGTTCGGCGTAAAGGTGCCGATGTGGCCGCTGCACACGTGGCTGCCCGACGTCCACCTCGACGGCCCGACCGGTGCCGCCGTGATGATCGGTATGCTCAAGCTCGGCGGATATGGTCTGTTGCGTTTCGCTTTGCCGATCGCACCGCAGGCCAGCCACTTCTTCGCGCCGATGATGATCACGCTCTCGCTCGTCGCGGTGATCTACTCGAGCCTGCTTGCGCTCGTGCAAACCGACATGCGCCGCTTGCTGGCGTATTCGACGGTGGCGCACATGGGCCTCGTCACGCTGGGTCTGTTCGTCTTCAATCGCATCGGCCAGGCCGGCGCGATCGTGCAGATGCTCTCGTACGGCGTGGTGTCCGGCGCGATGCTGTTGTGCACGGGCATGCTCTACGACCGTACCAAGACTGCTTCCATTTCCGAATACGGCGGTGTGGCCAACACCATGCCGCGCTTCGCTGCCTTCGTGATGCTCTTCTCGATGGCCAACATCGGCTTGCCGGGCACGTCGGGTTTCGTCGGCGAATTCATGGTGCTGATGGGCGCGATCCGCTTCAACTTCTGGATCGGTGCAATCGCCGCGACCACGTTGATTCTGAGCGCGGCTTACACGCTGTGGATGTACAAGCGCGTGATCTTCGGCGCGATCGCCAACGCGCGCGTCGCGAAACTCAAAGACCTCGGCAAGCGCGAATTCGTGCTGCTCGGCGCGATGGCGCTGCTGGTGCTCGCAATCGGTATCAATCCGAAACCGTTCACGGATGCAATCGATCCTTCGGTCGGCGTGCTGCTCGCGCAATCCGAACGTACGGTGCATCCGTCGGATACGGCTCCGGCCGACGGCGGCGAACACATGCAGGCGGCCGTGCCGGCGGTGGTGGCAACCCGCTCGCCGGGCTGAGGAGGGCGACAGGCGTTACGCATGTGCAGCATGGCGGCCGCTGTCGGAGCCGCACTGCCGCCCAGGCTGTCGCGCCTGCCGATCCGGTAGGACTCGAGGATTTGCGAGGTGCGCGGCGCCGCCATTCTGGCCGTGCCGCGTATTTACGCCTGCTCCCGGGGAATGTATGATGCGCGCGCTCGGCATGAAAGCGTTGCGAAACGCCCGTCCTGCGCGGGTGTGCGGCAATGTGTCGCACGTGCTGCGGCGCAATAGATCTTTGCTGAATCGAGGGTTTATTACGCCTTGACGTGCCCCTATTATGCGAGCGCTTACTAATGGAGAGCGGTCTAATGACGTTCGTAGAAGACGTAAATAAAAGGCAATGGATATGAAAGGAAAGACTCTCCGTGGGTCGATCAGTTCCGCATCCATCGGCCTCGCGTTGTTGCTTTCGGGTTGCAGCAACCTCGATATTCTGAATCCGAAAGGCAGTGTGGGACTGGCCGAACGTGACCTCATCGCCACGTCGACCTGGGCCATGCTGATCGTGGTCATTCCGGTCATCGCACTGACGCTGCTGTTCGCCTGGCGCTATCGCGCGTCGAACCGCAGCGCCGAGTACCGTCCGGGCTGGGTGCACTCGACCGGCATCGAAATCGCCATCTGGACGATTCCGACGCTGATCATTCTGTTCCTCGCCGTGCTCACGTGGAAAACCACGCACGAGCTCGACCCGTACAAGCCGCTCGAATCGCAGGTCAAGCCGATCAACGTCGAAGTCGTCGCGCTCGACTGGAAGTGGCTCTTCATCTATCCGGACCTCGGCATCGCTTCGGTGAACCAGCTGGCGATCCCGGTCGGCACGCCGGTGAACTTCACGATCACGTCGGACACGGTGATGAACTCGTTCTTCATCCCGCAACTCGGCGGCCAGATCTACGCCATGGCCGGTATGCAAACGCGTCTGCATCTGATCGCGGACGAGCCCGGCAATTTCGCGGGCGCTTCGGCGAACTTCAGCGGCAAGGGCTTCTCGGACATGAAGTTCCGCACGCTCGCAACGTCGCCGGAAGAGTTCAACGCATGGGTGGCGAAGGTGCGCGCATCGTCGGACAACCTCAGCATGGACCGTTACCACGCGGTATCGGCGCCGAGCGAAAAGGACCCGGTGCAGTACTTCTCGACCGTCGATCCGAAGCTCTTTTTCAACATCATTGCCCGGTACAACAACGGTAACGTCATGGATACCCTGAACGACGCCAACTGTGCACCAAAGGGTAAGGGATAAGCATGTTCGGAAAACTTTCACTAGACTCGATTCCGTACCACGAGCCGATCATCATGGTGACGGCTGCCGGTATCGCCATCGGCGGTGCGCTGGTTCTGGGTCTGATCACCTATTTCGGCAAGTGGCGTTACCTGTGGACCGAATGGCTCACCTCGGTCGACCACAAGAAGCTCGGCGTGATGTACATCGTCGTTGCGCTCATCATGCTGTTCCGCGGCTTCGCGGACGCAATCATGATGCGTACCCAGCTGGCGCTGTCGTATAACTCGCCCGGCGTTCTGCCACCGCATCACTACGACCAGATCTTTACCGCGCACGGCGTCATCATGATTTTCTTCATGGCGATGGCGTTCATGGTCGGCCTGATGAACATCATCGTGCCGCTGCAGATCGGTGCCCGCGACGTGGCGTTCCCGTTCCTGAATTCGTTGAGCTTCTGGATGACCGCGATCAGCGCCATCCTGATCAACATTTCGCTGGTGATCGGTGAGTTCGCGCAAACGGGCTGGCTGGCTTATCCGCCGCTGTCCGAGTTGCAGTTCAGTCCAGGTGTCGGGGTCGATTACTACCTGTGGAGCTTGCAGCTCTCGGGTATCGGTACCTTGCTGACCGGCGTCAACTTCTTCGTGACCATCGTCAAGATGCGCGCGCCGGGCATGACGTTCATGAAGATGCCGGTGTTCACGTGGACCGCGCTGTGCACGAACGTGCTGATCATGGCTGCGTTCCCGATCCTGACCGTCACGCTCGCGCTGCTCGGTCTGGACCGTTACCTCGGCATGCACTTCTTCACGAACGATGCCGGCGGCAACGCCATGATGTACCTGAACCTGATCTGGGCCTGGGGTCACCCCGAGGTGTACATCCTGATCCTGCCGGCCTTCGGTATTTTCTCGGAAGTCGTGGCCACCTTCGCCAAGAAGCCGCTGTTCGGCTACAAGACGATGGTGTGGGCAACCTGCGCGATCATGGTGCTGTCGTTCCTCGTGTGGCTGCATCACTTCTTCACGATGGGTTCGGGCGCCGACGTCAACTCGTTCTTCGGTATTGCGACGATGGTCATTGCGATTCCGACGGGCGTGAAGGTGTTCAACTGGCTGTTCACGATCTACAAGGGCCGTCTGAAGTTCACGACGCCGATCCTGTGGACCATCGGCTTCATGGTCACCTTCACCATCGGCGGCATGACCGGCGTGATGATGGCGATTCCTGGCGCCGACTTCATGCTGCACAACAGCCTGTTCCTGATCGCTCACTTCCACAACGTGATCATCGGTGGCGTGCTGTTCGGCTATCTGGCCGGCTTCAACTACTGGTTCCCGAAGGCGTTCGGTTTCAAGCTGAACGAAAAGCTGGGCAAGGCCGCGTTCTGGTTCTGGCAGATCGGCTTCTGGGTCGCGTTCACGCCGCTGTACGTGCTGGGCTTCATGGGCATGACGCGTCGTCTGAACCACTACGACAATCCGGCGTGGCATCCGTGGCTGCAACTCGCCTGGGTCGGCGCAGTGCTGATCGCTATCGGTATTGCCTGCCAGGTGCTGCAACTGGTCGTGAGTATCCGCGACCGCAACAAGCCTGAAAACCGCGACCTGTCGGGCGATCCGTGGGACGCGCACACGCTGGAATGGGCGACGAGCTCGCCGCCGGCGTCGTACAACTTCGCGATCATCCCGGACGTGCGTGAACTCGACGCATTCGCAGAAATGAAGTCGCGCAAGGATCAGCCGAAGCCTGTGTACCGCGACATTCACATGCCGTCGAACACGTCGGCAGGCCTGGTCGTGGCGGTGTTCTCGCTGGTGCTCGGTTTTGCGGCTGTCTGGCACATCTGGTGGCTCGCCATCGTCGGTCTGGTCGGCTCGATCGCGACAGTGATCGTGTACAGCTTCCAGAAGAACGAAGGCTTTTACATCCCGGCCGCCACGGTTGCGGCGATTGAAGAGAAGCGCTCGGGCGCCGGTGCGCAGGTCGCGTTGGAGGTTGATTGATGTCAAACAACACGCTTACGGCGGATCCGCATCATCACGATGCGCATCACGCCGATCACCCGCCGTCGCATTCGGTATTCGGCTTCTGGCTGTACCTGATGACCGACTGCATCATCTTCGCGTCGCTGTTCGCAGTGTTCGCGGTGATGAGCCACCAGTTCGCGGGCGGTCCGAGCGGTAAGGACCTGTTCGAGATTCCGGGTGTCGCGCTCGAAACCACGATGCTGCTGCTCAGCAGTATCACGTACGGTTTCGCGATGCTCGGCGCGCACAAGAACCGCAAGGGCGTGCTGCTCTTCTGGCTCGGCGTGACGTTCCTGCTCGGTCTCGCGTTCCTCGTGCTGGAACTGCGCGAGTTCTCGCACCTGATCGCCGAAGGCGCGGGTCCGGACCGCAGCGCATTCCTGTCGTCGTTCTTCACGCTGGTCGGCACGCACGGCCTGCACGTGACGTGCGGTCTGATCTGGATGGTGGTGCTGGCGGTACAGGTGCTGCGTCACAAGGATCTGACCGAACGCGACATGATTCGCCTGACGTGCCTGAGCCTTTTCTGGCACTTTCTGGATGTCGTGTGGATCGGCGTCTTCACCTTTGTCTATCTTGCGAGCGTGATCTAAATGGACCATAGCCATCACGGACATTCGGAACACTCCGGCGAAAGCCACGGCAGCCTCGGCAGCTATGCGACCGGCTTCATCCTGTCGGTCATCCTGACTGTCGCGGCTTTCGGCCTCGTCATGAACGGTACGCTGACGGGCGAGAACGCCTTGATCGCCATCGCCGGTCTCGCACTCGTGCAGATCGTCGTGCATCTGGTGTTCTTCCTGCACATGAATACCTCGTCCGCGCAACGCTGGAACGTGACGGCATTTGCCTTCACGGTGCTGACCGCGGTCATCGTGGTCGGCGGTACGTTGTGGGTCATGCACAACGTCAGCATGAACATGATGTCCCGCTAAGCGACGGCATTGTCCGGTCGTACGAAGCCCCGCAAGGTGTCGAGCCTTGCGGGGCTTTTTTCATGGACCGGCGGCAACGGGCGTCCAGGGACGCGGACCCGCCGTGTGATCAAAGCGGCACGACCACGGGACCGCAATGCGACGGTTGCTGCGGCGCGCAGGGTTCATACACGGGGCCGCAGCCCTGACGGACCGGCGGCAGACATTGCGGCTGGTTCCAGCCGCAATGCACGAGCACCGGCATGGTGGCGACGCCCGGACACGACGGCGCTTCGCGCTGGAAGCAGCCGTAGCCTCCGCGAATGGATTGGGTGGCCGAGCGGTCGAGTTCATCGAGGCGGGACAGGTCGTTGAGAACGAGCGATTTCATGGCGAATCTCCGGCAGAGTGAAGGCATCGGGAAGTTGGCGAGCCCGGACAGCGCCGCGCTCACGCCTTCTTTTGCACACTCCATGCCATCCGCGTGTCTGCGCCGCCCACGGGCGCGCTCGCGGCCGTCGCGGCCGGAGACTGACTGCGCGAAGCCAACAGGCTCGCGCAACGGTGTCGGCGGGTAACCCACAGCTCACGCCGCCTGACGGTTGTGGGCGACAATGATCGCCCGCACGCGGTTTCGCGCATGAAGCGCGCAGACGCGTCTGCCAACCAGGAGGACGTATGAGTCAGTTGAAAGCCGTCGAATATGCCGTGGCGCCGTCTGAAGTCAAAGCGGTGTTCGACGACATCAAGCAAACCCGTCAGGTCGACGACGTCAATAATTTCTGGAAGTTCATCGCCAACCATCCGCCGACGCTCGCGCGTACCTGGGACAGCCTGAAAGAGGTCATGTCGCCCGGTGCGCTGGACCCGTTGGTCAAGGAATTGCTGTACGTCGCGGTGAGCGTCACGAACAACTGCGGCTATTGCATCGCGAGCCATACAGCGGCCGCGCGCCGCGCCGGCATGAGCGACGAAATGTTCGGTGAACTGATGGCGGTGGTCGGCATGGCGAACGAAACCAATCGTCTGGCCGTGGGCTATCGCATTCCCATCGACCCCGCGTTCGAATAAGCGCAGGTCGCGGCGCCGGAGAATCGACCTTCAGCGCCGGCGTTCAGGGTTTGGCGCTCAGAGGCTCAAACACTCAGAGCGTCAGACGCTCAAACCCCGCGCCAGCCGGCGAGCAGCGCCGGCAATTCGGTCATGTCGCGGAACACGTGCACGGCGCCCGCGCCGTGCAGGGCCGTCGCGCTGCTGTGTCCGAGTTCCTTCGGACAGTAGCCGAATACCGTTGCGCCCGCGGCCACACCGGCTGTCGCGCCCGTCACCGTGTCTTCGATCACGGCGCAGCGTGCCGGATCGACACCGAGCCCGGCGGCCGCGGCGAGGTACACGTCGGGAAACGGCTTGCTGCGCGGCATTTCGTGTCCGCTGAAAATGCGGCCTTCGAAGCAGTCGAGAATGCCGGCTTTG
The DNA here is from genome assembly GCF_050436585.1 of Paraburkholderia sp. GAS199. Taxonomy (NCBI): domain Bacteria; kingdom Pseudomonadati; phylum Pseudomonadota; class Betaproteobacteria; order Burkholderiales; family Burkholderiaceae; genus Paraburkholderia; species Paraburkholderia sp. GAS199. The sequence goes on along the minus strand of NZ_JBNDMM010000011.1, from coordinate 262,358 downwards.
TCGAGTTGCAGTTCCACCTTGACGCGGTCCGCGCCCGACCCCACCGCAATGCGCGCATCGAGCGCAGCGTGCAGCGCGCGCACGGCGGCGACCGCGCCCGGAATGGCGACGAGTTCGACGTCGAGCGCGGCATTGCGGCGCGCGCGGAATTGCAGGAGCCAGTCGGTGGTGATGGCAAAACCGGTGCGTGCTTCGATCAGCGCGGCTTCGTCCCTGACGGCCTTGCCGACGAAGATACGCATGGTCTCTTCGACGCTCAGATGCCAGCCGAGCTCGCCGAGCATTTCGGTCAGCACGCGATTGGTGATGGGTTCGGAGTCGACGAGCACGCCGTCGCAATCGAAGAGTACGGCGTCGAAGGGAAAATCGGCCATCGGTCAGGAAGCGGTGTGAGTGAGCAAGCGCAAAGCATACCGCACGTGACGCAATGAGCCGGTCCACGTGGGCTGATTGCCCAACGGACAAGCGCATCCCGTCTCACACCGCCACGCAATCCCGGCCTGCTTCCTTCGCACGATAAAGCGCCGCATCGGCCTGCGCGAGCAGCGTGCCCGACGAAGCCGCGCAACTCGCCGCCGTCGTCGCCACGCCCACCGACACGGTGACGTAACCCGCCGGCGTGAAGGGCGCCGCCACGGCGCGCACGGCCACCGCCGCGCGCAGCCGTTCGGCGAGCACCGCCGCGAGTTGCGCGTCGCATTCGGGCAGCACCACGACGAACTCTTCACCGCCGTAACGCGCGACGAACTCGCCGGCCACGCGCCGCACGTTCGTCCGCAGGACGTCGGCGACGGCCGTCAGCGTGTCGTCGCCGTGCAGATGACCGAGTGTGTCGTTAAAGCGCTTGAAGTGATCGATGTCGACCATCATCAGTGAGAGCGGTCGCCCGCTGGCATGCGCGAGCGCGAGCACCTGCGGATAGCGTTCGTCGAAATAGCGGCGGTTATAGAGCCCGGTGAGTCCGTCGCGCGCGGCAAACTCGCTGAGCCGCGCGTTGGCGGCATGCAGTTCGCGATACAGATGACTGATCTCCCAGATCAGCACGCCGAGCACGGTGCTCGACGCCAGCAGCGAAGCGAGCCGCGCGACGTACCAGCCGATGCTGTAACGCGAGTTCGCCATCAACGTGACGGTGATGTCGCCGAGGCCGGCCAGCATGGCCACGCCGAGCCACAGATCGAGCAGCGTCCGCAGACGCGTCGCGGTGACGAGCCAGATCAAGGCGAGCGCGCTGATGAACGCAACGCCGATGCCGCTCGGTCCCTGCAACACGCGCTGATACGACTGGCCGTCGATCAGTTCGGGCAGCCAGCGCGTGCCGTGAATCGACAGACAGCAGAGCAGCCCGGACAGCACGAGCGGGCCGATGAAGAGGGCCGCGCCCATACGCGTGGTCGCGCCGCCGGGCGGTAGCGGCACCGGCAGCCGCCGCCGCACCAGCAAGGCGGCGATCACCAGCAGCGGCGAGCCGATATGCCAGTAAGCCCACATCCACACAGCCGACTGCGCGTTCGCGCCGAGCAGACCCGTGCTCGAAAAGACGCCGGGAAACACCAGCAATTGCATGGCCACCATGAATGCCGTGTACGCGTAGGCACCGGCGAGCGCCGCGAGAAACGCAAAGCGCGTGATCATGAACTGCGTCCACAGCAGATAGGCCGTGAGACTTTCCGTGGCGAACACGGCCATCGTGAAGAGCGGCAGAAACGGCACGACGACCGGCGCGGGACGCGCCGCGAGCGGCATGACCGACAGCACCACGCACAGGATCGAACCCGCGACGGCGAGTGCGGCAACGCGGTGACGTCGATTCACCGCCAAACTCATGATGCTGCTTTGCATGCGTCGCGTAATCGGAAGGGGGGAATTGCAAGGAGTGCGAAAGCTGTTGCCCGTTCTATCCGGGTCGGCGCTCGTCGCGGCATCGCGCATTCTATCGGCGGATCGGCAATCCGGCACCTATGAGCGTGAAGAATCGGCAACACAAAGCATCATGGGATGACGCCGCGCGTGATCGTAGCTGCATGTGTCTGCGCTTACTGCTCGAAGCCGCGCGTCATGGCGGTCGCATGGACGTGCGCGCTTCGTTTATAGCGCTTTGCTAACCGCGCTTTGTCTGGCGCGCTTCGCCTACGCTTTGCTAACCACGCTTTGCTAACCACGCTTTGCTACTGCGGTTCGCTACCACGCTTCGCTACCACGCACTACTACCGCTTACCACCCGCCAGCCGGCGCGCATCGGGCAGGGCGCGCAGACGCGCCATCGCGATACAGCCGAGCAGTGGACCCACGGCCAGCATGCCGAACGCGCCGCGCCAGCCGGCCAGTCGCACGACATCCGGGACGAGATGGATGCTCGCGAGCGTCAGCAGAAAACCCGCGCAGGTCTGCGCGGTCAGCAAGGTGCCGATCGACGCCGGCTCGGCCAGTTCCGCGATGCTGGCCGAGAACTGCGCGGAGTCGGCAATGACCGAGACGCCCCAGCAAAGCGCGACGCAGGCCACCAGCCACGCAGGCGCGCCGAGCAGCCAGCCCATCGACGCGGCGCAGACACCGCTCACGGCCATTGCGCCAATCGTCACGGTGGTGCGGCCGACGCGATCCGCCAGCGCGCCGCCGAGCCACGCGCCGAATGCGCCGGTCGCGACCGCGCCGAAGGTCAGCCATTCGGCGGCTTCGCGCGCGTGCGGCATGCCTCGCGCGGCAAAGCTCGTCTGCAGGAACACGGCAAGCCACGCCCACATGGCGTAAAGCTCCCACATGTGTCCGAGATAACCGAGATTGGCGAGTCGCAGCGCACGGTTGCGCCAGGCGCCGGCGAGCGCCGACCATTCGATGCGTGTCGCGCGCGCCATGTTCGGCCCGATGCCGCAGGTGAGAATGGCCACGCCCGCGAGCAGTGCGCAACATGCCGATATGCCGTAGACCGCGCGCCAGTTCGATCCGCCGAGCGCTGCCAGCAGATGCGGGCTCGCCGAACCGAAAGTCAGCGCGCCGACCAGCAGACCGATCAGCAGACCGAGATCGCCTTTCGCCCAGGTCGCCGCGAGCCGCATGCCGACCGGATACACGCCGGCCATGCACATGCCGGTGACGAAACGCAAAGCGATGGCGAGCGGACTGGCGGGCGCGAGCAACAGCAGGCTGGCAGTCGCGGCGGCCGCCGTCAACGCGCTCATCATGAACAGCCGGCGCGGATCGTAGCGGTCGGCAAGTGAAAGCAGGGCGCTCGTCACCGTGCCCGCGACGAAGCCGGCCTGCACCGCGCTCGTCAGCAAGGTAGCCTGTAACGCCGACACGTGTTGCGCCTCGCGGATCATCGCCACCACCGCCGACGACGAAAACCACACGCTCATCGCGCCGACCTGACACAGCAGCAGGATGACGAGCGACGCGCCTTTTCCGAGTTGCTCACTCGAGTTTCCCGACCTCGGCGACGCAGGCGAGGACGACGACGACGGTTTGACGGACACGTCCTTCATGACGAAAAGGATAAGCGGCGCGGCATCATGATGCCGCGGTTTCGACGGCGGCCGGCGCGCTGTTCGCGACCTTCGTCGCATGCGTGTCGTGCATGGATGCCGCGCCGACGCGATGATAGCGACGCCCGTAGTAGATCAGCGCGTCGCCGCCGCGTTGCGTATGCACGGCCGTGACCGCGCAGAAGAATACCGTGTGCGTGCCGACCTCCGTCACCGATTCGATTTCGCAGTCGAGCGAGGCCAGCGCGCCATGCAGAACCGGCGCGCCGGTGGCGAGCGTGTCCCACTGCGCGGCGGCGAAACGTTCGTCCGCCGACAGGGACGGCGTCGCGAAGTGCGCCGCGAGCGACTGCTGTTCCGCGCTCAACACGTTGACGCACAGCTTGCCGTTGGCGCGAAACGCCGCGTTGTTGCGGCTGCCGCGGTTGATGCAGACGAGCAGGGTCGGCGGTTCGTCGCTCACACCGCAGACAGCCGAAGCCGTGCATCCGGCGCGTCCCGCTGCGCCGTCGCTGGTGATGATGTTGACGGCGGCGCCGAGGCCCGCCATCGCGTCGCGGAAAGTGTGCTTGTCTAGCATGGTGCCTCTGTGCGAAAGCGTCGATTGGCAGAGCGCGTCCGAACGCATCTTAAGTTGCTGCATCGGCGGATGCGGCGGCGCAGGCCGGATCGCGAAAGCGCGCCGCCGTGTGACTCGCGGGCAGACGCGCATGACCGAACAGTTTGTCGCGCAACGTGCCCTCGCGATAGGCGCGCTTGTAGGCGCCGCGCTCCTGCAGGATCGGCACGACCAGTTCGATGAAATCACTGAAACATTCCGGCGCGACCGTGCGCGACAGGTTGAAGCCGTCCACGCCGGTCTCTTCGGTCCACGCAATCAGTTCGCTTGCAATCCGTTCCGCCGACCCGACGAGCGGCGCCTGCCGGCTGCCGAGCACCATCTGTTCGAGCAGTTTGCGTTTGGTCCATTGCGGACCCGCGCTGCGCGTCATGGCTTCCACGTTCGACACGATAGCCTGGCTCTTGCCGGTCTCGATCGGTTCGTCGAGGTCGTAGCGCGCGAAGTCGATACCGAGCGACGCCGCCGCGTGCACGAGCGCCGCTTCCGAATTCACGTAGCGTCGATACTCGGCGAACTTTTCCTCGGCTTCGGCTTCCGTGCGTCCGGTGATGACGGTCTGGCCGAGCAGCACCTTGATGTCGTCCGCCGCGCGGCCGCGTGCCAGCGCATGGGCGCGAATATCGTCGACGATGGTTTTGACCGCGCCTTTGGCCTGACCGTTGACGAACACGCACTCGGCGTGCGCCGCGGCGAACTGCTTGCCGCGTGCCGACGAACCCGCCTGGTACAACACCGGCGTGCGTTGCGGCGACGGCTCGCTCAGATGCATCGCGTCGACACGGTACTGCTTGCCGTGATGGTGAATCACGTGGACTTTCGACGCGTCCGCGTAGATTCCTTGCGAGCGGTCGCGCAGTACGGCACCGTCTTCCCAACTGCATTCCCACAGTTTGTAGACCAGTTCCATATATTCGTCGGCCAGGTCGTAGCGATCGTCGTGCGCCATCTGGCCGGTCAGTCCGATCGCGCGCGAAGCGCTGTCCAGATAGCCGGTGACGATGTTCCAGCCCACGCGGCCACGTGTCAGATGATCGAGCGTCGACATGCGCCGCGCGAAGAGATAGGGCTGCTCGACCGAGAGATTGGACGTGACGCCGAACGAGAGATGGCGCGTGACGGCCGCCATGGCCGGAATCAGCAAGGTGGGATCGTTGACCGGCACCTGCACCGCGCCGCGAATGGCGGCATCCGGATTGCCGCCGTAGACGTCGTACACGCCGGCCACGTCGGCGAAGAAAATGCCGTCGAAGAGGCCGGCCTCGAGCATGCGGGCGTAGCCGGTCCAGTACTCGAGATCGGTGTAACGCGACGACTGGTCGCGCGGGTGAGTCCACATGCCTTGCTGGATGTGGCCGACGCAGTTCATGTCAAAAGCGTTGAGGACGATTTCCTTCGGCATGGTGTGTTCCGGCTGAGATGGACGGATGCGCCCGGTTCACGGCAGTTGCAGGGCACGTGCGTAAAATATAGTGGACAAAAAATCACTATGCAAGACAATGATGACGAACGGCGCTTGCTGCGAATGCGTTGATCCGTACACGGCGTGGCCGATGCCGCCGGGTCCCGATTCCGCTTCCAGTCGGCGTGTAGCGGCCTTTTAGCCGTCTTTTAGCTGCCTTTTGACGTGCCGGCCGCCGCGCTATACATTGGCGCGGCCACCCGAATTTCCTTCGACTCCAACGCTCTCATGTCCGATTCCACTGCCGTCGATCTGACCTTGGCCATTTCCTCACGCGTGAAAGCCGAACGCGAGGCGCGCAACTGGTCGTTGGGCGAACTGGCCGAGCGCTCGGGCGTGTCCAAGGCGATGATCAGCAAGATCGAGCGTGGCGAGGCGAGCCCGACCGCGACCGTGCTGGGACGCCTGTCGGGCGCGTTCGGCCTGACGCTCTCGACCTTGCTGGCGCTCGCGGAACAAACCGGCGAGCGGCTCGCTCGCCATGAGCGGCAAAGCGTCTGGCAGGACCCCGAAACAGGTTATACGCGCCGGCGAATTTCACCGCCCACGGGCGGCGTGCTCGAACTGCTCGAAATCGAATTGCCGGCTGGTGTGCGCGTGCCGTATCCACCGGATGCATTCGTCTTCCAGCATCAGCAGATCTGGGTCATGGAAGGAACGTTGACTTTCCGCGAGGGGCAGCAGGTGTATGCGTTGAGCAAGGGAGACTGCTTGCAGCTCGGCGCGCCGGTGGAATGCGAGTTCTTCAATGGCGAAGCCGGCGTGTGCCGCTATCTGATCGGACTCGTGCGGCGCTGAGCACGGGCGCCGTCCGCGAAATTGTGCTGGCGGACGGCGTGCCGGTTAGTGGGCGAAGCCTTAGCCTCCGCCGCCGCCTTGCGTGCCGATCGTGAGCTTGTTGCTCACCGATTTCACGCCGGGGACGCCCTTGGCCACTTCTTCCGCTTGCGGAATCTGCGCGCCGTCAGGCACCGAGCCGGTTATCACGACCGCACCGCCGCGGGCACGGACAAACACGTTCGACACATCGAAACCTTGCGCCTTCGACAAAGCCTTGCGCACGTCGAGTCCCAGCTTGCGATCCGTCTTCTTGACCGTTTTGGGACTGGGCGCGGCAGCGGCCGCGTCGGGCGCCGACATCGCGTCGCTTGCCTGGGCATAGGCGCTGGACGCCGTCGCCACACACAACGCAAGACCGAGCGCCTTCAAAAGATTGACTGTTTTCACGGTTTCTCCATTCCTCGAAAAGTTGATGTCGCTTCGTTGCATGCAAAAAACCACGCGCCTGCGAGCCTGTCGCCGCCCGCCGGGCGCACCCTGTCTTGTAGAAGAGTGACGTTGTGGTGCACCCAGCGCGCTTAAACAATACTCCAGCAAACGGCGCGATGCTCGAAAAACTGTCCTGACCCGCTTCCACTTCGCGCGGGCGATTCGCCTATGATGGCGGCTTCCATCATCGAAGGCGCACTGCAGATGTCCGATGGCGTACGCGATCCGCTTCAGAAGCAGACTCAGAAACCGGCTTTGAAACCGCTTCATGAGCGAGGCGCGCAACCGGCCTTGCCGTCGCTCGATTACGGCTTGTGGGCGCTGACCTTCAGCTATGTGCTGAGCCAGTTTTTCCGCAGCTACATCGCCGTGATCGCCACCCAGCTGATCGGCGATTTCCATTTTTCGCCGCAGATGTTCGGCTGGTTCGCCGGCTCCTTCTTCCTCGTATTCGCGCTCGCGCAACTGCCCGTCGGTCTGATGTTCGACCGCTTCGGCGTGCGCGGACCCACCGCCGCGTTGATGGCCGTCGGCGGTGTCAGCGCGGGGCTGCTCGCCGTGACGCACAGCGCGGGCAGCGCGTTGCTCGCGCAGGCCGGCATCGGTCTCGGCTGCGCGCCGATTTTCATGGGACTGCTCAACCATGTGTTGCATGGCGGCCACGGCACGCGCAACGTGCGCGCCGTCACGACCGCGAGCGCGATCGGCATGGCGGGCGCCTTGCTCGCGGCTTATCCGCTGAGCCGCGCGACCGCCGGCTTCGGCTGGCGTCCCGTGATGATGGTCGCGGCACTGGCGATGGCGTGTGCGACGCTCGGCGTGGTCTGCTTCGTGAAGCGCCGCGATGTTCAGGCGCATCGGGCGAATCTCGCTGCGTCGCAGCAAGCGCAGCGAGCCGCGCATGGCGAGCCGACGCGTGCCGGTCTGTGGAGCGGCCTGTGGACGCTGATGCCGGCTTGCCTGGCGCTGTCGGTGGGCAGCACCTTCCGCACGTCGTGGGGCGGCCCGTATCTCGCCGACGTCTTCGGCTTCGACGTGCTCGCGCGCGGCAACGCGATGACCGTCACCAGCGTGGTCGCGATCGGCGCGTCGTTCTGCATTCCGCTGCTGGTGAGGTTCTGGTCGCCGAAGCGGATCGCGCTCGTGTGGCTCGTCGGCGGCATGCTGGCGGCGCTCGTCCTTGCGCTGATGCCGGCCCGCGATCCGGTCGTGAGCGTCGCGCTGATCTGCGTGTTGTTCTCGGTCGGCTCGATCCACCCGCTGGTAATGTCGCAGGCGCGCGCGATCATCGCGCCGCAACGACTCGGGCTGGGTCTGGGGCTGCTCAACAGCCTCGTGTTTCTTGGGATCGCGCTGGCAAGCAGTTGTTTCGGATGGATTGCGGGCGTCGCCAGACAGGCGGATTTCACGACTGCCGGCATTTATGCCGCGCTGTTCGGCGTGACCGTCGCGCCGCTCGCGATCGGCGCCGTGGTGTATGTTTTCAGTCCGGTCGCGGCTGCATCGCGCGAGGCCCGCTAGCATTTTCCGTGACGCGGACTGCTTGCGCTACCGCGTATTCGCGCGAAGCCGGCGAGCGGGTTAGAACCACTGCGGCGCCATCGTCAGCGTGGTGTCGTCGAGACTGCGCAAGGTGCTGAGCATGAGCGCCACGCGCGGCAATTCCCAACGGAAGAACCATTGGCACGCATGCAGTTTGCCGCGATAGAAGTCGTGCCCGGCGTCGGCGTCTGCCGGTGAGTGATTGTCGGGCGGCGTCGCGCCAAGCGCGGCGCTCGCCACGATCGCCTGACGCAGCCATGTCCACGCAATCACGACGTGGCCGAACGCTTCGAGAAACGCATTCGCATTGGCGAGCGCCCGTTCGCTGTCCTGAGCGAGTGTGGGCAGCAAAGCTTCGACCGTGCCGGTGATGTCGCGCCATGCCGCGAGCAGGGCGTCGGCGTGCGCGCGCAGTTCGGGATGCACATGAGCCGCTTCGGCGGTGCGCCGGATTTCGCCTTCCAGTCGACGCAGCGCCGCACCCTGTTTCATCACGACTTTACGGCCGAGCAGATCGAGCGCCTGAATGCCGTGTGTGCCTTCGTGAATCATGTTCAGGCGGTTGTCGCGATAGAACTGCTCGACGGGATATTCGCGCGTGTAGCCGTAGCCGCCGTGAATCTGGATGGCGAGACTGTTGGCTTCCAGACACCATTGCGACGGCCACGATTTGACGACCGGTGTGAGCAGATCGAGCAGCAGGCCGGCTTCGGCGCGCGCCGCCTCGCTCCCGCCGGTGTTCTGTTCGTCCACCAGACGCGCGGCATACAGGCAGAGCGCGTAGGCGCCTTCCACGTAGGCCTTTTGCGCGAGCAGCATGCGGCGCACGTCCGCGTGTTCGATCAGCGGCAATGGCGGGGCGAGCGGGTCCTTGTTGTCCGGACGTCGCCCTTGCGGCCGTTCGCGCGCGTAATCGAGCGAAGCCAGATAGCCGCGATAGCCGAGCATGACCGCGCCGAGGCCGACGCCGATACGCGCCTCGTTCATCATGTGGAACATGGTGGCGAGCCCTTGATGCGGCTCGCCGACCAGCTCGCCGATGCACTCGCCATGTTCGCCGAACGACAGCATGGTGGAGGTCGTGCCGCGCCAGCCCATCTTGTGGATCAGTCCGGCCAGCGCGACATCGTTGCGCGCGCCACGTTTGCCGTTTTCGTCGACGTGAAACTTCGGCACCGTGAAGAGCGAAATGCCTTTGACGCCGGGCGGGCCGCCGGGAATGCGCGCCAGCACGAGATGCACGATGTTCTCGCTCAGATCGTGGTCGCCGCCCGAAATGAAAATCTTGTTGCCGCGGATCGAATAGGTGCCGTCCGGGTTCGGCGTTGCGCTGGTGACGAGATCGGACAAACTCGAACCCGCCTGAGGTTCGGTAAGCGCCATCGTGCCGAATGCGCGGCCTTCGAAAAGTGCCTGCAGGTACTTGCGCTTTTGCGCGTCGCTGCCGAAGCGTTCGATCACGTTCGCGTTCGCCGAGGTGAGCATGGCGTACGAGGCAGTGGCGATGTTGGCGCTCTTGAACAGCGACAGGCACGCAAACGAAATGAGCGACGGCAACTGCATGCCGCCGTAATCGTAGTCTTTGGTCGCGGCGAGAAAACCTGTGGCGCGCAAGGCGTCGAGTGCGTCTTTCACTTCGGCGGGCATCGTGACGCGCTCGCCGTCGAAGTGCGGCTCGTGTTCGTCCGAGAGACGGTTATGCGTGGCGAACTTTTCCACGGCCACCACATGCGCGGTATCGAGCGCCGCGTTGAAGGTTTCGCGGCTGTGGTCGGCATGACGCGCGCGCTGCGTGAGCGCCTCGGCGTCGAGTACTTCGAACAGCTGGAATTCCAGATCACGCGAGTTGATGATCAGTGCATCTTGCATGAAGACGACCCGTTCAGAAGTGCGGCCGCCACGCGAAACAGCCGCACGTTTTCACACGCGGACGCGAGGCTGGGGCCTGTTTGAAAGGCACGATGAACGACGCGATGCGGGTTAATCCCGATGCTTCGCTCACCGACGATACGCGTCAGTTTATATCGAAAGTGAATGATCGTGCTTTTATTTACAGGCCCCATCGCGGCACGTATGATGGTCGAAAAATCGGTGTGCAAATCTGCATGGCGGAACAACCTGGAGGGAGACGACGCATGTCTGTGAAAGACCTGTTTCAACTGGACGGCAAGGTTGCCTTGATCACCGGCGGTTCGCGCGGACTCGGCTTGCAGATGGCCGAAGCGCTCGGCGAAATGGGCTGCCGTGTCGCCATCACCGCGCGCAAGGCCGACGAACTCGCGGAAGCGAAAACGCATTTGCAGAGCCTCGGTATCGACGTGCAGACCTTCGTCAACGATCTGCAGCAGTTCGAAGGAATTCCGGCACTGGTGAGCGACGTGCTCGGCCAGCATGGCCGCATCGATATTCTCGTGAACAACGCGGGCGCAACGTGGGGCGCGCCCGCCGAAGACTATCCCGACGAAGCGTGGCACAAGGTCATGAACCTGAACGTCAACGCGCCGTTTTTTCTCGCCCGCGAAGTCGGCAAACGCAGCATGATTCCGCGTCGCGCCGGCAAGATCATCAACATCGCTTCGGTGGCCGGTCTGAAGGGTTCGCCGCCCGGCATGAACACGATTGCGTACAACACGTCGAAAGCCGCGGCAATCAATTTCACACGCGCGCTCGCCGCGGAATGGGGCAAGTACAACATCAACGTCAACGCCATCTGCCCGGGCTTTTTCCCGTCGAAAATGTCGGCCGGATTGCTCGACAAACTGGGCGGCGCCATCATCGCGCAGACGCCGTTGCAGCGTCTGGGCGGCGACGAAGACATGAAGGGACCGGCCGTGTTTCTCGCGAGCGAAGCATCGCGTCACATCACGGGTCAGTACTTCGCGGTGGACGGTGGCGCGATCAGCGCCTGAACAATGGCAAGACATAACGGGCGCATCGCGAGCCCGCAATAAGCCGTATCACGCAGGAGACACGTATGAACGAACGCCATCGCGCGCATTGGCCGCCGCAACTGCCGTTTCATCTGACGCTGCCTGAAACGAATCTCTTCTATAACGCCGAAGTCTCGGCCACGCGCTTTCCCAACAAGCCGTTCATCGTCTTCTACGACACGCCCGTTACCTTCGCCGAATTCAAGGACGAAGCCGAGCGTATCGCGGGATTCCTGCAGCAGGAATGTCACGTCAAGGCCGGCGATCGCGTGCTGCTCTACATGCAGAACAGCCCGCAATGGATACTCGCGTACTACGGCATTCTGCGCGCGAATGCCGTGGTGGTGCCGGTCAACCCGATGAACATGACCACCGAGTTGCGGCACTACGTGGAAGACAGCGGCGCGACCACGATCATCGCGCCGCAATGCCTGTTCGCGAACGTCGAGCCGCTGCTGGGAAAATCCGCGGGGCAGGGCCTCGAACACGTTATCGTCGCGACGTATAGCGATTATCTGAAGCGGCCCGCGCCGTTCGAGGTGCCGGAATTCGTCGCGGCGCCGCGTCGAAGCTTCGATCTGAAAGGCGTCACGGCCTGGCGCGATGTGCTGGAACGCCGTCACGTACCAGGGCCGCTCACCGCCGGTCCCGACGATCTCTGCGTGATGCCGTACACCTCCGGCACCACCGGCAAGCCGAAGGGCTGCATGCACACGCATCGCAGCGTCATGAGCACCGCGCTCGGCGGCTGCGTGTGGTTTTCGTCGCCGGCCGACGGCGTGTTTCTTTCCGTGCTGCCACTCTTTCACGTCACCGGCATGCAGGGCGGCATGAATAGCGCGATGTTCTCGGGTGCCACCATCGTGCTGCTGCCGCGCTGGGATCGCGACGCCGCCGCCATCTGCATGCAGAAATATCGCGTCACGGCCTGGCAGTCGATCACCGCGATGATGGTCGACTTTCTCTCCAATCCGAAGCTCGCCGACTACGACCTGTCGAGTCTGAGCGGCGCGCGCGGCGGCGGTGCGGCGATGCCCGACGCGATCGCCCGGAAGCTCAAGACGCTCACCGGCCTCGATTACGTCGAAGGCTACGGCATGTCGGAGACGATCGCGGGCACGCACATCAATCCGCCGCATCGGCCCAAGCCGCAATGCCTCGGCATTCCGGTCTTCGACGTCGACTCGCGCGTGATCGACCCGGTCACGCTCGAGGAGTTGCCTCAGGGCGAAACCGGCGAGATCGTCACCCATGCACCGCAGGTCATGCTCGGCTACTGGAACGATCCGAAGGGTACGCAGGCGGCCTTTATCGAACTCGACGGCAAACGTTTCCTGCGCACCGGCGACCTCGGCCATATCGACGAGGACGGTTACTTCTTCATGACCGATCGTCTCAAACGGATGATCAATGCGTCGGGCTACAAGGTCTGGCCCGCCGAAGTCGAGGCGCTGATGTACCGGCATCCGGGCATTCACGAGGTGTGCGTGATCGGCGTGAAGGACGCGAAGCGCGGCGAGACCGTCAAGGCGCTGGTGGTGCCGGCGGCGGCGCAGGCCGGCACACTCAGCGAGCAGGCGATCATCGACTGGGCGCGCGAGCAGATGGCCGCGTACAAGGCGCCGCGCATCGTGGAGTTCGTCGCCGCGTTGCCCAAGTCGGGCAGCGGCAAGATTCTCTGGCGCAAACTGCAGGAAGACGAGGAAGCAAAACGCGAAGCCGGTCAGGGCGTGCAATAGAGTCACCCAACAGACGCGCGAAGGCGGTTTGGCTGTAAGCTACGTATAGCGGATCCGCTCGGGCACCGTGCGCGATTCGCCGTGAACCAGAAAAGTAGCTGTTTGACTTCGACGCCAATGCCAACTATCCAGAGGGGATATCACACATGAAGTTCGTTGCCTTGAAACAGGTCGTGCTCGGGCTGGCAGTCACGGCCATCGTTGCCGGCAGTATTCCGCTTGCCGCGGCACAGAGCGCCAGCGGCGCGGCCGCGGTCAGTCCCGACGCGACCACCACCGCCAAGCCGACCAAGGCTGAGCGCAAAGCGGCACGCAAGCAGGCGCGCGCCAAGAAGAACGCCGAGCTGAAGAAGCTGGAAGACGCCGGCTACCAGCCTTCGCGCAACGACCCGAACTATCCGACCGACCTGCAGAACGCGCAGAAGAAGGCGGGCATCGGCGCGGGCGCGAGCCAGTAAGTGGGCTGGTAAGCGCACGCAACGCTGCACGATCCGGCAACTCGACGAAGCCGGCGGGAAAATCTCCCGCCGGCTTTTTTTATCTGCTAGGCAAGGCGCGCGTGCGGCATGCTGCAGCGCGCCAGAGCGCGAAACCGGTTTTCAAACGCCATTTTTCTTCGTTCGCGTGACTCGACTTGCTCTAACGCGACACCGCCTCGCGAGCCTTCGAGCTCTTCGCAAACCCTTGCCCAGAAAGGCTTTCGCCGAAATCCGCCAGAATGCGCGCGACACGGGTGTCGCATTTCCACACGTGGTTGTCGCAATTAGTCGGCTAGGCGTACTTTTTTCTGGCAACTATGTATGCACAGCGCGGACGGACGTCCGCCACTGCCGCAATTGTCGTGCATGGGACCGGAGTAAGCGCTCAAGCGCTCACGCCGGTCGACATAGGAGAGCATTCAATGAATTCCCCCAAGGTCGTTGTCGAAGGGCTGTGCAAGGTGTTCGGCACTAACCCGAAACAGGCGATCGGCATGCTGGCCGGCGGCGCGACGAAAGAAGAAGTGTTCGCGCGCACCGGTCAGATTGTCGGCGTGCATAACGTGTCGTTCGAAGTGAAGGAAGGCGAGATCTTCGTGTTGATGGGCCTGTCGGGTTCCGGCAAGTCGACACTGATTCGCCTGATCAATCGGCTGGTCGAGCCGAGCGCGGGCAAGGTGCTGATCGATGGGCGCGACGTGGCCGGTGTGCCGCGTTCGGAACTGACGGCGCTGCGCCGCAAGGACATGAGCATGGTGTTCCAGTCTTTCGCGCTGATGCCGCAGCGCACGGTGTTGTCCAACGCCGCGTTCGGGCTGGAAGTGGCCGGCGTGGGCAAGAAGGAGCGCGAGAAGCGGGCCATGACCGTGCTGGAGCAGGTCGGTCTCGCGCCGTTCTCGGAGAAGCTGCCGGCGCAACTTTCCGGCGGCATGCAGCAGCGGGTCGGGCTGGCGCGTGCGCTGGCGGTCAACCCGTCGCTGATGATCATGGACGAAGCGTTTTCCGCGCTCGATCCGCTCAAGCGCAAGGAAATGCAGAACGTGCTGCTGGATCTGCAACGCGAACAGCAGCGCACCATCCTGTTCGTGTCGCACGATCTGGAAGAGGCGATGCGCATCGGTACGCGCATCGCGATCATGGAGGGCGGCCGCGTCGTGCAGGTCGGCACGCCGCAGGAAATCATCACCAATCCCGCCGACGATTACGTGCGCGCCTTCTTCGACGGCATCGACACCAGCCGTTATCTGACGGCGGGCGATCTGATGCAGACCGACGCCGTGCCGCTGATGGCGCATTCGCCGCAGATCGACGCGTCGAGTGTCGCCGCCACGCTCAACGGCAGCGCCGACTACGCCTTCGTGCTCGACAGCGAGCGCAAGATTCGCGGCTTCGTCTGCCGCGATGCGGCGGGCAGCGCTTCGCCGCAACTGAACCACATCGAGTGCATCAGCCGCGGCACGCCGCTCGACGCGGTGGTCGAACGCGTGGTGGCAAGCCGCGCGCCGCTGCCGGTCGTCGAAGCGGACGGCTCCTACTGCGGTTCGGTCAACAAGACGAACGTGCTGAACGTTCTCACGCGCCATCGGAGTTCCCATGTCTGAAGTCATTCCACTTGGCGCCTGGGTCGATCACGGCGTTCACTACCTGCTCGATCACGACGCCAAAACCTTCGACTCCATCGGCAAGGTGATCGAGAGCTTTGCCGCACTCGTCGAACATGGCCTGCAGGCCGTGCCGATGTGGGCGCTGATGGCCTTCTTCGTCGGCATCGGTTTGTGGCGGGTGGGCTGGCGCTTCGCGCTGTTCACCTTGCTCGCCATGCTGCTGATCTACGGCACCGGCTTCTGGGATCAGATGGTGATCACGCTCGGCCTGACGCTGTCTTCCACGCTCATCAGCCTGCTGCTCGGCGTGCCGCTCGGCATCTGGACCGCCAAGAGCCGCTACGTCGAAATGGTGGTGCGCCCCGTACTCGATCTGATGCAGACCATGCCGGCCTTCGTGTACCTGATTCCGGCCGCGATGCTGTTCGGTCTCGGCCGCGTGCCCGGCATTCTCTCCACCGTGATCTTCGCGATGCCGCCGGCGGTGCGTCTCACGTCGCTCGGCATCAAGCACGTGAACCGCGAGATCGTCGAGGCCGGGCAGGCGTTCGGTTGCACGCCGTGGCAACTGCTCTACAAGGTGCAGTTTCCCAACGCGCTGCCGTCGATCATGACCGGCGTGAACCAGACCATCATGATGGCGCTCTCGATGGTGATCATCGCCTCGATGGTTGGCGCGGGCGGTCTGGGTAACGACGTGCTGGCGAGTATTCAGCGCCTCGATATCGGACTCGGTTTCGAAAGCGGTCTTTCGGTGGTGATGCTCGCGATCATTCTCGACCGCATCACGGAGAGCTTCGGCCGCTCGCCGGGCATGGCACGCGCACCGTTGCTCTCGGGACTGCGCAGCGTGATGAAGGTGCGCCGCGAGCCGGCGGCGCAACACGGCTGAGCCGCCGATGAAGCGCGACGCGATCACGCCCATCGAGGCCCGCCCGGAAGCGCCGGCGTCGCCGCTGTCAGGCCTCGCGCACGTCGGCTTTCTGACCTTGCCGAACTTTTCGATGATCGCCTTCACCAGCGCCGTCGAAGTGCTGCGCATGGCCAACTACGTGGGGCGCGCGCAGCACTACACGTGGTCGGTGATCTCGACGGACGGTGAGCCCGCGCGTGCCAGCAACGGCATCACCGTCAAGCCGACCACCACGCTCGCCGAAGTGGGCATGCCGGACGTGCTGATCGTCTGCGCAGGCTGGCACGTGCGCGATTATGTCGACGATACGGTGATCGCGCTGCTGCGCGACGTGGCCGCGCGAGGCATTCCGCTCGGCGGCATCTGCACGGGCCCCTACGCGCTGCTCGCGGCCGGGCTGCTCGACGGGTATCGCTGCACGGTGCACTGGGAAGACATGTCGCCCTTGCACAAGAGCTACCCGCACGTGCGTTTCGCCGACGAACTCTTCGTGATCGACCGCGACCGGCTGACCTGCACCGGCGGCACCGCGCCGCTCGACCTGATGCTGAACCTCGTGAGCATGCGCCTCGGCGCGCCGGTGGCCGCGCAGGTGTCCGAGCAGTTCATCGTCGAGCGGATTCGCGGCTCGACCGATTACCAGCATATTCCCGTCGACGCGCGCGTCGGTTTCTCGCGCGCCGAGTTGATCGAAGTGGTGCGGCTGATGGAGGCGAACATCGAGGAGCCTTTGTCGCTCGACGAACTCGCGCGGCTCGTGCATCTGTCACAGCGGCACTTGCAGCGCATGTTCAAGATGTTTCTCAGCGTGTCGCCCACGCATTACTACCTCACCCTGCGTTTGCGCCGCGCGCGCGAACTGCTGCGCAACACCGACGCGTCGATCGCGCGCGTCACCGCCGTTTGCGGTTTTCATTCGCCGTGTCATTTCAGCAAGGCGTATCGGGCGCAGTTCGGCCACGCGCCGAGCATCGAGCGGCGTCTGTCGGCATAGCGGCCGGTCGCGGACAGCGTCCGCGCCGACCGCCAATCCATCACCATCACTACTCCGAGGGAACGCCATGAAACGTTCGTGGGCCGTGTCGTTGTGCGCGCTGTCGATGTCGTCCGTGTTTGCCGCTGAACCCGCCACCTGCCGCGACGTGCGGTTCGCCGATGTCGGCTGGACCGATATCGCCGCGACGACCGGGCTGGCGTCGACCGTGCTCGAAGGGCTCGGCTACAAGCCGACCAAAACCATCGCCTCCGTGCCGATCACGTTTGCGGGTGTGAAGAGCAAGCAGATCGACGTGTTTCTCGGCTACTGGTCGCCCACCATGGACCCGATGATCGACCCGTTCAAAAAGGCCGGCCAGCTCACCGTGCTCGCCACGCCGAACCTGACCGGCGCGAAATACACGCTGGCCGTGCCGGATTACGCGTACCAGTCCGGCATCAGGACATTCGCCGACATCGCGAAGAACTACGACAAGCTCGACGGCAAGATCTACGGGATCGAGCCGGGCAACGACGGCAACGCGTTGATCAAGAAGATGATCGACGGCAATCAGTACGGTCTCGGCAAGTTCAAGCTGGTGGAATCGAGCGAGGCGGGCATGCTGGTCGAAGTGAACCGCGCGATCCGCGATAAAAAGCCGATCGTGTTTCTCGGCTGGGAACCGCATCCGATGAACGTGCAGATGAAGATCGATTATCTGTCCGGCGGCGACGACGTATTCGGCCCGAACTACGGCGAAGCCAGGGTGCTGACCGTGACGCCCAACGATTATTCGGCCCGCTGCCCGAACGTCGCGAAGCTGGTGGCGAACCTGCATTTCACGACCGACATCGAGAATCACGTCATGCTGCCGATCATGAACAAGACCGACCCGAACAAGGCCGCGCGCGAGTGGCTGAAGGCGAATCCGGCGGTGCTGGATCAATGGCTCGCGGGCGTGAAGACGTTCGATGGGAAGGACGGCTTGCCGGCGGTGAAGGCTTATGTGGCGGGGAAGTAGGGGGGAAGTTGGGGCGCGTGTTTGCGTCGCGCCTGTCGACGGGCTCTTAGGATGATGCGGGGTTGATGCACATCAACTGAAACGCAAGCAGTAAGGCTTTTAGGAGTTGTCGGATTTTTCCTGTGTCGGGGTCTTTATAGGGTGCTTGGGCTTTTACCTGAGTACAACCAATAAGGATAACGATGACAGGAAACAGATTTGAAAAGACCGCGGCCGGCATGATAGGCCGGTTGCTGGCCGTGGTCATGCTGCTGACGATTGCCTTTGGCGCAAACGCAGCCGATTGCAATGCTGTATGGTCGGCGACCGGCGCAAAGCCGGGCTCGCCCACTTGCTTCGTTGTGGCAACTAATGCGCAATATTGATTACATCCACGAGCGGGAGATATTCGCGCCGCTTTGGCAGCGCGCCCGTGATTGTTCTAGCCGCATTGCAACTGCCCCAGCCGGGAGTCTGTTGCATTGGGACTCTTCTAACCTCGCTACGCAGGTTTTTCTCGACCTCACTCGCAGCATTGCAGCGCTCGATGGGAACGGCGAGTTCGCGGTGGTCGTGCTGGATCCCGATCCGTTCGACTATTTTCACGTGCATTTTGGAAAATATCCCGGATTCATCGTCAGTCCGCAGCATAGCGACGAAGATTTTTTCGACATACTGATGAGGGATCCCGGCGACAGTCTTGCCGATGCGATCGGCGTCTACTCGGAAAAGTATGCGGTCTTGCCGATTTCGGGCAACTGGTTCATGTACGCCGATCGGGGGTGGAAAACGGGAACAGGTGTTCTAGGCGGACCGCCTGACGTCATGCAGTTTGCCCGTGAGCGATTCAGGTTTTACGAAAACCCTCACTGAGCTTTTGTTTTGCCGCTGGTTTTTCATGTGTCCGCGACGCTCATAGGCTGTGACGCGCGGACACCATGGTTGGATCGCCGGCGGCGGGCATTTTATTGGGTTGTCTTTTACGGCCGCGCGTGGGTGTCCGTCATTCCTGACGGACCCAGTGCAACACGGAAGCGCAAGCTTCCATCCCCCTCAAATCGCCTGCGCCCGCCCCGGAAACGTCTCGTCGTAACTCCCGCTGTCTTCCACTTCTTCCGCCGTGCCGCGCTGCTCGCGGTACATCATCGGCGGCAGGCCGAACTGCTTGCGGAATTCGCGTCCCAGATGCGATGCGTCTGAAAACCCGCAACTCGACGCGATATCCGCCACCGTTTTGTCCGAACTCGTGAGCAGCCACGCGGCCGTGCGCAAGCGGACCTGCTTGGCATACGCCTGCGGCGCCTTGCCGGTTTCGGCCTTGAAAAGCCGCTCCAGTTGACGCGGCGACAGATCGAGCTTGCGCGCCAGTTCGTCGAGCGGCAGCGAACGCCCCACGTGCTGTTCCATCAGCAGGATCGCGCGCTTGACCTTGGGATGCGTGGCCGGCGCGAGGCCAGGCGGATGCGGTTGCGGCGCGTTGCCTTTCTGCATGTCGTCGACCAGCAGGATGCGCAGCGCCTTCTGCACCGTGGCGGTCTCGAAGTGCCGCAGCAGGATCGCGGCGGCCACGTCGATCGATGCGCGTCCGCCCGAGCAGGTAATGCGCCGCCGGTCGATCACGAACAGACGGTCGGCGACCAGCGCTTCTTCGTTGACGGTGGGAAAGCGCTCGATGAAATCCCAGTAGTGAAACCAGCTCACGCAGATCCGGTGGCCTTCCAGCACGCCCGCGCGCATCAGCGAAAACACGCCGGTACACATGCCGACGAGCGTCGCATCGGTGGCGGCGGCGCGCCGGATGAAGGCGAGCGTGGCGTCGTTGGTGGCCGGCCCGGCATGCAGCAGGCCGCCCACCACCACCACGTAGTCGAACGGTTCGGCGCTCTCGAAGGTCTCCCAGGGCGTGATCTGGATTCCGCAACTGGCGCGCACCGGAGCAAGGGTTTCCCCTATGACGCTCCAGGAGCAGCGCACGGGTTTGCTGAAGTCGCCCTCGTCGGCGGACAGGCGCAGCAGGTCGACGAAACCCGCGAACGCGGTCAGCGTGAAGTTCGGCAACAGGATGATGCCGAAGCGGATGCGCTGTTTCGGGGTGCCGTCGATCGATTGAAGGGGAAGCGGTTCAGGGGGATTCATGCACGCAATGGCTTGGAGGAATGAGCAGACGCAAAAAGCAAAAAACTTAACGCCGGATAGGGCTTGAATCAAGCATAGCACTGCGGCGAGCATCGCCAGCCGTAAGGGCGGTGCCTGTCGGAAATGCGTCAGAAGTCTTCGGAAATCCGCCGCGGCGCTTTGCAGGCGGCCGGCTTGACGCCACTATCCCAGCGTGATGCCGTTTTTATTCTATCGGTTCAATTTGACGTGCGGTGCAATAGCAGCCAGTTCAGAGCAGAACCGGCAACCCCGCCAATTTAGCGCCACGCAACAGAAAAGGCATGTCATGAACGTCAGCGTTTTCGATCTGTTCAAGATCGGTATCGGTCCTTCGAGCTCGCATACGGTCGGGCCGATGATCGCCGCATGCCGCTTCGCTTCGCATATCGAAGACGCCAATCTGCTCGGTTTCGTGCGCCGGGTGAAGGTGGAACTGTTCGGCTCGCTCGGCGCGACCGGCAAGGGTCACGGCACGGACAAGGCGGTGCTGCTCGGGCTCGAAGGCAATCTGCCGGACCAGATCGACCCGGACATCATCGAGCCGCGTCTGCGGGCGATTCGCGAAACGAAGCAGCTGGTGCTGCTCGGCAAGCATCCCGTGCAATTCGAGGAGCGCGAGCAACTCGGCTTCTTTCGCAAGCTGATGCCCGGCACGCCGGGTACGGCCGGTGTCTCGGGCACGAGCTTCGTGCATCCGAACGGCATGCGCTTTCAGGCCTTCGACGAGAACGCGCAGTTGCTGGTGGAGAAAGAGTATTACTCGATCGGCGGCGGCTTCGTGGTGAACCGCGAGGGCGATCGTGTGAACGGCTTGCGCGCGGGCGCCGAAGTGCCGCATCCGTTTCGCACCGGCGACGATCTGATGCGCGTGTGCCGCGAAACCGGGCTGTCGATCGCCGAGGTGGCGCTGAAAAACGAATGCGCGTCGCGCAGCGAACAGGAAGTGCGCGACGGCCTGCTGGCGATCTGGCGCGCGATGTCCGCCTGCGTGGAGCGCGGCTGCAAGGTACGCGGCGAGTTGCCCGGCCCGATGCACGTGAAGCGGCGCGCGGCCGATCTGTGCGGCCAGTTGCGCGCGCGTTCGGAAGAGTCGTTGCGCGATCCGCTCTCCATGCTCGACTGGGTCAATCTCTACGCGATGGCCGTGAACGAGGAAAACGCCGCGGGCGGGCGCGTGGTCACGGCGCCGACCAACGGCGCGGCCGGCGTGATCCCCGCCGTGCTGCATTACTACGTGAAGTTCATGCATGCGTCGAACGACGAAGGCATCGTGACCTTCCTGCTGACGGCCGCGGCCATCGGCATCATCTACAAGGAAACGGCGTCGATTTCGGGCGCCGAAGTGGGCTGCCAGGGCGAGGTGGGCGTGGCCTGCTCGATGGCCGCCGCGGCGCTCGCCGCCGTGATGGGCGGCACGCCGACGCAGGTCGAGAACGCCGCCGAAATCGGCATGGAACACAACCTAGGCATGACCTGCGATCCGGTGGGCGGCCTCGTGCAGATTCCCTGCATCGAACGCAACGCGATGGGCGCGATCAAGGCGCTGAACGCCGCGCGCATGGCGATGAAGGGCGACGGCCAGCACTACGTGTCGCTCGACAACGTCATCAAGACGATGCGCGAAACCGGTGCCGACATGAAGACGAAATACAAGGAGACGTCGCGCGGTGGTCTCGCCGTGAACGTCATCGAATGCTGAAGCGCCCAGGCGCCGCACGAGTTACGAAGCAACAGTACCGCCAGTACGGCAAAAGCACCAACAAGGACCCAAGATGAGCCGCTATTCGATATTCAGCCTGCTGCGCAACGGGATGTCGTATCACGAGAACTGGGAGCGACAGTGGAAAAGTCCCGAGCCCAAACGTGAATACGACGTCGTGATCGTCGGCGGCGGTGGGCATGGTCTCGCCACCGCGTATTACCTCGCGAAAGAGCACGGCGTGCGCAATATCGCGGTGCTGGAAAAAGGCTGGATCGGCGGCGGCAATACGGCGCGCAATACGACGATCGTGCGATCGAACTATCTGTGGGACGAATCGGCCGCGCTCTACGAGAAGGCGATGAAGTTGTGGGAAGGTCTGTCGCAGGACCTGAACTACAACGTCATGTTCAGCCAGCGCGGCGTGATGAATCTCGCGCACACCTTGCAGGACGTGCGCGACACCGAGCGCCGCGTGAACGCGAACCGTCTGAACGGCGTCGACGCGGAATTTCTCACGCCCGCGCAGATCAAGGAGATCGAGCCGACCATCAATCTGAACAGCCGTTATCCGGTGCTGGGCGCCTCGATCCAGCGGCGCGGCGGCGTGGCGCGCCACGACGCGGT
Organism: Paraburkholderia sp. GAS199; assembly: GCF_050436585.1. Classification (NCBI taxonomy): domain Bacteria; kingdom Pseudomonadati; phylum Pseudomonadota; class Betaproteobacteria; order Burkholderiales; family Burkholderiaceae; genus Paraburkholderia; species Paraburkholderia sp. GAS199. The sequence continues at coordinate 239,860 of NZ_JBNDMM010000011.1, read as the reverse complement.
GGCCTGGGGCTTCGCGCGCGGCGCGGACCAGGCCGGCGTGGACATCGTGCAGAACTGCCAGGTGGTGGGCATTCGTCGTGACGGCAGCCAGGTGACCGGCGTGGACACCACGAAGGGATTCATCAAGGCGAAGAAAGTGGCGATCGTCGCGGCGGGCAATACGTCCACGCTCGCCGACATGGCTGGCGTGCGTCTGCCGCTGGAAAGCCACCCGCTACAGGCGCTCGTGTCCGAGCCGATCAAACCGGTGGTCAACACGGTCGTGATGTCGAACGCGGTGCACGCGTACATCAGCCAGTCCGACAAGGGCGACCTGGTGATCGGCGCGGGTGTCGATCAATACACGGGCTTCGGTCAGCGCGGCAGTTTCCAGATCATCGAAGGCACGCTCGAAGCCATCGTCGAAATGTTCCCGGTGTTCTCGCGCGTGCGCATGAACCGTCAGTGGGGCGGCATCGTGGACGTCTCGCCGGACGCCTGCCCGATCATCAGCAAGACCGACGTGAAGGGCCTGTACTTCAACTGCGGCTGGGGCACGGGCGGCTTCAAGGCGACGCCGGGTTCGGGCTGGGCCTACGCGCACACCATCGCGAAGGACGAGCCGCATGCGCTGAACGCGCCGTTCTCGCTGGACCGCTTCTATACCGGTCATCTGATCGACGAACACGGCGCGGCCGCCGTCGCCCACTAATGCACTGTCAATGTACTGAGAGACACCCATGCTGCTGATCGAATGCCCATGGTGCGGGCCACGCGCCGAAACCGAATTCTCCTGCGGCGGCGAAGCGGATATCGCGCGTCCGCTCGACACCGAAAAACTCACCGACAAAGAGTGGGGCGACTACCTGTTCATGCGCAAGAACCCGCGCGGCGTGCATCGCGAGCAATGGCTGCACACGCAGGGCTGCCGCCGCTGGTTCAAGGCGCAACGCGACACGGTGAGCTACGAGATTCAGGGTTACGAGACGTTCGATCGTCCGCAACTCGCATTGGATGGTAACGAGAGCAAGGCACAAGAGGGCAAGGCATCATGAGCCAGAAAGACCGACTCCCCAGCGGCGGGCGCATCAATCGCGCGATCGTGCTGACATTCACGTTCAACGGCCGCAAATACCAGGGTTATCAGGGCGACACGCTCGCCTCGGCGCTGCTCGCCAACGGCCTGCACTTCGTGGCGCGCAGCTGGAAATACCACCGTCCGCGCGGCATCGTCACGGCGGGCGTGGAAGAACCGAATGCCGTGGTGCAACTCGAAACCGGCGCTTACACGGTGCCGAATGCGCGTGCCACGGAAATCGAGTTGTATCAGGGGCTCGTTGCGAACAGCGTGAACGCGAAGCCGAGCATCGAGAAGGATCGCATGGCGGTGAACCAGAAGATCGCGCGTTTCATTCCGGCGGGCTTCTACTACAAGACCTTCATGTGGCCGCGCAAATTCTGGCCCAAGTACGAAGAGGTGATTCGCGACGCCGCCGGTCTCGGCAAGGCGCCCGAGCAGACCGACGCGGACCGCTACGACAAGTGCTTTGCGCATTGCGACGTGCTGGTGGTGGGCGGCGGCCCCACGGGTCTCGCGGCCGCGCACGCGGCGGCGCTCTCGGGTGCGCGCGTCACGCTGGTGGACGACCAGCCGGAACTCGGCGGCTCGTTGCTGTCGTGCCGCACGGACATCGACGGCAAACCGGCCTTGCAATGGGTGCAGAAAATCGAGGACGAACTGCGCCAGATGCCCGACGTGAAGATTCTGTCGCGCAGCACGGCCTTCGGCTATCAGGACCACAATCTCGTCACCGTGACGCAGCGCCTCACCGAGCATCTGCCGGTCACGCAGCGCAAGGGGACGCGCGAACTGATGTGGAAGATCCGCGCGAAGCGCGTGATTCTCGCCACCGGCGCGCACGAACGTCCGATCGTGTTCGGCAACAACGATCTGCCCGGCGTGATGCTGGCCTCGGCGGTGTCGACCTATCTGCATCGCTATGCGGTGCTGCCGGGCCGCAACGCGGTCGTGTTCACGAATAACGACGACGGCTATCAATGCGCGCTCGACCTCAAGGCGGCCGGCGCACAGGTCACCGTGGTCGATCCGCGAGGCGGCGAGTCGAAGGGCAGCTTGCCCGCGCTGGCACGCCGTCATGGCGTCAAGGTGCTGAGCGGCGCGGCGATCACGGCTGCGCACGGCAAATTGCGCGTGGCGTCGGTCGAGGTGGCGTCGTATTCGAACGGACAGGTCGGCGCGAAACAGGCCGATTTGCCGTGCGATCTGCTCGCCATGTCGGGCGGCTGGAGTCCCGTGCTGCACCTGTTCGCGCAATCGGGCGGCAAGGCGCACTGGAACGACGAGAAGGCCTGCTTCGTGCCGGGCAAGGCGATGCAGGCGGAAACCAGCGTCGGCGCCTGCGCGGGCGACTTCACGCTCGGCCAGGGCATTCGTTTCGCGGTCGACGCAGGTGTCGAGGCGGCGCGTGCCGCCGGCCATATCGTCGCGCGGCCGAATCCGGTGCAGGTCGCGGAACTCGCGGAAACGAAAATGCAGCCGCTGTGGCTCGTCGGCGGACGCGAACTCGCCGCGCGCGGCCCGAAGCAGTTCGTCGACTTCCAGAACGACGTCTCGGCCGCGGATATCTTTCTGGCGGCGCGTGAAGGCTTCGAATCCGTCGAACACGTCAAGCGCTATACGGCGATGGGTTTCGGCACGGATCAGGGCAAGCTCGGCAACATCAACGGCATGGCGATTCTCGCGCAGGCGCTCGGCAAGACGATTCCCGAAACCGGCACGACCACGTTCCGCCCGAATTACACGCCGGTCACGTTCGGCACTTTTGCGGGCCGCGAACTCGGCGAGTTTCTCGATCCGGTGCGCAAGACGGCCGTGCACGAATGGCACGTGGAAAACGGCGCCGCCTTCGAAGACGTCGGCAACTGGAAACGTCCATGGTATTTCGCCAAATCGGGCGAGGACATGCACGCCGCCGTGGCGCGCGAATCGCTCGCGGTGCGCACGAGCGTCGGCATCCTCGACGCCTCGACGCTCGGCAAAATCGACATCCAGGGTCCCGATTCGGCGAAGCTGCTGAACTGGGTCTACACGAATCCGTGGAGCAAGCTCGAAGTCGGAAAATGCCGCTATGGCCTGATGCTCGACGAGAACGGCATGATCTTCGACGACGGCGTGACCGTGCGTCTCGCCGACCAGCATTACATGATGACCACCACCACCGGCGGCGCGGCACGCGTGCTGACGTGGCTCGAACGCTGGCTGCAAACCGAATGGCCCGACATGCGCGTGCGCCTCGCCTCCGTGACGGATCACTGGGCGACCTTCGCGGTAGTCGGCCCGAACAGCCGCAAGGTACTGCAGAAGGTGTGTCACGACATCGACTTCGCGAACGCGGCGTTCCCGTTCATGAGCTATCGCGAAGGCACCGTGGCCGGTGCGGCTTCACGCGTGATGCGCATCAGCTTCTCGGGTGAACTCGCCTATGAAGTGAACGTGCCGGCGAACGTCGGCCGCGCGGTGTGGGAAGCGATCATGGCCGCGGGCGCCGAATACGACATCACGCCGTACGGCACGGAAACCATGCACGTGCTGCGCGCGGAGAAGGGCTACATCATCGTCGGCCAGGATACCGACGGCTCCATGACGCCGTACGATCTCGGCATGGGCGGTCTCGTGGCGAAGTCGAAAGACTTTCTCGGCAAGCGCTCGCTGACGCGCTCGGACACCGCCAAGGCCGGCCGCAAGCAACTGGTCGGTCTGCTGGCGGACGATCCCTCGTTCGTGATTCCGGAAGGCTCGCAGATCGTCGCCGGCCCGTTCCAGGGCGAGACGGCAACGATGCTCGGACACGTCACGTCCAGCTATTTCAGCCCTATCCTGAAGCGCTCGATTGCAATGGCCGTGGTGAAGGGCGGCCTCGACAAGATGGGCGAAACGGTCACGATCCCGCTCTCGAGCGGCAAACAGATTGCAGCGAAGATCACCAGTTCGGTGTTCTACGACAGCGAAGGAGCGCGTCAACATGTGGAATGAAACGAGAGGCACGGTGTCGGCGGTGGATCGCGCGGTCGGCAAGCAAACGGGCGTGTGGCAGGAGTCGCCGCTGGTCGGTGCGGACGCGCTGCTGAAAAAACATCAGGCCGGCGCGAACGCCGCGTTCCGGCTCGGCGAACGGCCGTTCCTGGAACTCGTGATCGTGCGTGGCGACACGCGCGACGCCGCCTTCGTGCAGGCAATCGAAAGCGTGCTGGGGTGTGCCTTGCCGCAGAAGCCGAACACCATCGCGCAGGGCAAGGGCTATGACGTCCTGTGGCTCGGTCCCGACGAATGGCTGGTGCGTTCCGCGCAATCGCACGACGCTTCGCGCACCGCACCGCTGCAGGGCCGACTCGGCGCGGCGTTTGCCGGCGTGTTTGCGTCGGCGGTGGATATCGGCAGCGGCTACACCGTGCTCGAAATCAGCGGCACGCGCGCACGCGAAGTGCTCACGCGCGGCTGTCCGCTCGATCTGCATCCGAAGCTGTTCGGACCGGGACAATGCGCGCAGAGCCATTACTTCAAGGCTTCGATGACGCTGATTCCCACCGGCGCGGAGAGTTTCGATATCGTCGTGCGCCGCAGCTTCGCGGATTACTTCGTGAAGATCATGCTCGACGCGGCCGAGCCGTTGATGTCGTGAAGTGGCGGCGGCACGTGCATAACGTGATGTTCGTGGTTCGCGCGAATTACTCTGTGCACGGCCGCCCGCGCTTCCCGTCGACATGACCACCACCCGACTCGCCATCGCGCGTCTCACCGAACGCGCCTGTCAGCAGGGCGACGCGCACGCCGCGCTTGCCTTGCTCGACCAGAGTATCGCCCTGCGGCATCGGCGCATTGCGCTGATCCGCTATCTCCTCGCGCAGCAGCTCGGCGCGGCGCTGCAACCGCGCCATCATCAATACGTCCAGAAGATCGCCGAACGCCTCAGCGAAGAAGCGCTCGCGCGCATTGCGAACGCCGCGCGTGCGCGCCGGCGCGCCTGATATCGCGCACCGCGCGAGCGTGCCGCGACGGCGCGCCCATTCCATCCCGATGACGTATTTCTTCTATGTGGGCGATTTATGTCGGCGTCTACTGAAAACGTTGCCGGACTGATCGCTCGCGTCCGGGTCCGACATCCACGCGGCCCTGTCCGCATCAACGAGGGGATGACATGTCTACTGCTTTTCAGCCTCGCGCAAGCGCCGCCGCCCGCCTGGAACGGCTGCCGTTCTCCAGTTATCACCGCACCATCTTCATCATCATCGCCGTCGCGTTCTTTTTCGATTCCGTCGATCTGGGCACGATGACCTTCGTGCTCGGCTCGATCAAAAGCGAGTTTCATCTGTCCAGCGCGACAGCGGGTCTGGTCGCCAGTGCGAGTTTCTTCGGCATGGTGATCGGCGCGGCCATCGCCGGCTTGCTGGCGGATCGCTTCGGACGGCGTCCGGTGTTCCAGTGGAGCATGGTGCTGTGGGGCATTGCCTCGTATCTCTGCTCGACGGCGCAGAGCGTCGAGGCCTTGATCTTCTATCGCGTGCTGCTCGGTTTCGGCATGGGCATGGAGTTTCCGATTGCGCAGACGCTGTTGTCCGAATTCGTGCCAGCGGCTTCGCGCGGCCGTCTGATTGCGCTGATGGACGGCTTCTGGCCGCTCGGTTTTATCGCCTCGGGCGTGGTGTCGTACTTCGTGCTGCCCACTTTCGGCTGGCGCACCGAGTTCGCATTGCTGGCGATTCCCGCGGTGTTCGTGCTGATCGTGCGCCGCGTCGTGCCCGAATCGCCGCGCTGGCTCGAACATCGCGGACGTCTCGCCGACGCCGACAAGGTGCTCGCCGAAGTCGAAGTCAAGGTGATGAAGGCCGCGGGACTGAGCCAGTTGCGCGCGCCGGTCATGCTGACCGAGCCGCCCGCGGCAAAAGGCGCCGGCGCGTTCCCCGAAATCTGGAGCGCCGCGTACCGCCGCCGCACCATCATGGTGTGGACTTTGTGGTTCTTCGCCTTGCTCGGCTTTTACGGCCTGACGTCATGGCTCGGCGCGCTGATGCAGCAGGCCGGCTTTGCGGTGACGAAATCCGTGCTGTACACCGTGCTGATTTCGCTGGGCGGCATTCCGGGCTTTCTCTGTGCGGCGTGGCTGGTGGAGCGTTGGGGCCGCAAGCCGACTTGCATCGCGTCGCTGGCGGGCAGTGCGGTCATGGCCTACGTGTACGGACAAACCGCGCTGCACGCGCAGACACCGACGCTGCTGATCTGCGCGGGTCTCGCCATGCAGTTCTTCCTGTTCGCGATGTGGGCCGTGCTCTACACCTACACGCCGGAGTTGTACGGCACGGGCGCGCGTGCCACCGGTTCGGGGTTCGCCTCGGCGATCGGTCGCGTGGGCTCGCTGATCGGACCGTACGTCGTGGGTGTGGTATTGCCGATGTTCGGCCAGGGTGGCGTGTTCTCGCTCGGCGCAATGTGTTTCGTGATCGCCGCGGCGGCCGTGTGGATCATGGGGATCGAGACGCGCGGACTGGCGCTCGAAACGCTCGTGTCCGAAGCGGTGGAATCGGATGCACACGGCGTGCTGAGTCCGGCGCGGGAGTGAGATCGTTTTTGCGTCGTTCTGCTTTTTAAGCCATGGAAAAGCCGCGAATGTTTCGCGGCTTTTTTTCGAACGGTGCGTCTGGCTCGGCGCGATCTAGACGATGGCCTTCTTGCGCTGGCTCGCCACCACGCCCTTCGCCACGCCGTTCGCCACGAAGTAGGGCGTATCGACGCGCGCCAGGGCCGGCCGTCCGCGAATCCGGTCGGCGATCTTTTCGGCGAGCATGATGGTCGGCGCGTTCAGATTGCCGGTGGTGATCTGCGGCATGATCGACGCATCGACCACGCGCAATCCGGTGAGACCGTGCACGCGGCCTTCGTTGTCGACCACCGCCATGTCGTCGTAACCCATCTTGCACGAGCACGACGGGTGAAACGCGGTCTCGGCGCGGTTGCGCACGAAGTCGTCGAGTTGCGCGTCGGTGGAAAGCTCGGCGCCCGGATTCAGTTCGCGTCCGCGATAACGGTCCAGCGCGGGTTGCCGCATGATCTCGCGCGTGATGCGGATGCCATCGCGGAATTCACGCCAGTCGAGCGGATCGGACATGTAGTTGAAAAGAATGCTCGGGTGCGCCGCCGGATCGCGTGACACGAGCTTGACGCGGCCACGGCTCGGCGAGCGCATCGAGCCGACATGTGCCTGAAAGCCGTGCATCCTGATCGCGTTCGAGCCGTTGTAATTGATCGCCACCGGCAGGAAGTGATACTGGATGTTCGGCCACACATCGTCGTCGCGGGTTCGGATGAAGCCGCCCGCTTCGAACTGGTTGCTCGCGCCGATACCGGTGCCCTTCATCATCCATTCGAGTCCGATGCCCGGCTGATTCCACCATTGCAGCGCCGGATATAACGACACCGGCTCCTTGCACTCGTACTGGATATACATCTCCAGATGGTCCTGCAGATTTTCGCCGACGCCGGGCAGATCGTGAACGAGCGGTATGCCGAGTTCGCGCAGCCAGTCCGGGCGGCCCACGCCCGAGCGCTGCAATAACTGCGGCGATGCGATCGCGCCGCTGCAGACCAGTACTTCGCGCCGCGCATGCGCGACTTTTTGCGCACCGTCGTGCAGATAAGCCACGCCGATTGCGCGTTGGCCCGAGAACAGCACGCGATCGCTCAGCGCATGCGTGACAATAGTCAGATTGGCGCGCGCTTTGGCGCGGTCCAGATAGCCGCGCGCCGTGCTCGCGCGCCGCCCGTTCGGCGTGACCGTGCGATCCATCGGGCCGAAGCCTTCCTGCTGATAGCCGTTGAGGTCGTCGGTGCGTGGGAAGCCGGCCTGCACGCCGGCTTCCACCATTGCCGCGAACAGCGGGTTGTTGCCGGGCTTGCTGGTGGTGACATGCACCGGACCGTCGCCGCCGTGATACGGATTGGCACCCACGTCGCGTGTTTCCGCCTTGCGGAAGTAGGGCAGGCAATCGAGGTAGGTCCAGTTTTCCAGACCTTCGCGCGCGGCCCAGTTGTCGTAATCCAGCGCATTGCCGCGGATATAACACATGCCGTTGATGAGCGACGAACCGCCCAGCCCCTTGCCGCGCCCGCATTCCATGCGGCGGTTGTTCATGTGCGGCTCGGGATCGGTTTCGTATGCCCAGTTATAGCGCCGCCCTTGCAGCGGATACGCCAGTGCCGCCGGCATCTGCGTGCGGAAATCGAAACGGTAGTCGGGGCCGCCCGCTTCGAGCAGCAGCACGCTCACGTCCGCGTCTTCGCTCAGGCGCGACGCCAGCACGTTGCCCGCCGAACCCGCGCCGACGATGATGTAGTCGTATTCCTTCGTAGCCATTTTTGCTCCCTTCAGAAAACAGGCTGATAGGGTCCAAGCTCGACCTGCACGGACTTGATGCGCGTGTAGTGTTCGAGTGTCGTCAGTCCGTTTTCGCGGCCCACGCCCGATTGTTTGTAGCCGCCCACCGGCATTTCCGCCGGCGACTCGCCCCACGTGTTGATCCAGCAGATGCCCGCTTCGAGTCGATGAATCACGCGATGCGCGCGCGAAAGATTTTCGGTGACCACACCGGCCGCAAGACCATAAGCCGTGTGATTGGCACGCGCGACGGCTTCGTCTTCATCGTCGAAAACGAGAATACTCATGACAGGTCCGAAGATTTCTTCGCGCACGATACGCATGTCGTCGCGGCAGTCTGTAAAAACGGTGGGCTCGACATATTGCCCCTGACCGAAATGGCCTTCGCTCAGACGTTTGCCGCCTGCGAGCAGGCGTGCGCCTTCCTGAACGCCGCTTTCGATGTAGCCGAGTACTTTCTGCAATTGCGCCGCGCTCGCGAGTGGACCGAAGTTCGTGCGGGGATCGCTGGGCGCCCCCACGCGAATGCGCTTCACGCGTTCCTGGATCAGCGCTTCGAATCGGTCGAGCACCGCACGTTGCACGAAAACGCGCGTGCCGTTGGTACATACCTGGCCGGAGCTGAAGAAGTTCGCGCTCATCGCGATGTCGGCGGCGCGTTCGAGGTCGGCGTCGTCGAAAACCAGCAGCGGCGACTTGCCGCCGAGTTCCATGGTCACTTCTTTCAGCGACGATGCCCCCGCGAGCGACATCACTTTCTTGCCGGTTTCCACGCCGCCCGTAAAGGAGATTTTCTCGATGCCGGGGTGCGCGGCGAGCAGGGCGCCCACGCGGCCGTCGCCTTGCACCACGTTGAACACACCGGGCGGCACGCCGGCCTCGGTATAGATCTCCGCGAGTTTCAGCGCGGACAGCGGGGTGATTTCGCTCGGCTTGAAGATCATCGCATTGCCCGCCGCGAGCGCGGGCGCCGACTTCCAGCAGGCGATCTGAATCGGGTAGTTCCATGCCCCGATGCCCGCGCAGACACCGAGCGGCTCGCGCCGCGTATAAACGAAGGACGACGCCCGCAGCGGAATCTGCTGTCCCTCGATGGCGGTCGCGAGCCCCGCGTAATACTCGATCACGTCCGCACCGGTCACGATATCCACCGCCTGCGTTTCGGCAATCGGCTTGCCGGTGTCGCGCGTCTCCAGTGCGGCGAGTTCATCGTTACGCTCGCGCAGCAGATCGACGGCGCGGCGCAAAACTCGTGAGCGCTGCATGGCGGTGAGCGCGGCCCATTCGCGCTGACCTTCACGCGCCGATTGCACGGCGCGGTCCACGTCCGCCGACGAAGCCTGCTGCACCGTGGCGAGCAATTCGCCGGTGGCGGGGTCGCGCGTGTCGAAAGTTTCGCCGCCGGTGGCGTCGGCATAGGCGCCGTGCAGGTAGAGACGTTGCGTTGCGAATGCCGGCATGAGCGGGCTCCTTGCGGTAAGAGAGATTCGGTGGCTCGGTTGGGCGCGCTACGCGCCGGCGAGCAGCATGTCGATGTAGTCGTTGGCGGTGCGCAATGCCGCTTTGGTGTCGAACGGTTCGCCGGACAAGGCGCCGCGCAGCCACAGGCCGTCGATCAGCGCGGCGAGGCCGCTTGCCGCGCGTCGTGCGGCAGGGCGCGGCAATGCCTTGGAGAAATCGGCGCAGAGATTGGAGTTCAGGCGGCGCGTATTCACGTATTGCAAGCGCCGTAGCTGCGGCTTGTGCATGCTTTCCGACCAGAACGCGAGCCAGGTTTTCATGACGGGACCGCTGGTCTGTTCGGCGTCGAAATTGGCCGCGACCACCGCGCGCAGTTTCGAGCGCGGGTCGGCTCTGGCTGCGCGCCGCCGCCGCGAGGTGGCCTGCCACAGATCGCGCAGCACGTGACGCATGGTGGCTTCGAGCAGACCGTCCTTGTCGCCGAAATAGTGACTGACGATGCCGGTGGAAATGCTCGCGCGCTGCGCCACCGAGGCGAGCGTGGCGCCGGCGAGACCGGTCTGGTCGATGGTGAGCAAGGTGGCGTCGATCAGCTGGGCGCGGCGGATTTCGCGCATTCCGAGTTTGGGCATGACGTGTCGCGGAAGAATCAACCGGTTCATGGTAGTTTTTTTATATTGAACGGTCAATCAATAAAAGGTCGGGGTGTGTGGGTTGGTGCGTGAGATTTCAGGCGTGTCGGTTCCAGCCAAACCGGCGTCGCGTTCGAACCAGGTCTTTCGTTGCGGCGAGCGCTACGCTCGTTGAACGGTGCGCGAGGGCCGCGAGACCCCTCTGGTCCGACGGCTAACCCCGCGCGCCGTTCACAAGACATGGAGACAAGCCAATGAGCAGCAATCGCGGCGTCGTATATCTGGGCCAGGGCAAGGTGGAAGTGCAGTCGATCGACTATCCGAAGATGGTCGATCCGCGTGGCCGCGCCATCGGCCATGGCGTAATTCTGAAAGTGGTCAGCACGAACATTTGCGGCTCCGACCAGCACATGGTGCGCGGGCGCACCACGGCCGAAGTCGGTCTCGTGCTCGGCCACGAGATTACCGGCGAGGTGATCGAGATCGGCCGCGATGTCGAGACGCTGAAAATCGGCGACCTGGTGTCGGTGCCGTTCAACGTAGCCTGCGGACGTTGCCCCACCTGCAAGTCGCAGCACACCGGCGTGTGCCTGAACGTGAATCCGTCACGCGCGGGCGGCGCATATGGGTACGTGGATATGGGCGGCTGGATCGGCGGCCAGGCCGAATACGTGCTGGTGCCGTACGCGGACTTCAATCTGCTGAAATTCCCGGACTACGCGCAGGCCATGTCGAAGATTCGCGACCTGACCTGTTTGTCCGACATTTTGCCGACCGGCTACCACGGTGCGGTGATGGCGGGCGTCAAGCCGGGTTCGACGGTGTATATCGCGGGTGCGGGTCCGGTCGGGATGGCGGCGGCAGCGTCGGCACGACTGCTCGGCGCGGCGTGCACGATCGTCGGCGACATGAACGAGGCGCGCCTCGCGCATGCGCGCAAGATGGGCTTCCAGACGGTCGATCTGTCGAAAGACGCGACGCTCGGCGAGCAGATCGAGCAGATACTCGGCAAGCCCGAAGTGGATTGCGCGGTGGACTGCGTCGGCTTCGAGGCACACGGTCACGGCAGCAGCGGCGCGCAGGAAGAAGCGCCCGCCACGGTGCTCAATTCGCTGATGGAAATCACGCGGGCCGCGGGCGCGATCGGTATTCCGGGCCTCTATGTGACCGATGATCCGGGCGCGGTGGACGCCGCTGCGCGCAAGGGCAGTTTGAGCATCCGTTTCGGCCTCGGCTGGGCCAAGTCGCATTCCTTCCATACGGGCCAGACGCCGGTCATGAAGTACAACCACAACCTCATGCAGGCCATTCTGTGGGACCGCTTGCCGATCGCGGATATCGTCAACGTCACCGTGGTATCGCTCGACGAAGCGCCGGACGGCTATCGCCAGTTCGATGGCGGTGCGCCGAAGAAGTTCGTACTCGATCCGCACGGCTTGCTGAAAGCCGCTTGAGCGAGGTGAACTGAAGTAGCGGTGATTACCGGCAAGGAACGCGGCGCGCACGGAATTCCGGCGCGCCGCTTTGCTGTCAGGCGGCCATGACCGGTGTACCCGGATGAAGCGCGGCCAGCGAAGGCGCCTGCTTGCGGCGTTCGCGGGTGGGCGCCGTGCCGAATGCGTCGCGATAGCTTTTAGAGAAGTGACACGCCGACTGGAAACCGCATGCCATGGTGATGTGCATGATCGACATATCGGTTTGCAGCAGCAGTTCGCGCGCGCGGCGCAAACGCAAGGTCAGATAGTAATGCGTCGGCGTCATGCCGAGATGTTCGCGGAAGAGGCGCTGCAACTGGCGTTGCGACATGCCGGCAAGCCGCGAGAGTTCTTCGCGTGACAAAGGCTCTTCGATATTGTTCTCCATCAGCGAGATCACTTCGAAGAGCGACTTGTTGGCCGAACCGAGCCGCGCCACCAGCGGCATTTTCTGTTGCGCGCTGGTATCGCGCACGTGTTCGACGATGAACTGCTCGGCGATCTGCGTGACCCGTGCCGTGCCGACGCGCGGCGCAATCAGGTTCAGCATCATGTCGAGCGGTGCGACGCCGCCCGTGCAGGTGACGCGATCGCGATCGATCACGAACAGTTCTTTCAGAAAGCGCGTGTCGGGAAACTCTTCCTTGAGCGCCGACATGTTCTCCCAGTGAATCGCACAAGCGTAGCCCGCCAGCAAACCGGCGCGCGCGAGCGCATAGGTGCCGGTGCACAGGCTGCCGAGCACGCTGCCCATGCGGGCAAAGCGGCGCAGCGCGGAAAGATGGTTGGGCGTCGTGGCGCGTTGCACGTCGATACCGCCGACCACGAACACGATATCGGGTTGACCCACGCATTCGACCGGACCCGTGTCGACCGAAAGTCCATTGCTTGCCGTGACCGGGCCGCCTTCGGGGCTCACGATCGACCAGCGGTAAAGCGTTTGTCCTGTCAGGTAATTCGCCATGCGGAGAACTTCGATCGCATTGGTGAAAGCGATCATCGTGAAGTTCGGAAGCGGCATGAACGCGAAGTGCGAGAGCGCCGCAGTGCGATCGGTGGACATGTGAGGAATGATTCCTTCGAATCTGTAATGTCGCGTCGTCGTGGGGGGCGACGACTCATGCAATTTTGAGGAGGATTGCAACTACCGTGCCATCAGGCTAAACCCTCGGTTGCAGATAAAACAGCTTGGATAGCTAAACAACCGGCACCAGAAACGCGCCGCGCCCACCATGAGACGCACCTGTTCGGCGCATGACGTTCAGCCGCAGTGCAGCAATAGAACGGCCGTGCGTAGCAGGTCCTCGATGAGCGACTTGTCGAAAATGGACGTGCATGGCGGAAAAGGCAAAGAACGCGTCTGAATTCGTAAATTGGCGTGAGAGCCGAGCGTCAAGAATAGAACGCAATGCAGACGGTAGCGGCAGGCCCTGAACGCCGCGTGTGGCCCGCCCTCTGGTTTCATCAGCGGCCTGTTTCCCGAACTCACGGACCTTTCATGTCGAACCCGAATCCTTTCTTCGAAGAGCCGCTCGCGACCCGCGATACGGCAGTGCGCGGCGCCATTCTGAAAGAACTCGAGCGTCAGCAGTCGCAAGTCGAGCTGATCGCGTCGGAAAACATCGTGTCGCGCGCGGTGCTCGAAGCGCAAGGCTCGGTGCTGACCAACAAATATGCCGAAGGTTATCCCGGCAAGCGTTACTACGGCGGTTGCGAATACGTGGACGTGATCGAGACGCTGGCGCTCGATCGCATCAAGCAACTCTTCAACGCGAAGTTCGCCAACGTGCAGCCGCATTCCGGCGCGCAGGCCAACGGCGCGGTGATGCTGGCACTCATCAAGCCGGGCGATACGGTGCTGGGCATGTCGCTCGACGCGGGCGGCCACCTGACGCACGGCGCGAAGCCGGCGCTGTCGGGCAAGTGGTTCAACGCAGTGCAATACGGTGTGAATCGCGACACGATGCTGATCGATTACGAGCAGATCGAGGAACTCGCGCAGCAGCACAAACCGGCGCTGCTGATCGCCGGCTTCTCCGCCTATCCGCGTGCGCTCGACTTCGCGCGGCTGCGTGCAATCGCCGATAGCGTCGGTGCAAAGCTGATGGTGGACATGGCGCACATCGCCGGCGTGATCGCGGCGGGCCGTCACCAGAATCCGGTCGAGCATGCGCATGTGGTGACCTCGACCACGCACAAGACCTTGCGCGGACCGCGCGGCGGCTTCGTGCTGACCAACGACGAAGAGATCGCCAAAAAGATCAATTCGGCGGTGTTCCCGGGCCTGCAAGGCGGCCCGCTGATGCATGTGATCGCCGGCAAGGCGGTGGCGTTCGGCGAGGCGCTGCAACCCGGTTTCAAGACTTATATCGACTCGGTTCTCGCGAATGCGCAGGCGCTGGGCGAAGTGTTGAAGGCCGGTGGCGTGGACCTCGTCACGGGCGGCACGGACAACCATCTGCTGCTGGTCGATCTGCGCCCGAAGGGCCTCAAGGGCAATCAGGTCGAGCAGGCGCTGGAGCGCGCGGGCATCACCTGCAACAAGAATGGCATTCCCTTCGACACCGAGAAGCCGACGGTCACCTCCGGCGTTCGTCTCGGTACGCCGGCAGGCACGACGCGCGGCTTCGGCATCAGCGAATTCCGCGACGTGGGCCGCCTGATCGTGGAAGTACTCGACGCGCTGCGCGACCACCCGGAAGGCGACGCCGCGACGGAACAGCGCGTGCGCCGCGAGATTTTCGCGCTATGCGAGCGCTTTCCCATTTACTGAACACGTCATACCACATCAACACACGCGAATAGCACGCCTGGAGCAAACGATGAGCACATTGCACGACAACAGCATCATCATCGACGGTCTGAACATTTCCAAATTCGAGCGCTCGGTGTTCGAAGACATGCGCAAGGGCGGCGTGACCGCGGTGAATTGCACGGTCTCGGTCTGGGAGAGCTTTCAGAAGACCGTCGACAACATTGCCGAGATGAAGCAGCAGATTCGCGAGTACGGCGAGATCCTGACGCTCGTGCGCACCACGGACGACATTCTCCGCGCGAAGAAAGAGAATAAGACCGGCATCATTTTCGGTTTCCAGAACGCGCATGCCTTCGAGGACAACCTCGGCTATATCGAAGCGTTCAAGGATCTCGGCGTGAACGTGGTTCAGCTTTGCTACAACACGCAGAACCTGGTGGGCACGGGCTGCTATGAACGCGACGGCGGACTCTCGGGCTACGGCCGCGAAGTGATTCAGGAAATGAATCGCGTCGGCATCATGGTCGATCTTTCGCACGTGGGCGGCAAGACTTCCTCGGAAGCGATCGCGGCGTCGAACAAACCCGTGTGCTACTCGCATTGCTGCCCGTCGGGACTGAAAGAACATCCGCGCAACAAGAGCGACGAACAGCTCAAGGAGATCGCCGACGCAGGCGGTTTCGTCGGCGTGACGATGTTCGCGCCGTTCCTCAAGCGCGGCGCGGACGCCACCGTCGAAGACTATATCGAAGCAATCGAGTACGTCGTGAATCTGATCGGCGAAGACCAGGTCGGGATCGGCACGGACTTCACGCAAGGCTACAGCACCGAGTTCTTCGACTGGATCACGCACGACAAGGGCCGTTATCGTCAGCTGACGAATTTCGGCAAGGTGGTGAATCCGGAAGGCATTCGCACCATCGGCGAGTTTCCGAATCTGACGGCCGCCATGGAGCGCGCCGGCTGGAGCGAAACGCGCATCCGCAAGATCATGGGCGAGAACTGGGTCCGCGTATTCGGCGAAGTGTGGAACGTCTGATTTCACCGCCCCGCACGATCCCCTTATAAAAAACGGAGTTTCCACATGCAACCTCAACTGCCTATCGACGTCGATCCGAAAACCGGCGTCTGGACCACCGACGCACTACCGATGCTGTACGTGCCGCGTCACTTCTTCACCAACAATCACACGGCCGTTGAAGAAGCGCTCGGCCTCGACACGTACGCAGAGATTCTCTACAAGGCCGGCTACAAGTCCGCCTATTTCTGGTGCGACAAGGAAGCGAAGCAGCACGGCATTGCCGGCATGGCGGTATTCGAGCATTACCTGAACCGTCTGTCGCAACGCGGCTGGGGCATCTTCACCATCACCGAATCCGATCCGGCGACCTCGCACGCGCGCATCGAATTGCACAACTCGTCGTTCGTGCTCGCGCAACCGGGCAAGGAAGGCAAGCTCTGCTACATGTTCGCCGGCTGGTTCGCGGGTGCAATGGACTGGGTCAACGACACCGCGCCGGACGGCGCGCGCAAAGGTCCGCCGTCGCATTCGAAAGAAGCGCGCTGCGCCGCCGAAGGGCACGACCACTGCGTCTTCGAAGTGTCGCCGCTTTCCGCCTGACACGCCTGACACCGCACACAGCCTATCAATCCGAGGTCGATCGCGATGCGTTACCCGAACCTTTTCAAGCCTCTCACGCTGAACAAGCTGACTCTGCGCAATCGCATCGTCAGCACTGCGCACGCGGAGGTGTACGCGGAGCCGGGCGGTTTGCCCGGCGATCGTTATATCCGTTACTACGAGGAGAAGGCGAAGGGCGGCGTCGGTCTGGCCGTGTGCGGCGGATCGAGTCCGGTGTCGATCGACAGCCCGCAAGGCTGGTGGAAGTCGGTGAATCTGTCCACCGACAAGATCATCGACCCGCTCTCGCGGCTTGCCGAAGCGATGCACCAGCACGGCGCGAAGATCATGATTCAGGCCACCCACATGGGCCGCCGTTCGGCATTTCACGGTGAGCACTGGCCGCATCTGATGTCGCCTTCCGGTGTGCGCGAACCGGTGCACCGCGGCAACGCGAAGATCATCGAAGTGGAAGAGATTCGGCGCATCATCGCCGACTTTGCGGCCGCGGCGAAACGCGTGAAAGACGCGGGCATGGACGGCGTGGAAATCTCGGCCGCGCACCAGCATCTGATCGATCAGTTCTGGAGTCCGCGCACCAACTTCCGTACCGACGAATGGGGCGGCTCGCTCGAAAACCGCCTGCGTTTCGGCACCGAAGTGCTGAAAGCCGTGCGCGAAGCCGTGGGCGCGGACTTCTGCGTCGGCCTGCGCATGTGCGGCGACGAATTCCACGAAGACGGT
This sequence comes from Paraburkholderia sp. GAS199, assembly GCF_050436585.1. NCBI lineage: Bacteria > Pseudomonadati > Pseudomonadota > Betaproteobacteria > Burkholderiales > Burkholderiaceae > Paraburkholderia > Paraburkholderia sp. GAS199. The sequence continues at coordinate 222,746 of NZ_JBNDMM010000011.1, read as the reverse complement.
CTCGATCACGAGCAACTGAAAGAAATCGCTCAGGCGATGAGCGAAACCGGTCTCATCGACTACCTCGGCGTGATCGGTTCCGGCGCGGATACGCACAACACGCTCGCCAACTGCATGCCGCCGATGGCGCTGCCGCCCGAGCCGTTCGTGCATCTCGCGGCCGGCATCAAGTCGGTGGTGAAGCTGCCGGTGATGCACGCGCAGAGCATTCGCGACGCCGGCCAGGCCGAACGGCTGCTGGCGAGCGGCATGGTTGATCTGGTGGGGATGACGCGCGCGCAGATCGCCGATCCGCACATGGTCATCAAGATCCGCGACGGCCGCGAAGACGAAATCAAGCAGTGCGTCGGCGCGAATTACTGTATCGACCGTCAATACAACGGTCATGACGTGCTGTGCGTGCAGAACGCCGCGACCTCGCGTGAAGCCACCATGCCGCATGTGATCGCGAAGACGCGCGGACCGAAACGCAAGGTGGTGGTGGTCGGCGCCGGTCCTGCTGGCCTCGAAGCGGCGCGCGTGGCGAAATCGCGTGGCCACGACGTGGTGCTGTTCGAAAAGAACGACTACGTGGGCGGCCAGATCATGCTCGCGGCCAAGGCGCCGCAGCGCGAGCAGATGGCGGGCATCGTGCGCTGGTTCGACATGGAAACGAAGCGCCTCGGCGTGGATCGACGGCTCGGTGTCGCCGCCGACGAAAAAGCCATCATGGCCGAGAAGCCGGACATCGTCGTGCTGGCGACGGGCGGCTCGTCGTTCACCTCGCAGGTGGCGGCGTGGGGCGTGGACGAAGGGCTGGCGGTCAGTTCATGGGACGTGCTGTCGGGCAAGGTCGAGCCCGGCAAGAACGTGCTGGTGTACGACGGCGTGAGCACGCATGCGGGTGCCGGTGTCGCCGACTTCATGTCGAGCCGCGGCTCGAACGTGGAGATCGTGACGCCGGACGTGAAAGTGGCCGACGACGTCGGCGGCACCACGTTCCCGATTTTCTATCGCCGCCTCTACGCGCAAGGCGTGATTCATACGCCGAACTACTGGCTCGACAAGGTCTACGAGGAAGACGGGAAGAAGATTGCCGTGATCCGCAACGAGTACACCGAAGAGCAGGAAGAGCGCGCGGTGGATCAGGTGGTGATCGAAAACGGCAGCACGCCGAACGACGAACTCTACTGGAAGCTCAAGCCGGAGTCGCTCAATCGCGGTCAGGTGGACGTGCACAAGCTGTTCGCTTCGGAGCCGCAGCCTTCCTTGAGCGAAGAACTGGGCAACGGCCGCTTCCTGCTGTTTCGCGTCGGCGATTGCATTTCCATGCACAACATTCACGGCGCGATTTACGACGCGCTGCGCCTTTGCAAGGATTTCTGACGATGAGCCCCGTGTTTGTCATCACCGTCCTGCTGTGGCTCTCGGTCGCCGGTCTGGCGTTCGCGCTCGCCAAACGCGCGGCGTACTGGCGCGAAGGGCGCGCCACGGCGGCGGGCGCCTACGGCTGGATCAATCTGCTGTCGATCCCCAAGCGCTATTTCGTCGATCTGCATCACGTCGTGGCACGCGACCCGTACATCGCGAAGACGCACGTCGCCACTGCCGGCGGCGCGATTCTCGCGATGGCGCTCGTGTTCGTCAACTACGGTCTCGCGATCTACTCGCCGTGGCTCGACAAACTGATCTTTCTCGCCGCACTCGTGATGCTGGTGGGCGCGGTGTTCGTCTGGCGCCGCCGGCACGGCGCGAAAGCGGTGCCGGCACGGCTCTCGCGCGGCCCCTGGGATCATTTGCCCTTGCTGCTGGGTTCGTTCGCACTCGGACTGGCGCTCTTCATCGCGCTGCCCGCTGCGGCCATGTCCGGCGCGCTGGCCATCATCGTCGCGCTGCTGATCGCGGCCGGTGCCTTCACGATGACGTTCGGCGCCGCGCGTGGCGGGCCGATGAAGCACGCCATGGCGGGTCTGCTGCATCTGGCGTTTCACCCGCGCCAGGAGCGTTTTGCCGAGCGCAACGACAACGACGTGGTGCCGCCCACGGCGCTGAAAGTGCCGCTGCTCGATGCGAAAGAGTATGGCGTGGGCAAGCCGGTGGAGTTCCGCTGGAACCAGTTGCTGAGTTTCGACGCCTGCGTGCAGTGCGGCAAGTGTGAAGCGGCGTGTCCCGCGTTCGCCGCCGGTCAGCCGCTCAATCCGAAGAAACTGATTCAGGACCTGGTGACGGGCATGGTGGGCGGCACGGACGCGGCCTACGCAGGCAGTCCCACGCCGGGCATCCCGGTCGGCAAACATAGTGGCGCGCCGGGCAAGCCGCTCGTGTCGAGCCTGATCGAGACCGATACGCTCTGGTCCTGCACCACCTGCCGCGCCTGCGTGCAGGAGTGCCCGATGCTGATCGAGCACGTCGATGCGATCGTCGACATGAGGCGCAACCAGACACTGGTGGAAGGCAATGTGCCGGGCAAAGGTCCGATCACGCTGGCGAATCTGCGTGAGACGGGCAGCGCGAACGGCTACGACATCGGCGCGCGTTACGACTGGGCCGTCGATCTGCAGGTGCAGGTCGCGCAGCCGGGGCGTCCGGTCGACGTCCTGCTGATTGCCGGCGAAGGCGCGTTCGACATGCGCTATCAACGTACGCTGCGCGCGCTGGTCAAGGTACTCAACCGCGCCGGAATCGACTACGCGGTGCTGGGCGGCGTCGAAACCGATACGGGCGACACGGCACGGCGTCTCGGCGACGAAGCCACTTTCCAGCAACTCGCGGGCAAGCTGATCGGCACGCTTTCGCAGTACTCGTTCCGCAAGATCGTCACGGCCGACCCGCACGTCTTGCACAGCCTGCGCAACGAATATCGCGCACTGGGCGGCTTTTACGAAGTGCAGCATCACACGGCGCTGATCGAGGAACTCGTATCGGGCGGCAAGCTCGCGCCGAAAGCCGTCGCGGCTTTCGCGGACCGCAAGATCACCTATCACGACCCGTGCTATCTGGGCCGCTATAACGGCGAGACGGAAGCGCCGCGCCGTCTGTTGAAATCGATCGGTATCAAGGTCGTGGAGATGGAGCGCAACGGTATGCGCGGACGGTGCTGCGGCGGTGGCGGCGGTGCGCCGTTGACCGATATTCCCGGCAAGAAGCGCATTCCCGATATCCGCATCGACGACGCCCGCAGTATCGGCGCCGAGATCGTGGCGGTGGGTTGCCCGAATTGCACGGCCATGCTCGAAGGCGTAGTCGGCGCGCGTCCGGAAGTACTCGACGTGGCCGAACTGGTCGCCGCTGCGCTGGAGTAACGCGATGAATACGCTCAAACGAATCGACCCGCGCAGGCCGTTCACGATCACGGCGGACGGACTGCGGCGCATTACGCTCGGTGAAACCGGCGCCTTGGGCGCTGGTGTTGCAGCGTCCGGCCTGGAGACCGCCACGCACGGCGCGGCACATCGCGAGCAGGCCAGACCTCGCCGCACCACGGCGACGCCTGCACGCGTGTTTCTCGTCGCTGCGCACGCCGACCGTGGCGCGCTCGACGAACACACGCGTCAGACGCTCGCCGCCGCTGCGCTGATTGCCGATGCGCAAACGGAAATCGTGCTGCTGGTCTTAGGCGAATACACGGCGGATTCCGCTATGGTCGCCGCGCTTGGCGCCGACAAGCTGATCGAATTGCCGATGTTCGATCGGCGCGCCTATGCGCCCGTCGACGAACTCAATGCGCTGAGCGCATGCATCGCGGCCTACGCGCCCGTGCACGTCTTTCTGCCCGATAACGCAACCGGCGACGGCGATCTCGGCCGTCGCTATGCCGCCGCCGCCAATGCGAGCGTCGCGACCCACGTGGTCGAGATCGACGCGAAACACGTGGCGACTTACGCGCAGGCCAACGCGTCCTACGCCGTGCGTGCGCTGCCCGAAATCGTGCTGCTCGCACCGAATGCGGTCGACCCGAAGCTGCCGTTCGTCGGCGCGGGCGAACGGGTGGCGTGGCGCTTCGATGTCGAATCGAGTGCGGCGTCGGGTACGGCGTCGGGTGCGGTTCGGGATCTGGGTATCGAAGAAATCGACGCCGCGCAGCTCGCGCTGGAAGAAGCGGATTTCATCGTTTCCGCCGGCAACGGCGTGAGCGACGTAGCCGCGTTCGAACGTCTTGCGGGCACGTTGGGCGCGGCGATCGGCGCCAGCCGCGTTGCCGTAGACGACGGCAAGTTCACGCGCGACAAGCAGATCGGCGCGACCGGCAAGACAGTCGAAGCCAGCGTGTACATCGCGTTCGGTATTTCCGGCGCCGTGCAGCATTTGCAGGGCATCAAGGATTGCCGTCACGTGATCGCGGTGAATCTCGACGCCAGCGCGCCGATTGCCAAGCGCGCGAATCTGACCGTGATTGCCGACACGCAGGAAACCATCGCAGCCTTGACCGAAGCAGCCGCGGCCGCGCGCAGCGCACGCGGCACGGGTGCGGCATTGCTTAATTCAGCAGCCGTTGCGGAAGGAGCGCTCGTATGAAGATTGCCGTACTCGTTTCCGTGGGACGTCATCCAGTGAGCGGCGCGGCACGATACAGCCGCAACGACGCCGCCGCGCTGACCATGGCGCTCGACCTGGCTCGCGCACAAAACGCGACGGTCGACGTGTTGCATGCGGGCGATCCGTCGAATCCCGCGCTCAACGACTATCTCGCGCTCGGAGCACGCAGCGTGGAAGTGCTCGATCTGTCTGCCACACCCGGCGCCCGGAACGACACGCAAAACGACGCCGCAGGGCCGCTGGCGGCGCGTCTCGCGGGCTACGACCTGATTCTCACCGGCACGCGCGCCGAAGGCGCATTCGACACCGGCATGCTGCCGTATCGCGTGGCGGCGGCGCTCGGCATGCCGCTCGTCGGCGCAGCGGTAGACCTGAGCGTGCATGACGCCCGCGCGCAAGTGCGCCAGTTCATGCCGAAGGGTCTGCGCCGTCGCGTGGAAGTGAATTTGCCGGCCCTGATCGCGGTGCATCCGCTCGCGAACGTCGCGCCGAAATACGCCTACGCGCGCTTACGCGAGGGCACGGTGCGTGCCGTTGCGACAGCGTCTGCGGGGAGTCCCGACGACCACGCCTGGAGCCTGCGCCCGGCCACCGCGAAACCCGTGCGCCTCGCCGCGGCGGAGAAGCGTTCCGGCCATGCCCGCATGTTGTCGGCCACCACCACCGAAAGCCGTGGCGGCAGCGTCGTAATTGAAGGGAGTTCCGTCGAAAAAGCACAAGTGATTCTCGCGTATTTGCGCGAGCATCAACTCGTGGATTACTGATTTCCGGTTCGGGCCAGCACGCGACCAGGAGGGCCTGGTGCGGCGCCAGACGTGACATGCAACGGAGCACACAATGAAAGTTTCGGCAGACGTTCGCGCAATGATCGAACGCCGCAAAAAGAATTACACGCTGGAAGCGCCGTTCTATACGAGCGAGTCTATTTTCGCGCTCGATATGGAAGCGATTTTCCGCAAGCACTGGATTCAGGTGGCGGTCGAGCCGGACGTGCCCGAGCCGGGCGATTACATCACCGTGGAACTCGGTCACGATTCGATTCTGATCGTGCGCGACGACGACATGCAGGTCCGCGCGTTTCACAACGTGTGCCGGCATCGCGGCGCGCGCCTGTGCAACAACGAGAAGGGCTCGCTCGGCAATATCGTCTGCCCTTATCACAGCTGGACGTACAACCTGAATGGCGACCTGATGTTCGCCGAGCACATGGGCGACCAGTTCGACCGCTGCAAGCACAGCCTGAAAGCGGTGCACGTGCAGAATCTGGCCGGCCTCATTTTCATCTGTCTCGCCGAGACGCCGCCGGCCGACTTTTCAGTCGTACGTGCCGCCATGGAGCCGTATCTGTTGCCCCACGATCTGGCCAATTGCAAGATCGCGGCTTCGATCGACATTATCGAGGAAGGCAACTGGAAGCTCACGATGGAGAACAACCGCGAGTGCTATCACTGCGTGGCAAACCATCCCGAGCTGACGATTTCGCTCTACGAATACGGTTTCGGCTATCAGCGCACGCCGGACAACGAGGAAGGCATGGCCGCCTTCGAAGCAACCGTGGCGCGTCGCACCGCGCAATGGGAAGCGATGAAGCTGCCTTCGGCGGAAATCGATCGTCTGGCCGATCTCGTGACGGGTTTCCGTACGCAACGCCTGCCGCTCGATCGCGACGGCGAATCGCAAACGCTGGACGCGCGGGTGGCATCGAAAAAATTGCTGGGCGGGTTCGAGCAGGCCGATCTCGGTGGCCTGTCGTTCTGGACGCAGCCTAATTCATGGCATCACTTCATGAGCGACCATATCGTCAGCTTCTCGGTGATCCCGCTTTCGGCCGGTAAAACGCTGGTTCGTACCAAGTGGCTCGTGCACAAGGACGCCCGTGAAGGCATCGATTACGACGTCGACAATCTCACGGCAGTCTGGCGCGCGACCAACGATCAGGACCGCGCGCTGGTCGAATACTCGCAACGCGGTGCGACCAGCAGCGCGTACGAGCCAGGCCCGTATTCGCCCTTTACCGAAGGCCTCGTCGAGAAGTTCTGCGAGTGGTATATCGGCCGCCTTGCCGACTACGACAATGCACCCCAAACACACGACGCCGGCACGACGCCGGCTTCGCACGGCGAAAAAGTCGTGTCTTTCATGCGCTGAGCGCGTTGCCGGAACCAGGAGCGGGAGAAAACAATGATGCGCGATCAGGCGACGTTTCAGATCGGGCCCGAGGTGGAATCAGATCGCGCAGCGAGCCGCGTGACGCGGCCGCGTTTCTGGGAAGCCCTGCCGGCACGCTGGGACAGCGATAGCGACGAGACGCTGGTGTGCTGCCAGGTTCGTCAGGAAACGCACGACGTAAAGAGCTTTTTCTTTCGCGCGCCTTCCGAGCGGGCGTTCGTCTTCGAGCCGGGGCAGTTCATCACGCTGGAGCTGGAGATCGACGGCGAATCGGTGAATCGCTGCTACACGATTTCTTCGCCGCCCACCCGACCGCACACCATCTCCATCACGGTGAAGCGTGTGCCGGGCGGCAAGGTCTCGAACTGGCTGCACGACAATCTGCAGGCGGGCATGCCGGTTCGCGTGCTCGGGCCGGCAGGCGAATTCACCTGCGCACGGCATCCGGCGCGCAAGTTCCTGTTTCTCTCGGCGGGCTCCGGTATTACGCCGCTCATGTCGATGAGCCGCGCGCATCACGAACTCGGTGAAGACAGCGATATTGTTTTCGTGCACAGTGCGCGCACACCGGACGACATTATCTTCGCCCGCGAACTCGATCTGATTGCGTCGAATCAGGCGCATTTCCGCACGGCGTTCGTCTGCGAAAGAGTGGGGGCGCGCACCAACTGGCCAGGCGTGACGGGTTTTCTGACTTTGCCGCTGCTGAAACTGATCGCGCCGGATTTCATGGAGCGCGAGATATTCACCTGCGGACCGGCACCGTATATGGAAGCCGTGCGCAAACTGCTGGACGAGGGCGGCTTCGATCGCAGTCATTATCACGAGGAAAGTTTCTCGTTCGAGACCATCGGCGAAGTGGCCGCGCAACTGGCCACGGCGCACGTGGCGGATGCATTGAACAGCGTGGACAGCTTCGTCGAGGCGCGTGAACAGGCGGCCGGATTCGCGCCCGAAGCGCTGCCCATTGCCGTGGAAACCGAGACGAAGTTCAAGGTGAGTTTTGCGCGCAGCAATCGGGAGATCGAATGCGGCAGCGGCCAGCATGTACTCGATGCGGCCAAAAAAGCCGGTGTGCGTCTGCCCGCGTCGTGCACGCAGGGCATGTGCGGCACGTGCAAGGTCAAGCTGGTGTCCGGTGAAGTGGCGATGAAGCACGCGGGCGGGATTCGTCAGCGGGAAATCGATCAGGGCATGGTGTTGCTGTGTTGCAGCAAGCCGCTGACCGATCTGGTGGTGGATAAGTAAGACGAGAGCTTTGGCGCGGCGTATGCCCCGAATGGGCCGAAGTCGCGCGTAGACAACTGCATGTCGTAAAACAACGCTACCCGGCAATTCTGGCTGGCGATTCTAAATGCTCAATGAGTGGTTTTGTGGACGGCGAACGGGAGAACTGGCGATGAGACTGATCAAAAAGATAGGGCTGTTGAGCGCGATGAGCGTGGCGCTGGCGGCGAGCAGCGTGAGTGTATCGGCCGATACGAAACCGACCATCAAGATCGGTTACGTGGAAGGCTGGGACGATAGCGTCGCGACCTCGAACGTGGCTGCGCGCGTGATCGAAAAGCGCCTCGGCTATCAGGTGCAACTCGTGCCGGTTGCGGCCGGTGTGATGTGGCAAGGCGTGGCGCGCGGCGACCTCGACGCGACGCTTTCGGCGTGGCTGCCGGTCACGCACGGCGCGTACTGGAATAACTTCAAGGAGAAGGTGGTCGATCTCGGACCGAACTTCAACGACGCGAAAATCGGCCTGATCGTGCCGGAAAACGCAGACGTGAAGACCGTGGGCGATCTCGAAGCGAAGAAAACGGAATTCGGTTCGCGTATCGTCGGTATCGATGCCGGCGCGGGCGTGATGCAGAAAACCAGCGAAGCCATCAAGGCTTACGGTCTCGATTATCAGTTGATGCCGAGTTCGGGCAGCGCGATGACGGCGGAACTGGCGCGTTCGGAAGCGGCAAGCAAGCCGATCATCGTGACGGGCTGGAAGCCGCACTGGATGTTCGCGAAGTACAAGCTCAAATTCCTCGACGACCCGAAGAAAGTATTCGGTGAATCGGAGCACGTGGATAGCGTGGTGAATCCGGAACTCGAAAAGAAGGCGCCGCCGGTCGTCGCGTTCCTGAAGAAATTCCAATGGAAACCGGGTGAAATCGACAGCGTGATGCTGGCCACGCAGAACGGCGAAAAGCCGACCGCTGCGGCCGATGCATGGATCAGCGCGCATGGTGACCGGGTGGACAGCTGGGTGAAGTAATACCGCAAGGCACCGCAAAGGCAAAGCATCAGCCTGTAAAGAACGCCGCTTTTCAGCGGCGTTTTTTATTTCCGAGGCTTATTGCAGGACCACCGTACGGTCTCCATTGATGAAAACGCGGCGTTCGATGAACGCTTTTACCGCGCGCGCGAGCGTAATGCACTCGACGTCGCGTCCCGTCGCGAGCAGCCGTTCCGGGCTGTACGAGTGATCCACGCGTTCGACCACCTGTTCGATGATCGGACCTTCGTCGAGATCGTCGGTGACGAAGTGCGCCGTCGCGCCGATGAGCTTCACGCCGCGCGTATGCGCCTGGTGATAAGGCTTCGCGCCCTTGAAGCCGGGCAGGAACGAGTGGTGAATATTGATGGCGCGTGCGGCCAGCGCGCGGCTCGTCTCGCCGGAGAGGATCTGCATGTAGCGCGCCAGAATCATGAGCTCCGCGCCCGATGTCTCGAACAGATCGAGCAAACGTGCTTCCTGCTGCGGCTTGGTGTCGGCGGTGATGGGCAGGTGATGGAACGGCAGGCCATGCTGTTGCGCGAGCGGTTCGAGATCGCGATGGTTCGAGCCGATGCCGACGATGTCCATTTTCAGCTCGCCCATGCGCCAGCGGAACAGCAGGTCGGCGAGACAGTGTTCCAGCTTCGACACCATGATGAGCACCTTGGGCCGCGTGGCGACCTCGTGCATGGCCCAGGTCATCTGGAAGCGATCGGCGATCGGCACGAATTCCTGACGCAGGGCCGCGAGGTGCAGCGTTTCCTCGCCGGGTACGCCATGAAACACGCAGCGCACGAAAAAGCGCTCGCTGAGGTCGTCGTCGAACACGGTGAGTTCGTCGATGTAGCAATGATGCCGGTCGAGAAAGCCGACGACGGCGGCAACCTGACCCGCCGCGCTAGGGCAGGCGACACTCAGAACCAGTTGATCGGGACGGGAATCGACGGACATGCGCTCTCCACTTGAAGTGCCGTAAGTACCATGAGGACCACGCCGCGAACGCGGCATGCATGGTCGCAGTAGAGCAAATCGGAGAGCAGGGTGGATAGAAGCTAACCGCCGTCGCGCTGGAACGGGGGCGTCAGCGGCGGGTGTCCTGATGGCCGTGCGTGGGCGCGTTCATTCGGCGTCGAGACCGCATTCGCCCAGCAACCACTGACGAAATGCGCTGACGGCCGGTGTGGCGGCCCGTTGCGCGACGAGCAGGTAGCCGCGTGCGGTCAGAACCGGCGTGTCGAACGGCTCGACCAGTTGTCCGGTGGCAAGCAGTTCGTCGACCAGCGGCGCCCAGCCCAGCGCCACGCCCTGGCCCATGATGGCGGCGTGCGCCACCAGCGTGAAGCTGTTGAAGGTCATGCCGCGGTGCGCTGCAGGCGCGTCGAGCCCTTGCGCGGCGAACCAGTCGCTCCAGGAAAGCCAGCGGGCCGGCTGGGTGGGTTCGAGGTGCAGCAAGGGCAGATTGCGCAGATCGGCCGCGTGCTGCAATTCCGGATGCGCAGCGAGAAAGCCGGGGCTGCAGACGGGCGTGACCCTTTCTGGAAAGAGCTTGACCGCGCCGCGCGCGGTCCAGTCCGAATCGGCGTCGCCAAACGCAATGGCGATGTCGGCCTGATCGTGGGATGGGTCGAAGACGCTTTGCGACGTGACGATTTTCACGTCCACGTCGGGCATCAGCGCCTTGAATTGCGAAAGACGCGGCATCAGCCAATAAGTGGCGAAACCGAAATCGGTAGATAGCGTGAGCGTTTGCGGCGTGCGTCGCGCGCGAATTTCCGCGGTGGCGAGGCGAATGGTGTCGAGTGCATGGCGCACCGCCTTGAACAGATGTTCGCCGTCTTCGGTGAGCGTGACGCCGCGATGGCCGCGTTCGAATAGCGGCGTGCCGAGCGTTTCTTCGAGTTGCACGACGCGCTGGCTGACCGCCGGCTGCGTCGAGCCGAGTTCGCGCGCGGCGGCGGTGAAGCTCGCCAGCCGTGCCGCGGACTCGAACATGGTCAACGCCTGCATGGGCGGCAAGCGGTCTTGCCTGGACATAACAGCTCCTTATAGGCACATAACGAATTGCCGTCTTCACAGTGCGTATTTGGACGGCAATAGTGGTGTTCATGCGGGGCTCACGAGCAGGTAGATGTGAGCCCCTCTGCAACGATATACGCACCCACTTTGCGATTCTATTCGAGGCGCGCTCCAATGCTTGAACCGAAGCAGAACATTCTCATTCTAATGGCCGACCAGATGACTCCGTTTGCACTTGCTGCCTACGGACATCGCCTGACCCGCACACCCAATCTCGACCGTCTCGCCGCGCAGGGGGTGGTATTCGAGTCCGCTTATTGCGCGAGCCCATTGTGCGCGCCGTCGCGCTTTTCGCTGTTGTCCGGCAAGCTGCCGTCCGCTATCGGCGCATACGACAATGCAGCGGAATTTCCGTCGCAAACGCTGACGTTCGCGCATTATCTTCGAGCCGAAGGTTATCGCACCATTCTCTCGGGCAAAATGCATTTTTGCGGCGCGGACCAACTGCATGGTTTCGAAGAGCGGCTGACTACCGACATCTATCCCGCCGATTTCGGCTGGACCCCCGACTGGAGCGATTTCAACACACGGCCCAGCTGGTATCACAACATGAGTTCGGTGATCGACGCCGGCCCCTGCGTGCGAACCAATCAGCTCGATTTCGACGACGAGGTCACGTTCACCACGCGTCAGAAGCTGTTCGATATCGCGCGCGAAGCCAACGCCGGAAAAGATCAACGGCCGTTCTGCCTGGTGGCGTCACTCACGCATCCACACGACCCTTACGCAATTCCGCAAAAGTACTGGGACATGTATCGCGACGAAGATATCGAACTGCCCGTCCACCGCGATTCGCTGGATCAGGCCGACCCGCACTCGAAGCGTTTGCGCCACGTGTGCGAAACCGATCGCACGCCGCCCACCGATCAGCAGATCCGCAATGCGCGCCGCGCCTATTACGGCGCCATCTCTTACGTGGACGACCAGTTCGGCGCGATCCTCGATGCCCTGGAGCAAGCGGGGCTCGCCGGGAATACGACCATTGTGGTGACGTCCGATCATGGCGAGATGCTCGGCGAGCGCGGCCTCTGGTACAAGATGACCTTCTTCGAAGGCGGCTGCCGCGTACCGTTGATCGTCCATGCGCCGAAGCAGTTCGACGCGCATCGTGTGAGCGCGAATGTCTCGCACCTCGACCTGTTGCCGACGCTCGTCGAGATCGCGCGCGGCACGCTGCCTTCCAGTTGGCCCGACTCGCTCGACGGTCAAAGCCTCGTGCCGCATTTGCGCGGCGTGTCAGGCGGTCACGACGAAGCGGTGGGCGAATATCTGGCGGAAGGCGCAATCGCGCCGATCGTCATGCTGCGGCGCGGTCGCTTCAAGTTCATTCACACGTCGGTCGACCCCGATCAACTCTACGACGTCGAGGCCGATCCTCTGGAGCGCAACAATCTCGCCGCGAATCCGGCTTACGCCGCTGAAGTCGACACGTTTCGCGCGCAGATCGCGGCGCGCTGGAATCTTGCGGCACTGCACGAAGAAGTACTGAGCAGCCAGCGTCGCCGTCATTTTCATTTTGCGGCGACCACGCAGGGCACGGTCGCCTCATGGGACTGGCAGCCGCTCGTGGATGCGAGCCAGCGCTATATGCGCAATCACATCGATCTGGATACGCTCGAAGCGATGGCGCGTTTTCCTGCCGTCGTTCGCTGAGATTGGACGCTACCGAATCACTTCACCCACAGGAAAGCCGAGATGAAAAAGCTGATCAGACAGGCTGTATCCGGCGTCGCGTTGTTGTGCGCGGCGGCCTCACTTGCGGTGGCCGCCGAACCGCAGTCGTGCATGAAGGTCAATATGGCGGGGCCGGGATGGACCGACATCGACGCGACCAATGCCATGACCGGCGTGTTGCTGAAAGCACTCGGCTATCAGCAGAACATCGCGAATCTGTCGGTGCCGATCACGTATCAGGGGTTGAAGAAAGGCCAGATCGACGTGTTTCTTGGCAACTGGATGCCGGCGCAGGCGCCGGTGGTCAAGCCGTTCGAAGACGAAAAAACCATCGAGGTCGTGCATCCGAATCTGAGCAACGCAAAGTTCACGCTGGCCGTACCCGATTACGTGGCCGCGGCGGGCGTCCATTCTTTCGCGGATCTCGCGCGTAACGCGGACAAATTCGACGGCAAGATCTACGGTATCGAACCCGGTGCACCCGCGAACCAGAACATCAAGAGAATGGTGGACGACAAGGCCTATGGGCTCGGAAGCTGGAAGGTGGTCGAGTCGAGTGAAACGGGCATGCTTACGCAGGTGGAGCGCGCGGTGCGCGATAAAAAATGGATCGTGTTCCTCGCATGGGAACCGCATCTGATGAACACGAAATTCAAGCTGAGCTATCTCGACGGCGGCGACAAGTACTTCGGGCCGAATTACGGCGGCGCCACCGTCAATACCGTGGCACGCACCGGATACGAGGAGCAGTGCCCGAATGTCGGCAAACTTTTCAGGCAACTGACCTTTAATGTCGACCTCGAAAACGGCGTGATTACCGAAGTACTCGAGAAGAAAACCGGCGTGGACGCTGCTGCCACCGACGCGCTTCGACGTCATCCGGAATTGCTGAAATCCTGGCTCGACGGCGTCAATACGGCGAGTGGTGCAAATGGATTGCAAGCGGTACAGACCGCGCTCGGCGTGAAATAGGTCTGGTTTATTCGTCGGGAGGTCGCAGTGCGGCAGATTCATGTCGCTTGCGGTCGAATCGCCGCGAATCTGGACCCGTATTCTTGTTCCGTATCGTGATCCGTCGAAACAGACGTTTGCGCCATACCTGCAAAGATCGAGTCGTCATTCACTCCGCTGAATCACAGCGTCAGCCTTAAAAAGCCGTATCGAGTTGCATCGATCGGCTTCGAACTGCCCGTCATGCGAGAAGCGCTGCGCGTTCCCACGCGCGCGGCAGGGACCGCTTTATCCAACGAAACATGCAGGCACAGAGCAGGGGATAAGCAGATGAAGAAGAACAACGCCGCCAGCCTATCGGGACTCGCCATTGCAGCGTGTGCAGCATGCGCACCCGCCACGGTTCACGCGCAGAGCAGCATTACCTTGTACGGGATACTCGACGCCGGCATTACCTACGTCAATAACGCGGGCGGTGCGCATCAATTCAAGTTCGACGACGGTATTTCATACGGCAATCGTATCGGCTTCAAAGGTGTCGAAGATCTGGGCGGCGGCTTGCAGGCGGTCTTCACGCTGGAGTCGGGCTTCCATCTCGGCAATGGTCAGTATGCATTCGGCGGCGCCGAATTCGGCCGGCAGGCCTATGTCGGCCTTAAAAATTCGTGGGGCACGCTCTCGTTCGGCAATCAGCTCGATATGACCGAGGAGTTCGTCTATCTGTACAACATTTCCGCGTGGGCGAGCGGCTATGCGATTCACCAGGGCGACTTCGACCGGATGAATGGCGACCGCTTACCGAATTCGGTCAAGTTCCTCTCCAGCGACTTTGCGGGCTTCACCTTCGGCGGCATGTACTCGTTCGGCAACACCGCCGGCGATTTTCATCAGAAGAGCGCGTGGAGCGTGGGCGCGCACTACGATCACGGGCCGTTCAACATGGGTGCGGCCTATACGCAACTGAACAACCCGTTCGGCATCTACGCATTCGATCCCTATGCGATGATCGGCACGCACAGTTTCCTGGGGCAGCCGACCGTCACGGTCGACCCCGCCACCGGCGCCGTCACCGATCTGTATAGCTCGAGTTCGTTTCCCGTCGACCGGCAAGGTGCATTTGCGGTAGGCGCGGCCTACACGCTCGGCAAGCTGATGCTGACCGGCGACTTCACCTATACGACGATCAAGGGATTCGGCCAGACCTCGCACATGCAGGTCTACGAAGGGGGCGCCTCGTATAACTTCACGCCGGCGCTGGCGCTGTATGGCGGCTATCAGCACACCAGCTTCGAGGGGAATCACTGGAATCAGGGCTCGCTCGGTCTGCACTATCTGCTCTCCAAGCGCACCGATGTCTATGTTTCTGGCGACTACCTGCGTGCTTCGAACGGCGTGAATGCGGTAATCGGGTATAGCTTTACGCCTTCGTCCTCGAATACGCAGAGTGACGTACGGATCGGCATGAAACACGCGTTCTGACGCATTGCAAAAAGCGTCGCCGGATGCTCGCGATATCATCGGTGTTTCTGCAGAGGCCGACGGACACGTCGCCTCTGCTGCTTTCAATCCACACCGAGGTATCGATGATAGATCGCAGCATGGTGACGACCGCTTTCGACCTTCCGGGCTACCGCACAGAACGCGCGCTCGGCGTTGCGCGAGGCATTATCGTGAGGTCGCGCTCGGTCGTCGGGTCGATCGGCGCGTCTTTGCAAACACTGTTCGGTGGCAATATCACGCTGTATACGTCGCTATGCGAGCGAGCGCGTGAAGACGCATTCGAGCGCATGATGCGCGAAGCCGACGGCCTTGGCGCGAATGCCATTGTCGGCATGCGCTACGACGCCACGGAGATCGCCGCCGGCATCACCGAAGTACTCTGCTACGGGACGGCCGTACGCGCGGTCAGGGAGCTGGCATGACTGTCTACGCCGCTTTTCTGCGCGCCGTCAACGTGGGCGGCACCGGCAAACTACCGATGGCCGAACTGCGTGCCATGTGCGAATCGCTCGGCTTTTCCGACGTACGAACCTACATCGCAAGCGGCAACGTCGTATTCGGGAGCAGGCTGAAGGAAGCGACCGTTAAATCGCGGCTGGAGCAGAGTCTTCAGGCATACGCGGGCAAGCCGGTGGGCGTTCTCGTACGCAGCGCGACGGAACTGGCCGCCGTGCTTGCAGACAATCCCTTCAAACAGGCCGCGCCGAATCGCACCGTTGCGATTTTTCTCGACGTACCGCCGCCCGCCACGACGCTCGCTAATGTGAGCGGACAGCATGACGAGGAAATCGCACTCGGCACGCGCGAAATCTACGTGCATTACGGGCAGGGCATGGCGAAGTCGAAGCTTCGAATTCCCGATGCAAGCGCGGGCACGGCCCGCAATATGAACACCATTGCCACGCTCGTGGAATGGACGTCGTCCTGATGGCTCACGACGACTCGCGCTCCTGCTGCAGAGGTTGCACGCCGCTCTGACGGGCCGCGTCGAGCGCATTCATACGTGCCGCGAGCGCGCCGAACGCCGCTTCGCGCGATAGCGACGCCAGCGCGAACTCGCGGCCCGCATGACCGAGCCGCGTCCGTTCGGGCGCATCGTCGGCGAGACGGCGTATCGCGTCGGCAAGCAGACGTGCATTGCCTGCCGGAACCACCACCCCGCGCGGCGCAACCGAGTCGAATAACTCCGTGCCCGGCTCGGCCATCGCAATGACGGCGCGACCGCTGGCGAACATGCCGGTGAGCTTCGATGGCATGACCAGGTCGGCGGCATCGGCTCGCTGCGGCAACACGTGGATGTCAGCGAGATTGAGCAACTCGTTCAGTTCTTCGACGGGACGTAGGTCGATAATGCGGCAATTCGGCATCGCGCCGCAGGCGTCCTGAACGACGCGGCGAGCGGGACCGTCGCCGCAAAATACGAATGCCAGGTCGGTGTGGTCTTTCAATTCGAGCGCCGCCGCCGCGAGTACGTCGAGTCCCTGTTTGGCGCCCATGTTGCCGGAATAGAGCACGACCACCGCTTCGGGTGCGAGACCCAGCAGTTCTTTCAGACGGCTCGTTCGCGCGAGCGGATAAATCAGACTGGTGTCGGCCCAATTGGGAAACCGCACGAGTCGCGCCGGCGCAATACCTTTTTCCGAGGCGCGTTCCAGCATCTTGTTCGAGATCGTCGAGACGGTATCGAAGCGTTTCATCAAGGCGCGTTCCGCCGCCAGCGCGGTGCGTTTCAGAAACGAGCCTTGCAGGATGCCGAGTTTGAACGCAGCGTCGACTTCGAAATCCTGGATGTGCAGCCAGGCGTGAGCGCGCGAGAGGCGCGCGACGGCCCAGCCGGCCGGCGCATTCAGCAGACTCGGCGCCACGCAGAAAACGATATCCGGTCGCCAGAACGCGTCACGCACCATCAAGGGCAGGCTCGACAGCGCGAAACTTGCAAGATGGAACAGGCGGCTGATCCCCTTCGGGCGGCCCGGCACCCACAAAGGCGCGCGCGAGACGCGAACGCCGTCGCGCAACTCGCTCGCGTAGCGGCGCGACGAAAATCCTTGCGGAATACGCCACTCGGGATAATAGGGTGGCGCGCATACCACGCGAACTTCATGCGACTGAGCGGCCATGGCTGCCGCCATCTCGGCGGTGTATTTGCCGATCCCTGTCATTTCCGGGGCGTAATTGATGCCGTATATCAAGATTCTCACAAAGCCTCCGGGCGGCCGGCGATCCACGTCGCACGACATGGGCGATCGAGTCCGGCCGCGAGGCCGGATGTGCCAGTGAAATTAAAACATCGGATACCGAATCAATCGTCGAATCGGGCGTCGTTACATAAGTTCCCGAGTCTTCAAACCATGCCGGCCAGCCGGTCGCGCAACAAGCGGAAAGAGCGCGTCACCGACCGCGCACCGGCCGTGAGGCCCGCGTCGTAGTGGTGAATGATCAGCATGCGCCGCTCGCCTACGGTCACGTCCAGATTGTGATGCAGGGTGATCAGGCCGTTAAAGACGTAGATGTTGCCGGGGCTGCACTCGATTCTCTGCGAGTGCGCTCTCGACAGATCACGCGTGGCCAGAACACGGCGAATAAAGAAGGGCAAACCATGCTCGAAGAACAGATAACTTTTGGTGAGCAGGTTGGCTATCGTCGAATTCGCCTTGCGCTGAAACGCGTGCATGATCAGATCGCCATTGCGCTCGCCGTCGGGCGCGAGTTGCAAAGGCACGAGGATGGTTAGCAGGTGCGAGTCGAAGTGGCGCAAATAGCTTTGCGAATCCGCATCCGGCCCGACACAACGCAATACATGTAGTGGCTTGTCTGAAACTTCGCGCTTTAGAACCGTCCTGGCCCAGGTGTCGGCCGCCGCGCAAACCTGTGATTCGATAGCCTGAAAACAGGCATTTTCACGCAAGAGAGTCGCGAAGCTATTCGCCATCACAGACTCGCGGCGTCCGTCCGCGGGACTCCAGTCGTGGCGTGTTCCGTCGATGGTGGCGTTCAGTGTTTCGATGACTTTCAGGGGTACGACATTGAAGTAGATATCGAGCAGGCTGCCATGTGGTCCTTCTTGCTTCCCATTCATGTTGGGCCTCGTTTCTCGGGAGGCGTTGCTTGTTAGTTAGAAATCTTTGGCAGGTCGGCCACACGCCGTTGCTCTGCCTTAGGCCCTTGCAGTGCTCTGTCTGACGTTTCGATGAAACGATAGCGCGTATGGTGCAGTGAACAATGGACAAGCTTTACGCGCTATCGGCCAACACGTTATCGAAAGCAAGTCGATAGGGAGTTTCGCGCCCCATGATGGAGAGGCCTTCACCGAAAGCGGTTGAAACGGCTTGTTATTGGGGCGTGTGGAATTTTGACCTGTTCCAGAATGGTGCCGATGACAGCTCGACGTAAAAAGAACCGGGGTGGATTGTCAGACGCTTGTCAGGCGGTCGTAGCGGGACAAAAATCGCGATTAGCGTTTTATATAAGCTGGTCTGGATGACGAATTAATGTCGTGAACAAAATTAAAAGCAATCTTTGAATCATCGCGTTTGATCGGTTCAATACAGATAATTTTTCAGCCCCCAGCACTTCCGCCAACATGTCGTGAATAACGGCCAGGCAATATGGCCGACAGAATGCGATGCCTATGATGCAGTGCGGCACAACCAATGGCGTCGAGATTCGCTATGCGGCGCCGCGCAGGACCGATGCACGAACAAACGCAATGCGATCGACTTCCGCATTCGCCCTGAACGGCGAGTGCTTTGCCAGACAGGCGAGAGTTGCGGCAAAAAAGACCGTAGCCCGCGTCTTCATTCTGCAAGCTTGTTGATGTGAGTGGGCAGTACCCGAATGAACCGCGATATTCGCGGGTCAGGGGAAAGGTTTGCCCGACGATTCAATGAACTGAGAGCGTAGGAGTGCAATGCGATGAGCGACAATGTGCAGGAAGTTCAAGGTACGGCTCTTTCCAATGTGCAGGAACCCGTCTCTACGGGTGACGCCATAGCGGCAATTGCACTGGCGTCGGCGACCCTCTCCGCGCCCGTCATGCGGCTCGCACCAGTCATTCTGGCGGGCGGCGCAGGGACGCGATTGTGGCCGATGTCACGCGAACAGTTTCCGAAGCAGCTCATCGGTCTGCTGGGCCAGGACTCCCTGTTACAGGCCACCGTGCAGCGTCTGCGAGGCTTCCCCGGTCCGTGGGAACTGATGCGCGAACCCATCGTGGTGTGCGGCGAAGAACATCGTTTCATCACGGCTGAACAGATGCGTGCAAGCGGCATCGACGCCCGTATTCTGGTCGAACCGATGCGCCGCGATACGGCGCCCGCATTGACGCTTGCCGCTGCGGCCGCATGCGCCGACGGCGAAGACGCCATCATCGTGGCGATGCCAGCCGACCACGCCATTGCCGATATTCCCGCATTCCAGCAAGCCATCGGTCTCGCCGCGCGCCAGGCCGAAGCGGGCGCGATCGCGACGCTCGGTGTGCCGCCGACGCGTCCCGATACTGGTTTCGGCTACATCCGTCTCGGCGAATCGATTCCCGGCGACGCGCACCGCATCGAGCGTTTCGTCGAAAAGCCGGCGGCGGAACTCGCCGCGCACTATGTCGAGTCCGGCAACTACTGGTGGAATAGCGGCATCTTCGTCGTGCGCGCAACGGTGTGGCTCGACGCGGTCAAACAGTTGCAACCTGCGGTCTATGAGGCCTGCGTGTCGGCATACGCGGCCGGTAAAAGCGACGACATCTTCTATCGTCCGAATAGCGAAAAGTTCGCCGCGTCCCCGTCCGACTCCGTCGACTACGCGATCATGGAACGCCTCGGTTCCAATGATTCGCTGCCGCATGGCGTCGTGGTCGAACTGGATGCGGGCTGGTCCGATCTGGGATCGTGGGACGCCGTGTGGGATGCGCTCGACAAGGACGCCGACGGCAACGTCGCGCGCGGTCGCGTGGTGCTGGACAGTTCGACATCGAGCCTCGTTCACTCCGAAGGCCGGCTCGTGGTGTGTCTCGGCATGGACAACGTGGTGGTAGTCGAAACCGACGACGCCGTGCTGGTGGCCGACCGTTCACACGTGCAGGACATCAAGGGCGTGGTGGCACGCATCAAGGCGCAACGCGCGCCCGAAGCGAATGCGCACCGCAAGGTACGGCGCCCCTGGGGCTACTACGATTCGATCGACCACGGCGGCCGTTTCCAGGTCAAGCGGATCGTCGTGTATCCCGGCGCGCAACTGTCGTTGCAATTGCATCATCATCGCGCGGAACACTGGATTGTCGTGAGCGGCACGGCGCTCGTCACTTGCGGCAACGAAAAGTTTTTGCTGACTGAGAACCAGTCGACGTTTATCCCGCTCGGCAACACGCACAGGCTCGAAAATCCAGGCAAATTGCCGCTAGAGATCATCGAGGTGCAGTCGGGCTCCTATCTGGGTGAAGACGACATCGTGCGTTTCGACGATACGTACGGACGTGCCTGAAGACGGACTCACTGGGAGAGCGCCATGAGCAGTATCGAGTTCGCTCCGGAAACGCCGGCGTTCGGGACTCACGAACTGGCCGTGCGTGTGCTGGACGTCGTGTGGATAGTCGTGTGCGCGCGGATCGCGTCACTGCTGCGGTTCGACGAACTGTCGCCGCAAGCGGTGGATACGGCGCTGGTCACGTTCGCCGCGGCCTTTACGCTGGTGGTCTTTCCGGTGTTCGGTATTTACCAGTCGTGGCGCGGCCGTTCCATTCTGCGCCTCGTGGCACAGGTGATATTCGCGTGGGTCGCGGTGCAATTGTGCGTGCTGGTGTTGCTGTTCGGTTTGCATCGCACCGATTCGATCTCGCGCCTCTGGTTCGTCACGTGGTCGGGGCTAACCGCACTCAGTCTCATCAGTACACGCGTGGTGGTGCGCTCGGTCCTCTCGCATGCTCGAAATGCCGGGCTCAATTTGCGGCATGTCGCGATAGTGGGTTGCGGCAGTCATTGTGAAGATATCGTTCGCAATATCCGCCGCTCGCCGAGTACCGGATTTCGCGCGCTGGCCGCGTTCGATGCGCGACCGAGTCATAGCGTGTCGCGCGCCAGAGTGCCGACCTTCGACAACTTCGAAGGATTCGTCGGCTTCGTGCGCCGCAATGGCGTACGCGAAATCTGGCTGGCGCTGCCGCTCAGCGAGGAGCAAACCATTCTCCGCTTCGTCAACGAGTTCCGCGACGACTTCGTGAACGTGCGCTTCATTCCCGACGTGCGCAGTCTCGCGCTGTTCGACAGCGGCGTAACCGACATGCTCGGCATGCCAGCGATCAGCCTCGTCGGCTCGCCGCTGCCCGCGCATGCCTTGATGAAGAAAGAGATTTTCGACCGTATTTTTGCGGCGCTCGCGCTCCTCGCGTTGTTGCCGATACTGGTGGCCGTGGCGATAGCGGTGAAATTGTCGTCACCGGGACCGGTTTTCTTCACGCAGAAGCGCAAAGGCGCGGACGGCCGCGTGTTCAACATCTACAAATTCCGCTCGATGCGACTGCATACGGAGCAAGCCGGCGAACTCAAACAGGCGACGCGTGGCGACCCGCGCATCACACGCGTGGGTGCGCTGCTCAGACGCACGAGTCTGGACGAACTGCCGCAGTTCTACAACGTGCTGCGCGGCGATATGTCGGTGGTCGGGCCGCGTCCGCATGCATTGGAACACGACGAACTGTATCGCAAGATCGTCAGCGGCTATCTCCAACGCTATCGGATCAAACCCGGCATTACCGGCTGGGCCCAGGTGAACGGTCATCGCGGCGAGACCGATCGGGTTGAAAAGATGGAGCGTCGCGTGGAGCACGATCTGTATTACCTGCGGCACTGGTCGTTCGCGCTCGATATGCGGATCGTCGCGGCGACGGTTCTGCACGGCCTGGTCAATCGCAACGCGTATTGAAGAGTGGATGTTGCTGAAAGCAGGTCGGGCCGCGCGCGGCTCGAATGGCCTTAACCGGAAGTGTCGACTGGTACCTTATGAGCACTATTTTCGAGAATGAACCGACGGGGTCGCAACGGACCGGAGGCGCTTCGCTGGCCTCGTATCTCTCTCAGGTGGCGGAAAGCTGGCGCCTGATCGCGGGCGCGACGGTTGTCGCGCTCGCGCTCGGTCTGGCGTACGCCTTCGTAGCCAAGCCGGTGTATCAGGCCGATGCCATGATTCAGGTCGAAGATAGCGAATCTTCTTCGAAAGCGAAGGAAGGGCTGGGCGAACTCGCGGCAATTTTCAACAAGGGCGGCACGACGGCAGCCGAGATGGAGTTGCTACGCTCCGATCTCGTGATCGAACAGGCGGTTCAGCAACAGCATCTCGACATTCGCGCGGAACCGCGCTATTTCCCCGTGATCGGCGCGGCGCTGGCGCGGCGTGTGCCGCGCGGCGAACTGGCCTCGCCACGCTTCGGGTTGCCGAAGTTCGCGTGGGGCGGCGAGCGCATTTCGATCAGCAAGCTCGATCTGCCGAGCTCGCTCGCGGCTGAAGGCGTGACGCTCACGGCGGAAAGCGCGGACGGTTATCTGTTGTCGACGAAATCGGGCGCGCCGGTCTTGCGCGGGCGCGTCGGCGAACTCGCGTCGGCTACCTTCGGCGGCATACCCGTCGCCATTCAGGTGGACCACCTCGTCGCGAATCCCGACACGGAATTCAGCGTGACGAAGATTTCCTCACAACAGGCCGTGGAAGCGTTGAAACGCTCGCTCACGGTGGCCGAAAAAGCCAAGCAGTCGGGCATGATCGGCGTGAGCCTGACCGGCGAGCACAGCGAGCGCACCGCCGACATTCTCAATGCCATTACCCAGCAATACGTGAAGCAGAATGTCGACCGGAAATCGGCCGAGGCAGAACATACGCTCGCGTTTCTCGATCAGCAATTGCCGCAATTGCGCGCGGAACTCGAAACCGCCGAGCAGAAATACAACCAGTTCCGCAACGAAAACGGCACCATCGATCAGGACGAAGAAAGCCGTCTGCTGCTCGAACAGATTTCGCAGACGCAAGTGAAGCTGATGGATCTGCAACAGCAACGCACCGATCTCGCGCAGCGCTTTACGGCGGGCCATACGGTGATCGCGTCGCTGGATGCGCAGATTGCCGGCTTGCAGGAAAAGCAGGGCGAACTGAACCAGCGTGTGCAGAAGTTGCCGTCCACGCAGCAGACCGCGTTGACGCTGCTGCGCGACGTGCGGGTCGATACGCAGCTTTACACCGATCTGCTCAATAGCGCTCAGCAATTGCGGGTTCTCAAGGCCGGGCAGGTGGGTGACGTGCGCATCGTCAATCGGGCCATGCCGCCGGATGCGCCGATCCGCCCGAACCTGTCGATCATTCTGCTGGGCGCCGCCATTCTCGGCGCGACGGCGGGCATCGTGATGGCGTTGAGCAAAAAGATGGTGTTCGGTGGCATCGAGAACTCCGATGAGATCGAACGTGCACTCGGCATTCCGGTCTTTGCCGTAGTGCCGCGCAGCGCGGCACGCATGCGTCTCGAAGAAACCACCAAACGCGGCAATCGTGGCGAATATCTGCTTGGTGGCACCGCTTCGTATGACGTGGCCGTGGAAGGTATCCGCAATCTGCGCACCGCGTTTCACTTCGGCATGCTCGACGCGGGCAGCAACGTCATTGCGGTAACTGGCACGGGCGTCAAGGTGGGCAAGTCGTTCGTGTCGATCAATTTCGCTACCGTCATGGCGCTCGGCGGCAAGCGCGTCATTCTGGTGGACGGCGACATGCGACGCGGCGACGTGCACGAGTATCTGAACATCAAGAATCAGCCCGGGTTGTCGGACGCGATTTCCGGCGTCGATCTGGATCGCGCGATCGTCAAGAGCGTGTTGCCTGGACTCGACGTGCTGCCGCAGGGCACGATCCCGTCCAACCCGTCCGAGCTCTTGATGAGCGAACGGTTTCGCAGCCTGATGGACGAGTTGTCGCGCCGCTACGACGTGGTGGTGGTCGATACACCGCCGGCGCTCGCGGTCACCGACGCAGCGATTATCGGCAAGTGCGCGGGCGCAACGCTGCTGGTGGTACGTCACGGTAAAGACCAGTTGCCCGGCATCAACGAAGCGGTGCGGCGCCTGCGTCATTCGGGTATTGCCGTCAAAGGCGTGGTGTTTACGGATGTGCCGCGTGGACCGCTCAGCTACGGCTCCTATATCCCGGACTACGACGCGAAGAGTGCCGGTGTCCACTAGTCATGCTCGTGCAGAACCCACGGAACTGTCATTTGAAACCATGCTGAGTTTTCGGATCGTCCAGCCCCAAGTCAAGGCAAGTGGATGTGGCGTGACCGACCACTCGAGCGTTCTGCTTCAGTGTCTGCGCGAACGGGATATGCGGGTCGAGCGCTACTCCGTCCCGGACCGGCATGCGGCAAGAGAAGTACCCGTGGTGCCGGGCGATATCTGGATTCTGCAAGTGTCGATTTACGGCTTCGACCGCAAGGGCGTGCCGCTCTGGCTGCCCGCATTTATCAAACGGGCGAAGCGTCGTGGATTGAAACTGATCGTCTATTTTCACGAGTTGTGGGTACTGGTTGCACCGCGATTGTCGTCGGCGTACTGGCTGGCGCCGTTGCAAAAAGGCATTTGCGAGCAACTGGTCGAACTGGCCGACTACGCATTTTTCAATACCGATTTCACTCACGCATGGGGCGTGACGAAAATCGGCGAACGGGCCATCTATTCGCCGACCTTCTCGAATGTAGGCGAACCGGGTCAGGTGAAGACCTGGAACGAACGCGCCGACACCGCCGTCGTTTTCGGATCGGAGCACGCGCGCAGGCAGGTTTACGAACAGATGGCGCCGGTGCTGGCCGCGCAGTTGGCGGGCAACGTGATCGAGCGCGTGGTGGATATCGGCGCGAAAGGCGCGTGGCTCGACGAGGTCGCGAAAGTACTGGGACCCGAACGGTTCGACATAGCGGGGTCGCTGGCGGCGTCCGAAGTGTCGGCCAGACTCGGTAACGCGAAGTGGGGCTTGTTCAACACGCCGTGGGGCCAGGCGTCGAAGTCCGGTGTATTTGCGGCGTATGCCACGCACGGCATGGCGCCGGTTTCGATTTTCGACGACGTCGGTGCGTATCCGGTGCCGACGCATTATCCGCTGCCGGACACGCATTTCGTGCGGCGAAGTTCGTTCGGCGCTACGGCGCGAGAACTCGACGAACTGTCGAAGGCAATCGGTCAGCGCGCATTTGCAGAGCACGTGCGCAGCAATCAGCTGGTGGAAAAGATTCTGGAGGTCACGTCATGAGTGGATTGTGCCGCTGTGTTGCGAAGTTGGACGCGCAAAAGTCCGGCCGTGCGGGCGTGGGTCGGGCTGGGGGCGAACAATGAGTTCGGTCGCGGTCTTCCATCCGGGTTTGCAACACGCGCATCAGCTGGCGTGGGGTCTCCACGAACGCGGCCTTCTGCAAACGTTCTGGTCGGGCGTGCCGTTGAGCGGCGCAGGCACGGCGCCTTCGCCGATCATTCCCGCGCGTTTTCGCGGCAAGATGCGCAGTACCGTGATTCCGCAAGGACTCAGACATCATCCCGTTTACTGGCAGGTTCTATTGCGTGCCCGCGCACTCGCGCGTTCGGCGCCTGCGCGTCATGACTACACGCATCGCGTGTTTCACTGGTTCGACTGGTGGGTGTCGCGCCAGGTGCGCGCGCTCAAGCCGCGCGCCGTGGTGGGCTACGAGAACTCCGCGTATCACACGTTCATGGCGGCACGCGAGGTGGGCGCGATCTGCATTCTCGACGCACCTTCGCTGCATCATCAGGACGCGAAACGGCTGATCGACGTGCCGTCGAACGGCTATATCGACGAAATCAATCGCCGTAAAGACAAAGAGGTCGAACTGGCGGATCTCGTCATTACGTGCTCCGACATGGCGCGCGATTCCTATCTGAATGCGGGTGTCAGCGCGAATAAGGTGAAATCGGTGCTGCTCGGCGCGGAATTGCCGGATGGCGTCGCGCGTCCTTCGGAAAGCAGCCGGCCGGTGCAGTTTATTTTTGCCGGCACGCTGTCATCGAGAAAATCGATCGATCTGATTCTCGACGCGTTTGCGCGCATCAATGCCGACGGTCATCGCGCCGATCTCACGCTGGTCGGCGGGTCGGAAGAAGCGCAATGGCTCACGCGCGCGCAGCAGATGCCGCACGTGCATCTCTCGCCGAACGTGCCGCAAGCGCAGCTCTATCAGCTTCTCGCGCAGGCGGATTGTTTGCTGTTGCCTTCGCGTTTCGACGCGTTCGGCATGGTCGTGGTCGAAGCGATGGCGACTGGCACGCCTGCCATCGTTTCCACCATGACCGGCGCGCGCGAAATCATCTCGCTGTTTCCCGAGAGCGGCTGGGTGGTCGAACCCACCGCGGAATCGATCTTTCACTGCATGGAAGACAAAGTGATCAATCGCCAGGCGATCCGCCATGCTTCGCCGTGCGCGCTGAAGGCCGCGGGACATTTCACGTGGCGCGCGTACAGGAGCCGTGTGTCGGACCTGATCGCCGGGACGCTGGCATGACGGCGCGGATTGCGGAAGCGTCGGTTGTTGCGCGTGCATCGAGCCAGCCGCTGAGTCTGGACTTCAAGCTGGTCGTTTTCGTCATTCTCGTGGCGGTGTGCGAGGGCGCGGTGCGCAAATGGTTCGTGCCGTCGCTGAGCAGCCCGCTGCTGGCCTTGCGCGATCTCGCGGCTATCGTGCTGGTGTTGCGTGCAGCCGCGCTTCATCGCTATAGCGCGATGCCGCTGCTCACACAATGTCTCGTGCTGTGGTCGTTCTGCGTGCTGATGTGGGGGGCGCTGCAACTCGTCGTCGTGCAGGGGCCGCTGGTGCTCTATTTTCTCGGCCTGAGGTTCTGGCTGCTCTATTTATGGTTCGCGCTCGCCATGGCGTGTTCCTTGTCCACCGGCGAAGTGGTGAAAGTGATCAGGCTGATGATCGCGCTGAGTGTGCTGATGTTGCCGCTCGCCGTGATGCAGCACTTCTCGGCGCCGTCTTCGCCGCTGAACGTGCAGCCGGATACGGACGAAGAGGAAATCTTCCGTGTTTCCGCGGACATCGTGCGTGTGAGCGGCACGTTCACCTTCACGATGGGCTACGCCTGCTTTATCGCGGCCGTGGCGCCGTTCGCGATGAGTACGGTGTGGAACGGCAAAGCACTGTACCGGCGCAAGTGGTTTGCCATGGTGGCTTTCTTCGCGGTGTCGGTCGGCACGCTGATCAGCGGATCGCGCGCGTCGATCATGTTCTTCGGCGCATTGCTGGCCATTCAGACCGTCGGCAGTTTTGCCGGTGCGAAGTCGGGCAAGGCGCTGGTGTTTGCCATTGCGAAGACGCTAATCGCCGTGCTCGCACTGTGCGCCACGCTGTTTATTTTCAGCGACGCACTGGTCGCCACGCAGGAGCGCTTCTCGGATGCCGCCGCCCAGGAGGACGTGATGGGGCGCATCGAGACGGAGCTGCTCGGCGAACCGGCTTCACGCAAGGACATCAATTTCATTGGTCACGGTCTCGGTGCGGGAACCAACGCGGGTTCCGTTCTGTTGACCGGCGAAAGAACTTTCGAACTCGCGGAGTCGGAGCCGGCGCGCGTGCTGCTGGAAATGGGTTTTGTCGGTTTTGCGTGGCTCCTGATCAAATGCACGATTTTCAGTCTGGGTCTGGCCAGAAGTGTCAGCCGCCTGACGCGGCTCGGTGAAACATTGCCGATGATGCTTTGGGCGACCGCGGCTTACGGCATGTCGTCCTGGCCCATCAGTGGTCAGGTGAGCGCCAATGCATTCGGCTACATCGTGCTTGGCCTCGCTTTGTGTTCCATTCGCCCGGCACTGCCCGCGCGGACCGTCGTCTATCGCCATGCAGGGGAGGTATCGAGATGAAGCTTCTACTAGTCGGAAATTATCCAGCGGATGACATCAAGAGCATGCAGGCCTATGCACAAATGCTCCTGAAAGGTTGCCGCGATGCCGGAATCGACGTCGAACTGACGGCGCCCAAATCCGTATTGCTGTCGCGATCGAAGAACCCGGTGGGCGTGGCGAAATGGGTGGCGTATGTCGACAAGTTCATCATTTTTCCGCTTTCGCTGAGCCGGCAGGCACGGCATTTCGACCGCACGCATATCTGCGATCACTCCAACGGCATGTATATGTTCTGGTTGCCGCGCAAGACGAGCAGCATTACGTGCCATGACGTAATTGCGATTCGCGCGGCGCGTGGCCTGATTGGCGGTTGGCGCACCAGCCCGACCGGCAAGGTGTTTCAGGCGCTGATTCTGCGCGGCATGGCGCGCGCGCGGAAGATCATTTGCGTGTCGGATTTCACGCGCTCCGATCTGATCGGGCTGCGTCCCGATCTGACCGAAAAGACCACCGTGATCCGTCAGGCACTGCATAGCAAGTTCGCCCGCGACCCGGCGTGGCGCGAAGTACTCGACTCGTACGGATTGAGTTTTCTCGACGGTAAGACGTACTTTCTTCACGTGGGCTCGGACCATCCGCGCAAGAATCGCACGGCCGTAGTACGCATTTTCGCCGAGCTTCTGAAAACGCCCGCGTTTGCCGACGCGCATCTGATGTTCGTCGGTCCGCCGCCGAATCCGGAAATGACGGACGTCATGACGCAAGGTGCGCTGCATGCGCGAGTCCATTCGTTCCAAAATGCGCCGATGGAATTGCTCAATGCGCTGTATTCGGGATCGCAGGGTTTTATCTTCACGTCGCGCAACGAAGGATTCGGCTGGCCCGTGATCGAAGCGCAGGCGTGCGGCTGTCCGGTGTTCGCTTCCGACGTCGGTCCGATGCAGGAAGTGGGCGGCACCGCCGCGCAATATATCGATCCGGACAATACCGTGGCCGCGGCCGAGACCATTGCTTCCGCCGATTTCGAAGGCATGCGTCGCGCAGGCCTCGAAAACGTTGGGCGATACAACCTCGATCGCATGATCCGGGAACTGATCGCGACCGTGGAGCAGGATTGACTGGCGCAGTGGTCCGCGCAGTAGAGCGCTTCGAACCGGTTCTCGGGAACACGGTGCGCGAGCGAACATTCGAAGCAGGCCGATCCAGGCGATCATGCCGGGTACTTCGGCACTCTGCCGGCTCCGGGTTTCAATGTGACCGGAGTAGTCGAATGTGTTCAATCCTGCTTCGTAGCGGAACTCCCTCTCTATGACTCAAACCCCTGACGTCGCCGCAGAAGCAGGGGCAGACGGCTTGCTCGCCGGGCGCCAACCCGCTGCCGGAAAAGCAGGCGGAATTTACGTTTTTCTCGCCAAGTTCTTTTCGCGCGAAGCATTGCTTCAGGGCATCAATTTTCTTTGCGGCATCTTCGTCATCAGAACGCTCTCGGTGCACGAATACGCGTGGTACACGATTGCCGTGACGCTGGTCGGCGCGGGCAGCGTGTTGTGCGATATCGGCGTGGGCGCCGCCCTGATGAGCGTGGCCGGCCGTTTGTGGCCCGATCGCGCCAAGATCAATAGCGTTTTTGCGGTCGCATTCCAGACGCGGACCCGTTTTTTCATCGTCTTCGGGCTCGTCATCTTTGCAGCCGGCCTGCTGCTGCTGAGCCGGTCGCAATCGACGTGGACGACGTCGTTGATCATCATGACGATCGTCGTGCTCATCACGTTCTTCCAGCTGAATTTCGATCTCATGGCGGTTCTGCCCAAACTCGAGCAGAACCTCGGCGCATTGCAGAAGATGACGATCTCCGGCGCGCTGCTGCGTCTCGTCGTTCTTTCGCTGATTCTCGTCTCTCCCCATGCGGCCACCGCATTGCTGGCCGCGCTCGCCGCGATGATTTTCCAGGCATACAGGGTGAGACGCCTTTATGGGTTGCAGGATAAGGACGAAGGCGTGGCGGTGGCGGAGGTCAGGCAGGAGTTCTCGAGAGTGGCGAGAAGACAGGCGCCGGCCTCCATCTATTTCTGCATTCAGGGGCAACTGAACGTCTTTCTATTGGGCTATTTCGGCAGTGCGGTGCAGGTGGCGCAACTCGGCGCATTAGGGCGCATTTCCGCCTTGCTGGTGGTCGCGCAATCGGTGTTCTCGAACATTCTCATGCCGCGTTTTTCCGTTCTGAAAGAGAAGGCGGAAATGCGGCGCATGTACCTGCTGTTCGTATCGCTGTTTCTGGTCATCATCGCACTCTTTCTCGGCACGGCGTTGCTGTTTCCCACCGCCATTCTGAGCATACTGGGCGGGAAATATAGTGGCCTGAATACGGAGTTATTGCTGATTCTCGGCTCGGCGTCGCTCTATGTGATCGAAGGCCTGCTGTATTCGCTGAACATGTCGAGAGCGTGGATTGCGCCTTCGTGGATTCAGGTCGTCGTGACGCTCGGCTGTCAGGCGATATTGCTGTGTTTCATGTCGATCGATTCCATTTCGCGCGTGGTGATTTTTTCCTCGATCAGTCCGGTCGTTTCGATCACGGTGTATGTGATCCTCGCTGTCATGCATTTCGGCAGAATGAAATGAGCGCTTGCTTGCCGCACTGTCATTTCACGCGGCATCTGCGCGGGCGCAGATGAAAGTGTTGCTGCGGCTATTCGCGCTGTGGCTGGGCGGCGTCCTGCTCACGCAAGGCCTTGCTGCGCAGACACAAAACCCCGCTGCGCATCCGCCTATCGCGATTCATTTCACGCTATCGCAACCGGGCTACGTGACGCTGGTCATCGAAAAGCAGGACGGGACGCGGGTTCGCAATCTGGTCAGCGAACAGCCTTTTCCGGCCGGCAACAATACCGCGTGGTGGGACGGGCTCGACGACCTGGGCCGCGACAACGATGCGGCCGCGCACGGGCAGTACCATATTCCCGGGCGCATCGTCGCGCCGGGTACGTATCGGGTAAGAGGACTCGTGCGTCCCGCGCTCAAGCTTCAATACGAACTCAATCCCTACGATGAAGGGCGCCCGCCGTGGAAAACCGCGGATCGCAGCAGCGAATGGCTCGCGAATCACTCCGCGCCTTCCACCGTACTTTTCGTGCCGCCCGGCGCCGCGCCAAAACGGCCCGGTCCTTCGGACGGTGCGCAGGGACAGGTACTCGTCGGCAGCTATGTGTCCGAGGGCGGCAGCGGGCTGGCCTGGCTCGATCTTTCCGGACGCAAGATCTGGGGGCAATTGTGGATTGGCGGTGTCTGGACGGGCGCCACGCAACTCGCGCGCGACACCGGACCGCATGCCGTGGCCGGCGTTTATGCGTACGCGGCGTCGTCGTGGAGCGGTGACCAGCATAACGACAAGACGGGCGAACTGAGGCTGAATGCCTTGATGTCTAAGGAGCGCCAGGCGCCTGCCGACAGTCGCCTGGGATCGGGCGAAGATACGCCGGTCATGCAGAAGCCGTATCAGATCGAGTTTCCCGCCGCGCCGCCGCGACCTGCCGCCGATCCTTCCTATCCCGAGCGCGCCGAAGCGGTGGCGGGTCTCGCCGCTTACAACGGACTCGTCGTGGTCGCGCTGCGCGGCGCGAATCAGCTTCTTTTCGTGGACGCAGAGCGTCATAGCGTTTTGCAAAGTCTGCCGCTGCGAGACCCGCGCGGACTCGCCTTCGATTCGCGCGGCCGGCTCCTCGCGCTATCGGGTCAGCAACTCGTGCGCATGGACGTGACGCGTAGCGACACGGTGCGGCTATCGTCGCCGCAAACCGTCATTGCCACCGGTCTCGAAGACCCGCACGGCATCACGCTCGACACCGCGGGCAACGTCTACATCAGCGACTGGGGACAAAGCCATCAGGTCAAGGTGTTCTCGGCGGACGGCAAACTCGTGCGCGCAATCGGGCAGCCCGGTGCACCGAAAACCGGTGTCTACGATCCGGCGCATATGAATCATCCCGCCGGAATCAGTATCGACGGCACCGGCAAACTCTGGGTTGCGGAGAACGACAAGACACCGAAACGCGTGAGCGTGTGGGATGCAACGACCGGCCGATTCGTTCGCGCGTTGTATGGGCCGCCGCAATACGGTGGCGGCGGCACGCTGGATCCGCGCGACAGTAGCCGCTTTTTTTACGCGGACGACGCAGGTGCAATGAGTTTCCGTTTGAACTGGCAGGCCGGCTCGAGCACACCGGACGCCATTCTTTACCGCACGGAGGACGACTCGACAGGGCTGAATGGCGTCGATACCGGCGGTATGCCTGAGTATCCCCTGTATCGCAACGGCCAGCTGTTTCTGACTAACGCGCACAGTGCCCAGGTGTCGGGACGCCCGAGTGTCATGCTGTGGCATGTCGGGAAGGATCAGACCGCGCGGCCGATTGCCGCGGCCGGCAGCACGCTCGACGCCACCGGCAAGCTGCTACCGGTCTTTCTGCAACCGGCCATGCGTTCGCGCATGCCTCGCGGCATCGATCCGCTCACCCGGCCGATGATCTTCGTCTGGCGCGATACGAACGGCAATGGACGCGTAGACCCCGACGAGGTCGCCTTCATTGCGCTAAAGAATTACGCCAAAGGGGACAAGACGTATGCGGGCAACGTGACCGTGCTCGACGATCTGTCTTTCGCGATCACGTATTACGGCGACACCGCCGCGGTGATTTCCGCAAGCGGACTCGGAGCGAACGGCGTCCCTCAGTACGACGTCGCGCATCCGAAGATACTGGCGACGAACATGCAGTTGCCGGTCAGCACGGGCGGCGGTCAGATGCTCGTGGGACGCGGCGGCTGGGCCGTGTTCACCACGCCGCCCGCGCCGTTTGCCGCCGAGAGCGTGGGCGGAACCCGCAACGGTAAGCCGATGTGGTCGTATCCGAGTGTGTGGCCTGGGCTGCACGCGTCGCATCAATCCGCGGTGCCGGAGTTTCCCGGCGAACTCGTCGGCACGACACGTGTGCTCGGCAATCCGATCGACGCGCCCGCGCCATCCGATGCGGGGCAATTGTGGGCAATCAACGGCAATCAGGGCAACCTGTACCTCTTCACCATCGACGGACTATTCGTCGCGACTCTTTTCAAGGACGCGCGTCTGGCGACTGCCGCGCCGCCGGTCACGGCAACGCGCGGCATGGACCTGAGTGCAATGAGTCTGCAATACGAGTGTTTTCATCCGATGCTGATGCGGACTGCGGACGGCAACGTCTATTTGCAGGCCGGCACCGGTTCACCGCTCATCAAGGTGGCGGGACTGGAGGGCATCAAGCGGCTGCCCGATTCTTCGTTGACGCTCAGTGCGAACGACCTGATCGCCGCACAGAAACAGGCAAGCAGTAGCTATCGTCCCGATGCGAAGACGACCACGCTGGACGTGGCGTATCGCGCGAGCTCGTCTAATGCGGGCGCCGTGCCAACCAATTGGCCGGACGCGACAACCCAGTGGGCAAAGATCGACACGCGCGACGTGCAGTCCGGCGATTGGGGGCATACCAGCGTGGAAACGCGCGCCGCGCTCGCGATAGCTGGCGACCGTCTGCTCATTGCCGTCAGAACCGACGACGCCAATCTGCTCAACAACAGCGGCGAGTCCTTGCAGAACCTGTTCACCACGGGCGGCGGCATCGACCTCATGCTCGCCACCGATCCGAAAGCCACGCCGGGGCGCACGACAGCGGCTGCGGGTGACGAACGGCTGGTGGTGTCGCGCGTGCGCGATCAGACGGTTGCGATGCTGTATCAGCCGGTTGCGTCATCGCGCGGCTCCACGCCGGCCACGTTCAGTTCGCCGCTACGTACGATCCATTTCGACCGGATGGACAATGTGAGTGACAAGGTCGCCGTCACGCTTACGCAGGAACCGGCGAAAAGCGACGGCACGCCGGCTCAGGCGCTCATCAGGATCGACGTGCCGCTCAAGGTGCTGAATCTTGCCGCAACCCCAGGCAGCACGATTTCCGGAGATATCGGCGTATTGCGCGGCAACGGATTCCAGACTCTGCAGCGCGCGTACTGGTCGAACAAGGCGAGTGGGCTACTCAGCGATTTGCCGGGCGAAGCCGAACTGACGCCGAACCTGTGGGGCCGTTTGCGGTTCGTCGCGGCACCGAAATAAGCGCGTCGGCTCAGTAAGTCACGCCGACGGGCGCGGGCCGTTCGGCGGTGCGGCGCTGCTTGACGAAGCGCTCGCGCACACGGCTGCACGGCCGGTCCACGTACTGCGTAATCGCGGCCGACAAGACAAAAGACAGGGCGACGACAGGCACGGTGACCAGCACTCGCGTCGGTGCAGGCAGGCCGCCCAATTGCGTGGCGTAATGCGAAAGAAAAAGCAGCGGCAACCAGTGAACCAGATAGAGCGAGTACGAGGCGTCGGAGAGAAAACGATCGAAGCGGCTGCTGCGAACCGACACCGTGGCGAATGCGAACGGCAGCGCAAGCACGGCCAGGCCGATATTGAGCAGCGGGTTGTAGTCCGCGTAAAGCGCAGAATGATGCGCGCCGCCGAACAGGACGGGCCGCAATGCGGGGACGGCGGCAAAGACGGCGATGGTGAGCAGGGTGACTGCACCGGAGCCCAAGGCGAGCGGTTTTGCGGGCTTCAGCGCAGGGTATTTCGCGGTGAGAATGCCGGCGACGAACCACGGCAGATAGGACATGAATGCGCGGTCGTAAAACAGCGTGATCGAGGCGGCGCTGACCGCGAGACATACGCCGACGGCGAGTGCGGGCCGCTTTTGCAATAGCACGATCACGAGCGGCGCGACGAAATAGAACTGCAATTCGATATCGAGCGACCAGGCAGGCGTGAGCGGCACGCCGCTCGCGGTGTTATAGCCGAGAATCAGCAGACTCGACACCCATGCACGGGCGTCGATCGTGGCGAAAGGAACTTGCGGTGTCACGATGAGCGGCAGGATCATCGTGATGGCCAGTGCGATGAAACTGCACAACAGAAAAACGGGTGCAAGGCGCCAGATGCGCGAGATCATGAAGGTAACGTACGGGTCGCGCGTGGACTCGTATTTGTGCGTCCACATCGAATAAACCCAATAGCCGCTCAGTGCAAAAAACAGATACACCGGCGTGTGTCCCACGCCGAAACTGCTGTAGTGAAAGACTAGTACTACGGTTGCAAGAAAAAAGCGGAATGCGCCTGGCGACATATCACCCTCCCAGGTGTGATGCGTGAGCGGCGACCGTCACGATGTTGGTTCGGGAAATCCGCCGGCTAAAAGCGGTGTGTTTCCGATGAAACTCATCACGCTTCCGGTGCGCGGGCGCGTGACAGTCCGCTGCGGGGCGACGCCCATGTCAGCAATGTGTCGAGTTTTCGCCTGACGTTCGGCGTATAACGTTCCGTTACCGTCGACATGGCGAAGCAGTAGAGGCAGGTGAGCAGAATCGCGCCCGTCAGATAGGCAATGCCCGCGCCGTCCGGCTGTTGCGCAAGCGGCCAGCCGGCCAGTTGATAAAGCGCGGCGCACAGAAGAACCAGCGCAGGCAGATGGAAGAGGTAAGTCGTATAGGAAAACTGCGCCAGTTCCTGATGCCAGCGCGCAAAACGCACCGACAGAACAGGCTGCTTCAGGCGGCTCGAACTGGCCAGTGCCACGCAATAGCAGAGGCCCAGCAGCAGATCGCGCAGGAATGCGCCGCTCAGGCTGTTTTCGATCGCCGCCACGTTGTGACTGATCCGCGAGACGACGAGCGCGGCGATAAAGCACGCGAAGCCGGCGAGCGGCGCGGGCCGCCACGCCGTCGAGCGGATCCAGCGGTGGGTGACAATGCCGAGCACCCAGATCGCGCCCCACAACACGATGGCGTAAGGCAATAGAAGCGCGATCAGCAAGGCCACGGCGCCATACGCGTAGCGCGTCCTCGTGGTGAGATTGCCGCGTCCTGTCATGGCCGCCGCGATGCCGGCGAAGATGCAGTAGTACCACCATTCGTAAGCGAGGCTCCACAATGCGCCATTACTGCCGAGTGGCGGCGTCAACGTGCCTTGCATCATGAAAAGATTGCCGAAGAAGGTCGGCAAGGTCATGGCCGAGTCGAGCGCGTAATTGATCGAGGCGATGTGATACGGCGAGACCGAACTGTAGAGCGCGCTAGCATTGACCCAGTGCGAGCCGATGAAATCGAGCGCCGCACCGACGAGCAGCGCGGGTATGAGCGTGGTGTAAATGCGGCTCGTGCGTGCCGACGCGTAGGAGCGCAGGTCCGGACCGCGCGCCTGCCAGCGGTCGAGCGTGAGACCGCCGACCAGGAACCCGCTGATGACGAAGAACACCACCACGGCTTCGTGGCCGAGGCCCGTGACGAGGTAAAGTGCCTTGTTGAAGAGGGTTTTGTTCTGCACTTCGCCGAAATCGGCGAGGATCAGGCTTCGTGCATGGTTTGCCACGACGAGCAGGGCGGCAACCCAGCGCGAGATGTCCATCACGGTCGAGACATTTTCTTTCATGGTGCCGTCGTGCTGTGAGTCGATGCGAAGTTCTGCGGCGCACCCCGAAGGGCGGGCAATCGGCTGTGAGCTACGCTAAGGCGCGCGGCATCGTGTGTGATCGATCTTAAGCGCTACAAAAAGGCAGGATGCGCCACTATCCATGCTTTCAGCGACACAGCACGAGCATGCAGAATGTCACTGTAGTGCGTGCATGCCGACTCCGCCCATTCGACGGTTTTCGTCGAATTGACGATAATGCCCCTTTGAAAACGATTGCAAAAAAGAAAACATGAGACAACTGTTGATTGCCTTGTTGACTGGTGCCTGCTTTATGCCTTCTTTTCAGGCTCATGCGCAAAGCAGTGCGGCGGGGCCGATCGCCACGTCGGCGGGAACGCTGCAATTCGAACACGCCGATCGTAATTTCGTCGGCAAACTCGACGATCTCGCTTTCGACCGTTTCGATTCCCGCACGCTCACGCATTTCGACGATATCGGCGATTCCGGTGAGCGCGTGAAACGGATGCTCGTGCAAACGGAGACCGGCCCCGTGCTCTACGATTTTCGTCAACGTCCGCCCGTGATTCAGCACATCGACAGGCGCATGACAGTCAAACGCGTGTTCTGGCAAGGCGACGAAGTGGTCATGCAGAGTTCGCAGGGCTGGTTCCGCTTCCAGCGTGGCGTGCTGACCCGGCTACAGGCTTCCACAACGACTTACCACTGACTTGCCGGGCCGCCGTGTTCGACTTTATGGCTGGATATCGGTCTTGAACCACTTCTGCGAGAGCTTTCGGACCGTGCCGTCGGCGAGCGCGCCGGAGAGCGCGGCGTCGAACTTCGATTTCAGTTCGGCGTCTTCCTTGCGGAACGCCAGTGCTTCTCCCGGGCCCCAGATCGAGCCGCCAATTTTGGGGCCGACGAAAACCAGCTTTTTGTTTTCAGGCTGATTGAGTACGGACGTGAAATACGTGACGTCGTCGAATGCGATGTCGACGCGGCCCATCAGCAGATCCATGTCCCGCTCCGGCGATTTCTTGTATTCGCGAACCGTCGCGATATCGCTGAAGTTCTTCTTGATGAAATCCGTGTAGGCGGTGCCGACCTGAATGCCGATTGTCTTTCCCTTCAACGCGACACGAAGTTGATCGACAAATGCCTTGTCGGCTTTCGGGTCTCCGGTGAGTTTCACCACGTTGCCATTGCCGCCGAGCGACGCAAGCAGGCGAGGATCGGTCGCAACGAAGGCGCCGGGTGTCGACGCATAAGGCCGCGTGAATGCAACTGCTCTTTCCCGCTCGGGCGTGACCATGATGGCGTCCATCAATACGTCGAATTTGCCCGCGCGAAGGCCCGGAATCATTCCGTCCCAGTCCTGCGCGGTGAGCTTGCATTCGAGCTTGATGCGCTCGCAAAGGTTCTGCATGAGTTCGGGCTCGAATCCGCTGATCTTGCCGCCAGGCAGTGTCATGTTCCAGGGTTCGTAGGCGGCCTCCGTTGCAATCGTGACGGAGGTCCAGTCTTTGGCGAAGACCGGTTCGGCAACCGTTCCGCTTACCGCCAGAACGGCGAAGCTGCAGACTGCGCGGGTAAAAGCACGCTTGAAGTTCATTCGATATCCCCGAAAAAGTTGTCCTGCGCTGGCGGTTATTTCAAAGCGTGATTCAGGCGGCACGGCCATAGAATCCGGTTCTCTCGTCGGCGGAGAACATGACGTCCGGCTTCTCGTAGTAAGAGAACACGGCAATCAGTCGGTCGGTATTGCCCTTGACCGTCGTGACGCGGTGCGCGGTGTTCTTCCCTCTAAAGACGTTCAGGTTGCCGGCTTTGAGCTTGAGGCGCTTCACCTGCGGATCGTTGCCTTCCAGCAGACGCGCCACGCCGTCGTAATTGGGATCGTCGTCGCCGCGCAGATCGGAGCGGTATTCGAATTCGCCGCCGGCCTCAGGGGCTTGCAGCAATAGCGTGGTGGTGAACTCAGAGCGGTCGAAATGCCAGTTCAGTGTTTCTCCTTCCCGGTATGACATCACGTTAGCCCGCGCCAATGGGTCTTTCATCACATAGAGCGCGCTCTTGCCCATTGCCGCGGCGAGAAAGCGCGCGAGGGGCCGGTATTCGTAGATGGCCAATACGATGCTTCCCGGAATCTGATCGCCGCAAAGCGTGTGACTCACGGTTTCGACCTGACGCAGCGCCGGATGACCTGCATAGAGTTCCGGAATCTCGGGCTTGAAATAGATGTTGTGCAGACGCTTGTGCTGATACGAACTCGCGGCCATGACCGGACGAATTTCGGCGGCAGCCATGTCGGCGACGCCGGGCCGCAGAAGATTGTCGAGGTTGAACATGCCGTTGGCAGCCAGTTCATGACTGCACCGTTCGACCAGTTGCTTCCACGCCGCGCTGTTTTCCTGGTCCAGCGGATAACGGTCAAGGTCGAGAATGTCTCGCATGTTTTTGCTCCTCACTGTTTTGTTTATCGAACTCGTGCAAGCAAATTAACGTGAAAAAAACTGTTCTTCAACGGTCTAAATTGTTAGGCTTGCCCTAGAAAATCTTCTGCTGGGACAACCCAATGTCGCGACTTCCCCCGTTGAATGCAGTCAAGGCCTTCGAAGTGGCAGCACGAACCGGAGGCTTCGCCGCGGCGGCCATCGAACTGGGCGTTTCTGCCGCTGCGGTTAGCCAGCAGATCCGCAACCTCGAAGACTTTCTCGGCAAGCAGCTATTCATACGGACCGGCAACCGGATCACGCTGACCGACGCGGGAAGGGCGATCTATCCGCAAACGTCGCGCGCGTTGAACGACATTGCGGCGATGACCGAGCGCATCGTCGAAGGGGAAATGCGCCTCCGGCTGGTGGTGAGCGCGCCTTTCTCGCTCGCCGACTCATGGCTCGCGCCGAAGCTCTCCGACTTGCTGCGCGTGTTTCCGCAAATGGCTATCGACGTGCGCGTCGAAGACGATCCCGTCGATATGGGCCGGCACGACATCGATGTCCGGGTCAGCTATGGCGCGTATCACTATCCGTCACTGCAGGTGACGCCGCTCGTCCACGATGAGGTCATGCCCGTTTGTGCGCCCGAGTTCTGGTACACGCATGGCAATGACGAGTTCGATCTTTCCCGGATTCACGAGAGCATGTTTATCCATACCAACTGGGGATCGAATTACGCGTCGCACCCGACATGGGGCGACTGGTTCGCCGCGACGGGCAGCGATTTTCAGCCGGATGCGTCACGCGGACGGCGCGTGGGCCTGTCGAGTCTCGCCATTTCCACCGCGCGCCTCGGCTGGGGCGTGGCGCTCGGCCAGCGCGTCATGGCGCGTGCCGATCTCGAAGCGGGACGACTCATCGCCTTGACGCCGACATCGGTTTCGCTAGGACATCCGTACTGCGCGTTCGTCTCGGCAGCGAAGGCGAATCGCGCGGACGTCAGGAAGTTGCTGGGCCTGCTGCGCGATGAGCACTACGGGCAGGAGGTGCCCGTCTGAGCGCGCCGAATGGGCGCGCGGTTGATGCGCGCTAGAACTGTTCCGCGAACGGGCGCAGATCCAGTTCCTGGGTCCATGCAGAGCGTTGTTGCGTGTGAATGAGCCAATAGGCGTCGGCGATGGCCTCGGGCCGCAGGAGTCCATCCTCGCCGCGTTCGGTCACGGCATTGGGATACATCGTTCTTAGCCGCTCACCGTCGATACCGCCGTCGACGAGAACGTGAGCA
Source organism: Paraburkholderia sp. GAS199 (assembly GCF_050436585.1). Classification (NCBI taxonomy): domain Bacteria; kingdom Pseudomonadati; phylum Pseudomonadota; class Betaproteobacteria; order Burkholderiales; family Burkholderiaceae; genus Paraburkholderia; species Paraburkholderia sp. GAS199. The sequence continues at coordinate 182,535 of NZ_JBNDMM010000011.1, read as the reverse complement.
ACGTGCAGACCTTGTGGGCCGTATTCCCGTGCCATGCTCTGCGAAAGCATGCGCACGCCGGCTTTCGATGCGGCGAAGTGGCCGAAGCCCGGTCTGCCTCTCAGGCTCGCCGAGGCGCCGGTAAAGATGAGTGTTCCCCGTCCAAGCGGCACGATCCGCCGCGCGACTTCGCGGCCGAGGAGAAATGCGCCGATCGGGCCAGTGCGCATGAAGCTCTCGAAATCCGCGAGCGACATTTCGCGGAAGTCGATCCGTCGATTGTTGCCGACGTTGTACACGACGAGGTCGGGCGCGTCGATCGGCGCGCCCGGTGCCATCACCTGATCGAAGAGGCTGACGACATCCTGCTCCTGAGTCACATCGGCGACGATGGCTTTCGCCTGACCGCCGGCGGACCGGATTGCCTGAGCGACCCCGTCGAGCCGTTCCTGGGTGCGGCCAACGACGAACACGTAATAGCCCCCGGCGGCAGCCCGTTTGCACAAGGCTCCACCAAGTCCGTTCTCCGGACCGACACCGATAATAACGGCACTCTTCATTTCGACCTCTCTCGGGGTTATTCAGGCGGCTGGCTGTCATTCACCGGCTACTTTGCCACTGTAGTAGCCGGCGTGTGACACCAGCCCGGATTTCGTTAGCGGCGAGCGTATTCGTCGAGCTTCGCCACCAGAGCGTCGCCGAATGCCGGTGCCGACATCGGCTGCTGTCCGGTGATCAGTTCGCGATCGACCACCACGTTGGGATGCCAGTTCGCGATGGTCTCGACGCGCGCGCCGGCCTCGGCCAATGCGTTGACGGGATAGTACTGGACGTGGCCGCCGAGACCGCTCGGGCCTTCGAGCGCCTGTTCCTCGCCGGTCGCGAAGACGGTCAGGCGGTAGCCGGCGTAAGGCCAGCCGGTGTTGAGCGAACTCGCCTTGCCGTCACCGGCGATCATCGACGCGATGAAGGCATCGGGATCCGCCAGAGCGGAAAGCAGCACGATCGGGCCGTGGCAGACAATGCCGGTCGGACGGCCGCTCTCGTGGAATTGCGTCAGAATCTTGCCGAGGTTTCTGTCCTTCAGCAGGTCGACCATCGGCGCGTGGCCGCCCGGAATGAACAGGCCGGCGTAGCCATCCGTGCCTTCCGCAAGCACCGCGGCCAGCGTTTTCGGACGCTCGAGCAGATCGAGGCCTTCCGCGAACTTGAGCGCGTCCGCGCGAGCCGAGTCGTCGCCGCCGAAGAACATGGCGTGATTGGAGTTGGCGTCCATCACCGGACGGTCGCCTTTCGGATTGGCGATAACCGGTTCATAACCGGCCGCGACCAGTTTGCGATACGGCACGACGAACTCGTTCAGGTAGTAGCCGGTCGAGTAGGTCTTGCCGTCTTTCAGATCGAGCGCATTGGCGCTGGACATCACGACGAGAACTTTGCCTTTGGACATGAGATCACCTTTTCATTGAGCATGCTGGAGCAGCGGCGCCTACGGGTACATGAGCTTGTGCATGAGCGCGCCGTTGCTTCTGCTGGAAAAATGGATTTGATTCGGGATTAACAGCGCTACCAGTCAGGCGACGCCTGGGTCACCTCGCAGGTCACCCGTCACGCAATCCGGTAGTGCGGCGCGGGTTTCGGGTTGCGGAATTTCGCGGACATGTCGCGTCGTTCCTGCTCCCAGCGAGTCCATGCCTCGGTTTCGTGAAGGCCTGGAATAGTCACCAGTTCGCCTGCGTCGAGACCGGCCAGCGCTGCGTCGACGAGATCCGCCGCCTGCATGGTGATCTCGGAGGTCTTCTGCGGCGCGTAGCCGGCAACGTCCCAGAACTCCGTCGCGGTGGCGCCGGGCAGAACGGTCTGAATGCGCACGCCCTTGTCGGCCAGATCTTTTTGCAGCGAATGGCCAAAGCTCAGGACATACGATTTCGACGCGCTGTAGACGCCGTTCAGGTTTTCCACGGCAATGCCCACCACCGAGGAAATATTGACGATGGTGCCTTTGCCGCGCGCCACGAAAGCGGGAGCGACCGCGTAGGTCAGACGCGTCAGAGCCGTGACGTTCAGCTCGATCATGGCCTGCATCTTGTCGACGTCGGCTTGCAGGATCGAGGCAACGGACCCGACGCCGGCATTGTTGACCAGCATCGTGATACTCGGGTCGTCGCGCAGCACCGCTTCGACTTTGGCGAGACCGGCCTTGTCGTTCAGATCGACCGGCAGCGGGGTTACCTGGACGCCGGTTTTAGCGCGCAACTGCGCGGCGGCCTCGTTCAGCCGCTGCTCGTTGCGAGCGACCAGGATCAGATCGTAACCACGTTTGGCGAGGCGATCGGCGTAGATCGCACCGATGCCGGCAGAGGCACCGGTAATCAGGGCGACGCCCTTGGAGGAGGGACTGCTCATCGTGTTTCTCCGTCGTGAGAGGCTCGTGATTGAGCCGATGGAGAGAAACTACGCTTGCAGCCCGCACTTTCAAATGTCGTATACGCCGCGATTCAGGACACGGCGCGCGCGCCCTGCGAGAGCGGGCGTTTTTGCTTCGTGTGCCTCAGGCTTCGGGCTCGTCGGAGGGCTTCCATTTCAGCCTGTCGACGAGTGCCCGCAAGGCAGGCGATACGTGCCGGCTCGGATAGTAGATATGCAGCCCGCCGAACGGCACGCACAAGTCCTTGAGCACGTGAACGAGTCGTCCGGCCGCCACGTGCGGCGCGGCCTGTTCTTCGAGCACCATGCCCAATCCGGCGCCCGCGAGAATCAGGGTGACCGCGAGATCGGGCGCATCGGCGATAACGAGTTGACCGTCGGCGCGGCCGCGAACTTCTTTGCCGTCGGCACGCTGAAGCGTCCACGGAAAAGTGCCGCCGCTGCTGACGTTGCGGTAGTTGATGCAATTGTGACGTTCCAGATCGGCGGGCGACTGCGGGCGCGGGTGCCGTTCGAAATAGTCCGGCGCGCCGACCATGATCAGGCGCGTGTTCGGCCCTATGCGGACAGCGACCATATCCTGCTCGACGATTTCTCCCCACCGTATTCCCGCATCGAAGCCGTCGCGAACGAGATCGGCGAGCCGGCCTTCAACGCAGATCTCGACGGTGATTCGCGGATTCTCGCGAAGGAACGCGGGCAGGGCAGGCGCCAGGATGTGATGGGCGGCATAGTGCGCTGTAGTGATTCTGATGGCGCCTGCCGGGTCGCCGCGCCACTGTCCCATCGCCCCAAGCCCGGACTCGACCTGTTCCAGAGCGGATTCGACGGATTCCAGCAAGCGCTCGCCTGCCGGCGTGGGCGCGACGCTTCTCGTTGTGCGCGCAAGCAGGCGCACCCCGAGGCGCGTCTCGAGAGATCGCATGGTATGGCTCAGCGCAGACGGTGAGACGTTGAGCTCGGCGGCCGCGCGCCTGAAACTGCGGACACGGGCGATCGTGGCGAACGCCAGGAGATCGTCGAGCTGACCTCGCTTCATTGCTGAACCTCGTTCCAGAGCCCTTGATGCGTGAATTATATTGGTCGCACACGCTGCGGCGCTGCGGGATACCGAACACCTTACCGAACACGTTTATTCGTCATCAGGATCGGGTTCGATGTCACAGGGGCGCACACTCCAGGGCGGCAACGGTGGATCGCGTTCTTTCAGTCTGAGTGCGTCGATCAGTGCCCGCAGTGCAGGCGTGACCTGCCGGCTGGGATAGTAGAGGTGCAAGCCCGGATGGGGCGGTGAGAACTCGTCGAGTACCTGGACGAGGCGCCCGGCGCTCAGGTAGGGCATGGCTTGCGGTTCGAGCATATAACCGAGGCCCACGCCGGCCAGAATCATGTCTTCTCCGAGCTCGCCGTCGTCGAGAATCAGCTGACCTTCCGTGCGAGGGCGAAGTTCTTTTCCCTCGTGCTCGAATTTCCACGGCAGATATCCGCCCGTGGACTTGAAACGGTAGTTGATGCAGTTGTGCTGTTCGAGATCGGTGGGGGTCTGCGGGCGCGGATGCCGCTCGAAATAGCAGGGCGCGCCAACGACGATCATGCGCGCGTCGGGACTGACGCGGACCGCGATCATATCCTGAGCGACCGACTTTCCCCAGCGTATTCCAGCGTCGAAACCGTCGCGGACGAGATCGGTCAGCCGCGTGTCGATGTCGACCTCGACGGAAACTCGCGGATTCTCGCGCAGGAACTTCGGCAGGACCGGCCCTAACACCGTGTAGGCGGCAAACTGGAAGGTGGTGATGCGCAGCGAGCCGGACGGGTCGCCGCGCCAGTCGCTCAACGCGTGAAGGCCGGTTTCGACTTCCCTGAGTGCGGGTTCGAGCGAGCGCAGCAGTCGTTCTCCTGCCGGCGTTGGCGCGACGCTTCGCGTCGTGCGCGCCAGCAACTGCACGCCCACGCGCACTTCCAGACCTCTGATGGCGTGGCTCAAGGCCGAGGGGGATACACCGAGATCTGCCGCTGCGCGCGTGAAGCTGCGCGTCCGGGCGATGGTTGCGAACGCCACCAGATCGTCGAACTCCCCTCGTTTCATTGCTGAACCTCGCTCAAGAGCCCTTGCGGGTTGAGATTATATTCGCCGGCAAGGTGAGGCGCTACATTACAGCCAGCGCTTCGCTCATCACCCCGACACTCCGGCGGACGCTTCACTTGCGCGGCAAAAATCGCTGTGCAAAACATCGCACGAAAGACGGCGCGAACATCTCGAAGCCGCACTCTTCAGATCATTAAACGGACGCGGTACGTCGACGTCCGGACAGAACATGCCATCGCGGTACACCTCTCGAGGAAACACGGTCATGCGTGACGTCGCGTTTGTGATCTACCCGGATTATTCGATCATGGCGCTCAGTATCGTCATGGCCTTCGAGGTTGCCAACACAGTCACCGAAACGCCACCTTACGCGCTTCATTTTATTTCGGAGACCGGAGGAAAAATAAAAACCTCCTGCGGCATGATGCTGGAAAGCAAGCCATTTTCGTCGACGCCGTTTCACACGCTGTTCGTCGGCGGCGCGACGATCCCGACAGCGTCGCCACCCGGCCTGATCGAGTACATTCGCGGCGCGCTGGCTTTGCATCGGCGGATTGCCGCGATTTCCACCGGCGCGTTCGTGCTGGCCGAAGCAGGGCTCCTCGACGGACGCAACGCTACCACGCACTGGATGCACGCGCCGCTGCTCCAGGCGCAGTATCCCGCGGTGAAGCTCGATCAGGATTGCATCTTCACGAACGACGGTCCGATCTGGACGACGGCCGGCGGTGCCGCGGGTCTCGACCTCAGCCTCGCGATGATCGAGAGCGACCTCGGTGTGGACGTTGCGAAGGCCGTGGCGCGCGAACTCGTTATCTATCATCGCCGCACGGGCGGTCAATCGCAGATATCCACGCTGCTGGAACTCGCGCCGAAATCCGACCGGATTCAGGCGGCGCTCACTTATGCGCGGGAAAATCTGCACCGGCCGCTTACCGTTGCCGAACTCGCCGAGGCGGCGCATTTGAGCCCGCGTCAGTTCAGCCGCGCCTTTCTCGCGGAGACGGGGCAATCGCCGGCTAAGGCAATCGAGACGCTCAGGGTCGAGGGCGCACGCGATCTCATGGAGCAGAGCCGGCATCCGATCGAAGTGGTGGCCCGTCAGACCGGATTCAGCGACCGTGACCAGATGCGGCGAGCCTTCCTGCGAGCATTCGGACAGCCGCCTCAGGTCCTGCGCCGTATGGCGCGGCTGGAAGCAAGGCCTCATGCAGACGCCGCCGAAGCGCTGGATTGAGTTGCTCACCGTGCGGCCTAAATCGCTGTTTATTTGACGTTTGAGACATCGCAGAAGAAGCCTACCTTTATCGGGCGGACGGATCGGGCGGGGACTTCCCCAGCATGTCCGTCACGTTCAGATCAACTTCGCCGAACCAGCCCGCGCCCGTCTTCGAATGGCGGCGTTGGGGGGTGTCTGCTCTCTTTCAGAAGGAAGCTGTCATGGCATATCAAACGGTCAACCCGACGACCAATAAACTGATCAAGACCTATCCCAATCACACCGAGGCCGACATCGAGGCGGCATTGTCCGCGGCCCACGCGCTCTACAAGTCGAGCTGGGCGCAGGGGCCGATCCAGCAGCGCGTGCAGGTGCTGGAACGCCTCGCCGATCTCATCGACGCGCGAGCCGAGGAACTCGCGAAAATCTGCGTACAGGAGATGGGCAAGCTGATCTCGGATGCACGAGATGAAGTGTGGATCATCGCTGAAATAGCGCGCTTCTACGCGCGCGAGGCCGAAGGTTTTCTGGCGCCGATCAGGATCGAGTCCGCGCTCGGTGAAGCCTGGATCGAGCATCATCCGCTTGGTGTGATGATGGTCGTGGAGCCGTGGAATTTCCCGTACTATCAGTTGATGCGGGTATTCGCGCCGAACTTCGCGGCCGGCAATCCGGTTGTTTCCAAGCACGCGAGCATCGTGCCGCATTGCGCCACGGTGTTCGAGGAACTGGTGAACGAGGCGGGCGCGCCCAAGGGCGCGTGGGCCAATCTGTTCATCACGTCGAGCCAGGTGGCGGACATCATCGCCGATGACCGGATCGTGGGCGCGGCGATGACCGGGTCCGAAGGCGCGGGCGCGGCCATCGCCACGCAGGCGGCCAAACACCTGAAAAAGTCGACGCTCGAAATGGGCGGCAACGATGTCTTCGTCGTGCTGGAAGACGCGAATATCGACAAGGCCGTCGAGGCCGGTGTGTTTTCGCGGCTGCACATAGCCGGCCAGGAGTGCATCTGCGCGAAGCGCTTCGTGCTTCATGAAAAAATCGCCGACGAGTTTCTGAACCGCTTCACCGAGGCCATGGCGAAGGTGAAGATCGGCGACCCGATGGAGGAGGAAACGAAGCTGGGGCCGCTTTCGTCGCCCGAAGCAAGCGCGGGTCTGGCCAAACAGGTCCAGCGCGCGGTCGATGCCGGTGCAACGCTGCATCTGGGCGGCAAGCCGATCGATCGTCCGGGCAACTTCTTCGAGCCCACTATCCTGACCAACGTGACGCGCGACAACCCGGCTTATTTCGAGGAATTCTTCGGGCCGGTCGCGCAGATTTACGTCGTCAAAAGCGACGACGAGATCGTGGAGCTGGCCAACGACTCGCACTTCGGCCTGGCCGGCGTGGTGTATTCCGCGAATATCGAGCGCGCCAGAGCCCTGGCCTCGCGTATCGAAACGGGCGCCGTCTGGATCAACAGCTTTGCGTCGACTGCGCCCGAGTTACCTTTTGGCGGCGTCAAACGCTCGGGCTACGGACGTGAATTGTCCCAACTCGGCATCAAGGAGTTCGTGAACCAGAAGCTCGTTCTCGTCAGCAACGCTTCGTGAGCGCAGGCCGTCGAGGGCTGGACCCGCTTCAGCCTTCGACGGCTTTTAGGCCTTCACGCAGTACATCAATCGGTCATTGTGGCCACTGAGCGTGACAGTGCCGCGCGGTCGATGTCGGGGCTCCGGTACGCGCGTTCCGGTATCTCGGCGAGTCGCGACGGATGCACCTGTCCGCTGAGTCCATAAAACTTCTGGAAGCTCATGATCAATGGCGACCACTTGTCCGGATCGATGCGATCGGCGTGACCTTCCATGAGCAGATCGGGATGGACGTGAACGCGTTGAATGCGCACTTCGATCAGACTGATAAAGCCGCGCAGTTCTTCATTGTCTTCGCCGATGCCGTGCACGGCCGCCACGACCGCTTCGAGCTGGATCGGACATTCGAGTGCGCGCGACGCGCCGACGGTATCGGACGCCAATTCTGTCATGCCCGCGCGGCCGAACTTGTCGGGTTCATAGACGTAGCCCATCGCCTTCCTGAATTCGGAAACGGGGTACGTGCCCGTGGTTCGCGCGATACGATCGACCGCGCCGACTTCGTTGATCGACGGCAGATTGAGCACACATTCGCCGGTGCGAAGCAGATTGCGGGTGGTCTGCGAGCCGGACGCAATGCCGAGCACGCCGCGCCATCCCAGCCAGAACACCGACGATATCGGCGCGAGATTATGCGTACCGTTTTCGTTGACGGTGCTGACCAGAACAACGGGCGTGCCGAGATAAAGGATATTGGGTTCGGTGACGACGTGCGGCGTATTCATGAGTTCCTTGCTCCGTGAGTGGATGATTCATGATGCGGTCCGTGCACGTTCTATACACTCCGAATCTTGCTGCTTAATTGCTCCTTAATCTTTATTCGGCTCTGTCACGTGAACAGCTTCACGACAGCCGTCATGTTGTCCTTGCCCAATCCCTTCTCGACGGCGTTGCGAAATACGTTGCGCGAGGCCGCGATGGTGGGCGCCGACGAATCCGAGCCCGCGGTCTGCAAGGTGTAGCCGAAGTCTTTCTCGATCAACTCGACGGGAAATTGCGGCGCAAAGTTGCCGGCAAGCATGGATGCGGAAACGCGCGCCGCCACGGCGCTCCATACCGGTGTCGTGCCGACCGCTTCCAGCACGCGCGCCACGTCTGCATTGGCATGCTTCAACATGCCGATCAATTCCGCGATGGCGGTGACGTGAATGCCGAGCAAGGTGTTGGTCGACAGCTTGGCCAACGCGCCATACCCCAAGGGCCCAACGTGAGTGATGGCCGAGCCCATCGCCTTGAGCACGGGCTCCGTGCGCGCAAAGGTGACGGCATCGCCGCCCGCGAAATAGATCAATTGCGCGGCCTCGGCCTGTGGCGTACTGCCCACCACCGGCGCTTCGAGTAGCGAGACGCCGCGCCCGGACATCTGCACACCCAGGTCGCGAATCCACTCCGCGGTCAGGGTAGAACTTTCGATGGCGACTGCCTTCGCGGACATACCCTCCAGTGCGCCGGTCTCCGCGTCGAGCCAGACTTGCCGCGAGGCTTCGTTGTCGCGCAACATGGCCACCACGAAATCCGCTCCGGCAGCGGCTTCTCTCGGCGTTTGCGCTGCCTTCGCGCCTGCGCCGACCAGCGCCGCAACGGCCTGCGGGCTCCGGTTCCACACGGTGACCTGGTGGCCGGCCTTGATGAGATTGGCCGCCATACGCGATCCCATCGCGCCCAAACCTAAAACTGAAACGTTTGCCATGATGTTGTTCCTGATGGTGTGCCTGATTTCGTGCTATGTATTGCCTGGCGATATTGCCTGTCGATCCGGATGGATCTTAGGCTTGGCGCACAGAAGAGGGCAACGTCGTAATTGCCACGTTTCGAGACATGCTCATCGAACAGCTTGTCGAACGGCTTCCAGTGGCGCGAAATGCATACGTATTCGACATGGACTGTGAGGTCGATGTCACTTAAGGTAAAGATCGCTGAAAGGAGAGTGAATGTGAATCGTCGAAAATTATGGCTGCCCGCGAGTTTGATCGGCGTGGCGGGTGCATTTCTGATTGGGCATCTGTTGCTGGCGAAGCCGGAAGTCCCCAATGCGACCTTTACCTTGCTCTCCGGTCAAAAGATCTCGACGACCGCCGATTTGAAGGGACGCGTCTTTCTCGTCAACTTCTGGGACACGAACTGTTCGAGTTGTATCGCGGAGATGCCCAGCCTCGAAAACACGTATCAGCGATTCCACGGGGCAGGGCTCGAACTCGTGTCCGTTGCCATGAGTTATACGCCGCGAGATTACGCGGTGAACTACGCGCGAACCCGCCGGCTTCCATTCATGCTCACGCTCGACGACGGAAGCCTCGCGCATGCATTCGGCGATGTTCAACTTACGCCGACGACCCTGGTGGTCGACCGGCACGGCAAAATTCTGAAGCGCTATGTCGGGCCGCCGGATTTCAGTCAACTCGATGCTGTCGTCGCGCAAGCGCTGCACGAGCCGTCGAATGGTTAAAGCCGCCTGATACGAAACACCCGCATGCGTCCATCACTCGATCAGCCTGCGGGTCCAGTCGTTTCGCGGCGCACCAGTTGAATCGGCAGGACGTCGTGGACCGGTGCGCCCATGCCGCCGGCTCGAATGCGTTCGACGAGACGCCGCGCGGCAGTTCGCGCCATCGCTTCGACCGGCTGGCGGATCGAGGTCAATGCCACCAGCGGGGACCCTGCCAGCGGCATGTCGTCGAAGCCGATCACCGAAAGTTGTTGTGGCACGGCGACGCCCTGTCGTTTGGCCGCTTCGAGCACGCCGAGCGCGATCGTGTCGTTGCCGGCGATGATGCCGGTCACGCGGTTGTCGTCGCTCAGCATTGAAATGGCGCTCGAATAGCCCGCTTCGCTGGTGTAATCGCAGAAAATCAGCGGCACGGATTCACGCGGGATGCCGGCTTCCGCCAGCCATTGAAGCGCGCCTTTGACGCGGTCCCGGCTCGTCGACGTGTTTTGTGCACCCATCACGAGCCCGATCCGGCGATGACCCAGCTGGTGCAGATGCTCGGCCGCGATGGTGCCGGCGTGTACGTTGTCGACCTCCACCGTGTCCACGCGAACATTGTCGACGGAGCGAACCACGAGTACCAGCGGGATACCTCTTCTTTGCATTTCGGCCACGACCGGCGAGTCGAGCGTGGCCGTGGCGAAGATCATTCCGTCGAGATAGCCGTCGATCAACGGCCGGAATGCAAGCAGGTTCTCGGGGTCGTTCATCGAGTCGATCATTAGCGTGATCTGATAATCGAACTCCAGCAAGGCATCGTGCAGGTGAGTCAGCAGCAGCGTCATGAAGCGGTTGTGCAGTGCGCCGACCACCACGCCGATGAGCTTGGTCGCGGATTTTCGCGTGGACCGTCCTTGCGACGGAATGCGGTAGCCCAGTTCGGCGGCGACGGTCTGCACCGCGCTACGCGTTTCGCTGCTGATGGCCGGATGCCCGGCGAGCGCGCGCGAAACCGTCGAGATGGATAGACCGAGGCGCTCGGCGACGTCTTCGAGACGGACTTTCGCGGGTTTCGCGCGGCCCTGTGTGGATTCATTCGTTTGCATAGATTTGCATAGAAAGTAGTGACGAAGAATGGTCGATGCCCCGCCAGAACCGTTCAGATTCGGGCGCGTAGGGTAAGTCTGGAGCATTTGCGCAAAGTTTGCATAAAAATTTGCGCTACATTTGCAACCATACCGCAAGCGCTTCGCATCAGACAGCCTGCTCCCGTCACCCGCAAACAAGGAAATGCAAATGGCAATCCAGTATCTGAAGAACGGTCGTAGCGTAGAAGACTCTTCGCAAGACGCGGCCAAGGTCCGTGATGTCGTCACGGGTATTCTTGCCGACGTTGCATCGCGCGGCGACGCGGCGGTCGCTGAACTCTCGGCGAAGTTCGACAACTGGTCGCCCGAGAGCTTCCGTCTGTCGGACGAAGAGATTGCGAGCTGTGTGCGCTCGTTGTCGTCCGGCCAACTCGACGACATCAAATTCGCGCAGGCACAGGTGCGCAACTTCGCGCAGGCGCAACGCGACTCGATTCGCGACGTCGAGATCGAGACGCTGCCCGGCGTGGTGCTGGGTCACAAGAACATGCCGGTGGATAGCGTTGCCTGCTACGTGCCCGGCGGCAAGTTTCCGCTGGTTGCGTCGGCACACATGGGCGTGGTGACGGCGAAGGTGGCCGGTGTGCCCCGCATCATCACGGCGTCGCCGCCGGTCGGCGGCAAGCCGAATCCGGCCGTGGTCGCTGCCATGCATCTCGGCGGCGCCGACGAAATCTACACCTTCGGTGGTGTGCAGGCGATCGCCGCGATGGCGCTCGGCACGCAGACGATCGATCCGGTCGCCATGGTGGTCGGACCGGGCAACGCGTTCGTGGCCGAAGCGAAGCGTCAACTGTTCGGCCGCATCGGCATCGACCTGATTGCGGGTCCGTCCGAAACGCTGGTGATCGCGGACGACAGCGTCGACGCGGAAATGTGCGCGACGGACCTGCTCGGTCAGGCGGAGCACGGTTTCAACACGCCGGCGATTCTTCTCACGAACTCGCTGCAACTGGCGAAGGACACCATCGCGGAAGTCGAGCGGCTGCTCAAGATTCTGCCGACCGCGAACACGGCCGGCGTTTCCTGGCGCGACTACGGCGCCGTGATCGTGACCGATACGCTGGAAGAGATGGTCGCGGTGGCGGATGACATCGCCTCCGAGCACGTTCAGGTAATGACGCGCGACCCGGACTACTTCCTGAAAAACATGAAGAACTACGGTGCGCTGTTCCTCGGCGCGCGGACCAACGTCGCGTTCGGCGACAAGGTGATCGGCACGAATCACACGCTGCCGACGGGCAAGGCGGCGCGTTACACAGGCGGACTCTGGGTCGGCAAGTTCATCAAGACCTGCACGTATCAGAAGGTGTTGACGGATGAGGCGAGCGCCTTGATCGGATCGTACTGTTCGCGGCTGTGTGCCATCGAAGGCATGATCGCGCACGGCGAGCAGGCGAATATTCGCGTGCGCCGTTTCGGCAACCGCGAAGTGCCGTACGGCACGGCCGTTCCCGCCTGATTGCCGGTGCGGGCTGTGCGTGGAATGTGCGTGGGCAGGGCAGTCGTGCCTGCCCGCTGTTAGTCCCCGACTTGCTGCAGCGTTTCGAGTGCTTCCAGAAGCGCGATCTTGGCGGGGCCTTTGAGGAATTTCTTGAGTTCCTTTTCGACCTGATTCTGCGCCGCGCGCCAGTACGGCTCGGCTTCTTTCAGTACACGAGCACCCGCGGGACTCAGGGTTGCCAGCTTGTACCGTGCGTCGTCGTCGCTGGAAACATCGACCCAACCGGCGTCGATCAGCAACTTGATGTTTCGGGAGATCGTGGTTTTGTCGAGCGAAAGTTCGGTGGCGATCTCGTTGTAGGTGGCGGAGCCGAGCCGGTCGAGGCCGCGCAAAAGAGTGAGCTGCGTGATTTTCAGGCCGAGCGGGCGCAACGCATTGTCGTAGACGCTCGTCAGGGCATTCGCCGAGCGCCTGAACTGGGTGCAATAGCATTCAGTGAACATCGTCAATCCTCTGAAGATTGAGAAGTGTATATGCAACTATCGTAGCACTGCTCGATGGAAGCGTCGATGTTAAGACAAGCCGTCGCGGAGAAATCCCGCTTCGGGTTCGCACCAGGTTGAAGGGCGATCTGGCTTAACTAGACTGATGCATATACATCGGTTGTAGATACACCTCCAGGTCTGTTCCGTCACGCTGTTCGAATGAAGGGAGTGGAGGGAGAAGAACGTAGCGTGCGATATGGCGTCTACACGCTTTCTGCAGACCGTTTGCGCGCTTATAGATGTATATGCATCGGAACAGCGCCGCGATTCACTTTAAAAAAGGAGTTTCTTGCCATGCCAATTATCGTTTGCAACACACGCGCTGGACTGGACGTCGACGTCAAACGCAAGATCGCCAAGGCGATCACCCTTGCCGTGAACGAGACTATCAAATCGCCGCTCGACATCATCAGCGTGATCTTCAACGATCTCGCATCCGAAAGCAGCTATGTCGGCGGGGAGCCGGGCGGCGACACGCTCATCATGTGCAACATCCGCGCCGGCCGATCCGACGACGCCAAACTCACGCTGGTCAAGAAAGTGAGCGCCATTTTCAGCGACTTCGCCGGCATCTCCGAAGATCGCATCGAAACAGGGCTGCTCGAATACGTTCCCAAATTCATTATTCGCGGCGGCAAGCAGTTGCCCGATCCACCTTACGCGTGATCGACGGCATCGTAGTGAGGCGCTGCAGATAAGGTCATAAATAGTTGCATACCTATGCATTAGGAGACGGGTTTGGATACCAAGCGTTCGACCGCGGCAGGGCATTCGTCACCGAAGATGCTGACGATTGCGATCGCCAGTTTTATAGGAAGTGCCATCGAATGGTTCGATTTCTTTCTGTACGGAATCACCTCGGCACTCGTTTTTGGCAAGCTGTATTTCGCTGGCGGCGATCCGCTGACGGGAACGCTACTCGCGTTCGGCACTTTCGCCGTCGGTTTCATCGCGCGTCCATTCGGAGGAATCGTTGCAGGGCATCTGGGTGATCGCGTCGGGCGCAAGTTCGTTCTCGTCACGACACTTCTCGCCATGGGACTGTCGACCACGCTGATCGGTTTCGTCCCGTCGTATAACCACATCGGACTGGCCGCGCCCGTTCTGCTGGTCCTGCTGCGTATCGTGCAGGGTCTCGCCGTGGGTGGCGAGTGGGGCGGCGCCGCGCTGATCGCCGTCGAGCATGCGAATCCGAACCGGCGCGGTCTCTTCGGCAGCTTTCCGCAGATGGGTTTGCCGGCCGGCTTGTGCATGGCGGTGGGCGGAATGGAACTCGCCAGCCGATTGCCGGAAGCGGAATTCCTGGCCTGGGGTTGGCGCATTCCGTTTCTGTTCAGTGCGGTACTCGTCGCGGTTGGACTGGTGATCCGGCTCCGTATCGAAGAGCCGCCCGCCTTCAAAAAAGTGCTCGATAGCGACGCCACCGTCAAACTGCCGATCGTCGAAGCGGTCCGGCGTTTTCCGCGAGCCATCCTTCTGTCGGCCGGACTCCGCTTCGCAGACAACATCCTGTACTACGTATTCACCACGTTCGGCCTGACGTACATGACGAGCCATCTCGGCTTGCCTCGAAAGACGGTACTCGTCGCGATCCTGATTGCGGCCGCACTCGAACTGTTGACGAAGCCATTCTTCGGCGCGCTATCGGACAAGATCGGCCGCAAACAGGTGGTCGTATTCGGTGCGCTGGTCGCGGTGGCGGCGCCGTTTCCCTTCTTTCAACTCGTGGGAACCGGCAATCCGACGCTCGTCGTGCTCGCCGAAATCATGGTGCTGAGCGTGGCGCACGCTGCGGTCTTCTCGCCGCTGGCGGCGTGGTTCGCGGAGATGTTCAGCCCCGAAGTGCGCTACAGCGGTGTGACGATCGGCTTCCAGTTGGGCGCTTTGGTGGCCGGCGCTCCTACGCCGCTGATCGCGACGGCACTGCTTGCCAAATACGGCGACTACACGCCGGTGGCCATCTTCGCGATGCTCGCGGCCGCTATCACGCTCATCTGTGCCCTGTTCGTGCGTGTCGCCACCGACCCGAAAGCGTCGCCGGCGCACACGTTCGTACCGGCAGCCGGGACGAACGACAGTTGAGCGCCGTCGATAAAACTGAGGCGATCAATTGAACCGGAACCGCAGGAATAACTATGTCGAACGGACTTTTCAGGCTTGATGGAAAAACGGCGGTGGTGACGGGGGCAAGCCGCGGCCTCGGCGCCGACATCGCGTCGCTGCTGGCCGAATCCGGCGCTCATGTCTACCTGCTCAGCAGGGGCGCGCAGGAACTGGAAGAGGTTGCCGCACAGATCCGCCGGAAAGGCGGAATCTGTACGCCACTGACGTGCGATCTGTTGAACGACGATCAACTGGAGCAGGCGTTTGCCGATCTCCCCGCGCTGGATATTCTGGTCAACAACGCGGGCACCAATATTCCCTCACGGATCGCGGACGTGAAGACTTCGGACCTCGATTTCGTCCTCGGTCTGAATGTGAGGGCCACGTATCTCGCGACACGCGCCGCCGTTCGCAAGATGCTGGAAACGGACGATTCGCGCGACCGTTCCATTATCAATATCTCGTCGCAGATGGGACATGTCGGCGCGCCCGATCGATCCGTGTACTGCATGACGAAGCACGCCATGGAGGGACTCACGAAGGCCGCCGCGGTCGAACTCGCACCGAAGATACGCGTGAATTCGGTCGCGCCGACTTTCGTCGATACGCCCATGACCCGGCCGTTCTTCGAGAACGAACAGTTCAACCGCTGGGTCTTCGATCGTATCCCGATGGGCCGCCTGCTTCCCGCGGACCAGGTGGCGGCCGCGGTGCTCTACCTGGCGTCTCCGGCCGCCGCGATGATTACCGGCACGAGTCTTCGCATCGACGGCGGATGGACGGCGCAGTGAACCGCGTACGAGCAGTGTAAAGCGCACTGCAAAGAACACCGAACCGGTCACCGGATGGCCTGAATCGTTGCGTATACGTCATTGTAGGTGCCGAACGATGCAGCGAGAATTGACTCGTCGCTTTGAGCGCATGACGTAGCCCGCAGCACGGTTCTTTCTGTTGATTCTCATGTCTCGCATCGGAACCTGCGTGCGTTCTGAACCGGAACACAGAGGCAAAAGCGGACTCGCTGTGCACGCCACGCGGAACGTTGCCGTGTCTGCGTCAGGCGACCATTAATCCCATTTGTTTGTCCGCCGGCGCACTGCCATGGCGGATGATTCCCCACGACTGGAAAAGGTGAGATGTCCAGAGGAAAGAATGTTCTGCCAGAAGCGGGGCCGACGTCGTCACGGCCGGCGCGAGGCTGGCTGAAGCGGGCTATTGCCGGTGTAGCGGCCGTCGCTGTCATCGGCGTCTGCGCGTTTGCTGCGTTGGCATGGCGGCCCGCCATTCCGGAAGCGCCCACGCCTGACGCCTCCAGCTTCTCGCCCGTGCTGATCCAGCAAGGCAGCCGCCTCGCGGCCGCAGGCTTCTGTGCCAGTTGCCATAGCGTTGCCGGCGGCAAACCGCTGGCGGGCGGCTACGCGATGAAAACCGGTTTTGGCACCATCTATTCCACCAATATCTCGCCGGACCGCGAGACCGGTATCGGCACCTGGTCTGAAGAAGCGTTTCTGCGTGCCATGCACGAAGGTGTGGCGCGAGACGGATCGCATCTTTTCCCGGCCTTTCCGTACGACCACTTCACCAAGCTGTCGAATGCGGACGTCCACGCGCTCTACGCGTACATCATGACGCAGCCGCCCGTGCATGCGGAAAATCATCCCAACGAGATGCCGTTTCCATTGGGATTCCGGCCTCTTCAGGCGGGATGGAAATTGCTGTTCTTTCATCCGGCGCGCTACGAACCGCAAGCGGATCAGTCGCCCCTCTGGAACCGCGGCGCCTATCTTGCCGAGAGCCTGAGCCATTGCTCGGCATGTCATACGCCGCGCGGGCCATTGGGCGAGGAACTGAAGGGCCGTTTGTATCAGGGTGCCGCCGTGGATGGATGGTTTGCGCCACCGTTGACGGCGGACAATCCGTCGCCCGTTCCGTGGACGTCGGCCGAGTTGTCCGATTATCTGACCAGGGGGATGAGCCGCTATCACGGCCCGGCCGCCGGTCCGATGGCGCCCGTCGCGCACGAACTGGGCATGCTCGACCCCGAGGATCAGAAGGCGCTGGTGACCTATGTCGAGTCGCTCGGCGGCGGCGACGCGAGAGCGGATCACACGGCGGTCGCGGTGAAAACGGCACTCGCCGCCGATGCGCAGGACAGCTCGCGTATCAGCGACGCGGGCGGCCGCCTGTTCGTGTCGGCGTGCGCTTCGTGCCATTACAACCGCACACCGGACGTCAATCCGGTCCGACCGGAGTTGGGTCTCAATAGCCCGGTGTTTCTCGACGATCCGTCGAATCTGATTCGCGTGATTCTTTACGGGATCAGTGCGAAAGAAGGCGCCGGCGGGATCGTGATGCCCGGCTTCGCACGCGGAATGAGCGACGAGGACGTGGCGAGCATTGCCGTCTATTTGCGAAACACGCGCACCGACAAAAAGCCCTGGCCGGATCTGGCGAAGCAGATCGCCACCATTCGCGCCGCAGGACCTGGAGAAATTCGATGACACGCCTACGCATCAACGGCAAAGCCGTGAACGTCAACGCCGAAGAGCAAACGCCCCTGCTATGGGTCATTCGCGACGAAGTCGGGCTGAAGGGAACCAAGTTCGGTTGCGGAATCGGCATGTGCGGTGCGTGCACGGTTCATGTCGGCGGAAGGCCCACGCGCTCCTGCGTGACCCAGCTCGGCGCCGTAGAGGGCGCTGACATCACGACGATCGAAGGACTGGACGCACACGGCGAGCATCCCGTGCAGCGCGTGTGGCGGGATATCCAGGTGCCGCAATGCGGCTACTGCCAGTCCGGCCAGATCATGCAGGCAGCCGCCATGCTCAAGGATTTCCCCGAGCCGACCGACGCGGATATCGACGCGGTGATGACGGGCAATCTTTGTCGTTGCATGACGTATTCGCGGATTCGCGAGGCCATCAAACAGGCGGCGCGCGCCATGGCGGAGAGCAAGGCATGAGTCGGGTAAAGCAGGGCATCGAAGGCGAGACCATCAATCTTTCGCGGCGCTCGTTCGTCGTCGCGACGGTGGCGACGGGCGCGCTGTTCGGTTTTTCGAATGCAGCCTACGCGCTGAACGCATTCAGCAGCGCGCCAACGGATTCCGCCGAATCGACGGGACCGGTTTTCGAGCCCACCGTATGGTTCGGCATCGATCACAACGGCATCGTGACGGTGAACGTGCCGAAGGCCGAGATGGGTCAGCACATCGGCACCGCGATCGCACGTATTCTCGCCGACGAACTCGAAGCCGACTGGAACATGGTCAGAATCGTGGGCGTCGATACCGATCCCAAGTGGGGCTTCATGGTGACGGGCGGCAGCACGTCCGTATGGGCGACCTTCCCGGTCTTCAGCCGGGCAGGCGCGGCCGGCCGTATTGCGCTGATCGAGCAGGGAGCCAGGCTGCTCGGCGTACCGGTTGCATCGTGCACGGCACGCGGCGGCGCAGTGCACGCCGGCAAGCGCTCGATCGACTATGGCCAGATCGTGCAGCGCGGCAACCTGGGTCGACGTTTTTCCGCCGACGAAATGAAGGCATTGCCGATCAAGCCCGCGTCCGGTCGCAACCTGATCGGCAAAGAGACGCGCGCGCTCGACGTTCCGCACAAAACGAACGGTACGGCCGTGTATGGCATCGACGTCGACATTCCCGGCATGGTCTACGCGCGCCCCAAATTACCGCCGACACGCTATGGTTCGAAGGTCGTGTCGATCGACGATAGTGCCGCGCGCAACATCAAGGGCTATCTTCGCAGCATCGTTCTCGACGATCCGTCCAACACGGTGCCGGGCTGGGTGATGGTGCTGGCCGAGTCGTACTACGCGGCGCTGCGTGCCACCGATCTCATCAAGGTCACATGGCAAAGCGGCGATACGTCGACCGTATCCGAGAAGAACCTGTTCGATCACGCTGCCGCGCTGATCGCCGACAGCAGTCAGGGCGCGTTGCTCGACACGGGTGGCGGAGACGTGGACGGCGGCCTCAAAAATGCAAAGAAGACGCTCGAAGGTGTCTACACCACGACGGGCGTTCTTCACTTTCAACTCGAACCGGTCAACGCGGTGGCGTTCGAGAAAAACGGCGTGTTCGAGATTCATACCGGCAATCAGGCACAGGGCTTTATTCTGCCGGTTCTCTCGAAGGCGCTCGGCGTGCCGGTGGATCGCATCGTCATGCGAACGTATCTGATCGGCGGTGGATTCGGTCGACGGCTAAACGGCGACTACACGGTGCCGGCGGCGCTCGCCACGCAGAAGCTCGGCCGTCCGGTCAAGATGGTACTGACGCGCGAAGACGATACCCAGCTCGACTCGCTTCGTTCGCCCACCTTGCAGCGGCTGCGTCTGGGATGGAACGACGAAGGCAGAACGCTGGCGATGGAACACGTGGCGGTCGCGGGTTGGCCTAGCCTGACCGTGTTTCCAGGCAATCTGAAGAAGGGCACCAATGGTGCGCCGTTCGATCCGTTTTCGATTTCGGGCGCGGATCACTGGTACGAAGTGGGCGCTTTGCGGGTCCGCGCGATCAATAACGATCTGGCGCAGAAAAGTTTTCGCCCCGGCTGGTTGCGCGCCGTCGCGCCTGGCTGGACGAACTGGGCGCTCGAGTCCTTCATGGACGAAGTGGCTCACACTCAAGGAATCGACCCGGTTGCTTTCCGCCTGAAACATCTCACGGCCGCGGGTCGCAATGCGGGCGCGGCGCCGAGTTCGGTCGGCGGCGCGTTGCGTCAGGCCAATGTGGTTCGTCGAGTGGCCGCGCGTGCCGGATGGGGGCGCGCAATGCCGGCAGATACCGGGCTCGGTCTCGCGAGTTCTTTCGGACAGGAGCGCGACATGCCGACCTGGTGTGCGTGCGTGGCGCAGGTCAAGGTAGACCGGCAGACCGGACGCGTGACGGTTCAGAAGCTTTGGATGGAGATCGACGCCGGCTCCATCATCGATCCCGACGGCGCAATGGCTCAGGCGCAGGGCGGAACCTTGTGGGGCTTGAGCATGGCACTCTACGAAGGGACCGAGTTCGAGAACGGCAACGTCAAGGACAAGAACCTGAATACGTACACGCCGCTGCGCATGGTCGACGTGCCGGAGATGGATATCGCTTTCGTGGATAGCGCCGAGGTGCCGGTGGGGCTCGGCGAGCCGCCTACGACGGTCGTCGCGCCCGCCATCGGCAACGCGATCTACGCGGCCGTGGGTGTGCGAATGCGCCATTTGCCCATACGGCCGGCGGCGATCAAGCTGGCACTGGATCAGGCGCAACCGAAAAAAGCGGGCTAGCGGCGGCGCGCAAGGAGCCTACGTTCTCTTCGATATGCCGTCCCGTACCTCATCAGGATCGACCGACTTTTCCGCTCTGGATGTGGAAGGTCGGCGGGACGAATCTGCTGGCACAAAGGGGCTTTCCGACCCGTGGAGTCAGGCGCGATTGTCGGCGAATGAAGTCTGCTTGGTGCTTTTCGACGGATGGTGCGAACGGCGTAACGTCACGGCGCTCGCGTATCTCATGCACGCGTGGCCGCTGATCGACGATGACGAGTTTCTGATTCGACGCCTGCTGCAGTCGATGCGTGAGCTTGAAAAACATCACCGCGATACGCTGCTCGACAGTGAGATCGTATTGATCGAACTGCTGTGCAATGAACTATCGGACCGGGAATGAATTCCCGATCCGATCAGGGTACGCAGAAAAAAACATCGATCATTCAACCGTGCTTTTCGGTGCCGGCACATCCGCGAGTCCGTTTGGAAGCATCATGCGTGCCGTGGATATGATGTTCAGGTACTCGCGCAGCAGTTTGATTTTTCCACCTTCTTCGACAAGACGGGTGACGTAGTCCTGAGCGTACACGCGCTCCGTGCCATCGATGAATCCATCGGTATGGTATTCGGTGAACAGCCCGTGACCGTCTTTCAGTTCGTGGATGCTGACATTCGACACGGTGAACGAAGAGAAGCGCGACCGGATGAGATTCAGCACTTCCCGTAGGGCCTCTTTTCCCTCGAATCGGGTCGGCATGCCGAGCGTCGAAAAATAGGGGAATTCGAATACGCCGTCGTCGGCAAAAAGATCGACGCAGCGATCGACCGACGTATCGAGATGTTTAAGGCAATCGAAAAATTCGTGGATCAGTTCATTGGCGGATGACATGTGAGTGTCCTGGTGTCGAAAGAAGCCACGCGCCGCTTTACGTGCGGCGGCACGTGGCCATTCGCGTGAATGGGTGGTTGCGCGCTCAGATCTGGGCGATGCCGCCGTCGACGAAGTACTCGCTTCCCGTCACGAAGCTGCTGTCGTCGGAGGCGAGGAAGGCGGCGACCTTGGCGACTTCGTCGTCACGGCCAATGCGCGCGAGCGGCGTGACGCTGGCCGCGAAACCGAAAAAGCCGCTGACCTCGTCTTTGCTAATGCCCATCTTGTCGTGACCCGGGGTTTCGATGACGCCGGGGCTCACCACGTTCACGCGGATGTTCTGGCCTTTGAGATCGGACGCCCAGGTTCTCGCGAAAGAACGCACCGCGGCCTTGGTGGCGCTGTAGATGCTCCAGCCGTTGAAACCCTTGCTACCGACAATCGAGCCCGTGAGGATGATCGATCCGCCCGACCGGATCAGCGGCAGCGTTTTCTGAACCGTCCAGATCACGCCTTTGACATTGGTATTGAGCAGATCGTCGACGTGCTGCTCGGTCAGATTGCCGAGCGGCGCGGGTTTTGCAAAGCCGGCATTCGCGAACACGACATCCACGTGTCCGACTTCCGTTTTCACCAGATCGACCAGGCGATCCAGATCGGCAGGGTTCGTCACGTCGCCTTGAACCGCGACCGCGCGGCTGCCCAGCGCGCTGACCGCCGCATCCAGTTCCGCCTTGCGTCGACCGGTCAGATAGACCCGGGCCGCGCCTTCGTCGAGGAATGCTTTGGCCGTCGCGAGGCCGATACCCGAATTTGCGCCGGTGACTATGGCGGTTTTATCTTTGAGCCGAGACATTGAAGTTCTCCATTCTGTAGAAGTGACGGGGCGCAACCGCGATCGACGACGGCGTCGCCGCATTCAGGTTTTCGCGTCCCATGAGCGGGGTGGTGCCCGATGACTACAGTTTGGCGCTTGCCATTCATGGCGACAATGTCATAATTGCCACCTTTCTCGCCATGGAGTGTCAGCCATGCACAGAGTCGGTTTTATCGTTTATCCCGGCTTCCAGCTCGTCTGCCTCGCAGCCAGTTCGGTTTTCGAAGTTGCCGATCGCGTCCTCGGCGTGCCGCATTACGAGGTCACGATCCGCTCCGAAGCGGGTGGCACGATTCGAGGCACCGCCGCCGTTTCGGTGCTGAGCGATCCACTCGGAGACGAGTCCTTCGACAGCATCATTGTTTGCGGCGGCGCGGACGTCCCGATCGCATCGCCGGGACTCGTGGACTATTTGCGCGAGGCAACCGCGACCACGTCGAGAATCGCGGCGATCTGCACCGGCGCGTTCATTCTGGCCCAGGCCGGTCTTCTGCATGATCGCCGCGCGACCACGCACTGGATGATGGCGGCGGAATTGGCGCGACGCTATCCGCAAGTGCAGGTGGAAGCGGACCGGATCTTCGTTCAGGACGACCGGATCTGGACCTCCGCGGGGATGAGTGCTGGAACCGATATGGCATTGGCCATGGTGGAAAACGATCACGGTATCGAAGTCGCGCGGACTGTCGCGCGTCAGCTCGTTCTCTATCATCGCCGTGCCGGCGGACAGTCGCAGTATTCGGCGCTGCTGGAATTGGCGCCTAAAACGGACCGCATTCAGAATGCGCTCAACTACGCCCGCTCGAACCTGAAAAGCCCCTTGTCGCTGGACGAACTCGCCGACGCCGCGCGTCTGAGTTCGCGCCAGTTCAGTCGTGCCTTTCGCGACGAAACCGGACAAACGCCCGCGAAGGCGGTGGAACGTCTTCGCGTCGAGGCCGCGCGGCAGATGCTGGAACAGGGACGCCACACGATCGAGACCATTGCGTACGAGACCGGATTCGCCGACCGTGAACGCATGCGGCGGGCCTTCCTGCGTACGCTGGGTCAGCCGCCCCAGAGCGTGCGCCGCAACGCCTCCTAGCCCCTTCACGGCGCGTGCATTAGCGACGCCTCCGTCGTAGGCGGATGTCGTCGCATGCTCGTGAATCTACTCGCCTTCCTCCTCGCGCCTGCCGGCGCAAATCCAGTCCGAAACTTCTTTTCGAAGCGCGCCTTCCGCGCGCGCGGCGGCGTGTCCGAAATCGTTGCATCTACGTCATTGAGGATATAAGCGCCGCTCCTTACTATTCCCCTCACTTTGCCGCGTTCTGCCATGCAGTCGAAAGCCGACCGCGGCAAGGTCGAATTTTGTCCGTCGCACTAACGTCGTCATTCGGCTACGTACCGCGCCGCTATTTTGAGGGGTTGATCGTATGGATATCGGAGTTCCTGCGGAAACAAGGCCACATGAAAGCCGGGTCGCCGCGACACCTGAGACCGTGAAGAAATACGTGTCGCAGGGTCACCGTGTTCTTGTTCAGCACGACGCGGGTTTGGCCGCGAGTTTCACGAACGAGAGCTTTTCGGCAGCCGGCGCGCAGATCGTGGATGCAGCCACGGCCTTCGCGGCCGAAGTCGTATTGAAGGTACAGAGCCCGACCGACGTCGAGATTCCTCTGCTGAAGCGCGGCACGGTGCTCGCGGGCATGCTCGATCCGTTCAACGCGGAAAACGCGGCCAGGCTGGCTGCGGCCGGTGTCACGGCATTCGCACTCGAAGCCGCGCCGCGCACGACGCGCGCGCAAAGTCTCGATGTCTTGTCGTCGCAAGCCAATATTGCCGGATACAAAGCCGTGCTATTGGCCGCCACGTTGTACCCGCGCTTCCTGCCGATGTTGATGACGGCGGCCGGCACGGTGAAAGCGGCCAGGGTTCTGATTCTCGGCGCAGGGGTGGCCGGCTTGCAGGCCATCGCAACGGCAAAGCGTCTCGGCGCCGTCATCGAAGCATCGGATGTGCGTCCCGCCGTCAAGGAGCAGATCGAGTCGCTCGGCGCGAAATTTCTCGACGTGCCTTTCGAGACCGACGAAGAGCGCGAAGCGGCGCAGGGCGTAGGCGGTTACGCGCGCCCCATGCCGCCTTCATGGCTCGCGCGTCAATCGGCACTGGTTCACGAACGCGCCACGCAGGCGGACATCGTGATCTCCACGGCGCTCATTCCGGGCCGGGCCGCGCCGACACTCATTGCCGTCGACACCGTTCGCGCGATGAAACCGGGTTCGGTGCTGATCGACCTCGCGGCGGGCCGCGGTGCGGAGTTCGAAGGCCGGCGCGGCGGCAATTGTCCGCTGACGGAAGCCGACACGGTCGTCACGCGCCACGGCGTTCAGATTGCCGGCTATACCAACCTCGCTTCGATGGTGCCTGCCGACGCATCGTCGTTATACGCACGCAACCTGCTCGACTTTCTGAAGCTGATCGTCACGAAAGAGGGCGCGTTGAATATAGATCTCGCCGACGACATTGTCGCCGCCACGCTTCTGGCGCGCGACGGTGAAGTCACGCGCAAACCTTGAAGGAGAACGGAAATGGAAGCCGTCAACCATACCGTCATTAACCTCACGACGTTCATTCTGGCCATCTATGTCGGCTATCACGTCGTCTGGAATGTCACGCCCGCATTGCATACGCCACTGATGGCCGTGACCAATGCCATTTCGGCAATCGTTATCGTCGGCGCAATGTTGGCCGCGGGGCTGACAGTCGGCCACGTTTCGAAGTTCTTCGGAGCGGCTGCGGTCGCGCTCGCGGCAGTCAACGTATTCGGCGGATTTCTCGTCACCCGGCGAATGCTGGAGATGTTCCGCAAGAAAGAGCCGAAGAAAGCATCGCCGACTCATACGGGGAGCGGAAAATGAATCTGAATGTTGTCACTCTGCTTTATCTGGTCGCGTCGGTCTGTTTCATTCAGGCGCTCAAAGGACTCTCCAATCCGAAAACCGCGCGTATCGGCAATACCTTCGGCATGGCCGGAATGGCGATTGCGATTCTGACCACCATCGCGCTGATCGTCAGGCAGGCGAGCGGGCTTGGTGTGGACCTGGGTCTTGGGTTCGGCCTTCTGCTCGCGGCGCTGGCAATTGGTGGTGGCGTGGGCGCGTTCGTCGCGGCGCGCGTCGAAATGACCAAGATGCCTGAACTGGTCGCGGCGATGCACTCGCTGATCGGTCTGGCCGCCGTGTGCATTGCGTATGCCGTGGTGTCGGAGCCCTCGGCCTTCGGACTCGTCGATCCCGCAAACACGGCGCCCGGCTTTCTGCCTTACGGCAATCGCGTCGAACTGTTCATCGGCACGTTCGTGGGTGCGATCACGTTCAGCGGTTCGGTTATCGCGTTCGGCAAGCTCTCGGGCAAGTACAAGTTCAGGTTGTTTCAGGGCGCGCCGGTTGTCTATGCGGGCCAGCATCTGATCAATCTGCTGCTCGCCATTGCGATGATCGGCTTCGGCGTGGCGTTCTTCGTCACGCAATCGTGGCTGCCGTTCATCATCATGACGATCATCGCCTTCGTGCTCGGCGTGCTGATCATCATCCCGATCGGCGGCGCGGATATGCCGGTGGTGGTGTCGATGCTGAACTCGTATTCGGGCTGGGCGGCGGCGGGCATCGGCTTCTCGCTGAACAATCCGATGCTGATTATCGCGGGCTCGCTGGTGGGGTCGTCCGGTGCGATTCTGTCGTACATCATGTGCCGCGCCATGAACCGCTCGTTCTTCAACGTGATTCTCGGCGGCTTCGGTAACGACGCGGGTGCGGCAGTAGCAGGCGGATCGGCGGAACAGCGTCCGGTGAAATCGGGTTCGGCCGACGACGCCTCGTTCATGCTCGGCAACGCGGAATCTGTCGTGATCGTGCCGGGCTATGGACTCGCGGTGGCGCGCGCGCAGCATGCGTTGAAAGAGCTTACCGACAAGCTGGTCGAGAAGGGCGTCGAGGTGAAGTACGCAATTCATCCGGTGGCAGGCCGCATGCCGGGTCATATGAACGTGCTGCTCGCCGAGGCGGAAGTGCCCTACGACATGGTGTTCGAAATGGACGACATCAACGGCGAGTTCGGTCAGGTGGACGTGGTGCTGGTGCTCGGCGCGAACGACGTGGTGAATCCCGCCGCGAAAAACGATCCGAAGTCGCCGATTGCGGGCATGCCGATCATCGAGGCGTACAAGGCGCGCACGGTGATCGTGAACAAGCGCTCGATGGCGGCGGGTTACGCCGGTCTCGACAACGACCTGTTCTACATGGACAAGACCATGATGGTGTTCGGCGACGCCAAGAAGGTGATCGAAGATATGGTGAAGGCCGTCGAGTAAGTGTTGGTAAGTATTGCGACGCTGCTTTGCGCTGAATTGGCGCAAAGCGGCGTTGGTTCGAACGACACTGTAATCAATACGGCGATGTCGCCGTGACGTATTTTTGAAGCTGAGGCTTACATGGATCAACTCGCATCGATGCGTGCGTTCGTCACGGTCGCACGAACTCAAAGCTATACGAAAGCCGCGGATATTCTCAACGTATCGAGAGCCGCGATTTCTCGCGCCATATCGGATCTGGAAGCGCACACCAGTACGCGACTTCTCAACCGGACCACGCGCCGCGTTGCGTTGGCTGAAACCGCGAGAGACTATTTCGAGTCCTGCTCGCGAATCATCGACGAACTGGAGCAGGCCGAGCGGCGGCTTATCGATGAGAAAGCTTCTGAATGCGGCTACGTTCGCGTCGTGGCGCATCCTCTCGCCGTGGCCGCCGGTATCTCAACCTTGCTCGATGCGTTCGGCGCAACGGCACCTTGCATAAAAATCCATCTCTCAGTACAGGACGGCCCACTCAACCTGGTTGAATCGGGTTACGACCTGTCGATCTATCCGCCCGAGCGCGTGGCGAATTCCACCGTCGTGAACCGTCCGCTGCTGCAATCCGGCTTTGTATTCGTGGCCAGTCCGCCGTACCTCGAAAAGAGTGCGCCGGTGAACTCGATCTGCGATTTGCCGCAGCATCGGATCATCGACGGACGCGACGAAGCCGCGAGAAAAGGACTGGAAATTTCCTCGCAAACCAGCGAGTGCCCAGCGCTTTCGCTGGACACCGCCAGCATGAACGTGCCCGGCGCGATCGCGAGAGAACTCGCGCTCGCGGGTGCCGGAATCGCGTTGCTGCCCGAAGTGACCGTTCGTCATGATCTGGCGCGAGGCGACCTCGTGAAAGTGCAGTTCGACGGCGATCTGTCTTTGGGTGGGATTGAGCTCGGCGTTCAATACCAGCAGGCCAGTTCCGTTCCACGAAGGACGAGAACATTTATCGACGCCTGTCTGGGTTATTTCCGATCGTTGGATAGTGATCAGGAATTAGCGGCGCCTTCTTTGTCCGTCTAAAAACGCGGGATGGGCAGCCTGTTTAACAGGCTGCTTTTTTTTCGTCCCGATCGAGCAATCGACGTGGGGCACCTGGCTTTTCACGCGGGTATCAGGATCATTGCAGAGAATTAACGCAGAGGAAAAGCTACTGCCAAAAGCTATGCCGATAGTCGATGTCGACTATGGGAGAAAGTCACGACCGCATCGTGTGTTGCGATCGCACATAACGCTATGCCGTCACCAGTATTGCGACCGGGTGACGGCATAGTACGACAACAGAAAACTGCTTACTTGCTCGAAGCCAGGCCGTAGCGCGCTGCCGGCGCCGAGTTGCCGAACTTCTGCGAGATCGCACGGCGACCCGCTTCCCACTGGTTCCAGTCTTCTGCGTCGTGCAGACCCGGAATCGTCACGATTTCGCCCGCATCGAGGCCGGCGAGTGCGGCGTCGACCAGATTGGCGGCGGACATCGTGATCGGCGAAGTCTTCTGGTCGGAATAGCCTGCGACGTCCCAGAATTCGGTAGCAGTTGCGCCCGGCAGAACCGACTGCACGCGTACGCCCTTGCCGGCCAGATCGCGTTGCAGAGCGTGGCCGAAGCTGATGACATACGACTTCGATGCGCTGTACACGCCGTTCAGCATTTCAACCGCGATACCGACCACCGACGCGATGTTGACGATCGTGCCCGTGCCACGCGCCACGAAGGCGGGCGCAACGGCGTACGTGAGGCGCGTCAGCGCAGTGATGTTCAGGGCGATCATGTCTTCCATCGTGTCGACGTCGCCTTGCAGGATCGAGTTGACCGAACCGACGCCGGCGTTGTTGACGAGCATGGTGATGCTCGCGTCGTCGCGCAGCACGGCTTCGACGCGGCGCAGCGCAGCCTTGTCGTTCAGATCTTCGGCGAGATACTTCACCGAGCGGCCCGTTTCGGTTGCCAGACGGCCAGACAACGCTTTCAGTCGCTCTTCGTTGCGTGCGACCAGGATGAGGTCGTAACCGCGCTTCGCGAGACGCTCTGCATAGATAGCGCCGATGCCGGTCGACGAGCCAGTGATGAGGGCAGTACCTTTCGAATTGCTCATGATTTTCTCCAAGGGTTTGGGCCGATTAATTTCGACTTCGAGACGAAAGATACGCCGGCTCGTCGCTGTCGCAAATGTCATATACGCAACTATTCCGGCCATGACGGAAAATACGGTGCCGTGGAACACGCGCATGCAGGAAGCCGGGCTCAATTGGGCGGCGGGTTCAGGCTGGTGGGGAATGTGATGACGATGTGGACGGGGGGAGCGCCCAGGCGCGTCGAACAGGCGTATTGCGCGCGGTTTTGACGACTCGCGCACTACTAGTGACGGGGAGTTTGCGTTAGCCGCCGCCGCTCATGAGCGAGCGGCGGGGTAGTGACCGACGTGCGTTAAAGCTTGAGTGGGCGATGCATCAAGCCGGAACGGAAGGCGAGGCGGTGCGCTGTATCGATTGCGGCGGCTGGCCGAATGCCCGCAGAAACGCTCGACGCATACGCTCGCGATCGCCGAAGCCGGTTTCCCGCGCAATCCGGTCGATGGGATGACGGCCCGTTTCCATCATGGTTCTTGCGGCTTCGACACGAAGACGCTCAACCGCCTTGGCCGGCGACTGCCCCGTTTCTTCGCGGAATATCCGGCTGAACTGCCGTGGGCTGAGATTGGCGGCTTCCGCCAATTCCTCGACGGAGAGTTCCGCAGTGAGATGTTCCTTCGCGTACGCAAGGGCGCTTTGAACGCGATCGGTCTTGGCGTCGAGTTCGAGCAGGGCGGAATACTGCGACTGGCCACCCGCGCGCCGGTGTGTCACCACCAGTTTTCGGGCGATGTCGCGAGCGATTTTCTGCCCCAGATCTTTTTCCACCAGCGCCAGCGCAAGGTCGACACCGGCACTCATGCCGGCGGAAGTCCAGATATGGCCGTCGATCACAAAGATCCGGTCTTCTTCCATCTGGGTGTTCGGATAGGCGCGCTCGAACGCTCTGGCGAACTGCCAGTGCGTCGTGACGCGGCGACCCTCGAGCAGCCCCGCTTCCGCGAGAACGAATGCGCCCGTGCAGATTGCGCAGATGCGGCGGGAATGACGGCTGGACGCGCGCAGATATTCCTTCAGGCCTTCGCTCGGCTTGGCGGTTTCGTTATCGCCGGTAACGATCAGCGTGTCGAATTTTTTGCGGACGAACGTACTCGTTTCGACCGAGAAACCTTGTGATGATTTGACGAGGCCGCCGAGTTCCGAAACCAGCGACAGATCGTAGATCTGTTCGCCGCTCATGATGTTGGCGTATTCGAAAACCGTTGCGACGGCGAGTCCGAGCGACTGAAAGTTAGGATAGACGACGAGTCCTACCTTCTGCATGACAACCTCCAATGAATGAAAACGTCGATGGCAGGAAACGTTGCATCTACGTCATTGAGGGGATGATCGCATAAATCTAAGATTCATTCACGCTCACTAACCCGCATCAACAACCAGCAGGAATTTTTCGGAGAAGTGTCTTGATAGAAGGAGTCAGCAAGGGAACTGCAGTCGTTACCGGCGCCTCGAGTGGCGTCGGTGCGTGCTACGCAGAGCAGCTTGCTGAGCGCGGGTATGACGTGATCATGATCGCACGCAATCGTGCGCGAATGAATCAACTCGCGAACCGACTGACGGACAAAACCGGACGCAGTTTCGAAGTGATGCAGGCCGACCTGGCAAAGCAGGCCGGTGTGCAAAGCGTCGAGTCTTTGCTGCGTAGCGATTCGAGCATCACGATGCTGGTGAACAACGCGGGAATCGGTTCGGCCGCGCCTGTGCTGCAAAGCGACACGAACCGGATCGGCCCGATTATCGCCGTGAATCTGGCGGCATTGACGCGCTTGACCACGGCAGCCGCCCCCGCTTTTGCATCGCGTGGGACGGGCACGATTATTCAGGTGGCAACGGTTGCCACGCACGGACCGGAGTGTAAGAACGGGATGTGCGAAGCAATTGCGGCCTATGTGCTGGCGTACTCGAAATCGGTCCATCAGGATTTCATCGATCAGGGCATCAGGCTTCAGGTGGTGTTGCCCGAATCGAAGTACAAGCGCTTTCTGAAGATCGCCGAGTACGAGACGGCATGCGCGCCGATCAGTCATTCGAAGGCTGCGGAGAACCTGGTGAGGACGGCTTTGGCCGGACTCGATCAGGGCGAATTCGTGTCGATGGCTTCATCCCGTTAGCGTTGGATCTTCGGCGCGGGCCGTAGACGAGTCGATCAAGTGGATTGGCAACACAATTGGAATTTTCTTTTAACAAAGTTGTACTAATCAAACAAGGTAACTTTCATTCATGAGCAAGTTCAAACTCAGCAGTCTCATTCTGGCCCTCGGTATTGCTGCCGCCGCGCCGACCATGGCCTCGGCACAGTCGCATGGCAAGGTTCTCGTCGTGCTGTCGAGCGCGCATACGCTCGATCTTCGTGACGGCAAGACGTACAAGACCGGTTATTACCTGAACGAGCTGGCCATTCCGCTGAAGCAGATCGTCGACGCCGGCTATACGCCCGTGTTCGTCAATCCGAAGGGCGACACGCCGTCGATGGACGAGAACTCCAACAACAAGATGTTCTTCGGTAACGACGACGCCAAGCGTGAAGACGCGCTGAAATTCGTCGACGGCTTCGCTGGCATCAAGCATCCGATGAAGCTCTCCACCGTCGCGGCCAAGGGCACGACTGGCTACGTCGGACTCTTCATGCCGGGCGGTCACGCACCGATGCAGGATCTGCTGAAAGACAAGAACCTCGGCAAGATCCTGGTCAGCTTCCACGACACCGGCCGTCCGACCGGCATCATCTGCCACGGCCCGATCGCACTGCTGTCGACCACGAAGAACCCGGCCGCCTTCGACAAGGCGCTGATCGCAAACGACACCGCATCGATCGACAAGCTCAAGCAAGGCTGGCCGTATGCGGGCTACAAGCTCACCGTGTTCTCCAACGCCGAAGAAAAGCAGCTCGAAGGCGAAGGTAAGCCGCTGGGTGGACAGGTCCAGTTCTACACCGACGAGGCGCTGGCCAAAGCCGGTGCCGACGTACAGATCGCCGAGCCGTGGAAGAGCAATGTGGTCGTCGATCGTGAACTGATCACCGGTCAGCAACCGTTCTCGGACCACGCATTGGGTGACGCGCTGGTTGCGAAGCTGAACGAGCAGGCGTCGAAGTAAGGTTGGCAAACGTGGCGTTCTGCCGGCGTCGATCGCGGGTGAGCTTGCAAGCTCACCGCGATCGGCGGACAGGACGTCCGCCTGGGCCACACCGGAGCGGCTTGATTCGAGAGGTCAAAGTGGACAGCGTCGATTTGGATGTGATCAGAACGAGTGTTCAATGGCTGCATGAAGGGCACGATGTTCTGCTAGCGACCGTGGTGAGCACCTGGGGTTCGTCGCCACGTCCCGAGGGCGCCATGCTCGCTTTGCGCGGAGACGGCCGCCTGGTCGGATCGGTGTCCGGCGGCTGTATCGAAGACGACCTGATCGCACGCTTCCGCTCGCAGATAGCGCAATTGCAGCGTCCCGAAGCCGTGACCTATGGCGTCACGGCGGAAGAAGCGCGCCAGTTCGGTCTGCCGTGCGGCGGCACGATCCGGCTGATTCTCGAGCCGTTGCGTGCGCAAAGCAGTGGAATCGAGGAACTGCTGATCGCGCTCGACAGCGGCAAGCTGATGAGCCGCACTCTGCACATGGCCACCGGTATTGCGCGTATCGCACCGGCGAAGCGGGACGACGCGCTCTCGTATGACGGTGCAATCTTCAGGGCCGTGCTCGGTCCTCGTTACCGGATGCTGGTGATCGGCGCGGGTGATCTGTCGCGTTACCTCTGCACGATTGCCCTCGGCCTCGATTATCAGATCACGGTCTGCGATCCGAGAACCGACTATACGACCGACTGGAGTTTGCCGGGTGTGCGCGTCGTCCACTCCATGCCCGACGACACCGTGATCGGGATGAATCTGGACGAGCGCAGCGCGGTGATCGCGCTGACGCACGATCCCAAGCTGGACGATCTCGCCTTGATGGAGGCGCTGAAGACGCCTGCGTTTTACGTGGGTGCGCTCGGATCGCGACGCAACAATGCGGCACGCCGTGAACGGCTCAAGCTATTCGACGTGTCGGGAGAACAGGTGGCACGGCTTCGCGGGCCAGCGGGGCTTTATATCGGCAGCAAGACGCCGCCGGAGATCGCCGTGTCGATTCTGGCCGAGGTGACGGCCCACAAGAACGGCGTTCGTCCAGCGGAGCACGCGACGGTAGAAGAGGGTAAGCGCCGTCGTGAACGCAAAGACAGATTGCCCGGCGGGCCCTATGGCGAGAAGCGTTATGCGAGTGGAAACATGGGCTGCGTTCCCACTACGCCCGTCATTTGACGAACCTGTTCCAGCCCAGCGTTTCAGCGACTCGGGCTTCGGAATGTGGGAACTACGTATTGTTGCGGCACGGCCGTAATCGCATACTTTTTTTAACGGGAAACGACGCGGTGTGTCGTTTCTCAATCCATACAGTTGAGGAAATCATGCCCTATCTGCAGCTCGACGTACCCTACGAATACACCTCGGACCAGAAGAAAGCAGCCGCAAAAAAGATCGGCCAGATCTACGCGGATGTGATGAAGGTCAACACGAACATCATCACCGTGTCGATCCGTGAAGTGGGCAAAGGCGGCGTGTGGCGTTGTTCCGACGACGAACCGGATGAAGCGGCGATCATGATGCTGGATATCCGCCGTGGGCGCCCGCTCGAACAGCGCGGAGAACTCGCGCGGCAGCTGATCGAAGCATGTGTGGAATTGCTCGGTCTGAAAACGAACCGCCTGAACGTCGAGTTCACCCAGCATTCCGGCGACGAAATGTATCACCCGATTCTGGGTGGATTCAATAAAGACTGGATCGAAGACGAGCGCAGCGAATAACAGTTTCGATACAGCCTTTTTCTTCTTGCATTTCGTGTTGAGCGACAGAACCGGCTGCCATCGGCCAGCCGGTTCTCTGATCGCGCGTGCGTCGACTTTATGTGTTCGACGTCGCGAGAGGATGCATGTCGTCTGGCAGGTCAAAAGAAAAATATAACCGGACCGGTCAAGCGGTCAACCGGTAATCGACGGGTACGACGAGTATTCCCCGGAAGAAATCCATCGACGCCGTAGGCGCCAGGGTATGTGAGGATGACACCATGAAGCAACCTTTCTACAAAGTCCTGTATCTGCAGGTGCTGTTTGCGATTGCCGTCGGCATCGTGCTCGGTCATCTGTATCCATCGTACGCGATGTCGATGAAGCCTTTTGGCGATGCCTTTATCAAGCTCATTCGCATGGTGATCGGTCCCGTCATATTTTGTACGGTTGTCACCGGCATCACGAGCATGGGTGACCTGAAGAAAGTCGGCCGGGTCGGCGGAAAAGCGCTGCTGTACTTTGAGATCGTTTCGTCGCTGGCGCTGGCAATCGGCCTTATTTCCGGGCATTTTCTGCGTCCCGGTGATGGCTTCAACGTGGCGATTTCTTCGCTCGATCCCCATGCGATCTCCGGGTTCGTGAATCAGGCCGAACATATGGACGGCATTGGGGGCTTTCTCCTTGCAATCATTCCGGGCTCGTTCTTCGACGCCTTTGCACGCGGAGAGACGCTACCGATTCTGTTCGTTTCGGTCATGTTCGGAATCGCGCTGTCTGCGGCGGGCGAGCGCGTTCAAAGCATTACGGTTGCCATCGAAAAGCTCTCGACCGTCTTTTTCTCACTCGTCAAGATTATCACCAAAGTCGCACCCATTGGCGCCTTCGGTGCAATCGCTTTTACCGTGGGCAAGTATGGAATCGGCTCGCTGGTTCCGCTCCTTAAGTTGATTGCCGTGTTTTATCTCACCGCATTCGCGTTCGTCGCCATCGTGCTTGGGCTGATCGCGAAACTGGCGGGATTCAACGTCTTTCGTTTTCTGGCTTACCTCAAAGAAGAACTGTTCATTGTTCTCGGAACGAGTACATCAGAAGCCGCACTGCCGCAACTCATGCAAAAGCTCGAACGGCTAGGCTGCTCGAAAGCGGTAGTCGGACTGGTTGTGCCGACGGGATACTCCTTCAATCTCGACGGCGCGAACATCTACATGACGCTGGCCGTGATGTTCCTCGCGCAGGCCACCAATATCCATCTCACGCTGACACAGGAGCTGACGCTGTTCGCCGTCACCATGCTGACATCGAAAGGATCGAGTGCCGTTGTCGGCGCGGGTTTTGTCGCGCTGGCAGCGAGTCTGTCGGTCGTGCCTACCGTTCCTGTCGCGGCGATGGTGTTGATTCTGGGCATCGATCGCTTCATGGCCGAGTGCCGGTCGCTGGTCAATATCATCGGTAATGCCGTGGCGGCGGTGGTCGTTTCCGCATGGGAAGGCGAACTCGACCGCGACGCGCTGGCTCGTGAATTGTCGGGTCGCGGCGAGGCGGTCAGTTTAGCCAATGCGGCCAATGCGGAAAGTGTGCGGTTCGGAACGCCCGCCGAGGTGATGGCAGCCGCGTCGAACGCTCCTGAAACGGAAACTTTGTAAAGCGAGCGGGTATTCCGTGCGCTTTCGACCACTGACGAGCGGCCCGTGGCGGTTAGTCATTCCACTCGGGGTCATCTGCTTTATCGTCGTCGTGACGGGGGCGCTGCTGTCTGTTTCGCAAAACCTCGAACACGCGCGACAGGAGCGGCAACTCGTATCCGATACGCTTTGGGCCGAGCAGGCAGTCGTCTTTGAATTGCAGAGAGTGGTGGAGGCGTTGCAGTCGCTCGAACGTGACTACGCGTTGTCGTCGCAGAGCGAGCAGTACTTCCACGTTCGGGCCGCGGCGATCATGCAGCGGAGTCCGGCGATCGGGCGCATTCTGCTTTGGCAGGGCCATGTCGATAACGGCGGCCCGCACATTCTCATGAGTGAAGGTGCTGCCGGCGCACACAGCGAACCAGCAGCCAGCGAAGACGCGATTCGGGACGCGGCGCTCAAGGCCAACACCTTGCGCGGACCCGGCGTTTCGATCTTCCGGGATCTGCAGCATGGGTCACACATGCTGCTTGCCGTGACGGCTTCCGCCGATAGCCGGCAGCAGGTCATCGTCGCGTCGATTTCGCTAGACCAGTTGCTTGCGTCGACCATTCCATGGTGGTTCGCGCACCAGACGCAGCTTTCGCTGGAAGATTTCAAAGGTGACGTCCTGGTGACCCGTGACCCTCACGTCATAGGAAAAGGCGTTTATACCCACCGTCTGGCGGCGTCCTTTGCCGACGAAACACTTTATCTCGACGCCAACAGTACGCTCGGGCCGCCGTCTCTGATTCCAAACGTGTTGACGTTGGCGGTAGTCGGTATGTCCGTCCTTCTGGCGTGGACCGTGTATGCCTTGTGGCGCGATCTCGCATGGCGGACTGCGGCCGAGAAGCGTCTGCGCTCGCAGCAGGCCTTCAGGGAAGCGATGGAAGCATCGATGATCACCGGTCTGCGCGCCACCGATACGGCTGGAATCATCACGTACGTCAATCAGGCGTACTGCGCCATGGTGGGGCGAAGTACGGGGGAACTCGTCGGCACGCGTGTAGAGCTTTCGAACGGTGGTGGCGGTTCATCGGGACACGATGCCAACGTCGAGGGCGTTGCGGCACAGAACGCGCAGGAGGCGCGCTTGATGCGATCGGACGGCACGCTGATCGATGTCGCGATCTTCGAAGCACCCATGCGTGATGCGACGGGTACTGTTTCAGGACATATGGCGTCGGTACTCGACGTGACCGAACAGAAGCGCAATGCGTCCTTGCTCGGGGCACAGAACGCGCGCGTCAATCGGCTGTCGCGGCTGATTACGATGGGCGAAATGACTTCGGCACTCGCTCACGAAATAAACCAGCCGTTGACAGCCATCAACAGCTATCTCAGCGCGGGAAAGAATCTTCTGGAAGCGGCATCGCACGATGCGGAGCACTCGGAAGCGTATCAGATGCTCGAAAAGGCGCGCTATCAGGCGGAGCGTGCAGGGCTGATCATTCGAAGGATCAGGCAGTTCGTGCACAAGTCCGGCCCGGTTCCGGGACCGGTGGATATGACGCAAGTCATCACCGAGTTGCTGCCGTTGATACGGCTGCAGGCGCCGCGTCCGGACGCCGATATCGAACTCGATCTCGATGCCGCGTGTCCGCCTGTGATCGGCGATCGGGTTCTGCTCGAGCAGGTTCTTCTGAATCTGACGAGAAATGCTTTTGAGGCCATGTCGACGTGGCCTTCTGCCGATCAGATCGTGGTCGTCGCGATGTGGCGTCCAGAGGACGACAGGCAGTCGGTCGTCGTCGAGGTTCGGGACTCGGGACCGGGGCTGGGAGACGAAGCAAATGCCGACGCGAACACGATTCTCTCCCGTTCATTCGTGTCGACGAAAGCCGACGGCATGGGACTCGGGCTTTCGGTTTGCCGCACGGCTTTGGAGCTGCTCGGTTCGCGGCTCGTCTACGAAAAAGCCGCAAGTGGCGGCGCTTCGTTTCAGTTCCGGCTTCGAAGTACTTCAGGCAGTGAGAGAACACGATGACAACGCGCGAAAAAACGCCGTACAAAGATGCCCGTCTTTTTCTGGTGGACGACGACGAGTTCATTCGGGATTCGCTGGGCGCGCTATTCCGGTCGCGCAATGTTTCGTCGGACGGATATGCCGATCCCCGGCAATTCCTCGCCTCGTGGCGAACGGATGGCATGAGGGAAGGGCCGGCGGTATTTCTACTCGATGTGCGGATGCCCGGCATGTCAGGCTTCGAATTGTTCGAGCAATTGAAAAAGCTCGGCTTGCCCGCGCACAACCTCGTTATCTTTCTGACCGCTCACGGAGAGATTTCAATGGCCGTCGAAGCGATCAAAGCCGGCGCATACGATTTTCTGGAGAAACCCTTCTCCGACAATCGACTGGTCGACAAGGTGATCGCCGGGATGCGGCACGCGCAGACGGTTTTCGCATCGGAGGAACGGGAGCGGCTGCAATCCAATGGCGAGGTGTTGACCGTGCGTGAACTGGAAATTGCCGAGCGG
This sequence comes from Paraburkholderia sp. GAS199, assembly GCF_050436585.1. Lineage (NCBI taxonomy): Bacteria > Pseudomonadati > Pseudomonadota > Betaproteobacteria > Burkholderiales > Burkholderiaceae > Paraburkholderia > Paraburkholderia sp. GAS199. Next base: position 145,019 of record NZ_JBNDMM010000011.1, on the reverse strand, counting down.
ATCGTGGCGGGAAAAACGAACCGGAATATCGCTGAAGAGTTATTCATCAGCGTACGTACCGTGGAGGTTCACCGGGCAAAACTGTTTTATAAGCTGAACATCAAGAGTGCAGTGGAACTGGTGCCTCTTCTGAAAAAGCAATGAAGAAATGAGCAGGACAGTCTGGACATCATCGATATGGTGAATCTCAAGCGGCGAACGCTCCTCGGCGTCGCGGGTGCGGCGGCTTGCGTCGGCCTGGGCGCGACCTTTTTGAGCCGTCGTGAACGGCATCAGGATGCGCCGATTGTTCTGCGCTTCAGTCACGTTGCCGCAGCGAATACGCCGAAGGGAAGGGCAGCGCAGTATCTGAGTGACGAAGTGGCGCGTGCCAGCCGCGGAGAAGTGCGAATCGATGTCTTCCCCAATAGCACCTTGTATAAGGACGGAGAAGAACTCGAAGCATTGCAACTCGGCACGGTGGATATGATTGCTCCGTCGCTGTCGAAGCTCGCGTCGATTGGACTCAATGGTTTCGCCGCTTTCGATCTGCCTTTCCTGTTCTCCGGTTACGAGAGTCTGCACGAGATTACGGATGGGCCGATTGGTCGAAAGATGCTCGACCAGTTCGAACATGCGGGACTCGCGGGGAAAGCGTTCTGGGACAATGGTTTCAAGAATATGAGCGCGACGCGGCCGCTGATCGAGGTGAAAGATTTCAGCCAATTGCGTATGCGTATCCAGCCTTCGAAAATCATCGATCTTCAGATGCGACTTCTCGGTGCCAGTACAGAAGACATCGCTTTAGCCGATCTGCGCGACGCACTCGCAAAAGGACTCGTGCAGGGTTGCGAGAATCCGCCGTCGAACTTTCTGACGCAGAACCTTGGCGCGGTCCAACAGTACATGACGCTGTCACGGCACGGCTATTTAGGCAATCTTCTGCTGGTGAACAACGAGTTCTGGTCACAATTGCCGCGCTATATTCGCACGCTGCTCGACGAATGCATCGACGCAGCGACCCGCTACACCAATAGCATCGCGAGGACGGAAAACGATCAGGCGCTCGCCATGATTGAGAGTACAGGAACGACCAGGGTTCTCGATCTTTCTGCGCGCCAACGAAGCGACTGGCAAAAGACGCTCGAACCGGTTTATCAGCAGATTACGGATTCCACTTCGTTGGCGCTGGTGGCAACAGCGCGTCGCCGCTCGTAGCACGAATGTTCACGTCATGGCTGTCGCGCCTCAGCCAAGGCGGCTTCGTAGAGATTGTTCGAATACGTCCGTGGCCTGACGTAGATTGCCCGGCTGCAACGCACGAACGATTTTCGCGTCGAGAGAGAGCGAGAAGTCGGTGACATCGACAATCGATAACTCATCGCGTAGCGGACTTTCTTCGACAACGCTGCGCGGCACGATGCCCAGCCCCATGCCCGCCGCAACCAGCCGAAGCTGCACCTCGGTGCCGTGCGTGTTGATACTGATCTGCAGCCGCCGGCCTTTGCCCTCCATGGCGCGTTCGAGCGCCGCGCGATAGCCACATCCCAGCGGATTCAGTATCCACTTGTGTCTGGCCAGTGCGTCGATGCCGGACGGTGAGTCGACTGACGGGTGTTGCCTGCTCTGCACGACGACGGTCTCGACGCGCTGGATGAGTTGACCTTCCACGTCATTGGGCAGATCGGTGCCGGACACGACGAGGAGGGCGGCGGCATCGAGCGCACCCGAGCCGACCATTGCCAGCAAGCCGGGACTCCAGCCGGTATGCAACTCCAGATCCAGAGCGGGAAAACTCGTTTTCAACTGCACGACAGTGTGAAACATGGCGATGTCCGCGAGAGCATGCGTCAAACCGAGGCGGATCGTGCCGGCAGGTTCGGTGGTTTCCTGCGTGATCGCCAGCAAGCCGTCGCGGTCACGCAGCAGCCGAACCCCTTGCTCGTAGATGCGCCTTCCCATCGCGGTGAGGCCATGTGGCTTGATCGTGCGGTCCAGAAGCTCGACGCCGAGCGTGCTTTCGAGTTGTTGCAAACGGCGCGAAATGGCCGATTGCGTGATCGACAGTTTATCCGCCGCTTTGGTCAGGGACTTGAGATCCGCAACCGCGACAAAAGCCTCGATATCCTGTAGCAACTTGCGCTCCGTTCATAAACATAATGAAAATTATGCGCTTGTCGCACATTTGCTAACACTCTAACCTATGTTTATTCCCGGCGCTGCCGGCAACATCAAGTCCCTTTAAAAGGAAATCGATCATGCCTCTCGTTCGAATCAATATTTCCCAGACTGCTTCCAAAGAAGTTGTCCGTACCGTAAGCGACGTCGTGTATGACGCGATGATCACTGTCGCAAACGTGCCGCAACACGACAAATTCCAGATCATCACGCGCCACGCTGCCGACGAACTCGTGTATCCGGAAGAAGGCTATCTCGGGGTGACGTATAGCCCGCAAATCGTGTTTATTCAGGTCACGTGGAATGCGGGAAGGTCGACCGACACGAAAAAAGCCTTCTATCAGGCCGTCGCGGAAGGTATCCACACGAAAGCCGGGATACGCAAGGAAGATGTGTGGATCAGCCTCGTCGACGTGGCGCGCGAAGACTGGTCGTTCGGTAACGGCGAAATGCAATACGCGCCGAAGTGACGCGCAGTTGCTCGAACCGCATTCTGTTACTTAACTGACGATGACCCCATGAAATTCGCAACGTTTGAGCATCAGGGAAAGCAGCTCGTCGGCAAGGTCAGCGCCGACGGCCAGCGCATTTCGCCCTTGTCGGCAACGAGCATGCTCGACCTGATCGAGAGATACGAACACTTCGCCGGACAAATCGAAGCCGGGCACCCGGACGCGTTGCGCCTCGACGAAGTGCGATTGCTCGCGCCCATTCCGGCTCCGCGCAAGAACATTTTTTGCGTGGGCAAAAATTATCGTGAGCATGCGCGTGAGTTCTCGAAGAGCGGCTATGAAGCCGGCGCGGTGAGCGGAAGTGAGATCGACGACTATCCCGCTGTTTTCACGAAGCCTGCGACTTCCGTTGTCGGCCCGGACGACGCGGTCTACACGCATCCTCAAATGACGGACAAGGTGGACTACGAGGGCGAAGTCGCGGTCGTGATCGGGCGCCGTGGTTCCAATATCAGCAGGGCGGACGCCGAGCGTTATATCTGGGGATTCACGATCATCAACGATGTCACTGCGCGGGACCGGCAGAAGAATCATCGCCAATGGTTTCTCGGAAAATCGCTCGATACGTTCTGCCCGATGGGACCGTTCATCGTCACGTCAGATGAACTGCGCCACGACGACCTGTCCATTCGCACGTGGGTGAACGGAGAACTGCGGCAAGACGCGCACACGCGGGATCTGATCTTCGACATTCCTGCGCTGATCGAAGCCATTTCCGCGGGCTGTGCGCTCGAACCCGGTGACGTCATTTCGACGGGGACGCCCGCCGGCGTCGGCATCGGGTTCACGCCGCCCAGATTTTTGCAGTCGGGCGACGTCGTGGAGATTGAAGTGGCCAGGATTGGACGTTTGAAGAACCACTTCGTCTGAGCATAGCGGACGCACTACCGGCGTCTGCCTTGCGCGTGACGGTCGATCAGTTCGTCGACGATCCGGTGCGCCGCTTCGATCTGGTCCGTGATCGGCGTGGCAGCCTCCACGGCATGCAAAACCGAGCCGCCGAGCTGCTTCGCGGCCTGCGTAAGATCGGGCGGCGTGGAGACGGTTGGGTTGATGAAGAGCGTTGTTTCGATTCTCCCGTCCTCGATATGTCTGAGGACGAGGAGAATTTCGAAACCACGATAAACATCGCGAACAGGTTCTTGCACCTTTGACTCCTTCAAGCCGGAAGACGCCGCGCTGCGTCGAACATGATGAAGTTTGATTTTCGCCGTTCCTGGATGTATGTACAACAATCTGGGCGAGAGAAAGATGTGGGTTGGGACGTGCGGTGAGTAGGTTATGGACGTGGTGGGAGGTCAGCTTATTCTTCGGATTGGTGATTTGACATAAGATAAATTATCACCAATTTGTTTGTGGCGAATACATCCCGGACTGAACCCAAACCACCTCCATCGGAAGCCGGAAAACCGCTCGCGAATGCGTCCTGTACCACGTAACGCGAACACAATCCGTTTTACCATCGAATGCATTTTCGCGTCGCACGTGGGGAGATTGGCATGATCTCGTTGCGCCACAGTTCGTCGTTCGGAGCCGGGTTTGTCCTCGCTGCGCTGGCTTTGCCCGCGGCGGCCTTTGCCGGGAGCGCCTTGCACGATACCGGCACTGGCGGCATCGTGCGCGTCCGATACGACACCGGCGTCGTGGTGACGTCGCGCGTGATCAACGCCGCCAGCAATCACCAGTCCGTCGAAGACTTCCATTCGACTGAAGCCGTGCCTTCCTTCCGGTTCTGTCGCAACCGGCCCGACTGGAATGGCCGCTGTGACGCTGCGCGCGAATCCTTCGAAGAAGTCGAACTCGAATCGCGTTGCACCGGCCGCGTGCCGGCCGGCGGATTTCCGTCCGCGCCGGGATTGGACACGGGCCAGCACCAGCATCATGCGGCGTTTGACAACATCGCGCAGTGAGCTCTAGACCTCCAGCAGATTCAGGCGGATCAGGCTTTCGGCGGTTGCCACGATGGCATCCTCGGCCGGGCGCGGCCGCCAGCCCAGCCGCTTTTCTGCTTTCGCGCTCGTCGCGTTCATGTTGACGCCGAGCATCGGCGCAATGGCCTTCATCTGCGGATTTTTGCCTGCGCCGAGTCGAACGAGCCAGTTGGGCAAGACGCGTGTCGATACCTTACTGGCCGCCGGCCCCATGCGCTCGCGCAGAATCCCGGCCACGTCGGCAAGCCACAGGCTTTCGCCGGCAATTGCTAGAAAGCGCTCTCCGTTGGCGGCCGCCATGGACATGACCCGCACATGCAGGTCCGCCACATCGCGTACGTCGACGAAGCCCGAATTGATTTTCGGTGATCCGGGCTGGCCGTCCATCATGTTCTTGATCAGACGAATCGAGTGCGAATAGTCCGCGCCGAGGGCAGGTCCGAGAACCGCCGTTGGATTGACGACAGCCATCTGCAGCCCGTTGCCCTCCTCTTTCACGAATTTCCACGCGGCCATTTCGGCGAGCGTCTTCGACCTCTGGTACGGAGCGAGATCGCTCTGCAAGTTGCTCCAGTCGTTTTCATCGAACGGCCGGTCCATCGGTTCATGGCCGCAACCGACCGCGCCGAACGCCGAGGTCAGGACGAGGCGCTTGACGCCCGCATCGCGCGCGGCCCGTAACACTCGCAGATTGCCCTCGACGGCGGGCCGGTTCCAGTCGTCTTCGGTGGCGTAATGGCCCGAGGGAGTCGACGAGGCGCAATGAATGACATAGGTGCAGCCGTCAACGGCCTCGGCCCATCCCGCGTCGGAGCCCAGATCCGCCGCGACGAACGATAGTAAATCCTCTGCTTCCGCACCACCCGTTTTGAGGTTCGTTCGAACTTCCGCTTCACGTGACAGATTGCGTAAAGTCGTGCGAATCCGGTAGCCCTGAGCCAACAGCGCCAGCATGCAGTGCTGCGCGATGAATCCCGTGCCGCCGGTGACGAGTACCCGTTCCTGACTCATTGTCGATCCTTCGTAGTGTGTCGTGTTCATTAGCGCGTTGGTTCAGCGGTCGATCGTCGTCATGACGAAGTCGTTGTAGCGATTGCCCGAAACCGTACCGGCGGCGAGTGCCGCGTCGAGCGTCTGCATTTCCGCTGCATCGAACCGAATCTGGTCGGCCGCGACGTTTTCTTCCAGATACGCGCGGCGCTTGGTGCCCGGAATCGGGACGATGAACTCGCCTTTGGCGAGCAGCCACGCGAGCGCAATCTGTCCCGCCGTGACGCCCCTGCTTCGGGCAATGTCGAAGACGATCTGCGCAGCCTCGACATTGGCATCGAAGTTCTCGCCCTGATAGCGCGGGTCCGTGCGACGCGTGTCGCCATCCTGATACGCCTCCGCGCGCCTGACGCCGCCGGTAAGAAACCCGCGTCCCAGCGGACAGAACGGCACGAGGCCGATTCCGAGTTCCTTCAGAACCGGGATGATGTCCGGTTCGAGGTTGCGCTCCCACAACGAGTATTCGCTCTGCAGCGCCGAGACCGGATGAGTGGCATGAGCACGACGAAGATTGGCCACGCCGATTTCGGAGAATCCGAGGTAGCGCACCTTGCCCTCGCGCACCAGCTCGCCGACGGTGCCCGCAAACTCTTCGATCGGCACGTTCCGGTCGATCCGATGCTGGTAGAGCAGATCGATATGGTCGGTCCGAAGCCGACGCAAACAGCCTTCGACGGCGAGGCGAATACTTTCGGGCCGGCTGTCGGTATCGGCGCCCATCTGGCGACCGTTCTCGAAGCGAAAGCCCACTTTCGTCGCGATGACGACCGCGTCGCGGCGGTCCCTGAACGCACGGCCGATCAATTCCTCGTTGACGTAGGGGCCGTAGCCCTCGGCGGTGTCGAAAAAATTGCAGCCCAGTTCGACCGCGCGATGCAGCGTGGCGATCGATTCGGTTTCGTCGGCTGGTCCATACGACTGACTCATGCCCATGCAGCCGAGCCCGATGGCCCCCACTTCGAGTCCCTGCGTGCCCAGTTTTCGTCGATGCAAGCTCATTCATTTCTCCCTGATTCGAATTCGTGGCAGGGAGAACGATAAGTGGCACGGTCCGTACTGAGAATGCTTGAACGTCCGTTTTGCTTGTGCGAAAGTACGAGAATGCATGCCGATCCCTTTTCCGACATCCTCAAACTGACGCAGGCGCAGAGTCTCGTCACCGGCGGTTTTTCGGCCAGCGGACCGTGGGCCGTGCGCTTCCCCGCCCCCGACAAAATCAAATTCTTCGCGGTGGTAAAGGGAAACTGCTGGGTGCGTCTGGAGGGCCTGGCCGAACCCGAGCGCTTCGAGACGGGCGACGTCGGCTTGCTGTCTGCGCACCGCTGGTCGATCCTGTCGAGCGATCTGGAGACCGAGCCGGTCGAAGCCATGGACATCTTCTCTCGCACCGGACGCTCCACTGCCAAGCTCGGCAGCAGGAGTGAGAGCGAGAGCGAGTTCGCGCACATCGGCGGTCACGTGTTGCTCGATCCTGTCAGCGGTCCGTTGCTGCTGGACGTCCTGCCGCCGTGGATCCATATCCGCGCATCGTCGCCGCAAGCGGTGGTGTTCAGCTGGCTGCTCGATCAACTGGTCGAAGAGCGTGCGTCAGGTCAGCCTGGCTCGCAACTCGCGTCGGCGCAACTATCGCAATTGCTGTTCATCCAGATTCTGCGTGCGCATCTGGCGGCCTCGGGGCCGCTCGACGCCGGCTGGCTGCGCGCATTGAGCGACACGCGCATTGCGCCGGCGCTTCGTCTGATGCACGGCGATCCTGCGAAAACGTGGCATCTCGAAGATCTTGCGCAGGCGTGCGCCATGTCGCGAACCACCTTCGCTTCGTATTTCAAGTCGGCCGCCGGGGTCGCCCCGCTCACCTATCTGACCAACTGGCGCATGCGATTGGCGGAACGCGCGCTGGGGCACGACGGCACGGCGGTGTCGGTCGTCGCCCAGACGCTCGGGTATGCCTCGGAGAGCGCGTTCAGTCACGCGTTCAAGCGCGTCACCGGGAGATCGCCCAAGGCCTATCGGGGACTGCGTCACGCGCGATTGGTGAGCCCGCTGTGAGTCCCAGCGACGCGTCTACGTGGCGTGATTCCGTTGCGCTTCCGCTTACGTTCGAGCCCACGCCCCCGGACGGGACGCTTCAGACGGATTGATGCCGAGTGGCTCGCCTGACACCGTTTTCCTCGCTCATCTGGGCTCATATCCTTCGCTGCCAATCCGCCCCCCTCCACGCTCAAGCCTTCCCCATTCTTGCCGTTAATCCACTCGCAGCTGCTATAAACCGACACTTCCGTCTTCGGCAAGCAATCCGGTCGCGCCACCCAGGCGGGCCGTCGAATCCACAGATGTCAATGAACCTCATACCGTTCCGGGTGAATCGCGGAGCCCGGCACATGATGCACAGCACGACACTCGGCGCGTACTTCCTGGCGCTCGGGCTGCTCGCGGGCTGCGCGACGAAAGTCGCGCGCGTCGAGCCGACTGCCGCGCACTACGACGGACCACCCGTGCGTTTGCACCCTGCGCCCGGCCCCGCCAACACCATCGTGGTCGGTACAGAAAATGCGCTGGGTTACGTGAATGCGCGTCGACAGGAAGCGGGCTTGCCGCTCATCGCGGTGGACGCCGACATTGCCGCCGCGGCCGCGGATCACGCGCGCTATCTGGACCTGAACCGCGTCGGCACGCACGAAGAGACGGCGGGCAAACCCGGTTTCACGGGCATCGACGTCTTCACGCGCGTCCGTCTGCACGCGAACGCCGATGGCGCGAGCGAAGTGCTCGCCGTGTTCGGTGGTTCGGGTCCAGCGGATACGCCGATCGAAGATATTTTTGCGTCGCCCTATCATCGCGGCGCGATTCTGTTCGACTGGGCGCGCGCAGGCGAAGCGTCGATTGTCGGTTCGAGTTCGGTGACGGTGGTGGACTTTGCCGACGTGGCCCCTGCGCTGACGGACACCGAACTGGTGGCCTGGCCCTACGACGGTCAACGGCACGTGCCGACGATGTGGATCGACAACGAGCAGCCCGATCCGATGGGCGCGGATGGCCGCTATCGCGGTCAGGTGCTGGGTTTTCCGATCACGCTGTCGGGTGGACCCAACGCGCACATCGAATTGCTAGGCGTCGATTTGCGGGATCAGCGCGGCAAAAAGGTGCCGTGCAAAATCGCCCCGCTCACGGTTGCCGACGCCGCGCGCAACACGGCCGTTTGCACGCCCTACGAGCCGCTGCGCACGGGTACGCATTACACGATTCATGCGCTTGGACGCGTGACGCAACTGGGGAAGATTGCGCCCTTCGATCTGGTCTGGGGGTTTAGCACGCGCGAAGAACCCGGCCGTGCTGCTTCGGTGGTCGCGCAGTCGCGTAGCCGGGCAGTCAGCGAGTGATCTGACCGGCTTGAATCGCCTGTAGACGCCAAAGCAGCGCCGAAGCAAAGCCGCTTCAGGCCTGATCCACTCTGCGGCGTGTCGAAATCGCCGACGCTGTCGATATGACGAGGTCCGCGAAGCGCTTTTCATCGCGATCCGCCTGCCAGCGCGAACGCGCAACCGCGATATTCACCGCGCCGATGCCGCGCCCATGTGCATTCGTGACGGCGGCGGCCGTTGAAATATCGGCGACGAAATATTCGTCTTCGGTATGCGCGTAACCCTGTTTGCGGATTTGCGCGAGCCGTTCCTTGATCTTGCGCGGCTGATAAACCGTGGACGACGTGAATGGAACCAGATTGGTGCGCGAGAGAATGTCGTCGACTTCGCCATCCTGCAGCGTGGCGAGAATCGCAAGACCCGGCGCCGTGCAAAACGCGGGCAAACGCGACCCCGTAATCACGTGCGCATTGAAAACGTTGCGGCTGACGATACGCAGCACGAACACGATGTCGGTGTCGTCCAGCACCGTGAGATTGGTGGCCTCTTCCGTTTCCGAACCCAGTTGCTGCAGATAAGGCGTGGCACGGCTCACCAGTTCGTTCGAAATCAGATAGTGATACGTGAAGTCCACGAGTTTCGGTGACAACTCGTACTTGCGACTGTCCGGATCCTTGAACAAGTAGCCGAGCGCCGCCAGCGTGAACGTGAAGCGCTGCGTCGCGCTCAGGTCGAAGCCTGTCAGCGTTGCGATTTCGGAGAGCGAAAGCTGACGCTTGCTGCCGTCGAAGGCGGTGAGTACTTTCATCGCCTTTTCGACGGATTGCACGTAAAGCGACGACTCCGTAGGGTCTGCCGCCTGCTTTGCGCCCTGTGCGGCGCCGGACGCACGGCTTTTGCGTGCGGGTTTAGGTTGGGTTGGGCTCACGATAGTAGACGATGTTGCATAGCTCGTTCATTATTGCATATCGCCAGCCAATTATCAGATAGCGATAAGCCTGCGAATCAGACTACTTTCCGGATACGGGTTGCCTTTTCAGTGCTGCAAACGGTCCCACGCATCGCCCGTGTCGCGTGACAGCAGATGCTTGCGAATGCGCTCGCTGGCGGTCATTTCGAAATGCGCGACCGCGCGATAGTAACGGGGCAACTGGAAGCTCGCGAGCCGTTCGCTAGCCCATTCGTGCAGTGTCTCCCACGTCACGGCGTCCTGCTTGAACTGCACGTTCAGCAAAATATCCTGCTCGCCGACCGATGAGGCCACGCCGATCGCCGCACTCGCCTGCACCGCCGGATGCGCCGCAAAAATGCGCTCGATTTCCCACGCCGACACGTTTTCGCCGCGCACGCGCATGCTGTCCGTGCGACGGCCGATGAAATACAGATCGCCGTCGGCGTCGCGTCGCGCGTGATCGCCGGTATGCAGCTTGCCGCCGCGTAGCGCGCTTTGCGTCGCCTCTTCGTTTTTCAGGTAAGTCGGCAGCAGCGCGCCTTCCACCTTGCTCGTCAGCACGATTTCGCCCGGCTCGCCAATGCCGACCTCGCGACCGTTCTCGTCCAGCAGTTCGAGTTCGAACCAGGGCAACGCCCGACCGATCGAGCCTGGCTTGTTGGTCGTATTGAGCGTGGCGAAACTCGAGCATTCCGTCATGCCGTAGCACTCGCGCAATTGCACGTTCAGGCGCTGTTCGATCGCATTCCATGCCGACGCCGCGATACCCGCGCCCCATGCCACGCGCAAGGTATGCTCGCGCGGCTCGGTGCCCGGCGGCAGTTGCATCAGGATATCGAGCACGCCGCCGAGATAATGCAACTGCGTGGCCTCGGCGCGCTTCACCTGCGGCCAGAATTGCGACGCCGAAAAACGCGGCACGACATGCAGACTGACCGGCATCAGAAACGGCAGCAACAGCATCTGTGCGCCGCCGATATGGCAAAGCGGTTCCCACATGAAAAGCCGGTCGTGTTCGCGAACGTCCGCCACGCGCAATGCTGCTTCGCTGGAGATTCGCATCATCCGGTGGGTGAAGACGACGCCTTTGGGCGCGCCCGTCGTACCCGACGTGTAGATGATGCACAGCGCGTCGTGAATGCCGATTCGCGGCGTGAGCATGCCACTCGCGGGCGCCGGGCTGCGTTCCGTGTCGAACGAAGGAAGACGCACGCGGCGCGCACCGGCGCAATCGATGCTCGCGCTGACGGGATCGAATTCCGCGTCGATCACGAACAGCTTCGGCTCGGCGTGCTGCAGTACGTATTCGAGCCCGGCGGCGCGAAGCCGCGTGTTCACCGGCACCCATACGATGCCGCTCAGCATGAGCGCGTAGATCAGGTAAATGTGCTCGGGGCTGTTGCCGAGCATGACCGCGACGCGGTCGCCCTGCTCCACGCCCTGTTCGCCGAACCACGCCTGCCACTGCACGATATGCGCGACGGCCTCGCCGCACGTGACGGCGCGATCGTCGAACTGAAGGAAGGCTCGCGACGGGTCGAAGGTGAGACCGGCTGCAAGCAGCGGCGCGCAGTCGAGTTCGTCGTCGGCGTGACGATGCGGGAAATAGTCTGGATACAGATGCATAACCTGTCGTTCAAAAAGGCGCAATGGCGAATTGTTGGGCGTGCGTTAGCGCGTGCGCCGCTTGATCCATGAGGACACAGCGATCACCAGTGCTATCAGCACGATCAGCGAAGTCGAAACGGCCGCGAGCGTCGGCGTGATGGCGAGCTGGATGTCGTCCCACATCTGCTTGGGCAGCGTGGTGTTGATACCGCCGCTCACGAAGATCGCGATCGTCAGATCGTCGAAGGAAACCAGGAAGGCGAACAGCGCCGCGGCGGTGACGCTCGCCATCAGCAGCGGGAGCACCACGGTACGGATACGTTGCAGCGGCGAGGCGCCCATCAGACGCGCGGCGTCGTCGAGGCGCCAGTCGAAACGCTGGAACCCGGCGGCGAGCGTGACCACCACGTACGGAATCGCCAGCACCGTATGGCCGATGATGAGACCGGTGTTGGTGCCGGTCAGACCGAAGCGGCTCAACAGATACAGCAGTCCGACCGCGACGACGATGCGCGGCACGATCAGCGGCGCGACCAGCAGCGCGAAGAGCGGCTTGGTCATTCGTTGCGACATGCGCGTCATGGCCAGCGTGGCGCCGAAACCGAGGATCAGCGAGAGCACGGCGGTGCCGAGACCGACCTCGAATGAACGGATGAAGGCGCTCTGCCACACCGGCGATTCCGCAAACGTGCCGAACCAGCGAAGGCTGAACAGCTTCGGCGGAAACGCGATGAAATCGCTTTTGGTGAACGCGTAAGGAATGACCGAGAGAACCGGCACCACGAGTACGACCAGAACGGCAATCGTGAAGAGTCCGAGCGGGCTCGTGACGCGCACGCCCTCTCCTTGCGCCTGCAATCCGCCACGCCGGCGCACCAGCGGCGCGCAAAGCCGACCCACGGCCAGCAAGGCGGCGAGCTTGAGCCCTTGAGCGCGGGAGGCGCGCTGCTTCACGCTGACTTCGCCAGTCAGGGACGTCAGACCCACCACGCGGTCGTAGACGAGGAAGATCGCAATCGAGCAGACCAGCAGCACGGTCGACAGCGCGCCGGCGAAGTGCATGTCGAACAACTCGAGCACCGACGAAATGACCAGTTGCGCGATCATCGTTTCGCGCGGCGAGCCGAGCAGCGCCGGCACGATAAAGAAGCCGAGGCTGGAGATGAACACCAGCAATCCCGCGGCGGCGACGCCCGGCGATGACAGCGGCAGAAACACCGTGAAGAAGCTCGTGCTGCGTTCGGCGCCGAGCGTTTCGGCGGCCTGCGCAAGGCGGTCGTCGATGCCGCGCATCACGGGCAACATCGTCATGACGGCCAGCGGCAGCATCGAATGCACCATGCCGATCAGCACACCGGTCAACGAGGGAATGACGCCGTTGGTTTCCTGCACCAGACCGAGCGCGAGGGCGATGGTCGAGAGCACGCCGCTCTTCGACAGCAACAGCATCCACGCATAGGTCTTGACGAGATAGCTGGTCCAGAACGGCAGCATGATCCACAGCAGCCACCGTTCGCGCACGCGTTCCGACACGCGGCTCAACAGATAGGCGACCGGATAGCCGAGCAGCACGGAAAACGCGGCCGTCAAGAATGAAATCGAGAAGGTGATCCACAGCACCTTGGCATAGACCGGCGTGCGCGCGATGCGGGCGAATTGCCCGAAGCCGATCGAGCCGTCGGCCGACACGAGCCCGCCCTGCAGAATCTCGCCCACCGGCACGATGAAAAACACCAGCAGGAACAGAAGCGTCGGCACCACCGGCAAGATGCGCAGCGACGCAGCCAGCCAGGCGTGACGGCGGCGCGATGCTGCGGTGGGATGCACGCGTAAAGCGAGAGTCATGGAAAGTCCTTCGGCGAAAACGTGTCAGGCGTGCAGCAGCGTGGTGCGATATGGGTCCCAGGTGAGGCCGACCATGTCGCCCACGCGCGGGCTCACGGTACGCGCACAGCGCGCCGTCAGTTCGCTGCCGTCGGACAAGGACAACTGCACATGGGTATCGCTGCCGAAGAACACCACGTCGTCGATGCGTCCGTCCATAAAACCATGGCTCGGCGCGACCAGTTCGAGCGCCTCGGGCCGCAGCAACAAGGTATGCCGCGCGGCGGACGTGACGTTCACCGTGCGCGGCAGCGGAATGCGCGCGCCGGCCGCCAGCAGGATCGGCTCGCCGCCCGTCTCCGAGCCTTGCGCAAGCGCGCCTTCCAGCAGATTCGAATGACCGATGAAACCCGCAGCGAAACGGGTCGCGGGCCGGTCGTACAGATCGGCGGGCGTGCCGATCTGCTCAATCTTCGCGTTATTCATGAGGCAGATGCGGTCCGACAGCGTGAGCGCTTCGTCCTGATCGTGCGTGACATACACGAAGGTCGCGCCGAGTTCCTTGTGCAGACGGCGAATCTCCGACTGCATGTGCTCGCGCAGTTTCTTGTCGAGCGCGCCGAGCGGTTCGTCGAGCAGAATGACCGAGGGCCGGTAGGCGAAGCAGCGCGCGAGCGCAATGCGCTGCTGCTGACCACCCGACAGTTCCTTGGGAAAGCGCTTGCCGAACTCGCTCATGCGCACCATGGCGAGCGCGTCCTCGACACACTTGCGGACTTCGTCGCGAGACTTGCCGCGCATGCGCAGGCCGTATGCGACGTTGTCCCACACGCTCATGTGAGGAAACAGGGCATAGCTCTGAAACACCATGCCGATGCCCCGCTTACCCGGTTCGACGTACGTGACATCGCGTCCGGCGATCTCGATGCGGCCCGTGCTCGGCGTGACGAGCCCCGAGATCATCTGCAGCAGCGTGGTCTTGCCCGAACCCGACGGCCCGAGCAATGTGAGAAATTCGCCCGCCTGCACGGTGAGATCGGTCGGTTCGAGTGCAACAGTTTCGTTGTACCGCTTGCCGAGCCCGATCGCTTCCAGTTTTGCGCTCATGCCAGTGTCTCGCCTTCAGTGCGTCAGGAAATGATCCACGAGTTGAAGCGTTCGGTGACTTTCTGCCGGTTTTCCTGCCACCATTCGGGGCTCGGCAGCTTCATGTTCTTGATGTTGTCCGGCGCGGTGGGCAGAAGCGGCGCGCGCTGCGGCGGAATGGATTCGAACGATTTGCGATTGGTCGGGCCATACGCCAGCGTCTGGGTGAGCACGGCCTGGCGTTTCGCGTCGGCGCAGAAACGCACGAACTGTTTGGCCATCTCGGCGTGCGGCGTGCCTTTCGGAATGCCCCAGCCTTCGATCGAATAAAGCCCCTGATTCCACACGATCGTCACGGGCGCGCCCGCATCTTTGGCCGACTGCGCGCGACCGTTCCACAGCGAGATCATGTCCACATCGCCGCTCTGGATCGCCTGCATCGACTGCGCGCCGGACGTCCACCAGATCGCGATGTGCGGCTTGATCCTGTCGAGACTTTTGAAAGCGCGATCCACGTCGAGCGGATAAAGCTTGTCGAGCGGAACGCCGTCGGCGAGCAGCGCCTGTTCGAGCGTGTCGAGCGGGCTGCGGCGCAGACAGCGGCGGCCCGGGAATTTCTTCACGTCCCAGAAGTCGGCCCACGACTTCGGACCGTTGTCCTTGAATTTGTCGGCGCGATAGGCCAGCACGGTCGAATACACGTCCACGCCGAGCCAGTCCGCCGTGACGGCTTCCGGCATCACGTCCGGGAAGTCGGACGGTTTCAGGCCGATCGGCTCCATCAGACCTTTTGCTTCGAGATACGGAATGTCCGCGGAGAGCGTCAGCGTGGTGACGTCCCACACGTAGTTCTTCGTTTTCACCATCGCCTCGAACTGCGCGACCGGCTGTGATTCGCGCGCCACGCTCACGACCTTGATACCCGTCGCCTTCTCGAACGGATCGTAGAAAGCCTGGCGATACGCCGTGGTGTACGGACCGCCCGGATCGGACACGACAATCTGTTTGTCATCGGCACGGACCAGCGTGGGCATCGCACCGGCGAGTGCGAGTGCACCCGCGCCTTGCAACATACGGCGTCGCTTTTCGTTGAAGTTCTGCGTCATGATCGTGGTCTCCCGCTCGCTGGCTGGGTCGGTGAATAGTGCGTGGTCGTTGGCGTGGTGTGCGCTGTCTTACTTCGCGCGCTTGCGGAAGAACTCTTCCATCATGCGTGCGGGTTCGCCCGAATCGTAGGCTTCGCGCTGAATCCGGATGCCCGCTTCGATACAACTCTGGAAGCCCTCTTCCGTCATTTCGCGGAAGCGTTGCTTGTCGAGGCGCATGGCGACCGGCGGCTTGTTGGCGAGGTCGGTGGCGATTTCGAGTGCCTTCTCGAACACTTTGTCCTGCGGCACCAGGTGATGGATGAGGCCGATCTGCTTGCACTCCTCGGCGTCCATCAGACGGCCGGTCAATGTCAGCTCGATGGTGCGCGACATGCCGAGCATCGAGTTCATGATCCACGGGCCGGTCGTGCTGGCGATACCGGCGTTGATTTCCGGCTGACCCATGCGCACGGCAGGATGGCCCACGCGGATGTCGCCGAGCAACGCAACCTGGAATGCGGAGCCCGCGGCCGTGCCGTTCAGCGCCATCACCAGCGGCTTTTTGAGGCCACGCAGCACGGCGTAATAGCGTTGCCACTCCTTGACCCACGCCACCGCGCGCTCGCCGTCGAAGTCATGCGCTTCCGACAGATCCTGCCCTGCCGAGAAAGCGCGGTCGCCCGCGCCGGTCATGATGACCGCGGCGACGTTGTCGTCGCTATCGAAGCGTTCGAGTGCTTCGATGATCGCGTCACGCATCGGCGTGGTCCATGCGTTCAGCTTGTCGGGCCGATTCAACGTGATGACCGCGACGCGGCCGTGATGGGACAGCAAAATGTCTTCGCTCATTTGTTATCGCATTCCAATAGTTAATCGGTGTATAGAAATATAGTGCGGTCAAAAATAGGATGCAAGTAGAGCTTGCGATATCTCACGTAGTCCGAATTTCGGCGTATACCCGCACCCGTGCGGGCTTTCGCTCGTGGCACGTATTGTTCTGATCGAACGCGTCGAAAAAATATTCGCGGCTGGCAAAGGGATGGGAGCGTATTGAGCCGCGCAAACGGCACGCGGCCGATGCCGGCGCGCGAGCTTCAGTCGATTGCATTGCGCAATCGAACAGACTCATTGCATAGCGAAAAATGCAATTCGTGGCCGTGCTGGGAATGATGTTTGAAGCGGGATTTAAAGCAGGATTTAAAGCGGACGAGCGACGCCGTCAGTCGCTCTTTGCTCTGAGCATATCCATGCCGGCTTCGACCGGAAGACGGCGCACGAGCGGTATGGCGCTGACGGTCAACAGTCCTGCGACCAGAAACGCCAGCCAGAAATCGGAGGGCTGAAGATGCGCGTGGCCGTGCAAGGCGCGCGAGATTTGCAGAACTACGCCGCCTACGGCCACGCCCAAACCGAGCGAGACCTGCTGAACGACGCTGCTCAGGCTCGTTGCCCTGCCCGCGCTCGCCGGCGGAATATCGGCGTAGACGAGCGTGTTCAGGCTCGTGAACTGCAATGCGGAAAAGAAGCCGCCGAGCAGCACGATGAGCCAGATCGTGAGATGGGAGGTGTCGGATGAAAAGATGCCGCACGCGGCCGTCGCCACACCGGCGAGTGCCGCGTTGTAGATCAGCACCGAGCGGAATCCTGCGTGGCGCAGTATCAACGCGGTAACGGGCCGCATGAACAGGCTGCCGAACGCTGACGCGCTCGTGATGAGACCGGACTGGAACGCGCTCATGCCGAGTCCGATCTGTAGCGACAACGGCAGCAGAAACGGCACCGCGCCGCATCCGATACGAAACAGCGAGCCTCCGGCCACGCTCACCCGGAATGTCGGAACCTTGAACAGGCTCAGATCCAGAACCGGTTGTGACGCGTGCCGCGCATACAGCACGTAGGCTCCCACGAAGCCGACGCCGGCCGCGAACATCAGCCATGCCGTCGAATCCGCCACGATGCCGCTGTCGACGAGTGACAGCCCCAGTAGCACGCCTGTCGCGCCGAGCGCGGCCAGCACGCAGCCGGCCCAGTCGAATGCGCCGGGATCGGGTTCTCGCGAGTTCGAGATATAGCGGCCGCTGAAATAAAGTCCCGCGAGGCCGATCGGCACGTTGATAAAGAACATGACGCGCCAGTGCAGATACGTGGCGATGAAGCCGCCGAGAAGCGGCGCGATCACCGGTCCGATATACCAGCTCACACTGAGGTAGTTCATCGCGCGCACGAACTGATGCCTCGGCACGGCGCGCACGACGATGATGCGCCCGACCGGCACCATCAGCGCGCCGCCGATGCCCTGCACGAAGCGGGCAAACGTGAACAGGTGAACGGACGGCGCGGCGGCGCAGATCAGCGAGCCCAGCACGAAGATGGTGATGGCCGCGCGGAAGACAGAGAGTGCGCTGAACCGGTCGGTCAGCCAGCCGCAGACCGGTATGAAGACGCCCAGACTGACGACGTAGCTGGTGACCGCGATCTTCAGCGCGACGGGATCCGTGCCGAAGTCATGGGCCATGGACGGCAGCGCCGTCACGATGATGTTGGCGTCGATCGCGTCCATGAGGAAAGCGCACGCGACGATCAACGTTGAAACCAGAGCAAAAGACTTCGACGCTGCTGGACTTTGAGTCTTCGAATTTAAGCCCGTTGTCACGGGTGATCTCTTCCAGGTGTGTTATCGCCCGCATTGCTCGAGCCCGGACTCGCGCGAAGCGTTTCGCTTCGTGTATCGCGATCCGGTCAAAAGGATTGGTCGACATCTTACCCCCGAGCCGCCCGATTACGCACGGACTTTGAGGTGATAGTCGACGCCCTTTTCCTGCGTGCGACCTTGCGTCTCAGCCGAGGCTGCGTCTGCGCAAACGGTCCGCGACCGAGATCAACACCGAGACGAAGATGAACAGGCAGGTCGACACCGCAGCGATCGTGGGGGAAATCTGCAGCGTGGTTTCGTCCCAGAACTGCTTCGGCAGCGTGGTGCTCAGGCCACCCGACGAGAACAGCGCGATCGTCAATTCGTCGAACGACGTCGCGAAGGCAAACAGGAACGACGACAGCATGCCGGCGCTCAGCAAGGGAAACGTCACCCGGCGCAGCGTGGTCCAAGTGTGCGCGCCCATGCTTTGCGCGGCCAGATCGAGGCGCTGGTCGTAGTTGCGCAACACGGCCATCAGTGTGATGACCACGTAAGGCACGGCCACCACCGTGTGGGCCAGCACCAGTCCGAACGACGAACCCACCAGGCCGATCTTCGCGAAGAAATAGAAAATCCCGACGGCCAGAATCATGCGCGGCACGACGATCGGCGCGAGGACGAAGGCGAGCACCGGCGCGTTCCAGCGCAAACCGCCGCGTACCAGCAGGAACGCGACAGGCGTGCCGATTGCCATCGACAACACGCCCGTTCCCACACCGACGAGAAGCGAACGCGTGGCGGCCTGCATCCACAGCGGCGAATCGAATACCTGCCGATACCATTGCAGGGACACGCCATGCGGCGGCCATGCGAGGCCCGATACCGAGTCGAACGAAAGCGGGATCATCAGGAAGGCCGGCGCCGACAGAAACACGAGGATCAGGGTGACGACCGTGCGCAGCGTCTTGCCGTTACCGTCGCTCATGCGGCGCTTGCGTTTCGGCAGAACGCCGATCAGCGCGTCGGTTGCGTTCGCGAGCAGCGTGAGCACGGCGCCGCCCGCCTTGCTCATGAGGCCGGGCGCTTTCTGCGGGCCGCGCGCCGCCGCGCTGCCGCCCGTCATGGTCGAGAGGCCGACCATGCGGTCGTAGACGATGAAGACCACCAGCACCACGGCCAGCAGCAACACGGAAATTGCCCCGGCGAATCCCCAGTTCAGCGCCTGCAGCACCTGATCGATGATCAGTTGCGTGATCATCGTTTCGTGACGGCCGCCGAGCAGCGTGGGCGTGATGAAGAAGCCGATGGACGTGACGAACACCATTAGTGCCGAGGCGAACACGCCCGGCAAGGAAAGCGGAAAATACACTTTCCAGAACGCGGTGCCGGGACGTGCACCGAGCGTCGAGGCCGCGCTCGGCAGACGCCGGTCGATGTTTTCCATGACGGAGAGCATCGTCATGATCGCGACCGGCATCATGGCGTGCGTCATGCCGATAATGACGGCAGGCAGGTTGTACAGCAGATCGAGCGGCTGATCGATCAGCCCGAGATGCCGCAGGGTCCAGTTGATCACACCGTTACGGCCGAGCAGCACGACCCACGCAAAGGTGCGCACGAGAAAGCTGGTCCAGAACGACAGCAGGACCCAGTAAAGCAGGCGGTTTTTGCGTTCCCGCGTCACCACGGAGATGAGAAACGCCACCGGATAGCCGACCAGCACCGAGAAAAACGTGGTCAGCAGGGAAATCTTGAGCGTGATCCACAAGACGTCGAGATAGACCGACGACGCGAAAAGGCGCCTGTATTCCGCGAGCGAAAACTGGTGCCCTTTCTGAATGGACAGAAGCAGCAACTGCCCGACCGGATAAACCAGCAACACGAGCAGCAGCACCGTGACGGGCGCGAGCAAGGCGGCTACGCGCAAGCGCTGGCGCCACGGCGAACGCCGTCGCGTGGCCTGCGGCGGCGCCTGATGACGGGAAGCAACGACAGTCTGGTTCATCCCTTACCCCGCAATCGCGACCGCGTCCGTCGCCAGCCACGAGAGCGACAGCGTTTGACCGACCTCGTAGTTCACGCCGAGCTGGTTGGTCGGAAACGAGGCGATCAGATCGGCTGCCGGGGCGCCGTTCTGGCCTTGCCGCATATAGAGTTTGGTCATGCCGCCGGTGACCATGATGTCGGTGAGCGTCGCGGACAGGGTTTCGACGTCGGACGCTCCCGCATTCACGCGCAGATTCTGCGGACGCAACATCAGCTTGATATCCTTGCCGGCCTGAACCTGCGAGTCGTAGACCATCGCGCGGCCCTTGTCGACGCCGTGCATCGCGACCCGCACGCGGTCGCCTTCGCGCGCGGTCACCTGGGCGTCGAGCAGGTTCGACTCGCCGAGGAAGTCGGCCACGAAAACGTTTTTCGGCCGGAAATACAGGTCGGCCGGCGATCCCAGCTGGGCGATGGCGCCCGCGTTCATCAGACAGATGCGATCGGACATCGTCATCGCTTCTTCCTGATCGTGCGTGACGTAGACAATCGTGGTGCCCAGCTCGCGGTGAATCCGCTTGATCTCCAGCTGCATGTGATCGCGCAGCTTTTTGTCGAGCGCCCCCAGCGGCTCGTCCATCAGGATGATCGACGGGCGATACACCATGCAGCGCGCCAACGCGATCCGCTGCTGCTGACCGCCGGACAGTTCGCGCGGATAACGCCCCGCCAGTTGCGGCAGATGCACCATCTCCAGCGCCTCGGACACGCGCTTTTTCGCACTGGCCGCGTCCACCTTGCGCATCTGCAGCGGAAAGGCGATGTTCTCCGCCACCGTCATGTGCGGAAACAGCGCGTAGTTCTGGAACACCATGCCGATGTCGCGGTCGTACGGCGCACCGTCGGTCACATCCACGCCGTTGATGTGGATCGTGCCGCTATCGGCCTGCGCGAGGCCAGCGATGAGACTTAGCAGCGTCGTCTTGCCCGAGCCGCTCGGCCCGAGCAGCGTCAGGAACTCGCCCTGTGCGACGCTCAGGTCGGTCGGCGCGAGTGCGACGAAGTCGCCATACCGTTTGCACAATCCGGAAATCTGAAGGTTGGTTTTCGACATACTCATCCGTTCCACTGAATCTCGACGTTGCGTTCAAAGGGTAGCGAGCTTGCAGGCCCTGGCGAGGCGCGAGGCCGCCTCGCCGATCTCCTCGATGCCGGGCCCGGCAAACGACAGCCGCAGCGAACTCGCATCGGCCTGGTCCGCGTAGAACGCCCTGCCCGGCACGAACAGCACCTTCTGCGCAATCGCGTGGGTGAGCAGTTCCGACGAATCGACGCCTTCCACGCGCACCCACACGAACATGCCGCCGTGCGGGCGTTGAAACTGAAGCCGTCCCGCAAGTTGCGCGTCGAGTTCGTCGCACAGCAGATCGCATTTGCGCCTGTACGCCGCGATGATGCGCGGCAAGTGCACGGCGAGAAAACCCTGCGCCAGATAGTCGGCGGCGATGGCCTGCGTGTACGGCGCGCTGCAAAGATCGGCCGTCTGTTTGGCGATGACGCAGCGGCGCACGATGTCCGGATGCGCGACCGTCCAGCCGACGCGCAAGCCCGGCGCGACGATCTTCGACAGGCTGCCGAAATACACGACACGTTCGACCCCGCCGTCGATTTGGCCGGCGAGTGCCCGCACCGCCGGCACGTGCTCGCCGGTAAAGCGCAAATCGCCATATGGATCGTCTTCGACGATCAGAAAACCGTATTTCACGGCGAGTTCGATCAGCGCGACGCGCCGCTCGCGCGACAGCGTTGCGCCGGTCGGATTCGCGAAAGTGGGCACCGTGTAGAGCAGTTTCGGCTTGCCGCACTCGCCGCTTTCGAGCATTGCCGTCAGCCGCTCGACGTCGAGGCCATCGGCATCGACCGGCACGGTGACGATGCGCGCCTGCTGCTTCCGGAGCGCTTGCAGCGTGGCCGGATACGCGGGCTGCTCGACCAGCACGCCGTCGCCCGGATTGATCAGGACGCGCAGCAGCAGATCCAGACCCTGTTGCGAGCCGGTCGTCAGCATCAGCTGGTCGGCGGCCACGTCGACGCCGCGCTGCTGCATCAGGCGCATCACTTCATGCTTGAGTTCGGGCAGGCCGTCGGTGGGTGCGTACTGCAGACATCGCGCCGGCTCGCGCCATGCCGCGGCGGCCGACTGCTGCAGGCGCTCGACATCGAACAGATCGCTCGACGGATAGCCACCGGCCAGCGAGATCATGCCGGGCTCGCCGAGATACTTGAACAGCTCGCGAATCGGCGAGCCGCTCGTCTCGCGAAAAGGCGCGGTGAATTCGAACATGGGAATCGGCTCCGGATGCGATGGCGAGATCAGTCGACGTTGAAGTCGATGCCTTGCGCGAGCGGCAATGCCGACGAGTAGTTCACCGTGTTGGTGGCGCGGCGCATGTAGGCTTTCCATGCGTCCGAGCCCGATTCGCGGCCGCCGCCGGTTTCCTTTTCGCCACCGAATGCGCCGCCGATCTCCGCCCCGCTCGGGCCGATGTTCACGTTCGCAATGCCGCAATCGCTGCCGGAGTCGGACACGAAGCGCTCCGCTTCGCGCAGATCGGTCGTGAACACGCACGACGAAAGACCGTGCGACGCGGCGTTGTTCGCGGCGAGCGCGTCGTCGAAAGTGCTGTACTTCATCACGTAGAGAATCGGCGCGAAGGTTTCCGTCAGCATGATCGGCGTTTGCGACGGCATCTCTACGATGGCCGGCCGCACATAGAAGCCCGCTTCGCAACCCGGCACCGTATGACGCTCGCCGCCGGTGACCGTGCCGCCCTCGGTCTTCGCCTTGGCGAGCGCGGCCTGCATGCGCTCGAAGGCCTGCGCGTCGATCAGCGGACCCATCAAGGTGCCGGTGCTCAGCGGATTGCCGATCGACACCTTGCCGTAAAGCGTTTTGAGCCGTTCGACGGTGGTTTCGTACACGCTCTCATGCACGAACAGTCGGCGCAATGACGTGCAGCGCTGACCGGCCGTACCGACCGCCGAGAACAGGATGCCGCGCAGCGCGAGTTCGCTGTCCGCCGTACCGGTCACGATGCCGGCATTGTTGCCGCCGAGTTCGAGGATCGAGCGGCCGAAACGCTTCGCCACTTCGATACCGACCGCGCGGCCCATTTCCGTGCTGCCCGTCGCGCTGACGACCGACGAACGCGGATCGGCCACCAGTTGCGCGCCGACATCGCGCAGACCGTTGATGACCGCGGTCAGGCCCTTCGGTGCGTCGCCGAATTCAGCCAGCGCTTCTTCGAGAATCTGGTTGACCGCGAGCGCGGTGAGCGGCGCCTTTTCCGAGGGCTTCCAGATCACGGCGTTGCCGCACACGAGTGCGAGCGCCGCATTCCACGACCACACCGCCGCCGGGAAATTGAATGCCGAAATCACCGTGCAGACGCCCATCGGGTGCCACGATTCGGCCATCCGATGTCCCGGACGCTCCGACGCGATCGTCAGGCCGTACAGTTGACGTGACAGACCGACCGCGAAATCGCAGATGTCGATCATTTCCTGAACTTCGCCCATCCCTTCCTGCAGGATCTTGCCGGTTTCCAGCGTAATGATGCGGCCGAGCGCTTCCTTCTTTGCACGCAGCCGGTTACCGAGCAGACGCACGAGTTCGCCGCGACGCGGTGCCGGGACGTTGCGCCACGCCACGTAGGCCGATTGCGCGGCGCTCAGCGCGGCGTCGACTTCGACGGCGGTCTGGCTCTTCACACGGCCGACGACCGCGCCGTCAATCGGCGAGCGGACGACGATGTCGCCGTCCTCGGCGAGATGTGCAATACCCAGTTCGGCAAGAATGCTCGAAGCGTTCAAAATGGTCTCTCCTGATTGATGCAAGTTGATGCAAGCGATTGTGCGAGTACGAAACGCCCGGCTCAAGCGAGTTAAAAGCACGACTTGATGCGTTCAATGCATCAAGCGCGGCGTCTCTACGTGGGGTGGGTCAGGCGTGGGCCGGCTGACGCAGCGCGCGTTGCAGCAACTGCGCGATATGCAACGCGCCGCGCTGCGCGCCGTGTTCGATCTGTTCGCGACAGCTGAAGCCGTTGGTGACGATCAGTGTCTCCGGCGCGGCTGCGCGCACGAGCGGGAACAGCTTGTCCTCGCCGATCTTCATCGACAGATCGTAATGATCGGCGTTGAAACCGAACGAGCCGGCCATTCCGCAGCAGCCTGTGTCGAGCAGTGTCCAGCGCACGCCAATCCGCTCCAGCAGCGCCGTTTCGCGCTTCATGCCGAACAGCGCCTTCTGATGGCAATGGCCGTGCAGCAGCACGTCCGCATCGAGCGTCGGCCACGCGAAATCCGCCTGCGCGACGAAGTCGGAAAACATCGAGGTCTGCTGCGATAGTTGCCGGGCGAGCGGTTCATCGGGCAACTGCTTCAGCAATTCGTCCTTGAATACCGAGAGGCAGCCCGGCTCCAGTCCGACGAACGGCGTGCCCGCGCGAATCTCGTCGGCGAACTCGTCGAGCACGTCTTGCAACAACGCGCGTGCCTCGTCCAGCAGGCCGAAGTCGTACAGCGGACGGCCGCAGCACAGACGCTTCTTCGGCAGCACCACGTCATAGCCGAGCGCGCCGAGCACGTCGGTGGCCGCGTGCGCGATGTCCGGCGTGAAATGATCGTTGAAGGTATCGACCCACAGGATCACCTTGCCGCGCGACGCCGCCGGACCCGTGGCATGTGCAACCGCACGCCCGCCGCGCAACGCGTCGGCCCGGAAGGTGCGCGACGCGAACACCGGCAGCGCGCGACGCGGTGCAACACCGGCCAGCCACTTGCCGAACGGCGCGAGCGGCCTGAACGAGGTGGCGAAATTGACGAGCCACGGCGCGCGTGCCGCGAGCGGCGCCCAGTGGCCGATGCGGCCCATGAACCACGCCTGGCGCGGACGCGCATTGCGTTCGTAGTAATGCGAGAGGAATTCCGCCTTGTACGACGCCATATCCGTATGCGTCGGACAATCGCTCTTGCAGCCTTTGCACGCGAGGCAGGTGTCGAGCGCCTCCTTCACTTCCTTGCTGTTCCAGCCGTCCTGAATGACCTCGCCCTGCAGCATTTCCCAGAACAGATGAGCGCGGCCGCGCGTCGATTGCCGCTCTTCGCGGCTGCCGCGAAAACTCGGGCACATCGTGCCGCCGTCCAGCGAACGGCATTTGCCCATGCCGATGCAGCGTTCCACCGCGCGTTGCATGCCGTCGCCTTCGCGGCTCTGGAAAGCGAGCTTCGTGTGCAACTGCACCGGCTTGTACGCCGGTCCCATGCGTAGGTTTTCGTCGGCGCGATAGGCGTGCACGACCTTGCCGGGATTCAGCCGGTTGGCCGGGTCCCAGATCGCCTTGAACTGCTCCATGGCCGCCAGAATGTCGGCGCTATACATGATGGGCAGAAATTCCGCCTTGGCCTGACCGTCGCCGTGTTCGCCGGACAGCGAGCCGCCGAATTCGACCACCAGTTCGGCCGCCTCGCGCAGGAACCTGCGCCATACGGTGACGCCTTCGGCACTGCGCAGATCGAAGGTGATCCGCGCGTGCACGCAGCCGTCGCCAAAGTGTCCATAGAGGCTCGTTTCATAGCCGTAGCGGTCCACGAGTGCCTGGAAGCGGCGCAGATAGTCGCCGAGGCGCAGCGGGTCGACCGCCGCGTCTTCCCAGCCGATGACGGGGTCCGGTTTCGACGGATCGATCGAGAGCGCCACGGCGGAGGCGCCGGTTTCGCGGATCGACCAGATCTGCTGCTGCTTCGCTTTCTGATCGACCACGAAGCCGCTGATGTTCGCGCCGGCTTCGCCCGACAGGAAAAACGCCCGCGCGGAGTCGGCCTGCGCCCGCGCGTCGTCGAGCGTCTCGGCGCCGAATTCCAGCACGACCCACGCGTCGCCCTCGGGCAGCAACGCGATCTCCTCGGCCTTCAGACCGCGCGCCTGCAAGCCGCGAATGATCGCCCGGTCCAGACCTTCGATTGCAATCGGCCCGAAGCGCTCGAAATGCGCGACGCCGTCGGCCGCCACGAAAATATCCGTGAAGCCGAGCACGAGAATCACCCGCTGCGCCGGACTGTGCACGAGGCGCACCTTGGCCTGCAGCGTCACTGCACACGTGCCTTCGGTGCCGACGAGGGCGCGCGCCACGTTAAAGCCGTTCTCCGGCAGCAACTGGTCGAGATTGAAACCCGACACGCGGCGGCGAATCTGCGGGAATTCGCGGCGAATCGCGTCGCCGTAGCGGTCGCGCAGATCGCGCAACTGCCGATAGATCTCGCCCTGCCGGCCGCCCGCGCCGATGATCCGGTCGAGTTCGTCGGCGGACGTCGGGCCGACCCAGAAACGTGCGCCGTCATAGGTCGCGACTTCCAGCGCCTCGACGTTTTCAGCGGTTTTGCCGGCCATCACCGAATGCGCGCCGCACGAGTTGTTGGCGATCATGCCGCCGAGCGTGCAGCGGCTATGCGTGGCCGGATCGGGACCGAACGTGAGACCGTACGCCGCCGCGGCGTCGCGCAAGGTATCGCAGATGACGCCGGGCTCGACCACGGCCGTGCGCGCCTGCGCGTCGATCGACACCACGCGGTTCACGTATTTGCTCGCGTCCGCCACCACCGCGACGTTCACGCACTGACCGTTCTGCGACGTGCCGCCGCCGCGCGTCAGAAACGGCACGTCGTGCTGGCGGCACACGTCGAGCGCTTTCGCGAGATCGTCGACGTCCTTCGGCACGACCACGCCGAGCGGCACCTGCCGGTAGTTCGACGCGTCCGACGCGTACAGCGCCTTCGCGCTCGCGTCGAAGCGGACTTCGCCTGACAGCGCCGCAGTGAGCGCGCTTTCCAGACGTTGCAACAAGGCGGGAGCGGCCGCGTACGGTGTGGCGGTTTTCACGGCTCAGTTCGTGGCGACGGCGGTGTCGGAGGCGGCGGCGTTCGCGGTCATCTTGAAGATTCCTTGTGCGTTGCCCGCGTCGAAGCGCAGGTCGGTGGTCCAGCGGCGCGTGGCCTTATCGTACTCGCGGTGACGCGTGATGAACTCGTAGAACGAGCCCGGCACCTGGCGCGTGACCGTGTCGCCGTTTGCCGTGCGGAACCGGCGCGCGACCATGTCCGCGCGATACGCGGTCTGAAACACGCGATTCGAACGCGAGCGCTCGACCTCCGGCTTCATCGGCCGGCCCTTCGCCTTTTCGCTTTCCGACAGCGCGAAGACGTCGGCGACGCGGTCGGTCGCGTGGTTGAACGCATTGCCTTCGGTCGCGATCCACGCCATTTCGGCGGACTCGGCGAGCAGCACTTCATAGTCGGCTTCGGTGGGCAGGTCGTGCTGACGGTCGAACGCACCGACGATCACCGGCAGCAACGCCTGTGCCGCGTCGAGCGGCAGCGCGCCGTCGCGCTCGAGTTCCCACAATTGCGATGCCGCGAGCGGCGTCAGCGGGTCTTTCGAGGTCGAGACCACGTTCGTCACGGCCTGCTGGAAGGCGTCGGAGAAACGCTCCGGATACAACTCGCTGAGAAAGAACTGCGCGATTTCGTCGGGCGCATCTTCATGCGCATAGGCACGTCCCACCATTTTCAGGCGGTCGAGCGGATAGCGGCCGTTCTGACGGAAACCGAGCGGACGCAGAATCCGCGTGAAGGCGGCCTCGCCGGCGGGCAAGGCGCCGTTCTCGTGCCAGCGCACGGTGCGCAGCGCGCCGTGGTCGAAATACACCGAGCCGCCCTTGCCGACCGTTTCGTCGGTGTAGGTTCGGCCATTCGCCGAGCGCCCGAGCAGCCCTTCGAATAGCGCCATGTTCATGGCCTGGGCGAGTTCGGCGCGCGTGACCTGACCCGGCTCGAAATCCGCGAGGATCGACGGCATGTTCAGGGTCTTGAAGAGGAAGTCGGTTTTATCACTACCGAGAAGCCGTTCGAGCAAGGCTTCGATATTCGGGTTGCGGATCATCGTGGTCGGGACGGGTCGTGGACGGAAGAAATCTCAAGATCAGGATTTTTTTCTTCCTTGCGACGCGCGTAAAGCGAGATTAAATTGTTACTTGATGAGTCTTTGGAATCACCATGCGTAAATTCAAAATCCCGAGCATGGGTGCGCTGCTCGCCTTCGAAGCGGCGGCGCGGCACGAAAGCTTTACGCACGCAGCCAAAGAACTGTTTCTGACGGAGAGCGCGATCTCCCGTCAGATCGCCACGCTGGAGGCCAATCTGGGGGTGCGTCTGTTCGTTCGCGCGAAGCAGCGCGTCGTGCTGACGCGTGCCGGGCGCATTTACGGCACGCAGGTGAGGCGTTCGCTCGAAACGCTCGATCGTGAAACGCTGTCGATCATCGCGCACGGCAGCGGCGGTGGATATCTCGAACTGGCGGTGCTGCCCACTTTCGCCTCGCAGTGGCTGATTCCGCGTATCGGCGATTTTTACGGCCGCTCGCCGGACGTGCGCGTCAATATGGGCGTGCGCACCGAAACGTTTTCCTTCGCCGAGTCGCACTTCGAAGCGGCCATCCATTACGGCAAACCCACGTGGCCGGGCACCTCGGCAGATTATCTGTTCGGCGAGGAAGTGGTGCCGGTGTGCGCGGCGTCGCTGCTGGAGCGTCCTGTCAGGCAGGCTCACGAACTGCTCGCCTATCCGCTGCTCCATTCCACGACCCGGCCCGACGGCTGGACAGAATGGTTCGCCGCGCTCGGCGTGGAAGACGCCAGCACCATGCACGGCGTACGCTACGAACTTCACACCATGGCAATCAGTGCGGCCGCAGCGGGACTCGGCGTGGCGCTGGTGCCGAAGTTCTTCGTCAGCAACCAGATGCAGCAACTCGGACTCGTGGTGCCCTTCGAGGCGTCGACGCGGATCGACTCGGCGTATTACCTCGTCTATCCCACCGAACTGAGCCACGGCAAGCCGCTCGAACAGTTCCGCACGTGGCTGCTGGAACAGGCCGCGCAGTATGCGGCCGAAGGCAGTCTCGATAGCCGCGCCGGCGATCAGGCCTAGCGCGAAGCACCCCTCCTCATCACCCTGCCGCCGCACTGCTTCGTGCGGTCCGGCACGCCACGTCCTCTATGTTCTCCTGCCGCGCGCGATGTCCGGGCGCGTACGACATGAGTAAAAAGCATCATGTCGTGATTTTATCTCGCTTGGTCCGTGAAGCGGATCGCCCGATCATGAACGTACACCCCGCGCTGCCCGCATAGGGCGACGCGCACAAGGTCGACAGTCATCACGCGGCGCCAGGCAGCTTGCACGCAATGCGCACAGCACCGCTTCCCACTTCTCGCAGACATCGGAACCTCATAGTGGCAAACGATCAAAAGAAACCGTCTGGCGCTTCACGCCGCGACTTCATCCGTCTGGGCGTGGCTGGCGCTGCCGGCATCGCGATGCCGGCGATCTGGACGTCGGCCAAGGCAGCCAGCAAGCGTCTCGTGGTGCGCGACTCGGGCGGCGTCTATTCGGACGTCTATTCGAAGATTCTCTACAAGCCGTTTCTTCAGGCTACCGGCATCGAAGTGATGGGCGTGGCCTCGGGAGCCGAGCCGACCGCACAGATCAAGAGCATCGTGGACGCGGGCGCGAAGACGTGGGACATGGCCGAACTGAGCTTCCCGGCGGTCTATCTGCTCTCGCGCAACGGCAGCAACTATCTGGAGCCGGTCAATCTCGACGGCAACGCGACGGTCGCAAAGATTCCCGCGCAATTCAAGGACAAGTTCGCCATCGGTCACAACGTCTACACCACGGTCATGACCTATCGGACGGACATGATCAAGGGCGGCAAGGCGCCGTCGTCGTGGGCCGATCTGTGGGACGTGAAAAACTTCCCCGGCCGTCGCGCGCTGCGCAAGTTCCCGTTCGACACCGTCGAAGAAGCGCTGATGGCCGCCGGCACGCCGACGTCCGTCGTCTATCCGTGCGACCTCGACAAGGCGTTCAAAAGCCTGGACGCCGTCAAGCCGCACATCGACATCTGGTGGACGACCGGCGCGCAAGCCGAACAGATTCTGCGCTCGGGCGAAGTGGCGATGGCGTCGACGTGGCTCGCGCGCGTGCTGCCCGCCATCGACGCCGGCGCCCCGCTCGCGATTTCGTGGAGCGGCCACATCTATGGTCCGCAGGGCTTCGGCATCCTGAAAGGCGGCGACAACGTGGACGCGTGCCGTCAGTTCGTCGCATTCTGCGCCGACCCGAAGCGCCAGGCGGAAGTGGCGAGCGCGCTCGCGGT
This sequence comes from Paraburkholderia sp. GAS199, assembly GCF_050436585.1. Taxonomy (NCBI): domain Bacteria; kingdom Pseudomonadati; phylum Pseudomonadota; class Betaproteobacteria; order Burkholderiales; family Burkholderiaceae; genus Paraburkholderia; species Paraburkholderia sp. GAS199. The sequence continues at coordinate 114,555 of NZ_JBNDMM010000011.1, read as the reverse complement.
GGGGCCGTCGCATCCGGACGCTTTCCAGTTTATCGATCCGAAGCGCGCGAAGAATCTGCCCACCTTCCCCGCCAATCTGAGCCGTGGCGTACGCATCGAGCCGACTTACTGGCCGGCGCATCAGGACGCGGCGATCGAGCGCTTCAACGACTGGGTTCTGCGCTGATTTCCGCGCCCATCGCGGTGTTTTCCAGGCTTGCCGCGCTTTGCCGGAACGGTCCTTTATGAGTCTGCTCTACTCGTCCACGCGCGGCTTCGCGAACGTCGCCGACTATCGCGAAGCCGCGCGGCGGCGTCTGCCGAGAATTGCGTTCGACTATCTCGACGGCGGCGCAGAAGACGGCCGCACGCTCGAACGCAATCGCTCCGCGTTCGCCGAGATTCACTTCGCGCCGCGCGCGATGGTGGATGTGTCGCACGTGTCGGCGGCGGCCGACCTGTCCGGTTACGCGTCGGCCGCACCGATGGTGGTCGGCCCGACCGGACTGAACGGCTTCTTCTGGCCGAAGGCCGACGAAATGCTCGCGCGCGGTGCCGCGGCGCGCGGCGTGCCGTTCGCCTTGTCGAGCGCGTCCACGTCCCTGCTCGAAGACGTGCGCGCTGCCGTGCCCGAGGGCGAATTGTGGATGCAGCTCTACGTGCAGCGCGACCGGCGCATCACCGAAAGCATCATGCGGCGCGCGTCCGAGGCCGGCTACACGACGCTGCTCGTGACCGTCGACACGCCCGTGCACGGCAAGCGGGATCACGACATCCACAACAACTACCGCCTGCCCTTGCCGGTCACGCCGAAGCTGATCGCCGATCTGCTGACGCATCCGCACTGGGCGCTGCAGATGGCGCGTCAGGGCACGCCTCAACTGGTCAATCTGGCGAAGAGTCTCGGCGAAGCGCCGGACCTGCAACGTCAGGCTGCCGCGCTTGCACGGCAGATGGACCTCTCGCTTGCGTGGTCCGATATCGCCTGGTTGCGCAAACACTGGCACGGTCCGGTGCTCATCAAGGGCGTGCTCAGTGTCGACGACGCGCTTCTCGCGCAACGCCACGGCGCCGACGGCATCGTGCTGAGCAACCACGGCGGCCGTCAGCTGGAAGGCGCGCATGCGCCCATCGAAGTCCTGCCGGCCGTCGTCGACGCAGTCGGCCGGTCGCTCGACGTGTATCTGGACTCCGGCGTGCGGCGCGGCGCGGATATCGTCAAGGCGGTCGCGCTCGGCGCGCGCGGCGTGCTGCTCGGCCGCGCGCCCCTGTATGGCGTGGCGGCGCGCGGTCAGGCCGGTGTCCATCACGTGTTGCGGCTGTTGCTGGATGAAATCGTCACGACCATGACGCTGCTCGGTAGCTGCGATCTCGCCACGCTGCCGCAACGGATCGCCGGCACGCGGCCCGGCACGGCGCGCAATGCCGGCACGCCGGTCGACGCAGTGCCGGCCGTCGGCTCCGAACCAACCCTTACCGCCCGTCCCGGGTTCGTCCATTCATGAATCTCATCGAAGCCCTGCGCGACATCGTCGGCCCCGCCGGACTCATCGACCTCGCCGATGCCGAGCCCTTGCTCACCGACTGGCGCGGCCGCTACCACGGCAAGGCGCGCGCGATCGTTCGCCCGGCCAGCACGGCGCAGGTGGCCGGCGTGCTCGCGCTGTGCGCCGAACACGATATCCCTGTCGTGCCGCAAGGCGGCAACACAGGACTCGTTGGCGGCGCGACGCCTTCGGAAGACGGCACGGCCGTCGTGCTGTGTCTCACGCGCATGAACGGCGTGCGCAAAGTCGATACCGGCAACGACACCGTCACCGTCGAAGCAGGCTGCACCTTGCAGCAGATTCAGGAACTGGCGGCATCGGTCGATCGTCTGTTTCCGCTCTCGCTGGCGAGCGAAGGCTCGTGCCAGATCGGCGGCAACATCTCGACGAATGCGGGCGGCACCGCCGTGCTGCGCTACGGCAACATGCGCGCGCTGGTGCTCGGAATCGAAGCGGTGTTGCCGGATGGCCGCGTGTGGAACGGTCTGCGTGGTCTGCGAAAAGACAACACCGGCTACGACCTCAAACAATTGTTCATTGGCGCGGAAGGCACGCTCGGCGTGATCACGGCCGCGGTGCTCAAGCTGTTTCCGGCGCTGCGTTCGCATGCGACGGCATGGGTCGCGCTCGATTCCGCCGACGCCGCGATTACGTTGCTGTCGCGCTGCCGCGCGGTGTGCGGCGACGCGCTGACGTCGTTCGAACTGATGTCGCGCAGTCAGCTGGACGTCGTGTACCAGGAAGTGCCCGATACGCGCGATCCGCTCGACGGCGCCACGCCGTGGGTGCTGCTGATCGAACTCGCCGATCCGTCGCATTCGGCGCCGCTGCAGACCATGCTCGAAAACGTGATCGGCGCCGCGCTCGAAGACGGTCTCGCACTCGATGCCGCCTTGCCGTCGAGCGAGTCGCAGGCCGCGGCGCTGTGGCATATCCGCCATATCGTCTCGGAAGCGAACGTGCGTTTCGGCCATAGCGTGACGCAAGATATCTCGCTGCCGATTTCGCAGATTCCGCAGTGCCTCGCGCAAACCGAAGCGAGGCTGCTCTCGGCCGGTCTGGTCGACGGTGCGCGGTTTCTCTATGTCGGGCACGTCGGTGACGGCAACATCCATTCGATCGTGCTGTTCCCGCACGACGTCTGGGCGAAGGTCGATGACCGCGAGGCGCGCATCGAAGCGATCGGCAAGATCGTCAACGACACCACGGTTGAATTCGGCGGCAGCATCACCGCGGAACACGGCATCGGTCGCGCGCATCGCGCCGAACTCGCGCACTACCGGCGCGGCGTCGAACTCGACATGATGCGCGCCGTGAAGCAGGCGCTCGACCCGAAAGGCCGGATGAATCCCGGCAAGCTGCTGTAAGCGGCGGCGCTGCGCGCTTCGTTTGCACTCTGCTGGCCTTTCATTCTGGCCAGCACTCTCTACAGGACTTTTTCGATGGCTCTCGACCATTCCGCCCTCACGGGCATGTTCCCGGCGTTTCCCACTCCCTTCGACGCAAACGGACGCGTCGATGTCGAACGGTTGCGCGTGCTCGTCGAGTCGCTGATCGCCGACGGTGCGTCCGGACTCGTGCCGGTCGGCGGCACGGGTGAATACACGGCGTTGTCGCCGGTCGAACGTACCCTCGTGGTGCGGACCACCGTCGAAGCTGCGCGTGGCCGCGTGCCGGTGGTCGCGGGTGTGGTCTCGCCCGGCTATGCCGAAGCGCTCGACACCGGCAAGGCTTTCGTGGATGCCGGCGCCGACGGCCTGCTGCTCGTCACGCCGTTCTACGTCACGCCGACCGACGCCGGCCTGCGCGCCTATTTCGAGCGTTATCGCAAGGAAGCGGGCGCACCGCTGCTGCTCTACGACATCCCCGCGCGCACGCGTTACGCGACGCCGCCCGCCGTGATTGCCGCGATGGCGAAGGACGACGGCACGATCATCGGCATGAAAGCCTGCAGCGCCGATCTCACTGCATTCGCGCGCACGGTCGAACTGACCGGTGAGCATTTTGCGGCGATGAGCGGTGACGATCTGCTTTACGTGCAACACATTCTGCTCGGCGGCACGGGCGGCATTCTGACTTCCGCGAGCCTGCTGCCGAAAGCGTGGGCGCGCATTCACGCCAGTGCGACAGCCGGCGATGCGGCGCAGGCCGTGCGCGACCATCGACTGCTCGCGCCCCTGCTCGATGCCCTGTTCAGCGAAACCAATCCGGGACCGGCGAAGAAAGCGTTCGAACTGATCGGCGCGAAACTTGGTCCGGTGCGTCTGCCGCTGCTCGAACCGATGCCGGCCACCGTCGAGCGTGTCGCGGCGGCGCTGAAGCAGTTGCCGGACGGCTGGATCTGAGCCTCGCTTTCTGCCGGATGATGCATTGCGCTGACCGCCGCGCGATGCACGCGCCGCTCACCCGCCGTTCACGCAGACTGGCTCTCGCTATCGAACGCCTGGCGGGCCATGGTGACCGCCGCGTGGTTGCTTTCGGCCCATTTGATCAGCACATGGAGCGCGTCGAACATGGAATGACCGAGTTCCGTCAGACTATATTCGACGCCCGGCGGCTTGGTCGGAAATACCCGGCGATTGACGTATCCGTCGCGTTGCAATTCCTGGAGCGTCTGCGTCAGCATGCGCTGCGAGATGTCGGGCACGAGGCGGCGAAGTTCGCCGAACCGGTACGGCTGCTCCGCCAGCGCGGTCATGAGCAAGGAACTCCACCTTCCGCTGATGACGTCGATCACGTCGCGCACCGGGCAGTTGATAAACGCGCCATATTTGCTCTTGGCCTCTTCGAGCTTGGCGCCGAACGCGCTCGCTGTGGCCTGGGTGGTTCCCATCGGGTAACTATCTCCTGAAAAACTGCCTTCTTTACGAAGGGTCGCGAAGGCCTGATGATCGAGTCACTCTCAATTTGAGAGTAACACTCGGAATGAGGCTTGTGTATGAACGACAGAATTCTCGTGACCGGCGCAGCCGGCCAACTCGGTCGACTCGTCATCAAACATCTGCTCGCGCGCGGCGTCGCGCATGAGCGCATCGTGGCCGGCAGCCGCAGTCCCGGAAAGCTGGACGACCTCGCCGCCGCGGGTGTCGAGGTGCGCAAAGTGGACTTCGACGACTCGCCCGGCCTGAGCGACGCGTTCAAGGGCATCGGCACCGTGCTGATCGTTTCGACGGACGCGCTGGACGGAGCCGACCGGCGGCTGAACCAGCATCGCAACGCCGTCGCGGCCGCTGCTGCTGCCGGCGTCGGACGGATTGCGTACACGTCGCTGCCGAATCCGGAAAGTTCGCTGCTGAGTTTCGCGCCGGACCATCTCGGCACCGAGCAGGCCATCAAGGCCACCGGCCTGCCCTATGCGATCTTCCGCAACAGCTGGTATCACGAGAACCTGCTGCGCGTGCTGCCCGACGCGCTGAAGCGCGGTCAATGGTATTCGTCGGCCAGAGGCGGGAGAACGTCTTATGTCGGACGCGAGGACATTGCCGAAGCGATCGCCGCAGCATTGTCGACGCCGGGCGACGCGAGCCAGATTTACACGCTGACGGGTTCGGAGGCGCTATCCAATGCCGCGATCGCCGAACTCGCCTATGAGGCGACCGGCAAAGCGCTGAAGGTTGTTCCCGTGACCGACGGGCAATTCGCCACGGCGCTGCATGACGCGGGCGTGCCGGGCGTGTTCGTCGATGTGCTGGTGTCGGCCGAAGCGGAGACGCGGGCCGGGAATCTGTCCATCGTGACGGATCATGTCGAATTCCTGACCGGCCACGCGCCGAAGCCGCTCGGTCAATATCTCAAGGAAATCAGTTCCGTGCTGGTGAAGTGATTCACCGCTGAACCCTGATGACGCTCGGTGAGCCTCGGTGAGGCCGATACTGTGCGCGTCTGACCCAACCCGTCGGCGCGCACTTGACTAGAACGCGCCGCCGCGCGTCTCTTCATCGGGCCGGTAATTGCGGTTAGTTTGATCCGGGTTACGGTTGACCAATGGACGCGCGTAAAGCGGATGACGCAAACTGCGGACTTCGTGTTCGAGCCTGAAGCAATCTGCGCCGCTCACGGGATCGATGAGTCTGTCGAAACGGTATTGGTGCGCTTCCTCGCTGTACGCCAGACCATGCTCGGCCAGCCGCGCGTACGGCGCGGAGAAATTGGCCACGTAAATCTGGATATGATGGCCATCGTATTCGCGAGCCGCGTCGGGTGTTTCAGCGTAGATCAGTTGCTGATGCGTGCCGACCGCGATCACCGCTTGCCGCGAACCGTCGCGCTCCCGGACCGCCACGCTCGCATCCAGCATGTGATGGTAGAACGCTGCGATGGAGTCGGCGCATCCCGTGGGGACGTCGAGTTTCACGTACGCCATGCCGAGGTCGATGCCCGACCACGGCTCGCCCGCCGTCGATGCGCCCGCTTCGAGACAGTCGTAGCGATTGCCCCACGGGCACGTGACTTCGACGAAGTCGTCGTGCTCGATCCATCCAAACAGCGTGTTATCGAGCACCGGTTTTACTGCACGCAGCCGTGCGAGCAGGGACTCGCGCTTACCGACGATCAGACCCACGCGTCCACGCAAACGCTGCGCTTTGCCGTGCGGCAAATGAATTTGCGAGCGGCCGATGTTGATCCACATGTTGTTCACGCCGGTCATGAGATAAGGATCGCGCGTGAGCCCTAGCCCGCTGACATAAAACGCCGTTGCGAGACGCTGGTCCGGTATCGTGAGGTTGACGTGTTCGAGCAGAACCAGATTGCCCGTGTCCTCACGCGTGTAATCAAAATGCGCCATCTGAGTGCCTTGCAGGAGTTCGCGGATTATTCACGGATTGAATGGCGGGAGTTCGAACGGCGCGGTCGAATCACCGGCGGCCCATCGCGCTGTCGATCTCCGGCAATTCGATACGTTTGATATCGCCGAGAATGAAAATGTACGAGGCGGCGCCCAGCAACGCCACCATGCTGATGAACACCAGACCCCAGTAAAACGAGCCGGTCAGCGCAAGGATAGCGCCAATCACGATTGGCGTGACGATCCCGGCGATGTTCGCGGTGAAGTTGAAAATGCCACCCGTGAGGCCCATCAGCCGCTTGGGCGCAATGTCGGGAATGATGGACCAGCCGAGGCCGCCCATGCCTTGCCCGAAAAATGCCACGGACAATACCGCGATCACCGCCACGTCGCTTTTCATATAGATCGCGGCGACGATGCTCGACGAGAGCAGCAGGCCGGCGATGATAGGCAGCTTGCGCGCGAGGTTGATGCGTCCCGTGCGCCGCAGCAGCAGATCGGAGAGCCAGCCGCCGAACAACACGCCCACCGAAGCACCGACGAACGGCAGAACCGCGAAGAATCCCACCTTGAGCCACGTCATGTGGCGCTCGCTCACGAGATACGTGGGGAACCACGTCAGGAAGAAGACCACGGTCGAGTTGCCGGCGAACTGGCCGATCGCCGCGCCCCAGATTTCACGACGGCGCAGCAGGCTTCGCACGTCGTGCCACGAGAACGGCCGCTGCGCATCGGCCGCCGAAGAAAGACCGCCGCCTGCGCCGATGTAATCGCGCTCCGCGTCGTTCATCCGGCGGGATTCGTGAGGCTCGTGATAGCTCAGCCACCAGACGAGCGCAAAGCCGATCCCCACCGCGCCGACGATCACGAACATCGCGCGCCAGCCGAATTCCGCGATGATCCAGAACAGCAGCGGGCTGAACACGGCAAGACCGATGTACTGTCCGACCTGATAGATACTCGTCGCTCGCGCCCGCTCACGCTGCGGAAACCAGTGACCGACGACACGGCTGTTGGCCGAAAAGCACGGCGACTCGGCGACACCCAGCCCCAGACGATAGATGAGCAGCGACACCAGCCCGCCCGACAAGCCGTTGAGGATGATGAAAGTCGACCAGCTCGCGACGGCCAGGAAGTACGTTTTTCGTGCGCCGATGCGGTCGAGCAGCAAGCCGGCGGGAATCTGCGAGAGCGTATAGGTCCACGAGAACGCGGAGAAAACGATGCCCATCACGCCAGCGGATAAACCCAGGTCTTTGCTGAGGCTCGGCGCCGCGATGCCGAGTACGGTGCGGTCCAGATAGTTGATGATGGTGCCGACGGCCAGAAGGGCGAGAATCGTGAACCGGGTGCGGGAGCGGCGAGCCGAGGCGAGCGACACGTCCTCGACCGACGCCAGCGTTGCTTCTGTCTTCATGTTTGTCTCCGAAAGGATGCGGACGTCTTGATGCGTCTTTCACGATGGCGATCAGGCAGGCGCGCGGCGTTCGCCGGTTCGCGACTGACTGGCGCTTGATCTGCCAGGCCGTTATTCAAACCGCTCTTTAAACGATCTCCCAGTTGCCGGAACGGATGCTTCGCGCAATGGCTTCGAGGGTCGCGATCGTGTCGATCGACTCCTGTTCCGTGCTACCGGTCCAAAGCTCCGGACCGAGCGCTACGGCACGCGCGAAACTCTCCGCTTCGGCGAGAAACCCGTTGCCGCCGGCGAGTTCGATCGTTTCGCGCACTGTCGAGGACGGGATCCCGCGACGCAGATGGATGTGCGGCGGCCCGGCGTCGGGCGGGCTGTTCAGGAAGGTGGTTTCGAGCACGCCTTCCGAGCCGGCGATGATGGCGTGGCGATGGTAGGCCGTGTTGAAGCTGCAGGCGATCTGCGCGAGCAATCCGCTGGGAAACTCGAGATTGGCGACGACGGTGAGGTCGACCTTCGTTTCCGACCAGCGTGCCGTGGCGTTGACACGCGCCGGTTTCTCGCCGGCCACCATGCGCACCATGCTCGTGGCGTAGCTGCCCGCGTCGAGCAAGGCGCCGCCGCCCCGTTCGGGATCGAGCCGGATATTCGCGGGATCGCTGAACTTCACGCCGAAGCACGCGTACATCGTTTGCACGCGTCCGATGGCGCCTTCGTCGAGCAGGCGGCGCAACGCGAGCGTCTGTTCCTGCGCGCGATACGGGTAGGCTTCCGCGAGAAAACGTCGGTTGCGCCGGGCGGCGTCGAACATGGCGAGCGTGTCGGCCTTCGACACCGCGATCGGCTTTTCACATAGCACGTGCTTGCCGGCGTCGAGCGCCTTGATGACCCACTCGGCGTGCAAGGTGTTGGGCAGCGGGACGTAGACCGCGTCGATCGCGGAATCGTCCAGCAGTGCTTCGTACGAACCGTGCACGCGCGGCACGCCGACTTCGTCCGCGAACTGCCGGGCTTTTTCCAGATCGCGGCTCGCGACGGCGACGACGTCGATCAACGCCGACGGTCCCACACCCGCGATAAACGAGCGGGCGATTTTCGCGGCGCCAAGTACGCCAAAGCGCAGAGGTTTCATGTGTCGATAGTCCTGTGTAGGGGCGTCGCTGATCGTTGCGACGCCTGTGTGGTCGAGCGGTGACGGATGCACGGCGCCAGTCGATCCGGCCGAAGATCGAAGCTCGATTTCTCGGCGGAGGATCGTAAGAAGCCGCGTTTTACGGGTAAAACGTTTGAAGGATCAGTTCGATGCGTTCAGCGCTGGCGAGCCGCCGGGGTGACGGTCGACGTTGCCTTCGATACGCGTGAATGACGCGCTCGTTGCGGCTTGCGGGACGGCCGCGTGGCGGAAAGCAGGTTTCATGGTGTCTCCAACATAGTCTCGTGGACTGCGGTTCTCGTGCGTCTGTTGAGAACGTCGTCTGGCCATGTGTGGATACTAGGCAGTTGCGGTCCGGGTGTCGTATGCCAAGTTTCAGGCACCCTATAACCTTTGGTTAAGCGCTCGCTGTGCGGCGGTTGACTAGACGACGCCGCGTTCGCGGAAACGCTGCACGAATTGCGCAGGCGTGCTGCCGAACGCGCGCCTGAACATCACGGTGAAGGTCCGCACGTCCGCGTAACCCAGGTCCTGTGCAACCTGAGCGACGGCATGTCCCACCGACAGCCGCGACATCGCCTCGGCCAGCCGCAACTGCTCGCGCCACTGCCCGAAGCTCATACCCGTTTCCTGGCGAAACAGCCGCGCCACCGTGCGCGAACTGGCGCCGACGCGGTCGGCCCAGCGCTCCAGCGTGTCGTTGCTGGCCGGTTGTGCAATCAGGCTTTCGCAGATGTTGCGCAGGCGCGTATTGACGGGCAACGGCAGACGCGCGGCGTGCGGCCCCTCCTCGGCGTCCTGCAGCAGACGCAGCACCAGCGGCACGATCAGCGCCGCCCGGCTTTCGCCGGCTTCGTCGGAACCGGCATCGAACAGACCGAGAATGGACGCGCGCAGCAGGTCGCCCACCGGAATCACGCGGCATTCATGGTCTTGCGGTGAGAGCGAATCCGGCTCGATGTAGAGCGTGCGCATCGACACCTGGCCGACCATATGTAATTCATGCTCGATCTGTGAACCGATCAGCAAGGCGTTGCCCGGCGTAAGCATCCACAGACCAAGCGGCGTCACTGCCCGCACGATACCGCTGGTGGCGTACACCAGCTGCGCGCGATGGTGCACGTGAGCGATTTCGTGCGTGCCATCGGGGTAGTCGATGGCCTGCGCGATCACCTTTCTGGCGGCGAAACCTTCGCCGAAAGTCTGCAGCCTGGGTTTGCTCATGACCGGATCAGATATCGGTTTAGCGGTTGAGTGCATCAAACGGACATTTATGTCCAATTTAATGTCGAAGTTGTCCTGACTGACGACGCGATCCCGGATTATAGTTGCACACGCCCGATCCGAGGGCCGCATGTTCCGAAGCATCCCCACTCGATAAAAAACCCGTTTCGATAGCCATCAAGAGCTAGCAAACGGCACTTCAACATTTAGTGCGAATCATTTGCACTACCATTCGCAGTCAATTTGGGGAATTTCACATGAGTACCGGGGTGCGCGGATCGACCGCGTTTAGCTTGCTGTTATGTCTGCTGAGCGGAAGCTCGGCCGTGTATGCCCAGACCGCGCCGGACGCCGCCGCGAGCGGTGCCGCCGCGTCGTCCACCTTGCCGGCCGTCAAGGTGTCGGGCGCGCGCGACGATTCGCGGGTCGGTTCCGCTGAAGGCATCGTGCCGGTGAGTGCAGCGACGGCGACCAAAACCGACACGCCGCTGATCGAGACGCCGCAGTCGGTGTCCGTAGTGACGCGCGACCAGATCACGATGCAAGGCGCGAACAACGTGGCCGAAGCCTTGCGCTACACCGCCAGTGTGATCTCGGAACAGCAAGGCGATTCGACTGCCGCGGCGCCCTATCTCTACAGCCGTGGCTTCCTGCTCGAACAGTATCTGGACGGCGTGCGCCTGCCGAGCACGTCCGCTTTCGGCTACGCCGTGCCGAGCTTCGACGCGTACGGACTCGAACGCATCGACGTGCTGCATGGGCCGTCATCGGTGCTGTACGGACAGGCCAACCCCGGCGGCATTGCGAACCTGGTCAGCAAACGCCCGACCGCCGAGCCGCTCCACGAGATTTTCGCAACCACCGGCAGCCATGACCGCGCTGAGTTCGGCTTCGACATGGGCGGTGCGCTGACTTCCGACGGCAAGCTGACGTATCGCCTGACCGGCCTCGCTTCCGACGCGAAGACCCAGGTGAACGGCGTCAAGCAGTCGACGCTCTACATCGCGCCGGCCGTCACGTGGAAGCCCGACGAGAACACCACCTTCACGGTGCTCGCGAAATACCAGCGCGACCCGGATGTCGGCTATTACAACTACGTGCCGGCGAGCGGCAGCGTGCTGTTCAATCCGAACGGCCAGATTTCGAGCCATACGAACGTCGGCGACCCGGATTACGATCACCACACGCGCACGCAATATTCGCTCGGCTACGAGTTCGAGCATCGTTTCAACCAGACGTGGACGGTCCGTCAGAACCTGCGCTATACCGTGGTCAGCGACGACCTCGCGAACGTGTTCCCCTACCCGAACGGCTATGTCACGGGCTCGACCAGCACGGTCAACCGCTACTCGTTCACCAACCAGGAAACGGCCAAATTCTTCACGGTCGACAACCAGGCTCAGGCGAAATTCTCGACCGGTCCGCTCGCGCATACCGTGCTGTTCGGCTTCGACTTCCAGCGCGTGCTGTACAACGAAACGGTCGGCTCGAATTTCGTTCAGCCGAGCCTGAATCTCTTTGCGCCGGTCTATCTGCCGATCGCGGGCACCACCACCACGTCCGACGACATGGACCGCATGTCGCAATTCGGCGCCTATGCGCAAGACCAGATCGCGTACGGCAAATGGCGCTTCCTGGTGGGCGTGCGCGAAGACTGGGCGCGCTCCGAGGACAACAATCCGATCCAGGGTTACGACATCCGCCAGTCGGATCGCGCGTTCACGTGGCGCACCGGTCTCGTGTATCTGTTCGATAACGGCATCGCGCCGTACGCGAGCTACGCGAAGTCGTTCAATCCGCAGATCGGCGCAACGTTCAGCGGCACGCCGCTGCGTCCCACCACGGCCGATCAGTACGAAATCGGCGTGAAGTATCAGCCGCCCGGCTTCAACAGCTTCGTCACGGCGGCGCTGTTCGACCTGACCGAGCGCAACGTGTCGAGCTCGGACCCGGAAAACTTCGGCTACAGCGTGCAGATCGGCCAGGTGCGTGCGCGTGGCGTCGAACTCGAAGGCCATGCTGCGTTAACCGACAGCCTCGACCTGATCGCGTCGTACACGTATCTGAGCAGCGTATCGACGCAGACCAACCTGACCGGCACGACCGTCGACGGCTCGACGGTATCGCTGCAAGGCCTGCAAACGTGGGGCATTCCGCGCAACGTGGCGTCGGCGTGGCTCGATTACACGCTGCACGCAGGCACGTTCCGCGGACTGAGCTTCGGCGGCGGCGTGCGTTACGTGGGCGCGAGCTACGACCAGACGAACACGATCCACGTCGGCTCGCGCACGCTGGTCGATGCGGCCGTCCGCTACGACACCGGCAAGCACTGGCTGTTCTCGCTGAACGGCAAGAACCTGTTCAACCGCACCTACGTGGCGTCCTGCCAGACCATCGGCAACTGTCACTTCGGCGACCGCGTCGAAGTGCTGGCGTCGGCCCGTTACCGCTGGTGAGGCAGACAGGAGGATGAGCGCGTTGACCGACATACCCCGCCCGCTCTGCGTCGAGCCATCGCCTGAACGGACTCGTCACGGCGCCGGACCCGCCTCGCCCGCCGCGTTGTACCGGCTCGACGGTGCGTGTTTCGAAGCCGACGGGCGGACTCTGCTGCAACCGCTCACCCTCGATCTGCAGGCGAGCCGCATGATCGCGCTGATCGGCCATAACGGCTCGGGCAAGAGCACCCTGCTCAAACTGCTGGCTAATCAGCAACGGCCGTCGCGCGGCACGGTGCGCCTGAACGGCGTCGATCTCGCCGGCTGGCCGGCGCGCGACTTCGCGCGGCAGGTCGCGTATCTGCCGCAACATCCGCCCACCAGCACCGGCATGACCGTGCGCGAACTGGTCGCGCTGGGCCGCTATCCGTGGCATGGCGCGCTCGGCCGTTTGCGTCCCGCGGATCACGCGAAGATCGACGACGCGCTGCGTCTGACCGATACCGCGCGGTTCGAATCGCAACTGGCCGATCATCTGTCGGGCGGCGAGCGGCAACGCGTGTGGCTCGCCATGCTGGTCGCGCAGGGCGCATCGTGTCTGCTGCTCGACGAGCCGACTTCCGCGCTCGACATCGCCCATCAGATCGACGTGCTGCGCCTGCTGCGCCGCCTCACCGACGACCACGCGCTGACCGTGGTCATCGTTCTGCACGATATCAACCTCGCCGCGCGTTTCTGCGACGAACTGATCGCACTCCACACCGGGCGTCTGCTGACGCGCGGCTCGCCCGCCGACGTCATGCAAAGCGACGTGCTCGAATCGATCTACGGCATTCCGATGGACATCGTCATGCATCCGCAAAGCGGTGCCCGGCTAGGCGTGGCACGCTGACATGCGCCGCCGCGATTTTCTTCGAACCGCCGCGCTGGCACCGTTGGCCGTCACGCTGGACAGCGCGTACGCGGTCACCGCGAGCCCTCGCCTAGGCCCGGGCCCGGCCGGTCAGCTGCCACGGCTCGCCGTGCTCGACTGGGGCCTCGTCGAAACCCTGCTGGCGATCGGCGTCGTGCCGGTTGGCGTCAGCGAAATCGCGGCCTATAACGACAGCGTCGTCAGTCCGCGGGTGCCCGCGCACGTCACTGATGTCGGGCTGCGTCTCGCGCCGAGCCTCGAACTTTTGCAGCAGCTCGCACCCGATCTGATCCTCATCAATTCGAGCCAGGAATCGCAGCGCGAGATGCTCGAACGGATCGCGCCGGTGCGCGCGTTCGCTGTCTACACGGAGGCGGGCGCGCCACTGCAGCACTCGCGCCAGGTCACACAGCAACTGGCCGAACTGTGCGGCCGCGCGAATGCCGGCGAGGCGCTGATCGACGCAACGGAGCGCACGCTTGCCGCGAGCCGCGCGCGGATCGCCGCATCGCGTATCTCCCCGAAGCGGCCGCTCTATCTGATCCGTTTTTTCGACGGACGGCATATCGGTGTCTACGGTGCGCGCAGTCTGTTTCAGGACGTGATGGACGCACTCGACGTCGAGAATGCGTGGCACGGTCCCACCGACTATTGGGGCATCGGCGTCGCCGGACTCGAAAAGCTCGCGGCCATACCTTCGGCGAGGCTGCTGGTTTTCGATCCGCTGCCGGTCGGTGTCGCGCGCACGCTGGCGTCGAACCGTCTATGGCATGCGCTGCCTGCGGTTGCCGAGGGACGCGTGGCCACGCTGCCGCCGTTCTGGGGCTTCGGCATGCTGCCTTCCGCCATCCGCTTCGCCAATGCGCTCGGCGACGCACTCACGCGCGACGGCGCGCCGGCCAACGCGGCGCAAGTCTCCGTATCGATGCCAACGCCCATGCCAACGCCCGTGCCAACGCCAATTCGCCGATGACCATCGCCCGCTCCTTTCCGCGGCCCGTCACGCTGCGCGCGTGGCTGCCCGCCGCGCTCGCTCTGCTCGCGCTCGTCGCGGCGGCGATGCTGAGCATCGACAGTCTGTCGGCCATCTTGCCGCGCTCGCTGTGGTGGCACGCGCTGTGGTCGCCGGACGCCAACGACATCGAACAGATCGTCGCGCACGACAGCTGGCTGCCGCGTCTCGTCTGCAGCTGGCTGTGCGGCGCGATTCTCGGACTGGCCGGTACGATCTTCCAGCAGGTGCTGCGCAATCCGCTTGCCGAACCCATGACGCTCGGCGTATCGGCCGGTGCGCAACTCGCGCTGACCGTCGCGACCTTGTGGGCGCCCGTCCTGCTCGCCGGCGGCGCGCAATGGATCGCGCTCGGCGGCGCGTTGCTGACGGCGGCGATCGTCTTCGGCCTGTCGTGGCGCAGCGGACTCGCGCCCGTCACCGTCGCGGTCGCCGGGCTGGTCGTCACGCTTTACTGCGGATCGATCGGCGTCGCGCTGCAACTGTTCTACGCGCCCTATCTGCGCGGCCTGTTCATCTGGGGCGGCGGTTCGCTGGTCCAGCAGGACTGGAGCAACGTGACAATGCTCGCCTCGCGTCTCGTGGCCGGTGCCGCGCTCGCGTTCCTGCTGCTGCGCCCGATGGCGCTGTTCGGTCTCGACGACGTCAACGCGCGCAGTCTCGGCCTGTCGCTGCGACGCATGCGGCTCGCCGCGCTCACGCTCGCGGTGGTGTTGAGCGCGGCCGTGGTCAGCGCGGTCGGCGTGATCGGCTTCGTCGGACTGGCCGCGCCCGCGCTGGCGCAGATGGCCGGCGCGCGCCGTCTGTCGCAGCGTCTGATCGCCGCGCCGATGTGCGGCGCGCTGATCCTCTGGCTCACCGATCAGGCCGTGCAGCAGCTTTCCGGCGTGATGGGCGATCTGATTCCGACCGGCGCGGCCACGGCGCTGTTCGGCGCGCCCCTGATGCTGATGCTGCTCGCCCGCATGCATCGCGCGTCGCGGCTGCCCGGCGGGAACGGCGACGCTGTGCGTCCGAATCCGCCGACGCCGTCTTCGCTGCGGCGCCGCTTCATCGGCATCGCAATCGTCACGCTTGCCGCGCTCGTGCTCGCGCTCGATTTTGGCCACGGTCCGCAGGGCTGGCATTTCAGCAGTCTCGATGAGCTGTCTCGCGTGGCCATCTGGCGGGCGCCGCGCGCACTGGCCGCGCTGGCCGCCGGCGCGATGCTCGCGGTGGCGGGCACGCTGATGCAGCGCGTGACCGGCAATCCGCTGGCGAGTCCCGAAGTGCTTGGCGTGAGCGCGGGCGCGGCGCTGGGTCTGATCGTCATCGTGATCGGCTTAGGGAACGAGGCAAACGCGGCAGGCCACATCGCGCGTCTCGCTGCCAGCGGAACGGGCGCCATGATCGCGCTGCTCGCGATCCTCTGGTTCTCGCAGCGTTCGCGCTTCGCGCCCGATCGTGTGCTGCTGGCGGGCATTGCGATCGGCGCGCTGTTTCAGGCCGTGGTCGCGGTCACCATCGCGAGCGGCGGCGAACGCGCCACGACTTTGCTGCAATGGCTCGCCGGTTCCACCTACACGATCACGCCGGCCGACGCGGCGATCGCGCTCGTCCTGTGCGTCGTGTTGTGTTCATCGACACCGCTCGTCGGCCGCTGGCTGCAGATCCTGCCGCTCGGCCAGACGCCGGCGCGTGCGCTCGGCGTGTCCACGCGCGGCGCGCGTCTCGCGGTGCTGCTGCTGATCGCGCTGCTGAGCGCGGCGGCCACGCTGGTGGTCGGCCCGTTGTCGTTCGTCGGTTTGACCGCGCCGCATTTCGCGCGGCTTCTCGGCGCGCGCCGGCCGCTGCAGCAGGTGCTGCTGGCCGCGCCGATCGGCGCGTTGATCGTGGTGGTCGCCGACTGGCTCGGCCGCGCGCTGCTGATGCCGCGCGAGTTGCCCGCCGGTCTCGTCGCCACGCTGATCGGCGCGCCCTATCTGATGTGGCTGCTCGGCCGTCGCCGCTAGCGAGAATTTTCGCGACCGCCTTGGAACCTATAACTTCAAATCCCCAGGAGAACACGATGTTTGCGGAACTGCTCAGGTTGCTCCGGCGACTATGGCCGATTACCGTCCTCGCCACCACGATGGGCGCGGCGAGCGGTCTGGCCACCGCCGCGCTGCTGGCGGTCACGAATCGCACGCTGCATGACGGCGCGGCGGCGCTGCCCACGCTCATGTGGAGTTTCGCCGGTCTGTGCGTGCTGACGCTCGCGGGCGAAGTGGTCTCGGACATCGGCAACAACCTGGTCGGCCAGCGGGTGATCGCCATGCTGCGCAAGAACCTCTCCGAAAAAATCATGGTCGCGCCGATCAGCCAGATCGAGCAGTTCCGCAGCCATCGTCTGATCACCGCGCTGAATCAGGACATCGATACGATCAGCTCGTTTTCCTTCATGTTTTCGAGTCTCGCCATCGCGGTTGCGACGATCGCCGGCTGTCTCGTCTATCTGCTGATGCTGTCGCCGCGGATGCTGGCGATTGCGCTCATCGCGATCGCACTCGGCTCGTTCGTCCAGGCGCGCGCGCGGCGTGTCGGCTTGCGCCGTTTCGGCGCGGCGCGCGAAGCGGAAGATCGCTTGCAGAAACACTATCGATCCATCACGGACGGCGCCAAGGAGCTGCGTCTGAACGGCCCGCGCCGCAGCTTCGTGTTCCAGCACGAACTCGCCGGTACGATCGACGCGATCAGCCGCTTGCGGGTGCGTGCCGCCAATGTCTTCGTGACCGCGAATGCGTTCGGGTCGCTGCTGTTTTTCGTCGTCGTCGGGCTGATGCTGAGTCTGGAGGGCGGCTCGCTGGGCGCGGATCGTGCGGTCATCACCGGCTTCGTGCTGGTGCTGCTCTACATGAAAGGCCCGATCCAGGAGATCGTCGGCGCACTGCCTTCGATTGGCCGCGCACAGGTGGCTTTTCAGCGCATCGCCGAATTGTCGGCGCGCTTTTCGAACGGCGAGCCGTCGCTCGTCGCGGATCGCGCCGCCGTGTCTTCGCGCCCGCTTGCCGAGGTGTTCGACAGCATCGCGCTGGCTGGCGCGCACTATCGTTTCGACACGCCGCGCGACGACGCGTCCGCCGAAGACAAACACAGCGGCTTCGAACTCGGACCGCTCAGCCTGACTGTCGAACGAGGCGAGACGCTGTTCATCGTCGGCGAAAACGGCTGCGGCAAGACCACCTTGATCAAGCTGCTGCTCGGTCTTTACCGGCCCGACGCAGGCCAATTGCTGCTCAACGGCGAAGCCGTGAGCGACGAACGTCTGGACGACTATCGCCAGCTGTTTTCCGCCGTGTTCTCCGATTACTACCTGTTCGACACGCTCGTGCCCGGCGAGGCGGCGCTGCTGGCCGACGCGCAAAAATACTTGGAGCGCCTCGACATCGCGCACAAGGTATCGATTCGCGACGGCGCGTTTTCGACCACCGATCTGTCGACCGGCCAGCGCAAGCGGCTGGCCCTCGTTCACGCGTATCTGGAACGGCGGCCGGTGATCGTGCTCGACGAATGGGCGGCCGACCAGGACCCGACTTTCCGGCGCATCTTCTACGACGAAATTCTTCCCGACCTGAAACGCCAGGGTAAGACGCTGATCGTGATTTCGCACGACGACCGCTATTTCAGCGCCGCCGACCGCTATATCCGTCTGGAAGAAGGTCTCATCATCGAAGAAGTGCGGCCCGTGCGCGTGGCGGTCAACAGTCGACGCTGATTGCGCGCCATGCCGGCAGCGTGGTAGTGCCGATACCGGTATGACGTGACCACTGCCTCGCGCGCCGGGATCGAAGTAGGATCGTATGCACTTGCCTTGCAACGCCTACTTCATACAAAGAAACATGGACCACGCCGCCGGAAAGGTCGCCGAGCCGACACCCCCCGATACCGAATCTTTCGCGTACTGGCGACGCAACCTGCTGGTCTGCGTCTGCGGCTCGTTCACCACCATCGTCGCGATGACGCTGTTCCTGCCGATCCTGCCGCTGTACGTCGAGCAGCTCGGCGTCAGCGACCCGGCTGCAGTGGTCCAGTGGTCCGGCATTGCATTCGGCGCGACTTTTTTCACCGCCGCGCTGACCGCGCCGCTGTGGGGCAAACTGGCCGACCGTTACGGACGCAAGCTCATGCTCGTGCGCGCGAGCCTCGGCATGGCGATCGTCATGTCGATGATGGGCTCGGCCCACAACGTCTGGGAACTCGTGGGCCTTCGATTGCTCGCGGGGCTGCTCGGCGGCTACGCGTCCGGCTCGATGGTGCTCGTCGCCACGCAGACGCCGAAGGCGCGTTGCGGCTGGGCGCTCGGCGTGCTGGCGTCCGGCATCATGGCGGGCAATGTCGCGGGACCGCTGATCGGCGGCACCCTGTCTTCGCTGATCGGCGTGCGCGCGATGTTTCATGCGGCGGCGGCCGTCATTTTTCTGTCTTTCCTTGCCACGGTTTTTCTCATCAAGCGCGATCCGCCGGCCGATAAGCGCAGCGCGTCGGCCGACGGCTGGAGCGCGATTCCCGACGCGCGGCCCGTGTTCGCGATGCTGGTGACCGGCATGCTGCTGATGCTCGCCAATATGTCGATCGAGCCGATCATCAGCGTTTATGTCTCGCAACTGGTGCCGGCGCGCGCGGTTGCTTTCATCTCCGGCATCGTGATGTCGGGCGCGGCGCTCGGCAGCATTCTGTCGGCCTCGCCGCTGGGCAAACTCGCCGACCGCATCGGACACTGGAAAATCATCATCGCGAGTCTGAGCGTGTGCGCACTGCTGCTCGTGCCGCAGGCGTTCGTCACGCAAGGCTGGCAACTGATCGTGCTTCGCTTCCTGATGGGACTCGCGCTCGGCGGCCTGTTGCCGTGCATCACCAGTGTGATTCGCCACTCGGTGCCGCCGCGCACCGCCGGGCTGGTGCTCGGCTATTCCACTTCGTCCCAGTACGCCGGTCAGGTGATCGGACCGCTGGTCGGCGGGTTCGTCGGCGGTCATATCGGCATGCGCTCCGTGTTTCTCGCGACGGCGCTGCTGATGGCGCTCGGTGCAATCGGCAATTTCGCGGTGCGCGCGCGAGCCCAGGTGCCGCGAGTGAAAGCCGCGGGGGAATCGCCGCGCTCGTGAGCGCAGCGGCGGCTCACA
The DNA here is from genome assembly GCF_050436585.1 of Paraburkholderia sp. GAS199. Lineage (NCBI taxonomy): Bacteria > Pseudomonadati > Pseudomonadota > Betaproteobacteria > Burkholderiales > Burkholderiaceae > Paraburkholderia > Paraburkholderia sp. GAS199. The sequence continues at coordinate 94,948 of NZ_JBNDMM010000011.1, read as the reverse complement.
GTCGCCATGCGGTTGTGGGAGAATCGTCACTCGACCCGACATACAAGGCGAGGACATCGATGGATTTGCCCACTCCTAGCCTCACGTCGCCGATCATCCGGCAAGACGGTGAGATGTGGTTTTCCGCCTATGGTTTCGGCTGGGGATACTGCGCCTTTGCAGTGCCCGCGGAAATTGTCTGCACGGAACTCGGCGCGGCAAACCAGACACAGAATCAGCTGATGCTTGCTTTTGAGTTGGGCAGGCGCCGGCTTTCAATGGCCGTGCAGGACACGTCGATTCCGGAGAGCGGAGAGCGCATTGCTTTGTCGCTGGCGGAGCGTTGATGTTGCGTCGAGGTTGCGTTGAAGTCCCGGTGGCACTCCAGCGCCGGCAGTATCAGGCGATACCGCTGCGCTTTGCGTAAAGCACACAGCGCGCCTTTCACCGCAGTTATCCCGCCGTAATTTGGCGGACACCTCGCGGCAATCTGGCGATGTGATAATGATGCGTCGTTCCCGTTTCGCGCAGCTCGAGTAGCTGCAGCCGGATGCGCTGCAATCCGACACTGCGCGAACGGCAACGACTTTTTTGCTGTTGCGCGATTTTCTAGGCGGCCTGCCGTGCCATTGCATGCGCAACCGAACGGCGCCGGTCTTTCTCCGCTGCATCGAAATCGGCTGCCTGAAGCTGCACGGTCTCGCCGCTGCCCCGCACGTATTGTCGACACGCACCGCTAAAGATGTCGCTCGACCGCGCGTAGAAAAGTTCGAGTTGCCGGGCGTCCGACGCGCCACGTTCAAGACCAAATAAAGTCTCGAGCAATTTGCGCGGCACATAAAACCGCTGCTGGGCGTTATCCACGGATAGTTGAAAAACTACGCCGTCGCTCGTGTGCGGAACTGCCGCCCAAATGAGGGAACATTTACTCATAGAGCCCCCGAAAAGCATCATTTTAAAAAAGACAATCTGGTTTATTCATGTTCTCACACAGAAATTCGAGGTCAACAATTTTTTTCAATTCTGTGACAACAAACAACTTCATGCGAGACGCATGCTTATATTGCACGGCAACAAAATCGTTATAAACTGGGATGGTGGTTTTAAGCGCTCTCGCGCTCGAGCCGCCATTCGACCGGAGTAAGTCCATGATGACTTCTCAGACTGCATCCACGCAGACCCTTCCCTTGCTGCATGTTTTCGAGCAGGCAGGTGGCTGGCATTGGGGAATTACGATTCCCCGACTGTTAGGCGGCGGATTCAAGGTCATCGCGTACAGCGAGCGCACTTTCCCTCAGGAAGATGCTGCACGCCTCGACGGACATCTCGCGCTGGCACGACTCGACGTCGCCGATCCGTCCTGCTTGCCGATGTCGGTCCCGGCTTCGGCACTGCAATAAGCATCTGACGCACAAGACGCCTTGCCGCGCGCGAGCGGACTTCATCTCATCATCATTCAGACGGGCGTCGGCTTTCAGGTAGTTTTCTTCCGCCAGACCGGAGCGGGAACGGCGCATCAAGTCGATAGAAAGCGGTGGCAACGGGCGCCGTAGCGTCATGACGTAACATGCGACGCCGCATGTCATATAAAATTTTCCACATCGGCCTGCGCTCATCGCGCGATAGCAATTCAACTGATTTCGAGTCTTAACGGGATGTCTGAAAACACGGCAAACCCCGGCCGCTCGGCTGAGGCGATCGAACAGGATTTTGCGGAACTCATGGCCGCAAGACTGCCGCACGATGCGGCGCGCGACAAATTCGAGCGGCTGTGGGACGAGACGAACGCGCTGGCCGCGAAGACCGTCCACACGTTCGACGGCCAGCCGTATCTCTCGCTGCTGAAGCGCATGCATCAGACATTCGAAAGCCGCTATTCCAACGGCGCGTTCATGAATGGACATGGCAAGCGGCGTTCTTAGTCTGCCGTCAGGTTCACTACGATGACTGCCGGCCATACCCGCTGAGCGAGCCTCGCCCGCCTTAGCTCGCCATCGCCCGAACCCGCTTCGACGCCGCGCGCATCTGCCGACACTTCTGTTTTTGCAGCCACTGCAGGCTGTCCTGCAGAATGCCCGCCGGCACCGCCTCGAATGACGAGTTGCGAATCAACGTCTCGCTGGCCGCGAGGTCGTTGAATTGTCCCAGTTCATTCTGCATGGCCGCCAGCGCCTTGATGTCGCGATTGCGCCCATCTTCGACGACCGGTTGGAAGAATTCGAGCAGATACCTCAGCTTCTTGCCCGCTTTCCGTACGTCGTGGAGCGCTTCCTCGTGCGGAGTCTTGCTGCGCGTGGCGCGCCTGCTGCGCTTGTCGAGTGCGCGCTGCGCAAGACGAATGCGCTCTTCGGCAAAGGCCTCGACGGGCAGACCGTCGCCCTGTAGTTGCAGTGTGGTTTGCGCGCGCAGCAGGACGCCGCTCAGAAACGCCTCGATGTTCGTGCTGCCGAACGCCGTGTGGCTGTCGGCCACCGCCTGCTCACGCTTCTTGCCGATTGCCGCGACGAGTGGTTCGATCGATGCGCCCGACGCCTGCGCGCCTTGCAGTAACTCGCCGGCAATGTCCCAGTCGCGGATTGCGCCCGCTGCAGCGGCAAGGCGCTTGAATTCATCGACGGCTTCGGCGGTTGCCTCTTCTCCGAGGTAGGGCGCGTAGGCCCAGTAGAGCGCGCGAAGTTTGCGGAAGGCCACGCGAAGTTGATGGAAACTCTCGGCGCCAGTGCTCGCGGACAATTCGTTCGCCCTTTGCACGGCCTCGGCGATAACCGGCGCGGCCAGCGACGAAAACGTATCCGCAATCGACTTCGTGCCATCAAGCGATGAATCGGCGAGCCGCCGGTCGGCTTTCAAGCGAGCGCTTGGCCGAGGTAAAGGCCAGTCACCATCCAGATCCATTTGAGCCTCAGGTCCAACTAAAAATTGCCTCGCAAGACCTTATCACAACAAATTTTACCGACCTCCATTTAGATGACGATTTGATGAAGGATTCAGAAAATTGTGGCGCGTGCATCGCGCCTCGGGTCGGCCCCGTTGCAGGGGAACGCCGCGCAGATTAGTATGCTTAGCTACTTTGCACACCGTCCGATAAAGCGGCGCACCGAGCGCGCTGCGCAATAGCTTGAGCTTAAGTGGGAGTTCGGTTTGAAAAAGCGCGCCACCGTCATCTGCCGCAGAGGCAAGCGAATCCTGCTTGTCACGCGCACGCACGCAAAATGGGCTTTACCTGGCGGTATCCTGAAACGCGGTGAACATCTCTCCGACGCGGCGCTTCGTGAACTGAAAGAAGAAACGCAGCTTTCCGGTAAATCGGCGAAGTATCTCTTCGACCTGCGCGGCAAACAGAAACACCATCACGTTTTCTCGTGCGAAATTCCGACTCGCGCGAAGGCTCGCCCGAGCAACGAAATCGCAAAATGCCGCTGGGTTCATCTCGACGACATCCGTCGTCTCATGACGAGCGGACCGACCACCGATATCGTCAAGCTGATGAATCAGCGCCGCAGAAAGTAAGCGGTTTTCTCTCCCCAGTGTGGTGTCCGGTTTCGCCTGGACGATGGGCGAAAAGCGCTTGCGCGTGACCACCGGAATGTCACGAACACCACCGTCATTCCGGCCTCTCCTACGACGTTCATTCCGCGCCGTCGCCTCGATACAACGCAGAATGGCTGCGCGCGCGATCCGCGTGAAAAGGTCCATAACGCTGAGCCTTTTTCGACAGGACTTCCCCTGAATTGCTTCGACTTGATGACAGATTAAGGCCGTGAAACGTAACGGACCTATTCGGCGGCGCAATGACATGATGCGATCAACGGCTTCTTATACTCGCGTCACTGTTTCCCGCCTGTATCGTCATCCGCTGGAGTCAATCCATGAAGAAAGTCCCTGTCCTGCTCGCCCTCTCCGGGGTATTCGCCGCTTCGGCCGCTCATGCACAAAGTTCGGTCACGCTATACGGCCTGATCGATGCCGGCCTGATGTACACCAACAACGTCAAGACATCGGCCACTGCGCACGGCAGTCTGTTTCAGGCCACCAGCGGCACCATCAACGGTAGCCGCTTCGGCCTGCGTGGCGCCGAGGATCTCGGCGGCGGCCTGAAAGCCATCTTCGTGCTGGAAGACGGCTTCAATGTGCAAAACGGCAAGTTCGGCCAGAACGGCCGGATGTTCGGACGCCAGGCGTTCGTCGGTCTGAGCGGCAGCGACTACGGCACGGTCACGCTGGGTCGTCAGTACGATTCGCTGGTCGACTTCGTGGCGCCGCTGTCGGGCACGGCCGGCACGTTCGGCGATACGGGCTTTGCTCACCCGTTCGACAACGACAACCTGAACCACACGCTGCGGATGAGCAACTCGGTCAAGTACATGAGCAGCAACTTCTCGGGCCTGAAGTTCGGTGGCCTCTACGCGTTCTCCAACAACACCGACTTCGCGCAGAATCGCGCGTATAGCGCGGGCGCGAGCTTCGAGTACGGGCCGTTCAAGGTGGCTGCCGGCTACCTGCAGATCAACGGCAACGGCGCGGTTCCGCAGGCGAACGCCAGCGGTGCGATCGACCTCGGCGAACCACCGACGCAGACGGCCGGCTTCCGCTTCGGCGCGGATGTCCAGCGGACGATCGGCGCGGGTCTGAACTACTCCATCGGACCTGCGGTCGTCGGCTTCGTCTATACGAACAGCTTCTTCGAGGGCACGCAATCGTTCAATCTGAACAACGGCTCGCAGCGCTTCAACAACTATGAACTGAATGCCAAGTACTCGCTGACACCGGCGGTGTCGCTGGGTATCACGGACACCTACACCGACGCCCATCTGTCGGGCGCGTTCAACGCGGCCGGTACGCAATACGGCAAGGACCCGAAATACAATCAGGTGAACCTGCAGGCGGTCTACGCGTTCTCCAAACGCACCGACGTCTACGCCGAAGCCATGTATCAGCATGCCATCGGCCAGAACGTCGTGGCCTTTATCAACACGTCGGGTGGCGCGTCGTCGACGGCAAATCAGGTGGTCGCCACGGTCGGCATGCGTACGCGTTTCTAAGGCGTACGACGCACCGCGCCGATATCCGGTGAGCGGTGCACACTCCGATGAGGCGGCAGGACAACGAATCTGCCGCCTCGCTTTCACACGGCGGCGATGCTCAGAACCGCGTGCGAATCCCCGTCGTCAACTCCAGCTGATTTTTCGCGCCGTAGGTCGTTGCCACGACATAGCCGTTGTGCAGCTTCATGTAGTCGCCGGCCACGTACACTTCGGTCCGCTTGGACAGGTGATAGAACACCGACCCGTACAAGGTTTCCTTGTAGCCGCTGCCGGTGCCCGTGTCCGGATTGAAGCCGAGGTTGGCATTGGCGATGCTGCCGTTGTCGTCGAAGGCGGCGTTCGAGGTGTGCATCTGCTGATAGCCGATTTCATAATCGAGCGGCCCTTTCGGCGCCAGCTTGAACGACACGGTCCACGCATTGTCGCGACGCTCGCCGAGCGCGCCCTGGTCGCCGGTATAGTGGAAGTAACCGGCGTTCACGCGGAAAATGCTATACGTGTAGTTGCCGCCCACCGAATACGCCTTGTTGGTGAAGCCGTTGTTGTTCACGTGGTTGTAGAACGACGAGACATTGAACGGTCCACCGTTATAGCCGAGCGCAGCGGTGTACGTGGCGTTGTTGCCGAAGCTCGTCTTGTTGCCGAAGGCGTAGCCCGCCGCCGCAAAAACGCCGTTATTCCACAGCTTCTTCCACGCGACACTGTTCTGGTAGCGGGTGCCGGTTGCGCTGCCCGAATAGAAAATCAACTGCTTGAAGTTGTTCGTGTTGGTCCAGCCGCCCTCTTCCGTCGTCAATGAAGCGCTCGTGTACGGGTCGCCGTAAATCGCGGCGGCGTCGCGCCCAACCGTGTTCTGGAAGCCCGCGGTGAATTTGCCGAACGTGCCGCTCTCGATACCCACCCACGCATCGCGGTCGAAAATCTGTCCCGGATCTTCCATGGCGCCGTCGCTCACGCGGTACTCGGCTTCGAGCTTGAAGATCGCCTTCAGGCCGCCGCCCAGATCTTCCGCGCCCCGCATGCCGAAGCGGCTGCCGCTGAACCATGGCTCGCCGTTGATGCCCATCGAGATGGCGTGCTTGCCGTCGGCATTGGCGTTGCTCTGATACGAAACCGCGCTCAGGTCCAGCAACCCGTACAACTGCACGTTCGATTGCGCGTGAGCGCTGCCCATGGCCAATGCGCCGGTGCTGGCGACGACCAGCAACCTGTTCTTCTTCATCATCGTCTCCTCCGATCCTGCTGTGTTGAATTGATCTGATGTCACTTGAGTAGCAGACCCAAGCTTAGTGAGAGCAACCCTTCACGCCTCTTTCGCGAGACCGCGGAAAACCTCGGTGAAAACACTGACGAAAAACGAATAGCCGGTTGAATAAAGACTTCAGTACGCGTTAAATCAGTTCGGCAAAACCTTCGCGCGGCTCCTCTTCACGAAGGATGTAACCGAGTCCGCGCAAGGTCATGATCTTCGCGCGGGACGCGGCGAGATGTTTGCGCAGACGGTGAATGTAGATGTCGATGGCGTCACCGCTCGGTTCTTCGTCGAGCGTGAAGACCTTGTCCATCAAGGTGGCTTTCGAGACCGTCTTGCCCTGCTTCAGCATCAGCGTTTCGAGAATCGCATGCTCGCGCCGACGTAAAGGCAAGGGCTGGCTGTGCAGCGAAAATTCGCGTGAATCGAACAGGTAGCGCAGATCGCCGCAATCGAGGGTCTGGCCTCGGTCGCCCGCTGCCTGACGGCGGATCAATGCCTTGATGCGCGCCACCAGCTCGCGGGCGTCGAATGGTTTGACGACGTAGTCGTCGGCACCGGCGGTGAAGCACGCGACCTTGTCGTCGGTCGAACCGTTGGCGGTGAGCATGAGTACCGGCACACTGTCGCGCTTGCGGCGCAATCGGGCCAGCACGTCCTTGCCGCTGATACCGGGCAGACGCAGATCGAGCAGGACCGCGTCGTAGCACTGCAAACCGAGCAGCGTCTCGGCGGATTCTCCGTCCTGCGCCCAGTCGAGCGCGAAATTCTCGACCTGCATCAGATTGATGACCCAGCGCGCCAGATCGGCGTCGTCTTCTACGAGCAGTAATTTCATTGTCGTCTCCTCATACGTCCACCTTCAGGGCGGCGCGGCCCACAGGCGCATCTCGACCGTCGCGATCAGACCGACGCCGTTTTCTCCGGGTTCGAGTCCAACCGTGCCGCCTTGTCGTTGTGCAATCTCCTTCACGATCGGCAAACCGAGACCGGTGCCTTCCGCGTGATTCGAGGCCCGATAGAAGCGCTCGAATACGCGCGCCCTCGCCTGCGCGCCTATACCCGGCCCGTTGTCGACCACACGCACGATCGCGACATCGCCGCCCGCCTGCGTTTCGACGGTGACGCGGCCGCCGCGCTGCGTGTAGCGCAACGCGTTATCCACGAGGTTGGTCACCAGGGCGGCAGTGAGCGCCTCGTCTCCCGCGACGAACAGGCCTGCCTCCAGTTCCGCGCCGAGGTCGATCTCACGCGACTGCGCGAACGAGATCAGTTCTTCCAGCACGCTCGCGATCAGGGCGCTCAGGTCGATCCGTTCGCGCGCGCTGAAGGGTGTCGCGGATTCGGCCTGAGCGAGCAGCAGCAGTTTGTTGGTGAGCGTGGTCAGCTTGCGGCCGCTCTTGTGCATGCCGGACAGCGCTTCGGCCAGCGGCACATCATGGTTTTCGCATTGCCGCGCAAACTGGATCTGCGCGTCGAGCAGCGCGAGCGGCGTGCGCATCTGGTGAGCGGCGTCGGAAATGAATTGCCGCTGGGTCGCCGCCTGTTGTCCCATGCGCGCAATACATTGATTGATCGCCTCGACGATCGGTTTGAGTTCGACATGCAGACGTGCGACGCGAATCGGTTCGAGTTGCGAAGGATTCCTATCCTCAACGTCGTCCTTCACTTTCATCAGCGGACGCAACTCGAATGTCAGTCCGAGATAGACGAACACCATGGCCAGCAGAAGCGTCAGTACTTCGCCGAAGAGTTGCGGGCGCAACAGGCGCCATACCATCGCGTCGCGCGAGCCCTCGGTCTTGGCGACCGCGACGACGACCCGCTCGGTGCGTCCCGAGTCGTAGAGTTGGCGCACGTAGGCCGCGGCACGCACGCTGCGGCCGTCGTCGAGACGCGTGTAATACAGCGTGGGACCTTCGCCGGTGCGCGCGGGCAGCGGCAGTTCGGCACTCCCGGCCAGCAGCCGGTGGCCGCTCGCTTCGACGCGGTAGAACACACTGTCCTGCTCGGGCGATTCGAACAGTTCCAGCGCGGCCGGCGGAATCTGGATCGTCACGTTGCCGTTGTCCCAGTCGATGTCTTCTCCGATGATCCGGATCGACGAGAGCAAGGCGTTGTTCTGCACGAGGTCGGCCGTGGTCTGGGCGTTGCGAAAAGAAATCATGCCCGATACGGAAACGAACGCCGCCAGCGGCAGCAACAGCCACCACAGCAAGCGTCCGCGCAAACTGCCTGAAAACACGATCGTCCACCTTTACTGTCGATGCGCGGCCTCACGGCACGACAGGCTTTTTCTGTCGGGCTTGATCTCGCCGGCTGCGCACGCGCAGATTCTAGAAGCGCGAACCCTTCCGGATGCTTTCGCTCAGGTGTTTCTCGTGCCGACTGCGGGTTTGTCCCGACGCCGCGTTAGAGCAACGGTGGTGACGAAGAAGATGCCGGGGACCGGTCAGCCGCCGCGCGCGGAAACGACACGCTCACGTGTACGCCCTTGCCGCCTTCTCCCGGTTTGAGCACGATCTCGCCATGATGCGCGTCTGCGATCTCGCGCACGATCGCGAGGCCGAGACCCGTGCCTTCGGTGTCCGTGGACACCCGGAAAAACGGCTCGAACACGCGGCCGCGCGATTCGGCGGGAATGCCGGGGCCGTCGTCGAGCACGGACACGGTGACGTTGTCCGCGTCGGCGCGCACGGCAACGGTGACATGTCCCGCGCTGCCGGTATAACGGATCGCGTTTTCGGCCAGGTTGGCAATCAGCGCCTGCAGAAGACCGCGATGGCCGGCCACCGGCGCGGGTCCGTCCAGTTCGGCGCCGAGGTCGATGTCGCGCGCCTGCGCGAGCAAGGCGAGGTCTTCCACTACTTCCATGGCAAGCGGCACCAGGTCGACCGTTTCCACCGCGAGTTGCCGGTTATCCGCGGCCTCGGCCTGCGCGAGCAGAAGCAGCTTGTTGGTCAGCCCGACCATCGAGCGATTGCTGCGGTGCATGGCCGCCAGCGCTTCGTCGAGCGCGGCGGTCAGGCCGTCCTGCTGGCGGGCGAACTGCAGTTGCGTGCCGAGCAAGGTGAGCGGTGTGCGCAGTTGATGCGCGGCGTCGGCGATAAAACGGCGTTGCGCCGCGACCTGCACGCCGAGCCGGGCGATACATTGATTGATCGCCTCGACGATCGGCCGCAACTCGGTATGCAGACGCTCGACCCTGATCGGCTCCAGTTGCATCGGATCGCGGTCCGCCACGTCTTCCTTCACTTTCATCAGCGGCCGCAATTCGAACGTGAGGCCGATGCAGACCAGCGCCACGGCCAGCACGATCATTTCGATCTGCCGCACCAGTTGCGGCTGCCACAGCTGTTGCGCCATCGCGTCGCGCGAGCGGACCGTCTTGCCGACCGTCACGCGTACGCGGCGCGTGGCGCCGTTGTCGTACATGAGACGCACGATACCGGCCGCGCGCACGGGACGCCCCTGAAGCTCCGTATCGTAGTGATCCGAGGTATCAGGCGCCTTGACGGGCCGCGGCGGAAAGTCGGGCGTGCCGGCCAGCAGACGGCCATCGTCGACACTCACGCTATAGAACACCTGATCGCGGTACGGCGAAACGAACACTTCGAGCGCCGCGGGCGGCACGTCGACGCGCAGAAAGCCGTCCACCCATTCGACTTCGCCCGCGATCATGCGCGCCGAGGAAATGAGCTGGTTGTCCTGCACCAGATCGGCCGTGTGGCGCGCGTTATCGTATTCGGACTTGCCGGTCACGAAGACGTATAACGCGAGCGGCACCAGCAGCCACCACAGCAGACGCATGCGCAGACTATTGGTCATCTTCTTTCTTGCGCAGCAGGTAGCCGAGTCCGCGCAGCGTGACGATCGCCGCCGAGCTTCCGTCGAGTTTTTTGCGCAGCCGCGAGACGTAGATTTCCACCGCGTCTTCGCTCGGTTCGTCGGCGAGCGTGAAGATCGCATCGACCAGCGCCGGTTTGGTCACCGTCTTGCCGAGCCTCAGGATCAAGGCTTCGAGCACGGAACGCTCGCGCGGCGTGACGTTCAGCGGTGCGCCCTTCAGCGTGAACTGACGCGTGTCGATGTCGAACGCGAGATCGCCGCACACCACGTCTCCGGATTTCGACGGCGACTGCCGCCGGATCGCCACCTTGATGCGCGCGACCAGCTCGCGCACCTCGAAGGGCTTGACCAGATAGTCGTCCGCGCCGGCACCGAGCAGTTCCACTTTTTCGTCGATCGAACCGCTCGCGGTGAGAATGAGCACGGGCGTGGCGTCCTCGCGCTGACGCATGCGGCGCAATACGTTTTTTCCCGAGAGCTTCGGCAGATTCAGGTCGAGCAGCACGACGTCGTAGTGATTGGTGCGCAGCAGGCGGTCGGCGGCATCGCCGTCCTGCACGATGTCGAGCGAGAACGCTTCCTGCTCCAGCATCTTTGCGAGCCAGTGCGCGAGCGTGGGATTGTCTTCGATCAGCAGCAGCTTCATGGTGGACGCGGCAAAAGTCAGGATGCCGATTGTGCCGTAAAGCAGGCGCTTTGCGCGATGCCTGATCGTTTTGCCGTGCACGTCATGCGGATTCGACGCAAATGGCCTGGCGACGAGCCGCATTGCGTCGCAGGCCTGCTGCAGTGTCTAATTCATGCCGCTCGATTTCGGGTTAACACTCATGTTTTGCCGATGTCCCCGAAAGCAGCCAGAAGGTTTCGGATTTCTATAATCCCCTCACTCATTCAGAAAGAGCCGCGTCTTCGGAGCCAGCGGCGAACAAACCTAAGGAGACTGTCTCATGCGTACCTTGCGCCAGATTGCCGCCATGTCGGGTGTTGCCCTCACGCTTGCTGCCGCGTCGGTTGCCGCTCATGCCGAGAAGCTCACGATCATGGTTGGCGGTGCCACCAAGATCATCTATCTGCCGGCGAAGCTCACCGAACAGCTGGGCTATTTCAAGGACGAAGGCCTCGACGTCGAAATCCTGTCGCAGCCCGCCGGCGTGGATGCGGAAAACGAACTGCTGGCAGGCGCGGTGCAAGGCGTGGTGGGTTTCTACGACCACACCATCGACCTGCAGAGCAAGGGCAAGGAAGTTCAGGCGCTGGTGGTCTTCGGCCAGGTGCCGGGTGAAGTGGAGATGGTCTCCAGCAAAGCGGCCGACAGCTTCAAAAGCATGGCCGACTCCAAGGGTAAAACGCTCGGCGTGACGGGTCTGGGCTCCTCGACCAGCTTTCTCACGCAGTACCTCGCGCAGCGCAGCGGCGTGCCGTCCACGCAATACACGCTGCTGCCGGTCGGCGCAGACAACAGCTTTATCGCTGCCATCAAGCAGGGCCGTATCGACGCCGGCATGACCACCGAGCCCACCGTGTCGCAACTGCTGAAAACCGGCGACGCCAAGGTGTTGGTCGACATGCGCACCCTTGAGGGCACCCGCGCGGCGCTCGGCGGCACCTACCCTGCTTCGAGCTTCTACGTGCAGCGCGCGTGGGCCGAATCGCACAAGGACGACGCCGCGAAACTCTCGCACGCCTTCGCGAAGACGCTCAATTTCATCGCCACGCATAGCGCCGAAGAGATTGCCGCAAAGATGCCGAAAGACTACTACGGCAACAACAAAGACCTCTACGTCGGCGCGCTGAAGGCCTCGCTGCCGATGTTCACCAAGGACGGCAAGATGCCCGCCGACGGCCCGGATACGGTGCTGAAGGTGTTGTCCGCATTCAATCCTTCGGTGAAGGGCAAGCATATCGACCTCGCCAGAACCTACACGAACGACTTCGTGTCGGCGCCGGTCAAGACCGCGGCGAAATAAAGCGCCGATATCACGAGAAACATGACAGAACAGCGAGGCACCAGCCGATGAATCAACCTATGTCACGCGATACGCCCGCCATCGAGATGCGCAACGTGTCGTGCCGTTTCATCTCGCCGGACGGCAAAGCGACGATCGCCTTGCGCGACTTCAGCATGTCGGTGGCGCGCGGCGAGTTCGTCGCGGTGGTCGGCCCGACCGGTTGCGGCAAGTCGACCACGCTCAGCATGATTACGGGCTTGCTGAAGCCGACCACCGGCGAAGTGCGCGTGATGGGCGCGCCGGTGGACGGCATCGACCCGCGCATCGGCTTCGTGTTCCAGGCCGACGCCGTGTTTCCGTGGCGCTCTGTGCTCGATAACGTCGCGGCGGGTCCGCTGTATCGCGGCCGTTCGAAGTCCGCCGCCTACGACGAAGCCAACGAGTGGCTGCGCCGCGTCGGCCTCGACAAGTTCGGCAAGCACTATCCGCATCAGCTTTCGGGCGGCATGAGAAAACGCGTCGCGCTCGCGCAGACGTTCATCAACAAGCCGGAAATCCTCTTGATGGACGAGCCGTTCTCGGCGCTCGACATGCAGACCCGAACGCTGATGCAGGACGAACTGCTGCAGCTCTGGGGCGGTGCGGGTTCGGTGGTGTTCGTCACGCACGACCTGGAAGAAGCGATTGCCCTCGCCGACCGCGTATTCGTGCTCACAGCGCGTCCGGCCACGCTGAAGAAAGTGTACGAAATCGATCTGCCGCGTCCGCGCGTCACGTCGGAAGTGCGTTACGACCCGCGTTTCATCGAAATCTCGCGCGACATCTGGCACGACCTGCGCGAAGAAGTGCAGATCGGCTAATCAAGGAACGGCAAACATGGCTACTACCCCTCAACATCTGATGCCGACGGGCATCGACGCGGCCGCGCTCGCCCAGGTCGAGCGCATCGCGCAAAAACGCATCCGTCAACGTCATGCGCTCGTGATCTCCTTGCGTATTCTCGTGCTGATCGTGGTGCTCGGCGGCTGGGAACTGTCCGCTCGCCTGAAGTGGATCGACCCGTTCTTCTTCTCCATGCCGAGCGCGATTTTCGACCAGATCGTCGACTGGTTCGTGAACGGCACCTCGCAAGGGCCGCTGCTCACGCAGGTATGGGTCACCCTGGAAGAAACCGGCCTGGGCTTCATTATCGGCTCGGTAGCGGGTGTGTTCTGCGGCATCGTGCTGGGCCGCAACAAGCTGCTTTCGGACGTGTTCAGCCTCTACATCAAGATCGCCAATTCCATTCCGCGTGTGGTGCTCGGTTCAGTGTTCGTCATTGCGCTGGGTCTCGGTATGGCCTCGAAAGTGGCGCTCGCCGTGGTGATGGTGTTCTTCGTGGTGTTCGCCAATGCGTTCCAGGGCGTGCGTGAAGCGGACCGCTACATGATCGCCAATGCGCAGATTCTCGGCGCGTCGCGTCGTCAGGTGACCACGTCGGTGGTGATTCCTTCGGCGCTCAGCTGGATTCTCGCCAGCCTGCACGTGAGCTTCGGTTTCGCACTGGTCGGTGCGGTGGTGGGCGAATTCCTCGGCTCCAAGCAAGGTATCGGCTTGCTGATTTCCACTGCACAGGGCGCGTTCAACGCAAGCGGCGTGTTCGCTGCGATGATCGTGCTGGCCGTGGTTGCACTCGCCGCGGATTATCTGTTGACGGCGGTCGAGCAGCGCTTGCTGAAATGGCGGCCGGCGGCGATGTGATGTAGACGCTGGTTACTCGTTCGTTCAGCGACCCTGCTTGCAGGGTCGTTTGCATTTGGGGCCTTAGAAATATCGACGAACGCGGCGATCTGCACGCACACCGCAAGTACTCAAAGCCGGCTTTTACCAAACGACAACAATAGTTCGGCGAGACTGTCCACTGCGTTTTCGGTCACCGCGTTGTAGAGCGAGACTCGCAAGCCGCCGATCGAACGGTGTCCTTCGAGTCCGACCATGCCGTGCTCGCCGGCAAGCGCGACAAATGCCTGATCGAGGCGCGCATCGCCGAAGGTGAACGCAACGTTCATCTGCGAACGCCACGGTCGCGCCGCGTGAATGGCGACGGCATCGCCCATCGAATCGAGCGCGTTGTACAGACGCTGGGCCTTGCGCGCATTGATCGCCTGCATCGCGTCGAGTCCGCCCACGCTGTCGCGCAACCAGCGCGAGACGAGATTCAGCACGTAAATTGCGAACACGGGTGGCGTATTGAAGTTGGAACCGTGCGCGACATGGGTGCGGAAATCGAGAATAGCCGGCAGTCCGTCCGGAATCCGCTCCAGCAGATCGCGACGGATGATCGCGACCGTCACACCCGCGGGCCCCAGGTTCTTCTGTGCGTGCGCATACATCATGGCAAAGCGGTCCGCCTCGATCGGTCCGGAGAGAAAATCCGAGGACATGTCGGCGATAAGCGGCACCGCGGCATCACTTTTCCAGGCCGCAAATTGCAGACCCTCGACCGTTTCGTTCGATACGTAATGCAGATAGGCAGCCGATGGATCGATGTCGAGTTCGTGAAGCTCGGGAAGTTGCCGATAGCCGGTTGCCTTGCCGTCCCACGCAATGGTTCTGGACGTCACTCTGGCGGCTTCGGCGGTTGCCCGTGCGCTCCAGTATCCCGAGGTCACGTACTCGGGCGGGCTGGAATCTTCCGCCGCGAAGTTCATCGGAATCATGGCGAATTGCAGGCTGCTGCCGCCTTGCAGGAACGTCACGGCGTATTCCTGGCCGATGCCGAGCAGCGCGCGCAAGTTGTTTTCGGCTTCCGCCAATACCGCATAAAACCAGTCCGAACGGTGGCTCATGCCGAGTACGGAAATTCCCGTTTCCGGCAAAGCGTCGATCGCGTTGCGGGTTTGTTCGATGACGATCTCCGGCAACGCGCCGGGGCCGCCTGAAAAATTCAGGGCATTGGATTTCATTTCGGATCGACGGTTTTAGATAGGGACGACCGCACGTGATGCGGCCAACGCGACGAGCATCTGATGGAATGCGTCGAACACGCGCCGCATGCGCGCCTGCTTGTACGGGAAGATGACCGGGTCGTCCATGTCGTGCACGACCATGCCAGTAGCGATTTCAAATATGACCAGTTGCCCGTCCGCGCTTTCAGCACAATCGAAGCCGACGTAGTCGAGCCCTGTCAGTTCGACCACGGCTTGCATGGCTTCACGATGGCGGATCGCAAAAGCCGAGTCGAAGCCGCTCATGGCGCGCGCTTCTTCGTCACGACGCTCGGCATGGGCGATCATTTCCTGATACGGGTAATGCACCATCCAGTGCGCCGATATCCCCATGTGACACAGATACGGCGTCTTGCCGATCATGACGATGCGATATTTGCGGAACAGACCGTCGGCGCTGCGGTAATCGATAAAAGGCGCAACGTAAAACTCGGCGCACGTCGAGCGCTCCACGTAAGCGGCCAGTTCCTCGAAGCAGGTCATGCGTTCGAGATCCTGTCCGGCATGCGAACCCACCGGACGGATGATGAGCGGAAAACGCATGCCGGGCGCGGCCTGGCTTGTGTGCTGAGCGGACCCCAGTTCCAGAGCCTGCGCGCGCGACACGCGTACAGTCGGCGCCATGCGAATGCCTCGCACGCCGCCGAGCAGCGCGTAGGCGCCGTCGCGCGTGGTATGCGCAATACCCTGCGGCGCGTTGACGACGCGTTTGCGCGTGGTGTTGAGCAATGCCGCAATGCGGGCGAGTACTTCGTTGTTCGCGTCGTTGGCGCAGGCTGCCACCATCACGACATCATGCTCGGGCAACGCATATTCGCGCGGCAGTTCTGCATCGACGTACAGCACATCGATCTGCAAATCGGCTTTTTCAAGCAGACATTCGAATGGCGTATTGGCCATCAGATCGCCGGGCGACTTCAGCACCAGCAATTTCAGCGGACGTGCATTGCCGGCCGCTTCTTTTATCCGGTAATGGCGACGCATTTTCAAGGCTTGATCCTGAATGGAAAGCGCGGCTTCCTTTTCGTATTTCATTTGCAACAGCAGGGCGAGATCGAGCAGCGCGACGGGATCGTCATGACGTTGTGCGTAATCGAGGATTGTCACGCCGAGTGGCGTCAGATCTTCTCCCGCCGACGCCGCACGCAGCAATACGCTCAGGCCGAGTGGTCGATAGAGTGCGTGGGTCGGTTCAGTCATGATCGGCAGGTGCGTTTTCATTGCGATTCGATAGCGACCGGATTGCCGGCGGCTCTGCGCCGGCATAGCCCACTTCTTCTTCGAACCAGCCGTCGGGAATCGTATTGCCGGATATCGCGTGACGATTGTCGAGCGTTTCTCCGGCGCGCAGGTTATCGACAACCAGAGTCAACTCAGGTTGTTTTCCGCGCTGTGTTGCTGCGCTCATGAGGTTTCCTTCGATGTTTTGGGGAATGCCGTCGCGACGCGAAGTTCCGGCACGCGAGTCGATGCAGAAGTACTGATTCATTCGTTCAGTTAACAAAACGGTAATCTCAAGGTCAGTGCCGTGACAGCCGCAGTGACGAAAATAGGAAACGTGGAGACACGCCACACATTCCTCTCACTGGAGATTCATCATGAAACTGCTTACCGCTTTTGCCGTCACCGTACTGAGCCTTTCGTTCGGCGCCAATGCCTTTGCCCAATCCGTGCCTCACGGTCCGACGCGTGCGGAAGTTCGCGCGCAACTCGTCGAGGCAGAAGCCGATGGCCTCGTTCATACGCCCAAGCACGATTACCCGCCGTCGGCGCAATCCGTTGCACGTACCCGCGAAATCTATGCAGTCCAGCACGGCACCGACAATGCCGGTCTGACGAAGACAGCCGATCAGGCCGACGCCCATTGGGCTGCTGCGTCGAACTGAGTGTGCGGAACCGCACCGGATGCATAGACAAACAGAGGCGCGCGCATCAGGCCTTCACACTGTATGGGCTGACATGTCCTGCTCGAACAGCAATTCAGTATTGCTCATGGGCTGTCGCGCGCCGCCGACGTAACCGTCATTTTTTGCCTTGATTTCCGCGGTGTTTTAACTGCAATGCCCTACTTCACATGACATGAAAAAACACCTCCATTGCATCGGCTTCGCGGCTACGCTCGTGTTGTCCGCACCGGTATTCGCCTCGTCCGCGCAGCAGCCTCTCCGTTTGCTTTCGACCACGCCACTGCCTGCCGTGACAGGTGGCGACTTCGATCACTTCGCAGCCGACTCCGGACGTCATCGTCTCTATGTTTCCGCGGAGAACTTCGGGTCGATCGAGGTATTCGATCTTCCGTCGGGCGGTCATCTGGCAAGCGAGAAAAATGTGGCCGTTCAGCCGCATAAAATCCTGCTGGCTAATGAAGGCAAGATGCTCTATATCGCCGATGCCGGATCGGCCAGTCTGCGGATCGTGGATACCCGAAACTTTCAGGTGAAAAAACCCTCGTCATGAAGGCGCAGCCGGACAGCGGCGTCGAGGACGAGCGGACCCACATTTTTTATCTGGGTAATGGCGGAGTGAAGTCCAACGAAAACCATGCAGAAATCAGTCTGATTTCGACGGTCGACGGAACGCTGCTCGGCAACATCGACGTCCCGGCGGGACAGGTCAAGGCGATGGTCATCGACAAGGCGAAGAACCGCCTTTACGTGAATTTCCGCGACCGGAATGAGATCGGCATTATCGATCTGGGTACGCGCAAACTGATCGCCACGTGGACCGTGCCGGGGCCGAGTCGTAATTCGGCGATGGAGTTCGATCCCGCAACCAACCGGCTCTTTATTGGTTCGCGCAATCCGGGCAAGCTATTCGTGTTCGACACGAATCACGGCACGCTCGTGCAAACGCTGGATATTGTCGAAACCTCGGACGAGATTATTTTCGACGCAAGGCATCGACGCCTGTACGTCGCGGGATCGAACGGACTCGACGTCATCCGTCAGATCGACCGCGACCACTATTCGATCGAACAGCACGTCGATACGTTAGGCGGAAAAACCGCGATCTTCATTCCTTCGCTCGACAGGCTATACGTGGTCCACACGAAGTCGGCGTCGGCGAAAGAGGCTGGATTACAGGTGTTTTCCGTGCAATGACCTCAGGTTTCACTACGACTCGCGGCGCGCTGCGGCAACAGCACGATGCACAGGGCCATGAAGACGAGCAGTATCAGCGAGGCAAACAAACGGCTCACTTCCAGTCCGCCCTGTGCAACGGGTTTGTCCAGGAAGTCGCCCAACGTGGCGCCGAGCGGGCGGGTCAAAATGAAGGCGGCCCAGAAGATTGCGGTGCGCGAAACGTTCGACCAGAAGTACAGTGCGCCGACCACCAGCAGACCTGCGCCGAAAATCAGTGCGCCGTATTCGTAGCCCAATCCGAGACCGCCGCGGTCGGAGCCTGCCACCCAGTCGCCGAGTGCGGTGCCGAGTGTCTGCGAGAACAGAATGGTGCCCCAGTAAAACCACTCGGCTTTCGGCGTGGTCACGCTCGCCACCGCGATGGTTCCCTGTGAACGATACCAGGCGGCAAGGCTCAGAAGCAGCAGCACCAGAATGATCGCGACGCCGCCCGGATAGCCCACGCCGATCGACCGGTCGAAGAAGTCCGCGAGCGTGGTGCCGAGCGTCGTGGTGGCGACGATGGTCGCCCAGTAAAGTGCGGGATGAAAGCGCTCTGCCTTGATTTGCCCCGACACCAGCGCCACGAAAATCAGCGCAAAAATGGCGGAGCCGACCAGATAGCCGAGCTTCAACGACATGGTCACCCAGTCGCCGCCGGTCTCGCCCAACGTAGTCGCGGCAATCTTGATGATCCAGAAGCCCAGGGTGACTGCGGGCACCTTGCTGACGGCATGCGCCGACACGCGCGAGATGACATTTGCCATGTGTAATTCCTTCGATCGCCATGAGGTTCAATCGCGCAAGCATCTCAGATAAGAGATTAAGGCTTGCTTAAGCTGCGATTCGTGGCGTCGAAAAGGGCGGCGTGGCGGCCGCCCGTCACTTACTCACTGGTCGGCGTCGGTGCCAAGGTCTGCGTCTGAGCCCCGCCTTCCCCACGCCGGATCGGCACCAGTCCGACGCGTAAGCCGAACAGTTTGGCAATGCTGTTGAGCGATTCGACGGTCGGATTTCCCGTGCCGCGTTCGATGTCCTGAATCACGCGTCGGCTCACTCCGCGATTCGCGGCGAATTCCGCCTGCGTCAGACCGGTGATTTCGCGCATGGCTTTCATCGCGTCGGGCAGAGTCATGTCGCCGTGACGGATCTGCTCGTAAAACTGACGCCGCATGGCATTCTGCTCGGCGCGGCTGGGTCGGATCAGACGGGGCATGCTGGGTCTCTCATGGCTTGAGCGCTTTGAGCTGACGCACTTGCGTGTCGATGGACTGCGTCAGGAACTCGACGATGTCGTGATCGACGCCCTGCCCGTCCATGAGGTCGGTGAGGGACTCGATCCGGACGGCAAAGCGGCGTAGCCCCGCGGCAATCGTCGCGCGCTCGCCGTCGGGGACGGGCAAGGCCGCGAGCACGTCGGCCCAGTCCGTCAGTTCGACCCGCGTGTCGGGCCGATACCATCGCAGCGCGCGCGGAATCAGGTCGGGGTCCAGATACATCGGCGCGAAGTCGAAAAGCGGCGTGAGTTGAACTTGCCCGCCGATCACCTGCACGGCGGTATTGCGGGCGTGATTGTCGGTGTTGCGCATGGCCAGGTTGAGCACGTCGCGCTTGATGAATTCGAGCGTTTCCGCGGCCGGATTGCTGACGACCTTGCGGATCGCCGTCACGACATCGAAGAGACTCGGGCGCTGATCGAAGCCGGCCAGCCCCATGAGGGACGCCACGCTTTCCTGATGCAGGCGCGTGACCTCGCCGCCTTGCACCGTCCGGTCGAAGCGCGGAATCAGCAGGACGTCGCCGTGCAGACTCGGCGCGTCCGGATGCGTGCGGATATCGAGCGCGGCGGCGACCCGCATATAGGCCGCTTCGTTGCGCAACACCTTCAGATCGGCCTCGCTTCTGCCGCGCGGCAGTTTGGCGATCAGATGACGCGTGGCGTTGGCGTCGGGCAGCACCGCGTCACCGTGCAACAGGCCTTCGCGGTCGCGGGTCAGCAGATATTTCGGCGCCGCGCCCTGCACGCCCGTCGTGCCGGTGCCCAGCATGCCGTGCAGAAACATGCGCTCCGTGAATTCCACGCTGCGATCGACCAGATCGGCGATCGTCATGCCCGGAAGGCCCCGGGAGTCCGGGTGCCGCGCGACGTGCGCCTCGAAGTAGCCGACCGCCTCGGCGACGCGGATCCGCCCGATCGGATCGAATGCGCCCGCGCAGATGAGCGGAAAGTCCGCGTCGGGGCCATCGGCCACCTTCAGTTCGCCGAGCAGGAAATGCCGCCCGGCGCCTTGCGGAACGAGGTCGTAGAGGAACGCCGGCATGGAGGCGTTCGTGTGGATGTCCATGTCCACGGGTTCGGCCAGAGACACCGGCTCGTCCGGGTGATCGAGCGCGTACTCCACGAGGTGATTCCAGTGGCACAGGCCGCCGTCGAATTCGACCTGGGCGCAGTCGATCCAGCGGCCGTCGAGAAATATCTGCAGGGTGCAATCCATGAGGCAAGCTCCTTATGCCTCATAAATGTAGCATATTAAGCCGTGTCGCGCTTTATAGGCTTCATAAAAGATGCTTTTTGTCGATATTGAAGATGTCGGGATGAAGGCGCCATACGCGGTCATGCCGGTTCCGCGTCGCTCTCCTGCTTCGCAAACCGGCCGGGCGGCATACCGACATGCCGCGTGAACGCCACACCGAACGCACTGACCGAACCGTAGCCGACACGCTCGGCGATCTCGGGCATGGCCAGGTCCCGCTGCCGCAACAGCTGTCTTGCGACGGCCATCCGCCAGGCGAGCAGATATTCCATCGGCGCCAACCCGACGGCGCGGCTAAAGCGCTCGAAGAAAGCCGAGCGCGACATGGCGGCGTCGCGCGCCAACTGGGCCACGTTCCAGCTCGCGGCCGGATCTTCATGCATGCGCCGTAGCGCCGAAGCCAGTTTGGGATCGGCGAGACCGCGCACCAGACCCGGCGCTTGCGCGGAACTGGCGGTGGAGCGCAGCGCTTCGATCAGCAACACCTCCAGCAGTCGCGCCATGACGATTTCGCGCGCCGGACGATCCGCGCGCGATTCGTCGCCGATCAGTTGAACCAGCGTCGACAGACGGCGCTCGCCACGCGCATGCACCCATTGCGGCAACAGGGACACCAGCAGCGCGGAGTCCGACGACTGAAACACGCAATGGCCCACCAGCATGCGCGCGTCGATCGCGCCGTCGGGGTCGCCCACACGCGCGCCACCGGGCATCGGCACGATCGGCGTGGTGACGGCTTCGTCCTCGCGCGGCGGTTGACGGTCGAGGCTCGAAGTTGCGAAGCTGCGCGCCGCCGGAATGAGGACGAAGTCGCCTTCCTCGAGTTCGAGCGTTTCACTGTTACCCGCACTGTCGATCGTGAGACGGCAACGTCCTTCCAGCAGCACGAAATAGAACGGCCGGCCCGTCTCCGTGCGCCGCACGGCCCAGGGCGCCGAGGCGACGACGAGCTTGGAGAACGGCGCACCGGGCTGCAACAGCGAGACGACTTCCGCTAACGGGTCAACCATCCTGGACGATCTCAACAAGGAAATGGACTTTAGAGTATAGCGGGTCCAGACGCGGCGCTCTATCGTAGAGCCACGTTCAAACCGATGGAGTTGTCGATGTCCTCTACCCCTACCGTACTCATTACGGGCTGCTCGTCCGGCTTCGGTCTCGAAACCGCGCGGCTTTTTCTCGAACGCGGCTGGCGTGTGATCGCGACCATGCGTACGCCGGACGAAACCCTGCTGCCGGCGTCGGATCGTCTGCGCGTGTTGCCGCTCGACGTCACCCGCGCGACGAGCATTCGCCAGTGCATCGAGGCCGCCGGACCGATCGACGCGCTGGTCAACAACGCGGGTGTCGGCCTGCTTGCGCCGCTCGAAGGCGTCGACCTCGACAATGCGCGTGAAGTGTTCGAGACCAACACGCTCGGCACGATTGCGATGACCCAGGCCGTCTTGCCGCAGTTCCGGCAGCGCAGAGCGGGTGTGGTGGTCAACGTCACATCGAGCGTGACAGTCAAATCGCTGCCGTTGCTGTCGGTGTACACGGGCAGCAAAGCCGCGGTCAATGCCTTCACGGAATCGCTGGCCCTCGAACTGGCACCGTTCGACGTGCGCGTGCGGCTGGTGTTGCCGGGGCGCGCGCCCGGCACGAGCTTCGGCGCAAACGCGCGCCGTCTGATGGAAAACAGCGTGCCCGAGGCGTACGCCGCATTCACGCAACAGGTCTATGCGGCGGTGGGCGATCTCGAATCACCGGTCACCCACGCGCAGGACGTGGCCGCCGCCGTATGGACCGCTGTGACCGACGCGGCCGCGCCGATGCGCATTCCGGCCGGCGCCGATGCGGTGGCCCTGTCCGCTGGCTGAGACAGGCGCGCCGGCCGCGTCCGCACGACGTGGCCGGCTCACACCGTGCGCAGCATTCCGCCATCGACGAAGTACGTCGAGCCCACGCTATAACTCGCCCGCTCCGAGCAGAGAAACACGATGAAATCGGCGAGTTCCGCCGGCGTTGCGAAACGCCGGATCGGCGCGAACTCGTCCGCGACCTGTTGCAGATGGCCTTCCCAATCGCCGCCGCTGTCCTGCGTGAGCGCCTTCGCGGTCTTGATCCAGTCCGGCGTCAGCACGAGGCCGGGATTGATCGTGTTCACGCGGATGTTGTCCTTGACCACCTCGTTGGCGAGATTCTTCGAAAACATCATCAGCGCGGCCTTGGTGACGTTGTAGATCGGCTCGTAACCCAGCGGCTGGGTCGCGCAGATCGACGCGTTGTGCAGGATCGCGCCACCGCCGCGCTGCTTCATGAACGGCACGAGGCCGCGCGCGAGTCGCACCGCGGCCATCACGTGCAACTCCCAGTAGGCCTGCCACTTTTCGTCGGGCGCGTCCATGATGGTTTCGTTGCTGCCGGTGCCCGCGTTGTTGAACAGGATGTCGGCGCCGTTGAACTGCTGCCCGACCGCCGCGACCAGCGCATCGACACCCGCCACTGTGGCCACGTCGCACGCCACCGGCACGACGCGTACGCCGTGTCGCGCGGCCAGATCGGCGGCGACCTGTTCGAGCCGTTCGCGTTGCCGGGCCGCCAGCACGAGATGCACGCCTTCGGCCGCGAAGCCTTCCGCGACCGCCAGTCCGATGCCGACGCTCGCGCCCGTCACCACCGCAGCCTTGCCGCGCAATTTCAGATCCATGGTGCGTCTCCGTTGTGTCTGATGCGTTGATGTGTCCCGTGCTTCGGCGTCAGTTCGTTTCGCCGAAGCTTTGACGCCACTGCGCCGGTCCGACCGCGAACTGCCTGACGAAGGCGTTTCGCAAACGTTCCTCGCGACCGAAGCCCGCTCGTCGCGCGACTTCCGACAGCGACATGCTGGTGCCGCTCAACAGCGATTGCGCGCGCTCCAGCCGTAATCCTTCGAGCGCCTTGCCCGGCGTCATGCCGATCCTGTCGGTGAAATGACGGATGAAAGTGCGCGGTGACATGCCGGCTTCGTCCGCGAGATCGGTGACTTTCAGCGACCGATGCAGATTCCTGTCGAGCCAGTCGAACAGAGGCCCGAAACTGTCGGCGCTTTGCAGCGCGAGTGGCGTGCTGAATTGCGCCTGCCCGCCGGCGCGCCGCATATACACCACCAGCCTGCGCGCGATTTGCGCCGCCACGGCGCTGCCGAGATCGGCCTCGACCATGGCGAGCGCGAGATCGATGCCGGCCGTCACGCCGGCCGAGGTCCAGACGCGGCCATCCTGCACCCAGATCGGGTCGGGCTGCACGTGCACCTCGGGAAACTCGCGGGATAGCGCCGCGCAGGCGCGCCAGTGCGTCGCGGCTTTACGCCCGTTCAGCAGGCCGGTCTGCGCCAGCAGGAACGCGCCCGTGCATACCGAACAGACCCGCTCCGCGCGTCGGGCCAGATCAGCGACCTGGCGCACGATGTCAGGCGAGCGGCGCGCCGCATGCACGCCGGGTCCACCGGGAATGACGAGCGTGTCGAAACGCGCACGCGCCGGCGGCGATTGCGTGAGCACGGTGAGGCCGCTCTGCAGACGCACGGCGCCGCCTTCGCTGGACACGACGCGGCATTCGTAGCGTTCACCGATGGCGAGTTCGCCGGCGGTGTCGAACGTCTGGAGCGGACCCGACACGTCGATCGGCTGCGCACCTTCGTACACGAAGATCAGCACACGACGCGTGACGGGTCTGGATTGAGGAAGTTGGGTCATTGGCAAAAAATACGTCAATTCTGTCTTTTTTGCCAGACGGCGCGGTGCTTTAATAACGGCACTACCTGGAGGAATCCGACTCATGACGCAACCGTCCGATACGAAAATCGCTGGCCTGCTGCTGTTTCCGAACATGACGCAACTCGATCTCACCGGTCCGCTGGAAGTGCTCGCCCGGCTGCCCGGATGGCGCGTGGAAATCGTCTCGCCCACGCTCGCGCCGGTGCGCACGGATAAAGGTCTCGTGATTCAGCCCGATCACGATTTCAACACTGCTTCGCCCTACGAACTATTCGTCGTGCCCGGCGGACCCGGCACGGACGACGCGATTCTCGACGCGCAGATCGTCGACTTCGTGCGCGAACGCTCGGACGCCGCGCGCTACATGTTCGGTATCTGCACGGGCTCGCTGCTGCTCGGCGCGGCCGGTCTGCTGCGCGGTCGCCGCGCGGGTGGACACTGGCAGGCGCGCGCCCTGCTGAGCCAATTCGGTGCGATCCCAAGCGACGATCGCATGACGATCGACGGCAAGTTCTACACCTCGGGCGGCGTCACGGCGGGTATCGACATGGCACTGCGCGTGGCCGCCGAAATCGCGGGCGACGAAACCGCGCAACTGATCCAGTTGCAGATCGAATACGACCCGGCGCCGCCGTTCAATGCCGGCACACCGTTCGTGGCGCCGTCCGCCATCGTCGAGCGGGCGTTGGCCGCCTCCGCTGCGTTCCGTGAAAAACGTGCTGCCGCCGTCGAGCAGGCATCGGCACTGCTGGCGCGACGGGCCGTTTAAAGAAACTCTGCCTCACACGCGCAGCCACGCCAGATCGTGCTCCTGCTCGATATTCTGCAAACGGTCGAATAGCGCGCTCATCGCGGCTTCCGGATGATCGCGCGTGAGCAGCATGAATTTTTCACGCAAACCCGCGCGATCGAGCGGACGTTCCGGCGTGCCGGTAAATGCGGTGACCCGTTCGCTGAACACGCGGCCGTCGTTCAGCGTGACGGTCACGGTCGACGCGAGATCGTCGTTGCGCTGGCCGGGTGCCGCCGTCATCCGGACGCGTTGTGTCATCGCCATAATGGCGTTGTCGTGAATCACGTTTGCGTCGAACGAACGCGGGTCCACCGGATTGCGATACAGCGAAAGCGCCACGCAGAACGGGATGCTGAATTGCGCCAGCAAGGCATCGGCGGGATGCGCGATATTGTTGACGGTTGCCATGCGCGGACTGCCGGCCACTTCGATCGACGCCACGTCGCTCGCCGCAAAACCGTGCGCGCGGCGCAAGTCGAGCATCGCCTCGACCGGTGTGTGAGCCGTGATATGACACGCGTAGCGCTTGATCATGATGTTCATGGTCTCGTAGGTCTGGCCGAGTCCAAGCGTGAGCTGACTCAGGTCGTACTGCGGGCAGAATGCGCGCAGAAAACCGCCCTCGCCTTCGAGCACCGTGCTCGGTCCGGTGAAGCCTTCCGCCGCGAGACTCGCCGCCAGCACGCCGCCTTCCGCGCCGCGCCCCACGTTCAGACGCTTGACCATCGCGCCATTGCCGGCATGCGCGAACGCCAGCAGACCGCCCGCGCACGACCCCGCCACGCCGAGCGCATTGGTCATCTTGCCGGCGTCGAGACCCAGCAGATGACCGACCGTGATCGCCGATCCGAACGGGCCCGTCGTGCCGGGTGCGTGAAAGCCGCGCTCCTCGTTGGTGTGTTCGGTCGCGTAGCCGATGCGGATCATCGTCTCCGCGCCGGCCACGAAGGCGGTCAACAACGCGCGCCCGCCGAGTCCGCGATCTTGCGCAACCGCCAACCCCGAAGAAAATAGCGCGGCACCGGGATGCGCGCCGCTGTCGGGTTTCGTGAGGTTGTCGAGTTCGAAGGCGTGCGCCATCGCCGCTTGCGCGAGTGCCGCGCCCGGCGGATGAACCGGCTGCGTGCCCGCGCCGAGAATCTGGCTGCGTCCGCCCGAACCGTTCTGGCGGACGTACGCAATGATCATCTTGCTCCACGGCAAATCCGCGCCGTAGATGATGGTTGCGACGGCATCCGTCATGCAATCCTTGGCCCGCTGCAGGACCGGCGCGGGAATGACTTCGTAGCGTAACCCCGCGCCGTATTGCGCGAGCACGACAGTCGGAGAAGGACTGGCGGGTTCGGTGCCGCTCGATGCGGCGCTTGCAGCCGCCGGTGCGGTTTCAGCAGCCTGAGCCGCGACGCCGGGTAACAGACAGGAGCCTGCCGCCGCCAGCAGGCTGCGCTGGATGAACAGACGTCTTCCCGCTTGCGGATCGTTCGATTCGCTCACACAGGTCTCCTCGCAGCTTTTGCTGCGCTAATGATGGGCTGATGGGTAACCGAGTCGCGACTCAGTCGCCGCTCAGCGCCACGCGCAATGCTTCCAGGAAGCGCAAATAGGCCGTTGCGCCGGGGTCGGGATGACCGATGCTGCGCTCCTGCACCCACGCCGCGCGACCCTTCTGCGATTGCAATCCCGAGGTCGCCTCGATCCGCTCGCGCGCGGTGTCGATCATTTTTGCCAGCAGTGCCTGTGCATCGCCTTGCGAAGCGTCGAGCACGTCGAGACTCGGCACGAGCGCGTCGAGCACGGTCTTGTCGCCCACCTGGCTCTTGCCGCGCTCGACGATGCGCGCCGCTACTGCGCGTCCGATCGCGAGCGCCTCGTCCTTGCCGACTTCGGTCTTGCCCACCATCGTTTTGGCGGCCGCCAGCAGGCCGCCGCCGATCAGCGCTGCAAACGTGGACGGATTCGCCGTCGAAAAAGCCTTGCCGGCCGCGAGCAGCATCTCGTTGACGGCGGCCGTTTCCGGCAAGGCTGCCAGCGCGGCCACCACCGCCTTCGAACCGGCCTGTACCGTGATGCCCAGATCGCCGTCGCCCAGCGCCGCGTCGAGTTCGCGCAACTCCTCGGCGTGCGTGGGCAATGTGGATAGCGCGCGGGTCAGCACGGCGCGCAATTCGCCGCAGGAAATACTCATGCAGTTCTCCTCCCGGATAGATTGCCGGCCGCGCTCATGCCGGCGACCAGTCGTGAAAGAGCGGCGAACGCGCGGGCGCGGCCAGCAGCGCTTCGAGTTCGTCGTCCAGCAGCATCACCGTGATCGACGCCCCGGCCATTTCCAGACTCGTCACGTATTCGCCCACGTAAGAGCGCGCGATCGTCAGGCCCTGGTCCGCGATTGCCGCAGCGGTGCGCCGGTAGAGCAGATACAACTCTTCGAGCGGCGTCGCGCCCAGTCCGTTGACCAGCACCGCGACGCGCGAGCCTTTCGGCGCGGCAAGATCGCGCAGGATTTCGCCGGACAGACGGTCGGCGATCGCGTCGGCCGTTTCGAGTTTGCCGCGATGTGTGCCGGGCTCGCCGTGAATGCCAATGCCGATTTCCATTTCGCCGTCGGGCAAGGTGAAAGTCGGCTTGCCGGCCGCGGGCAGGATGGTCGGCGAAAGACCCACGCCCATCGTGCGGCATTGCGCGTTGGCTTTCGCGGTGATGCGCGCGACGTCCTCCAGCGAATCGCCGCGTTCGGCCGCCGCGCCCGCGCACTTGAACGCGAACACCATGCCCGCGACGCCGCGCCGCTCGCTCGCGCGTTCCGGCGGCGCCGACGCGACATCGTCGGTGAGCAACACGGTTTTGATCTCGATGCCTTCCGGTTCCGCGAGGTCGGCGGCGAGATCGAAGTTGAACACGTCGCCGCCATAATTGCCGTACACGTAGAGCACGCCGGCGCCGCCGTCCACGGCCCGGGTCGCTTCGAAAATCTGTTCCGACGAAGGCGACGAAAACACGTTGCCCACCGCCACGCCGCTGCACAGACCTTCGCCGACGTAGCCGAGAAAGCCCGGCATGTGCCCCGATCCGCCGCCCGTCACGATGCCCACGCGGCCCTTCTTCGGCGCATCGGCCCGCACCAGCGCGCGGCGGTCGGCGGTGGCGGCCTTGATCCAGCCCGGATGCGCGATCAACAGCGAATCGATCACTTCGTCGACGAACTGGTCCGGCTGATTGATGATCTTTTTCACACGACTCTCCTGGGTGATCCGGTTGGAAAAGAACTCAGTTCTTGCGACGCTGGCTGAGCGCGTCGAGCATCACGGCGGCGAAAATCACGCCGCCCTGAATGAACTGGGTCCAGAATGGATTGACGCCGAGCAGCGACAGACCGACATTGATCACGCCGATCAGCACCACGCCGATGAAGGTGCCGACAATCGATCCGCGACCGCCCGCGAGCGAGGTGCCGCCGATCACGATACCCGCGATCACCTGCAATTCGAGGCCGTTGGCCGCCGAAGGCAAGGCCGAGTTCAGACGTCCCGCGAGCACGATGCCGGCAATGGCCGCCGTCACGCCGGCCAGCATGTACGTGAGAAAAATCACGCGATGCACCGGAATGCCCGCGAGCCGCGCGGCTTCCTTGTTGCCGCCCACCGCGAAGACCTGATGCCCGAAGGTGGTCTTGCGCAGCAGCACATGGCCGATCAGAAACACGATCAGCATGACGATCATCGGCGCGGGCATGCCCGCCACCGACTTCGCGCCGAACGCGGTGAAAGCGCTGGGAAAATCGAATTTCGTGCGGCCGTCGGAAATGGCGAGCGTGAGGCCGCGTGCCATCGCCATCATCGCGAGCGTCACGATGAACGGCACGAGCCGCAACCATGCCACCGAAATACCGTTGAGCGCGCCGACGCCCGCGCCCACGGCAATTGCGATGGCGAGCCCTGCCACGCCGAGCCCGACGTTATCGGGTGTGGAGCCCGCCATCAGCGTCGCCGCCACCATGCCGCTCAACGCGACCAGCGAGCCGACCGAGAGGTCGATGCCCGAGGTGATAATGACGAAGGTGCCGCCCACCGCCGCGATGCCCACCACCGAGACCTGCACCATGATGTTGGTCAGCGTGCTGGTGGTGAGGAATTCCGGCGAAGCAATGGAAAGCGCCACGCAGATGATCACCAGCGCGGCGAACAGCGGGC
This sequence comes from Paraburkholderia sp. GAS199, assembly GCF_050436585.1. Taxonomy (NCBI): domain Bacteria; kingdom Pseudomonadati; phylum Pseudomonadota; class Betaproteobacteria; order Burkholderiales; family Burkholderiaceae; genus Paraburkholderia; species Paraburkholderia sp. GAS199. The sequence continues at coordinate 65,514 of NZ_JBNDMM010000011.1, read as the reverse complement.
CGATGCCGCTGCGCAACTGGCGCATCACCCGGCTCGAGCGCGCTTCAGAATCTGTCGGTTTTGCTGCCGTCGAAGTCATGCCCCTACTCCCGTCGTCGCCCATTGAATGACCGTCTCCGAATCCGCCTTGTCGCGCGGCAACTCGGTGACGATCCGGCCGCGATACATCACGAGCACGCGGTCCGACATGCCCAGCAGTTCCGGCAACTCCGAACTCACCATCACGACCGCCGCGCCCGCACGCGCCATCGACACCATATGCGCGTAGATCTCCGTTTTCGCGCCCACGTCGATGCCGCGCGTCGGTTCGTCGAGCATGATGACGGCGGGTTGCGTCGCACTGGCGCGGCCGAGAATCACCTTCTGCTGATTGCCGCCCGACAGATTGCCGGTGATTTGCAGCACCGAAGGCGCACGCACCGCGAAGCGCGTGCTTTCCTCCTGCGCGAGCTTGCGCTTGCGCGCGTTGCGCACGAAGCCGCCGGTGGCGAGTGCCTTGAGACTCGATAAAGCGATGTTTTCCTCGATGCTCGCGTCCAGCACCAGGCCTTCCAGCTTGCGGTCTTCCGCCGTGTAGACGAGGCCGTGGCGCACGCCTTCCGTGGGCGAATGGACCGACACCTTGCGGCCGCGTATATGAATTTCGCCTTCGGTCACTTTCAGTGCGCCGAAAATCGCCTTGAGCAATTCGGTGCGGCCCGCGCCCGCAATGCCAGCAATGCCGACGATTTCCCCGGCGCGCACGCTGAAACTCGCATGCCGCACAATCGGCGGACTCGCGAGATCGCGCACTTCCAGCACCACCGATCCATATTCGCGCGGCTCCCACGGATAGAACGAATCGAGGTTGCGCGCCACCATGGCCTGCACCAGTTCCTGCTCGGTCCATTGCGCCATCGGCCGCACGCCGACGGTCGCGCCGTCGCGCATCACCACGGCGGAGTCGGCCAGCTCGAATACTTCTTCCAGATGGTGCGAGATGAAAATGATGCCCATGCCCGCCGCACGCAACCGGCGCACCACGGCATACAGATTGGCGATATCGCCGGCCTGCAGGGCCGCGGTCGGTTCGTCCATCACGAGAATGCGAGCGTCGCGCGCAACGGCCTTGGCAACCTCGACGAGTTGACGTCTGTTCAACGGCAGGTCGCCGAGCCGCGTGGACGGCGACACGTTGTCGAGTCCCACCTGCGCGAGCGCTTCGCGTGCACGTTTGTCCGCATCGCGCCGCAGCACGAAGCCGTTGCGCGCCGGCATCCGGCCGAGAAACAGATTCTCGGCCACCGTCATGTCGTTGATGAGCGACAACTCCTGATAGATCACGGCGACACCGGCGTCGATCGCCGCGTTGGTGCCGCGCGCGAGCGGCTTGCCGTTGATCTCGATGGTGCCTTCGTCGGGCTCGTAGGCGCCCGACAGCGTCTTGATCAACGAGGATTTGCCCGCGCCGTTTTCGCCGACGATCGCCATGACATGCCCCGCGTGCAGCGTGAGACTCACGCCGCGCAGCGCCTTCACGCCGGGAAAGCTCTTGACGATGCCTTCCATATGCAGCAAAGGTGCATGGCCGCCGCGCCCATCAGGTGGCGCGGCGAGCGGGGACTGCGATTGCACTTGCCCGTTCATGTTCGATTCCTGATTGACACGACGCACGCATCGATTCGGGACGATGCGCGCGTCTGCCTTCATCTACCTGATCTACCTTTAACTGCGCGCCTCGCTTACTGGCTGACCTGCAACGACCAGAGTCCGTACTTCTTGGTTTCGTCGGAGTCGATGTTGGACTTGTCGATCAGCAGCGTCGGCCACGCGTAATTCGCCGGTACCGGCTTTTTCGCGTTGTTGTCGGCGATGAAGCTCAGTGCCTTGCCCGCCATCTCGATCGGGTTCTGCGAAATGGTCGCGTCCTGCTTGCCCGCGCGAATCGCGGAGAGCGCCTGCGCGGTGCCGTCCGCGCCGATCACCATGATGTGCTCCTTGTCGCCGAGCGGCTTGTAACGGCCGGCGTTGTCGATCGCTTTTTCCGCGCCGACGGTGTTGTCGTCGTTCGCGCCGAAGACCGCGTCGATCTGCGGGAATTTCTGCAGGATATTGGTCATCGCGTTCAGCGACTTCTCCTGGTCGAAGGCGCCTTCCTGACGCGCGACCACCTTGATATCCGGGTATTTCGCCATTTCGTCGCTGAAGCCTTTCTCGCGATCCGTCGCCGCTGTCGTGCCGACCAGCCCGATCAGATCGACCACGTTGCCTTTCGGCGAACCGTAGCGCTCCTTGAGTTTGTCGGCGATCCACTTCGCGCCGGTCGCGCCGAGCGCGACGTTATCCGACGCGACGAACGAGGTCACCGTGCCGCCATCCGAGCCGCGGTCGAGCGTGAACACCGGAATTCCCATCGAATTGGCTTTCTGCACGGCGGGAATGATGGCCTTCGAATCGATCGGATTCAGCACGAGCGCGGTCACGCCCTGGCTCAGCAGATTGTTGGCGTCGTTGACCTGCTGCTGGGCGTCGCCGTTCGCATTGGTCTGCACCAGGTCGAAGCCTTGCTCTTTCGCGCCCTTCTCCACGCCGAGTTTCAGGCCGACGAAGAATGCGTTGTTCAGGGTCGCCACGGAGAAGCCGATCTTGGGCTTGCCGCCCGCGGCGGCCGGCGCCGCACTCGCTCCTGCCACGGCCGCGGCGCTCGCGCCCGCATCGCTCGCTGCGGTCGTGGACGGCGCGGGTGACTCGCTCTTCGAACAGCCGCTCAACGCAGCGGCCGCGCACAGCACGATGGCGCCCGTCGACGCGCCCAAGGTGTTCCACCGCTCGAATCTTGCTGAATTCCAGGCCATGTCTGTCTCCATTGTTCAAGTTATCTAGCGCAGTGTGTTGCTGGTTGGTGTCAGGCTTTACTGTTGCTGCTCTCCCGCCGCATGCCGTAGTTGCTGAACTTCTTCACCACCTCGCCGATTTCCTCATCGGACAGCACGGGCGGTGGGCCGAGCTGACTGGCGAGCAGATACTGCTGCGCCAATACTTCGACTTCGTTGGCGAGCCATAGCGCCCGCGCCAGATCGCGGCCCAGCGCGATCACGCCATGATGCGCAAGCAGGCAGGCCGTGCGTCCTTGCAGTGCCTGCAAGGCGTGATCGGAGAGCGCCTGGCTGCCGAAGGTCGCATACGGCGCGCAGCGGATCGAATTGCCGCCTGCCGCCGCGACCATGTAGTGATGCGCGGGAATGTCCCGGCCGTGAATCGCCATCGCCGTGGCGGCGTTCGAATGCGTGTGCACGATTGCGTCGACGTCGTTGCGGGCGCACAGAATGTCGCGATGAAAACGCCACTCGCTCGACGGCCTGCGTTCGTTGAAGACGTCTGCGTCCGGTTGCACATCGAGCGGCAGGAACACGATCATGCCGGCGGTGAGCGAGGCGGCGGGCACCCCGCTCGGCGTGATCAGCAGCCCGTCGCGCCAGCGCACGCTGACGTTGCCCGAGGTGCCCTGATTGATGCGCAGCCGCTCCATCTCGAGCGCAGTCTGCACGATCTGCGCGCGCAGCGATGCCTCCGTCGTGGCTTCCTTTGTGGCTTCGCTCATGGCTTCGTTCGCAGCCTTGCCCATGCTCACGTGGTTTCTCCGAACAGCGTGGCGAATTGCGTGTCGAACGGCGCCGCGATGATGCCGCGCTCCGTGATGTAGCCCGTGACGAGATCGTGCGGCGTGACGTCGAAAGCGGGATTGCGCACCTTCACGCCTTCGGGCGCGACCGGCTGGCCGCCGACATGCGTGACTTCGTCGTCGCGGCGCTCCTCGATCACGATCGCGCTGCCGTCGGGCGTCTGCAGATCCAGTGTCGACGAAGGACAGGCAACGTAGAACGGCACCTTGAAATAGCGCGCAACGATGGCAAGGCTCAAAGTGCCGATCTTGTTGGCGAAGTCGCCGTTCGCGGCCACCCGATCCGCGCCGACGATCACCACGTCCACGCGCTTTTCCGCGATCATCGACGCTGCCATGCCGTCCGTGATCAAGGTCACGTCCACACCGGCTTGCTGCAATTCGTAGGCAGTGAGCCGTGCGCCTTGCAGCAGCGGACGCGTTTCATCCGCGTAGACGTGAAAAGCGACGCCCGCGCGCTGCGCCAGATAGATCGGTGCCGTGGCCGTACCGAGCCCGGTCGTGGCCAGCGCGCCCGCGTTGCAATGCGTGAGCACGCCGCTGCCGGGCGCAATGAGCGTCATGCCGTGTCGGCCGATCTGCTCGCACAGCGCCTGGTCTTCGCCGTGAATGCGCACGGCCTCGTCCACCAGTTCGCGATAGAGCAACGACGCGTCGCGCGCAGTGGAACGTTCCGCCACGCGCAACATGCGCTTCAGGCTCCAGCTCAGATTGACCGCGGTGGGCCGCGCGCTGTCGAGATACGCCGCGCGTTCCTCGAGCGCCTCGCGGAATGCCTCGATGGGCAGATCGCGCGCATCCTGCATGGCGACACACAATCCATAGGCGGCCGCCACGCCGATCGCCGGTGCACCGCGCACGCGCAGTTCGTGGATGGCGCGCCACACCGCATGGGCGTCGGTCAGGTTTTCAATCACCGTCGCCTGAGGCAGGCGGGTCTGATCGAGTATGCGCAAGCAATCGTCTTCCCACGCGAGCGTGGCCGGCAGGTTCAGGAAAGGCGACAGCGAAACCATGCGTGCTCCTGGTCGGGTTGAAGCGTGAGAGTCGACTGTGTCGGACGATGCGGGCGCCGTCATGACGCGCGTCCTCCGGCTTGCGCCTCGCGTGCTATTGCGAGCACCTGTGCGATGCCGTCGATCGCGTCGCGCTCCACCAGCAGGCGCTCGGCGCAACGCAGCACGCGCACTTCGACAGCGGCGCGCAAACTATGATCGGCAATGCTCGTGATATCGGCCACCTTGGCCATGCCGACAATGCGCCGGATCATCTTGCAGCCCGCGAAACCCAGCGACTGTGCGAGCAGCCGCCGCATGAAACGGGCGCGATAGGCTTCGACGCACACGCCGCCCGGATCGTCACCGATGAAATGACTCTTGCGCCGGCTTTCGTGCACGCGCCAAAGTTTCAGAAACGTCTTTTCGAAACCGCTCCAAACCGCGCTGACCTGTTCGAGCAGCCAGTCGCGATACGGCACGCCGTCCGCGTGAAGCTGCAATGCTGTGTCCTGTTCGCGGTCGTGCCAGTCGCGCGAAAAATAAGCCAGTAGCAGATTGGCCAGCACGGCGCCGATGTCGAAACCCATCGGTCCATAGAATGCGAATTCCGGATCGATTACGTAGGTTTCGTCTTCGTTCACCATGATCGAACCGGTGTGCAGATCGCCGTGCAGAAGCGTCTCCGCATCGTTCATGAACGACCATTTCATGTCGGCCACGGCAAGACGCAATGCGGGCGACTGTCGCAGCCGCTCGATTTCCGCGCGTGGAAACGCGGGGCTGTACACGTTCGACGGATGATCTTCGAATGGATACGTGAATACGAGGTCTTCGGTGATCTTGCACAACTCGGTGTTCACCGCATCGCTGACGGCATGCTTTTTCACGTCGGGCGCGAGAAACAGATCGGAACCGTAGAACAGCGTGTGGGCCAGATAGGTGGACAGATGCGCCGCGAGCTTCGGATAAACGATGCCATCCATCAGCGCCTGTCGCAGGATCCGATGCGAAGAGAGCCGCTGCATCACCATCAGGAACAGATCGCTGTCGGCGTGATACACGCGCGGAACATGCTGCGGGCACAGTGCGCCAAAACGCTGCAGCGCGGCGACTTCGCGCTCCATGCGATGCCGCGTGAGCGGCCACGATTTGCCGACGAGCCGCAGGAACGGCGGCGCCTGCTTCACCACGACACTTCTTTCGGGCGCACGCGCATTGCTCGCGAAATAGACGAAGTTCAGATTGCCGTCGCCCACTTCCGCAATGTCGAGATCGCCTGTTTCGCCGGGTTCATTCAACAACGCATACACCGCCGGAACACTGCGCAAATACGCCGACAACTCAGAAGAACTGAGTGCTTCGAATTCCATGAATGTCTCCTCCACGATCGAAACGGTTCAGCGCTTCTTGCGAACCAGATCGAACTTGAAGATGCTCGTGTTGTAGTAGTCGTTGCTATAGCAGATCGGCTCACCGGTCTGATCGAAATCCACTTCGTCGAGTAGCAGAAACAGGCCGAAGCCATCGCCCAGTTCGGGCAGATCGCGCGGCGTCAGAATGGTGGGCTGGATGGATGTGTGAGTGTGCGACAGCCTCCGTCCAGTCCGCTCGAACATGGCGAACAACGACTCGCCGAGTTCGCCGCCGCACGCGTCGAACACATGCTTCGGCACGGTGTCGATGCAATAGGCGGCAATCGCGTCGTCCGCGCAGCGCACACGTTCGATGCGCACACATTCGGCGCCTACGTCCAGCCGCAGCTTGCCGGCCAGACTCTCCGACGCCTTGATCTGTTCGACCTTCAGGCGGCAAGTGGCCGGGACGGCGCCCACGCTGCGGATCATGTCGGTGACAGACATCAGATCATCGAGGCCGCCGTGAAGCTTCAGAAAAATTTGTCTGACGAAGGTGCCGCGGCCCTGGACCCTGGAGAGCAGACCATGCGAGATCATCTGCGCGACCGCTTCCCGAAGACTCGACCGGCCGACCCCTAACTGCTCGCAAAGCTCTATTTCAGTGGGTATCTGGTCACCTGGCTTAAGCGATTTTTCCCGGATCATCGTCATCAACGATTCCTGGATTTTCTCGCTCATCGAGTGTTCGACGCTTAGGCGCATACACGGATCGCATGGACGGTACGGGAGCAATATAGATCAGATGTCTGATGTATTTTGGTGGTGTTTACCCTCGGCGCGGGATGTTGCGGTTGCACATTTTGAGGCGCCTGAATGGTGATTGGCTTTGTTGGCTGCCATCCACTATTCGTGAACATTTTATACAATTCATGTTATCGGTTCGCTCACAAAATGAATCGAATATCGAGCAAAAATATCCGTATTCACGCTAAATAAAACGCTATTTTCTCGTTTTTACAGGCAGGACAACTCGCGTGGCGACGATCTCAAAAATCCAGTTTTTAGAATTGGATTGTATAAAATATTCGCCCACGCTAAGATTGTTGTGTCGCGGCGACCTCGCCGCGCTTCGCCTCTCTCCGAACCCCTCCCGATTACCCAGGAACGCGTGATGTCGACCAAAATCTTCGAAGGCACAATCCCCGCACTGATGACCCCTTGCACTGCCGATCGCAAGCCGGATTTCGACGCGCTCGTCGCCAAGGGCCGTGAACTCGTCGACCTCGGCATGAGCGCCGTGGTGTACTGCGGATCGATGGGCGACTGGCCGCTTCTCACGGAAGCAGAACGTCAGGAAGGCGTTGCACGTCTCGTGGCGGCCGGCGTGCCGACCATCGTCGGAACCGGGGCGGTCAATTCCAGAGAAGCGGTTTCGCATGCCGCGCACGCGGCTAAAGTCGGCGCGCAAGGCTTGATGGTCATTCCTCGCGTGCTGTCGCGCGGATCGTCGCTCACTGCGCAAAAGGCCCATTTTTCCGCCATTCTCGCGGCCGCGCCCGGCCTGCCCGCTGTGATTTACAACAGCCCGTACTACGGCTTCGCCACGCGCGCGGATCTGTTCTTCGAATTGCGTCGTCAATTCCCCAACCTCATCGGCTTCAAGGAGTTCGGCGGTGCAGCCGACATGCGCTACGCAGCGGAGAACATCACGTCGCAGGACGACAGCGTGATTCTGATGGTCGGTGTCGATACGCAGGTCGTGCACGGCTTCGTGAATTGCGGCGCGTCGGGCGCCATCACGGGTATCGGCAATGCGTTGCCGCGTGAAGTTCTGCAACTGGTGAAGCTGAGCAAAAAGGCCGCCGCCGGCGACGTCACCGCGCGCAGGCTGGCGAAAGAACTCGACTCGGCACTGGCCGTTCTGTCTTCTTTCGACGAAGGAACCGACCTCGTTCTTTTCTACAAGTACCTGATGGTGCTGAACGGCGAGAAGGAATACACACTTCACTTCAACGAAACCGACGCACTTACCGACGCGCAGCGCAACTACGCCGAAACGCAATATGCGCTGTTCCGCACGTGGTACGGCGCGTGGTCCAAAGGCATCGACAACTGACATTCCACGTTACCGGCCAGCAGCGCGGCGAGTACTCGCCGCGCTGCTGGCCTGACATCGAACGGCAGCACTGGTGATAGAATTTGCGCCACCTTTACCGCCCGATCGACGTCCGCGGCTTGACTCCACTCCCGACTCTCCTATGAATTCAACAGCGGCATCCTCCCGGTCACGAGCAACTACCGTCGCTGAGGCTGCCGCAGACGAACTGCGGCGCAAGATACTCTCGGGCGAATTGCCGGAAGGCTTTCAGCTCAGACAGGACGCGCTCGCCGCCGAACTCGGCGTCAGTCGCATCCCCTTGCGTGAAGCACTGGTGCAACTCGAAGGCGAAGGACTGGTGCGCATCGTTCCGCACAAAGGGGCCATCGTGTCGGAGTTGTCCGCCCCGGAAATCGCCGAGCTGTTCGAATTGCGCGCGCTGCTCGAACCCAGTCTGCTGAAAAAGTCGGCGCCAAAACTCACGGCCGCCGACTTCGCCGAACTCGATCTCATCCTTGCCGAATATCGGCAGGAATTGCACGCGCAGAACCCCGCACGCTGGGGTGAATTGAATACCCGTCTGCACGATCTGCTCATGTCCCGAGCCGACCAGCCGCGTACCTCGGCTATCGTCAGTTCACTGCTCCAGCAAACCGACCGCTATACGCGGCTTCAGCTTTCGCTGAGCGCCGAAAGTTGCAGGCGTGCCGAAGAGGAGCACGGCGAACTGGTTCGTCTGTGCAAAGTGGGCGACGTACGCGGCGCGGCGTCGCTTCTAAAGCGGCATATCGACCATGCGTGCGATGAACTCAAAGCGTTCATCGTGTCGCGCAGGCGGCTCTCCCGCTGAGCCGGCCTGCGCCTTCACGTGATTACATGGGTCGTGTCTGCTTGACGAGCTTACCGCTCTGAAACACGTACTCGATTCTCTCGGCGCCGTTCGCCACGGCTTCGATATCGACCAGCGGATCGCCATTCACCACCAGCACATCGGCGAGTGCGCCCGCTGCGATCACGCCGAGTTGGCCCTGACGGTTCAGCACTTCGGCGCCAATCGTCGTGGCCGAGCGCAAGGTTTCGAGATTCCCGATGACCTCCGAACGAATGCGGAATTCGTTGCTCTGGAACTCCTGCATCTCGCCGAGCAGATCCGAGCCGAAACCCATCGGCACGCCTGCCTGGCGGAAAATTTCGAGCGATTCGCGCCCGGCCTTCTGCACGCCCTCCACTTTCGCAATCGAATCCGCCGTGAGCCCGAGCTTCGCGCCGTAGACGCCGAGCACGTCGTAGGTCGCCAGCGTCGGCACCGCGTAGGCGCCATGCTCGCGCATCACTTTCGCCGCAGCCTCGTCGACCAGGTTGCCGTGCTCGATCGTGCGAACGCCGCAGCGCACCGCGCGGGCGATGGCTCGTCCCGTGTACGCGTGAGCCATGACGTAGGTATTGGCGGCCTCGGCTTCGGCAACGATCGCGCGGATTTCATCTTCCGAGTACTGCGTATTGGCGATCGGATCGAATTGCGACGCAACGCCCCCCGACGCCATGATCTTGATCTGCGTCGCGCCACGCAGAATTTCCTCGCGCGCGGCGAGGCGCACGTTGTCCACGCCGTCCACCACGCGCGCAATCGCGCCCGCGCGAAAACAGCACGAACAGGGCTCGAACGTATCGCTGCGCGGACGAAAGTCGCCATGGCCGCCCGTCTGCGATAACGCCTTGCCCGACGGGAAAATGCGTGGCCCCGGAGTCAGGCCCGTCTCGATTGCATGCATGAGCGCCCAGTCGGCGCCGCCCGCGTCGCGCACGGTCGTAAAGCCGCGCGAGAGCATGGCGTCGAGTAAGGGCAACGCGCGAATCGTCGCGAGGATATTCGGCTGGGCCGCATTGGTGCCGAGATTCGCGTGCGAGGCCAGCACGTGTACGTGACAATCGATGAACCCCGGCATGATCGTCTTGCCCTTTGCATCGATCACGCGCGCGTCGTGGAACTCCGTGCGAGCATTCGTCACCTCGACGATCCGTTCGCCTTCGATGACCACGGAATAACCTTCCAGGTACGTCCCCTTCTCCAGATCGAGGACGTTACCGTTTTTCAGAACCGTAATTGGCATGCACACTCCTAGTTTGCAATGGCGAGGCGGTTGCGCTTGTCGGCGAGACACCATGTTCCGGCAAGACTCACGAGGCACGCGCACATCACGTAGAACGCGGGCGCCATGTTGCTGCCCGTTCTGGCGATCAGCCACGTGATGAAGAAAGGCCCGAAGCCGCCGAACAGCATGACCGCGAAGTTGTAGGCCACGGAAAGCCCGGTGGACAGCACCCGAGCCGGGAACAGATCGGCCATGGCGGTCAGAATCGGCGAGCTGTACATGGCGATCAGGAATCCGAAGAAGGCCTGAAACACCAGCAGTGCACCGAGGCTCGGCGCGTTCACGACCCACGCGAACATCGGGTACGCGAAGATCAGCATGGCGATGGCCGCGGCGGTAAGAAAAGGACGCTGGCCGTATTTGTCCGCGAGTTTGCCGATGATCGGCGACGCGACGAGCAGTACAGTGCCACCGAGCATGCCGGAGATAAGGCCGGCCGATTGCGGTAAATGCAGCGAGCGCACCGAATAGGTCGGCATGTAGTAGAGAAACACGTAGCTGCTGACGGTCCACAGGATGACCATCGAGAAACTGGCAAACGTCTGCCGCGGATACGTGCGAATGATTTCCTTGAGCGGCGAATCGGTCTTCTCGCTCTCGCGCATCGCGCTATACACCGGCGTCTCGTCGATACGGCTGCGAATGAAGTAGCCCACCGGTCCGATCAGCACGCCGAGCAGGAACGGCACGCGCCATCCCCATGCGTTGAGCGCGGCGGAATCCAGCGTCGACGTGACGAGCGTGCCGATGCCGGTGCCGACGAGCACGGCAAGACCGATACTGGCCTGAATCCAGCTCGAATAATACGTGCGGCTTTCCTTGGGCGCGTATTCGGTCAGAAATGCCGTGGCGCCGCCCATTTCGCCGCCCGCGGAAAAGCCCTGCAAAAGACGGGCGAGCACGACGATCAGCGGCGCCGCGAGACCGATCTTTTCATAACTCGGCGTGATGCCGACGAGCCCCGTGCCTACCGCCATCAGCACGATGGTCAGCGACAGCGCGAACTTGCGGCCGACCCGGTCGGACAGCACGCCGAGCACGATTCCGCCAACCGGACGCATGACGAAACCGACCCCGAAGGTGGCGACCGACAGCAGCAGCGAAGTCAGTTCGTTGCCCGTGGGAAAGAACTGCTTCGCGATCGTCACGGCGAAGAAACTATAGACGGTCCAGTCGAACCACTCGAAGCCGTTACCGATGACTGTCGCCACGATGGCGCGCCGGCGGTACAGGGCGAGCGATTTTTCGTCGTGAGGCTTACGCGTAGAATCGTTTGACACACTGATCTCCTCAATTTAACTGCGTAACTGCGAATTCGGTTGAACCGTCACACATCTGTCGTGCATGGTAGGAAGCCGAATTTGCGCCGTCTTGAGTGTTTGCCGTGTGCGACAGGACGAATTCGGCATAGTTCACGTGGTGCGGCGCCGCCGTGTTCACGAATCATTGGCCGGCGCGGCGCACGCGTGGATGCAGCAGCGCGCGATACTGACTCGGCGTCATTCCGACAGTAGTCCTGAACTGGCGCGTGAAGGCGCTGTGATCGGCATAACCGCATTGAGCCGCCACTTCGGTAATGCTCAATTCGCGCGCGAGTAATGCCGATGCTGCATCGAGGCGCGTTTTCAGCAGGAACTGGCGCGGCGTCAGATGAAAGATGCGGTGAAAGTAGCGCTCCATCTGTGCGACTGACATGTCGATGAGCTTCGCGAGTCGCGCGAGCTTGATGGGTTGCGCGTAGTTTTCCTGGATGTAGCCGGCCGCGATGGCAAGACGCCGATATGCCGGATGCTCGCCCTCGGCAGCGCGCAGATCGCGCGAAATGCCCGCGACGCCCACTACGTCGCCGTTGCCATTGCAAAGCGGCAATTTGGACGTGAGGCACCAGCCGGGCTGGCGGCCGCCATACAGATGCAATTCGAGCTGGTCGGTCAGGCGCGTTTTGTCTCGCACCACGGCTTCGTCCTGCGCGGTGTAGCTCAGGCCAAAACGCGCGGGGAAGACTTCTTCGGCGGTTTTTCCGTGCAAAAGGTGCTTGTTTTTAAAACCGCATCGCAGAGCGAGTGTCGTGTTGACCAGCACGTAGCGCGCGTCGTGATCCTTGACGAAGAACACCACGTCCGACATGGCGTCGAAGAGCGGTTCGAGCAACGAGAAATGCGCCACCATCTGTTCGATCGACGAAGCATGACTGACGGACTGCAGAAACAGATCTGGCATGAGGGCCCGAAGAGGCTTGTTTTCGAGGGTATCGGCGCAAGATTGGCGGCCTCACGCCGCCACCTGCATGAACGCTCAGGATTGCGGCGCGGCTTCCGACGCGGCTTCCATCAGTGTGCCGACGCGCACCGGCACGAACGGTGGCCGCTGTCCGTTTCGCGGCCAGCCAAAACAGAACGCCGCCGCTTCACCGCATATCTTTCCCTGACACGGGCCCATGCCGCAGCGCGTGTGCAGTTTTGCATCGCGCCACGAACGGTGCTGCGCGGCCTCGCCGCACGTGACGTCTTCGCAGCGGCACAGTATCGTGTCCGGCGCGGCCATGTTCCGCAGATGCGGCGCGAGCGCGAAGGCCGTGTGCAGGCGGTCGGCGAAACGGCGGTAACGTGCACGTCTGTTGAAAAGCGCGCGGGCGTTCTCGCGTGCGCCGAGCGCGGCATAGGCCGCGATGCGGCCTTCGACCGCCGACAACTCCATGCCGCCCACGCCCGTCGATTCGCCCGCCGCGTAGATGTCGGGCACCGATGTGGACTGCCAGTCGTCCACCTCGAGCGCGACGGTGTCGTGCACATCGCGCAACGCGCAGCCGAGCGCGACACCGATCGACGTATTCGGTACGAGACCGTAAGCGCAGGCGAGCCGCTCGCAATCTATCGTTGTTTCGCCCCGACGCTCACGCTGGTGAATCCGCACGCGGGCGAGTCCGCCCTCTGCCCCCTCACCGATCGCTTCGACCACATGCGCGCCGCACAGATACGGCGTGTCGTGCAAATCAAGCCGCAGGCGTAATGCTTGCGCGAGTTTGGCGGGCGTCGAGACGAGCCCTGCCGCGAAGCCGCGCACCGAGCGCGGCGAGGCCTGTTCGACGATCGCGGCAATGCGGGCGCCGGCGGTGCGGGCGGTAGCGGCCGAGGCCCACAGAAGCGGCCCGCTTCCCGCCACGACGACCCGTTGACCGCGCACCGGCGTGCCGCCTTTTATGAGCGCCTGCAAGCCGCCCGCGCCCGTGACACCGGGTAATGTCCAGCCGGGGAACGGCAGGAAGCGCTCGCGCGCGCCTGTCGCCACGATCAGCTTGTCGTAGCCGATTACCACGCCGGACTGGCGGTTTTCCGCGAGCAGTTGTTTGCCCGGCAAAGCCTGCGCGACACGCGTACCGCTCATCCACGTCACGTTGGGCTGCTGCGTCAGCGCGTCGATGACCGCGCGCGCCTGGCGATCCGGCGCATGCTCCGGACCCTGCCGCCAGATCTGGCCACCAGGCAAGGCGTTATCGTCGACGATGCCGACCCGGCACCCTGTTTGCGCGGCCACCTGGGCCGCGTGCAAACCAGCGGGGCCCGCGCCGATAATCAGGATGTCGAAGTTCATTGGCGAGCTTCTCCGGTCACGACCTGCATGCCTTCGACGCAGCTCATCTGGCAGGCCAGCCGGTGCGGTTCTCCGTCAATCGTGACGCGGCATTCCTGGCAGATGCCCATGCCGCAAAGCGGACCGCGCAGCGAGCCCGCTACCGAGCGGCGCGTCACGATCCCTGCGCCGCGCGAATCTGCCGCCGCATAGGCGATCGCCGCGGCCACCGTGATACCGGGCGGTACGCGCACCGGTTTGTCATCGACGTAGAGGGAAATCAGTTCAGGCATGGGCCGTCTCCTGCCCCGCACTATTCGTGCGCGCCGCAAAATACGGGCTGGGATCGATCGGCAGGGACTCGCCGGTGGCGAGCATCTGCGCCGCGATCAGCCTGCCGGTGGCGAGCGCCGTCGTGACACCGAGGCCTTCGTGGCCCGTGGCGAGCCACGTCGACGCATGGCATCCGCGCGGCAGGAACGGCGCGGCGGGACCGATGAGCGGCAAGCCGTCGTGCGTCGCGGGACGAAAACCCGTCCACGCACGGATCGCCTGCAAGGACGCGAGGCCCGGCATGTAGTCGGCTGCGCGCGTCAGCATGCGGCCAAGTATGGCCGGCTCGACCGCCGGGTCGACACTGTCGAACTGCCGCGATGAGCCGATCAGCAGTTGTCCCGTCGGACGCGGCTGGACGTTGAAGGCAACCGAGGTGCCGCTCGTGTTGTGGGCGCTTTTGATGTAGCCCAGTTCGAGAATCTGATGACGCACCATGCCCGGATAACGGTCGGTGATGAGCAGGTGGCCTTTTTTGGCCTGCATCGGCAAATCCGGCAGCAGGTGCATGGCCTGGAGTCCGTTGGCGATCAGCACCGAGCCGGCGGCGCAGCGCTCGCCGCTCGCGAGAACCACGCCCTGTTCGTCCACGCGCGTAACGGCCGTATCGAGCCGCACGTCGATATGGCCCGCGCCGCACTGCGCCAGCAGCCATGCCGCGACCGTGGGCGCGTACACCACGCAGTCGTCGCCGACGATCATGCCGCCACGCAAGCCGTCGCGTAACGCTGGTTCGGCGTCCCGCATCTGCTGCGCGTCGAGCACCTCGCTCGCGATTCCGCGCTGCCTGAGCGCCGCATGGCGCGTCTCGGCGAGCGCGTATTCCTCGTCGTCCGCCGCGACCCATAGCGTGCCGCAGCGCGTGAACGCGTGCCGTGAGTCGAGCCTCGCGGACAAATCCAGCCACAGTTCGCGCGACCACGCGGACAGCGCGAATTCCGCGGGCGAATCGTCCATCACGGCGACATGGCCCATGCCCGCCGCCGTCACGCCGCCGCCGATACCGGCCTGATCGAAAACCTGCACGCGCGCGCCGCGCTGGGCCAGTTCATACGCACAGGCGGCGCCCACGATGCCCGCGCCGACGACGATCACATCCGGCCTCGTCATTGCGCGCGAATGCCCCATGCGAACGGATCGTCGCTCGCAAAGATCAGTTTCGATTCGGCGCTGACGTGGGCCGTGCCGCAAATGCTCGGCCGCACGTAGCCGGCGGGCAGACTTGCGTCGCGCTCGTATTGCGCTTCGAACACGCTGCCGATGATGCTCTCCTGGCGCCACACCACGCCCTCGGCGAGCTTGCCGTCCGCCGCGAGACAGGCAAGCTTCGCACTCGTGCCCGTGCCGCACGGCGAGCGGTCGTAGGCCTTGCCGGGACACAGGACGAAGCTGCGGCTGTCGAGGCCCGCGTGCGACGGCGCATCGAACAGCTCAACATGGTCGATCAGCGCCCCGTCTTCTCCGGTCACACCGTTTGCTTCGAGTGTTTCGCGGATCGCCCACGATGCCTGCGTCAGCGCGTCGACACCGGCACTCGCGAGCGAAAGACCGTGATCGGAGACGAGGAAAAACCAGTTGCCGCCCCACGCGATATCGCCGTGCACGAGGCCGAGGCCCGGCACGTCGAGCGCCACGTTCTGGCGATACCGGTAGGCAGGCACGTTGCGCACCGTCACGCTGAGGTCGTCGTGCAACTGCGCTTCGACGATCCCCACCGGCGTGTCGATGCGGTGCATGCCGGGCGCGATACGGCCCATGTGCGCCAGCGAAACGATCAGGCCGATGGTGCCGTGACCGCACATGCCGAGAAAGCCGACGTTATTGAAGAAGATGACGCCTGCCGAACAGTCGCTCTCGTAAGGCTCGCAAAGCAGCGCACCGACCATTACGTCGGAGCCGCGCGGCTCGTTGACGATGCCCGAGCGGATGTCGTCGAAATCCCGCCGGAAAATATCGAGGCGCTGGCTGAGCGGACCGTTCCCGAGATCGGGGCCGCCGTCCACGACGAGACGTGTCGGCTCGCCGCCCGTGTGCGAGTCGATGACTGAGATGGCAAGGTGTGTTTTCATGAACGACGATGCTACCCGCCGGATGGCGCCGGGTCTTGACGGTTAGCGCATCATCGGATGACGATTTCTGCATAGTGACGCTTGGCGTGCGCCGCTAATTCGCTGCCTTGATGAGCGCCGCGCAGCGCTCGCCGATCACCACGCAGGGCGCCATGGTATTGCCGCTCGTGATGCGCGGCATGACCGAGGCATCGGCGATGCGCAGATTGTCGAAGCCGGTCACCCTGAGAGTGCCGTCGACCACCGACATTGCGTCGCGTCCCATTCTGGCCGTGCACGACTGATGCCAGATCGTGCTGGCGCAGCCGCGTAACGTCTCGGTCAGCGCCGAGTCGGCGACGCCGCGAAGCAGGCTTTCCCGCCGCAGAAACGGTGCGAAGGCGCGGGAAGCGCCGAGACTTCGACAGAACTTCATGGCGGACACGAGCGCTTTTGCGTCGTCGGGATGTTCCAGTACGTTGGCATGAATGGCGACCGGATCGAGCGGACCTGCCCCGGTGAGCCGCAGATAACCCCGGCTTTTTGGACGGACGAGGACCTGCATCAAGGTCATGAAATTCTGTTGCGAAGGCAACTGTGTGACCGACGCACGGTAATTGAGCAGCTGGAATATCTGTATGTCGGGATTGTCCAGCTCGTCGCGGCTACGCCAGAACATCATCGCCTGAGCCACCCCCGAGACTTCCATCGGCGCGCGCATCTCCCATTCGCTCCCGGTGAAGTTGCAGTGGTCCTGGAAGTTGCGCCCAACGCCGGGCAAATGCTGCCGCACGTCGAGTCCCACGCGGCGCAACTCGGCTTCGTCGCCGATACCGGAGAGCATCAGCACCTGCGGCGTATGCACTGCGCCGAGCGACAGCACGACTTCGTGACCCGCCGCGATATCGAGCACGCTGCCGTTGACCGCGACCCTGACACCCACTGCCCGCCGGCCGTCCAGATTGATCCGCAGCACCCTCGCCTGCGTGAGCACGGTCAGATTCGGCTGATCCATGCAGGGGTAGAGGTAGGAGCGAAAGATCGACAGACGCCGGCCTTCGCGTATCCGGAACTCGCTGGGCGCGCAACCTTCAGCGGTCTCGGTCATCGCGCCGTTCAGGGAACCGAAACGGGCGATGCCGGCTTCTTCTGCGCTTTCGCACAGGGCGTGACCGACCGGCTGCAAGCGCACCGGCGCGACGAACGCGAGTCCTCCGCTGCCGCGATAAGAAGGGTCCGGTTCGCCCGACCAGTCCTCCACACGGCGATAGATCTGTCTGACCGACTCGTGATTCCAGCCTGGGTCGGCGGTTTCCTCGGCGAAATGGTCCCAGTCGGACTGGTGGCCGCGCACCCAGTACATCGCGTTGATGCTCGAACCGCCGCCGAGAACTTTGCCCATGTTCATCGGCAGCCGACGTCCCGTGGCGCCCGCCTGCGGCTCGGTCCGGTAGTCCCAATCGCGTTCGCTGCCGAGATTGCTGCGCCATGCGCTGGCCTCGGCAACGCTGGCGGTGTCGTCGCTCCCGCCCGCTTCCAGCAGCAGAACCCGCACGTTGAGGTCTTCGGCAAGACGCCGCGCGACCACCGAGCCGGACGAGCCCGATCCGCACACGATGAAGTCGTAGGAGCGCGTCAGGCCGGCCGCGAGTGCCTGCTGATTGGCGCGCACACGTTGCGCGAACGCAGCGGCGTCGGTTGTCTCGATGGTCATGAATTCATTATCAGTGAGCGCGTGCGGCGCTTTGCAATGGCTATATGGCGGACTTTGCCGCGCGCCGCAGTTTATTTCAGGCGGCGTCAGCGTCGCTCAAGGACGAAACATCTACCGGTTGCTATTTTAAGCACGGGTGACAGCCAACTGCCGACGCAAGGGGATGAGAAATGAACACGACCGAAGTTCGCAACGAGATTCGCCAGCCTGGGCTGCCGCCTATGGGCAGATTGCAGGCGCCCTTGAACACGGCCCGCGCCCAGATAACGGGAAGTGTCGCCCTGCCGGCTCCGGGCCCAATACGCAGCGCACAAACGCCAGCCGATCCATGGAGCGCCGTCGTGACCGGTCTGTCGGAATTCGCCCGCCGTCAGGCAGGCGCTCATCCAGTCGCTCATGCAGACGCTGAACCAGGCCCACGCCGCCGTGGCACTGCAAGCGCGCCCGCTCCCTGCAGAAAGAACGACAGGCAGAAAGAGAAGCGCACGGCGGCCGCCGTCAAACGCGAGCAGGGACGTTCGACACATAAGAAGAATGTGCGCGTGAGTTTTGTAGAACGACTCGGCGCGAGATCGATATCGATTACGTGGCACGACTCCACCGCGGCGTGTTACGGCGAACAGCTATGGATGCGCAGAACGGCGCGGTCGTCGGGACTCTGTGCGCTGACCGGCATGCTGGTTCGTCGCGGCGACGCTGTCTACAGCCCCGCCAGCCGGGCATCGATCCGGCCGCTGAACTGCACGCAAATGATTCTGGCGACGGCCGTCGAGGTCCTGGAACATTCCTGAGCGTACGGCTCACCAGGTCCGCAGATTTCATCAGCTTTTATCAGACGCTTTAAAGGATCGCGGTAAGCGCGCGCAGTACGCTGGCTTACCGATATTGCCACCGTCAATGAAAGCGTGCGACGTGAACTATCTGACATTGAAGGATGGCACTGACCTTTTCTACAAGGACTGGGGCCAGGGTCGACCGCTCGTGTTTTCGCATGGCTGGCCGCTGAACGCCGACGTGTGGGACGCACAGATGCTTTATCTGCTGCACAAAGGCTACCGGGTCATTGCCTACGATCGCCGCGGGCACGGACGATCGGCCCAGCCCTTCGACGGTCACACGATGAACACCTATGCGGACGACCTCGCCACCCTGCTCGACACGCTCGACATCGAGGACGCGGCCCTGATCGGACACTCCACGGGCACCTGCGACATCGCACGCATGATCGGCCGTCATGGCACGCGGCGCGTGTCGCGCGTGATCCTGATCGGCGCGATGCCTGCGCAACTGCTGCAAACCGCCACGAATCCCGGCGGACTGCCGATAGAGAGATTCGACACCCTGCGCCACCAGATCGCGACGAACCGCGCACAGTTTTTTCGCGACCTCGCCCGGCCCTATTTCGGTTTCAACCGGCCAGGCAGTCACCTGCGTCAGGGCGTGGTGGAATGGTTTTCGTCGATGGGTATGACGGGTTCGGTGCATGCCGAATACGAATCCATCCAGGCGTTTTCGGAAACCGACTTCACCGACGACCTGAAACGTTTCGATGTACCGACCATGTTCATTCATGGCAACGACGACCAGATGGTGCCGATCGTTCATGGCGCGATACCGACCACGAAGCTGGTGCGCAACTCGATCACACGCATCTATCCCGGCGGCCCACACGGCTTGTGCACCACGATGCCCGATCAGGTGAACGCGGACATCTATGCCTTTCTGGCCGACTGAGCGCTGTTCAGCGCCATTCGGTCCGACTCATCCCCGTCTGGAATGATTCATATCCCAATTCCACGGCTTCTCTGCGCGCCGTGGAATCGATAAATTCTGCCTCAACGAATCGGCATCTGCTGAACGTCTCGACAAACACTTCACCCGAAAGGAAAGATCATGGCTCACTTGTTCACCTCGAAAAAGGTCGGTGCTTACACACTGTCTCACCGCGTGGTTCTGGCGCCGATGACCCGGCTGCGCACCATCCAGCCGGGCGATATTCCTAGCCCGATGATGGCCGACTTCTACGGCCAGCGCGCGTCGGAAGGCGGTCTGGAAATTGTCGAAGGCGTCAGCATTTCGATTCCCGCCCGCTCCTACCTGGGCGCGGCCAGCTTCTATCACGACGGACAGATGGCCGGCTGGAAAGCAATCGCCGATGCGGCACATGCCAAAGGCGGCCGTATCTTCATGCAGCTGATTCACGGCGGCCGTCAGAGCCACGTCGAAATGACCGGCGGTGTCGATCCGGTCGCACCTTCGGTCGTGCCATTCGAAGGCGTCGCGCTCACTCAAGACGGCTTCGTGCCGGCCTCGCCGCACCGCGCACTCGATATCGAAGAAATTCCCGGCATTGTCGAAGAGTTTCGCGTGGCGGCGCAACGCGCGCTGGACGCAGGCTTCGACGGCGTTGAATTGCATGGCGCAAACGGCTATCTGGTAGATCAGTTCATTCAGGACGGTACGAACAAACGCACCGACGCCTATGGCGGCCCGATTGAAAACCGCGTGCGATTCCTGCGCGAAACGCTGGAAGCACTGATCTCCGTCTGGGGCGCCGATCGCGTCGGCGTACGTATCTCGCCCTCGGGCGAATGGGGCGGCATCTCGGACAGCAACCCGGAAGCCACCTTCAGCCACGTCGCCAAAGTACTCGACGAATACAGGATCGCTTATCTGCATGTGATCGAGCCGCGCATCAAAGGCGACGACACTTTGCACGAAGGACATCCGCCAGTTGCCGTCAGTTATCTCCGGCCGCACTTCAAAGGCCCGATCATCGCGGCCGGCGGCTTCGACGGTGACAGCGCCGAGGCGATCGTCGCATCCGGAGACGCCGATCTCGTCGCCTTCGGCCGGCACTTTTCATCGAATCCGGATCTGCCTTATCGTCTGAAACACGGTTTGCCGCTCACGCCTTATGTGCGCGCGGCATTCTGGGGCGGCGACGAAACCCACTACTCCGATTTCCCGGCATGGTCGCCGGCGCTCGAAACAAGCAGCGCGCTGTAAATCGTTTCACCCTGCGAGCCGGGCAATCCGGCTCGCGTCACGCGTTTCGCTCCCGACGTTCGTCACAGCTTTTCTCAGCTTGCATCAGTTCCGCTCAAGGAATTGCGCTGCGTGAGTCGATATTCTGTCAATTCCACCATTGCGAAGAAGGCGAGCCGGCCTTTCACCGCTCCATCTAATCGCTTCTTTGCATCGTGGACATCGAGCCGGGATCAGGCTCAACACAGAACTATTCGAGGTTTCGAATGAACGCTCGGACCAGACTCATCTCGACCACGCTGTGCGTGCTGGCCGTGGCGGCCGCCTGCTACACGTTGGGCGCGCATCAGGGCAAAGGGGCGGGCCCGCTGCCGGCCGCACAGGCTGCCGTGGCCCCGCCGCCCGCAGTCGAGGTGGACGTTGCCACGGTGACCTCGAAAACGATCACGGACTATCAGGACTACTCGGGACGTCTCGCCGCCATCGACAAGGTGGAGATTCGTCCGCTCGTGTCGGGCACGATCGTCGCCGTGTTCTTTCACGACGGCGACCTCGTGAAAAAAGGCGATCCGCTTTTCACGATCGATCCGCGCCCCTACGTGGCCGCGGCCGATCAGGCCTCGGCGCAACTCGCCGCCGCTCAGGCGCACGAAGGCTATACCTCCACAGACGCCGCTCGCGCCACACGTCTTCTCGCCGACAACGCGATTGCCCGACGCGATTTCGACCTCGCGCAAAACGCTTCGCGAGAAGCGCTCGCGAACGTGAAGGCCGCGCAGGCCGCGCTCGAAACGGCGCGCATCAATCTCGCGTATGCGCACATCGTGGCGCCGGTTACCGGCCGTGTGTCGCGCGCGGAACTGACCGTGGGCAATGTCGTCTCCACCGGCGCGAACGCCCCGCTGCTCACCACGCTCGTGTCCGTCTCGCCCATCTACGCCGAGTTCGACGCCGACGAACAGACCTATCTGCGTTATCTGGGCCGCGACGCGAAAGCGACCGTGCCAGTTCTGCTGGGTCTCGCCAACGACACCGGCTTTTCGCGCAAAGGGCTCATCTACTCGATCGACAACAGGTTGGACACGACGAGCGGCACGATCCGCGTCCGCGCGCGTTTCGATAACGCAGACGGTGCGCTGGTGCCGGGACTCTACGCGCGTATTCAGGTGGGCGGCGGCACGCCTCACGCCGCCATTCTGGTCGACGACGCGGCGATCGGCACCGACCAGGACAAGAAGTTCGTGATGATCGTGGATGCGCAAAGCCGCGTGCATTACCGCGAAGTGGTGCTTGGTGACCAGCACGACGGCTTGCGCGTGATCCGCAGCGGACTGGCGGCGAATGACCGGATCGTGGTCAACGGACTGCAGCGCGTTCGTCCGGAAGATGTCGTCAATGCAAAGATGGTGCCGATGCATCGCGCAGCGGCCACCGAATCGACGGCGCAAGCCGCCTCCTAAGCTGTCCCGTCTCCGGCGGACTCCATGAACTTATCGAAGTTTTTCATCGATCGCCCAATTTTCGCGGGCGTGTTGTCGATGCTCATTCTTCTCGGCGGCCTGATTTCCATCTTCAAGCTGCCCATTTCCGAATATCCGGAAGTGGTGCCGCCTTCTGTGGTGGTGCGCGCGCAGTATCCCGGCGCGAATCCGAAAGTCATTGCCGCGACGGTGGCCTCGCCGCTCGAAGAACAGATCAACGGTGTCGAGAATATGCTGTACATGCAGTCGCAGGCGAATAGCGACGGCAACCTGACGCTCACCATCACGTTCAAGCTCGGCACCGATGTCAATCTCGCCCAGCAACTGGTCGAAAATCGCGTGTCGCAGGCGTTGCCCAGGCTGCCCGAAGAAGTACAACGGCTCGGCGTCACGACGATCAAATCCTCGCCGACGCTGACGATGGTCGTCCACCTCGTTTCGCCGAACTCGCGCTACGACATGAAGTACCTGCGCAATTACTCGGTGATCAACGTCAAGGACCGGCTCGAACGGGTGCCCGGCGTCGGCGAAGTGGTGCTGAAGGGCTCGGGCGATTACTCGATGCGTATCTGGCTCGATCCGCAAAAGGTCGCGCAGCGCAACATGACCGCCACCGATGTCATCAACGCCATTCGGGAACAGAACGTTCAGGTGTCGGCCGGTCTCGTCGGTTCTTCGCCGACGCTTCCCGATGTGCCGCTGCAATTGAGCGTGAATGCGCAGGGACGCCTGCAGACAGTCGGCGAATTCGAAGACATCGTTCTGAAGACGTCGCCGGATGGCGGCGTGACGCATTTGCGCGACGTGGCGCGCGTCGAACTGGACGCGGCCGAGTACGCCGAACGATCGCTGCTCGATAACAAGCAGGCCGTGGCCATGTGGATTTTCCAGCAGCCCGGCGCCAATTCGCTGCAGATTTCAGAAGCCGTACGCAAGACGATGGACGAGTTGCGGCCCGACTTTCCTCCAGGCCTCGAAGATCACATCATCTATGACCCGACGCAGTTCGTGCGCGCCAGTATTCACGCCGTTATTCACACGCTGCTCGAAGCGATTGCGCTGGTCGTGGTGGTGGTGATCGTGTTCTTGCAGACCTGGCGCGCGTCGATCATTCCACTCGTGGCGGTGCCGGTTTCCATTGTCGGCACCTTCACTTTTCTGCTCGCATTCGGCTTTTCGATCAACGCATTGTCGCTGTTCGGTATGGTGCTCGCCATCGGCATCGTGGTGGACGACGCCATCGTCGTGGTCGAAAACGTGGAGCGCAATATTGCCAGCGGACTATCCGCGAAAGAAGCCACCTATGAAGCGATGCGCGAAGTCAGCGGCCCGATCGTGGCCATTGCGCTGACGCTCTCCGCGGTGTTCGTGCCGCTCGCCTTCATGAGCGGTCTGACGGGCCAGTTCTACAAGCAGTTCGCCGTCACCATCGCCATTTCGACCATCATTTCGGCATTCAACTCGCTGACCCTCTCGCCCGCGCTGGCGGCGTTGCTGCTCAAGGCGCACGACGAACCGAAGGACTGGCTGACGCGCGCCATGGATCGCGCTTTCGGCGGCTTCTTCAGGCGCTTCAATGCGGTTTTTCACCGGGGTTCGACCGGGTATAGCACGGGCGTCAAGAAAGTACTCAAGCGCAAGTCGCTCGTCATGGGACTCTATGTGGTGCTGCTGTGCTGCGCCGTGCTGATGATACGCGCCGTGCCAGGCGGCTTCGTGCCGCTACAGGACAAGGAGTACCTGATTACTTTCGCGCAGTTGCCCAATGGCGCCTCGCTCGATCGGACCGAGCAGGTCATTCGTCAGATGGCGGACCTGGCGCTCGCTACGCCGGGTGTCGAGGCGGCGGTGCAACACCCGGGGCTGTCGGTCAACGGCTTCACCAATTCGTCCAGCGCGGGCATCATGTTTCTGACGCTGAAGCCTTTCGAGGAGCGCGGCAGCAAGACCTTATCCGCTCACGAGATCGCGGGGCAATTGATCAGGAAATACAGTGCGATCAAGGGTGCGTACATCGGCGTGTTTCCGCCGCCGCCCGTACTCGGTCTCGGCACGCTGGGCGGCTTCAAGATGGAACTGGAAGATCGCGGCGCGCTCGGCTATGCCGCGCTCGATGCGGCGACCCAGCAATTCATTAAGGTCGCTTCGAAAACTCCCGAACTGGGGCCGACTTTTTCCAGCTACCAGATCAACGTGCCGCAACTGAACGTCACGCTCGACCGGGTCAAGGCGAAGCAACTCGGCGTGGCGATCACCGACGTATTCCAGACCATGCAGATTTATCTGGGCTCCTTATACGTCAACGACTTCAACCGCTTTGGACGCGTCTATCAGGTGCGCGTGCAGGCCGACGCGCCGTTTCGCTCGCACACGGCGGATATCGGCCTGCTGAAGACGCGCAATGCGGCCGGCGAAATGGTGCCCTTGTCTTCGCTCGTGACCGTCACGCCCACGTATGGTCCGGACATGGTGGTCCGCTATAACGGCTACACCGCGGCCGACATCAACGGCGGCCCCGCGCCCGGCTATTCCACCGACGAAGCGCAGGCCGCCGCCGAACGCATCGCCGCGCAGGTCCTGCCGCGCGGCATCAAATTCGAATGGACCGACATGACGTACCAGCAGATTCTCGCCGGCAATTCGGCGGTGCTGGTATTTCCCATCAGCGTGCTGCTCGTCTTTCTGGTGCTGTCCGCTCTCTACGAAAGTCTGGCGCTGCCGCTCGCGGTCATCCTGATCGTGCCCATGAGCATTCTTTGCGCGCTGGTCGGCGTCTGGCTGACGAATGGCGACAACAACATCTTCACGCAGATCGGGCTGATGGTACTGGTCGGGCTCTCCGCTAAAAACGCCATTCTGATTGTCGAGTTTGCGCGAGAACTCGAGTTGCAGGGTTTCACCGTGGTGTGCGCGGCAATCGAGGCAAGCCGTCTGCGTCTGCGGCCAATTCTGATGACGTCGATCGCCTTCATCATGGGCGTGGTGCCGCTCATCACGTCGTTCGGCGCCGGCTCGGAAATGCGGCACGCAATGGGCGTGGCGGTGTTCTTCGGGATGCTCGGCGTGACCCTGTTCGGCTTGCTGCTGACGCCGGTGTTCTACGTGCTGCTGCGCATGCTGGCGGGCGGCCATCACCTCGTCGACAAGCACGGACACGTGCCGCAGATGCGCGGTGTCGACCCCGCAGCCGACCTGTGAGACTCGCCATGCCTACCCTCTTGACACGCTGGTCGAACGCGATGCGTCGCTCGCAAATGGTCGTGCCGCTACTCACGGTGACGGTGGCCGGCTGCTCGCTCGCGCCAACCTATGTACGTCCCACGCTGGACGTCCCCGACGGCTTCAAGGAAGCCATATCGCAGCAAACAGCGGCGCAGCAAACAGCAACGCCGGAGACGGCGCCGCCCGAATCTGCCGGCACGTGGAAGGTCGCGCAACCCGCCGAACAGACACCGCGCGGCGAGTGGTGGAAAATCTTCAACGACCCCGCGCTCGACGACCTCGAACAACAAGCCGGCGACGCCAATCAGGACCTCAGGTCGGCAGCGGCACGCGTCAAGGAAAGCCGCGCGCTGAATCAGACGGTGAGTTCGCAACGTTTTCCGACCATCGGCGCGGGATTCGGTCCTACTCTGGAGCGGCAGTCGCCTGCCTCGCAATTTCTCTCTGACGACCAGGATGTCTCGCGGCAAACGCTGTGGCGCGCGCAGGCCACGGCATCGTATGAAGTCGATCTGTTTGGGCGCGTGTCGGACTCCGTGCAGGCGTCGAACGCGAACACGGCGCATAGCGAAGCACTGTTTCGATCGGTGCGGCTCGCCTTGCAGGCGGACGTCGCGCAAAACTATTTCAGGCTGCGTGAGCTGGATGCCGAAATCTCGGTCTATCACGACACCGTCCGGCTTCGTGAACAGGCGCTGGACCTCGTCGAGCACCGCTACAAGGAAGGCGACATCAGCGAACTCGACGTCGCCCGCGCGCGCGCCGAACTCGCCACCGCGCGCTCCGACGAGATGACCGTGGAGCGTCTGCGCGCAGCTTCCGAGCACGCGCTGGCCGTGCTGCTCGGAAAAGCACCGGCCGCGTTTTCGGTGCAGGCGAATCCGCTCACGCCGTTGAGTATCGACGTGCCGCCCGGTTTGCCGTCGTCATTGCTCGAACGCAGGCCGGATATCGCGGCTGCGGAGTACGCCATGCAAGCGGCCAATGCCCGCATCGGCGTGGCGAAATCCGCGTATTTTCCTTCGCTGCTGCTAACCGGCACGGCCGGCTTCGAGTCCGCGACAATCGGCGATCTCTTCAACTGGTCGACTCGCGCGTTTCTGCTTGGGCCGCTGGTCGGCACCGCGCTCACAGTGCCGCTCTTCGACGGCGGCCGTCGCAAGGGCAACCTGGACAACGCACGCGCGGCTTATGAAGAAAGCGTATCGACCTACCGGCAGCAGGTGCTGGTGGCGTTTCGTGAAGTGGAAGACAGTCTCGCCGATCTGCGCATACTGAAAGTGCAAACCGGCACCCAAGCCCAGGCCGTTCAGGCGTCGACGCGCGCCGCGCAGCTTTCGAGCACGCAGTATTCGGACGGCGCGATCAATTACCTCGACGTGATCGATTCGCAGAGAACGGTGCTCCGCGCGCAGCTTGCACAGGTGCAACTCTCCGGCATGCAGATCATGTCGACCGTGCAGTTGATTCGCGCGCTGGGCGGCGGTTGGGGCGACTCGACCGCAATCAGTCAGGCACCCCAGTAATCGCGGAGAACCGCCTAAGCCGCGCGTTGACGTGAATCCTTGCCGAGAATTTCCGGCGCGAATTCCGGCGCCAGACACTCTTCCACGAAGGCGGCAAACTGTCTTGCCTTGCTGCTCGCCATGCGCCCGGTCGGATAGAGCGCAGATAACGATATGGTCGGCAGCATCCAGTCGTCCATGACGGAGACGACTTCGCCGGAGCGCAACTCCGGCGAGAACGCCCATTCCGACGCCACGGCCAGCCCCATGTGCGAAAACACGGCGGCCCGCAGGCCTTCGGTGGCCGAGATGGACACGCGGCCTTCGAGTTTGACCGATTGCTCGATGGTGTCCTGGCGGAAGGTCCAGTGCTCGCCGCCGCCCAGATCGCGCGTATAGATCACGGCGCGATGCGACAGGAGTTCGGAAGGCGTGGTGGGCATGCCGTGCTGCGCGAAATAAGCCGGCGTGGCGAGCACGCGGCGTCGCGCTTCGCCGATCCGCCTCGCCGTCATATTCGAATCGGCCAGATCGCCCATGCGCAACGCGAGATCGATGCCCTCGCCGACGAGGTCGATGTTGCGGTCGTCGAGTACGAGTTCGAGATCGAGGTCGGGGTGTTTGTCGAGAAACTCCGGCAAACGCGGCACGATATGCAGTCTGGCGAAACAGACCGCTGCCGATACCCGCAATTTGCCGGCCAGCCCCGCGGCCGTACCGCGCGCGGCGAGCACGGCCTCGTCCGCCTCTTCGACCGCGCGTTTGGCGCGCACGTAGAAACTTTGGCCGGCTTCCGTCGGCGTGAGCGAACGCGTGGAGCGCAGCAGCAGTTTGACACCCAGCCACTCTTCGAGTTGGGCGACCGCTTTCGAAACCGCCGGCTGGCCGATGTCGAAATGACGTGCGGCTGCCGAGAAAGAGCCCGTATCGACGACGCGTATATAGATTTCAATCGCGGCGAGGCGATCCATCGAGCTTCTCCCGTTGGGTGGCGTTTAAACGCTTACAGAGGCACTCACGCGAATCGCTTTTTGTACGGACGTTGCGCGTGAATCGAGAAGCTGACAGGTTACCTTATGCAGAACTTGTGTGCAGGTCCTCTGCACACAGCCTGCGCTTTTATTTATCGTGCGAGTCGGGTCGCGCAATAGCGCCCATGCGCACTTGCTCACGCATCGCATCAAAGGTCGCGCCCGAGGCGCCATTTTCCACTCGTGCCTCTACCTGCGCGTTCGCGCGCGGCGGAGCGCGTCTGCAACGCTTTCAATGCCGTGAGCAGCGCGGCGTTATCGAGGTGATGACGATAGTCGGCATCGATATGCGCCAGCAGGATCATGCCTTCCTGATCGACGAGATACGTCGCTGGAATCGGCACCAGAAAACTATCCGCCTTGCGCGTTTTCGGGGGCACGTAGCCAAGTTCCAGATATTTCGGCCGCAGTTCGGCCGGCAATTCGAAGGCGAGTCCGAATGTGCGCGCAACCTTCATGTCTTTATCGACGAGTTCGGGAATCGGCACCGAGCCGGCGGGCGACGTCAGCGCGCTGGGCGGTGCGATCGCGAACGCGGCCGCGCCGAGCGACACGATACGCTCGTAGGTCGCGGCAAGCTGCGTCAGACTTTCTTCGCCGAATGCACACCAGGCGCCACGCAGAAAATTGAGCACCACGGGACCCGCGCCGAGCGCCTGGTCGAGCGACACCGTGTTACCGTGGGTATCGGGCAGTTCGAAGGCGGGCACCCGCGTGCCGGCGCGCAAGGCGCTGGATACCGCCGCTGCGGCTGCCGTGGCCGCCGTGCTGGCCGCGCGATCGGCGTCGAAATCCGGCTCGGAAGATAGTGGGCTCATGTCAAGTCTCGATAGATTGCGTTGCCGGCACGTCAGGTTCCGGATGTGCCGCGCATCGCGGGAATTGCGCGACGCGCGGCATGACCTCACACCGTCTCGGCGGCTACGTGCTGCGCGCGGTACTCGGGGAAATCCGAATAGTTCTTTTCGTCGCCGCCCCAGAACGCTGCTCGCACATAAGGCGTCAACGGCAGATCGTGTTCGAGGCGGTACGGCAGATCCGGGTTCGACGAGAAATGACGGCCGAATGCGATGAGGTCGGCGTCGCCCTTCTCGACAGTCGCCATCGCCCCCTGCCGGTCGAAACCGCCGGCTGCGATGATCGGGCCGGAGAAGTGTTCGCGAAGATACGCAGCCGCCACGACCGGATGACCTTCATGCAAGGTGTCGTCGCCTTTGATGCGCGGCTCGATGACATGCAGATACGCGATGCCGTAGCTGTCCAGCACCTTCGCGACGTAACTGAAGGTGGCCTGCGGATCGCTATCGGAAATGCCGCCCCACTCGCCCGACGGCGAAATGCGCACGCCGACCCGGTCGGCGCCATACACCGAAATCAGTGCTTCGAGTGCTTCGCGCAGAAACCGTACGCGGTTTTCGATCGGACCACCGTACGCGTCGGTGCGACGGTTTGTGCCGTCCTGAATGAACTGGTCGACCAGATAACCGTTTGCGGCGTGAAGTTCGACGCCATCGAAACCGGCCTGCCTGGCGCGTTCCGCGGCGCGGCGAAAATCTTCGACAATGCCGGGAATTTCATCGATCTCGAGTGCGCGATGCGGCGAGGCCGGCACGAAGCCGTCCTTCGTCAAGGCTACGCCTTCGAACGGCACTTCCGAGGGCGCAACCGGATGTGCGCCGCCGGTGACGTCGACGTGACTCTGGCGGCCGCCGTGGATCAGTTGTAGAAACGCGTGTCCACCCTTCGCGTGAACCGCGTCGGCGATCGCCTTCCAGCCTTCGTGCTGACCGTCGTGATAGATGCTGGCTGCGCCGAGATAGGAGCGCGCCTGGATCGACACGCTGGCCGCCTCGATCACCAGCAGACCGCCTTTAGAAGCGCGCTGACCGTAGAAATCGGCCATGATCGGGCTGGGAATGTCGCCGGGTTGAATGGTCCGCACTCGAGTCATCGGTGCGAGAACGACGCGGTGATTCAGGCTGAAAGCACCGAGTTTTGCGGGAGTGAAGAGCTTGGCCATGAGATTGCCTCTGAATGTCGGGAGAGTGCCGGAACGCTCCGGCATGCATGCTTCGATGGATATCAATGTAGGGTTTTGAATCGCGTTCAGATAGCAGGTGAACGGGATAAGGTTCATTCCAGAAACGGATCAGTGCCCGTGCCCGGACCAACCCTTCAGGCCTTGGGAAAACCACGCGTGACGCCGGCGCGCAACGGGTCGCGGCGGTCGATATTTCCGCTGAT
Organism: Paraburkholderia sp. GAS199; assembly: GCF_050436585.1. Classification (NCBI taxonomy): domain Bacteria; kingdom Pseudomonadati; phylum Pseudomonadota; class Betaproteobacteria; order Burkholderiales; family Burkholderiaceae; genus Paraburkholderia; species Paraburkholderia sp. GAS199. Next base: position 35,113 of record NZ_JBNDMM010000011.1, on the reverse strand, counting down.
CCACGTCAGGGCGAGCGCGCCCAGAACGACCGTCGCGCCGATCCACGGGGTATGCATGAGCCCGAGATGGCCCACCACGATTCCGCCTATCCAGGCGCCACCGGCAACGCCGAGATTGAACGCGGCGATATTCATTCCGGACGCCACGTTCACGGATTGCGGCGCGAAGCGTTCGGCCTGCTTCACGACGTACACCTGCAAGGCCGGTACGTTGCCGAACGCCACGCTGCCCCACGCGAGCACGACAACGACGACCAGCACCTTGTGGCTCGCGGCGAGACCCAGCAGGAGCAGCACGACAGCCAGCAAGGCGAAAATCAGCTTGAGTGCCGTCACGGGGCCGTGAGTGTCGGCGAGTTTTCCGCCGAACATGTTGCCCGCCGCCACCGACGCGCCGTACAGCAACAGCACGAGTCCCACCACCGATGGGCTGAAACCGGCTGTCTGTTCGAGAATCGGCGCGAGATAGGTGAACGCGATGAGCGAGCCGCCGTAACCCACCACGGTCATCGCGAAAACGAGCAACAGGCGCGGTTGCAGGAATAGCTCGGCCTGTTTCCTCATCGATGCGGGCGCAACGTGCTCGATATTGCGCGGGACGAATAGCAGCGCGCTCGCGAGAGCCACGAGGCCGAAAGCCGCCACCACGAGAAAGGTCACGCGCCAGCCGAAATGCTGACCGACGAAGGTTCCCAGCGGCACGCCCGTCACGAAGGCCACGGTGAGTCCGCTGAACATCGTCGCAATGGCTCTGCCGGCTTTTTCTTTCGGCACGACGCTCGTCGCGATGATCGAGCCGACCGAAAAGAACACGCCGTGCGCGAAGCCGCTCAGCACGCGGGCGAGTACCAGCGTGTCGTAGCCAGGCGCCCACCATGCCAGCAGATTCGCGGCGGTGAAGAGCGCCATGAGCGAGACCAGCAGCGTCTTGCGTTGCATGCGGCCCGTTGCGGCGGTCAGAACCGGTGCGCCGATCGCCACGCCGAGTGCGTAGAAGCTCACGAGCAGTCCCGCCGAGGGCAAGGTGATGCTGAGATCGCCGGCAATGGTCGGCAGCAAACCGACGATGACGAATTCGGTCGTTCCGATCGCGAACGCGCCGATGGTTAAAGCAAGGAGAGCAAGCGGCATGATGCGGCTCCAGAGAAATAGGGGTGAAATGTGATCTTCGGCATTCAGCCGCGCACGCGGCGTCCGGGCCTGAATGCATGAGCGCTCGCGCGCCATGCCACGAGAAGCGCGGTCAGCAGCAACGCGAGCAGCACCCACGCCATCGCGCCGACGCCGGTCGTCTCGAGAAGAATTCCGCCCAGCAGACCCCCACCGGCGATGGCCGCGTTCCATGCGGTCACGATCATCGACTGCGCGGTGTCCGCGCCCGGCCCGGCGGCGTCTGCGGAAGCGGTTTGCAGCAAGGTTGCTGCGCCGCCGAACGTGAGTCCCCAGATCGCCACGGCCAGATACACGACCATCGGCAGCGTGCCCGCGATACCCAGCGCGGCGGCGGCCACCGCGAAAGCAGCAAGGCTCGCGAGCACCAGAACTCTCAACCACCGGTCGATCAGCGCACCCGTGACCCAGATTCCGCCAATCGCCGATACACCGAACACGAGCAGCACGACGTCGACGCGATGCGTCAGATGCGCGAGGGCGAGAAATGGTGCGATGTACGTGTAGAGAATGTTGTGCGCGAGCATCCAGGCCAGGATGACCAACAGCACGGGCCGCACGCCGGGCGTCACGAACACGGCGGCGAGACTCGGGCCCTCGCCTGCCGCCTGCCCCGACAGACGCGGCGCCCTGGCAATCACCCATACGATCAGAACGACCGTCAGCGCCGACATCACACCGAACGCCGCGCGCCATTGCAGCAATTCGCCGAGCCACGTTCCAACGGGCACGCCGAGCGCCAGCGCGATCGGCGTGCCGACCAGCGCAATCGCCATCGCCCTGCCTTGCAGATGCGGCGGCGCCATCCGCCGCGCGTAACCCGGCACGAGTCCCCATGTGATGCCCGCGGCCACTCCGGCCATGTAACGCGCGATCAACGTAAGCCAGAACCACGGTGAGAGCGCCGTTACCGTGTTGAACACCAGAAAGCCGCCGATTGCGACGAGCAGCAGACTGCGGCGCGGCCAGCTTCGCGTGGCCGCCGTAACGGGAATCGCGGCGGCGACAGAACCGAGCGCATACAACGTGACGAGCTGGCCGGCCCACGATTCAGGCACCGCCAAACTGCGACTGATTTGCGGCAGCAAGCCTGCGGGTAATGTTTCGGTCACGATCGCGACGAAACCCGTCATCGCCAAAGCAAGCAGACCGGCAATCGGCAATGTCTGGGCACGCGCGCCCGGCCTGCCGCGAGACACTGAACTGGAAGAAAACTGCGTCGACATTTTCGACTCCTCGGATGCGTTAGCGCGAGCTACGGTATGCAGCACGCCGCGTCGAGGTGAACTCTATCGACGGGATTTGCGCAGAAATAGCGGACAAACGGGATAGGCATCATTCCATTTCGCCGCCGAAACAAAGGACTCATCCACGCTTGCATTCGTCCTGAAGACGGGTTCAGTCATCCCGGTTCAGAATAAGTGCTATCCGATCTTCGGCATTTACTTCTGGCCGTCGACGCCATAGTCTTGATGAACGGAAATGAGCGCGCGAATAACACGCCGATGAGCCGCGAATGAGCCGTCAACCACGATCAAAGGACGAGTAGATGGATAGCTTCTATCTGTCGGGAAAAGTAGCGCTGGTAACTGGCGCAACGAAAGGCATGGGGCTGGCGATTGCCAAGGCGCTAGGTTCCGCGGGCGCGTCGCTTATCGTCACCGGCCGCTCCGGGCAGCATGTCGCGCAAGTGCAAGCGCATCTGTCGAGCCTCGGCATTCGCACGCGCGCCCTGGTGATGGACCTTCACGATCACGAAAGCGTGACGACGTTTGCACGCGAAGCGAAAGAGGCCTACGGCCGCATCGACATTCTGGTGCTGAACGCCGCCGCCAATACGCCGAACGGTCCGATGGTCGAACGGTCGGAAAATGAATTCGACGATGTGATGGCGACTAACGTCAGGCCTAACCTGACGCTGGTCAACGCGTTTCATCGGGACATGATCGAGCGGCGTGATGGCTCGATCATTTTCATGTCGAGTCGTGTCGCCAAACGCGGCACCGCGCAACTCGGACTTTACGCCGTCGCTAAAGCGGCAATCGACCAGTACGTGCGCAATCTGGCCATCGAACTCGGGCCTTTCAATATCAATGTCAATTCGATTTGTCCGGGCCCGGTGAGGACCGATTTCTCGCGCGTGCTTTGGGAAGACCCGGACAGCGAAGCGCGCATTGCAGCCGCCACGCCCATGAAGCGAATTGCCGAACCGGAGGACGTTGCCGGACTCGCACTGCTTCTCGCCTCGTCCGCCGGCCGCTTCATCCACGGGCAAAACATCAGCTTCGATGGCGGCATGACAGCATGATCCTCTGCGGTGTGTTCTGCCGCATCTGTACGCCGAGTAGTTAACCACCTTTATTAAAGGAGTTCAGTATGTCGACCCAAAGTGGCACCACGCCGGGCAAAACCGTGAAAATCCCCGGCCCCGATCATCCCATTACCGTCGAGCGCAATACGAAACGCGTTGTCGTGACGGTGGCGGGCGAAGTGATTGCCGATTCCACTCATGCCTTGACGCTGCGCGAAGCCAGCTATCCGCCGGTGTTTTATATCCCGCGCAAAGACGTGGACATGGCGAAACTCGCAAGAACGGAACACGCCAGCTATTGCCCGTATAAAGGCGATGCGGCCTATTACTCCATTCCTGCGGGTGGCGAGCGATCGGTCAATGCAGTCTGGACCTACGAATCGCCGTATGCCGCCGTCGAGCAGATCAAGGAGCACGTAGCGTTCTACACCGATCGCATCGATTCGATCGAAGAGCGCGCCTGATGTCATCGCCGCACGGCGCCCGCCGTGCGGCTCAAACCTGCGGCTTAGGCGGCCGCGAGACTGAAGACGGCGAATTCATCGCCCGCGCTCAGCCAGTGCTGTTCTGCCGTCCATCCGGCCGACGCCGCAAGTTCACTGAATGCGCGCACGGTGAATTTGTGCGAGCTTTCCGTGTGAATACTTTCGCCGCTTCTGAACGCAAACGTGCGCCCCGACACCTGGACGATCTGGTCACGGCGACTGACCAGATGCATTTCGATGCGGCTCAGGCTCTCGTTCCAGACTGCCGCATGGTCGAACTCGTCGGGCACGAAGTCCGCCTGCAACTCACGGTTGATCCGCACCAACAGATTCCTGTTGAAGCTCGCGGTCACGCCTTGTGCGTCGTCGTAAGCGGCGAGCAATACATCGCGGCTCTTGACCAGATCCACGCCGACAATGAAACGTGAGCCCTCTCCCAGCATGTCACGTGCGGTGCGAAGAAATTCGACAGCTTCCGCCTGATTGAAATTGCCGATGGTCGATCCGGGGAAGAAACCGACGCGCGCGCCCCGCGCGGCATCGATCGGCAGGCTGGATAACCTGGTGAAATCGCCCATGACGGGCTCGATGCGCAGATCCGGATAGGCGGCCGCTGTTCTCGCGCAGGCTTCGTCGAGCGCGGACCGGCTGATATCCACCGGCACGTACGTCTCTATATGCCTCGCCGCGTCCAGCAGATAGCGCGTCTTTTCGCTTGCGCCACTGCCGAATTCGACCAGCACGCGATTGTCGCGAATGGTGTGGGCAATCTCGTCCGCAATGCGCCGGAGCAGTTCGTTTTCGACACGCGTCACGTAGTACTCGGGAACGCGGCAGATCGCTTCGAAAAGTTGCGAGCCGCGCTCGTCGTAAAAGTACTTGGGCGACGTACTTTTACGGCTCGCGGACAGGCCGTCCAGAACCGAACGCCTGAATGCCTCTTTCTCGTGATCGCTTTCCTGAATCGAATCGGCATCTCGCGCGAGTCTGACGCCTGAAAAAATCCAGCGCTGCGACGGATAGAAGAAGTTGCGATACGACACTCGGGTGTGATGGGCGGGCGTGACCTGTGCACCGCCTCTCAGCACCATCTGCCCGACCATGAATTTGCCGTTGTATTCGCCAATGGCGTCGCTGCTGGCGCGAAAGCCGGGATACGCCGAATAGGCGGACTGGGTCCACTGCCACAGTTCCGTGTCGGCCTGCGAAAGAAGCCCGGCGCTCGCCGCGACCTCCCATTCCGGCTCGGTCGGCAGGCGTGCGCCGGCCCAACTGGCGAACGCCGCCGCTTCGTAGTAGCTCACGTGCGAAACCGGTTCGTCCGGGTCGATCGGGCGCAGGCCGCCTAATGTCATCGAAAGCCAGGTCTGGCCGTCCGCAGATCGTTGCCAATAGAGAGGCGCGTCCCATTGCTCCTGCTGAACGAGCGCCCATCCTTCGGAAAACCAGAGGCTCGCCCGTGAATAGCCGCCGTCCTGCATGAACGCCAGCCACTCGCCGTTGGTCACGAGTTGATCGCTGATTTCAAAGGCTTCCAGCCACACTTTGTGGCGCGGCCCTTCGTTATCGAACGAAAAACCGCTTCCCGTGACGCCAATTTCACGCAAGCCGCCAGGGTGACGATGAAACTGCGCGTTCCGGCTGCACCGTAGTTGAGGCCAGTCTTGCTGGAATGCCGGTTTTAACGGCGACTGCGCGAACAGGTGCAGGATGTCGCCGAGCAACAACTCCTGATGCTGCTGTTCGTGTGCGATGCCCAGCCGGATGATGCTTTCGATATTCTCGAGCGGCACCGTATCGAACAGCTTCTGCATCTGCTGATCGACGCTTTGCCGGTAAGCGTCGATTGTGCGGCTGGTCGGCCTCGTCAACAATCCGCGACGCGGCCTCGGCTGACGCGGGCCCACGGCTTCGTAGTATGAGTTGAAGAGGTAGCCGAACTGCTCATCGTAGACGCGATAGTCTTGCAGATGCGGCACCAGCACGAAAGTCTCGAAGAACCAGCTCGTATGCGCGAGATGCCAGTTGGCCGGACTGGCGTCGGGCATCGACTGCGCAACGCGATCTTCCGGCTCCAGATTTCGGACCAGTGCGTCGGTATGGGCTCGGACGCGAAAGTACTCGGCGGCCAGCTTGGGGGCTTCCGCTCGCGTGGCAGCCGGCCGTTGCGCCAGCCATTCGAGAATGGGCTCTTCTTTCGCAGTGCTGTTTTGGCTCATGACCTGATATAAATAGTGCGATCTTGCTGTCGGCGGGCATGAGAGCGGCGTTGGTGGCACTGGGCCACCAACGCCGCATGCCCTGAAAAGCGCCTGTTAAACCGTCACGACAACCTTGCCGAATTGACCGTTGTTCTCCAGATAGCGATGCACTTCCACCATGTCGTCGAAAGCGAACTTGCGATCGATCACCGGTTTGAGCGCACCACTCGCCAGACCCTTCGTGACGTATTCCACGGCGGCTTTGCGGCGCGCATCGTCGCCGCTGGTCAGCCAGATGTTGTGGGCTTTGATGGTCGGCATCTTCGCGATCATGGCCAGTACCGGCAGCGGCGTATCGCCCTCCGCCAGCGCGCCGTAGATGTACACGATGCCCTGAAAAGACAGCGCGTCGATCAGCTTCGGGAAGGCCGGGCCGCCGATCGGATCGAACGCCACTCGCGCGCCCTTGCCGTCGGTAATGCGCATGACCTCGGCCACCAGGTCCTGTTCGCTGGTTGCAATTACATGCGCCGCGCCGGCCGCGAGCAACTGGTCTTTCTTGGCCGACGTCCGCGTGAGCGCAATCGGAGTCGCGCCCGCGTAACGCGAAATCTGGATCGCGGCGAGTCCTACACTGCTCGACGCTGCCGGAATGAGTACGAAATCGCCCTTGCCCACTTTCGCGTCTTCGATCAGCGCGCCGTAGGCGGTAATGAACATCATCCAGACCGACGCGGCTTCTTCATACGAGAGCGTTTTTGGATGCTTCACGACCGCATAGTCCGGCAAAGTGACGATTTCACCGTACGTAAAGTACTGGTTCATCGAGAACGACGGAATCACACTCACATCGTCACCCACGGCAATGCCCGTCACGTCGGCGCCAATCGCGTCCACCACGCCCGCTGCCTCGTAGCCGAGTCCGGCCGGGAATTTCACGGGTTCGATGTAGATATCGGTACGCCACATCGACTCCGCGCGATTGATGCCGATCGCCTTGACTTTGATCCTGATCTCATTGGGACCCGGCGCGCGCTCGGCAACGTCGACGAATTCGAGCACCTCGGGGCCACCTGCTTTGGCAAACTGAATAACACGCGTCATCTGAATCTCCGGGAATAGGCCGTCTTGTTGCGTTTTGCGATGAATGGCTGCTGTGAAAGGCCCGCGCGTACACGCCGCGCAGGCGTCGCCCATCGGCACCCTGCAACTCTATCCATTCCGCGAGAGCTGAATAAGAGCGCCCTTCGAATAAGGCTCATTCCAGAACAGGATAAGTACGAGGCTCAATGCGCGATCGGCAGACAGAATGTGGGAAGCTGCAGCGTCAGTGACGAATCTATCGCCATGACAGCGCCTTGTCCTTGATTTCACCTGCGCGAAGCTGATAAGTCCTGTGTCCGCCGGCATTGCGGCATACGGTCATTCGCCATGCTTTCATCTTGCCGACATGGCGTCGCCCATACGCCTTTTATTTATCGGCAAATAACATAGGTACTGCTTCGTTAATCAGTGGCATTGAAGTCGCTATTCCACTTGTATCTATGACATACTTGGAATCAGTGCCCCCAAAAACCGAGCTTGAAGATCAAGAAGCCGACATGAATTCCCAAAGTGTTCCTTTAGGCGACTTTTCTTTCGGCGCGACGGTCGTCGCTCCCGGCAGGCGCGAGCTATTGCACAACGGCAAGAAGGTCGAGGTGGGCGACCGCGCATTCGATCTTCTCCTTTTTCTCGTTAATTCACGTGGCGATGTCGCCAGCAAAGACGCCATCATTTCGCACGTGTGGCCGCGGCGGATCGTCGAAGAAAACACGGTTGAAGGTCAGATTTCGGCATTGCGTCGCGCGCTCGGTTGCGACCGCACCGCCATTCGCACAGTAACGGGCCGCGGTTATCAGTTCACTGGCGAGCTTGCCGGGTCTCAAGCGGCCGAATTGCGCCCGGAACCAGTGGCGAGCGCGGGCGTATCCGTTCCCGCGGAGATCGCGCCCATACTCGGGCGTGCGGACGCATTGGACGATATCTGTCACGCGGCCTTGCAACGCCGGCTGATTACACTCTCGGGCACGGGCGGCATCGGCAAGACGCGGCTGGCACTCGAAGCCGCGCGGCAACTCACGCCGAATTTTCCCGGCGGCGTGTATCTGGCTGAACTGGCATCGACCACCTCCGCCGATTTTCTACCCAGCACGATTGCCGTTGCATTGGGCTTCCCTCCCGGCGACGGCACGCCCTCTCTCGATCGGCTCGCTCCTGCGCTCTCGGCAAAACGTCTGCTGTTGATACTCGACAATTGCGAGCATCTCATCGAAGACGCCGCGCAGATCTGCGAGCGGTTGCTCTGCATTGCACCTGGCGCGACGGTACTCGCCACCAGCCGCGAGCCGTTGCGTATTTCGGGCGAGTACGTCTATCGTGTTCCGTCACTCAGCGTGCCGCCGGACGAAGCTGTTTCCGACGCGCGTGAATTCGGCGCGGTCCAGTTATTCGAAGAACGCTCGGGCAATCTCGGCGCTGCGGCGCGCAGCTGCAATCAATCGGCTTTATCGGCCACCATCCGTATTTGCAGGCAGCTCGACGGCATTCCACTTGCCATCGAACTCGCCGCGGCGTGCTCGATGTCGATGCCGCTGGAAGAAATCGCAGACCGACTCGACGACCGCTTCCAGCTACTCACGCGCGGCTCGCGAACCGCATTGCCGCGTCAGCAGACGCTGCGCGCGACACTCGACTGGAGCTACGCGCTGCTCTCCGCCGTGCAACGCACGATACTCAACCGGTTGAGCCTGTTCGCCGGTGCATTTTCCGCCGAGTCGGCGCAAGCTTTTGCGGCAACCGGCGACATACCGGCCGATACGGTATTCACCGCGTTATTCGAACTGGTCGACAAGTCCCTGATCTCGGTAATCCCCACCGAAGGCAAAGCGCGCTTCCGCTTACTGGAAACGACCCGGGCTTATGCGCGGGAGAAGTTGCGCGCTGAAGGCGCCTGGGCTGAGTGGCGCGGCCGTCATGCCAGCTATCTTCTGCGTATTTTCAAGGAAGCGGAACAGCAGGCTTCCGCGCGGGTCGATGTAGACTGGAATAGCCGCTACGCACCGCATCTGGAAGATCTTCGCGCCGCCGTGGAGTGGAGTTTTTCCGCCGAGGGCGATCCTCATCTCGCGGTCGATCTGACCATCGCGGGCATTCCGCTCTCCATGCAACTGGCCTTGCTTGAAGAGTGTCTTGCGCGCGTCGACAGATCGCTTCAATGGCTGTCCGACACCGGCGACTCCACCGGCGAGCGCGAAATGAAGCTCTTTGCCGCGCGCGGCATGTGTCTTCTCTGCTATGCGGTCGGCGCGCGCACGAGCGACGCGTTCGATAAAGTGATCGAGATTGCCGCGAAGATCGGCAACGACGCCTATCAGCTGCTCGGCATCTGGGGCCGCTGGATGTGCTACTACCTGAACGGACAGTATTCGGACATGCCGGCGCTGGCCGTTACGTTCGAAGACGTCGCGGCCCGCTCGGAATGGGCTTGCGACAAACTCGCGTCGTATCGGGTAAGTGGCATTTCTCGGCTGCTGATGGGCGAACTCGACACCGCACTCGTGAAGCTCGATCGTGCCGCCAACTCGTTCGTGCAGTTGCCGCGCGCACAGCGAATGCGCTTTCTCTACGACGAACGAATGCTCTCGCATACTTCGCTTGCGCACGCGCTATGGTTCAAGGGGTACGTCGATCAGGCGAGAACCGCGGCCTTGCAGTCGCTGGACGACGCGCGCGAATTCGATCATCCGGTATCGATCTGCTACGCACTGAGCGAGGCCGTGTGCACGCTCGCCATTCTCATCGGTGACGACCTGATGCTCAAGGAAGCCGCCGACGAACTCGCGCTGCAGACGCGGCGCCACAGTATCGCGACGTGGCGCGCCCGCGCCGAGATGTGGCACGGCCTGATCGAATTGCGCGCCGGCAACTCCTCGGCTTATAGCCAGACGATTTATCCCGCCATGACGCGGATCGGCTCGAAGCGTTTCTATGTTTCGCTCACGCCGTTTTTAACGGCTACCGTCGAAGCACTCGCCAGTTACGGCAAGCACGCCCAGGCACTGGAACTCATTACGCCCTCGGTCGAGCGTGCCGTCGATATCAAAGACGAATGTTCTCTTGCTGAATTGACGCGTGCCAAAGCGCAATTGCTATGGACGAGTCAGGGACCGGAGGCCAATGCGGCGGTTGAATCTTTATTCAAGGAAGCATTAGCCAACGCCACGCGCATTGGTTTCCTGTCCTGGCAATTGCGATGCGCGACGAGTCTCGCGTCTTTTCAGAAGTCGCAGGGCGATACTCATTCCGCCCAACGTCTCGTTGCTCCGCTCTACGCGCGTTTCAGCGAAGGACTGGACACGAGAGATCTCAAAGCCGCGCACGCTTTAATGCTCGCCAGCTGAACCGTCTGCCGGCGAGTCCGGCCGCGTCGAACAACGGCAAACCGTCGTCGGCCCTGTACGTATCCTTGCACTCATCCCTGCGCGGAATGACGCCTATCCCATTGAGAGCGTTCCCGGCACGACACGTCATGCCTATATTTCCCTTTAGCAGATCAGCGCCGTAGCTGATCTCGGGCGGCCGCCACGCGCGGCCGGTCATTCCGGCTTTCAACCGTTGCCAAGGGATTAAAGATGTCACGTGTCATTGAGTTTTCATCCACGGGTGGTCCTGAAGTTCTCGAATTCAAAGACATCGAGGTGCCCTTGCCGGGTCCCGGTGAAGTACGTATTCGCGTCAAGGCGCTAGGATTGAATCGCGCCGAGTCCATGTGGCGCACCGGCGAATACATCGAAGAAGTGAAGCTTCCCGCCCGGCTCGGCTACGAGGCGGCCGGCCTGATCGACGCGGTCGGACCCGATGTCACGCGCTTTGCCGTCGGCGATGCGGTGAACACCGTGCCCGCCTTTTCGCAGAACCAGTACGGCATGTACGGCGAGCAGGTTCTGGCGCCGGCATCGGCGGTGGTGAAACATCCGCCGACGCTCTCTTTCGAAGAAGCTGCGTCGATCTGGATGATGTTCGTGACCGTGTACGGCGCGTTTATCGAGGCGGCAAAGCTTCAGGCAGACGACGTCGTGCTGATTCCCGCCGCGTCCAGCAGCGTTGGGTTGGCCGCGATCCAGCTAGTCAACATGGTGGGCGCGATGCCGGTTGCCCTGACGCGCACTTCGGCCAAGCGTCAGCAGTTGCTCGACGCCGGCGCCGCTGCAGTGATCGTCACCGACGAACAGGACCTGGTTGCGGAAGTGATGCGACTCACCCACGGCGCCGGTGCGCGTGTCGTTTTCGATCCGGTTGGCGGCCCGAGCCTGGGCAAACTCATCAAGGCCATGAAAACCGGCGGCATTCTGCTGGCGTATGGCGCGTTGAGCGACGAACCCGCGCAGTTTTCGTATCTGGATCTTCTGATCAAATTGCCGACCATCGTCGGCTATACGATCTGGAATACCAGCGGCGATCCGGTACGTCAGAAGGCGGCGGTCGAATTCATCACGGCAGGACTCGCCTCGGGCGCGCTGAAACCGGTCATCGACAAGACCTTCGGCTTCGACGAAATCGTCGAAGCGCACCGCTACCTGGAAGCGAATAACCAGTTCGGCAAGATCGTCGTCAGCGTCTAAGCACGCTATTCCGCGATCCGTTTGAAGGTGACGTAATAGTCGTCGGTGTAATAGCAGTCGGTGGTCTGCTTGCGTGGACCACCGCACACCACCCGGCGCTGTCCGCGATCGGTCATGCCGGGCGTGCGCACCGTGTATGTGTGGTAATAGCCGCGAGGATGTTGCGGCAGCAGCGCCGCGCTATTGCGGAACAGCACGCCGTCGTCTTTATAGGGGTACGGGCCGCCCGCTTTAATCAGACGCAAGGTCTCGCCGGCTTCGCCCGGCAATTGCGCCTTGCCGATGGAACCCAGCGCACCCGACGCGGCGAGCGTGCCGCTGGCAGTCGAGGCCGCCTGAACCGGCACCTGACTCGCAGACGCGCCCGCATCCTGATTAGCGTTTTGCGATCCGCCCTTGTTGCATCCTCCGAGCACGGCGCTCAGCGCGAGGATGCAGGAAATAGCCCACGTTCGATTCACGAAACGGTTGCCTCCGGGTTGATCAGCATTCGGCTGCCGCGAGCGATCTGAACGTATCGCCAACGGCCGGGTGATTCAATGCCAGACGCCCGTCGGGTCAAACGCAAACTGCCGGTGTCGTCCAACCCGGCGATGCGCGCCGATGCGGGCCGATGCGGACCAAAGCGCAAGCGGCCCGCGCCCCCGTGCCCGGTTCAGAAGCTATGCGACAAGCCCACCAGCGCGCCGGTCTGGTTCATGCCCACGCCCGGTGTCGCGCCCGGCCCGCCCGCGCTGACGCTGTACGCGGCGTGGCGGCTATTCGCCAGAAAGGCGCCTTGCACGTAAGCCGCCGTGCGCTTGGACAGGAAGTACGCCGCGCGCAGCATCCCCATGGTCGCACGCGTGTCGTGCTGCTGGTTGATCATGCGGAAAGCTTCGCCCTCGACCTGAAAAGCAGGTGTGACGAGATACGAAACGCCCGCGAAATACAGGTCCGAGCGCACCGAGGCCGGGCCGCCCTCACCGGGCTCCACGCGCCGGCCCAGCCAGCCTGCGTCGAACTTCACGCCGCTGAACTTCGCATAAGCGTTGAGTTGCGTGCGGACGTCCCGGCCGTTGCGTCCGAGCGGCGCGGGCGCGAAGCCGTCGAAGAAGCTGAAGGCCGCATTCTGGCCGCCGCGCTGGTCCTCGTACGACGCCGCGGCGCCGAAGTGCGCGCTGTCATAGCGCAGCAACGCGGAAAGGTTGCGGCACTGCTGGAAGTCGCCGGCCACCTGACCCGCGCACGTGCCTTGGCCCGGCGAATTGCCGGTGCCCGCGGAGTCGCGTCCGAACGAATACATCGCGCCGACCGTGACCGGACCGAAGCGTCCTTTGTAGGCCACGCTGTTGTCGGCGCGTGCGTTGGGCAGGTAGTTGTCGAACGAGCCCAGGCTATAGACCGCCGGCCCTGAAATTTCGCTGTCGGCGAGGGCGTACGTGGTCATGGTGTACTGGCGGCCAAACGACAGCGTGCCCCAACCATTCTGCAAACCGACCCATGACTGACGGCCGAACAGCCGGCCGCCCTGGCTGATATCGCCGCCGCGCGTATTGAAGCCGTTTTCCAGCACGAAGACGGCCTGCAGTCCGTTGCCGAGATTTTCCACGCCGCGCAAGCCCCAGCGCGAAGGAATCAGCCCGCTGTTCGCCGGCATGCGCGCCAGCGTCTGCCCTTTTGCGCCGACGTGATCGACGACCTCGACGCCCGTATCGACCACGCCGTACAGCGTGACGCTCTGTGCATAGATCGTACAACTAATCGATGATAAAACCAGTCCTGATAGAAGTGAAAGTCGCATGCTGTCTCCTGTTGTTTGCTGTCGCCGCCCCGGACGTCGATTGGCTGCTGTGCGCCGGGTGCGGCATTCTTATGCCCCGCGTCGTGATAAACGGCGCAGGAATTCTGTTTCCTCGGCGGTTGCTTAAGCTATCATTCAGGTTCAACCTTGTTGCAGCAACAGCCATTCATGACCAAATCCGTGCCTCCATCGCGTGCCCAGCGCGGGCGTCCTGGAACCAGCCAGAATGCAGCGGTTCCGCTCACCCAGCCGTTGCCGGCGGAGCGACCCGATCACGACCTGGATCACTCGGTCGGCTATCTGCTCAACCGCGCGGCCAGCATCATCGCGGCCCGCTTCAGCGACGACCTGAAGGCCTACAACATCAATCTGCAAACCTGGCGCGTGCTGGCAGCGCTTCGTCACGAAGATCACCAGACGCTCTCCGATCTCGCGAGCCACACCGGGTCCGAACTGTCCTACCTGTCGCGCGCGGTGAGTGCGCTCGAAACCAAGGGCTTCGTCGAGCGCAGCGAGTCGCCCGCCGACCGCCGCAACATTCATCTTTCGATCACGCCCGCGGGCGCCGCGATCGTCGCCGAACTCGCGCCGCGCGCCTGGCAGATCGAGCGCATGTCCATGAAAGGCGTGACGCCCGAAGAACTCGCCATCACGCTCAAGACATTGCGCGCGGTCTTCTCCAACCTCGTCGACAGTTGCGAAGACGCCTCCGTCGTCAATCGCAAGCTGACGGTGGCGCGCCGCGTGCGCCGTCGCGAAGCGCGCGACGAAGCGTCGGAATGACCGCGCGGGCTGAATGCGCGTGCCCATTGCCCGCGCCGTCGCGCCGTCAATGCGCATGCGGCACGAAGTCCTGCGTGATCTGCTTGTATTCCAGAAAGTCCTCCACGGACGCGAGCCCGCCCAGGCGTCCGGTGCCGCTCGCCTTATAACCGCCCTCCTCGAACTCGACCGCCAGATTCGCCCAGCTATTGATGGAGACGAGGCCGGCGTGCAGGCGCCGCGCGACCCGAACCGGGCGATCGACGTCACGGCTCCAGACGCAAGCGCTGAGTCCGTATTCGCTGTCGTTGGCCATCGCGATGGCTTCTTCTTCGGTGTCGAAAATCTGCAAGGTCTGCACGGGCCCGAAGGTTTCGTCGCGGGCAATCGGCAAGCTTGCATCGTCGATCTCGAGCAGGGTCGGCAGATAGAACGCGCCGCCCGCCAGCGCGGCGTCGTCCGGCACGCCGCCGCGCACGATCACGCGTGCGCCGGCCGCGATCGCCGCCTCGACGGCCGCATCCACACGCCGCACCGCCGCCTTGTCGATCAGCGGACCCATCTGGCTTTCCGGGTTGGCAGCGGGACCGGCCCGCACGGCGCGCAAGCGCGCGGCAAGCCCCTCCTTGACGGCGTCCGCCAGCTTGCGATGGACGAGAATCCGGCTACCCGTCATGCAGAATTGCCCGGCGAACACCGTGCAGGACTTTTCGAGCACCGGTAGCGCGGCGCTCACGTCGGCGTCGTCGAAAATCAGATGCGGCGTCTTGCCGCCCAGTTCGAGGCCGACGCGCTTGAGTTGACCCGCGGCGGCTTGCGCAATAGCGCGCCCGGTCGCCGTGCTGCCAGTGAAACTGATGGCCGGAACCACGCGCGACTCGACGAGCCGTCGCGCGCCGGCGGCGCCCGACTCGATCACGATGTTCACCACACCCGGCGGAATGTCGCGCACACTTTCGACGATGCGACCGAGCAGCGCCGCCGTTTGCGCGGCCTGATGCGGCATCTTGATCACCGAGGTGCAGCCCGCGGCCAGCGCCGGCGCCAGCGCGCGTATGCACAGGTAAGCGGGCGAATTCCACGGCACGATCAGCCCGGCGACACCGACCGCCTCGCGAATCGACATCGCCTGCTGACCGGGCCGGCTTTCCAGCACGCGGCCGAAGTTGTGCATCGAAAGACCGACGGCAAAGCGCAGCGCGCGAGGAATCAGCGAAGCTTCGAAGCGGGCTTCCGCGCGAATCTTGCCGTTTTCCCGGCATAGCGTATCGACTACCTCATCGAGCCGTGCCTCGAATGCGTCGGCGAGATGGCTCAGCGCAGCGGCGCGCCGATGCGCATCGTTTTTCCATGGACTACGCAGAAAGGCGTCGGCCGCTGCGTCGATCGCGGCCTGCATGGTTGCTTCGGGTGCGTCGAAAAAATGGCCGATCACGGCGCCTGTCGCCGGATCGATGCTTTCGCGGCGCGGACCATCGTCGCGCCACGCGCCTGCCACCCAATGCTGCGCCTCACGTACTGCTGACATTGAAGGTTCTCCTGTTTCTACAGATCATGCCGCAGCGGTGCGGGCGCCTTCGCGCGCGACGCGATCGAGCAGACGCGCGGCGTTGCCGCCCTCCACTGCGCGCAATTCCGCCGGCTTGAAGCCGACCTCGCGCAGACCGGCCAACGTCGCCTCCATGCCGTGCTCGGGCACGAACGGAAAATCGGTCCCCAGCAGCACGTTCTCCGGCGTGACGAGCTTGAGCAACGCCGCCATCGAGATCGGATTCGCAGAAATGGCCGTGTCGTACTACAGGCGGCGCAGGATCGGCATCACGCCGCCGGGCACGTGACGGGCCAGACCTTTGTCGATGGAGCCGAGCATCGCCATGCGCGTGGCCAGATACGGAACCGTGCCGCCGCCATGCGAGAAGATGAAACGGATGTCCGGGCAACGGTTGAACGTGCCGGAAAACAGCAGGCTGGCAACCGTACGCGTGGTGTCGTGCGGAAACTCGATCAGCGAGTCGGGTTGGTCGGGCAGCAAGCCCCGGTTGCAACTGCACGAGGTCGGGTGAACATAGACCACGGCCTTGCGTCGATTCAGTTCGTCGAAGACCGGGACGAAATCCGCGTGGCCGAGATAGCGGTCGCCGTAGTTCGTCATCAGGCCGATGCCGTCCGCTTTCAACGCGTCGAAGGAATGGTCGATCTCCTGCATCGACGCATTCACGTCCGGCAGCGGCAAGGCGGCGAACGTTCCGAAGCGCGTGGGATGATCGGCCACCATCTGCGCCGAGAATTCGTTGCAGGCGCGCGTGAGGCTGCGCGTTTTCGTCATGTCGGGCATCCACAGCGGCGGTGCCGAGACAACCGCGGTCGTGATGCCGTGACGGTCCATCACGTCGAGCGAATCCGCCACTTTCCATTGCGGCGCGACGCGATTCGGTGCGGGCGCACCGATCGCCTCCTCGCCCATGGTTTGCCGGAATACGGGCGGCAGGAAATGGTGATGCACGTCGATCCGCTGAACGGCGCCAGCCGCCGACGCAGCCGCAGACGAGCCCGGTCCAGCCGCCGGCCCTGTCTGCGCCATGCCCGGCACGACCTTGCTCGCCAGCAGCCCGGCCATCATCATGCCGAGCTTGCGACGCGCGGGACTCGTTGCCCGCCCGCTCCCCTGATACGGCTCATGGTTCGATGAATACATAGCGCTTCCTGATTGGGTTGCGGCACTCACGCCGGCTCGGCCACGACACGATTCTCGATCGCCCCGATACCGTCGATCTCGGCGCGCATCACGTCGCCGATCTGCAGATAGCGGGCCGGGCTCATCGCCACGCCCACACCGGACGGCGTGCCGGTCGCCAGCAGATCGCCCGGTTCGAGCACGAAGGCGGTGGAGAGGTGCGCGATCTGCGCGTAGATGTCGTGGATCATCGCGCCCGTCTCGTCGTCCTGACGCAACTCGCCGTTCACCCACATGCGCAAGCGCAGCGCGTGCGGATCGCCGAGTTCGTCCGGCGTGACGATCCACGGCCCGGTGGGACCGCAGGTGTCGAAGGATTTGCCGATGGTCATGGTCTGCGTGGCGAGTTGCCAGTCGCGCACCGAGACGTCGTTGCAAACCATGTAGCCGGCCACGTAGGCACTCGCCTTGTCGCGCGACACGTGTTTGCAGCGACGGCCGATCACGGCGCACAACTCGACTTCGTAATCGAGCTTGTCCGACACCTTGGGCAGATGCACGTCGCCGAACGGACCATTGATGCAGGAGACCTGCATGTTGAACCACACTTGCGTCGGCGGCGTCGTGACGCCGACCTTGGCGGCCTCCTCCACGTGCTTGCGATAGTTCATGCCGATCGCGAGGAACTTCGAAGGATTGGGCAGCGGCGCGAGCAGTTCGGCCTCGACGAGCGGCACGGCATGATCGCCGCGCACGGCGTGCGCGCGCGCCATCGCGTCGGGACCGGCCTGCAGAAGCGCCAGCATGGTGTCGGGCAACCCGGCGTCGTTGCGCGGCAGGTCGATCACGCGATCGCCTTCCACTTTGCCGATCGAGGTCTTGCCGTGATGTCGATAAGTAACGAGTTTCATGAGTGTCGAAGAGTGAAGTTAGGCGAGGCTTGCGGGAGACGCGTCTTCGTTGAGCCGCGTTTCTCCGTGCGCCACGACGGGAAACGGATAGCGGCGTGGCAGCCGCAACAGCAGAACGGCGGCGCAGGCCAGCACGGCGACGAAACCGGTCAGCGCGGGACGATAGGAGCCCGCGGCGTCGAACGTGGCGCCCATCACGAAGGGGCCGAGTCCGGTGCCGACGGTGAATACCGCGAACAGGTAGCCGTAGATCTGGCCGAACGCGCGCAGCCCGAAATAGCGGCTTTGCAGATACGCGATCAGATCGACTTCCGCGCCCATGCCGAGACCGACCAGCACCGCGCCGGCCGTCGTGAGTGCGGGATCGCGGCTGGCGAGCAGCGTCAGGACGCCGAGCGCGGGCAGGATCACGAACGCGACCGCCACGTGAGGTCCGAAGAAACGGTCCAGCAGGAAGCCGCACAGCAGACGCCCGACGATCAGCGACACACCGATGCCCGAGAAAACCGCCACCGCGCGGCTGGCGGGAATGCCGCAGTCGGTGAGCAAGGGAACCAGATGCGCGATGGTGCCGTTGGTGACGATGGGAATGCACAGGAACACCACCGCGAGCATCCAGAAGTGCGGGCTGCGCACCGCCACGCTCGCCTCGATGCCGGGCAGGCCGCGCGCATGATCGTGACCATGACCATGAGCGTTCCCACTACCGCGCGCCGACGTCGCCGCGCGCGGCACGTTGTCCGCGTTGCCGACGAACAGCGCCACCGCGACGAACGCGATCACGAACACCGTCGCGCCCACCGCGACGTATGCACCGCGCCAGCCGAAGCGGTCGAGATACAGTTGCGTGAGGCGCGGCACCAGCGCCGCGCCCAGCCCGACGCCCGTCATGGCGATGCCCATGGCGAGTCCACGCCGCCGGTCGAAGGCGGCGGCAATCGCCTTGGCGTACGGCAGCGGCGCCTGTCCCGCGCTGAACAGTCCGACCAGCGAAAACATCGCGAGAAACACCACCGGCACGCCGGGCGCCAGCGACATCGCCGCAATGGCGAGCGCAAACAGCGTGATGGCGGCGAGCGTGACCCGTTTGATGCCGTGACGATCCATCAGCTTGCCGGCCAGCGGCGTGGCCAGCGCCGCAAACACCGAGCCGAGCAGCACGGCGGCGGACACCATGCTGCGATTCCAGCCAAGCTCCAGCATGATCGGCTTCATCAGCACCGAAGCCGAAAACTGCAGGACCGTGACGTTACCGACGATCAGTCCCAGGACCGAGCCGAACACGATCCACCAGCGATTCCTGAACATACCTCGCACGATTGTCTCCAGTTGCTTTTGTTATGCAGCGCGGCGCAAGACGCAAAACGTCACCTGGCGCCACGTCATGTCTTCAGGCCGGGCTGCCGTGCTCGATGAAGCGTCCGGCGTGAAACAGCAGCGGCGATTCGCTGCCGTACGAAAAACGCTCGACGTGACCGAGCACCATCACGTGATCGCCATAAGTCTCGATGGCGGCAGTGCGGCATTCGAAGCGCGCCAGCGTATCGCCGAGCACCGGCACGTCGCCGAGCCCGGAGCCGATCCGGTCGCTGAAGGACGCGAACTTGTCCTCCGACGGCCGCGCGAAATGACTCGCGAGATCCTGCTGGCCGGCCGCGAGAATGTGCACCGCGAAATAACCCGACTCCCTGAACACCGGCAGGCTCGGCGCGCGGTCGTTGAGATACCAGGCCACCAGCGGCGGATCGAGCGAAACGGAACAGAACGAATTGACGGTCAGCGCGGCCTTGCGTCCGTCTTCTGTGCGCGTCGTGACGATGCACACGCCCGTGGCGAAACGGCCCAGCGCATTGCGCAATTCACGGCTATCGACAGATGACGTGCTCATGCTTTTTCCCCGACTCGTTCAAGGTTGAATTCAGGCGCGGCGTTCGCGCCGGCACCGGTAAAGCAGCGCGGATCGCGCGTCGATCCCCAGTAATCCAGCGACACCGGCGACGGTTCGATGCGGCGCGGCGCACGCGGAAACGCTTCGGGAAACGCCTCCATGCCGAAGCTGTATTCCATCGTGAGGCCGTCCGGATCGAGGAAGTACAGAAACACGCTGTCCGACGCGGGATGACGGCCCGGTCCGAACACGATGTCCGAGCCGGCGTTTTTCAGCCGCGTCAAGGCGCGTCCGATGTCGTCGATCTCCGTCACCATGTAGTTGACGTGATGCAGACTGCGGCGCTCGTATTGCGCGATGCCGATGCCGTGATGCCACGGACTCGGCCAGCAGCGCATGAACGTGATGAACTCGCCGACCGAATCCGACTCGCGGAAATTCAGCACGTCGCGCCAGAATTCGACGGCGCGCGCCGCGTCCGGCGTGTTGAACACGACGTGGCCGAGCCGCTGGATGCGCGTCACCGACGCCTGGAACGGACGCGCCGAATCCGCCGACGGCACATAGAACTCCACCGTCGCGCCCACCAGCGGTTCGAAGACGCGTATCGCCCTGCTCTGCGCACGCGCGCGACAGGTGCGCTCGTCGATTTCATGCACCGTCAAACCGGCGCTCGCGAGACGCTCGATCAGCGGCGCGAACTGCGCCGCGTCTTCCAGCATGAAACCGGCGCAGCGCAGTCCTGCTTCGCGCGCTTCGTACAGCACCACGTTGTGGTGATCCTGATCGCAACGCAGACGGATGCCGCCGTCGGCGGCCGTGTCGACGTATTGCAGCCCGACGATCTCTTCGTAAAAACGGCGGGCGGTTTGCAACTGGGTGACGTTCAGTTCGACGCGTCCCAGCTTCCGGTATCGGACCATCGCTCGATCTCCTTCAATACTGGCCGCGCGGCGGCAGGCCGAGACGCATCTGTCCGTACATCGTGGACACGGCCTGCCAGTTCACGCTGATGTGATGCGCAAGCGCGTTGATGTCGCGCCAGGCACGCTGGATGCCGTTGTCGAGCTGGATGCCGGTGCCGCCCACCACGTCGTACAGCGCGTCGATCGCCTCGACACACAGCCGCACCGAATAGGCATGGCCGCGTCGCAAGGTGATGCGTTGCTCGACGCTCAGTTTTTCGCCCGCGTCGACCTGCGCGGTGACGAGTTGCAGATCGCGCTGCAGGATCAGTTGCGCGGCGTCGACCGCCGCTTCCGCCTGCGCGACCGCGGTCTGCACGTGGCCGAACTGCGAGATGGACGCACCGCCGCCCGCAAAAGCGCCGCGCGTGGCGCGTGCCGCGATGCTGGCGACGAATTCGTCGATCGCTCCGCGCAACGCCGCGACCGCGGGATTGGCCAGCAAGGGCGGAAAGCCGCTGAGAAACGGCACGCGGTACAACGCGGATTCGTGAATCTGCGCGCCCGGCGCTTCCTGCTCCAGCACATTGGCGAACGACACCGTGCGGTGCGCGGGAACGAACACCTCGTCTTCGATCGCGATGTCCTTGCTGCCGGTGCCGGCGAGACCGACCGTATGCCACGTATCGAGAATCCGGTATTCGCCCTGCGGCACGAGCAGGAAAATCGGCCGCGGCGGCACGCCTTCCGGTTGCTCGACCATCGCGCCGAGCGCGAGCCATTGCGCGTTGTCGCTATTGCTGCCGAAACTCCAGCGGCCCTTCAGGCGATAGCCGCCCTCAACCGGCACGGCCTTGCCGGTCGGCGCGATGCACGAAGCGAGCAGCGCGTCGGGCGAGTCGCCCCAGACGTCCTGCTGCGCCGCTTCCGGAAACATGCCGAGCACCCACGGGGCGGCGGCGCTCAAGCCATAACACCAGCCGGTGGACGTTCAGCCGCGGCCGATTTCGAACGCGAGGCTTCGCAACGCTTCGAGGCCCAGTTCGTATCCGCCGAAACGGCGCGGCTGCACGACACGGTAGAGGCCGGCATCTTTCAGCTGCTGCGTGATGTCGGCGGAAACGCGACGGTCCAGTTCGGTTTGACGGGCGCGCTGCGCCACTACCACGCGCAATTGCGCTGCGGCGTCGAGCAGACGCGCGAACAGATCGTGTCCCGACAGGTCGGCGGCGTCGACGCTGCGCACGGCGGCCGGACGTTCGAGGATGCTTGAAACAGAGGTCATTCGGTAGTCTCCTAAACTATTGCAAAAGCAACCAATCCATGATCGAATTAAAACCTGTAATGGTTGGTTTTGCAACCTTTAAAGCAGACTCACGAGCCCAGGAGTTACCCGAATGACGACTCATATCCCGACAGCGCGTTGCGGCTGCATCGATATCCATACGCATGTGGTCCCGCACGATTTCCCCGCCTACGTCGGCAGCCGCGCGGGTGCGCCGTGGCCGTCGATGCGCGAGGCGCAGCCCTGTCACCGGCACGTGATGGTGTCGGGCAAGGTGTATCGCACGGTGTCGAATCAGGCGTGGGACAGCGAAGTGAGACGCGCGGACATGGAGCGGCTCGGCGTCGCGCGGCAGGTGCTCTCGCCGATGCCGGAACTGCTGTCGTACTGGCTGGATGCGGAAGACGGCGCGTTGCTGTCGCGCTTTCTGAACGAGACGCTCGCGAACATGGTGGCGCGCGCACCGGAGCGCTTCAGCGCGCTCGGCGCGGCGCCGTTGCAGGACATCGACCGGGCGATCCGGGAGATGGAATTCGCGGTCGGCACGCTCGGGCTGTCGGGTATCGAGGTGGGCAGCAACGTGGGCGGCGTGCCGATCGGCGACCCGCGCTTCTGGCCGTTTTTCGAGGCCGCGCAGGCGTGCGGCGCGGCGATTTTCGTTCATCCGCTGCGGCCGGCCGGGATGGAGCGGCTGGTCGGGCCGGCGTCGCTCGAACAGATCGTCGCGTTTCCGGGTGAGATCGGGCTGGCGGCCGCGTCGATCGTCACGGGCGGGCTGATGAGCCGCTTTCCGCGCCTGCGCATTGCGCTCAGTCACGGCGGCGGCGCGATCCAAACCTTGCTGCCGCGCATGCAGTTCGCGTGGGAGTGTCAGAACGCGTTGCGCGACGCCATGCCTGTCGCGCCAATGGAAGCCGCCCGCACCCTCTATTACGACGACCTGCTCTACAGCGCCACGGCGATCCGCGCGCTGCTCGACACCGTGGGCGAAGACCGCCTGATGATCGGCACCGACTATCCGTTCGCCATCATGGACACCGATCCGGCCGCCCGCGTCGATTCATTGGGTCTGAGCGACGCCGTGCGGGAAGCTTTACGCTGGCGCAACGCCGCGCGCTGGCTGAACCTTGCGTGACGCTCAGGCCACATGGGCCGCCCGCGTCAATTCAGGCCGCATCCAGCGCGGACCCGCTCGTGTCGTGCATCAACTCGCCCGCCACTTCGCGCAGGCAGGCGTTGAACAGTTGCGCGGCGGGCAGGCTCGAATCGGCGCGCCAGTACGCGACGATCTCGCCGAGCGGCTCCAGCGGCGGCAACGGCAGCACGCGCATATTGCCGCGCATCACATGCGGTCTGGCGGTGGACATCGGCAGGATCGAGACGAAATCGCCGCTGCGGATCAGCGCGATGTTCAGCGTCAGCGCGCTCGATTCGACCGCGCCGCCGCCCACCGCGATGTCGTGCGCGCTCAGGGTCTCGATCAGGGTGGCGTAGGCGGGCGAGCCGTGCATCGGCGTGATCCAGCGGGTTGCGCGCAGATCGTCCCAAGTTACCTGACGGTCCGGGTCGCCGAGCGGATGATGCGCGCCGACCACGAACACGAAGGGCTCGCGGTGCACCACTTCCTGGCGTAGCGCGGTTTGCGTGGCGGGAATGCGGTTGCGGCCGAGCGCGATATCGAGGTCGCCGTCGTCGAGCATCTTGATCTGACGGTCGAGCGTGGCTTCCGCGAACGACAGCGACGCCGACGGCGCGCGCCGCATGAAGAGTTGCACCGAGTTCGCGATCAGCGGTTCGGGAATCGTCACCACCGCGCCGACCCGCACGTGACCGCCCGTGCCCGACGCGAGCGCGCTGACATCGCGCCGCGCCAGTTCGATATGCCGCAACACCTCGCGGCCGCACGCGACGATCACCTGGCCGATGCCGGTCAGCTCCAGCGCATTACCGACCCGGTTCACGACCGGCACGCCGAGCGCGTCTTCGATTTCGCCGATCTGCTTCGAAATGGCCGGTTGCGTGACGTGGAACGCGGCCGCCACACGCGTGACCTGGCCAAGCTCAGCAAGGCTCACGAGAATCCGCAGATGCGGCAGTTTGAGTCCGCTGCGAAAGAAACGCTCGATCGGATCGTTGTTTTGCATGGCAAGGGTTTTCCCGGAAAAACGGTTCGGCATAACTGTTCAGTTATGACTTTCGCCGAAAACGTGATTTGCGGCAACGCCTTCGTGGCGTCTACTCTTTCGACACTGCCATCAGAAGGCAGCGGTTCGCGGCAAGGGCGTGCGGCGCATCAGTCCGGCATTCACGCAGCGCAGCCGTACCAGAACGAACAAACAACGAACCAGCAACGAGACAGCGCGCCGAACGCGCGCACTGGAGACAACCATGAGCGTCCCTTCATACGGGTCGGGGTCCGCGGGCAGCACCGATGCGGCCGACCCTCACAACGCCGCGCTTTACGCGAAACTCACGCGACGCATCGTGCCGTTTCTGTTTCTCGCTTTCGTGGTGGCGTATATCGACCGCGTGAACGTGAGCTTCGCCAAACTGCAGATGCTCTCGGACCTGTCACTGAGCGAAACGGTCTACGGCGCGGGCGCGGGCATTTTCTTCGTCGGCTATTTCTTCTTCGAGGTGCCGAGCAACCTGATCCTCAACAAGGTCGGCGCGCGCCGCTGGATCGCGCGGATCATGGTCACGTGGGCCATCGTGTCGGGCCTGACGATGTTCGTGAGCGGCCCGACCTCGTTCTACGTGATGCGCTTTCTGCTGGGTGTCGCCGAAGCGGGCTTTTTCCCCGGCATTCTGCTGTATCTGTCCAACTGGTTTCCGTCGGCCAGACGCTCGCAGATCATCGCGCTTTTCATGACCGCGATTCCGGTGTCCGGCGCGATCGGCGGTCCGCTCTCGGGCTGGCTGATGGCCCATTTCGCGGGCACCTACGGCCTCGCCGGATGGCGCTGGCTGTTTCTCGTGGAAGGCATCGGCTCGCTCGCGGTCGGCATCGCGGCGTTCTTCGTGCTGCACGACCGCATCGACAACGTGCGCTGGCTGAACGCCGACGAAAAAGCGCGCCTTGCCGCCGACCTCGCCCGCGACGCGGTCACGCGCACCGAAACCTCGGCACGCGGCGCCTTCGCGAGCAAGCGAGTGTGGCTGCTCGGGCTGCTGTACTTCTGCATCGCGATGGGCAATTACGGCCTCGCGTTCTGGGTGCCGACCATCATCAAGGCGAGCGGCGTGGCGAGCCTTGGCAACATCGGCTGGTTGTCGGCGGTGCCGTCGCTCATCAGCGCGGTCGCGATGGTGCTGATCGCGCGTCACGCGGATCGCCACGACGAACGCCGCGTGCATGTCGCCGTCTGCTGCACGATCGGCGCATTCGGCCTGCTGGCCTCGGTGCTGTTCGCGTCGAACGTGACGGTGTCGATCGTGGCGCTGATCGTCGCGGCCATCGGCATCAATTCGATCGCGCCGGTGTTCTGGGGCATCCCGACCGCGCTGCTCGGCGGCGCGGGCGCGGCGGCGGGTATCGCCGTGATCAATTGCACCGGCAACCTGGCCGGCTTCGTGAGCCCGTTCATCGTCGGGCGGCTGTCCGACATGAGCGGCGGCAAGCTGCTGCCGGGCATGCTCGCGATTGCCGTCGCGCTGCTGATCGGCGCGGCCATCGTGCTGCGCATGCCGCTCAAACGCGCTTCGGCGCTGAACGCCGGCGCGGGCAACGCCGGCATCGCGCAGCGCACCTGAATCAGCGCAACCCGTTTCAACGCACTTAACCCATAGGACCTGAACATGACGCAATCGAGCACGCCTGTCTGCGTGGTGACAGGCTCGGCTTCGGGAATCGGCGCGGCGAGCGCGCTGCGCTTCGCGCAGGCGGGCTGGTCGGTGGCGATCGGCAACTTCGACGACAGCACGCGCGACGCCGCGCTGGCCGTCGAGGCGGCCTGCCGCGAAGTCGGCGCCGACACCCTGGTTTTCGACGCCGACGTCGGCGACGACGCCCACTGCCGCCGCGCGATGGACAGCGTGGCGAGCCGCTGGCAACGCATCGACACGCTGATCAACTGCGCCGGCACGACCCGCGTGATTCCGCACAACGCCTTCGACGAAATCGACGCGCTCGAATTCGAACGCGTGTACCGCGTGAACCTCATCGGTCTCTATCAGATGACGCGCGCGGCGGTGCCCTTGCTGCGCGAATCGGCCGGCCTGTCGAACGTGAAGCGCAGCACCAGCGTCATCAATATTTCGTCGCTCGCGGGACTCAACGGCACGGGCTCGTCGATCGCGTATGCCGCGTCGAAAGGCGCGGTCAACACGCTGACGCTGTCGCTCGCGCGCAGTCTCGCGCCGCACGTGCGCGTCAACGCGATCGCGCCCGGCATGGTCGACGACGGCCTGTTGCTGCGCGTGCTCGACCCGCACGCCTATGACGGCGTGCTCGCCAGAATGACCGAACAGGCGCCGCTCAAACGCGTCTCCATGCCCGCCGAAATTGCCGATCTCGCCTGGTTCCTCGCGACCCAGGCGCCGGGCATCACGGGCCAGGTAATCGCCGCCGAAAACGGCCTGCTGCTGAACGGCTGACGGCATTGGCGGCGCGGCGAACTTGACCCGCCGCGGCTCACCCTGCAACGCAGCTCAAAAGACAACGGACTTTCCCCATGACCAATCTGCACAAGCACCGCTCGCGCCGCGTGACCGACGGCGTCACGCGGGCGCCGCATCGCGCGTTCCTGCGCGCCACCGGACTCGACGACGAGTCGATGCAAAAACCCTTCGTCGCGATCGTCGATACGTTCGGCGAGAACACGCCCTGTTCGATGTCGCTCAATCAGGTCTCCGACAACGTGCGGCTCGGCATTGCCGCAGGCGGCGGCGTGCCGATTCGCGGCTCGGCGATCTCGGTCTCCGACGGCACCTCGATGAATCATTCGGGCATGCGCATGAGTCTGGTCTCGCGCGAAGTGGTCGCGGACAGCGTCGAGCTGTTCGTGCGCGCGCACAACTACGACGCGCTGATCGGCGTGGCCGGTTGCGACAAGACCCTGCCCGGCATCCTGATGGGCATGGTGCGCGTGAACGTGCCCGGCGTGTTTCTGTTCGGCGGCGCAATGCTGCCGGGTGTCGCACCCGGCCAGTTGCCCGGCGGTGCAGGCACCGGCCTGCAACGCCAGTCCACGATTCTCACCACCATCGAAGCGGTAGGCACGGCGCAGCGCGGCGACATCAGCCGCGCGCAACTCGACGCTATCGAAAAGCAATGCACGCCGACTGCCGGATCGTGTCCCGGCCAGTTCACCGCGAACACCATGGCGATGGTGGCGGAAACGCTCGGCCTCGCGCCGCTCGGCTCGGCGATGGTGCCGGCCGTCTATAGCGAACGGATCGCGATTGCGCGCCGCGCGGGCGAGACCGTCATGCGCATCCTGACGCAAGGCGGCCCGCTGCCGCGCGATCTCGTCACCATGGAAAGCCTGGAGAACGCCTGCGCGGCGGTGGCGGCCACCGGCGGCTCGACCAATGCCGCGCTGCACATTCCGGCTATCGCCAACGAAGCCGGCATCCGCTTCACGCTGGACGACGTGCAACGCGTCTTCGCGAAGATTCCGCTGATCGGCGATCTGCAACCGGGCGGCCGCTATCTCGCCCAGGATCTGCATCACGCGGGCGGCGTGCCGGCGGTGCTGAACGCGCTGCTGGCAGGCGGCTTTTTGCATGGCGACGTGCCCGCGCTCGGCGGCGGCACGCTCGCCGAAGCCTTGCGCGCTTTCGGCGGACCGGACGGCACGGTGGTGCGTCCGTGCGACGAACCGCTCGGCGAAAACGGCGGGCTCGTGATCCTGCGCGGCAATCTTGCACCGGACGGCGCGTGCCTGAAAATCGCCGGACTCAAGTCGCTCGCGTTCACGGGCGCGGTGCGCGTCTTCGAATGCGAAGAAGACTGCATGGCGGTGGTCGCGGCGCGCGATTACCGCGAAGGCGACGTGCTGGTGATTCGCAACGAAGGACCGAAAGGCGGTCCCGGCATGCGCGAAATGCTCAGCGTAACGGCCGCCATCTACGGTCAGGGGATGGGCGAGAAAGTGGCGCTGCTCACCGACGGCCGCTTTTCGGGCGCGACGCGCGGCCTGTGCATCGGCTACGTCGGACCGGAAGCCGCGGCGGGCGGTCCGATCGGTCTGCTGCGCAACGGCGACCGCGTGCATATCGACGCGCGCGAAGGCATTCTGCGCGTCGAACTGTCGGACGACGAACTCGCCCGGCGCCGTGCCGATGCGCCGCCGCCGGTGAAGCGCCGCCTCGCCGGCGTGCTCGAAAAATACGAGGCGCTGGTGCGTCCTGCGCACCTCGGCGCGATTACGCATTCGGGCAATGTCGAGTGGCCGTACGACGCACCCACACCGGGCGACGACGGAGCCGCCGTATGACGCTCGCGCTGCTCGGTTTTTGCGGACTCGGCAAGATGGGCGAGCCGATGGCGCAACGGCTCGCCCAGGCAGGTTATCCGCTGCACGTGTGGAACCGTTCGGCCACCAAAGCCGAGACCTTGCAGTCGGCGGCGGCGAACTGCGTGGCCTGCGAATCGGCCGCCAAGGTCGCGGCCGGCGCCGACATCGTGATGCTCTGTCTCGCGGACGCCGCCGCGGTCGAAGCCGTGGCGTTCGGCGCCGACGGCCTCGCGAGCCGCGCGCGTCGAGGCGCGACGCTCGTCGATCATTCCACGCTCGCGCCGTCACAAACGCGGGTGTTCGCACAGCGCTGGCACGAACTGACCGGCGGTCAGTGGATCGACGCGCCGGTCTCCGGCGGCACGGCCGGCGCGGCAGCGGGCACGCTCGCCATCATGGCGGGCGGCGACGCCGCGCTGATCGACACGCTCGCGCCGATCCTCGGCGCCTACGCCGCGCGCGTCACGCGCATGGGCGGCACCGGCGCGGGACAGTCCACCAAACTCGCGAACCAGACCATCGTCATGACGACGATCGCCGCGCTTGCCGAAGCCACCCGACTGGCTCGCCACGCCGGCATCGACGCCACGCGCATGCCTGCCGCGCTCGCCGGCGGCTGGGCGGATTCCGTGCTGCTGCAAACGCTGATGCCGCGCATGATCGAACCACCCCCACAGGCGTCCGGCACGATCCGCACCATGCTGAAGGACCTCGACGCGGTCGAGCAACTGGCGCGCGAGAGCGGCGCGGCGATGCCGGTCGCGGGACTCGTGCGGCGCTGGCTCGCACAGGCCGTCGCGCAAGGTCTCGGCGACGCCGATATCTCGCAGATCGTCACCGTGGAACTGGAGACGGACGCGACCACGCACGCATGAGATAGCGTGCGCGAGGTTTTGCACGAACACCGGCCGTCGCTGCATGGCGGGCGCGCCGGGTCGACCTATAAGCCATGCGTCAGGAGACAAGATGCAAAACCTCGAATCGGCAAACGTGCGCGGCGCGTCGTTCGACAGCCTGAGCGCGAGCCAGTGGCGGCTGATCATTCTCGCGAGCCTCGGCGGTGCGCTGGAGTTCTACGACTTCGTCGTCTACGGCGTGTTCGCGCAATTCATCGGCCGCGCGTTCTTTTCGATGCTCGACCCGATGATGGCGCTGGTGCTCTCGTTCGCGGTGTTCGCCATCGGCTACCTGTCGCGGCCCATCGGCGGCGCGGTGCTCAGCTGGTTCGGCGACCGCTACGGACGGCGACGCGTGTTCATCGTCTCGGTGATCGTCGTGTCGCTCTCGACCATCGGCATGGGCCTCGTGTCGACCTACGCCAGCTGGGGCATCGCCGCCACGTTCACGATGATCCTGCTGCGGCTGGTGCAGGGCTTCTGCCTGGGCGGCGAGTTGCCCGGCTCGATCACCTACGTGGTCGAAACCGTGCCGCGCCGTGCCGGCTTCGTGTGCGGCATCGTGTTCTTCTGCGTCAACTCGGGCGTGCTGCTCGCGGCGGCGGTGAATCTCGGCGTGCATGCCGTGCTGACCCCGGACGACGTCGCCAACTACGGCTGGCGCTTTGCGTTCATCTTCGGCGGTGTGATCGGACTGCTCGGTTTCTGGCTGCGTCGCAAGCTGGAAGAAACGCCGGAATTCGCGCACATGAAGCACATCGCCTCGAAGCATCCGTTCGCCGAACTCATGCGCGAACACTGGCGGCCGGTGCTGCTCGGCATACTCACCATCGCGGCCACCGCCGGCTACAACGGTCTGCTGTTCGCCCACATGCCTGCGTATCTCGACAAAGTGCTGCATTACGACCCGCATCAGGTGGCGCTCGGTCAGAACGTGGCATTGGCAACGGCGTCGCTCGGCATCCTGATCGTCGGACGGATCGGCGACAGCGTGCCGCGTCGTCATCTGATGCGTGCCGGCGCCCTGCTGCTGATCCTGCTCACCATGCCGTTCTATCACGCGGCAGTCGCCCATCGCATGGACCTGATCCCGCTGATGCTGCTCGGCGGCCTCGGTGCGGCGCTCATCAACGGCACCTTCGCCTGCATCATCGCGGACATGTTTCCCACGCGCGTGCGTTTCAGCGGCGTGGCGCTCGCGTTCAATCTGAGCTTCACGATTTTCAGCGGCACGGCGCCGCTGATCGGCACATGGCTCATCAGCCGCACGGGCGACCTCGCGGCGCCCGGCTACTTCATGCTGGTGTGCGCCGTGCTGACCTTCGTGGCAACGTTCGGACTGAAGGCCTTGAGCGGGCAGATTGCGGCACGCGTCCCGGACTGAGCGGCACGCATGCGGTCCTGCTGACCGCTTCTGAATCGACGCGCGCCGGGTGACTGGCGCGCGTCGAGTCCATTTCGAGTCGCTCCGACAGACTGCGATTTACCCCACGCCGCCGGCATCCGCGTCTGCCGGCTTTTTGACTCAATTTTAACTAACCAGTTAGAATATACGGAAATCGAAGGCTCGGGACCGCTCCCGCGCCTTCTGTTTCCGTTCGCATCTGCGATGCTTTTCTGGGGAAAACGAGTTGTTACGGCGTAAATTTCTTTCGTCAATGATCCTGATGGCCGCAGGTATCGCGGTGGCCAAAGCGCGTGTGATTTTCGGCGGCATGCCGTGGTTCAAGGACCCGGTGGTGTTGCCGGAACCCGTCGTGCCGGACGGCTGGAAGTTCTTCACGGCAGAAGAAGTGGCCGCCGTGGAAGCGATAGCCGACCGCCTGATTCCGTCGGACGACCTGAGCATCGGCGGCAAGGAAGCCGGTTGCGCGCTCTTCATCGACCGTCAGTTGAGCGGCGACTACGGCCGCGCCGCCACGCAATACCGGCTGGGCGAATTCAAACCGGGCACACCGAGCCAGGGGCCGCAGATCAAAGACACGCCGGCCGAACGCTATCGCGCCGGCCTGAAGTCGCTCGACGAACACTGCAAACGGAACTTCGGCGGCAAAGCCTTCAGCGCACTGTCCGCCGCACAACAGGATGCGCTTCTCACGCAACTCGAATCCGGCGCGCTCGCGCTCGGCCAGGTCGATCCGAAAGCGTTTTTCAACCTCGTTCTGCAGAACGTGCGCGAAGGTTTCTTCGCCGATCCGATCTACGGCGGCAACAAGGACATGGCCGGCTGGAAGATGCTCGGCTTTCCCGGCGCGCAATACGATTTCCGCGACGTGATCGGCCGTCAGGGCGAAGACCTGAAGATCATTCCGATCAGCCTCATCGGCCGCAAGAGCTGAAGCGCAGCGCGAGTCGTCGAGGCTGACGCAACGAGCACGCATTTTTACTGCATCACTGCACCCCACTGCACCCCACTGCAACAAGCGGAGAATTACATGGCACTCAAACGTGCTAAGGCCGACGCCGTTATCGTCGGCCTCGGCTGGGCCGGCTCGCTGATGGCAAACGAGCTCACCCAGGCCGGTCTGAACGTCGTCGCGATCGAACGCGGCGCATGGCGCGACACCAGCAGCGACTTCCCCACTACCGTCGACACCGACGAATTGCGTTTCGCCACGCGTCGCGCGCTCATGCAGCCGCCTGCCGTCGAAACGCTGACGTTCCGCAACACGCCCGATCAGACCGCCCTTCCCTTGCGCGACTGGAACACCTACCAGTTCGGCATCGGCGTAGGCGGCGCCGGCACGCACTGGAACGGCATGACGTGGCGGTTCCTGCCGAACGACTTCCAGACCTATTCGAACACGGTCGAGCGCTACGGCAAGAGCAAATTTCTCGAGGGCATGCAGGTGCAGGATTGGGGCGTGACCTACGCCGATCTCGAACCGTTCTACGACCGTTTCGAGCGCCTTGCCGGCACCTCGGGCCGCGCCGGCAACATTCAGGGCAAGTTGCAGGAAGGTGGCAATCCGTTCGAAGGTCCGCGAAATCGCGACTATCCGCTGCCGCCGCTGGAGCGCACGCGGGTTGCCACGCTGTTCGACAAGGCCGCGCGCGAACTCGGCTATCACCCGTTCCCCGTGCCGGCCGGCAACACCTCCGGCGCGTATGTGAATCCGCTCGGCGTGCACATGGCGCCGTGCACGTATTGTGGCTACTGCGAATTCTTCGGTTGCGGCAACTGGTCCAAGAGCAGCCCGCAGGCGTGCATCATGCCGGCGCTCATGCAGCGCAAGAATTTCAGCGTGATCACCGAATCCGAAGTGCTGCGCGTGAATCTCGCTGAAGACAAAAAGACGGCAACGGGTGTCACTTTCGTCGATCACGAGAACAACGAGTGGGAGCAGCCCGCGGATATCGTCGTGATTTCGGCCTATCAGATGGACAACGTGCGTTTGATGCTGCTCTCGGGTATCGGCAAGCCGTACGACCGCGATACCGGCGAAGGCGTGGTAGGCCGCAACTACGCGTATCAGACCATCTCGGGTGCGTCGATTTTCTTCGAGAACGAACGGCTCAATCCGTTCATCGGCGCGGGCGCACTGGCGCAGGCTATCGACGATTTCAACAGCGATAACTTCGACCACAGCCATCACGACTTCATCGGCGGCGGCGTGGCGCTCGTGCATTCGACGAACGGCCGGCCGATCGGTCTCGCCAACGGTGTGCCGCCCGGCACACCGCGTTGGGGCAGCGAGTGGAAGAAGGCGTATCAGCACGCATACCAGAACTACAACTCGATCTACGTGATGGGCAACAGCTATCCGCATCGGGACGTCTATCTCGATCTCGACCCGGAATACAAGGACCGCTTCGGTCGTCCGCTGCTGCGCGTCACCTTCGACTGGATCGAAAACGACAAACGGTCGGCGAAATTCATGGCCGACAAATCGGAAGAACTCGGTCACGCGATGGGCGCGAAAACCGTCGTGCGCAGCGAGCCGACTACCCGGCCGTTCTCGCCGATGGACAATCTTTCCTCGCATACCACCGGCGGCGCGATCATCGGCGACGATCCGAAAACGAGTGCGCTGAATCGCTACCTGCAAAGCTGGGACGTGCACAACACCTTCGTGGTGGGCGCTTCCGCGTTCGCCAATAACGGCGGCTACAACCCGACCGGCACCGTCGGCGCCACGACTTTGTGGGCGGCCGAGGCCATCAAGTCGCAGTACCTGAAATCGCCCGGCCCGCTGGTGAGGATCTGAACGTGCGCACGAGAACACTCATCGGCTCCTTGAGCGCCGTGCTGCTCGCCGGCGCGGCTTTTCTCGCGTGGGATCACACGGACGAAGCGCATGCGCAGGACAAGCCGCAAAACACGCCGGCGCATGTCGCTGCTGCGCTGTCGGCCAGCCATAGCGGCAACGGCAACGGCAACGGCGACGCCGCGCAGGACGCCGTCAGGCGCGGCCTCTATCTGGCCCGTGCCGGCGACTGCATT
The DNA here is from genome assembly GCF_050436585.1 of Paraburkholderia sp. GAS199. Taxonomy (NCBI): domain Bacteria; kingdom Pseudomonadati; phylum Pseudomonadota; class Betaproteobacteria; order Burkholderiales; family Burkholderiaceae; genus Paraburkholderia; species Paraburkholderia sp. GAS199. The sequence continues at coordinate 1,274 of NZ_JBNDMM010000011.1, read as the reverse complement.
GCCTGCCACACCGCCGAGGGCGGCAAGCCCTTCGCGGGCGGTTTGCCGCTGCAAACGCCGTTCGGCAAGATCGTCGCGAGCAACATCACACCAGACAGGCAAACCGGTATCGGCACGTGGACGGATGCCGAGTTCATTCGCGCCGTGAAGGAAGGCCGCGGCAAACACGGCGAATTCCTCTACCCGGCCATGCCGTACACGGCCTACGCGAAGGTCAGCGATCAGGATCTGCGGGACATCAAGGCGTATCTCGACACCGTGCCCGCCGTGAACAACAAGGTGGAGGCGAATCAGTTGCCCTTCCCGTTCAACATCCGCATGCTGATGTTCGGATGGAACCTGTTGTTCTTCGATAACACGCCCTTCCGGAACGACGACCGGCAATCGGTGGAATGGAATCGCGGCGCGTATCTGGTCGAAGGGCTCGGACACTGCGCGTCGTGCCATACCGCGAAGAACTTCCTCGGCGGCGACAAGGCTGCGTTGCAAGGCGGCGCTTTGCAAGGCTGGTACGCACCGGAAATCACTGGCAATGCGTATACGGGGCTCGGAAAATGGTCGACGGACGAAATCGTGGAGTATCTGCACACGGGCGGCAATAACCGCAGCGTCGCGTCGGGACCGATGGCCGAAGCCGTGACCAACTCGCTGCAACACATGAGTCCGGCCGACCTGCGCGCCGTGGCCGTGTATCTCAAGAGTTTGCCGGGTTCGGATCGCAAGGCGCCTGCCGCACTCGCCGCGAGCGATGCCACCATGACGCTCGGCCACGCGCTTTTCATGGCGAATTGCGCGGCATGTCATCGTTCGTCGGGCCAGGGCGTGACGGGGATGGTGTCGTCGCTGGCGGATAGCGCCGGTGCACGGGCACCCGATCCGGCCAACATGCTGCGCACGATTCTGATCGGCAGTCGCGGCGCCGTCACGCAAAGCAATCCGACGGGCGCAGCCATGCCGAACTTCAGCTGGAAACTCAGCGACGGCGACATCGCGGCCATCTCGACCTACGTGCGCAACAGCTGGGGCAATGCAGCGCCCGCCGTTTCCGCGGACGACGTCAAGAAAGCGCGCGGCAGTCTGGGTGCACAGATGGCGATTGGCGTCGCACAGAGCCAATAAAAAACAGGCGGCGATTCAAGCCATAAAAAGCGGCGTGGGGGGGGGGGGGGGGGGGCCCGCCCCCCCCCGGTTTTTGTGGGGGTGGGGCGTTCAGCAATCGCCCCGCGGGGGTAACACCCACACCCGGGGCGGCCCCCCCCGCCAACCTCGCGCCG
>NZ_JBNDMM010000010.1:0-307739 GCF_050436585.1 Paraburkholderia sp. GAS199 | reverse complement strand
CTTGTGCCGGATTTGACCGGGTCTGCGAAGAGATCTACCCTTTACAGCGCACTTTTTGGACCGGGAAATGGTAATGGGGGGATGGTTAAGTGTGGAAGTCGCGAATCCCATGAGGCTGCGTGTTTTTCGGCGTATGAGGTCGACCTCGATCTTTGTACCACGATGGGGAAGCCGCAAGGCAAACGAGCCTTTGCGTTGTGTAAGGAAAACGCTTTTGACCGATATCAACAATGCCGGGGGTATTGATGGCTAAACATCCGCCGTATTCCGTAGTTGTAACTTACAGCGAAGATCCCCAGCAATTGACAATGCAGGCTGTGGATTCAGCAAAGCTCGCTCCACTCGTCGCTGCAAGCATGGCGGTGCCGTTTTTTTACGGTGATGAGGAGGTCGAATTTGACGACGAACTGGCCCGACAACTCGGAGTCGCAATGCTCAACGTGATTGCCCTAGGCCGACCGGAAGTCAAAAAACTTCTGAAGCTCACTCAGCACCCAATGGACGAACCCCCTGAGGAGTAACGAGCCAGCCGCTGATGCTGCTACTGCGGATATCGATTCGTGGTCAAGAGTGACACTGTTGGTGCTGCGAAACCAGGTCAGCCTCTGGGCTGACCCCTGACTCGGGATGCAACTTGACTACGACCTGTCGCATATGCGCAAGCATGCACCAAACGCGATAAGGCGGGGTTTCGCAAAAGCGTTAGCGAGCCGGAAAAAATCGTGGGGTGTGTATATGAAGTTAAGTTTTCTGCAAAGTACAAGCGCTTGCGACTTTACGGGACGTATTAATGCGTAAACGTCCACCATATTCAATGGTTGTCACCTACGTCGAAGATTCGCAACAATTGATCATGAAAATGGTCGAGTCGGTCAAGTTGGCCCCGCTTTTGGCTGGATGTATGGAGGTGCCCTTTTTTGTGGACGATCAAGAGTTCGAATTCGATGATGAAGCAGCGCGACAGTTCGGCGTTGCAATGCTCAATGTGATCGCAGAGGGACGCCCGGAGGTCAAAAAGCGTTTGAACGTCACGCGACACCCAATTGATGAGCCACCAGAGGGGTAACTGACCGCGTACCCAGTGCTGCAACCATCACAATTGTGGTTGCAGCATCGCCGGGTCGTCCATCAATTCCACGAATCCATGCCGACACCTCAAGTGGCCTTGGTCAAACGTGCCAGCCGAAACCTGCATTAAGATCAGGTCAGCCGATTTGCAGGCAGCATCCGGATTTATTGCCGAAAGAGCGAACTCTCGATTTCCTCACGTTGACAGTTTCAACGACTCCGACGCGCGAGCATCGCTCGCCAGGCGTCAGTTGGGCATGCGGAGCGGTGCGCTCATAAACTGCACCACCTCACCCCTGCCCAACAATAAGCCCCCCGCAATAAACCCCATCACTTCAACAACTTGACCGTGCTGTGAGAAAGTTGTCCACAGCCTTGCCAACATTTTAGGTGGACAACTTTCCAGCCGGCGTACGCGGCGCGAAACCGCGTCGACTCATCAAGCCTTCAGCAACGTCCCCACCGTTTCCGCTTGCGATTGCACCTGCAGCACCGCGTCGCGCTTGTCCAGCAGATGTTGCCGCAGGATCGCGCTCAGTCGCTTGCCGTCGCGCGCTTCGAGAGCCTTCAGCATTTCGTCGTGGTCGTGGATCGCGCTGTCCCATTTCGGAATCTGGAAGTTCGAGCGAAACCGCAACGCCTGCAAGCGCCGATTCACTGCGATATACGTCTGCCGCAGTGCTGAATTTCTCGCGGCTTCATTGATCTTGTCGTGGATCGCCTGATTGCGGCTGTAGTAGCCAGGCAGATCGTTCTGCGTCCGGCAGGCGAGCATCGCGTAGTGCAGCGCTTTGATCTCGGCAAGCTCCGCGGCGGTCATCCGCTCGGCAGCCAGTTCGCCCGAAAACGCTTCGAGACCGCTCATCAATTCGAAGGTCTCGCGCAACTCGGCTTCGGACATCTTCGACACCGACGCGCCGCGATTCGGCGAAATCTCGATCAGCCCTTCGGCAGCTAAAACCTTCAACGCTTCGCGCAGCGGCGTGCGCGAAATACCAAGCGTCTCGCATAACTCGCGCTCGTTCAGTTTCTTGCCTGGCTCCAGAACACCTTCGACGATAAAGCGGCGGATGTGCTCCACCACCGTGTCGTGCAAGCGCTGGCGCTCGACCTTCGGCATCAGCGGGACGGCGCTCGTGCCCGCATCGAAATCCGAATTTTGCATACAAAAGCCCTCAACATCGCGTTAGATCGGATTTTATCGGAACAGCAAAGATTAGTTAATAGCACGGGTAAACACCGGTCTGCGCGAGCGATTTTCGTCTTGGGGGCGTCGCAGATCGTCTGATATAGTTTTTTGAATGCAAAATTCAATCGGAGGAGTTCAATGCTGAAGCTAGACTTTCATCCCGCTGGCCGCCACTTTCTGCAGATTCCGGGTCCAAGCCCGGTGCCCGATCGCATCCTCCGGGCGATGAGCTATCCGACCATCGACCATCGCGGTCCCGAGTTCGGCGAGCTGGGTTTGAAAGTGCTCGACGGCATCAAGAAAATCTTCAAGACGCAGCAGCCGGTCGTGATCTATCCGGCGTCGGGCACCGGCGCATGGGAAGCCGCGCTGTCGAACACACTGAGCCCCGGCGACAACGTGCTGATGTTCGAAACGGGTCACTTCGCCACGCTGTGGAAGAAGATGGCCGAGAGTCTGGGCCTCAAGCCGGAGTTTCTCGGACTGCCTGGCATCGAAGGCTGGCGGCGTGGCGTGCAGCCGGACATGATCGAAGCGCGCCTGCGCGAGGACACCCAGCACGCAATCAAGGCCGTGTGCGTGGTGCACAACGAAACCTCGACCGGCGTGACCTCCGACATCGCCGCCGTGCGCCGCGCGATCGACGCGGCCGGTCATCCGGCACTGCTGCTGGTCGATACGATTTCGGGTCTCGCCTGCGCGGATTATCGCCACGACGAATGGGGCGTGGACGTCACGGTATCGGGCTCGCAAAAGGGTTTGATGTTGCCGCCGGGCATCAGCTTCAACGCCATTTCCCCGAAAGCATTCGCGGCGAGCAAGACGGCCAAATTGCCGCGCAGTTTCTGGGACTGGACCGACATCGTCGAGATGAACAAGACGGGGTACTGGCCGTACACGCCGAACACGAATCTGCTGTACGGCCTGAACGAAGCACTCGAGATGATTCTCGGCGAAGGACTCGACAACGTGTTCGCGCGTCACGAACGTCTTGCCGAAGCTACGCGTCGCGCGGTGCGGGCGTGGGGTCTGGAGATCCAGTGCGCGGACCCGGCAGTCTATAGCCCGGTGCTTACCGGCGTGATGATGCCGGACGGCGTGGATGCCGACGCGGTGCGCAAGCTTATTTACGAACGCTTCGACATGTCGCTTGGCACGGGGCTGGGCAAGATGAAAGGCCGCATGTTCCGCATCGGCCATCTCGGCGACTGCAACGACCTGATGCTGCTCGCGACGCTGGCCGGTTGCGAAATGGGTCTGCGGCTCGCGGGCGTGCCGCTCAAGGAAAGCGGTCTTCCTGCCGCTATGGAGTGGCTGAGTCAGCCGACCAAGGCGTCGGGTCTGAAAGTCGCGGCCTGAAGACAAGTATTAAAAAGCGCGGCCGGTGACGCATCGAGCCGCGCGACACAGAACGACAAGCAAGAGACAAGCAGTCAGCCACTCGCAGCGAAGGATGCCGAAGTGCATCCCGAAGAAGCCGCGCACAGAACGCGGCCCTGAACACCATGCGATGCCCCGCAGCGTCCGCCGCTGACGGGCTACGACGCAGCGCGCCACGTGAGGCGCGCCGTCGACACACTGCAACGGAGAGAGACGATGAAGCGGTTTCGTGTGACCAGTGCGACCAGTATCGTTCTAGTGATGCTCTGCATCATGTACTTCATCACTTACCTCGACCGCGTCAACGTCAGTACCGCGGCTGCGGGTTTCGGCAAGGAATTTCATCTCTCGCATACGGAAGTGGGCCTTGTGTTCTCGGCCTTCGCGTATCCGTATCTGATTTTCCAGATTATCGGCGGCTGGGTCAGCGACCGTTTCGGCGCAAAGCGCACGCTGATTTTCTGCGGCGCGATCTGGGGTATCGCAACCTTGCTGACGGGCTTCGCCGGCGGCCTCGTTTCGCTGCTGGCGGCGCGCGTGCTGCTTGGCTTCGGTGAAGGTGCGACCTTTCCCGCCGCTACCTCGGCGATGGCGCGCTGGGTCGCGAAAGAAAAACGCGGCTTCGCGCAAGGCATCACGCATGCCGCCTCGCGTATCGGCAATGCCGTCGCGCCGGGCCTCATCGTGCTGGTGATGGCGACTTGGGGCTGGCGCGAGTCGTTCTATATCTGCGGCGTGTTCAGTCTGCTGTGGGTCGCCGTGTGGTCCTTCACGTTCACTGAACATCCCAAGGATCATCCGCGCATCACGGGTGAAGAACTCGACGTGCTGCCGGCGCCGAAGCCGAAAGCGGCGCGTGTGCCGTGGGGCAAACTGTTTCGCCGCATGTGGCCCGTCACGATCGTCTATTTCTGCTACGGCTGGACTCTGTGGCTGTTTCTCAGCTGGATTCCGCAGTACTTCCTGCACAGCTATCACCTGCAATTGCAGAAGTCGGCGATCTTCGCTTCGGTCGTGTTCTTTGCCGGCGTGATCGGCGACACCCTGGGCGGCATCGTGACCGACTGGATTTTCACGCGCACCCGCAGCCTCAAGCGCGCCCGCAGCTGGATGGTGTCGGTCTGCATGATGTTCTGCCTGATCTCGCTCGTGCCGCTGATGTTCACGCACAGCCTGTATCTGTCGATGGCGTGTCTCGCGTCCGGCTTCTTCTTCGCTGAAATGACGATCGGCCCGATGTGGGCGATTCCGATGGACATCGCACCGGAATACTCGGGCACCGCAAGCGGCATGATGAACACCGGCTCGGCGCTGGCGGCGATCATCTCGCCGGTGGTCGGCGGCTTTCTGATCGACTATTTCGGCAGTTGGGAATTGCCGTTCGTCGGCAGCATGCTGTTGATGGCAATCGGTGTCGTGCTCGCATTCCGCATGCAACCCGAAAGCAAGTTTGCGCTCAACGAATCGACGGACGCGCATGCCGCCAGGAGCCTCGGCGTATGAACGCGAATTCCGACCTCGTGACTTCGTCCCTTGCCCAGCGTCTCGCCGACGCCCGCCGCGATCACATCACGCTCGACGCCTTGCCGACGGGCGAGGCGCCTGCCGACGCCGAAGCCGCGTACGCGATCCAGCACGACATTATGCGCATAAACCGCGCGCGGATCGGCGGCTGGAAGATCGGCGCGAAGTCCGATACGGGCCCGATTCAGGGCGCGCCGCTGCCGGAAGTCGATCTCCACGCGGACGGCGCACGATTGCCGCGCAACGTGTTCGCGCCGCTCGGGCTGGAACTGGAAATCGCCTTCCGTTTCGCTCGTTCTTTCGAACCGTCGGACTCGCCGTATAGCGAAGCCGACGTGCGGTCTGCAATCGGCTCGTTCGGCGCGACGATCGAAATCGTCGCCAGCCGTTATCGCGATTGGCCGAACGTCGACAAACTGGCGCAGCTTGCCGATCTGCAGAATCACGGCGCGTTGATCGTCGGCGAGTTCACGGCGTACCGCGACGATTTTCCGTTTCTGGCACCGTCGCTGCGCTTCAGTTTCGACGGACACGATGTCGTCGACGCATCGCCCGCCAATCCCGCCGGCGACCCGCGCCGTCTGCTGACATGGCTCGTCAATCACGCCACCTCGCGCGGCATTGCCGTGACACCGGAAATGGTCGTGACGACCGGCTCGTACTCCGGCATGTTTTTCCCGAAAGGCGCGGGCACGGCGAGCGGACGTATCGAAAGACTCTCGCCGCTTAGCGTCACGCTGTACTAAGCCTGTCTTCGTAAAGGGCGACGAAATGACGAACCCCACTTCTGCTTTACTCGTCAAGCCGATCCACCTCGTGCCTTCGGCGGCACGGCTGACGACGCCGCTCGCGCAACATCTGCGCAAGTCGTTGCGCGGCGATGTATTGTTCGACGCCGCGAGCCGTGGCCGCTACGCGACCGACGCGTCGATCTATCAGATCACGCCGATCGGCGTGGTGGTGCCGCGTGACCAGGACGATCTGCGCATGGCGCTCGAAATCGCGCGCAGCGAGAAAGTGCCTTTGCTCGCGCGCGGCGCGGGCACGAGTCAATGCGGCCAGACGGTCGGCGAAGCGCTCGTGATCGACACGAGCAAATGGCTCAACAACATCGTCGACTTCGATGCCGAAGCGCGCACGGTAACAGTCGAGCCCGGCGTCGTGCTCGATCATCTGAATGCGTGGCTCAAGCCGCACGGCCTGTGGTTTCCCGTCGACGTTTCCACTGCCGCGCAATGCACGATCGGCGGCATGGCCGGCAACAATTCGTGCGGCTCGCGCTCGATCGAATACGGCAACATGGTGCACAACGTCGAGGCCATCGACGCGATTCTCGCGGATGGCAGCGAAGCGCGCTTCGCCTCGTTGCGCGAGGCGCCGCAAGGCGCGCGTTTGCAACAGATACTCGAAGGCGTGACGCGCATTGCGCAGCGTGAGCGCGATGAGATCGTGGAGCGCGTGCCGAAGGTTCTGCGTCGCGTGGCCGGCTACAACATCGACCTGTTCGACTGCCAGAATCCGCGCGCCTACACCGACGACGGCAGCGCCAATCTCGCGCATCTGCTGGTGGGCTCCGAAGGTACGCTCGCGTTCAGCCGTCAGTTGACGCTCAAGCTTGCGCCGCTGCCCGCGCATAAAACGCTGGGCGTGGTCAACTTTCCGACCTTCTGGCAAGCGATGGATCTGACGCAGCACATCGTCAAGCTGAAGCCGGTGGCGGTGGAACTGGTCGATCGCACCATGATCGATCTGGCGATGAGCAATCCGTCGTTCCGGCCGGTGATTGAAAAAGCGCTGGTTGGTGAGCCGCAAGCCATTCTGCTGGTGGAATTCGCGGGTGAAGATCGCGATGCGCAACTCGCGTCGCTGCGGCAACTGACCGAGCTGATGGTCGATCTCGGGCTGCCCGATTCGGTGGTCGAGATGCCCGCCGCGAACGAGCAGAAAGCCTTGTGGGAAGTGCGCAAGGCCGGTCTGAACATCATGATGAGCATGAAGGGCGACGGTAAGCCGGTGTCTTTCATCGAAGACTGCGCGGTGCCGCTCGAACATCTCGCGGAATACACGAGCCGCCTGACGGACGTGTTTCACCGCTACGGCACCGAAGGCACCTGGTACGCGCACGCAAGCGTCGGCACGTTGCACGTGCGGCCGATTCTCGACATGCGTCGCGACGGCGCGCAGAAAATGCGCGCCATCGCCGAAGAAGCCGCGGCGCTGGTGCGCGAATACAAGGGCGCTTATTCGGGCGAACACGGCGACGGGTTGTGCCGCGGCGAATGGGTCGCGTGGCAATACGGGCCGCGCCTGAATGCGGCCTTCGGCGAGATCAAGGCACTCTTCGATCCGGACAATCGCTTCAATCCCGACAAGATCGTGCGTCCGCCGAAAATGGACGACGCGCGCAACTTCCGTTTCGCGCCGGACTATCGGGAGCGTCCCATCGCGACCGCGCTCGACTGGTCCGCGTGGAATGTCTCGCGCGATCCGCTGAGCGGCGCACAAGGCGCGCCGGGCAGCGGCAACGATCTGTCGGGCGGCCTCGCGAAAGCCGTGGAGATGTGCAACAACAATGGCCATTGCCGCAAGTTCGATGCGGGAACCATGTGTCCGAGCTATCGCGTGACGAAGGACGAGCAGCACCTCACGCGTGGCCGCGCGAACACGCTGCGTCTCGCCATTTCGGGGCAACTCGGCGAGGCCGGACTGGCGAGCGACGACGTCAAGGATACGCTCGATCTCTGCGTCTCCTGCAAGGGCTGCAAGCGCGATTGCCCGACGGGCGTCGATATGGCGAAGTTCAAGATCGAGGCGCGGGCGGCGCGCGCCCAACCCCACGGCTTGCGTCTGCGTGACCGGCTGGTTGCGTTCATGCCGCGTTATGCCGCCGCTGCGAGCCGCATGCCGGGCCTGATGGCGCTCGCCGACAACGTGCCGCTTCTGTCGGCGTGGTTCAAACGCACGGCCGGACTCGCGCCGCAGCGAAGCTTGCCGCGCTTCAGGAAATCGTTCCTCTCGAACGCGAAGGCGCGCACGCCGGCGCAGGGCGGCGCGCTGAAAGAAGTGCTGTTGTTCGTCGATACGTTCAACAATCACATGGAGCCGGACAACGCCCGCGCCGCGCAGCAGGTGCTCGAAGCGGCGGGCTATACGGTGCATTTCAATGCTCGCGGCGGCGAGCGTCCCGTGTGTTGCGGGCGCACGTTTCTCGCGGCCGGCCTCGTGGACGAAGCAAAATCCGAAGCACGGCGCATGCTCGACCTGTTCAAGCCGTATGTCGCGCGTGGTGTGCCGATTGTCGGTCTGGAGCCGTCATGTCTGCTGACCTTGCGCGACGAGTTCCTGCACTACGGTTTCGGCGACGAAGCATTGCAACTGTCGAAGCAGGCATTTCTGTTCGAAGAGTTTCTCGTGCGCGAGAAAGCCGCCGGGCGATTGCAACTCGCGCTCAAACCGTTGCGTACGGAGCAGGCACTCGTACACGGTCATTGCCATCAGAAAGCCTTCGACGCGTTCACGCCTGTGCAAACCGTGCTGGGCTGGATTCCTTCGCTGAAAGTCTCGACGGTGGAGTCGTCATGCTGCGGCATGGCAGGCAGCTTCGGTTACGAGGCGGAGCATTACGCGACCTCGCAAGCCATGGCGGAACTCTCGTTACTGCCCGCCGTGCGCAAAATGGACAGCAACACGGTGATGGTGGCCGACGGCACCAGTTGCCGTCACCAGATTCACGACGGCGCGGACGTCGAGGCACTGCACGTGGCGCGTGTGCTGGCGATGGCGTTGGCGTAACATCAATCGCGAATTGATACGAATTGGTACGTTATGCCAGGCAAGCAGATGGGCGCCGTCACGCAAAACGACAGCCGGTGCCGGCCGATGAAAACAGTCAGCCGCCCACCACCTGCCGGTACACCGTAGGCGCCACGCCGACGCGCTCGCGAAAGCGATGGCTGAAGTGGCTGGCGTTGGCATAGCCGCATTGTTCGGCGACGAGCGCGAGCGGCAACGACGTAGTGCGCAGCAGCGTGCGTGCGCGCTCGATCCGCTCCTGCGCGATCCATGCCGCGGGCGGCAAACCGAACGACGTGCGGAACATCCGCGCGAGGTGAAACTCCGATAAACCCGCGACGCTCGCCAGCGCGCCGAGTGTCAGCGGCTCGGCCAGATGGCTCTCGATGTAGTCGCGCAAACGACGCCGCGTGGCCACCGGCAAACCACCCTTCGGCGATGAGTCCGCGCGCCGCACGCCTTGCGCGCGAAGCAGCAGGCTGAGCACCTGATGCGCGGTTTCGTTGCTGCGCAGCAGGCCGTCCGGGTTCTGCCAGTTTTCGTTGGCGAGCCTCTGGCACAGGCTCGCAATGCGGGGATCTTCGAAATAGGTGCGATCGGCCAGCGTGAGTTCGCGCGGCTCGCGGTCGAGTTCCTGCACGGCGCGCTGCGTGAAATGTTCCGGCAGGAAATACAGATGCATGAAGTGCATATGGCCGCGCACCCACCAGCGCGACTCGTGTTCACCGGGCAACGCACACAGCCGCGCCGGCGCACCGTAGCGGCCGGGCATTTTCTGACGTTCGGTGCGATAGCCGCCGTCCAGATAGCACGAGAGCGTGTGATGTCCGGGGCGATCGTAGACGGTCTCGGCTTCTTCGGTGTCGCGTGTCCAGATGGCGACGGCCAGACGGTCGCCGAGCCACGCAAAGCGATCGAGATGGGCGTCCGCGCTGCGCAGCGTGTGACACACCGACTGAAGGCCGAAGGGCGCTTCAAGCGAGTTCATCACGGAGGCGGGCGGGTTGGCGTTCAAGGCGCGAGCAGCGATCAGGGACAGGCCTCAGTATACGGCGCGGCAACGGGCGCGGCTTGCGTCCACGAAAAAATGCGCAAGTTTGGACAAGTGCCGGGAGCGGGCTCACGGCATAGTCGAACCTCCGTTTTCAATGCCGTAGGTTTGCCATGAATCTGTCGCTCTATGCCGTCACCGTTCTCATCTGGGGTACCACCTGGCTGGCGATCAAATGGCAACTCGGCACCGTGCCGCCGCCCGTGTCGATTGCATGGCGCTTCTGGATCGCGGCCGTCGTACTGTTCGCCCTGCTGCGCTTGATGCGCCGTCCGATCTGGCCGCCGCGCGCCGCCTGGCGCTATCTCGTGGCGCAAGGACTGGCGCTGTTCTGCCTGAACTTTCTGTGCTTCTACTACGCTGAACAGACCGTGCCGAGCGGCCTGGTGGCGGTGGTGTTTTCCATCGCGCCGTTGATGAACTCGCTGAACGGCCGTCTGTTCATGGGACGACCGTTGCAACCCACTGCGATTGCGGGCGCGCTGCTGGGACTGCTCGGCATCGTCTGCCTGTTCGTGCAGCAGATGGCCGGGCACACGACGAATCACGCCGAATGGGTCGGTCTCGCGGTCGCGTTTCTCGGCACGCTCTGTTTTTCCGCCGGCAGCCTGTTGTCGAGCCGGATGCAGTCGATGGGTCTGCATCCCTTCGCCACCAACAGCTGGGCGATGATGATCGGCGCGAGCATCCTGACCGTCGGCAGTCTGGTGGCTGGCTACTCGTTCGATATCGAGCCCACAGTGCGTTATGTCGGCGCGCTCGGGTACCTCGCCATCTTCGGATCGGTGATCGGCTTCACGGCGTATCTGATGCTGGTGGGCCGTATCGGTCCGGAGCGCGCGGCGTACTGCACGGTGCTGTTTCCGATCGTGGCGCTGGCGGCGTCGACGGTATTCGAGGGCTACCAGTGGTCAGCGCTGGCCGTGTTCGGACTCGTGCTCGTGCTGGCCGGCAATCTGGTCGCCTTCGATCTCACCAAACGGATTTTCGTGCGGCGCGTTCGGGCCTCCTGACGACCGCCCGATCGCGCTACGGTGAGACTATTCGGGAGCCCATCGCGTGCCGTTCGCCGCGCGATGGGCATGCGCTTTGGCGCGCAGACGGGTAAAAATGACACGCGTCGGGCAGAGCCCGGACAAAAAAGTGGGCAAAGCGACAGCACGACAATGTTGCCGCGAGCCTGCGCGGTAAGTCCCTCACCGTCGGCCTGACATCCGCTCATCGATTTGACGAAAATTTGCCGTCAGATCCCGAAAAGCGAATCGAAACAGGCGAAAAACCGACCGAACACGACGTGCAACGCCGTCCTGGATCGGGACATTTTCCATCTCTCCTTAGCGCGGCGACACGCCCGTTCACCGCGCGTGCCCATGGTGCTGGCACCGGATTTGCTACCCGGTATGTCACCGGGAGCGCTCGCGCATTGCGCACACGTCGCTCTCGCGCCGAGGCGAAAGCATCGTCCCGGCACCATTCGGTTCAACTCGCGGCTCGTGCCGCGTCCCGAACTTCCCATTCGCAGCGTCGTCACGACGCCTGTGCGGCGCGGCCGGTCTCGCGCGTCGCCCGAACCAGGAGGCGCACCTTCATGATTCAACGTCCTGCCAGACTGATCGGCAGTCTTGTCGCCATCGGCATCGTCGTCGCGTTGCTATGCAGCGCGATCGAGCCTAGCGCGCTGCGTCAGTACGCGCCAGATCTGGTCTATTACACCAAGCGGCATTTGCTGCTGGTGGGCTATTCGATGGCGCTGGCGCTGCTGGTCGGCATTCCTGCCGGCATGTTGCTGAGCCGTCCGTCCTTCGCGCGTCATGCCGAGCGCTTCATGCAGATTTTCAACATCGGCAATACGGTGCCGTCGCTCGCCGTGCTGGCCATCGCCCTCGGCATCTTCGGTATCGGCGACATGCCGGCGCTCGTCGCGTTGTTTCTCGCGTCGCTGCTGCCGATCACCCGTAACGCCTACGAAGGCATGAAAAACGTGTCGCCCGCCTTGCGTGAAGCCGCGCGCGGGATCGGCATGACGGGTTGGCAGTCGCTCATGCGCGTCGAATTGCCCAACGCGATGCCGATCATTATCGGTGGCGTACGCACGGCGCTGGCCATCAACGTAGGGAGCGCGCCGCTTGCGTATCTGATCGGCGCGGACAGCCTCGGCACGCTGATTTTTCCGGGCATTTATCTGAACAACCAGCAGCAACTTCTGCTCGGCGCCGCCGCCACCGCGATTCTCGCGCTGGTGCTCGACGGTATCGTCTCGGCCAGCAGCCGCTATCTGCTCGCGCGACGCGGGGTGACGGCATGACGACGCGACTGGAATGCAAAACGCGCGCCGCGACATCCGCGTTCAAGCGCGGTGGACGTTGGCTCGCAATCGGCGCGGCGCTCGTCACGAGTCTCCATGCGGGCGCGGCGACGCTCGTGCTCGGCGGCAAGAACTTCACCGAGCAATACGTGCTGGCGGAAATCACCTCGCAATATCTGAAGTCGAAGGGCTATACGGTCGATACCCGCACCGGACTCGGCAGCGTGTTGTTGCGCAGCGCCCAGGAGAACGGTCAGGTGGATATAACGTGGGAATACACCGGCACGGCCGCGCTCGTGTATGACAAGCTCACCGAGAAGCTCGATCCGAAAGCGATGTACGAACGCGTCAAGGCGCTCGACGCGCCGCGCGGACTCGTGTGGCTCGACGCTTCGCCGTTGAACAACACCTACGCGCTCGGCTTGCCGCAGCAGGTGGCGCAGCAAACCGGCATCCGCACGATCTCGCAACTCGCCGCCAAACTGAAGGCCGAGCCGAAGCAGAAGCACGTGTTCGCGATGGACGCCGAGTTCGCCAATCGTCCGGACGGATTGAAGCCGCTCGAAGCGGCGTACGGCATGAACTTCAGCCGCGCGGAAACACGTCAGATGGACCCTGGCCTCGTCTACACGGCCCTGCATAACAACCAGGTGCCGATCGGCCTGATCTACACCACGGACGGCCGCGTGAAGGGCTTCAACATCGTGGCGCTCGAAGACGATCGCCATTATTTCCCCGCGTATAACGCGACGCCGGTGGTGCGCAAGCCGATCCTCGATCAGAACCCGCAACTCGCCACGCAGTTGAACGCGCTTTCCGGCGCGCTGAACAACGACACTATGCTGGAGATGAACAAGCAGGTCGATATCGACGGCAAACCGGTGCGCGACGTGGCCGCGGATTTCCTGCGCACGCACAAGCTGCCCTGAGCGGAGACCTACTCATGACTGTATTCGACTATCTGTCCGCCAACTGGCCCGAACTGCTGCAACTCACGGCACAGCACGTGTGGCTGGTGGGCATCGCGGTGGGCTGCGCGATTCTCGTCGGCGTTCCGTTGGGCATCCTGATCAATCGACACGAATGGCTGGCGGCGCCTTTGCTGAGCATTGCAACCGTGGTGCTGACCTTGCCGTCGATCGCGTTGTTCGGGCTGATGATTCCGGTGTTCTCGCGCTTCGGCCAGGGCATCGGCGCGGTGCCGGCGATCACCGCCGTGTTCCTTTATTCGCTATTGCCGATCATGCGCAACACCTACCTCGCGTTGCGCAATGTCGACGCCGGCATCAAGGAAGCGGGCATCGGCATCGGCATGACCGTGTGGCAGCGTCTGCGTCTCGTCGACCTGCCGCTCGCCGTGCCGGTGATTCTCGGCGGCGTGCGCACGGCCGTGGTGATGAACATCGGCGTGATGACGATTGCCGCCGTGATCGGCGCGGGCGGTCTGGGCAACCTGATCATTCGCGCGATCGGCCAAAGCAACATGATGAAACTACTGGTGGGCGCCGTGCTCGTGAGCTTGCTCGCGATCGTCGCCGACTTGCTGCTGCAGGCGTTGCAACGTCTGCTGACACCGAAGGGAGTACAAAAGACATGATCGAACTCGACAAACTGACCAAGACGTTTACGCAGAAAGACGGCCAGCAGGTGCGTGCCGTCGACTCGGTAAGCCTGAGCGTCGGCGAAGGAGAAATCTGCGTGTTTCTCGGACCGTCGGGCTGCGGCAAAACCACCACGCTGAAGATGATCAACCGGCTGATCGAGCCGACCTCGGGCCGCGTGCTGATCAATGGCGAAGACACTTCCGGCTTGAACGAGGTGGAGTTGCGCCGTCACATCGGTTACGTGATCCAGCAGATCGGCCTTTTCCCGAACATGACGATCGAGGAAAACATCACGGTCGTGCCGCGTCTGCTGGGCTGGGACAAGAAGCGTTGCCGCGAGCGCGCGACCGAGTTGATGTCGATGGTCGCGCTCGATCCGAAGCAATACCTGAAGCGCTATCCGCGCGAATTGTCGGGTGGTCAGCAACAGCGGATCGGCGTAATTCGTGCGCTCGCCGCCGATCCGCCCGTGCTGCTGATGGACGAGCCGTTCGGCGCCGTCGATCCGATCAATCGCGAATCGATCCAGAACGAGTTCTTCCAGATGCAGCGTCAGTTGAACAAGACGGTCATCATGGTGAGCCACGATATCGACGAAGCCATCAAGCTCGGCGACCGCGTTGCCGTGTTCCGTCGCGGCCAACTGGTGCAATACGATCATCCGGATACGCTGCTGGCTCACCCGCGCGACGAATTCGTCGGCGCGTTCGTGGGACAGGACAGCACGCTCAAGCGTCTGTTGCTGGTGAAGGCCGGCGACGCCGCGACGCAGCCGGAAACCGCGCGCGCCGACACGCCGCTCGCCAACGCATTCCAGATGATGGACGACAGCGATAGCCGCTATCTGACGATTGTCGACGGCGACCAGCAGGCGCTCGGCTACGTGACGCGCCGTGCAGCGCGCGCGGGGCAGGGCGTGTGCGGCGAGCATCTCACGCCGTTCAAGGCGACCGTGAGCACCGACGAAAATCTGCGCATCGTGTTGTCGAAGATGTACCAGTTCAATTCGTCGTGGATGCCGGTGATGGACGGCGACGGGCGCTATGTCGGCGAAGTCACGCAGGATTCGATTGCCGATTACCTGAGTTCGGGCCGCTCGCGTCGCCAGACCGGTCAGCCGGCGATCGTGTCGCCGGCGGTGGTGGCGGCGGAAGCGGCAGCGCAGGCAGCCGCGGCGTCGGAACACGCCTGAGCGTAGAAGACCAGGCAAACGCATGCAGGCATGCGAGCGCGTCATCCGATTCACGCTCGCATGCTTCATCGACCCACTTTCGAAGCGCGCAAATGAATACGGCACGGCAAATGTCGGCATTGCCGCATATAACTATGCGCTTCGAATTATTTAATGCAGAGGCAAGCCCTTTGCCATTTTTTTAGCAATAAATTTCCGCCTTCTTCCGTGCGAGCATGCAATGCCCCTCGCAAGGAAACACCGTGACACTCCCATTCCGCATTGGTGTAGCAGCCGTGCTCTTACAGAGCCTGCTGCCGCTCGGCGCGTCCGCGCAATCGCAACTGACTTACTCCACGTCGTGGATCGGCAACAGCTTCGGTTTCGGTGACGGCAAATGGATGCAGCAGGATATCCAGGCGATCAGCGTCGGTGTCGACGGCACCGTGTACACGAATGCGCCGTGGGACGAAAGCGGCAGCGAGATCGCGGCCTATCGTGCGGGCGACAAGATCGCCGTCGCCGGGTCGACGCACGGCTGGGGCAACACGGGCGGCGACGCCATCGCGACGAACCACAGCTATCTCTATGCCGCCATGTCGATCGGCAACGAGAGCAATGGCCTGGTCGGCGCGGATTTTCCGCCGGCCAATCTGACGTGGTACGGCATCACGCGCCGCACGCTCGCCAATCTGGCGACAGGTGCGCCGTTCACCGGCGGCATCGGCAACAGCGCCAACGCGACGAAGAACAGTTTCCTGCTGCTCAACGCCGCGGCGACCGGCACCGACGCCAGCGTGCGCGGGCTCGCCGCGACCGACAGCGAGGTGTATGTCGCGGACACGGCGAACAGCCGCATTCTGGTCTACGACGCCAATTCGATGCAGCGTCTGCGTTCGTGGAACGTGCCATCGCCCGGACGCCTCGCCGTGGATACCGATTCGACCTTGTGGGTGATGAGCGGCGTTTCATCGGGAAACCTAAGCATCGTTCATTACAGCGCGAACGGCGCGTTGCTCGCCGGCACGGTGCCGCTGCCCGCGGGAACGGTGCCCACCGATATCGCCGTGGCACCATCGGGGCAGATTCTCGTCGCGGATAACGGACCGCTCCAGCAGATTCTCGTCTACACGAAAGATGCGAACGGCGCGCTGCAGGCGGGCGCGTCGATCGGCACGCGCAACGGCATGTTTCATGTCGTGAAGGGCGCGCCGGGCAATGGACGTTTCAACGGCATCACGGGGATCGGCGTCGACGCGTCCGGCAATCTCTATGTCGCGCAGAACGGCGAAGGACCACGCCCCATTGGCTCGGCTTCGGTCGGACAAGGCGCGGTGCTGGAGAGCTACGTGTTCAACTCGCGCGCGCTGAACTGGCGGTTGTACGGACTGACCTTTGTCGACGGCGCCGCGTTCGATCCGGCCACGCCGAACTCCGTCTACACAGGTTCGAAGCGCTTCACGCTCGACTACAGTCAGCCGGCAGGACACGAATGGTCGTACGCGGCATTCACACTCGACCGTTTCGACTATCCCGACGACCCGGCCTTCCACCAGCCGCGCGGCGTGCGCGGCGAGCCGATGGTGCGCCGCTTCGACGGTCGGCGTTTTCTCTACACGCTCGATCCCGGCGCGCATTATCTGAACGTGTATCGATTCGACAGCGCGCATGGCGAGATGGCGATTCCATCCGGCCTGCTGGCGCAGAATCCGCTGCCGGGCAACTGGCCGGCCGGCCAACCGACGTACGGCGAATGGCTGTGGCGCGACAGCAATGGCAACGGCGTGGTGGACGCGAGCGAGATCAGCAGCAATCCGTCGACGGGCAGCACGGTCGGTAACGGCTTCTGGTGGGTCGATATGCCGGGCAACGTGTGGCTCGCCACGCCCATGAGCGGGATCCGCGAAATGCCGTTGCAGGGGCTCGATTCCGCGGGCAACCCGATCTACAGCTACGCCAGTTCGACGATGTTCGCGATGCCGCAACCGTTCACGCGAATCGCACGCATCGTCTATATCGCGCAGACCGACACGATGTACGTTTCCGGCTTCACGGCCGCGATTCCGTGGGATGCGACGCACTGGAAAGAGGCCGGCCCGGTGCTCGCGCGTTACGACAACTGGCGTTCCGGCACACCCGCTCTGCAATACGCCATCGCGTTGCCCTGGAATACGCAGAGCAGTCCGCAAACGACGACGGTCGGCGTGGCGGTGGCGGGCAACTATGTGTTCGTGGCCGAGTTGTACACCGCGAAGGTGGACGTCTACGATGCGCGCACGGGGCAGGCCGTCGGCTACATGACGCCCGGCGCGAGCGTCGGCAATACGACCGGCTGGGTGGACGTGTATCTCGGCATCAGCGCGGCGCAGCGGGACAACGGCGAGTACGTCGTGCTGCTCGAAGACGACGCGCGCGCAAAAATCCTGATGTACCGTTGGACACCCTGACTCCCTCCGCGAAGGACCGGCATGGACGGCGACGCACGATCGGTATATAACAACATGAAAGGATGGCTTGTTCACCGGTGCATCAACAGGAGCGAAGTTTCATCATGACGCAAGACGTTTCGCCAACACCACCCACGGGCGATCGCCCCGACCTCGATCACCTCGAGCATCTCGACGCCGCGCTGAGTCACGTCGATCAGCAGGTGTCGTCCGGCAGCATTGCTTCGGGCGCCGCCAAGGGCATTCTGTATAGCCTGATCGAAACGCTCGGCGCGTTCGTCGGCGATCCCGATCTGCCCGAGCATGCGCGCTCGGGCTACGAAGGTCTGCTCGAAGCCGCGCGCGAACTGCGCGCGAAACTCGACCACTGAGTCACGCGGCGCGCCGCCTTTTTCGCCTGGCGGTGCGCGCCGCGATGGTTCGGCTGTCCACACACTGTGATAAAAAGGGCGCACTGTTCTCAAACACCGCGCTTTTTATGCTCTCCGTTTCCGCTGTCGCGATGCTCGCCATTGGCATCGTCGTCGTGCTCATCACGCCGGGTCCCACCAACACGCTGCTGGCTGCCGCTGGTTTGCGCCAGGGCGTACAACGCTCGCTGCCGCTGATCGCCGCCGAACTCGCGGGCTATCTGATATCGATTTCCGTGTGGGGACGTTTTCTCGCGCAGGCCGCACACGCATTGCCGTGGCTGCCTTCGCTGCTGCGTGTGGCAAGCGGCGTGTACATCGCGTATCTGGCCGTCGACATGTGGCGCGCGGCCGTCGCCTTGCCCGTTTCGACGCAGCGCGCGAGCGGCCTGCGTACGTTGTTCGTCGCGACCTTGCTCAACCCGAAAGGCTTGCTGTTCGCCGGCACGATCTTTCCGGCTATCGCGTTCGCGCATTGGCCGGCGTATTTCGCGGCGATGTCGATTTTCGCCTGCCTGCTGGTGCCGATCGCGCTCGCATGGATTGCGTTCGGCGCGGCGCTCGGCAGCGGCAAGCTCGCCTGGCTGAATCCGGTGAAGGTGCAGCGGGGGGCGTCGATCGTGCTGGGCGTGTTCTCGCTGTCGCTGGCGTGGGCGGCGTTGCATTGAATGGCGCGCGCTTGGCGCCGTGACGCTTAAGCTTCCTGAGCGCTCTCTGCGGTCAGCGCATCCAGCCAGTCGCGCGGCGCTGACGCGACCTCCACTTGCGGCGTACCGTGCCAATCCGCGCAGCGCTGCAAGGCGCGCCGCAGGTCGCCCGCCAGACGCGCGCTCAAGCGCACGCCTGGCTCGATATGGAGCGACTTCAATTCGAAGACGCCTTGCGTGCGATGCGCTTTCGCATCCACACGACCCACCAGACGGCCGCGACTCAGCAACGGTAAGACGAAATAGCCGTATTTGCGCTTTGCCGCCGGCGTGTAGCACTCGATCGCGTAGTCGAAATCGAATAGCGCGGCGGCCCGCTTGCGATCCCACACCACGGGATCGAACGGCGAGAGCACCGTGGTGACGGTCGAGGCGAGTTTGCCGTTCGCCGCATCGTCGATCATCGGCGCGTATTCGCGATGAACGAACGTGTCCTGCTTCCAGCCTTCCACCTGCACGGGAATCAGTTCGCCGCGATCGGCGAGTGCGTGTAAGTCCTCGCGATACGGGCGGCGCGGCAAGCGGTAGTAATCGGCGACCCAGTCGGCGCGCACCACGCCGAGCGTGCGGCACGTGCGGCGCAAGATTTCCTCGGTCACGCTCTGTGCGGGCGGCAGATCGCGGGCGTCGTTCCAGTCGGGCAGTACGCGTTCGGTCACGTCGTAGACACGATGAAAATTGCGCCGCTCGGCCACCATCAATTCGCCGATCGCGAACAGCACTTCGAGATGACGTTTCTCCGGCTTCCAGTCCCACCAGCCGTTGCCTTTGCCCGCTTCGCGCGCGAAATCCGCCGAGCGCACCGGGCCGGTCGCGCGGATATGCGCGAGCAGCAGGTCGATCTCCTTGCGATATTGCTTGTGCCATTCGCCGGCGTATTTCCAGCCCATGCCGCTCGGGTCGAGCATGCGGTGACGCAGCAGCCGGTAATCTTCGGTCGGCACGAAACAGGCTTCGTGCGACCAGTATTCGAACAGATTGCCTTCGGCGAGATGTTCGTCGAGCCATTGCTGCGGATACGCGCCGATCCGGCTGAACAGCACCAGATAGGGACTGCGCGCCACCACGTGAATGGTGTCGATCTGCAGTTGCGCCATGCGGCGGATCGCGTCGAGCACGTCCGCCTTCACGGCCTTGCGGCGTGGCGGCGCCAGCAGACCTTGCGCGGCCAGATGGAGGGTGCGGGCGGCGGAGAGCGGTAGCGTCTTCAAACTGGCGCGTGACGTGTCGACAGACGACGCCGTATCAGGCGCCGAGCGCGACGGCTTCGCCAGCCGACACCGCGAGCAGTTGATGAATCTGCGCGACCACTGCCGCGCCTTCGCCGACCGCCGCAGCGACGCGTTTGGTCGAACCGGCACGCGCATCGCCGATGGCGTACACGCCTTCGACCGAGGTGGCGAGATCGCACACCGAGGCGTTGTCAGTGGCGTTCGTGCCGGTCAGCACGAAGCCTTTTTCGTCCAGTTCCACGCCGCAGGTGCGCAGCCAGTCGGTGTTCGGGTCCGCGCCGGTGAAGAGGAACAGATGTCGCGCGTCGATGTGGTCGGTGCCGTCCGGCAGCGCGCGTTTCAGCACGACCGAGGACAGACCGCTGTCGTCCGATTCGAGACGGCCGATTTCCGAGTTCGGATGGACGAACACATTCGGCAGCGAACGGATGCGGTCGATCAGATAGCGCGACATGGTCGCCTCGAAACCGCTGCGGCGGATCAGTACGTGAACTTTGGCGGCGTGCGTGGCCAGATAGACGATGGCCTGGCCCGCCGAGTTGCCGCCGCCCACCAGGACCACTTCCGCGCGCTTGCACAGCTTGGCTTCCACCGGCGAAGCCCAGTAATAGACGCCGCGTCCTTCGAACCGGTCGAGGCCTTCGAGCGCCGGACGGCGATACACCGCGCCGCTCGCGATCACGATGGCGCGCGCGCTGATATGGCCGCCGCATTTCAGTTCCAGCCGATGCGGCGAGTCCGCGCAATGCAGTGCCTTGACGTTGACCGGAATGGCGACGTGCGCGCCGAACTTCTGCGCCTGCACGAACGCTCGGCCCGCCAGCGCCTGGCCGGAGATGCCGGTCGGGAAGCCGAGGTAGTTTTCGATGCGCGAACTGGCGCCGGCCTGGCCGCCCGGCGCGCGGCTATCGAGCACGATCACCGAGAGCCCTTCGGACGCCGCGTAAACGGCCGTGGCCAGCCCCGCGGGACCGGCGCCGACGATCGCCACGTCATACACGTGGGCGTCGTCGAGATCGGGCAGCAGGCCGAGACAGGTGGCCAGCTCCGGCATGCTCGGATGGCGCAGCACCGAGCCGTCCGGACAGATCACCAGCGGCATGTCGTCTTTTTCGGCGGCGAACTGTTCGATCAGACGCAGCGCGTCTTCGTCGCGTTCGTCGATGACCGAATGCGGGTGGCCGTTGCGCGACAGAAAACCTTGCAGCATGACGAGACGGCTGTCGTTGCTGCTGCCGATCAGGATCGGACCGCCCGCGCCCTTTTCGATCAGCGAGACGCGGCGCAGGATCAGCGCGCGCATGATGCGCTCGCCGAGTTCGGCTTCCGCGACGATCAGCGCACGCAGTTGAACCGGCGGGATCAGCAGCGCGTCGACCGCGCTCATGGCCATGCCGTTGACGAGCGCAGGGCGGCCCGACAATTGACCGACTTCCGCCAGAAAATGCCCGGCGCCATGCTCGCCGATCACGACTTCGCGCCCGATGCCGTCGCGTTGGTACACCTTCACGCGTCCTTCGAGCACCACGAACATGCCGGGGCCGGTGTAGCCGGTTTCGAACAGCAATTCGCCGGCTTCCCAGTGACCCACTTCGCCGAACTTGCGCAGCCGCTTGATTTCTTCGCAGGTGAGTGCGGGGAACATCTGATGCATGCGTGTTGCGAGCGACGAAAACGGCGCGTCGGCGACAACCGTTTGTTGTCCTTCAGCTTCTTGAGTCGACAGCATTGAACCGCTCCTTCTGTGTTCATCCTGATTGATCGACACGTGGGCGGAAGCGGCGCGGGCGCGTGAAACGCGCGAATAGGGGCGCTGCTGCGCTACACGGCCTTGGGCGCGATATCGTCCACCGCCACTTCGGGCGGCGGCGTGTCGGGCAGCGCATCCACCGGCTTGCCCGAGTCGCGCCAGGCTTCCATGCCGCCGCGCAACGGCAGCACGTCGGAGAAGCCGGCTTCGTTCATCTGCTTGGCCATCCATGCCGCGGAAATCTCGTTCGGGCAGGAACAGTAAATCACCACTTTCTGATCGTGCGGGTAGGTCGCGATGATCTCGTCGAGCTGACGTTCGTCGGCGAATTGCGAACCCGGGATCACGAAAGGATCGAGCTTACGCTTTTCCTGTGAACGGATATCGAACAGCACCGGCGTTTTGCCGGCCGACACCAGCGTGGCCAGTTCGTCGATTTCGATGCGTTGCGACGCGAGCGTGGCCGTCAACTGACGGCGGCGATACCAGCGGTAGCCGGCATACAGAACCAGCAGCGCGAGCGCGACCAGCGCGGCGGTACGGCCCAGACGTCCGGCCATGGCGAACAGCATGTCGATCTGCTGCGCGAACAGTGCGCCGATGATCAGGCCGGTGCCCGACCACAAGGCGGCGCCGATGCTGTCGTAGGTCAGGAAAGTGCGGTAGCGCGTACCCATTGCACCGGCCATCGGAATCGAAACGATCGAAAGGCCGGGGACGAATTTCGCCACCGCCAGCACCCGGACGCCCCAGCGTCCGAAAAAACGTTCTGTCTTTTTCACGCAGGTGTCGCGCGAGAGCGACAGCCGGCAAATCGTTTTCAGCGTATTTCCGCCGTAGGTGCGGCCAGCCAGATACCACGCGCTGTCGCCGATCAGCGTGGCGAAGATCGACAGAATCAGAACCGGCATCAATTGCGTGCCGACGGAACCGGGATGCATGGCGGCCATCGCCCCGAACAGCACCAGTGACGGCATCGCCGGCACCGGCAGCCCGAGCGAAGCCGCCAGCACGTTGACGAAGACGAGCGCCGGCCCATATTGCTCGACAAGATCATGTAGCATCGGCTTACATCCGCTGCCCTTTCGGGAGCGTCGCAGGTAGGAAAACGAAAGAGATGCAAGGATTATGGACGCATTTTCGAGACGTGCAACTGACTCGAAAACTTGACCACGATTGGGAATTGCTGGACAAAGCCCGGCGCACGCGGGCATGCGGATTGAATCTCCGGCAAGGCCGTGCCGATCTACGGATTTTTGTCAGTTTCTAGTGTGTTTTGACAACGGATGACGCAGGCCCGCGCGAGCGTGCCGGGCGCCGCCGCGACGCTTTGTGCGAGCGGCGCCTGCCTGAACTTACTGGCGATGGTTGTGCTGTTCGCCCGGCAGTTCGGCGCCGTGTGCGCGGATTGCCGCGATCAGCTCTGCCGGCGTAATTTCGTAGCGCACTTCGCGGTGAATGCCAGGCTTGCGCTCATCGACTTCGACCAGAAGAATGCCTTTGCCGTCTTCGGTCGATTCGAGGCGCAGCGAGCGGAGTTCGCGCGCCGTTGCGTCGTCGTATTCGGTGAGCAGGGCCATTGACCCGGAAGACCCGGTAGTGCGCATCGAGTTGTCCTCGTTCCGTTGATGTTCGATCCATTGTACGGGCGTCCGGCCCGGAAGGCGCGGCGCGTGTCGCGCGACGCTCACACCCTGGAAGCCGGCGCCTGCCGGCCGTTACCGCTCCGTGCGTGGCGCAGCGCGTTACCTGGCGCGGCTCGCCGCCGCATGCCGGTCTGTGCGCCCGACTGTCATATCCAGTTTAACGCGACTCCGCGAAACGACGGCTGCATTTTTCGTGCCCCGTGGCGGTGCACCGTATGCCTGCGCGACTGTCACGGCGGTGACGTGCGCGTCGGCTAGGGAACGGCCGGTCGCGGCTTCAAAAAAAAGCCCGTCCACAATGGGACGGGCTTCTAAACGCCGTTGTTACTCGGGTCAGCCGGCCCATCCAACGGTTGGGCGCTGACCACTCCATCGTGCTTGGCCAATACTGGACTGTCGAGGTGGGAGTAACGCCGATCTATCAGACCAATGCCGACTCCTGCGCCTCGCGGACCGGCGCGGCGAGCCGCGCGGCGGCGATGCCGGCGCTCGTCGGCGGAGTGGCGGCCGCGCGTGCGGGCGTTGCGTCGGCGACGGTGAACAGGCGCACGGCCTCGTCGAGTACGTCGGCCTGTTCCGCGAGACGTTGCGCGGTCGCCGCGGCCTGCTCGACCAGCGTGGCGTTCTGCTGCGTGGCGCCGTCCAGATGCGAGACCGCCTGATTGACCTGGCGAATGCCTTCGGCCTGCTCGCTGCTCGCGTTCGCCACTTCCACGATGATCGACGACACGCGGCTCACGGCTTCGTCGATCACGCGCATTTGCGAGGTGGTCCGTGCAACCAGTTCGGTGCCGAGCGCCACTTCGGTTGCACTTGCCTCGACCACGGTTTTGATTTCCTTCGACGACGCCGCGCAGCGTTGCGCCAGCATCCGCACTTCGCCCGCGACCACCGCGAACGAGCGGCCCGCTTCGCCGGCACGCGCGGCTTCGACGGCGGCGTTCAGCGCGAGAATGTTGGTCTGGAAGGCAATGCCGTCGATGACGCCGGTGATATCCGCGATACGTTTGGAGGCGGCCGTGATGCCGGCCATGGTCTGCTCGACCTGGCCGGCGATCTTGCCGCCTTCCGCCGCTGCCGCTTGCGCGTCTTTCGCCAGATCGAGCGCGCGCACGCTGGCGTCGGCGTTGGCCTGAACGGTCGTGGTCAGTTCGTCCATGGTGGCGGCTGTTTCTTCGAGCGAAGCCGCCTGCAATTCCGTGCGCCGCGCGAGGTCGACATTGCCGCTCGAAATTTCCCGCGCGTTGTCGAGCATGCCGGTGATCTGCGCGCGCACGTCGTAGACGATGGCCGCGAGATTCGCCTTCAGCTGGTTGAGCGCCTGCAGTACGTCGCCAAGGTCGTCGTGACGCTCGATCGTCAGATCGGCGGTCAGATCGCCCGCGGCGAGGCGGGTGGCGAAGCCCGACATATCGCGGATCGGCGCGCCGAGTTGACGGGCCAGCAATCGCCAGGACAGCAGGCTGAACAGCGCCGTGACGCCGAAGGCCGCCCAGAACGGCGCGGGCGGCGCGCCGCGCCAGCCGGCGAGGCCGGTCAGCAGCAGGGCCAGCGGCGTGATGGCATAGCCGAGCGCGGCGCGCGTGGCGACCGGCAGACGCATTAGCGATTGCAATCGCCCCAGCACGCCCGTGCGCACCACGACGCCGCGCCGCAGCCGGAACGCGCGCGATTCGCCGCTGCGGATTCGCGCGTACAGCGCCTCGGTTTCGCGGACCTCGTTGCGTTGCGGCTTCACGCGTACGCTCAGATAGCCGACGATCGCGCCTTTCTCGACGACCGGCGTGACGTTGGCCTGCACCCAGTAGTGATCGCCGTTCTTGCGGCGGTTCTTGACGAGCGCGGTCCACGGGCGGCCGTCGCGGATCGTTGCCCACATGTCGGCGAAGGCTTCGCGCGGCATATCCGGATGACGGATCAGGTTATGCGGCTGACCGATCAGCTCTTCGCGCGAAAAACCGGAGACGGCGATGAAGGCCGGATTGCAGTACTGGATGCGGCCCGTCAGGTCGGTGGCGGACACCAGCATCTGTGACGAAGGGAATTCGTATTCTTGCCCGCTGACGGGCTGGTTGTTGCGCATGGCTTTCCTTGCAGTGCGTCCGCGCGAACGCGGTCCTTACAGCTATGCAAGGATTAACGGCAATAACCCCCAGCACTTTAGGGTTTCCCAGTAAACCACTCAGGTTTAGCCGTCTTTGCGCCGTTAATGCAGAGTTGCTTTCCGGATCTTTCGCATCGCCGCCGGCCGCAGACGAGCGCCAGTCGACGCGTCGCGCCGGTGCGTCAAAAGCGCTACACTGCGCCGGTATAAGGCCTGCAGACGCATTTCGTGCCGTCGACGACAGCGGTCTGCCGGTGCACCCGTCCTCCTGGCGAGCCGATGCAGAAAGTCCTCGATCGCACTACAGCGTCGCTGGCAAACGCGTTCGCGTCGCTTGCCGAGAGCGCGAAACGTCAGCGGCGTGCGTATCTGGCAGCGACCGGCGCGCTGATGCTGCTGGTCGTGATCGTCGCGTTGCTGCTGGCCGCGCTGGCCGCGAAGAATCAGCTCGACTACCGGCGCGTCATCGCCATTCAGAACGCCCGCGACATTTCCCTCCTTCTGCATCGCGAAGCATTGCGTCTGCGTAACGCGGAATTCACGCTCGACTACTACCACGACACTGCCAACGTGCTGCCGGTGGACAACGGCATCGAAGCGTCGATCCGGCGCGACGGCTATGCGCGCGGCACGGTCGACCGGCTCGATGCCTCGTTCGATCTGCTGGTGGACGACGCCACGCGCGCGGCATGGGGCCCGCAACTGGGCACGAACCTCTGGCGGCTTTACGAAGCCACGCGCGCCACGCTGACCAGCCAGCTCTCCGACGAACCGGCGCGTCGCGCGATGCTGATCGGACTGACGCGCAACTACGCGGCAATCATGCCGTCGCTCGGGCAGGCCACGAACGGCGGCGCGAGTTCGCCGCCGCCGCTGCGGCCGGCGATCATCGGCACGCTGCGCGAGGGCGTCGAACGCGAATTGCTGGCGCAAACCGGCGAGCGTCTGCCGCGCAAGGGCGAGCAAGTCTGGGTAGGTCCGTATCGCGATCCGCTGCAAGGCCGGCGCGTCGTCTCGGCCGTCAGCGTCTACTACGACGGCGATCGACCCAGCGTGCTGATCGTCATGAGCATTCCGGTGGACGTGCTGGCGGCGCATCTGGAGCGGCCCACGCACGAAGGTTCGCTTCTGCTGACCACGGCCGCTCATCGGCTGGTGGTTGCGTCGCCGCCGCTAGGCGCGGTGATCGAAGCGAAGTTGCTGGATCTGGCGGCGCGCTCTCCTTCCGGCAAGTACCTTTACACGCGCGACGGCGTCGTGCTCAGCGAGCCGCTGACGACCGGCCTCGGCTCGCTGGTGGGCTACATCTCGTGGCCTTCGATGCTCGCCATACTCAGCGGCCAGCTGACCTTGCTGGCCGGCGCGGCGCTGCTGATCCTGCTGGCGATCGCGGCGATGTCGCGCTTCTGGGGGCTGCGTCTGTTGCGCAAGACGTTTGAGGAGACGTCGCGCGCGTTGCAAAGCGAGACCCTGAATCATGTGCTCGTCAGCGCGACGCCGGTCGGCTTGTGCATCGTGCGGCAAGGCAATTACTCGATCATCACCGCCAACGAGCCGGCCGTTGCGCTGTTGAAGCTGGAGCCGGGCGGCGCGCGTTTGCCGGCGCATATCGTCGGCGAGTTTTCAGCCCATGCGCAGGATCCTGCTTCGAGCGCCGAACTGACGACCATGACGGCATTCGTCGCGCCCGCGCAAGCTTTGCCGGCCGGCGACAGCGCGGCGGGCGGCGGCCGGTTCCTGCAGTTCACCTACGCGCCGGCGCGCTATGCCGGCGAAGACGTGTTGTTCTGCGCCATTCTCGACGTGACCGCGCAACACGAACTCGAACAGCAGTTGCGCCTCGCGCAGCAGACCAGCGACGCAATGCTGCGCGCGCGCTCGAATTTCTTCGCCTCGATGAGTCATGAAATCCGCACGCCGTTGAATGCGTTGCTCGGCAATCTCGAACTGTTCGCCCGCACGCCGGGACTCGACGCCCACGCGCAGCGGCTCGGCACGTTGAACGTCGCGGCCGACGCATTGCGCCGCATCGTCGACGATATTCTCGACTTCTCGAAGATCGACGCGGGCGAGATGAAGCTGGTCAGCGAACCGTTCCGTCTGATCGACGCCTTCGAGAACATCGCGCTGTCCTACGCGCCGATCAAAGCCGATCAGGCGATCCGCTTCTACGCCTTGCTGTCGCCTACGCTCGATTGTGTGATGCAGGGCGATCGCACGCGCATAGCGCAGATCGTGAATAACCTGCTGAGCAACGCATTCAAATTCACGCTGCGCGGCAAGATCGTTCTGACGGCGCAACTGCAAGACGATGCCCATGGACGTCCGGTTCTCGTATGCCGGGTCAGCGATTCGGGCATCGGCATGGATCAGGCGCTGGTCGCGCGCGTTTTCAGGCCGTTCGAGCAAGGCGATCCGGGCACGTCGAGCCGCTTCGGCGGCACCGGCCTGGGGCTGTCCATCTGCGAACGGCTGTGCAAGCTGATGGGCGGCCATATCGACGTGGAAAGCGTGGCGGGCGTCGGCAGCGCGTTCAGCGTCTCGATTCCGCTGACGGCCGTGCATGACGCGTCGGCGAAGGTGGCATCCGACGCGCCCGCGCATCGCGGGTCCGTGCTCGTGGTGTGTCAGGAACCCGACGCCGGTGAACTGATCGGCGAATGGCTACAGCGTGCCGGTTGGACGGCGCATGCGGTGACATCGGTGGACAGCGCGCGGTCACGATTGCAAGCGAGCCGCCCGGACGCGTTGGTGATGACCGGCGAATATTCCCTCGACGAGCTTGCCGAACTGCGCGCCGTCCAGGCGACCGGCGTCGCGTGGATCACGCGCAGCGGTCCGCATCGGCCCGTCGTGCGGGCAGACGGTGTGCTGGAAGTGACGAGCTTCAGTCACGCGGCAATTCTCGCGGCGGTCGAACTGGCGGCTTCCGGTGCAAACCTCACGGACCACGCCGACCTGTCGGAGAGCGGCAAGCGCGCGCCGCCACCGCCGCCGGCGTTCGATCCCGCGCTGCGAGGTTTGAAGGTTCTGATTGCAGAAGACAATCCTTTGATCCAGACGTTGATCGTCGAACAACTCGACACGCTGGGTTGCGCGCCGACGATCACGAAGGACGGGCGCGAGGCGCTGGCGGCATTCGACGCGGCCACCTTCGACGTGGTGCTGACCGACATTCACATGCCGCTCATGGACGGCCATGAGTTGCTCGACGCGCTGCATCGGCTGAATGCCGGTTTGCCGGTGCTGGCTTTCACGGCGGTGACCGATCAGCGGCAAAACGAAGGATGGCTCGAGCGCGGATTCGACGGCTGCGTCGCCAAGCCCGCTTCGCTGAGCGAACTCGAAGCGGCGCTGCTGGCCGTCGTCGCGGGACGCACGCCATCGCCAGCCGAGGCTGCGCAGCCTGCCACCGCGCTGAATCCGCACGACAAGGCGCGCTTCACGGCGATGCTGCGCACGCATTTGCAAAGCGATCTGCCGAAGCTGCTGACCATCGTCGACGAGGAAAATCAGCAGTCGCTGCGCGACTGGGCGCACAGCGCGTCCGGTGCGTTCATGGTCGTGCAGGAGACGCAGTTCGCCCACCAATGCCGCGAGTTGCAAAGGCTGTGCGACCGCAGCGAAAGCTGGACGACCGAGATGGACGAACGCGCCATCTCGCTGCACGAAGCGCTATGTGACCGCTTCGGACTCGACGAAGCGTCGACGCATTAGGCTGGTCGTTTTGCGATGAAGTCGATTTCGACCAGCGCGTCGCGGGCGAGGCCGGTCACGCCGATGCAGGTGCGGGCGGGCAGTGCGTCGGCGGGGAAATAGGCGCGGTAGATCGCGTTCATCGAAGCGTAGTCGCGCTTGAACTCGGTCAGGAAAATGCGCGCGGCGACGACGTGCTGCAAACCGAGCCCGACGCCTTGCAGGACGAGCACGAGGTTGTCCATGACACGCTGCGTTTGCGCGACCACACCTTCCGGCAGCGGCGCGTCGTCGTCGGTGGGCGAGGTCGGCATCTGGCCGGTCACGAAGACCCAGCCGTCGCTTTCCGTGGCGTGAGAAAACGGGCCGACGGGTGTCGGCGCGGAAGGAACCATCCAGAAGGTTGGACTTGAGGTCATGATGCGGTCGCCTTTATGCCTTTCGAAAGTCGGGTTGCTAGCCTAACCGATCAAAAGTGGGCGAGGTGTCATGAGTTCGAGTTGGCTGGGGGCGTGCTTTGTCTGAGCGGCACGATCGGCGCGAGAAACTGCTCGACATGCGGCAGCCAGATCGGGATCGAACGGTCCACCGCGAACATGCCGTGGCCGTCGCGGCCGAATTGCGGTTCCAGTACGAATTCGCCGTGTCCGCCGGCCGACTGGAACGCCGCGAACCAGCTTTTCACGACATCGGGCGCGAAGTATTGATCGTTTTCGACGTAGTGCCATAGGACGGGGACTCGCGTGGTCGACGCAAAGTGAGTGATGGTCTGCGCCATCTTGTCCGGCCCGCACGGCGCGCCGGGATGACGCGAGGGATTGCCGCCGCGTCCGCCGGAGAAATTGACCACCGCCACGAGCCCCTTCGGCGCATAGCTGGCCGCTGCGAGCGACGCGAAGCCGCCCGCCGACTGACCTACCAGCACCACTTTGTTCGGGTCCACTTGCGGCAAGGTGTTGGCGAAGGCGATGGTCGCGAGCAGGTCTTGCGCTGTTTCACGTCCGGCGCGTTCGAAATCGGGGTTCTGGCACGAACCGATGTCTTCCGCATAGCTGCCGCCGGTTGCGCCATAGCCGCGCCGGATCGGCACGATCACGGCGAAACCGAGGTTCACGAACTGCCGAATCTGCGCGAGCTTGCGGTAGCGGCCGATCTTGAAGCGGTCGTGAGGATTGGGCGGGCTGCCGTGACTCAGCACGATCAGCGGAAACGGCCCGGCGCCAACGGGCATGTACGTGGTGGCGACGATATTGCGGGTGTGGTCGCCGAACAGGCCGTGCTCGGTCATGGGAACGGCGACGACCGTCTCGTGCAAATCGTCGGCGATCGGATCGCGTTCGTCGGCGTCGGCGTGCGGTATGACCGCGACGACCAAAGCAGCCGCACACAGCGTCCTGGCGATCACGCTTTCGGAACGCCGGGAACGTTTCACGGCCGAGGTGACGCGATGCGCTGTCATTTCGTGATGAAGATGACCTGCACGCCGTCATCGTTGGCGTTGAACGTCACATAGGCGGAATCGTCGAGCACGTAGCGATAGGTTTGCATCGTCAGGATCGTATTCGGTTTGCTGATCGGATTGCCCAGCTTCGCGGTGACCTTCTTGATGTCTTCGCCGATCGTCACGCCCATGACGTCACCGGAGAAAGGCGCGTCGAGCCGGATGGTTTCGGCCGTGCCCGCGGCATTGAAGAATACCCAGATGCCTTTGGTCCGCAAATGCAGAATCGATTTGCCCTTGTTCATGTCGGGCACATTTGTCGGCAGAAGCGGATTGCGCGGCATGGGTTCGACGTCGGCGCTGGTTTTCAGCGCGGCTTTGACGGTAGCGACATCGTCACCCAGTTTGAAGCCGAGTTGCGGCAGCGGTGACGTTTGTGCGATTGCGAACTGCGCGCCCAGCATCCCGCCCAGCAGGACGAGCGTCGCCATGGTTTTTCTGATCATGTGGTGCCCCGATTTGTATTGGTTATTTCTCGTGTTTTTCTGCGCGTTTAATGTGGCGCGTTCAGATCAAAACACTGGAACGATTCGGGGTCAAGCACACTGCAATCAAATTTGATCTTTTAAATTTATTGGTAAGCGAGACGCAAGCAAAACGTATTGCTGAAACGCAATACACGAACGACACGAATTACTTTTTATGCAGAACGGTTTAAGTTCGACGTACCTGCATTGACATGGCGCGGCTACGCCTCCCTTCTCCCGGCCTGTTCCTGGAGCGACGCAATAAATGTCGCCGCGCTCCACCTTTGCGCTAATGCGCGTTGAAACAATGCTTGCTGGCTTTCCGGCGCCAGGCCGCCTTGTGGCGGATCGCGGTCGAGGTTGGTCGGAAACGGATAACCTTCGGCACACGATGCAATGGCGGCATCGGCTTCTTCCGCCGTCATGCTGGCTGCGTTCAATTGTTCCAATAGCACGGGATACAGCGCCTCGCACATTTTCACGCGATCGAGCGTTTCCATTGCGCGTCCATACGCCGACGAAATTTGCAGAAGATTGGCCATGCGCTGAACCGACTGCGTCCGATTCGATCCGGCCGCGTGAAAGAGCGCGGGATTGAAAAATACCGCATCGCCTTTTTCGAGCGGCAGTTGAACAAAGTGCGTTTCAAAGTAATCGCGGAAATCCTGACGACGCCAGGCGAGATAACCCTGCGCGTAACGTTGCGAAAACGGCAGCAGTTTGGTGGGTCCGCTTTCGACCGGCATGTCGCTGTGAGCGATTGCGCCTTGCAGTGTCAGAAACGGCGACATGGCGTGGACGTGCGCGGGATAGCGCTCAGCTTGCTCCACCGTCTGAAAACCTAGGTGGTAGTCGCGATGCGCCTGCTGAGCCTGACCGCCGGGGCGCACCACGTTGACTTGCGAGGTCATCTGGAAATGCGGACCTAGCCACGCTTCGGCCACCGTGCGGACGGCGGCATTGGCGAAGTAGCGGGCGAACACGCCGGGTGCGCGCAAGCACAACTTTTCCTGGGCATTCCAGATGCGGTCGTTCGCACCGGCCTTGGCGAAATGGTCCGCAGCGGCGACGCCGCTTTGCCGTTCTTCGCGGATGATCGATTCGAAGACTTCCGTGGCCGCGTCGACAGCTTGCAGGTTGGCGTAAGCGTATTTGAGCACGAGCACACCCGCGCCTGCTTTCAAAACGGTCGCCCACTCGGCCTGGAGCCGTGCGCGTTGTGACGGATCGTCGAGCACGTCGCCCAACTCACGAAGATCGAAAACGGGAATGTGGTGATGTGTCTCAGCGGCGTAGCGCAGTTTATTGTCTTCCGCGCTGGGTGTGAGCACACTGGCGAATGCCTGGAGCGAGCAGTCCTGCTCCCGATACCATTGATGGAACCGCTCGTCCCACTGTGGATGGCTTGCGTTCATGGTGTCGCCTCCCGTTGTTGCGCGACGCTGGTTGAGCCAACGTTCGACCAACAATAGCGCTCCGGCGAGCGCTTGCGCAATGCTTAACTGTGGCTATCGATCCATGCGCGGGCCCATTCCAGCCCCGCGTGTTGCGCTTCTTCTTCGGTGTCGAAGTAGCCCAGAATGCCCGATGCTTCGACCAGCTTGCCGGTCGAGGTGATGGTGCCGCTCGCCGCGAAACGCTCCGGCTCGAGAATGCCTTCCTGCTGCAGGATGGCGTGTCCCCAGACGCTGTAGCCGCGGTAAGACTGCGATTCCATCAGCGCGTGACTTGGGCGGTTGCGCCATGCGTGGTGACGCGCAGCACATTGCCCTCGGGCGTGATTTGCCGCGGGATGTCGGACATGTCCGGTTCGGTGGACGGCGCTGCGTCTTGCATGCGGTTCTGCTTGACCATGAGCTTGGGCGCGGAAGCTGGCGCACGCCGCGCATGGAACTTCACCGTATGCGCCGACGCGTGACGATGCGTGGCGAGCCGATGGAGATTGCCCGGACGACGGGGCGCCGCGGCGCGCGCCTCCGGAGGGTTCCAGACTTCCGTGTAGCTGCCAGCCGCGAAGGCCACCGGCGAAAGCGCCGCGATCATCAAAGCCAGTCCAATCTGTTTCACGAAATCTCCTTGCCGCCAGTTCGTTTCAGCCATTGTTGCCGCGCTGTTGCGAGCGCGTCCCCACTGTATGAATATACAGGCTTTTTGGCAGCCGATGTTGACCCGGCGCCTGGGCGCAAAGCAAAAATATTTATCGAGGGAAGCTGGGACGGAAACCGGAAGATGTGCTACTGGCGCGGTGCGCAGTCGCCGGAGTGGCCGGCGAGCGTTGGGTAATTCGACTGCCGGCTACCGTGAGGTTCGTCGAGGCGACGTCACGGTAGCCGTTTCAAGCTTCAAACTCAGGTCAAACGGCGATCACACCAGACCGGTTGCGTAATAAACCGCGATCACGAAGAACACGGCCATGGTCTTGATGACCGTGACCGCGAAAATGTCGCGATACGACTGACGGTGCGTCAGACCCGTCACGGCCAGCAACGTAATCACCGCGCCGTTGTGCGGCAAGGTGTCCATGCCGCCGCTCGCCATGGCGACGACCCGGTGGAGTACTTCCATCGGAATGTGCGCGGCTTCCGCACCCTTGATGAACGTGTCGGACATGGCAGCGAGCGCGATACTCATGCCGCCCGACGCCGAGCCCGTAATGCCCGCGAGCGAACTCACGGAAACCGCAGCGTTGACGAGCGGATTCGGAATGCTCTTGAGTGCGTCGCTGACCACCAGGAAGCCCGGCAATGCAGCGATCACGCCGCCGAAACCATACTCCGATGCCGTGTTCAGCGAAGCCAGCAACGCGCCCGCCACGGCCGCTTTCGTGCCGACCGCGAAACGCTCGCGCACCCGGCCGAACGCCGTGATGACGACCATCACGATACCCAGCAACAGCGCACCCTCGACCGCCCAGATGGCGACGACGCTCTTGATCGTGGTGGTGACCGGCGCATGGATGCCCGGCAGGATTTCCGGCGCGATCGTGTACGACGTGCCGTACCAGTTGGGAATCCAGCGCGTCAGCAGGAAGTTCGCGACGCCGACCACCACCAGCGGTGCAACCGCCAGCAACGGATGCGGCAACTGCTTCGATTCCACGCGTTCCGGTTCGTTGACCAGGTTCGTGCCGTAGCCTTCGCCGGTTGCCATGGCGGCGCGGCGGCGCCATTCCAGATACGTCAGCCCGACGACGATGATGAACAGCGAACCGATCACGCCGAGTGCCGGTGCCGCCCACGAAGTCGTCTTGAAGAACGTGGTGGGAATGATGTTCTGGATCTGCGGCGTGCCCGGCAGCGAATCCATCGTGAACGAGAACGCGCCGAGTGCGATCGCGCCCGGCATCAGGCGCTTCGGAATATTGCTTTGACGGTACAGTTCGGCGGCGAACGGGTAGACCGCGAACACCACCACGAACAGCGAAACGCCGCCGTAGGTGAGCAGCGCGCACACCGCGACGATCACCGCGTTGGCGCGCGAACGTCCGATATAACGGATGGCGGCAGCGACGATCGCTTCGGAGAAGCCCGACAGTTCGATGACCTTGCCGAACACGGCGCCTAGCAGGAACACCGGGAAGTACAGCTTGACGAAGCCGACCATCTTCTCCATGAAGATGCCGGAAAACACCGGCGCGACGGCAGACGGGTCGGTGAGCAGCACGGCGCCGAGCGCGGCGACCGGTGCGAACAGAATGACGCTGTAGCCGCGATAGGCGGCGAACATCAGAAACGCCAATGCGGCGAGGACGATGACAAAGGACATTAAGTCTCCAAAGGCTTGGTTGTTCTACTTCTACAGGTACGCCGTTTCCACGCGGCCACGGCAGGCGCCCCAAATTGCAGGTTCCATGCCATAACGTTCGCAGCCGCCTGCCCGCTGATTTCCCCGGCAAACGCCCCGAACGCGATGCGCCCGATTGTACCCAAACGTCTCTAAAACGGGACGCAAAAAGGCCGAATCTGGCCGGAAATGAGGTTAAACCCCTATGCTGTGGACCTGCTGGCCGTCTCGTCGATGAGATAAGATTGTCTACGAAACGAGACACGTATAAATACAACAGTAGTTGGAGACAGCGACACCATGATGAACGACTGGGCAGGTTTGCCCGCCACCTACGGCGACGTGCTGCGCCGTGCGATGGATTCGCTCTTCCGCACTTTCGAAAATTTCAGCGAAGGCACGTTCATCGTCGACGCCGAGGCTCGCGTCGTGTGGATCAACAAGCGCTACGCGGCGCGTTTCGGTTTCTCGGACCCCGAGCAGGCCATCGGCCGCGATTGCGAAGCGGTGATTCCGAATAGTTTGATGCGCGAGGTCGTGACCACCGGCAAGCCGATTCTGCTCGACGTGCTGGAGACGGATCGCGAGCCGCTGGTCGTCACGCGTTTGCCGCTCAAGGACGATGCCGGCGAGACGGTCGGCGCGGTCGGCTTCGCGTTGTTCGACGAACTCAAAGCGCTGACGCCGCTCTTTTCGCACTACTCGCGCGTGCAGGAAGAGCTGATCGCGACGCGCCGCTCGCTGGCGCAAGCGCGGCGCGCCAAATACACCTTCGGCAGTTTTGTCGGCACGAGCGCGGCCAGCCTCGAAGTCAAGCGTCAGGCGCGCCGGGCGGCGCTGGTCGAATCGCCCGTGCTGCTGCTCGGCGAAACCGGCACCGGCAAGGAATTGCTGGCCCACGCGATTCACGGCGGTTCGGCGCGCGCCGCGCAGCCGCTCGTGACGGTCAACGTCGCGGCCATGCCCGACACGTTGCTCGAAGTCGAGTTCTTCGGCGCCGCGCCCGGCGCCTACACCGGCGCGGATCGTAAAGGCCGTGTCGGCAAGTTCGAACTGGCGAACGGCGGCACGCTGTTTCTCGACGAAATCGGCGACATGCCGTTGCCGTTGCAGGGCAAGCTGCTGCGCGTCTTGCAGGACAAGGAGTTCGAACCGCTCGGCTCGAACCGTATCGTGCGCGCTGACGTGCGGATCATCGCGGCGACTTCGGCCGATCTGCCCGCGCTCGTCGCAGCGGGGCGGTTTCGCGCGGACCTGTTCTATCGGCTCAACGTGCTGACGATTCATGCGCCGCCGTTGCGCGAGCGACTGACCGATATCGAGGCGCTGGCTTACGCCATGCTCGAAGATCTCACGCAGTCGCGCGGCGCGAGTCACTTCGAGTTGCAGGACGATGCGGTGCGCCTGCTGTGTTCCTGCGACTGGCCCGGCAACGTGCGCGAGTTGCGCAACACGCTGGAGCGCGCGGTGATGTTGTCGGACAGCGAGCGTATCGACGCGCGGTCGCTGGCTCCGTTCATCAGTCCGGCCCACGACCATGCCGCGCGTCGATCGAACGCGCAGCGCCTGGCCGCGTCGGCGACGGCGACGGCTCGCGACGAGTCGCCGGAAAACACGCCGCTGCCAGCCGGCGTGCTCTGGAGCGACGCCATGGCCGACTTCGAAAAACGCTTTCTCACCGACGCGTTGCGCGCGAACGGCGGTCGCGTGATCGAAACGGCGGCGCAGATCGGCATGGGCCGCGCGACGCTTTACAAGAAGATTGCGGCGCACGGTATCGACTTGTGACAAAGCGTGGCAGCGAGTGACGCAGCGCAATTGCCGCGTGGCACAATCGCGTCATCGAAAAACAAGACGTGATCGGGGTTGCACATGAAACGCAGACATTCGTCTCTCGCGCGCCAGGCCTGCGCCGCGCTGGCAGCATCGCTGGCCGTTGGCGGAGTCGCTTTGCTGAGCGGTTGCAGCAGCAGCGCGCCGCTGTTTCTTTCGGACGGCCGTGCGACCACGCTGGTCCAATGCCCGAGCGGTTCCGATTCCTGTTCGCAGCAAGCCACCGCGAGTTGCGGCGGCGCGTTCGATACCGTCCGCCAGTCGAACGAAAACGGCACCCTCAGCCTGCTTTACGCCTGCAAGACAAAATAGCTCGACGCCAGCCGTTGCGCTGGCGCTTCACACTTCATAAATCCTTCTTCTCTTCCTCGACTCAGGCGTTATCCCCGTGATGCGCCTGCGCATTTTCTTGCGTCTTTTATCGGTTAAATCATGGCGGCACGTCCTGCGTGTCGGCTTGTCGTCATCGTTTATCTGATGGTTTGCGAAAGCGCATGGTCGTCATAAATCCAT
Organism: Paraburkholderia sp. GAS199; assembly: GCF_050436585.1. Lineage (NCBI taxonomy): Bacteria > Pseudomonadati > Pseudomonadota > Betaproteobacteria > Burkholderiales > Burkholderiaceae > Paraburkholderia > Paraburkholderia sp. GAS199. The sequence goes on along the minus strand of NZ_JBNDMM010000010.1, from coordinate 270,566 downwards.
GACGCTAATCTGGATTTTTAAACACGCTAAGATGCATATTGAATTTTCAGCAAAGTTATTACGAGCCCTTACCGCGTATAGCGCGTGAGGCGTACTCGTGAGTTCGAGATGCCAATACGCGAAGTCGGTGCGGCGCCTAACGGAACGCGAACTTCAGCGGCGGTATCCTCGTATTAAAGCAAGCCCATCAAGAGGCAGACGGTTTTTCCGATTTACAGAATGGCGTTTTAGGAAGTCAAGGAACAATTTCCGCTTTATAAGGAATAGGGCGGAACGGCACGTTTTATGCTTTTAAGACCAGTTCAACGAGTAATTCCGGGGAAAACAATGAATCACCACCAACTCGAAAAAGACATCGAACATCTTGAGCACGTAATTACGCATATTTCCGCTGAAGACCGCATTCCGTTGTCCTATTGGCGCAGCCGCATCGATTCCATGTCGTGCGCCACTCTCGTACCGGCGCAAGCCAGCCGCGTGAAACGTCTGAACGCCGCGCTTTCCGCGCTCGAAGCGCGTCAAAAAGCGGCCGCCGCATGATCCACTCATGCGGTGCATGTTCCTGGCGATCGGGTAACGTTCCGATCGCAGCAACGGAACGTCGCCGCGCAGTGCCCAAATCGTAGGAAATCTCGGTTCGGCCCGCGCGGGTTCTGTCCGCGAATCCGGCCGGGAGTTTGCCGCACGCATTTGCCGGCGCTTCTGTCTTTATCCTATTCTTCCGATCAATGACGGCTTTCGGCGCGGCGCCTGCCGGTCACCATCACTCTGGACGATCATGTACCCTGCAGGACTCTCGGCAGCCCGGTTGGCGACGCTCACTCACGCTTTGCAAGGCTATGTGGAACGAAGCGAAGTGGCGGGCGTCGTGTCGCTGGTCTGGCGGCATGGCGAAATCGGCTATTTCGAAGCGCTAGGATCGCGTGACGAAAATGCTCGACTGCCGATGGAGCGCGACACGCTGTTTCGCATTGCCTCGATGACGAAGCCCGTCACCAGCGCCGCGATCCTCATGCTGATCGAAGAAGATCGTCTCGCGTTCGATACGCCGGTCTCGCTGTGGCTGCCGGAACTCGCCGCGCCGCGCGTATTGCGCGATCCCAACGGTCCGCTCGATCAAACCGACCCGGTCAAGGCGCCGCTCACGGTGCTCGATCTGCTGACGCACCGCGCAGGCTTCGCCTATCACTTCACGGCAACCGGACCGCTGGCCAAGGCGTACGCCGCCGCCTTCAACGGCATCGAGGCGCATGGCGGCAGCAATGCATGGCTGGAGCGCATCGCCGCCTTGCCGCTGATGTTCCAGCCCGGCACGCGCTGGCACTACGGCATCGCGACGGATATTCTCGGCGTGTTGATCGAGCGCGTGAGCGGCATGTCGCTCGGCGAATTCTTTCGCACGCGCATCTTCGAACCGCTCGGCATGCGCGATACGGCGTTCTGGGTGCCGGACGCTCAACTGGCGCGACTCGCCACCGCGTATGCCGTCGAGCCGGGTACGCGCCAGCGCGTGGTGGAAGATCATCCGTCGAGAAGCCGGTGGGCCAACGCCGAGCGTTTTCAGAGCGGCGGCGGCGGTCTCGTGTCGACGGCGCAGGACTATCTGCAATTCGCGCAACTGTTGCTCGGGCGCGGGCGTGTCGGCGCGACGCGTTTGCTCTCGCATCGCTCCGTCGATCTGATGCGTACGAATTTCCTGAGCCGGGACCAGCGTCGCGTGCCGGCCTTCGGACAGATTCTATGGGCGGGACAGGGCTTCGGCCTCGGTTTGTCGATCGTCGACGATCCGGCGCAGCAGCTCGCGCACGGCTATCGCTCGATGGGTTCGTTCGGCTGGCCCGGCGCATATGGCACGAGCTGGTTCGCCGATCCCGTCGAAAACATGATCGGATTGATGCTGATCCAGCGACGGTCGATCGAAGCGTTTCCGATGGCAGTCGACTTCGAGCGGCGCGTGTACGATTCCATTGACGATTGAGCGTGTCGTGCCGGCTCTATCCGGCACTTTTATCGTCTGATAGTGTGCGTGACAGGAACAGATTTCATCCGGAGCATCCGCCATGGCCTCGTACAAGCAGTTGACCGCGCAACTCGAAAAGCTCCACAAGGAAGTCGCGGTGGCGCGCGAAAAGGAAATCGCGCAGGCGATCGCCGACATCAAACAGAAGGTCGCCGAATACGATCTGACCGCCGAAGAGTTGGGCTTTTCGAGCAAGCCCAAGGCGGCGCGCAAAGCGCCGTCGGTGGCCAAATACAGAAACCCGAAAACCGGCGAGACATGGAGCGGTCGCGGGCGCTCGCCGGCGTGGCTGGAAGGCAAGAATCGCGAGCGCTTCCTGATCGACGCTTAACCTCACGCCATGCAGCGCGAGCACGTTTGCGGCGTGCCTGCGGCGCTGAAGTGAAGCCGCGCGAACTGTTTTCCGCACCGCAGCGAAGTCCCGAAAACCCTCACCTTTCGAGTCAGGCGTGCTGATGCGGTGCGCATCTCTGGCGACGATCCATCACCCCTGCGTTCCTTCGGTGAGCCTGGCGCTGGCGCGCCGCGCACCTTGACCGGCAGTCGCCCGTCGCACTCGTCACTCATCCGCCTCAATTCCGCTAAAGCCGCGTCAGCCTTTGCTGACGGGTGTCTCCAGGCTGTGCGAAGCATCGCGGCGCCGGCCTCGGCGAGCTTGCATCCGTCATTTCGCGGACAGTTGCATCGCTTTCGACAGCGCGCGGCAGGTGCGCGAACGTTTTGCATCGCGATCACCTTTGCACTTGCCGCGAAGCGTCGCCGTCCCTCTCCCGAAAACTCTCACCTTTGCGTGCAGGTGCGTCATGCCGCGCGTGGTTGGGAGAAACCCGGAGTTGAGTTCGCCTCATACCCCGCATCAAAACTCATCGATACAGGCTCGTCGAAACGCCGCCGCACAATCGGTCATCCACTCAACTTCGACGGAAAGACCATGAGCGCATCGACGGACAAACAACTCTTTATCGGCGAAGGCTTCGAAGGCCCCGGCGTCAACCTCGCCCACATCAACGTGCTGGTCGGTCCGCGTAACGGGCCGGCCGGGCAGGCCTTCGCGACGGCGCTCGCGACGCCTTCCGCAGGCCACGCGCCGTTCGTCGTGATCGCGCGGCCGGGCGTGCCGACCAAACCGCTGACGCTGTACGTGAACAAGGCGCAGATCGACGGCGACTTCCACGGCAACGCGACCTGGGGCGCTTCGCAAGCGGGCATCGCCAAGGCGGTGGCCGAGTCGCTCGAAAACGGCACGCTGCCGCCCGAAGCGGAAAACGACTGGGTGGTGGTGTCGGCGAATTGGGTCAATCCGAAAACCGACGACCTCGACGCCGTGTTCATGAACAACTACCGCGCGTGCAAGAACGCGATTCTCGCGGCGATGAAAGGCCTGCCGCATCGCGACGAAGTCTTCGCCGCCGCGCGCGACGTATCGAACCCGTTCTACACCCCGAACCAACGCTGATCGCCGGCGTGAATTGAGCAATCGAGATCTGGAAGGAGACAACGCAATGGAATACATCCGCCTCGGCCAGTCGGGTCTGAAGGTTTCGCGCCTGTGCCTCGGCACGATGAACATGGGTACGCCGCAGTGGAAGCCGTGGATTTTCGACGAAGCGCAAAGCGAGCCGATCGTGCGGCACGCGCTCGACGCCGGCGTCAATTTCATCGACCTCGCCGATTTCTATTCGACGGGTGTCGGCGAAGAAGTGGTCGGCCGCATTCTCAAGCGTCTGGCACGCCGCGAGGAAATCGTGGTGACGACCAAGGTCGGCTACGACATGGGCGTTTATCAGAACGCGGGCGGCCATTCGCGCAAGCACATCATGGACGGCATCGACGCATCGCTGACGCGACTCGGCATGGACTACGTCGATATCTACATGCTGCATTTCTTCGACGTGAACACGCCCGTCGAGGAAACCATGGGCGCGCTCAACGACATCGTGCGAGCCGGCAAGGCGCGCTACATCGGCGTGTCGACGATGTACACGTGGCAGTTTGCGCGAATCATGCAGGTCTGCGAGCGCAACGGCTGGCACAAGCCCATCAACATGCAATTGCAGCTCAACCTCGCCTATCGCGAGGAAGAGCGCGAAATGATTCCGTATTGCCAGGATCAGGGTGTCGGCGTGTCGGTATTCAGTCCGCTGGCGCGCGGTTTGTTGACCTGCGATCCGAATTCGACGCGCAATCAGACCGATTTTTTCACGGCGCAAATGTACGGCGACATGGCTTCGCGCGACATTGCCGCGTCGGTGGCAAGAGTGGCGGCGCGGCGCGGTGTGTCGGCAGCGCAGATCGCCCAGGCGTGGGTGCTCAATCATGGCGGCGTGTCGAGCATGCTGGTCGGCGCGGACACGCCGGCTCAGTTCGACAGCGCAGTGGCCGCGCTCGGGACGAAACTCACCGACGACGAACTCTTCGAACTCGAACGCAATTACACGCCGTGCGATCTGATCAACGACTACACGGCCGGTAAACGGATTGCCCGCGAAGCGCGTCTCGCGCAAGGCACGTTCGTCGAAGAACTGGAGAAGGCGGCATGAGCGAATTTCTGCGGACCGGACACTACATCGGCGGCGAGTGGTACGAAAGCGCGACCACGTATGCCGTGCTGAATCCCGCGACGGGCGAAGTCGTCGCGCAGGTGGCAAAAGGCGGCACGGCGGAAACGCTGCAAGCGATTTCCGCTGCCGAGCGCGCGTTCCCGGCATGGCGCAAGCTGACCGCGAAAGAACGCGGTGCGCGCGTCCGGCGCTGGGGCGAACTGATGCTCGAGCATCGCGATGCGCTTGCCGAACTGCTGACGCGTGAACAGGGCAAGCCGCTCGCCGAAGCGCGCGGCGAAGTGGCCTACGCGGCCAGTTTCTTCGAATGGTTCGCCGAGGAGGCGAAACGCAGTTACGGCGACGTGATTCCGAGCCCGAATCCGCGCGCGAAAATTATCGTGACGCGCGAACCGGTCGGCGTGGTCGCCGCCATCACGCCGTGGAATTTCCCGCTGGCGATGATTACCCGCAAGGCGGGGCCGGCGCTCGCGGCGGGCTGCACGATGGTGCTCAAGCCGTCGGAGGAAACGCCTTTGTCGGCGTTCGCACTCGCGGTGCTGGCCGAGCGGGCTGGCATTCCGCCGGGCGTGTTCAACATCGTGTCCGGCGACGCGGTGGCGATCGGCGGCGCGCTGACCGCGTCGGACGTCGTGCGCAAGCTCTCGTTCACCGGCTCCACGCGTGTCGGCAAATTGCTGGCGAAGCAGTCGGCGGATACGCTCAAAAAGCTCTCGCTCGAACTCGGCGGTAACGCACCGTTCATCGTTTTCGACGACGCGGATATCGACGCCGCCGTTCAAGGCGCGATTGCATCGAAGTTCCGCAACACCGGACAAACATGCGTGTGCGTGAATCGCTTCTACGTTCAGGCCGGCATTTACGACGCATTCACGCAGGCGTTGACCGCTGCGGTGAAACGCATGCGCGTCGGCAATGCGTTGCAGGGCGAAGTGGAGCAGGGTCCGCTGATCAATCAGGCCGCGCTGGGCAAGGTCGAAGCGCATGTCGCGGACGCGCTGAAAAAAGGCGCGAAGGCGCTGACAGGTGGCAAGCCGCATGCGCTCGGCGGCACCTTCTACGAACCAACTGTGCTGGTCGACGCCAATCGCTCGATGCTGATTGCCGGAGAAGAGACGTTCGGTCCAGTGGCCGCCTGCTTCCGTTTCGACTCCGAAGAAGAAGCGATTGCCGCTGCGAACGACACGCCATTCGGGCTCTCCGCGTATTTCTACACGCGTGACCTGGCTCGCGCCTGGCGCGTGGCCGAAGCGTTGGAGAGCGGCATGGTCGGCATCAACGAAGGAATCATTTCGACCGAGGTGGCGCCTTTTGGCGGCGTCAAGCAATCGGGGCTCGGACGCGAAGGATCGAAGTACGGACTCGATGAGTACACCGAACTGAAATACATGATGATGGGCGGCCTCGGAAGCTGATCTTCATGCGCGCGCTTGCCGGCGCGTGTCGCCCAATTCCTGCGCCGACGCCTACGCAAGCGGGAACGCAGACGCAGCAACCGCTCGACGTGCCGACCACAAACCGGCGATGTCGAGCGGACTACTCAAACGAAGGAGACAGCGTGAGCAATCAGGATATCCAGACGGCCACCCTCGGCCTTGCCCCGGCTTTATCGCCCGTGACGGCGACACCCGCGCACGCCCCCATTCCGCTCGACGACGTTCCGTTGAACGCATTCCACGTGAAGATCGCCGGGCTGACGTTCGGCGCGCATTTCACGGAAGGCTTCGCGCTTGGAACGATCGGCTACGCGCTCGCCTCGCTCAATCGGCAGATGCCGCTCGACGCGTTCTGGATGGGCATGATCGGCAGTTCCGCGCTGATGGGCATTTTCGTGGGCAGCCTCGTGTTCGGCTGGTTGTCCGATCGTCTGGGGCGGCAGAAAATCTTCCTGCTCAGCTTTCTCATCATCACCGTGGCGGCGTTTGCGCAGTTCTACGTGCGGTCACCGCTGGAATTGTGCGCGTTGCGTGTGCTGATCGGTTTCGGCATGGGCGGCGATTTTGCGGTCGGGCACGCCATTCTTGCGGAGTTTTCGCCGCGCAAACATCGCGGCACACTGTTGGGATCGTTCAGTGTGGTGTGGACCGTCGGCTACGTGGTGGCGAACGTGCTCGGACTGCAATACGCGGACGCCTCGCCCGAAGCATGGCGATGGCTGCTTGCGTCCGCCGGCGTGCCCGCGTTGATCGTGCTCATCTTGCGCATGGGTACACCCGAGTCGCCGCGCTGGCTCAGCGGAAAAGGGCGCGTTGCCGAAGCCAAAGCCGTCGTGCTCAAGCACTTCGGTCCCAATGTGACGCTGGACAGCGCCGACACCGAACACGCCGCGCCGGGACGCGCGGGTTTCGCGCGGCTCTTCAGCAAGGAACTGATTCGCCGTACCATTTTCAACTGCGCGTTTTTCGTGTGTCTGGTGATTCCGTACTTCGCCGTCTACACGTTTTTGCCGACCATCCTCAAAGCGATCCATCTGAACGACGGCTCGGGCGCCGACTTCCTGCTCAACGGTTTTCTCGTGCTCGGCGCGCTGATCGGAATCTGGCTCACGATCAAGCTGTCGCGTCGCGCGTTTCTGATCGGCTCGTTTGCGGTGACATGTCTTTCGCTGGTTGCGCTGAGCGTGTTGCCGGAGTCGGCTTCGCTGGCGATGATCGTCGCGTTCGGGATTTTTACGCTGACTATGTCCGCGTTTTCGAATCTCGTCGGCGTATTTCCGCCCGAGTGCTTTCCGACCGAAGTTCGCGCATGCGGCGTCGGACTGGCGATCGCTTGCAGCCGCTTGGGTTCCGCGGTCGGCACGTTCCTGCTGCCGCTCGGCATTCTCCATCTCGGCTTCCATGCCACGATGATGGCGCTTGCGGCAGTCTTGCTGGTCGGCATGGTGGTGTCGATTGCCTGGGCACCCGAAACAAAACATTTAACGCTAAACGAAGCCAGCGGCGCCTAACCGCCTACACGTCGTTTTCATAGAAACCCGCCGCACCGGCAACGGTGCGGCGGGTTTTTGTCTTGGTCCGCGACAAAGTTCTTAAGAAAAGTCTTATTTCTGTCCATTAAAAGCACGACGTCATGCTCGAATTTTCTCTGCCGTGCAGAGGTTAATCCAGCGCAAATAGGAATGATCCTACGTACAAGCGTCGTGACGACTTTTAATATTTCGTTGCGCCTGATCGATAGGCCAATCGTTCCAAGCAGTAACCGCCGAATTTTCCGGTGTGGAACGTTGGAAGACCGGAAGGCTCGTGGCGAGTTGCTCATCAAATCTCTCGTCGCCTTTGATTCAATTTTTTTCAATTCATTGGAACAGCAATCATGAAGTCAATTCTCCCCGCAATCGCGATCGCAACCGGCAGCCTGCTGGGTCTTGCTTCGTTCGGCGCCCACGCAGCAGACGGCACGATCACGTTCACCGGTACCGTGTCGGATACCACGTGCTCGATCAATGGCTCGGCAACGGGCAACCCCGCCAACGTCGCAGTGACGCTGCCGACCGTTTCGGCAGGTTCGTTGAAGGCGGCTGGCTCGGTTGCTGGTACCTCGACCCCGACCGACATGGCGCTCGCGCTGAGCGGCTGCTCGGGCACGGCAACCAAAGCCATTGCAAGCTTTGAAAACGGCCCGACCGTCGACCAGACCAGCGGTTATCTGAACAACCAGGCAACGACCGGTGCCGCTACCAACGTTCAGGTGCGTCTGCTGAATGCTTCGCTGCAACCGATCAACATCACGACCAATTCGAACAACGACATCGCGACCAACGGTTCGACGATCGCCGCCGGCGCAGCGAACATGAAGTATTTCGCCCAGTACTACTCCACCGGCGCAGCAACGGCGGGTGCAGTGAACACGTCGGTGCAATACACGATGCAATATCAGTAAGCATTAAACCGAGGCGTTTGCTCAGGCGAACGCCTTTTTTAAAGCTTAATTTCAAGATTATCTTAAAGGGTGTGATGATGAAGTTGCTCGGACGAATCACGATAGGACTGGGTCTCGCGTGTGCAATGCTCGTAGGCAGCGCACAGGCAAGCGTGACGATTGGCGGTACGCGCGTGGTGTATCCGATCGAGCAACGCGAAGTCACGGTTAAGCTGGACAACGATAGCGTCAATCCTTCGCTGGTTCAGGTGTGGATCGACGACGGTAACGCCGATGCAAAACCCGGCGACATCAAAGTACCGTTCGTCATTACGCCGCCGATCTTCCGCATGGATCCGAAGAAGGCACAGACGCTGCGCATGATGTACACCGGCGAAGCTTTGCCGCAGGACCGCGAATCGGTCTACTGGCTCAATGTGCTGGATATTCCGCCGAAGGCCGATACCGGATCGGGCGTGAATACATTGCAACTGGCCTACCGCACCCGCATCAAGGTATTCGTGCGCCCGTCCAAATTGGCTGGCAAACCTGAAGACGCGCACGCGCAACTCAGCTGGAAAATCACCGCGGCTCCGGACGGCAAGGGTCAGTCGATCAGCGTGTCGAATCCGACGCCTTATTACGTGTCGTTCAGCGAAGTTGATGTCGAAAGCGCCGGTCAGACTTTCAAAAACGAACAGGGCGGAATGGTCGCGCCACATGCGTCGGCGGTATTGCCTGTCGCCAAGATGAACGGCGTGAGCGCAGGCGCGAAAGTCAAATACATCGCAATTAGCGACTACGGCGCAGCCCTGAATGGTGACGCGACGCTCGGTCAATAACGTCAGGCTGGGACCGGGCTGCGGTCTTCGACAATCGAGCGCTTAGTTCCCAGCTTCAGTTTTTCTACCCTAGCAGACCCCTTTTCGCACCCGACGTGCGTTGCATTCGCAACGCACAGCGACAACGCACGTCTGTTGCAAACATCAGAACTCGGTCAGATCATGAAATGTTCACCCCGTCGGCAATCCCCGGCTAACGTCAGCGAATACGCGGATCCGTTTTGCCTGAAACCCGTTTCGGCTGTCGTCCTGTTTGTATTTGCGGTGCTTGGCGGCGCGCAATCGGCGAATGCTTTAGCGGCGGAAAGCGACGAAACGGTCGCGGCCGTCCAGTTCGATTCGACGTTTTTGCGCACGGACCCGAAGCAGACGGTGGACGTGAGCCGATTCGCGCGCGGGAATATGGTTGAGCCGGGCGTGTACAACGTCGATCTTTGGGTCAACGACATTCGGGTCGCTCGGCAGGACGTGCGTTTCGTCGCCACACGCAATGGAAATGGCTCGCAGGCCTGCTTCAGCCGCAAGATGCTGACGACGCTCGGCGTCGACTTCGCCAAGGTTGGCGCGGACACCGGCACAAAGGCGCCTTCGCACGAGTCGGATGAAGCAACGGTTTCGAAAGACGCACAGACATCGGCGGACGCAGACGAATGCGTCGACCTTGCAGCCATCGTGCCGGGTGCGACGTCCGACTTCGACTTCTCCGAACAGAAGCTCACGCTGAGCGTGCCGCAGAAATACATGCGTAACGCCGCGCGCGGTTACGTACCGCCAGAGATGTGGCAGACGGGTGTCAACGCCGGCTTCCTGAGCTACAACGCGAACACCTATCGCACCAGCGGCGCGGGGATGGAGTCGACGCAAAGCTATCTTGGCCTGAACGCCGGCGTGAATATCGGCGCGTGGCATTTTCGCCATCAGTCGTCGGTGTCGCAGGAAACTGGTCGCGGTACGCAGTTCGACAACATCGCAACCTACGTACAGCGCGATATCGCGGCGTTGAAGTCGCAGGTAACGCTGGGCGACGGCTACACCACCGGCGAAGTGTTCGACAGCGTCCAGTTTCGAGGCGCGCAAATCGCGACTGACGACCGCATGCTGCCCGAATCCCTGCGCGGCTATGCTCCGGTGGTGCGCGGCACGGCGGAGTCGAACGCGCGTGTGACGATTCGTCAGAACGGCCAGGTGCTCTATGAGACCAGCGTCTCGCCCGGTCCGTTCGAGATCAACGACCTGTATGCAACGGGCTACGGCGGCAATCTCGACGTGACCGTGACGGAAGCCGACGGACGCACGAAGACCTTCACCGTGCCGTTTGCCGCGGTGAGCCAGTCGCTGCGGCCTGGCACGACGCGTTTCTCGGTCACTGCCGGTCAATTGCGCAACGACTCGCTCGAAGAGAAGCCGAACTTCGCGCAGTTCACCGTGCAACGCGGCCTGACCAATCTCGTGACCGCTTACGGCGGCGCAGTTGCCGCCAATGGCTATCTGGCGGCGAACGGCGGCGCGGCATTGAACACGAAATTTGGCGCATTTTCCGCGGACATCACGGCCGCGCAGACGCAGATTCCCGATCAGGCTTCCCAGCGAGGCACGAGCCTGCGGATCGGCTACAGCAAGTTCATCGATCCGACGGATACGAATATTGCGGTGGCGGCGTACCGATATTCCACCGCAGGCTTTCTGAATCTGGCGGATGCGGCGTCGGTGCGCGATCTCGCCATGCGCGGCGGCGATATGGACTCGGTGTTCCGGCAACGCAACCGCTTTCAGATTACCGTCAACCAGAACCTGAAGAATCACGGAACCGTTTTTCTGAGCGCGTCGTCGCAGCAATACTGGAATCACGGCAACGACATGTTTTATCAGGCCGGCTATTCCAACAGCTTCAAGTACGGCACCTACAGCGTCACGGCGGGCCGCACCCGCGAAGCCAACGGCACGATGTCGAATCAGTTCATGGTCAGCACGACGCTTCCGCTCGGCAAGAGCACACGTGCGCCGTTGCTGTCGACCAACCTGTCGTCTTCGGGCGGCAACAGCAGTCTGCAAACGAATCTGAGCGGCTCGCTCGGCGACGCGAACCAGTACTCGTATAACGCCTATGGAACTTATGGCAGCGGCAACGGTAGTCACACTGGCAACACCGGCGTAAGCGGCGCATGGCGCGCACCGTTCGCAGAGATGACAGCGTCCGCGAGCGCGGGATCGGGTTCGAAGCAGGTCTCGGCGGGCATGAGCGGCACGGTGGTCGCGCATCCGGGCGGCGTGACGTTCTCGCAGACCGTCGGCGATACCTTCGGCATCGTCGAAGCGCCGGGCGCTGCTGGCGGGAGCGTGACCAGTTCGCCGGGCGTCAAGCTGAACAGCCGCGGATTCGCCGTCGTGCCGTATCTCACGCCGTACGGCGTCAACGTGGTCGATATCGATCCGAAGGGCTCGTCGACGGATGTCGAATTCCAGTCGACGTCGGAGCAGGCCGTGCCGCGTCTCGGTTCGGTGGTGATGATCAAGTACAAGACGGTGAACGGTCGCGCGGCCTTGATACACGCGCCCCAGCTCGGTGGCAAGGCGCTGCCGTTCGGCGTGGATGTCGTGGACAACAACGGCCGGACGGTCGGCGTCGTCGCGCAGGACAGCCGGATTTTTGCGCGCGGTCTGGAAGACCAGGGCGCGTTGTTCGTGAAGTGGGGTTCGGCGGCATCGGAAACGTGCCGGATCGACTATGTGTTGCCGAAGTCGACGGGCAAGGCGGGAGCGGCGTATTTGTCCTTCGAAGGACATTGCATCGGCAATCTGAAAACAGCAGGTCTCGATGCGGCTCCGGCCGTGAGCGCTGAATCTTTAAACTGAAATAGGTGAGTACGATGTTTCGATCGACAATCGCGTTTCGCTGGCTTATCCGCACGCTTCTTCTGGCCGCGTTGGGCTTGGGTATCACGACGAGTGCACGGGCCGACTGCCCGACACCGCAATTGCCCATGACTTTTACGTATGGTTCAATAGCCGTCTCGAACAGTCTCCCGGTTGGTTCCGTGATTCCGGGGACTGTCAAGGCATTCACGCTTTCCGGGCAATGTACGGCCTCTAGTACTTTTAACAAGCCCGTCGTGGCATGCCCATCCTCAGCAACTCTGGTTCCCGGGACGACAGATGTCTACACGACCGAACTTTCGGGTGTGGGGATGCGAATGCGCAACAGCAGCGGGATCGGGCTCATTGGAACGGGCGGTTGCGCCGCAACCTCCTCTCTCGGGAATACTGGCGCAGACGGTAGCTTTAACGTGTCCGGCACTTTTGAACTAGTCAAAACGGGTCCAATCACCGCGGGCACAATTGGCAACGCCTCTTCTTATAAATCAGGCATTTTGGGCACCGGCGTTGTACTTAACAACGGCAACGCCTATCTGTACGTCGCCAGCGGCACAGCAGTCAAACCCGTCACCTGCTCCGTCACCTCCGCAACCGCCAACCAGACCATCTCCATGGCGACGATCAGCCCTGCGCTACTGCCCAGCGCTGCCAGCGTCAAAGCGAAGACGCCGTTTTCGATCGGCCTGAACTGCGAGTCGGGCGTAAAAGTGGCCGTGACGTTCAGCACCGCGTCGGGCAATTCGGGTATCGACTCGGTATTGGCGTCGACGGGCAGCGCGACGGGCGTCGGCGTGCAACTGCTGGATACGACCGGCACGCCGGTCAAGCTCGATACGCCGCTTCAACTGTCGGCGGGTACGACGGGTAACGCGTCGTTCCAATTCTTCGGACAATACTATCGGCTTGGCGCGGCAGACGTGACGCCCGGCACCGTCCGCGCAGCCTCGATCTTTACGATGAGCTATCAATAAGCGGCGCGGAATACGCCCAGTCAGGCAGCGTTTCACATGAACGGTGACAGTCCGCGAGGGCTGTCACCGTTTGTCATTTCAAGCCTCCTATCCCCATGACGTGTATCATTCGCACCTTGCGCTGTTCTGCGCTGGCGATTCCCGCTTTGTCGAACGCTCGTTCGTGACCTGTTCCGGATGCGGTCGAGTCGCCTTGCGACGCGGGCTTGCGCCCAACTCCCGCAGCCGACGCCGCCGCGCCCGACGTGGCAGATCAGCGGCCACAAGCCGCTGGGAACCGCCCGAACCCCTATCCGTGACCGCCAGACCCGATGTCAGTCTCCGAACTCAAACGCCGCCGCACGTTCGCGGTCATTTCTCACCCGGACGCGGGCAAGACCACGCTTACTGAAAAGCTGCTGCTGTTTTCGGGCGCGATTCAGATCGCCGGTACCGTCAAGGGCCGCAAGAGCAACCGCTACGCGACGTCCGACTGGATGGAGATCGAAAAGCAGCGCGGCATCTCGGTGGCCAGCTCGGTCATGCAGTTCGAGTACGGCGACGCCGTCATCAATCTGCTCGATACGCCGGGCCACGAAGACTTCTCCGAAGACACGTATCGCGTGCTCACCGCGGTCGATGCCGCCGTGATGGTGATCGACGGCGCGAACGGCGTGGAAGCGCAAACGCTCAAGCTGCTGGAAGTGTGCCGCAGCCGCAAAACGCCGATCGTCACGTTCATCAACAAGCTCGACCGCGAAGTGCGTGAGCCGCTCGAATTGCTCGACGAAATCGAGCAGCATCTCGGCGTGGCCGCGGTGCCGTTCACGTGGCCGATCGGCATGGGCAAAGATTTCCAGGGCGTCTACGACATCCAGCGCGATCAGGTGCGCCTGTTCCGCGCCGGCCAGGACAAGGCCGGCGGCGAAGTCGAAACCCTGCAAGGTCTTAGCAACGAAGAAGGCGAGCGCCGTTTCGGCCACGCCTGGATCAAGGCGAAAGAAGAGATCGACCTGATCACCGGTGCATCGCCCGATTTCGACCGCGAGCAGTTTCTTGCCGGGCAGCAATCGCCGGTGTTGTTCGGCTCGGCGATCAACAACTTCGGCGTGAAGGAAATTCTCGACGCGCTGGTCGATCTGGCGCCGCCGCCGTCGATGCGTATGACGGTGCAACGTCCGGTGTCGCCGGACGAGCCGAAATTCACCGGCGTCGTGTTCAAGGTGCAGGCGAACATGGATCTGGCGCACCGCGACCGCGTGGCGTTCATCCGCGTCTGTTCGGGGCATTTCGAGCGCGGCATGGCCGTGAAGGTCACGCGCACGAACAAGACGTTCCGCGCGAACAACGTGGTGACGTTCCTGTCGCAGCGTCGTGAGACGGTGAGCGAGGCGTATCCGGGCGACATCATCGGTATTCCGAATCACGGCACGCTGAGCCTGGGCGACACGCTCACCGAAGGCGAAATGCTGCAATTCGTCGGCTTGCCTTTCTTCGCGCCGGAAATTTTCCAGACGGTCGAAGTGGTCGATCCGATGCGCGCCAAGCAACTCGGCGAAGCGCTCAAGCAACTCGGCGAAGAAGGCGCGATTCAGGTGTTTCGTCCGGAAGTGGGCGGCCTGATGATTCTCGGCGCCGTCGGTCAACTGCAGTTCGAAGTGGTGTCGCACCGCCTGTCGACGGAATACAAGGTCGATGTGCGCATGGCGCCGGCGCGCTATCGCATGTCGCGTTGGGTGACGTGTGACGACGCCGCCGAACTGCGCCGTTTCACCGACTCCTACGCCGCGCGAATCGCACTCGATGCATCGGACGCGCCGACGTATCTCGCCTCGCACGTGTCGGAAATCGAAGTGGCGCAAAAAGCGTGGCCGAAGATCGTGTTCAATGAATTGCGCGAACACTCGGGCGCGCCGTTCAAGAAGTCGATGTAATCCGCTGCTGAATGCAAAAAAAGCCCCGTAAAAACGGGGCTTTTTTTATGGCCTATCAATTCGCACGGCGCAGCTCGGCTCACATCATCTTCAAGACCTCTTCCCGCATCCAGCCTGCGAATGCCTGCACATGTTCGAGCGCCGCGTGGTGTTGCGCGATGTCGAGCCAATAGCCATACGGCCCGCTGACTTCGACCTCGGAAAACTGCGCGAGGCTGCCGTCGGCGAGTTCCTCGACGATCATGTTGCGATCCACCACGGCCAGACCCGCGCCCTTGCGCGCCGCGCGAATCGCCTGTTCCAGCGTGGAAAATTCGATGCCGTTTTCGGCGTAGCGCAACGGCAGCTTTGCCGTGGCCAGCCAGTTCGGCCAAAGATCGAGCCGCGCGTCGTTGTGCAGGACGTGCAACGCGGGCATATGTTCGAGCACCATGTCGAGCGGTTCGCTGAGCAGACGCGGCGCGCCGACCAGCACGTGACGCTCCATCAGCAACAGTTCGGAATGCGCGCCGTTCAAGGCGCCGCGGCCGAAGCGGATGTTGCAGTGACAGTCTTCGGTGAGCGACGTGCGCACCGACAGTTCGACATCGGGCAGTTCCTCGGCCAGCGCGCCGAGTCGTGGCGAGAACCATTGTGTTGCGAACGTGGGCGGCAGCGCGACCACGAGACGCCGGCGGCCTTTGGCGGCGGTGATCTGACGGAAGCCGCGCTCGATGGTGTCGAACGCGTCGGAGAGACAGGGCAGGAATTGCAGGCCGGCGGGCGTCAGCCGGATACCTTTGTGATCGCGCTCGAACAGTTTGGCGCCTAGCGACTCTTCGAGCAGCTTGATTTGACGGCTGACTGCGCCTTGCGTGACGCACAGCGCGATGGCCGCGCGGTTGAAGCTCATGTGCCGGGCTGTTTCTTCGAAGAAGCGCAACGCGATCAGCGATGGCAAGCGCCGCATAAATCACCTTCTGTCTCTTTGTTTCATCCGGTGTGAACCGGCTGTGTTGCGCGTCTGTTTGCGCAATCCATGTTCATGCCGCGCGTTGTCTCCGACGCGCCATGCCACGCCTCGCTCAGCCCTTGCGTGCCGGGGCGAAAGCGCAGTTCGGCATCTGTAGGATTGTCGCATTTCGGCTAACGTTTTTGCTTGAGTACGCTAAAAAAATTCTGCCTTGCGCTGGTCTCTGTCGGGCTGCCTGTCGCTGCGTTTCGCGGACGCTTTCAGAAGCGCCGCACAAGCCCGCGACTTCGCCTATCCTGACGATGACGCGCGCTTCCAATGCGCGCATTCCCACTGTGCGGAGCGCCCGTGACCGTTCGCAATCTCGATGCCCTGTTCCGACCAAAATCCGTCGCCGTGATCGGGGCATCCGAGCGTCCCGGCAGCACCGGCGCGATGGTGTGGGCGCGGGTGCTCGAAGGCGGCTTCGGCGGTCCCGTCTGGCCGGTCAATCCGAAGTACGAGACGCTCGGCAGTCATGCGGTGACGGGCGACGTCGGCGACCTGCCCGAGGCGCCCAGCGTCGCGGTGATCTGCACGGCGCCGCAGACGTGGCCGGGCATCGTCCACAAGCTCGGCGGACTGGGCACGCGCGCGGCAATCATCGTGGGCGAAGTGCGTAGCGACGAAGACCGTCTGCATCTGCGACACGCGCTGTCGGCGGCGCGGCCGCATCTTCTGCGCATTCTTGGTCCAGGCAGTCTCGGCGTGGTGTCGCCCGCGTTACGCGCGCATTTCGGCGCGCCGTCGTGCACGGTCAAGGCGGGCGGCGTGGCGTGGGTATCGCAGTCGAACGCGCTGACGAATGCCGTGCTCGGCTGGGCGCATGCGCGCGGCCTCGGCTTCTCGCACGCAGTCGCGCTGGGCGGCGAGGCGGACGTCGACGCCGGCGACGTGCTCGACTATCTGGCGAGCGATCCCGGCACACGCGCCATCCTGCTCGAACTGGATACCGTGCGCGCGGCCCGCAAGTTCATGTCGGCGGCGCGGGCGGCGGCGCGCAACAAGCCGGTGCTGGCCCTGCGCTCGGGCCGCGCCGATCCCGCCGACGCGCTCTATACGGCGGCGTTCCGCCGCGCGGGCATGGTCCGCGTCGATGCGCTCGACGACCTGCTCGACGAAATCGAAACGCTCGGCGTCGGCCGCGTGGCCGCCGGCGCAACCGCCACCCTGATCACCAGTGACAGCGGACTCGCCACTCTTGCCTGCGACGCCTTCGCCGCCGCCGGTGACACGCTCGCGCCATGGCCCACGGCAGCCGACGCGGCGCTCGGCGAAGCGCTGCCGCACGCGAAGGCAGGCAATCCGCTCCGACTCGGCGACGACGCCCGTCCCGAGCATTTCGGCACCGCGCTGAAACTGCTCGCCGAACATCGCAGCAGCGGAACGGCATTCGTGGTCCACGCGTCGACGCATGGCGCGCCGGTCGGCGACGTCGCGCGGGCGTTGATCGAGAATCAGCATTACGCGTATCGCGGACTGCTGGCGTGCTTCTTCGGCGGCGTCGATGCCGCGACGCGCGACGCGCTGCACGCGCAAGGCATACCGGTCCACACCACGCCGCAGCGTCTTGCGCGCGCGTTCGCGCGTCTGGTCGATTACCGGATGGGCCGCGAACTGCTGATGCAGACGCCGGAAGGTTTGCCCGCGCAGATCCCGCAGGAAATCGACGCGGCTCAGGCGCAGGCGCGCGCCGCCATCGACGCCGGCAAGCACGAGTTGACTGGCGAAGCGGCCGCGCAGTTTCTGGAGCGTTTCGGCCTGAAGGTCGAGGCGCCGGCGTCGTCGGAAATCAGCGTCTCGACGCCGCCGGGCGACTGCGCCGAACAGGCGGCCGCGCAGCAGGCGCGCAAACCCGTGGTGGACCTCGCCGTCGAGTTACATGACGACGACAACTTCGGCCCGGTTTTCTGCTTCACGGCGCCCTCGGCGGACGGTGTCACCGAGCCGTTGCGCGTCTTCGGCCTGCCGCCGCTCAATCCGATTCTGGCGCGCGACATCGTCACGCGTTCGCGCTACGCGCGCCTGATCTCGCCCGAGCCCGCGCTGGCGGCATTGACCGCGTTGTCGCAAGCCGTTTGCGACGTAAAGGAAATCGTGGGGCTTCGATTGACGCTGCGCGTGTACAGCGAGCACGTCGTCGTGGTCGATCCCAGCCTGAGCGTAGCGCTGACGCGCAGCCGGCTCGCGATCGTGCCGTATCCGCGCCGCTTCGAGGAAACGCTCGACTGGCAGGGTTTGCGCGTAACGATCCGGCCGATCCGTCCCGAAGACGAAGCCGCGCACCACGACTTCGTCGAAGCCATGACGCCGGAAGATTTGCGGCTGCGTTTTTTCGGCGCGGTGGGCAGCTTCGATCATTCGCAACTCGCGCGCATGACGCAGATCGACTACGACCGCGAGATGGCGCTGATCGCGACAGTCACGAGCGAAGAGGGTTTTACGCGCACGCTGGGCGTGGTGCGTGCCGTTGCCGATCCCGACAACGAAACAGCCGAATTCGCCGCGGCGGTCCGCTCGGATCAGAAAGGCCGCCGTCTCGGACAACTGCTGATGGACCGCATCATCAAATACGCGCGGGCGCGCGGCATCCATTGGCTGGTCGGCGAAGCGTTGCGGGAAAATGCGCCGATGATCGCGCTCGCGCGATCGTGCGGCTTCACCATCACCTCGACGGAAGACCCCGGCGTGGTCGGGTTCAGGATGGCGTTGGACGAAGCGACGGAAAGCGCGGCGTCAGGAAGGTGAGGCGACTGCTGCCGGCGCGTGAAGGCAGCCGCGGCAGCAATCGAAGGCGACGCGCGAGGCGAAGGTCGCCTCGCGGTCAATCAGGCCGGCAGTTTGGCCGCGGCTTCGTCGACCTGTGCGCGCGTCACGGCCAGTTCTTCCAGCAGCGTTTCGGCATAGACCGCGCCGGTTTCGCGTTCGAGCCGGGCGATAGTCGTGGCGCAACGGTTCGCGTCCTTCAAGGTCGCGATGAACGACTTCACCGATTCGCCCGCCTTGAAGGCGTCGAACAGCGGAATGCGGATGTCGTCGGGTAGCGGGCGCGTGGTCCACTGATACGGCTTGCCGTTGAACGTGAATTGCGGCGGCAGCACGCGTTCCTTCTTCGCGGCCGGAATCAGGCCGAAGGTGCGCGCCGCGTCGCCGATCTGCTCGGCGGAAAACAGCTCGTCCGGGCTGATGTCGAATTGCTGGATGAAGGTTTCGATGCTCTTCATTGCCGCCGCGCGATCGTCGCGGCGCTTTTGCGCATGCGCGACGATGTCGCGCAGTTCGTCGGCTTCCTCAGGCGTGATCGTGAAGCTCGACTGCTTCTGCTGGAGTTCGGAAAAACGCTGGAATTCGGAATCGGTCAGAAGTTTCGCCATTGCTTGTCGATAGGCGCGCACGAGCGGGCTCATGCGGCGTGATTTTTGGAAGGGCCGCCATTCTAAACCATCTGAAGATGCGGCCGATTTCGCCGCGCGCGGTCAGTCGATCGCGTCGCGGAACATCGAAAGCGCCTGCACGGTTTCGCGCAGCAGCGCCGTGGCGGCCTCCAGCGTCGGCGCGACGTATTCGTCGATGCGCCGCAAGTACGGGCTCGTGAGCGCCGCAATCGCCTGACCCGACGGTCCCAGGATCGGAAACGTGACGTCGGTCACGCCGAATGTCTGCTGGCTGTCTTTCTGCGAAAAACCCGCCGCGCGAATTTTTTCGCATGCCTGTTCCAGCGCGTCGCGGTCGATGGTCACTTCACCCTTCACCTTGGTGTGCTCGGCGAGCATGTGTTCGCGCTGCTCGTTGCTCTGAAACGCGAGCATGACGCGGCCCGAGCCGGTGTCGACAAGGCCGACGCGCGAACCGAGCCGCACCGACATGCCCCACGTGCCGGGGCCGTCCACCTGCGCGATCACCAGCAGATTGCCGCGGTCGTACACGACAAGGTGACACGATTGTTCGGCAGCATCGGCAAAACGCTGCATGAGCGGCAGCGCTTCGGAGATCAGACGGTTCATCGGCGGATGACGATGCGCCAGCGCATACAGCTTCAGACTCAGCGAGTAGCGGTCGCCGGCGGCCGAGCGCACCACGTACTGCCGTGCGACCAGCCGCTCCAGCATCCGGTACATCTCGCTCGCGTTGCGCCCCAGCAGCTTGGTGATTTCGGCGCGCGTGAGTCCTTCCTTCTGCTCGGCGAGCAGTTCGAGGATATCGAGACCCTTGTCCAGCGCGGGCGCGCGGTAGCGGTCGGCGTCGTCTTTGTCGTCTGCGTCCATCGTGAGCAAGGTTCCGTGTGCTGTTCTCATTATCTGGCGCGTGAGTGTAAGTGCGGGGCGAATCTGGTGCGATGCGGGCCTGTCCAGGGAAAACACGGACGATTGGTGCAGTGCACTTATCTTGACTTCGAAAAGTCCGTATATGAATAATACGTTCATTGGTGAATGAACGCACACCAATACTCAATAAGAAAGCGCAGGACGAAAGTGCCGGACTTGAAAGCCGGTTCACGCAGTTCCCACAACGCACTACCTTGCATGGAGCCGGAGCGGCCGCCAGGCACGAGATCAGGTGACGCGCCGACACGCGGACCCAGGTCGAGAGCCTGAAGACACACTCCGGACCGACACAGGAGACAAGCATGTCGTTCGCTAAAAGGCCGCACACGGCCCGCCGCTGGTTCCGCAGTTCCCTGACTGCCGCAGCCGCGGCAGCGTGCGTCGCCGCGCTTGGCGCAAGCAGCGCCGCACAGGCCGCCGACACCGGCAAGATCGGTCTCGATCTGCCGCTACTCACCTCGCCGTTCTGGCAGTCGTACAACAACTATCTGCCCAAGTACGCGAAGGACATGGGCATCGATATTCTCGCGCCGGTCAACTCGAACGGCGATCCGGTCCAGCAGATCACGGACATGAACAACCTGCTCAATCTCGGCGCCAAGGGCATCGTGGTCGGGCCGCTGGATTCGGCGGCGATCAGCCGCGCGCTCGATGCCGCCGCCGCGAAGAACGTGCCGGTCGTCGCTGTCGACGTTGCGCCGACTCAGGGCAAGGTCGCGATGGTGGTGCGTGCCGACAATCGCGCTTACGGCGAGAAAGCGTGCAAATACATCGGCGATCACGTGAAGTCGGGCAAGGTCGTGCAGATCATGGGCGATCTGGCGTCGGTGAACGGACGTGACCGTTCGGAAGCATTCCGCTCCTGCATGAAGGGCTATCCGGGCATTTCCGTGCTGGAGATTCCGGCTGCGTGGAAGGGCGACGTGGCCGCGACCGCGCTCGACAGTCTGCTCACCGCCAATCCCGACGTGAAGGGCATCTACATGCAGGCCGGCGGCGTTTATCTTTCGCCGACACTGCAAACGCTGCGTCGTAAACAGATGCTGTTTCCGGCCGGCGACGCCAAGCACGTAGTGATCGTGAGCAACGACGGAATTCCGCAGGAGTTCGAAGCAATCCGCCGTGGCGACATCGACGCAACCGTCTCCCAGCCAGCGGATTCGTACGCGAAATACGGCCTGTTCTACATCAAGGCCGCGCTGGCCGGACAAACCTTCAAGACCGGCCCGACCGATCACGGCAGCAACATCATTCAGCTGGCACCGGGCATTCTCGAAGACCAGTTGCCCGCGCCGCTCGTGACCAAGTCGAATGTCGACGATAAAGCCTTGTGGGGCAATACCGTTAAATGAGCAGTCAAATGAGCGAGCCGACGCCCTCGGTGCCGGTGGTCGAAGCGTTCGAAGTCACGAAACGCTTCGGCTCCACGGCGGCGCTGAAAGACGTGAGCATCCGCGTGATGCCCGGCGAGTCGCATGCACTCGTCGGGCGCAATGGCGCGGGTAAATCGACGCTGGTGTCGATACTCACGGGCCTGCGCAAGCCCGACACCGGCGAGGTGCGTTTCAGCGGCGCGGCTGCGCCGTCGATCGCGGACCGCGACGCGTGGCGCGAACGCGTGGCTTGCGTCTATCAGCATTCGACGATCATCCGCGATCTGTCCGTCGCGGAGAATCTGTTCATCAACCGGCAGCCGTCACGCGGCGGCATGATCGACTGGCAAGCCATGCGCCGCGATGCGCGCGCGTTGCTCGACCACTGGAAGATCGACGTGCGCGAAGACGCGCGCGCGGGCGATCTGACGGTGGAGGCGCGCCAGCTCGTCGAGATTGCGCGGGCGTTGTCGTACGGCGCGCGTTTCATCATTCTGGACGAGCCGACCGCGCAACTCGACGGCGACGAAATCAAGCGGCTGTTTCGCCGCATCAGCGAATTGCAACGCGAAGGCGTGACCTTCCTGTTCATCTCGCACCATCTGCAGGAAGTCTACGAAATCTGCCAGGCCGTGACGGTGCTGCGCGACGCACGGCACATTGTCAGTGCGCCGGTTTCCGCACTGCCGCGCGAGCAGTTGATCGAAGCGATGACCGGCGAACGCGGTGGCCTCGCCGTCGCCGACGCCGCCGCGCGCGACGCCTTGCCCGACGGCACGGCGGTGGCGCTCGAAGTCAGCGAACTCGCGGGCTCCGACTACGAAGGCGTGTCGTTCACCGTCAAGCGTGGCGAAGTGGTCGGCCTGACCGGCGCGACCAGCAGCGGACGCACCAGCGTGGCCGAAGCAATCGCCGGTTTGCGCGCGGCGAAGCGCGGCACGATCCGTGTCGACGGCGCGACGCTGCCGCCCGGCGACGTGCCCGCCGCGCTCGCGCACGGAGTTGGCTGCGTGCCGAAAGACCGCCACCACGAAGGTCTCGTGCTGACGCAGTCAGTGGCGGAAAACGCGTCGATGACGATCGCGCGTCTGCTCGGCAAATTCGGCATCGCGCCGCCCGCGAAGAAAAACGCCTTCGGTCAGAAGATGATCGACGCGCTCGGCATCGTCGCGCAGGGTCCCGAACACGTCGTATCGGGACTGTCCGGCGGCAATCAGCAGAAAGTGGTGATGGCGCGCGCGCTCGCCACCGACCCGAACGTGCTCGTGCTGATCGATCCCACGGCCGGGGTCGACGTGAAATCGAAAGAGGCTTTGCTGTCCGTCGTGGACCGTGTGCGCGAGGACGGCAAGGCCGTGCTCGTCGTCTCCGGCGAACTCGACGATCTGCGCACCTGTGACCGCGTGCTGGTCATGTTCCGTGGCCGAGTCGCGGCCGAATTTCCCGCCGGTTGGCAGGACCACGATCTGATCGCATCCGTTGAAGGAGTCAGTCTCCATGAAGAATAGTGTGCCCAGCCCTGCATTCGGCACTGCGCAGGCGCAGCCGCAGCAGACCATTCCGGCCACGCGCGGCAAACGCGCGCGCTCCGAACTGGCCCGGCTGCGTGAACTCGCCTTGCTGCCCGCGCTCGCGTTGCTGATCGTGATCGGCGCGTTCGTGAGCCCGAGCTTTCTCACGCGGGCGAATCTGATCAGCGTGCTCGGCGCGTCCGCGGCCTTGGCGCTCGTGGTGCTCGCGGAATCGCTGATCGTGCTGACCGGCAAGTTCGATCTTTCGCTCGAATCGACCGTCGGCATCGCGCCGGCAGTGGGTGCAATGCTGGTGATGCCGGCGGCGTCCGCGGGATTCGGCATGCAATGGCCGGCGGCTGCGGGCCT
This sequence comes from Paraburkholderia sp. GAS199, assembly GCF_050436585.1. Classification (NCBI taxonomy): domain Bacteria; kingdom Pseudomonadati; phylum Pseudomonadota; class Betaproteobacteria; order Burkholderiales; family Burkholderiaceae; genus Paraburkholderia; species Paraburkholderia sp. GAS199. The sequence goes on along the minus strand of NZ_JBNDMM010000010.1, from coordinate 246,958 downwards.
GCTCGCCATCGTCGTGGTGGGCGCGGTGATCGGCTTCATCAACGGCTTTCTGGTGGTGCGTTTGCGGCTGAATGCCTTCATCGTGACGCTGGCCATGCTGATCGTGCTACGCGGCATGCTGGTGGGCGCCACCAAGGGCGGCACGCTGTTCGACATGCCGCCGTCGTTCTTCATGCTCGCCACGACGATCGTGCTCGGCTTGCCCTTGTCGGTCTGGCTCGCGGCGGTGGCGTTCGCGATCGCCGCCTTCGTGCTGCGTTATCACCGGCTCGGCCGCGCGTTGTATGCGATCGGCGGCAATCCCGAGGCGGCGCGCGCGGCCGGTATTCGCGTCGAACGCATCACGTGGGGCGTATTCGTGCTCGGCAGCGTGCTGGCTTCGGTGGGCGGATTGATCGTGACCGGCTATGTTGGCGCGATCAACGCCAATCAGGGCAACGGCATGATTTTCACCGTGTTCGCGGCGGCGGTGATCGGCGGCATTTCGCTCGACGGCGGCAAGGGCACCATGCTCGGCGCGCTTTCCGGCGTGCTGCTGCTCGGCGTCGTGCAGAACCTGCTGACGCTCGCCCAGGTGCCGTCGTTCTGGATTCAGGCGATCTACGGCGCCATCATCCTCGGCTCGCTGATGGTCGCGCGGCTGGCAAGCGGCGAAGGACAGAACTGATGCCCACGCACGACGAAAGACCTACTTCGAGCCGCCCCATGGATAGCGCCACACCGACCGACGCCCGCCTGATTCTGCTGAGTCCCGCCGACAACTGCCTGATCGCAGCGGCGCGTCTCGAAGCGGGCACTCAGGTACAGATAGAAGGCGAGCGCGTCACGCTCGCCAGGACCATCGAACTCGGTCACAAGGTCGCGCGCCGCGAACTCGCGAAAGACGACAAGGTGCTGCGTTATGGCGCCGTGATCGGCCACGTGACCGGGCCGGTGGCGCGCGGTGAGCATCTGCACACGCACAACCTCGAAAGCGACTACTTGCCGACCTACACGCACGACGCGGGCCACGAGTTCGTCCACCACTGAACTGGGCATAACGACGCGGCCTCGCGCCGCGCTGGAACGATCATGACTGACACTTCCGTAGCATCCGCGCCATCGACTCCGCCCGCATTGCAAGGCTATTTGCGCAGCGACGGCCGCAAGGGCATCCGCAACGTGGTCGCGGTCGCGTATCTGGTCGAGTGCGCGCATCACGTCGCGCGCGAGATCGTGACGCAGTTTCGCGAACCGCTCGACGCGTTCGACGATCCCACCGCCGAGCGTGAACCGCCCGTTCATCTGATCGGCTTTCCGGGCTGCTATCCGAACGGTTACGCGGAAAAAATGCTCGAGCGCCTGACTACGCATCCGAACGTCGGCGCGGTGCTGTTCGTTTCGCTCGGCTGCGAAAGCATGAACAAGCACTATCTCGTCGATGTGGTGCGCGCGAGCGGCCGTCCCGTCGAAGTGCTGACCATTCAGGAGAAGGGCGGCACGCGCAGCACGATTCAATACGGCGTGGACTGGATTCGCGGCGCGCGCCGGCAACTGGCGGCGCAGCGCAAGGTGCCGATGGCGCTGAGCGAACTGGTGGTCGGCACGATCTGCGGCGGCTCGGACGGCACGAGCGGCATCACCGCAAATCCGGCGGTCGGGCGCGCGTTCGACCATCTGATCGAGGCCGGCTCGACCTGCATCTTCGAGGAAACCGGCGAACTGGTGGGCTGTGAATTTCACATGAAGACGCGCGCTGCGCGCCCGGAACTCGGCGACGAAATCGTCGCTTGCGTGGCAAAGGCCGCGCGCTATTACTCGATTCTCGGTCACGGCAGTTTCGCGGTCGGCAACGCGGACGGCGGCCTCACCACGCAGGAAGAAAAGTCGCTGGGCGCGTATGCGAAGAGCGGTGCGTCGCCGATCGTCGGCATCGTCAAACCGGGCGATGTTCCGCCGACGGGCGGCCTCTATCTGCTCGACGTCGTGCCGGACGGCGAGCCGCGCTTCGGCTTTCCCAACATCAGCGACAACGCGGAGATCGGCGAACTGATCGCATGCGGCGCGCACGTGATTCTCTTCACGACCGGGCGCGGCTCGGTGGTCGGCTCGGCAATCTCGCCGGTCATCAAGGTGTGCGCGAATCCCGCCACGTACCGCAACCTGTCCGGCGACATGGACGTGGACGCCGGCCGCATTCTCGAAGGCCGCGGCACGCTCGACGAAGTCGGCCGCGAAGTGTTCGACCGGACGGTCGAGGTGTCGCTCGGCGCGGCGTCGAAGTCGGAGATGCTGGGGCATCAGGAATTCATCCTGACGTACAAGACCTTCGAGCCGGTCGGGCCGGCGTGTCTGCCCTCGGGCGCCGCGCCGTTGCAGCGCATGGTGGCGATCGAATCGCATTGAAGTGCCGGACGCGCGTCGGCGGAAGACTTGCCGGATAGTGGGCAGACATCGGGGCAAACATCGTCGTCGCGTGTTAAAACACGGTAAAACAGCAGCGACCGGCATCACGCCGGTCGACAGGAGACGCGCTTCATGATGGCAACGATCGGTTCGAAGATCGGACAGCGGCGCGGCGTCGGCCGCAGCGCATTGCAACTCACCGGATTGAGCCTCGGCACCGCGCCGCTCGGCGGTCTTTATCGCGATCTGTCCGACGAGGAAGCGCACGCCACGATCGCCGCCGCGTGGGACGCTGGCGTGCGTTACTTCGATACGGCGCCGCATTACGGCAACACCAAGGCCGAACATCGTCTGGGCGACGCATTGCGCCGCTATCCGCGCGAAGACTACGTACTCTCCACCAAGGTGGGCCGCCGCTTCGTGCCGCGCACCACGCCGTACGATCCGCGCGACGGCTGGCAAAATCCGCTGCCGTTCGAAGCGATCTACGACTACACCCACGACGGCATTCTCCGTTCGTTCGAAGACAGCCAGCAGCGCCTCGGTATCGTCGACATCGACATTCTGCTGGTGCACGACATCGGCCGCGTCACGCATGGCGACAAACATCTGCACTACTGGCGGCAATTGACGGAAGGCGGCGGTTTTCGCGCGCTCGATACGCTGCGTTCGAAGGGCGCCGTGAAGGCCGTGGGCCTCGGCGTCAACGAAGGCGCGGCTATTCTCGATGCGATGGCCGAGTTCGATATCGATTGCGCGTTGCTTGCAGGCCGTTATACGCTGCTCGAACAGACCACACTCGACGATCTGCTTCCAGCATGTGAAAAGCGCGGCGTCAGCATCCTGTTGGGCGGCGCGTTCAACTCCGGCATTCTGGCGCGCGGCGTCGAAGGCGATCTGAAATTCAATTACGGCGACGCGCCGCGTGAAGTGATCGAGCGCGTCGCGCGGCTGGAAGCAGTATGCCGCGCGCATGGCGTGCCGCTTGCTGCGGCCGCCTTGCAGTTTCCGTATGCGCATCCGGCGGTCGCCACCGTGCTGACCGGCGCGCGCAGTGCCGACGAATTGCGCGAGAACGTGGCGTCGTTCGAGCAGCCGATTCCCGCGACGTTGTGGTCCGCGTTACGCGACGAAGGCTTGCTCGACTCGCGCGCCCCCGCGCCAGAGGATTGACCCGACGATGCATATCGACGCCCACCAGCACTACTGGGACCCCGCTCGCGGCGACTACGAGTGGCTCACGCCGGAACTGAAGCTGTTGTACCGGCCGTTCGGTCCGGCGGATCTGAAACCGTTGCGTGAAACGGCGGGCGTCGAACGAACCGTGGTGGTGCAGGCCGCGCCGACCATCGACGAAACGCGCTATCTGCTGGACCTGGCGCGCAACGAGGCGTCGATCGCGGGTGTGGTCGGCTGGGTGCCGTTGCTGTTGCCTACCGCGCCGGCCGTGATCGGCGCGCTGGCGCACGAGCCGAAGTTCAAGGGCGTGCGTCCGATGTTGCAGGATTTGCCCGACGACACGTGGATCGCCAATCCGGATCTGGCGCCCGCCGTCGATGCGCTGATCGCTCACGATCTCGCGTTCGACGCACTGATCTACGCGCGTCACGTGGAGCCGTTCGAGACGTTCGCGGCGCGCTTTCCCGCGCTGCGCATCGTGGTGGATCACGGCGCCAAGCCGCCGATCCGCTACGGCCGCGCGGGCTGGCAGACGTGGGCCGACGCGATCACGCGGCTGGCGAAGTTGCCGCAGGTGCATTGCAAGCTCTCGGGGCTCGTGACCGAAGCGTCGCCCGGCTGGACCGAAGAGACCTTGCAGCCGTATGTCGATCATCTGCTGGCGTCGTTCGGTCCTGCGCGGCTGATGTGGGGCAGCGACTGGCCCGTACTCGATCTGAACGGCGACTATCTGCTCTGGCATTCGGTGTCGAACACCTTGCTCGCGTCCTTGACCGACGCCGAGCGCGAAGCGGTTTTCGGCGGCAATGCCGCTGCGTTTTACCGGCTTTGAACTGAAGCTGTCGAGTTGCGAAGAGAAAACAGGTCCATTCAACTGGAGTCGTAGATGACACAAAGACTGGCTGGCAAGACGGCCTTGATTACCGCGGCAGGACAGGGCATCGGCCTTGCCACCGCGGAGCTGTTCGCGCGCGAAGGCGCGCGCGTGATCGCCACGGATATCCGTATCGACGGACTCGCCGGCAAGCCGGTCGAGGCGCGCAAGCTCGACGTGCTCGACGGCGCGGCAATCGCGGCGCTGGCCGCCGAGCTGGGCGCGATCGACGTGCTGTTCAACTGCGCGGGCTTCGTGCACGCCGGTAATATTCTCGAATGCAGCGAAGCAGACTGGGACTTCGCCTTCGACCTGAACGCGAAAGCCATGTACCGCATGATTCGCGCTTTCCTGCCCGCCATGCTGGAGAACGGCGGCGGCTCGATCATCAATATGTCGTCGGCTGCGTCGAGCGTGAAGGGTGTGCCGAACCGCTTCGCCTACAGCGCGTCGAAGGCCGCGGTGATCGGCTTGACCAAGTCCGTTGCTGCCGACTTCATCACGCGTGGTGTACGCTGTAACGCGATCTGCCCGGGCACAGTGTCGTCACCGTCGCTCGAACAGCGGATCGTCGACCAGGCTGCGGCGCAGGGCGCATCGCTCGAAGCCGTGCAGGCGGCGTTCGTCGCGCGTCAGCCGATGGGCCGCATCGGCAAGCCGGAAGAAATCGCGGCGCTCGCGCTGTATCTGGCGTCCGACGAATCGTCGTTCACGACCGGGCATGCGCACGTGATCGACGGCGGCTGGTCGAACTGACGAGTTGCACTGAGTCACACCACAGCATCACGCTGGCATCAACGCCGAATCTCGAACCGAACACATTGAACGTAGAGGGAAGTGCAAAGATGAAACTGCTTCGTTATGGACCGAAAGGCCAGGAAAAGCCGGGTTTGCTCGACGCGCAAGGCAAGCTGCGCGATCTGTCGGGCGTGGTGGCCGATATCGACGGCGCCGCGCTGAGCGACGAGAGCCTCGCGAAACTGCGCGCGGTCGATCCGGCTTCGTTGCCGGTGGTCGACGGTAATCCGCGCATCGGACCGTGCGTCGGCAAGATCGGCAAGTTCATCTGTATCGGCTTGAACTACGCGGACCACGCGGCGGAATCGAATCTGCCGGTGCCGGCCGAGCCGGTCATTTTCAACAAGTGGACGAGCGCGATCAGCGGCCCGAACGACGACGTGGAAATTCCGCGCGGCTCGAAAAAGACCGACTGGGAAGTCGAACTCGGCGTCGTGATCGGCAAGCCCGCGAAATACGTCGACGAAGCCAACGCGCTCGATTACGTCGCCGGCTATTGTGTGATCAACGACGTGTCGGAGCGTGAATGGCAGATCGAACGTGGCGGCACGTGGGACAAGGGCAAGGGCTTCGACACCTTCGGTCCGATCGGTCCGTGGGTCGTCACGCGCGATGAAGTCGCCGATCCGCAGAACCTGAGCCTGTGGCTCGAAGTGGACGGCCATCGCTATCAGAACGGCAGCACGAAGACCATGGTGTTCGGCGTCGCGAAACTGGTGTCGTACGTGTCGCAGTGCATGAGCCTGCAACCGGGCGACGTGATTTCGACCGGCACGCCGCCGGGTGTCGGCATGGGCGTGAAGCCGAATCCGGTGTACCTGAAGCCGGGTCAGACGATTCGCCTCGGCATCGAAGGTCTCGGCGAACAGACGCAAAAAACTTACGCGGCGGAATAAGTCGCGCTGTCTGCGGCAGACTTGTAGCCGCGAAAAACAAAGCCGTTCCTCGCTTCACGCGGGAACGGCTTTTTTACGTCCGCAGCCGGAGGCTTCGCCTCAGGGCCGATGTTGGGCCATCAGACGCGTCAGCAATGCCACCAGCTGATCGACGTGCTGATCTTCCGTGCGCCACGACGACACGCTGATGCGAAACGCAGGCCGGCCTTGCCACACTGTTCCGCCAAACCAGGTTTCGCCGGATGCTTGTGCCGCTTCGCGAATCGCCACCGTTTGCGCGTCGGTGGTGGCGCGTACCAGTACCTGATTCAACACCACGCGGTTCAGCACATCGAAGCCCGCCGCGCGCAAACCGTCCGCGATTCGCGTGGCCTGTTCGCAATGCCGGTCCACCATCGTCTTCACGCCTTCGCGGCCCAGCGAGCGCAACGCGGCCCAGATGGGAATGCCACGCGGACGACGCGAGAACTCGAGATTCAGGTTCTTCTGCGAATCGTGCGCGCCGCTCAGATACACCGCGTCGCTATTCATGGCCGCCGACAGCGCCTGCGCGTCGCGGCAGATCGCCATCGCGCCGTCGTAGGGCGTGTTGAGCCACTTGTGGCCGTCGGTGGTCCAGCTGTCGGCGCCGTCGATGCCTTCGGTCAGCGCGCGTCGGGAAGACGCCCGCGCCCACAGGCCGAATGCGCCGTCCACGTGAACCCACGCGCCCGCCGCCCTGGCCTTCGCGATCAGTTCGGCAAACGGATCGAACTCGCCGGCGTTCACTTCGCCCGCTTGCAGACAGAGGATGGTCGAGTCGTCGAGCGACGGCAGCCTGGCGGGATCGACGCGGCCATGTTCGTCGACCGGCGCGAAAATCACGTGCTTCATGCCGAAGCCGAGCACGCGCAGCGCTTTTTTCACGGTGATGTGCGCGGTTTCGGAAATCACCACGCGCACGCCCGGCGCGCCGAACAGGCCGTCGTTGTCGAAGTCCCAGCCCTGACGGTCGAGCAGCGCACGTCGCGCGGCGGCGATGCACACCATCGTGCAGGCCGTCGCGCTGGTGCCGAAGCCGATGGCGGACTCGCGCGGCAGATCGAGCACGTCGAGCACCCAGCGCGTCGCGATTTTTTCGACCGTGGCGGCGACCGGCGAATTGTCGAATGTCGACGCGCACTGATCCCACGCGCCCATCAGACGCTCGGCCGCGGCGGCCGCCGGCAACACCGCGCCGATCACGAAGCCGTAGTAGCGCGGGCCGTTCGAGGCCACCGTGCCGGGCGAGCCGCTTTCATCCAGCAGACGCAGCGTGTCTTCGGCGGCATGGCCGTGTTGCGGCAAGGGTTCGTCGAAATCGGCGAGGCGCGCGAGCGCGGCGGCCTCCGGAAAGACGCGGCGTGTGGCCACGCCGGCGAGATAGGCGTGGGCGCGCCGGTCGGCGTCGGCGGCGAGAGCGAGTTCGTCCATGGAGGTCCTGGCGGCGAAGTGACTGAGCACGCCAGCTTACAGCCTGAGCCCGGTTACTGCCGGGCTTCCCCCCACCGGTGACGGGTCTTCTCAGCCCGCGGGTTCGTGCTCGCCGCTTTCGCCGATACGATTGATCGTGCCCTGCGCCACCGCGACGAGTTTCTCGCGATCGCCGTCCATCACGTAGACGTTGCACTGGCAGGTCGCCTGATGCCGGCCCGCGTACACGACCTTCGCGCGCGCGATCAGCGTGCCGTTCACGACCGGCCTCAGATAGTTGATCTTGTATTCGCCCGTCACGACCTTCGGGCCCAGCGAGAGCGCGCCGGCAAATGTCAGCGCGTTGTCGGCGAGATAACTGATCACGCCGCCGTGCACGAAGCCGTGCTGCTGCCGCAGTTCGTCGCGGATCGGCAGGCAGAGCGTCAATTCGCTGGTGCCGGTATGCATCAACTCGGCGCCTAACAGCATGCTGAACGGCTGGGCGTGCAGTGCGCCGCGCGCCCGGTCGAGAAGATCGGTCATCGTGATTCCTTCGGGCGTGGCCCGCGTGGTCTCTGCACTGGCGTGCGTCGTGCAGTCCCTACCCACTCTAGGAAGCGCTGACGCACCGCGTCAAGGTCAATCGGACGAACGCGCAAGAGATTGTTGCGCAATTTAATTGGAATCTCGAAGTTGGCCGATGAAAAGGGGCTGTAAGACGATCTTTGGCGTAGTTGACCCTCAAGGAGCGTGACGGCTTGCCGTTAACCCTGACGTAGCTCCCGTCATTCTTTGCCTTCAGGTGTTCACGATGTTCAGCAAGATCAAGGTCGCTTCCGGCCTGTTGTGTGTTCTGGTCGCGTTTTGCGTTTTCCAGCTCGTCACCGTGGGATTGGGCTTCTGGTCGCTCACCCGCACGCATGACGACGTGGGTGATCTGTCGAATATTGCGTTGAAGCAGGTCGATGCCGTGAACGAGACGACCCAGCATCTGATGGACGCGCGGATCAACCTCTCGCGCGCCGGTACGCGCATGGTGCGCGGCGGCGCGGAGCCGACCGACATCGTCCAGCACGCCCGCGAACAGCTCACGGCGGCCGACCAGTCGTTTGCCGCGTTCATGAGCGCCCCCAAGACCAGCGACGACAACAGCGCCCGCGCCACGGCACTTGCCGCGCGCTACAAGACCCTGCACGATGCGCTCACGGAGTTGGCGCAGTTTCTCGACTCCAACAACATCCAGGCGTTTCTGGACCAGCCTACGCAGGGTTTCCAGGACGCTTACCTCGGCGAGTCGCGCAACTTCGTGCAATTCGGCGACGCCGCGAGCCGCGCGTCCATCGATTCGATCGACGCCCGCATGACGATGTTCCGCTCCGTCAGCCTCGTGATTCTGGTCGTACTGGTGGCGGGCACGCTGGCGGTCTACGCCGCGCTGCGCCGTGGCGTCGTCGCGCCGCTGGAAGAAGCCGGGCGCCACTTCGACCGCATTGCGCAGGGCCGTCTCGATCAGCCGATCGCCTCGCGTGGCACCAACGAAATCGGTCGACTGTTCTCGGGCCTCGCGAAGATGCAGGCGAGCGTCGCCCGTACGGTGCAAACCGTGCGCGAATCCGCCGACTCGATCCACCTCGGCGCGGATGAAATCGCCACCGGCAACGCGGATCTGTCGGCGCGTACGGAGAATCAGGCCGCTTCGCTCGAAGAAACCGCGTCGAGCATGGAGGAACTGACCGCCACCGTGCGTCAGAACGCCGAGCACGCCCGCGAGGCCAACGCGCTCGCCGAGACGGCGCTGGACGCCACCTCGCGCGGCAGCGAAGTGGTCAACGAGGTGGTTCACAAGATGCGCGGCATTGCGCAAAGCTCCGACAAGATCGCCGAAATCATTTCGGTGATCGACGGCATCGCTTTCCAGACCAACATTCTCGCGCTGAACGCCGCCGTGGAAGCGGCGCGCGCCGGCGAGCAGGGCCGCGGTTTCGCGGTGGTGGCCGGCGAGGTGCGCGGGCTGGCGCAGCGCAGCGCGCAGTCGGCGAAGGAAATCAAGACGTTGATCAGCGAGTCGGTGGCCGAGATTCAAGGCGGTTCGGCGCTGGTCGAGCATGCGGGCGAGGCCATGAGCAACGTTTCCGCGTCGATTTCGCGTGTCACGCAGATGATGGCCGAGATCAGCGCGTCATCGCTCGAACAGAGCACGGGCATCGAGCAGGTCAATCAGGCCGTCGTGCAGATGGACGAGATGACGCAGCAGAACGCGGCATTGGTCGAGGAAGCGGCGGCGGCGGCGTCTTCGCTGCATCAACAGACTCAGCAACTGAAGGCGGCGGTTTCGGTCTTCGAAATTTCGGAATCTGTGTTGCGGACGCAACATTTCGACGAGCCGCGCGGTCGTGAAGCCGAGTTTGCGATCTCGGAGATGCGCGCAATTTGAACGTGATCGCGCTCAAAAAGAGTGCGTCGGTAAACAGAAAATGGCCCGCCGAAGCGGGCCATTTTGCATCAGACGCGAGCGCCTGATGTTGCCTGAGCGGACCTAAGAAAACTTAGGCCGGCTGGATGTTCGCAGCTTGCTTGCCCTTCGGGCCTTGCTTGACTTCGAACGTCACTTTCTGGTTTTCCTGCAGGGACTTGAAGCCGCTGCCTTGAACTTCCGAAAAGTGCGCGAACAGGTCTTCGCCGCCGTCGTCCGGCGTGATGAAGCCAAAGCCCTTTGCATCGTTAAACCACTTCACAGTACCTGTTGCCATTTTTGATCCAGTAAATGTTGTGTGTTGCATTCGCGACCGCTATTTCTCAACACGAGATCGAGCGCGAAGTACGAGTTGTATCACGTCTTTATGATGGACGCCAATCAACAAGTATTCGGGTATTCCCGCTCCCCGGCTGTTTTGAGGCCCTTTTGGGGGTCGCCGAAGCGTTTTGGCGGGTTGCGCCGACTGGTAGGGTAAACTGGTTGTATTACGCTTCCAGGAAAAACATTGACACATTATCAGCAGGAAGAACTCACCTCGTTCTGGAGCCGTTTGACCCCTTATCTCGCGATATTGGAGTCTAAATCACCTCAGGAAGGCACCTTGGACCCGGTCGGCCGCATCACCGTCGACACGGAAAATCACCAGGCTTTCGCCCTTCACGTCACCGATCAGACACCCCACGGTGAAGCGCCGGAAACCCCTACGGGCCACAGCGCAACTTACACACGATTTAAATCCGCCGACGCCGACTGGGGACCCTGGCAACGCGAGGAATATTGATCGGCCGCACGGTCGGTTAATGCGTTGAGCATTTAATTTCGTGCCGACGCGAAAATCCGTTGGAGCGCGCACGAACTTCGTGCTCAGCGCGATGCTCAGCGCGGCAAGGCGTCGAATGCCGTCAGCAGATGGTACGGCGTGGTGGACGGCATCTCGCCGCGCGCCACCTCGCCGGACGGCGTCTTGCACTCGAACCAGCCTTGCGGACGCAGGAAACGCTGCTCGAAAAGCGCAATCTGGTCCGGCAGTCTGGCGAGGGTCGCGGCGTCGTCGTGACTCGCGAGGGCGCGCAGATACTCCGTTTGCGCCCAGATGCGCTGGGTGGCGTCCTTGGTTGCGCCATTTTCGTCGAGCGACGCGCATACGCCGCCTGTGACCGCGTCCACGCCATGTTGCTGCGCAAAGCGGAACGCGCGGTCCAGCGCTTCGGCGAGCCCCGAACTGTCGAACAAGGCGCCGCCTTGCCTAACCAGCCAGAACCATTCGAACTGATGTCCCGGTTCGAGGCGATTGTCATCGGCGCCGATCGGCAATTCGGCAATGCAGCCCGTCGGCGTGTGCACGAAGTTGCGTGCGATCGCGTTTGCCAGGCGGCTCAAGGCGGCGTCGAAGGCGTTGTCGCGCGTGGCTTCACGCGCCGCGAGCCACGCTTCGGTCAGATGCATCAGCGGATTCTGGATCGGCGTGGCGGTCACGGCGCTGAAGTCTGCGCCGAGGGCGGCGTTGAACAGATCGTCGTCGGCCGCGAAGCGCGACTGGATCAGCGCCGAGGTGCCGTGCACGATGTCCAGCGCATTGCGATTGCCGAAGCGGCCGCCGTAGACGGCGCACGCGAACACGACGAAGGCGTGGGTGTACAGGTCTTTGGTGGTGTCGAGCGGTGCGCCCGCGGCGTCCACGCTATAGAACCATCCGTCGTTGCGCGTGTCCCGAAAGGTGTGCATCAATGAATCGAACAGTACGCGCGCGTGGGCTTCGTCGCCGGTCTGCGAGAACACGAACAATTGCCGCGCGCAGGCCATGGCGCGATAGCGCTCAACCGGCAGCGGCTGCGCGTTCGCGGCGTTCATGGCTTCGTAGGGCAGGTTCAGTTCGGGATTGAAACCCGGTCCACGCCATAGCGGCAGCACCACGCGAGTGAAGTGCTCGCGCAAGGCGTTGGCAAGAGGAATCGACGAAGCGGCGGATGGGTTCATGCTCTGCGGAATTCAATGAGTCGGACGCGGCGGAAGCCTCACGTCAATGTGCGGGCAAGCATAAAGCAAACGGCAGCGGCTGGCATCCGAACGCCGGTGGCGAATTCACTTCCAAAAATTTCAGCCTGGAGGAAAAGCAATGTTGGGAAACCTCGAACTCATCGCTCGACTCGTGCTGGCCGCCGCGCTCGGCAGCGTCATCGGATTCGAGCGCGAACGGCTTTCGTGGGCCGCGGGGTTGCGCACGCACATGCTGGTTTGCGTGGGCTCGGCGCTCATCATGATCGTGTCGGCATATGGATTTGCCGAAGTGTTGAACAGCGAACACGTCGTGCTGGACCCGTCGCGGATGGCCGCGCAGGTGGTCTCGGGTATCGGCTTTCTCGGCGCCGGTTCGATTCTGCTGCGCGGCGAGATCGTGCGCGGCCTGACCACGGCGGCGAGTCTCTGGTCGGTCGCGGCAATCGGACTCGCGGTGGGCGGCGGGCTGTACACGGCGTCGATCGCGGCGACCATCATCATTCTGATTATCCTTGCCGGCATCAAGCCGCTCGAACGCCGTTTCATCACCGTCAAACAACGGCGCCAGCTGACGATGATCGTCGAGCGCGGCACCATGACGTTCCATTCGCTGCACGAAGAACTCGGCGCGGCCAGCCCGCGCGTGAAGCAGTTCGTGATGCAGCAGAGCGACGACGCGCCGGAGTGCGACGAAGTCATGATCACGCTGCATCGCGTGTCGAATATCGAATATCAGGCGATCTGCTCGCGTCTGCGTGACCTGCCCGGCGTCAAGCAGTTCCGGCAGGACGACGCGAGTTCCTGAAAAGCGGAAAACGTCGGTGAATGGCTTCGGCCGGGGCGCGCGGCCATGCGACAATGCGGTCTCAAAAAATTTCAACGGCATTGACGAGCGGAGTTCGGCGCCCGCTTTCCGGCGACGACCGCTTTTTCCCCTATGGCAGATTCCGCAGCATCCACACAGTCCCGGCCTTCGCATGCCGCTTCGAAGAAGCGTCGCCAGGCGACTGTCTCGACCGAAACTGAAAACAAGCTGGCGCGCGCCGCGCGCTCGGCTCAACGCCTCGCGCAACTAAGCGACCTTTCGCGCGACGACAGCACGCTCGACCTGTTCCCCGACGATCCCACACGCGCCACGCTCGAAGCCATGAACATCGACGTGCGGCAAGGCACGCTGCACGGTTTCGAGTTGCCGGACGTGGTGCTCGCCGCCGTCGGTGCCATCGACGCCGACGGCGCGCCCATCGACGCGAAGGCCGCGCGCCGCGCGCCGCGCGTGGCGAAGTCCGACGCACCCGTGCCGGTCAACGCGCTGTTGAGCGGCCTGGAAATCGAACCCGAAACCGAATCGGCGACCGGTTCGCCGTCGGACAAGCCGGGTTCGCAGGAATCGTCGCAAGCGCCGGATGCACCGCGCGGCGACAAGACGATAGATTCGACGCCCGAACCCGGCACGCCACTTACGCCGGCGATGGCCGCGGCGACCGTCGCGCGCAGCGTGACGGCGCTGCGTCAGGCGGCCGAGCCCGGTGCCACGTCGACGCCGGCAGGCGTAGCAGGCGCGGCCGGCGCGAAAGCACAGACGCCGCGTTTCGCGACGACCTTCGCCAAGGCTGCGGCCGTGGCGGCCGAGGCGACGACAACTCCGGCATCGGCAGCGAGCGCGGTGTCCGCCGGGCAGGACGCGACGCCAGCATCCGGCGCGCAAAACGACGCGATGGCGGCGGTGACCACGTCCGCGAACCAGGCCGACGCCGTGCCCGCCGCTATCACCGCCGACGGAAACACGCCCGCGACGTCGCCGTCGCTCAAGGAAACGCGCCGCGCCGAAGCCGCGGTGCTTCGCACGACGCCTGAACTCGATCGCGCTCGCGCAACCGCATTCGCCGACACCGTCGACGCCTTGTATGGCGTGATCGCCGACCAGCGCCACGCCGCCACCGATCATTCGCGCCGCATGAAGTGGATGCTGTCGATCGTGGTGGGCGCGTTGCTGGTGACGGTTGCCATCGGCATCACGCAAACCATGCTGTTGATGCGTCTGACGCGCGAAACCACGGCGCAGCAACACCGAATCGAGCAGATGATGCAGAACCAGCAGGCCGCCATGGCCAGTCTGATCGACACGCACATTGCCATGGCGAACGCCGCAGCAAGCGGCTCGACGAATAGCGCCACGAGCCCGACTGCGCCCGCGACGTCGACGCCTGCGGAACCGCAAGCCCTCGCGCCGACGCATCCGAAGCGACTCGTGCGCGCGCCGCATGCGCATAAGCCCAAAGCGGCTATTACCCACTGATCGTCACTGACCGCCGCGCCGGTGTGCAAGCCGGCCGCGGCGCTGCCTGCCACTCGCGCAGTCTTCCATTCCTCGTCACGTTCTTCGGATAGATGCCGTAAGGCACGGCCGGTCGCAGCGCAATGCACGCGTTTTACACTCTGCATGCTGCTGCGAAGCCGGACCGGATACGCCAGCGCAAATTCTGACCGACACCACCATGCCGACGAGCGCACATAAATTTTCGATTGAAGAACTGCTCTGCGCGCTGCTGCGCGATCAGGGCATCCACGAAGGCCATTGGGCCTTGAACGTCGAGTTTTCGGCGACCGGCGCGGCCGTCAAACCGCAAACGGATTCCACGCTGACTTTGCCGGGACTGATCGTGTCGATGAATAGCGCGACGCTGGTACGGGCAGAGAGCACGGCAGCCGGCGCGGTGGACGCCGCCGTGGTCAATCCGCGCAAGCCGGCGCCCAGCGCGAGACCGGCGCCCACGCGCAAGCCGCGGGCAACGACGCTCCAGTAACCGCGCTTTTGACCCCGAATCTGAAAAATAGGGACGTTGTAATGCTGCGACGCACCATTCACTTAAACCCTGTGACAACGCACCACACCCGAGTTTTTGCTGCATTGCACTAGCTTTTGCCTAGGGAAAACCCTATAATCATTCTTAAGGGAAAACCCTAGCTAATGCAGTAACCAACCGGGAGTCGCCATGAGCTTCATTTTTGCACTGTTCCAAAAGGTCAGCGACCTCTTTGCGTCGCCCCATCTGCCGCTGGATTCGGACTACTCGTACGAAGCGCGTAGCCGCGAAGCAGAGCGTGTGCGCCGTGCGCAAAGCACGTTGTTCGGCATCAAGCTGAGCGACTAAGAAGTCAGCTGTTTAGAAGTCTACGTGCGGCGTTTGCCGTACACGGGCGCGCGCCATCAGGTACGTCGCCTCATTGAGAAGCCACTGTTCGCGAAAGCGTGCCGTGGCTTTTGTTTTTGGTGAGCCGGCTTTCGATTCCGATTCGTAAGCTGTCTGTCCCGAATATTTCCTGGCCGAAATGAATGTAACGGCGGCTGACAATCCCGCTGTGCCGCCATCGCGCCTTTCTGGACGCAAGCCCCGCCAGACGGCGCCCTTGAGCAAAAATGCCGTCCGCGTACGGCTTTCTATCTCTGAAATGTGCGCTTACAAGTGCTCACGTATTCGCAAGGTCTGCCCCGCTAAAGTTGGTCTCAAGCGTACGGCGTCGTTCGAACCCAAACCGCGGTTCGGCGCTGATTCTTCAGCCGACGCTGGCTTGATACAAAACTTTGATGGGAGGTCACTATGAAAACCTTTAACAAGACATCGCGCTCGATTCTCGCAACGCTGCTGGCTGGCGGTGCATTGCTCGCAGCGGGCAGCGCCGTCGCGCAGGAACGTGTGTTCATCGATAACGGCTCGGCCGCATATGGTCAGCCGCACATGATGCCGGTCGGCGTGTCGATCAACATCGGCTGGCATGGCGATCGTTACTACGATGGCCATCGTTACTGGGCTCATGACGACTGGATGCGTCATCACCCGCACGACTACGATCCGCACCACCACGACGACCATCGTCCGCCGCCGCGCTACTAAGCTGGCGTGCATCTGACGGCGCCGCTCGCCAATCGTCGAGCGGCGTGAAGTCCACGAAGCCGGTCCTTCCTCACGGAAGACCGGCTTTGTTGCATTCGCAACGGGAAACGCGCGCCCTGCGCTATGCTTGAAAGCTTTCATCGGGAAAGCGGGAGAGCAGCGTGGACAAGGCAGTGATTGGCGTAGTGGGCACGGGACTGATGGGCGTCGGCATCGCGACGCAAAGCGCGTTGCACGGGCATCGAACAATCGTTCACGACGTCGATCCCGCACGGCTCGCGAGTGTCGCGCCAAAAGCCGAAGCCGTGCTCGACGAATTGATCGACGCCGGCCGCATCGACGAATCCGCAAAGCAGGCCGCGCTTGCGCGCATCGAAACGCATGCGCAACTCGACGTCATGGCGTCCGCGAAATTCGTGATCGAAGCCATTCCGGAAGTGCTCGAACTGAAGCACCAGTTGTACGCCTCGCTCACCAGCCTGCTCGCCGGAGACACGATTCTCGCGAGCAACACCAGCGGCTTTCCGCCGGACCAGTTGGTCGCCCCCTTGCGCGCGAAAGAGCGCTTCGTGATCGCGCATTTCTGGAATCCGCCGCACATGATTCCGCTCGTCGAAGTCGTGCCGGGTACCGCGACCGCACCGGACGTCACTGAACAAACCGCCGCGCTGATGAGCGCGATCGGCATGGAACCGGTCGTGCTGGCGAAGGCGATTCCTGGCTTCGTCGGTAATCGACTTCAGTTTGCCGTGCTGCGCGAGGCGCTCAACATCGTGCGTTCGGGCGCGGCGACGCCCGACGTGGTCGATCGCGTGATGAAAGCGTCGCTCGGCCGCCGCTGGGGTATCGTCGGGCCGCTCGAAGGTGCCGATATGGGCGGCCTCGACACGTTCCTCGACATCTCGTCGCACCTCATGCCGGAACTCGCCAAAGATGAAGACGTGCTCGACCTGCTGCGCGCGCAAGTGGCGGCGGGGCGTGTCGGCGTGCGCAGCGGCGCGGGTTTTTACGATTGGGACGACGCGCATCTCGCGCGCGTGAAAGAAGGTCGCAAGAAAGTGATCAGCCGCGGCTAATCGCGCAGCGCAGGGATCACCGCAGAGCGTGCAGGGAGCGTCGGCGAGGCGATAGCAACTTCCCCGCCAACGGCAAGCGCCGCTCTGCGGTATAAGTCAGATTCAACTCGCCACCCACACGCGAACGCAAACTCATGTCCCACTACTTCTACGATCCCGCCGCCGGTCACGGTCTTCCGCACGACCCGTTCAAGGCCATCGTCGCGCCCCGGTTGATCGGCTGGATTTCTTCGCGCGCCAAGGACGGCACGCTGAACCTCGCGCCCTACAGTTTCTTCGGCGCATTCGCGACGTTCCCGTCGATCATCGGTTTTTCCAGCGAAGGCCGCAAAGACAGCGTTTCCAACATCGAAGCCACGGGCGAGTTCGTCTGGAATCTCGCCACGCGGCCGCTCGCGGAGCAGATGAATCGCTCGTCGGCGCCGGTCGCGCCGCATGTCGACGAATTCGAACTCGCCGGACTCACGCCGGCGCCGGGGCGCAATGTCGACGTGCCGCACGTTTCGGAGTCGCCGGCCGCACTCGAATGCAAGTTGCTGCAGGTGATCCGCCTGCACGATCTCGACGGCAATCCGATGGACAACTATCTGTCGCTCGGACAAGTGGTCGGCGTGCATATCAACGAGGCGTTTCTGAAAGACGGCCTGTTCGACACACACGCCGCGCAGCCGATCATGCGCGCGGGCTATCGCGGCGACTACGCCGAAATCGGCGAGATGTTCCAGATGTTCCGGCCCAGCGCCTGAGCATTCAAAAACGTTCCAGCCAATGCGCGCCGTGCAACGCGGCGCGCTAGCTGCGCGTGATCGCGCGATTCTCGAAACTGGCCCGCTTGATGCTTGCAAACGACGCTCCAACGCGTCGTTTTCAACTGCCGGCTCACTCCGAGGAGCGCGATCATGTCTACCGAATTCGCCACGCAATTCAGCCACGTCCGCCCGCAAGACACGTCCTACGTGGATCAGGGCTTACGCGACTTTTTTCTCTACCGCGATTTAGGCATCGCGCAGGCCACCGGCGGCAAGGTGCTTGCGCAACTCGTGAAGGCGAATCACGCACCAGAGCAAGGCACGGGATGGCACCGTCATGAAGCCGATTTCCATATCGTGATCATGCTGAAGGGCTGGGCGCGCTTCATGTACGGCGACGAGGAAACGCTTGTCGCCGCCGGCGATTGCGTGCATCAGGCGCCGGGTATCGTCCATTATCTGTTCGATTACTCGGAAGACATGGAGTACATCGAAATCGTGTCGCCCGCCGATTTCAAATCGATCGAAGTCGAAGGGCCGTGCGACGTGCCGGCCGTTCAACCATGGCAGAAGAGCGTCACGGCCTGAACGCGTTCGACCCCCGCAGTTCGATTCCGTTAGGCCCGAGCGAAACCGGCAGCCGCCTCGCGCGGCTGCGTCGACACACGCATCATTGCGCTGCGGGCGGCCGTCTGCGCGTCGGCCGCGATGCCTGCGGCTTGATCGTGGACGCCGAGCCGTGCGTGGCAGCGCCGTTCGCGCGACCCGCGGAATCCGCTCCGTTGTTCGCATCGATTTCGACCTCGACGACGGCTGCGGCGGCCGGTGCCGCCGGCGTCACCTTGCTGGCAGCCGCGAGCGAAACAGGTTGAATGGTGCGCGCCCGCGAACTCACCAGCACCGCACGCGGCTCGTTGTCGTAAATCACAGCACGCACGCGCGGATAAATGTGGCGTTCCCAGCGGTGTCCGTTGAACACGCCATAGTGGCCGACACCCGTTTGCACGTGATGCGTCTTCAGATACGGACGCAGTTTGTCGCACATGTCCTGCGCGGCGAGTGTCTGCCCGACTGCGCAGATATCGTCCTTTTCGCCTTCGACGGTGAGCAGCGCGGTGCGTCGAATCTTCGTCGGTTCCACGAGACGGCCTTTCACTTCGAGTTCATGCAAGGGCAGCGCGTGCCGCTGGAACACGGTGTCGACCGTCTCGAGATAGAACTCGGCCGTGAGGTCCATCGTCGCGAAGTACTCTTCGTAGAAGGTGTGAATGGTGTCGGCCTTCGCCGGATCGCCTTTGGCCCGCTCGTAGTACATCGTCTCGAACGAGTCCAGGTGGCGGCCGAGATTCATCGACATGAACGCGGTGAGTTGAACGAAGCCGGGATACACGCGCCGCTGCGCGCCGGCAAAGCCGAACGGCACCGCGCTAATCAAATTTTTCTCGAACCACTCGATCGGTTTGCTCTTCGCGAGTTCGTTGACGCGCGTCGGGTTGATGCGCGTGTCGAGCGGCCCGGCCATCAAGGTCATGCTGGCGGGTTGAGCGGGATTGTCGTCGGCGGCCATCAGGGAAACGGCGGCCAGCGCCGCGACCGTGGGTTGGCACACCGCGAGCAGATGCGCGCCGGGACCGATCGTTTCGGTGAAGTCGATCACGTGCTGGACGTATTCGTCGAATCCGAAACGGCCCTGACTCAACGGCACGTCACGCGGATTGTGCCAATCGGTGATGTAGACGTCGTGCTCCGCGAGCATCGTTTTCACCGTGCCGCGCAACAGCGTCGCGAAGTGGCCGGACATCGGTGCGATCACCAGCACGCGCGGCTGCGGGTGAGCCAGCATCGCGTCCTTGCGAAAATGCAGCAGCGAACCGAACGGCGTGTGCGCGACGACTTCCTCGACGATCGGCACCGGCTTGCCTTCCGTGATCACGCTGTCGATACCGAACGGCGGCCTGACGGGAGTCAATCCGGCGAGCGTCAGCAATTCGCAGGCGGCGCGCATGGAGCGGCCCTGCGGCGATTCGCCGAACGCAGGCCATGCGTCGAGCGAGTGATTCATCAGTGCCGCGCCGTGCCGTAGCGGCAACATCATGTCGGCGAAGGCCTGATAGTTGGAATATGCGAACAGGTTCATAACCTTCGCACGAGTGCGAGTGCAGAAAAGGAAGGAGCCCGAATAGAGGCAAGTCATGTGCCAATCGGGCGGCCGCACCGCCGCAACCCCGATGGCGCGTTGGCATAGCATTTGCGCGAGTCATGGCGGCGCGCCGGAATTGCCGCGCTTTGGTGCGCGGACGCACGCCAGCGTGCACGTGCATCGTCAGGCGTCGTCCGAACGCCTCATAAGGAGGAGAATCGTATGGCGAATACCACGCTCACCATCAGCAGCAAAAACTATTCTTCGTGGTCGATGCGCGGCTGGTTGCTGACGAAATTCAGCGGCCTGCCGTTCGAAGAAGTCGTGATGTCGATCGACGATCCCGCCGCGCGCGCCGAGTTGCTCTTACTGTCGCCGTCGATTCTGGTGCCGTGCCTGTTCCACGACGGCATCAAGATCTGGGACACGCTGGCGATTGCCGAATACCTGAACGAGTTGAAGCCGCAAGCGCGTCTGCTGCCGGAAGACATTCGCGCTCGCGCGCATTGCCGGTCGATTTGCGGCGAAATGCATTCGGGCTTCAGTTCGCTGCGCTCGGCGTTGCCGATGAACCTCAAGGCGCATTTTCCCGGCTTCAAGGTATGGGCGCGCGCGCAATCGGATATCGACCGTATCGTGACGATCTGGGGCGAGTGCCTGAAGCAGTACGGCGGTCCGTTTCTGTTCGGCGAGCGCACCGCGGCGGACGCCATGTATGCGCCGGTCGTCACGCGCTTCGTCACGTATGACGTCAAGCTCGATCCGGAGATCGTCGAATACGGCCAGCGCATCATGGCAATGCCGGAGATGCTGGAGTGGATTGCGGACGCGCAGCAGGAAGTCGAGGAAATCGACGAACTGGACGTCGAGTTCTGACGCGTCCGCGTTCGGCGGTTACGGCTGCGTGGCTTCGAGCTTGAACACGCTGACCACCTGCGCGAGTCGTGCGGCCTGATCGCGCAATTCCGCCGCCGCGAGTTCCGCTTCGCCGACAATCGTCGCATTTTGCTGTGTTGCCTCGCCGATCTGCGTGACCGCAAGATTGACCTGCTCGATGCCACCGGATTGTTCGCGCGAGGCCACGCTGATTTCGGCCATGATCGAGCGCACCTGACCAACCTGCAGCACGATGCCTTGCATCGTCGAGCTGGCTTCCTCGGCAATGCGGAAGCCGCTTTGAACGGTCGCGGTCGAGGTTGCGATCAGCGCTTCGATCTCTTTCACCGAAGCCGCGCTGCGCTGCGCCAGCGCGCGCACTTCCGAGGCCACGACCGCGAAGCCCTTGCCGTGCTCGCCGGCGCGCGCCGCTTCCACGGCGGCGTTCAGCGCGAGGATGTTGGTCTGGAACGCGATGCCTTCGATCACGCTGGTGATCTCGGCGATCTTCTGCGAGGAACGGCTGATCTCGCCCATCGTCGAGACCACGCGTTCCACGGCGCGGCCGCCTTCGAGCGCGGCGTCGGCGGCGGTCGTGACGAGCGTGTTGGCCTGCGCGGCGTGATCGGCGTTCTGCTGCACGGTCGAGGTGATCTCTTCCATGCTCGCGGCCGTTTCTTCGAGGCTGCTCGCCTGCGTGGCGATCCGCGCGGCAATGTTGCCGCTGCCGGTGGCGATTTTCTCGGTGCCTTCCGACATATCCGTCGACGCATGCCGAACCTGCGTGACGATGCGCGCAAGACCTTCACCGATGCCGTCGATCGATTTCATCAGGCGGCCGATTTCGTCGGCGCGGGCGTTGCCGTCCTTCGCCACACGCACGCTCAGATCGCCCGCGGCGAAGCGCTCGGACGCCTTCGCCGCTTCGTCGAGCGGACGGCTCACGAGACGGCGCACGACGATCAGAAACACGACCGCGAACGCACCCACCAGCACGAAGCCGAGGACCAGGAAAGCGTTGCGCGTGCGCACGACATCGGCCATCACTTCGTCGCGCGGCGCGACGCCGCCCACCAGCCATTGCCATTCCGGCACGGTGACGAACGAGACGAACTTGTCGCGAGCGTTGCGCTCGCCGAGCGTAGCGTCGGCCGACGTGAATTCGAGCTGGCCATCTTTCATGTCGAGCATCTGCTGATACGGCGCGTTCGCGTTGTCGGCGTTCTGGCCGACGGCGCCCGGATGCACGATCAGCTTGCCGCGATCCGCGCCCTTCGACGCGTTCATCACGAAGTAGTAGCCGCTCTCGCCGATCTTCAGTTTGGCGATGCCGTCTTCGACCGACTGGATTTCCTTGTCCACGTTCACGCCGACGAACAACGCGCCGATCACGCGGCCGCTCGCGTCGGAAATCGGCCGATATTGCGTGATCAAACGTTTGCCAAAGAGTGCGGCGAGTCCCGTATAAGGTTTATTCGCCATGATGAGCGCGTATGCGGGCGCCTTGCGGTCGAGCAAGGTGCCGATCGCGCGCGAACCGTCCTGCTTCTTGAGCGAGGTCGTGACGCGCACGAAGTCGTCGCCGCTGCGCGCGAACACCGTGGCGACTGCGCCGCTGCGTTCGAGGAACTGGTCGGGGATCGAAAAATCCATGTTCAGGACTTTGTCGCCGGCCTTGATGGTCGGCGTGGCCGTCCCGCTGACGTCGACCTTCTGCGTGTCGTCGAGCGAGTAGCCGGCAGGCAGGAAGCTCGCGAACAGCGACATCGACCGGTCGACTTCAGCCGACAGTGCCTTGTCGAACAGCGAGATCATCGCGGCGATCGAACGGTCTCTGTCGGCGATGCGGTCGAGCACCTGTTCGCTGACCTGCTTGCCGGCGGTGCGGGTGAGCGCCAGCGTGAACGCGGCGAAAATCAATGCCACCAGCACGCATGAGAGCACGGCAAGCCTGACGCCGACGCTGGCGCGGCGCAAAGAGATAAATTCCATGGGCGATCGGTAATGAGAAAACGGAAGGGGCGCGAGCCATGCGTGTGCATGGTTTACACCTATGTCCGGATAACGGCCGTTTCTCACATTTCTTTAGATTTTCCGAAAGCCTCCCGTAATGAGTTGACGCTTACAGCGTCTTTTCAAATTCACCGCGATTGCCCGGATTTCCCGGCCTGCCCGCCGCGCCACGAGCGCAGCAGCAACGCGTTCGTGACCACGCTCACGCTGGAGAACGCCATCGCCGCGCCGGCCAGCATCGGATTGAGCAGCCCGAACGCGGCCAGCGGAATGCCGACCAGGTTATAGACGAACGCCCAGAACAGGTTCTGCCGGATCTTGCGCCAGGTGCGCCGCGAGATGTCGATGGCGTCGGCCACCAGCGCCGGATCACCGCGCATCAGCGTGATGCCCGCCGCATGCATCGCGACGTCCGTGCCGGTGGCCATCGCCATGCCGATGTCCGCAGCGGCGAGCGCGGGCGCGTCGTTGATGCCGTCGCCGGCCATCGCGACGATCCCCGCGCTGCGGATCTTGAGATCGTGGATCACGCGCGCCTTGTCTTCGGGCAGCACGTTGGCGTGAACTTCGTCGATGCCGAGTGCTCTGGCGACGCTGGCCGCGCTGCCTTCGTTGTCGCCCGTCACGAGCACGCTGCGCACGCCCATCTGCGCAAGCCGCGCGACCGCCGCCCGGGCGGTCGGCTTGACGGTGTCGCCGAACGCGATCAGCGCGAGCGCGGACGCGACGTGCGTGGCCGGATCGCGGCGCATGAGCCAGGACACGGTGTTGCCGGCTGCTTCGAGTTGCGCGGCGCGTTCCCGCAGATGCGGCTCCAGCTGGATGCCGAGTTCGGTCAGCCAGTGCGTGCTGCCGAGCGCGAAAATCTCGTCGCCGATCTGCGCCTCGACGCCGCGTCCGGGTACGGCACGCGCGTGACTGGCGGCGGTGGTTAAGGCCTGCACCGTGGCCAGCGAACTCACAGCGTCCGCCTGCAATCCGATGTCCACCCCCGCATCCCGCGCCGCGCTCACCACCGCCCGCGCCAGCGGATGATCGCTGTGCCGCTGCACGGCGGCGGCGAGCGCGAGGGCGTCGTCGCGATCCATGCCGCCGGTCGGCTCGAACGCCGTCACCGAAGGCTGACCAAGCGTGAGCGTGCCGGTCTTGTCGAACGCGACGATCGTCACGCCGTGCGCGGTTTCCAGCGCCTCGGCGTCCTTGATCAGCACGCCGTGACGGGCCGCGACGCCGGTGCCCGCCATGATCGCCGCAGGCGTCGCCAGACCGAGCGCGCACGGACACGCGATCACCAGCACGGCCACCGCGTTCAGGATCGCGGTCTCCGCCCCCGCGCCCGCCAGCAGCCAGCCCGTGAGCGTGAGCACGGCGAGCGCCAGAATGGTCGGCACGAACACCTCGCTCACGCGGTCGACCAGCCGCTGGATCGGCGCCTTGCCGGTCTGCGCGCTCTCCACCAGCCGGATGATGCGCGCGAGCGTGGTTTCGGCGCCGGTCGCGCGCGTGGTGATGGCGATCGCGCCTTCGCCGTTGATCGATCCGGCAGTGAGCGCGTCACCCGGCTGCTTCGGCACCGGCAGGCTCTCGCCGGTAATCAGCGATTCATCGACGTGCGTGCGGCCTTCGAGCATCACGCCGTCCACCGGCACGCGCTCGCCCGGACGCACGATCACGACCGCGCCGACGTTCACCTGCGCGAGCGGCACCTCGCGCTCGTGAATACCGACGCGGATGCGCGCACGGTCCGGGCGCAGCGCGTTCAGTGCGCGGATCGCGTCGCTGGTCTGGCGACGGGCGCGCGCCTCGAGCCACTTGCCGAAGCGCACCAGCGTGATGACGACGGCGGACGCCTCGAAGTACAGGTGCGCGACATCGCCGGGATGGAACGCCATCTGGTAGACGCTGATGCCGTAAGCGGCCGAGGTGCCGAGCGCCACCAGCAGGTCCATGTTGCCCGCGCGGGCGCGCAGCGCGCGGAACGCCGCGCGATAGAAGCGCGCGCCGAATCCGAACTGCACGATCGACGCAAGCGTGAGTTGCAGCCAGGGCGGCAGCATCGCATGGACACCGAACCACTCGGCGGCCATCGGCGCGGCGAGCGGGAGCGTGAGAATCGCCGAGACCAGCAGTGCCGCGAACTCGCGCTGGCTTTGCGCGCGTTTCGTTCGGGTGACTGCGGCTGCGGCTTCGGTCGCGCTGTCGTCGGCGGCCGACGCGTCGGGCAGCACACGCAGCGTGGCTTCGTAGCCCGCCTTTCTGACGGCGTCGACGAGCGCGCCGGAATCGGCGGTGCCGGCGACGCTGGCGGTGTCGGTCGCCAGATTCACGGACGCGCTGGCGACGCCCGGCACTTTGGCGAGCGCCTTCTCGACACGCATGGCGCACGACGCGCAGGTCATGCCGCCGATGTCGATTTCGGCGAGTGGCGAGGAGGCGGCGGATACGTCGGCGGGGCGCGGTGGCGCTGCAACGGAATCGGTCATGGCGGGAAGGTCCATAGCGGCATCAGGCCGCGTGATGAACCCAGTATTGACCCTCCCATGATGGGAAGGTCAAGGCGCTATGTCGTCTCGAAACGGAGGTCGGCGCGAGCGCCGGTGAAAGCGACAAAAACAGTCGGTTATGCGGCAAAGCGTGTTGGCGCGCGCACTACAAAGCGTAATTCATACCTTTGCGCTTGCCTGGTGAGCGAGGATACGATACAACGCGATGTTGTCGGCATCGCGATTCGCGGACTGGTTGCGCTGGGCTGGGGGAGGCCACGCAAACGGGAACCGCCGGGCACCGACGTTTCCTCCTGGACCGCACGTTGCGCCACTTGAACGAATGATAAAAAATCGCCGAGCATCGTTTTCGCTTCACTGGACCTGCGCATCGTTCGCAGGCCTCGCATTTCTGGCCGGGTGCGCGTCCACCCCGACGGCGACGCAAAAATCGACTGGCTGGATCAAGGACGAAGTCGCCGACTCTTACGTTTTCGGCTATCCGCTCGTGCTGATGGGCGTCGCGCGCGACGCGGCGGTCGGCACGGACCCCGGTCAGGCGCCGGTCAATACGTTGCGTCACGCGCAGGCTTTGCCGCCGGTCGGCGCCGCCAATCCGCCGCAGCCGAGTCTCGACACGCTCGATTCGACCGGTTGGCTCGACGTCGGCAGCGAGCCGGTCATCGTCTCGTTGCCCGATTCGCACGGCCGTTATGTCGATGCCCGCGTGCTCGACATGTGGACCAACGTGATCTGGTCGACGAGCGACCAGTTCGCGGCACGCGCCGCGGGCATCAAGCCGCAGATCATCGCCTTCGTCGGACCGGGCTGGCAGGGCACCTTGCCCAAGGGCGCCAAACGCATCGACCTGCCGACCCGCAACGCATGGATAAGCGTGCGGATCCAGTCGAACGGCACGCGCGACCTGACGGCAGTGCGCAAGCTGCAACGCGCGATCCGCATTGCGCCGCTTTCCGTGTTCACGGGCGACACGCGTTCGGCCTCGGTCACGCCGCCGCGCAGCGACGCCGCCGCAACCGGCGCTTCCGGCACGCCGGCCGCGCAGGTCGCCGCACTCGACGCCAATGGTTTCTTCAGCCGCCTCGCGCAATCGTTGCCCGACAATCCGCCGACTCCGGCCGATCCTCATGCACTGAAAATTCTCGCGGACCTCGGCGTGAACCCCGGCGATCCGGTCAAGCTGCCGAAGGCGCCCGAAGCGATCGCCGCCGGTCTCGCCGACGGTCATGACCGCGTCGTGACCGCGCCGTCGAATCTGCTCAGCGGCAACGGCTGGACCTGGTTCGGCGACGGCGTCGGCAACTACGGCCCCGATTACGCGATGCGCGCCTACGCCGCCGCGACCCAGCCGGGCATCGGCACGAAAGACGACGAAGTGCGCGCGGTCGTCACTCAGGATAGCGACGGTCATGTGCTGAACGGCGCGAACCGGTACGTGATTCATTTCGCACCGAACCAGTTGCCTCCGGCGCGCGGCTTCTGGTCGATCACCGCGTACACGAAAGATGGCGCGTTAGGCGAGAGCGCACCCGCGCGTCTCGCGGTCGGCGATCGCAACGGCGCGCGCCGCAATCGCGACGGTTCGCTCGACGTCGTGGTGTCGTCGACGCGCAGCAAGAGCGGCAACTGGTTGCCCGCGCCGCGTGCGGATCTGCAACTGGTGCTGCGACTGTACGCACCGAAGGCGCAAGCCACCGACGGCAGCTGGCAGCCACCGGCTGTCGTGCGTCAATAATGTGACCGCGATGCATGAACCATGCATCGCGAGACGCGTATCCGCTGCCGTGCAGCGGGTACATCACGCCATGACGTGGATGATTGTGTAAGTCGCAACTTACATTTATATCCCACGTAAGTTTCACCACTTATACTGCCGCTTGCGGGATTTTCGTTTCGCGGCGGGCTTGCCGCCGCATTACCCAAGACCGAGCATGGCAAGCCTCAACAAAGCCTCACTTGCATCTTCCATGCAGACCGTGCGCGACGTCGCGCAGTCGCGCCGCACCCGGCGTGTCATCACGGGTCTGCTGATCTTCCTCGTATTGTTCGGTCTGCTGGGCTTTTTCGCGGCGCCGCCGCTGATTCGCCACATTGCCGAACAGCAACTCAGCAAACAACTCGACCGCCCCGCCACGATTGGACGCATTGCGCTCAATCCCTACACGCTCAGATTCGAAGCGGACCGTGTGCATATCGGCGAGCGCGGCGGCGCGGGCGACTTCGTGGATATCTCGCGGCTGATCGTGCAGCCCTCGTGGAGTTCGCTGTTCCGCGCGGCGCCGATCGTCGACGAAGTACAAATCGATTCACCGCGTTTTCACATTGTTCGCTACGACGCGCAGCGCTTCAATTTCACCGATCTGATCGAGAAGTTTACGAAGCAGCCGGCCAAACCCGACAGCAAGCCGACATTGTTTTCGGTGTCGAATATCCGCCTCGAAAACGGCCAGATTACTTTCGACGACAAACTGCTCGGCGCAACGCACGTGATCGACCAGTGGAAGCTCGGCATTCCGTTCATCGCCACGTTGCCGTCGAAAACCGACATCTTCGTCGAACCTTTGCTGCGCGCGCGGATCGACGGCAGTCCGCTCGCCATCGACGGCAGGACCAAGCCGTTTGCGGCGTCGCGCGAGTCGGAAGTGTCGCTGCGTTTCGACGGGCTCGACGTGCCGCGCCTGATGTCGTACGTGCCGACCAAACTCCCGGTCATCATGCAGACCGGCAAGCTCTCCACCGATCTCAAGCTCAACTTCGTGGTGTCCAACGACGCGCCCACTTTGCGCGTGACCGGCACCGTCGATATGAGCGACGTGGACCTGCGCGACACGAGCAAGGCGCCGTTCTTCGCGGCGCGCGAACTGCACGTGGCGGCCGCGATGCTGGAGCCGCTGAAAAGCCTCTATCACTTCGACGAAATCCGTATCGACGCGCCCACCGCCGATCTCGCGCGCGACAAGTCGGGCGTGCTGAGCGTCGAGAAAATGTTCGCGCCCGCCGAGCCGGCGAAAGCGACGGCGACGACTGCGCCCGTGGCGTCCGGCACGCCGACGGCTTCGGCGCCTGTGGCAACGGCACAGCGTCCGGCAAGCGCGCCCGCTGCGGCGTCGGGGCCGGCCGCCGTCACCGCCGACAAAGCCGCACCGCCGCTCGATCTCGCAATCAAGCGCTTCGTGCTGAGCGACGGCACGGTGAACGTGCACGACGAGGCAGCGTCGCGTCCGGTGGATGTCGGCATGCAGCAGCTGGGTGTCACGCTGAATGATTTTTCGACGCTCGCCACCGCGCCCGCGCACTACACGTTGAACACCACCTTCAAGGGCGGCGGCGGATCGCTCGGCGCGACCGGCACGTTCGGTCTGGTCGCGAAATCGGCCAATGCGCGGCTCGATCTGAAGTCGTTGAAGCTGCCGCTGCTGCAGCCGTATCTCGACACTGCCACGGCGGCGCAAGTCCAGGACGGCGCGTTGTCGGCGACGGTCAACGTCGGCGCAAGCTGGTCGAAATCGCCCGCGGCGGTGATGGTCAGCGACACGCAACTGGATCTGCAATCGCTCAAGGTTGCGACGCGCGGCAGCAGCGAGCCGGCAATCGCGCTCGCGCAGGCACATGTCGCGGTGAAACAGGTGGACGTGGCGGCGCGCACGGCGGACATTTCGGCTGTCGAGACGAGCGGTCTGGTCATCAACGCGCAACGTCTGAAAGACGGCTCCATCGATCTGGCCGCGCTTGCCGGTCCGCATGAAACGGAGCAGAAGCGCACGGCGGTGC
This sequence comes from Paraburkholderia sp. GAS199, assembly GCF_050436585.1. Taxonomy (NCBI): domain Bacteria; kingdom Pseudomonadati; phylum Pseudomonadota; class Betaproteobacteria; order Burkholderiales; family Burkholderiaceae; genus Paraburkholderia; species Paraburkholderia sp. GAS199. The sequence goes on along the minus strand of NZ_JBNDMM010000010.1, from coordinate 217,893 downwards.
ATGCCGTGAAGAAAGCGCAGGCCGAAGGGCCGGCGTGGCACTACAAGATCGGCGAACTCACGCTGAAAGATGCCGCAGCCAATTTCACCGACAACACCACGCCGCGTCCGGTGAAGCTGAACATCGCGCCGCTGCAACTCAAGGTGCAGCAGATCAGCGACGACCTGAGCCGTCCGTTGCCGATCGACCTGCAAGCGACGCTCAACAAGAAGGGCTCGCTCGGCGTCACGGGCGACGTGACCGCCACGCCGCTCAAGATGGACGTCAAGGTGAACGCGAACCGGCTCGACGCCGCCGCGTTCGAGCCGTACTTCGGCGGTAAGCTGAACGCCCTGATCGCGAGCGCGTTGCTCAATGCGAACGGCAGTCTCGCGCTCAGCCAGGCCAAGGCACTCAAGGCGACCTATCGTGGCGACGTCGCGCTGGTGGATGTGCGCATGCTCGACAAGGCGACCTCCGACCCGTTCGCCGGCTGGGGTTCGCTCGCGCTGAGCAACCTGAAGGCCGACTACGACGAGCACGGCACGTCGGTCGACGCGGCCCGTGTCACGTTCACCAAATTCTACGGACGCGTTCTGCTCGACGCGCAAGGCAAGCTCAATCTCAAGGACGTCGTGGCGCACGAGAGCGGCAACGCGCAATCGTTGACGCGCGACAAGAGCGGCGCCGAGCCCGTGCCGTTGACACCGCAGGCCGCCTCGGCGCCGATGGCCGCGCCGGCGCCCGCGGCGTCGGGTGTGCCGGCTACGGTCACGGCGGCGACGCCGCCGCAGAGTCCGGTCAGGCTGCACTTCGGTCAGCTCGTGCTGCAACAGGGCCGCGTGACGTACACCGACAACTTCATCAAGCCGAATTTCACCGCGAATCTGGTTGGCATCCAGGGCACGGTCGGCGCGTTCGGCACGCAGTCCACCACGTCGGCGCCGGTGGACATTGCCGCGAAACTCGCGGCCAACGGTCCGTTGTCGATTCGCGGCACGGTCAATCCGCTGATCGCGAAACCGGCGCTCGACCTGACGGCGAGCGCGCACGATATCGAACTCACGAACCTCACGCCGTATTCGGCGAAATACGCGGGCTATCCGATCACCAAGGGCAAGCTGAATGTCGACCTGCACTACAAGCTCGATAACGATCAGCTGAACGCCAACAACCACATCTTCATCGACCAGCTGACGTTCGGTGACCATGTGCAGAACGACACGGCAACCAAACTGCCGGTGCGGCTCGCCATCTCGTTGCTGAAAAATTCGCGCGGCGAGATCGACGTGAATCTGCCGGTGTCGGGTTCGTTATCGAATCCGGAGTTCAGCATTGGTGGCCTGATCTGGCATGCCGTGCTCAATCTGTTGCAGAAGGCCGTGACCGCGCCGTTCTCGCTGATCGCCAATGCGTTCGGCGGCAACGGCGAAGAATTGGGCTACGTTGAGTTCGATCCCGGTTCCGCGAAGCTGTCCGATGCTTCCGACAAGAAGCTCGACACCATCGTCAAGGCACTGGCGGACAAGTCGTCGGTGCGCATCGATCTGATCGGCCGCGTCGATCCCGCCGTCGACGAACCGGCGCTGCGGCAGCTTTACGTCGAGCGTCTCGTCAAGCAGCAGAAGATCAAGGACGTGGTGGGCAACGGCGAAAGCGTCGATCTGTCCACCGTCAACGTGGACCCCAAGGAATACGATAAGTATCTGACCAAGGCCTACAAATCCGCGGACTTCAAGAAGCCGCGCAATCTGGTCGGCCTGACCAAGAGCGTCCCCGACGACGACATGAAGGCCGCGCTCGCCGCCAACGCACCGATCGACGACGCCAGCCTGCGTGATCTCGCGCAGCAGCGCGCGCAAAGCGTGCAGCAGTATTTCGACGGCAAGATCGACAGCAGCCGCGTGTTCATCGTCGCGCCGAAGCTCAACGCGGAAGGCATCAAGGACAAGGGCACCACCACGCGCGTGGATTTCGGCTTGAAGTGACGTCCTGCTTCGCGGCGCGCGCTGTCAGGCGGCGCGCGTTGGCTTTTTGGTGAGCGCGTGCTGCTCGATCACGCGTGCGAGCGTGTCGAAGGCGGGGCCGATTTTTTCGTTCGCCACGCAGGCGTAGCCGAGCAGTAGTCCGCGCCGTGCCGGCGTCTCGCTGCTGTAGTAGCTGGCCAGCGGACGCACGATCACGCCGGCGTCGAAAGCGGCCGCTGTGACTGCGCGGTCGTTCGCGTGGTCGGGCAGGCCGAGCACCAGATGGAGCCCGGCCTCGTCGCCCATGACCGGCAGTTCGTTGCCGAAACGCGCCGTGATCGCGTCGATCAGAATCTGCCGCCGCTCGCCGTACAGTGCCCGCATGCGCCGCACATGTGACGTGAGATGGCCGTCCATGATGAAGTCGGTCATCACCGCCTGCTGCATCAGTTGCCCTTCGCGATACAACTCTGCCACGCCGGTGCGGAACGTGTCCACCAGATGTTCCGGCGCGATCATGTAGCCGATCCGCAAACCCGGAAACAGCATCTTGCCGAGACTGCCCACGTAGATGACCTGGCCGGCGTCGTCGAGTCCTTGCAGCGACGCGAGCGGACGGCTGCCGTAACGAAACTCGCTGTCGTAGTCGTCCTCAATAATCCAGACGTTGTGCTGCCGCGCGTATTCGAGCAGCGTGCGGCGGCGCGCGAGGCTCATCACCATGCCGAGCGGGTACTGATGCGACGGCGTGACGAGCGCGAGGCGCGGCGGCTGTTGCAGATCCTGTTCGCGCGGATTCAGGCCTTCGTCGTCGACCGGCACGGGCACGAGCGTGATACCCGACGATTGCAGCACGCTGCGCGCGCCCCAGTAACACGGCTCTTCAACCCACGCGCGATCGCCGACATCGGTCAGAAGACGAACGGCCAGGTCGATGGACTGGTGAATACCCGTGGTGATGATGATCTGATCCGGCGTGCAGTTCACCGAACGCGCCACGCGCAGATAATCGGAGAGCGCACGTCGTAGCGGCCGGTAGCCGCCGCCCGGCGCGTAGGTCAGCAGGTCGGGATTCGCTTCTTTCCAGAGGCGCGCCTGCAGGCGGCTCCATGTGCGGGCGGGGAATTCGGCCACGTCGGGCACGCCCGGCATGAAAGCGCCCCATTGCTTGGCCGACACGCCGGCCTGATCGATGAGCCTGCGTCCGCGCGTGGAAAGGTCGCCGAGATCGTGCTTGCGCGGCGTGGAGAGCGTTGCGGCGGGCGGGTCGTTCGCGTCGGCTGCGGCCAGCGATGGCTTCTTGCGCGCGTTGACCGCGGCCGCGTCCGGCTGCGTGTCGGCGACGTAGGTGCCGCTGCCGGTTGTCGAAATAACGTAGCCTTCCGCCGTCAATTGATCGTAGACGTGCAGGACCGTGTTACGCGCAATGCCGAGGTCTTCGGCGAGCGTGCGCGAACTGGGCAGCTTGGTGCCCGGCGGCAACTGACCGGTCAGGATAGCCTGCTGCATCAGTCGCAAGGTCTGCCGGTAGACCGGCTCGGCAGCCGCGCGGTCGAGCCGTGCGGCGAGCCAGTCCGACAAGATCACGGTGTCCAAGTGGTTCTATCCAGAATAATGAAATGGTTCCATATTGTAGAACCGTAACGGTCTATAGTGAGCCACGCAATAAACGCAATCCCGCTGTTTTGCAGCGGGAAGCCGGGCGGAACGCAGAGGAGATTGAAGTCATGAAAACAGATGACGTGATCGTGAGCTTTCGAGGTGTCCGAAAGACTTACGACGGCGAGACGCTGGTCGTCAAACAACTCGATCTGGATATCTATCAGGGCGAATTCCTGACGCTGCTCGGGCCGTCCGGATCAGGGAAAACCACATGTCTGATGATGCTGGCGGGTTTCGAGTTTCCCACCGGCGGCGAAATCTGGCTCGACGGCACCTTGCTCAATACCGTGCCGCCGCATAAGCGCAACATCGGCATGGTGTTTCAGAACTATGCGCTCTTTCCCCACCTCACCGTGGAGCAGAACGTTGCCTATCCATTGACCGTGCGCAAACTTTCGGCGCAGGAGCGCGCGGAGCGCACCCACAACGCGCTGAAGATGGTCCGCATGGAGAGTTTCGCCAAGCGCTACCCGGCGCAACTGTCGGGTGGTCAGCAGCAGCGCATCGCGTTGGCACGGGCACTGGTGTTCGAACCGAAGCTCGTGCTCATGGACGAGCCGCTCGGCGCGCTCGACAAGCAACTGCGCGAACACATGCAGTACGAACTTAAATCATTGCACGAGAAACTGGGCGTGACCTTCGTCTACGTGACGCACGACCAGGGCGAGGCGCTGACCATGTCGGACCGCGTCGCCGTGTTCGACAAAGGCATCGTGCAGCAACTCGATACCGTCGACCGCCTTTATGAATCGCCGTGCAACGAGTTCGTGGCGAACTTCATCGGCGACAGCAACAAGCTGCGCGGCACCATCGCGAATGTAGACGGCGAGTATTGCGAGTTTCATCTCGCGGACGGCACGCGTCTGAAAGGGCGCAATATCGGCGGCGCGCGGGCGGGTACGCCTGCCGTGGCATGCATACGGCCCGAGCGGATGAAGCTTGCCGGTTTTGCCGGCGGCGCATCGCAACACGGCGCCAACGCGCTGAGCGGCGAAGCGCGCGGGCTGATCTATTTCGGCGACCACGTGCGCATGCGCTGTGGCTTGCCGGAACAGGACGAGTGTTTCGTCAAGGTGCCGCTCGGCACCGGCGCACTCGATACCTTTGCGCCCGGCTCGCCGGTCGCGCTGGAGTTCGCGCCCGAGCACCTGCGGGTTTTTGCAGGCGCCTGAGCGCATGAAGTCGACGTAGCTCGAACAGCAACCCATAACAAGTCGCACTGTAGCCGGCTCCAAGCCGGAAGCTGAAAGCACACCACCAAAGGAGAGCAACACACCATGAGCAAGATCGGGAAATCGCGCTGCGCCATCGCTGTCGGTGCCGTGGCGCTCGCGCTGGGTGCCGCGCATGTCAATGCAGCGGAGTTGACGGTCGTCAATTTCGGCGGCGCGAATGGCGATGCGCAGAAGGCGGCGTTCAACCAGCCGTTCGAAACGCAGACCAGCAACAAAGTGACCGCCGTCGAATACAACGGCGAGCAGGCCAAGGTGAAGGCCATGGTCGAAGCGAAGCATGTGAACTGGGACGTGGTGGAAGTGGAGTCGGGCGACATCGGTCGCGGCTGCGACGAAGGTCTGTACGAGAAGCTCGACTGGTCGAAGATCGGCAAGAAGTCCGACCTGATTCCGGACGCGCCGCAAACCTGCGGCGTGGGTTTCTTCGTGTGGTCGACGGCACTCGCTTATAACGCCGACAAGCTGAAAACGGCGCCCGCCGGCTGGGCCGATTTCTGGGACGTGAAGAAATTCCCCGGCAAGCGCGCCATGCGCAAAGGTGCGCGCTACAACCTGGAATTCGCGTTGATGGCGGACGGCGTGGCGCCGAAAGACGTCTACAAAGTGCTCGCCACCAAGGAAGGCCAGGATCGCGCATTCAAGAAGCTGGACGAGCTGAAGCCGAACATTCAGTGGTGGGAAGCGGGCGCGCAGCCGCCGCAATTCCTGGTGGCCGGCGACGTGGTCATGTCCACCGCGTATAACGGCCGGATCGACGCGGCTCAACGCGAAGGCAAGAACCTCAAGGTGGTCTGGAACGGCAGCATCTACGACCTCGACTATTGGGCCATTCCGAAGGGCACGCCGAACAAGGCGCTGGCCGAGAAGTACATCGCCTATTCGATCTCGCCCAAGCCGCAACAAGACTACGCGCACCACATCGCATACGGACCGGTGAACGTGACGGCGATCAAGTCGCTCGATCCGAAGACCTTGGCCAATTTGCCGAACTCGCCGGAAAACGGCAAGAACGCGGTGCTGCAGAACCTCGCGTTCTGGACCGATCACGGTGACGAACTGGAGCAACGGTTCTCGTCGTGGGCGTCGAAGTAAGCGTGTTCGTGAGACGGTGCGGATTGCTGTAGCCGCGCCGTCGCGAGACGCGCAATGACGCACGTGTGCCGGACGGCATGCGTGCGCTGTCGATGGTTGTAGGGGAGACGGGTGTGACTACGATGACGATCGCCGCCGATTCGACGCCCGAGTCGAATGTCCGGCTCAAGCGCGAGCTGAAGGCCGCTGAAGCTAAAAAGCGCACTATGGCGCTGCTGCTGATCGCGCCGCTCGCCATTTTTCTGCTGCTGATTTTCGTCGTGCCGATCGGCGCTTTACTGACGCGCGCCGCGCAGAATCCCGAGGTGATCAACGCGTTGCCGCACACGCTGGCTGCGCTGAACAACTGGGATCGCCAATCGCCGCCGCCGGACACCGCGTACGTCGCGCTGGCCGCCGACCTCAAAGCGATCGCCGACAGCGACGGCATGGGCGCGCTGGCGCGACGCCTGAACGTCGAGATTCCGGGTTATCGCTCGCTGGTGGCGAAGTCGGCACGCGCCATGCCGTTCGTCGACGACAACAACCAGCCGTTGACCTTGACGCCCGCGCAGATGCACGCGAAGTTCGCCGAACTCGACGAACGCTGGAACGACTTGACGTACTGGCAGGCTATCGCGAAGAACTCGAGCGCTTACTCGCCGTTCTATCTGCTGGCTTCGCTCGATCACAAACAGGATGCGCTCGGCCACATCACGCCGACCGATCCCGATCAACAGATCTACCTGCACGTGTTCAGCCGCACGTTCGTGATCGGCGCGGCCGTGACGTTTTTTGCGCTGCTGCTCGGCTATCCGCTCGCTTACTGGATTTCGACGCTGCCCGAACGCCGCGCCAATCTGGTCATGATTCTGGTGCTGATTCCGTTCTGGACATCGATTCTCGTGCGCGTGGCGGCGTGGATCGTGATCCTGCAAAGCGAAGGGCTGGTGAACAAGGCGTTGATCGCGAGCGGCTTGCTGCACGATCCGCTCGCACTGCTGTTCAACCGCACGGGCGTCTACATTTCCATGACGCATATTCTGCTGCCGTTCATGATTCTGCCTTTGTACAGCGTGATGAAGTCGATCCCGCCGACGTATCAGCGTGCGGCGATTTCGCTCGGCAGTCACCCGTTCGCCGCTTTCTGGCGCGTCTACGTGCCGCAGACTTATCCGGGCGTGGGCGCCGGTGCGCTGCTCGTGTTCATTCTCGCGATCGGCTACTACATCACGCCGGCCCTGCTGGGCGGCCCGAACGATCAGATGGTCAGCTATTACGTGGCGTATTTCACCAACGTGACGATCAACTGGGGCATGGCATGTGCGCTCGGCGGCTTGCTGCTGGCCGCTACCCTCGTGCTGTACGTCATCTACGGACGCTTTACGCGTTCGTCCCTGAGCCTTGGCTGAGCGCCGGAACGGAGTCGATTTGCGATGAAACTTGCCAAACCTCTGTTTGCTCCTCATACGTCGCTGGTCGAGCGCGTCTGGTATTTCGCGCTGCGCGCGCTGGCCGTGCTCACGCTGCTCTATCTGATTCTGCCGGTGCTCGCGATCGTGCCGCTGTCGTTCTCGTCGAGCACGTTTCTCGTGTATCCGATTCCCGGTTGGTCGTTGCGTTGGTATCAGAACCTGCTCGCGTCCGATGAATGGCGCATGGCGGCGAAGAACAGCTTCATCGTGGCGCCGTCCGCCACCGTGGTGGCGACCGTGCTGGGCACGCTGGCGGCGATCGGCCTGACCAAGGCGAACTTCCGCGGCAAAGGGTTGCTGATGGCCGTCCTCATTTCGCCGATGATCGTGCCGGTGGTGGTGGTGGGCGTCGGCATGTACCTGTTTTTTGCGCCGCTCGGATTGGCCAATACGTATATCGGGCTGATTCTCGCGCACGCTTCGCTGGGCGTGCCGTTCGTGGTGACGACAGTCGCCGCGACCTTGCAAGGCTTCAACTACAACCTCGTGCGGGCGAGTTTGTCGCTCGGTGCGAACCCCGTCAAAACGTTTTTCCGCATCACGCTGCCGGTGATCGCGCCGGGCGTGATTTCCGGCGCGCTGTTCGCATTCGCGACATCCTTCGACGAAGTGGTGGTCACGCTTTTCCTGGCAGGCGCTGATCAAACGACCCTGCCGCGTCAGATGTTCACGGGCATCCGCGAAAACATCAGCCCGACCATTGCCGCGCTCGCGACCATTCTGATTGTCTTCTCCACGTGCCTGTTGCTCGCGCTGGAATGGTTGCGTGGCAGGAACGCTGCGCGAGCAGTGCGTGGCTAACGTTTCACCCTATGCCATCTGTCAGGCAGCGCGAGTTCTCGCGCTGCCGCTTCCCAGTGGATTCTAAGATTCTTCCCATTCCCCGCGTTGCTGCGTCTCGTCATACTCGGAACCTTCTCAAAAGATGAGCTCAACGCAGAAACCCCATGAAATTTCGGCTATCGATCCTGGCGATTTCGCTGGTCTTGTCAGGCTGTGCGGATCACGCCGCGCGAGAGCGTCTCGGCATTGAAGACGCGACCGTACTGAAGTCTGGCATCGGCGCGACACAAAACGACGCTGCGGGCGCGGCGAGCAAGCAATGGGTCGATACTTACGTGCCGATCGGCAGCAGTCGCTCCGCGCTGGATGCGTTGCAAAAGCGCCTCGATGTCGTCCCGGGCAACAAGAGTTCCTATTTTCACGCCAAGGCGCAATGCTGGATCGACGCCGGGAAGCAGGCTTCGCTGGCGCACGATCATTGGGGATTCGTCGAGGAAGCCATTGGACAAGCCGCAGTGCTTACCATGGGACTGGAGAAGGATACGCCGCTCTCCGCGGTCAATCCGCCTTTGCGCACGGTTTCGACGGTTCGTCCCGACTTGTGGACGATCGTGAACGCCATCAAGAGCGATCCGGCGCTTGCCGTTTGTCCTGAAGCGCAGAAGCCCCTCGCATGCGCGGAAGTCGAACTGATGCAGGCGGGACACGACGCATGGGTTCGCAACTTTCCCGGCGCGGAAAAGCAGTTGCCTGACGTTCAGGCGAAGTTGAAGGTGTCGGCCGAAACGGCGCTGCAATGTACGCATCCGGCCGCGCCGAAGGTCGTTCCCGCGGTCGCCGCGCCCGCACCTCAGAAGATCACGTTGCGCGCGGATTCGATGTTCAACTTCGACGGCGGCAACGAAGCAGCGATGCTGCCCGCGGGCAAACGGCGGCTCGATGCCGTGGCGGCTGGTCTGCGCACAGCGCCTTCTATCGAACGCCTGAAAGTCACCGGCTTTACCGATCCGTTGGGCTCTGTCGCGTATAACCAGAAGCTGTCTTTGCAGCGTGCGCAAACCGTCGCGCAATATCTCCGCAGCCATGGTGTGACGTTGCCGATTTCGGCTCAGGGTCAAGGCGAGGCAAATCAGCTCGTGAATTGCAATCGAACGAAACGTGACGAACTGGTGAAGTGTCTGGCGCCGAATCGACGCGTCGAAATCGAGTTTGTCGGCACCAAACGATAAAGAATCCAGGCGAGGGAAGTAAAAGTTCTCTCGCCATATCAGAATTTATTTAGGACTATGAATATGTCTACTATCTTAGTGGTCGACGATCATCCAGCTTTTCGATTGGTGATCAAGACGCAGCTCATGCAGTTGCTAGGCGTCGACGAAGTCATCGAAGCTGATAATGGGCAAACGGCAGTGGAATTGGTGCGGCAACACACGCCCAAACTGGCAATCCTTGATCTGGATATTCCTAGAATCAGCGGACTCGACGTAATTCCGCGTCTCAAACTGGCTCATCCGCCGCTCCGAGTATTGGTGCTATCGGGCCAGGACTCCGCCACGTTTGCTCCGCGTGCGATGCGATCGGGCGTGCACGGCTTCGTCGGCAAGGCACAGGAAATGAAGGAGATTCTGCGCGGCGTCGAAGCAGTGCTTGCTGGCTATACGGTGTTTCCGGTCATGGGCGGCGGGTCGAACGTCTCGCTGAATGGTGGCGCAGTGCGCGAAGAAGATCGGCTCGCTACGCTGTCGGACAAGGAAATCGTCATTCTGCAGATGTTGTCGAAGGGCATGTCCAATAAAGCGATCGGCGATGCGCTGTTTATGAGCGATAAAACCGTTAGTACTTACAAGAGCCGAATTCAGGAGAAGCTCGGGCTGTCGTCGTTGGCGGCGCTTATCGAGTTTGCGTCGATGCATCGGCTAATCGACTAATCTTGCGGGCCATAAATCAAATGAGCCTGCGTGCTTCCTCAACGCGTGTACGTCGGCGTGCACTGCGTCTATCTCATCATTCAGGGCTGGCGTCGATCCGCTTCGCCACCGTTTTGGGTTGCATCTTTGCGTTCGCGTTGCTCTGTGTGATTTCTATACGCGCCAATGCTGCATCGCTAACTGAAGATACACCACATCTCTCGTCGCTTGAGGCGGTTCAACCTGCGGCGCCGCTCGGCGCACGCGACGCTCTCGCGCAAGATGAACAGGCACGTCGGGCCACGCGTGTGCGCGATCGGTCGCCGGAAGACGCGTCATCAATTCATGATCACGGCGATAAGCGCAGTGAGCTGAATCAATCTGACGCGACGGAACACATCAGTAAGGTCGATCAGCAAGCGTGGCTTTTTGAGCTTGCAGCCCCAGCGGTCGTAGCGCTGGCCGGCGCATGTCTGTCTCGGGCGGCGCTCAAGCGCGTCGTTGAAAAAAACGAACTCGTTGTCGACGAATGGGCGCGCAAGTGCGAAGCGGCGGAAGCGCGCGCAGAGGCCGCGCGAAGCGCCGCATCAACTGTGGCCCGAATCGCGGAGTCGCGAGAGCGCCTGCGTTTGCTAGGCGTTACGCGTGCTTATACCGAAGCGCCGCTAACGGCGATTGTCAGCTTGCTTGAGTCGGCGGAAATGGCCGGGACGGCGTCTGATCAACGCGTAGAGTTGCGGGTGATTCAGTGCGCTGTCAATACCTGGCGTCAAACGTTGCACGATATTCTGGATGCCTCACCTTTGGCGTCGCGCTCTTTTGTTTTCGATGAAAGCGATACCAATGTTAGGGACGTCGTGCAAGGCGTCATTGCGTTGCTGACGCCATCGGCAGAGCAACGTGGGTTGCGTCTAAATTCAAACGTCGACGAGAAGGTTGCCGATTGGGTAATTGCTGATAGTGCTCGTCTCGGTCAGATGTTTTTTCATCTCCTCAACCGGGCAATTGTTGCGGGTACAAACGGTGATGTTGCAATAGTCGTTAGGGCCGTCCCTTTAAATCTGGGTTCACAACGGATTTCTCTCGAAGTAGTTAAAGGCGGAAACGAAACACTTCAACCGTCGCAGCGATCATTGTTCGATGCTGAAAGCGATCAATTTCACGTTGATAATTCACCGGATGAAGTGGACACCTGCTTGCCGTTATGTCGACTGCTAGTGCAGCGCATGCGAGGCGAGCTGTCCGTGGGAAGCGCGACGCAGGCCGGTACAACCGCAAGCTTCAGCGCTTCTTTCCCGATCGGTCGAATGAACGGCGCCGAGACTGAATCGCGTAATTCCCGCGCTCCATTGTTTGCCGCAACGGCGCAGTCGCAGGTTGGGACGGAAAACGCGCCGTCCGAACCTTTTGAGCGTAGTTATCTTCATGCGCTCGCGGAAGAAGGAATCAATCTCGACACGTTTCTGAATGGCTGGCGTCATTCGATGGACGACGATCTGAAGCAGCTCAATACATTGAATGAGCAGCATAATATCGACGGTCAGCGATCGGCGTTGCACAGATTGAGTGGCGCGGTCAGTCTTGTGGGCGCGCGTAGTTTAATGGAAGCGTTAAGACTCGCCAGCGTCGCACCGCTGGATGATGGCGCTGAAACGATCGGACCTCTTGTAACGCGAGCCAGGACGTTGATCTCGCAACTTGACGCGTCGATCGAATCGGAACGGAGCACCGTACAATGAGTCGACCTTTGGCCCTGATCGAAGGCAATCTGGCGATTCCGAAGCCTCGGCCTTTTGATGGCTTGCCGCCGCCCTTTGGCACGCGTGCCCGCGAGGTGGCAATTGGCAAACAGAGTGCGATGCAACGGGAAGAAGCGCCAGTACAGGTCGCGGCTCAGCAAGCATTCAAGGAAGCCGCAGAACAAAAGTCACCGGTGGCGCCACGCAATTCGTTCCCGCCTGGCGTTCGTCATTTTTTGTTCTACAAGCTGCCTGTGCGTCGTCCGGATACACATCGATTCGACGCGGCGATGGCGGAGGCCAAGCGATATCTGGAAATGGGAAAGACTCGGCCGCGCTCGTCGCGGACGGACTACGTCATCGGGGCAACGATTTTTGTCGGTTGCAGTATCGCGTTGGCCTGGTTGCTGGCGACTTGCACCATGCGAGACGCCGATAAGCCGACACAAATGGCGAAGGCAGCCAAGCCGGCTATCGCAGCGGCCGTCGCTGAGGCCACGGCTGAGCATCGCAAGCAACCGCTCACATCCACACCGCTTGCGTCCAGCGTTGCGCAGAAGGTGATACCAATGGCTAGTATGGCGTCGAAGATCACGCCGCCACCAACGGTCACGAGTTCGATGGAGACAAAGCTCGCGGTCGCCAGCGCGACGGAAAACGTTGAAAAGACGCCCAAAGTCTCCGCTCTCTCGGATTTCGCAGTTAAAGCGGTCACGCCTTCGCAGACAAGCCGCATGCCGCGAACCATCGCCAACGCGAAATCGCCCACTGCGCTACGCGAGCCGCATTCGTCCCAGGTACAGCACGCCGCTCAGCAGTCCACCGCACGAACCACGGCTCGTGATGTTTCGCTCAGGCATTTGACGAAGCAGGATTACCAACCCGTGGTCGAGGGCGTGTCCAAGGCTCAGATAGATTCACGCGTGGCGCTCAACCGTACCACCAGTCCGATGAAGGAATCGAATATTTCGAATCCTGTGGCGTCGAATGTGCGAAATGCACAAGCCGAGGAGAAAATCGAACTGGAAACGTGGCGCAGGTGGGCGCAGCAGCAACGCACCCAGGTCACGACGCGAGCAGCAACGGAGTCCGATTGGAACGCGCGAATGACGCAGCGTCGTATTACCGACAATCCCGAGGCGTTTAACGCAGGCGCTGCACCGGCGCATCAATAAAAAAAAGCCCGGCCTGAGCCGGGCTTCCAAAGTCGGCTGCGCCCTCCACAGGACGCAGCCCCTGCAAAACATCTAGCAGTTACTGCATGCTTTCGCGAATCGCCTGGCTTAAGCGGCCAGCAGCGAACGCAACACGAACGGCAGAATGCCGCCGTGCTTGTAGTAATCGACTTCGATCGGTGTGTCGATGCGCAGCAGAACCGGCACGCGCTTCTCCTTGCCGTCCTTGTCGCGGATCACCAGCGTCACTTCCTGTTGCGGCTTGAAGTCGCTGCCAAGTCCTTCCACGTCAAACGTTTCTTCGCCGGTGATGCCGAGCGATTGCACGCTGTCCGAGCCCTTGAACTGCAGCGGCAGAACGCCCATGCCGACCAGGTTCGAACGGTGAATCCGTTCGAAGCTGCGTGCGACCACGGCCTTCACGCCCAGCAATTGCGTACCCTTTGCAGCCCAGTCGCGCGACGAGCCCGTGCCGTACTCTTCGCCCGCGAACACCACGGTCGGCGTGCCGGCGTCGATGTACTTCATCGCCGCATCGTAGATCGACAGTTGTTCGCCGCTCGGCTGATGAATCGTCAGGCCGCCTTCCACACGCGTGCCGTCTGCCTTCGCCGGGATCATCAGGTTCTTGATCCGGACGTTGGCGAACGTGCCGCGCATCATCACGTCGTGGTTGCCGCGACGCGAGCCGTAGCTGTTGAAGTCGGCCTTCTGCACGCCGTTTTCCTTCAGCCACTTGCCTGCCGGCGAATCTTCCTTGATCGAACCAGCCGGGCTGATGTGGTCGGTCGTGACCGAGTCACCGAAGATGCCCAGCGCGCGTGCGTTGGTCACGGCGGCGATGCTGTCGGCCGGCGTCATCGAGAAATCGCTGCCGAAGAACGGCGGCTCGGCGATGTACGTCGACTTCGGCCAGTCGTAGACCTGACCTTCTTCACCCTCGATCTTGCTCCACAGGTCGCCCTTCTTGGTCAGCGCCGAGTAGTTCTTGCGGAACGCGTCTGCGTCCAGTGCGAACTTGAGCAGCGCGTTGACTTCTTCGCTGGTCGGCCAGATGTCGCCAAGGTAGATGTCCTTGCCGCCCTTGCCCTTGCCGACGGGTTCCGTCATCAGGTCGCGCGTGATGTTGCCTGCAATAGCGTAAGCAACGACCAGCGGCGGCGATGCCAGGAAGTTGGCGCGGATGTTCGGGTGAATACGCGCTTCGAAGTTACGGTTGCCGGACAGCACGGCTGCCGCGACGATGTCGTTCTTCACGATCGCTTCGTTCAGTTCCGGCGTCAGATCGCCCGCGTTGCCGATACAGGTCGTGCAACCATAAGCAGCCAGCGTGAAACCGAGCTTGTCGAGGTAGGGCAGCAGACCCGTCTTCGTCAGGTATTCCGTGACGATACGCGATCCCGGAGCCAGCGAAGTCTTGATATGCGGAGCGACCGTCAGGCCGGCTTCCACGGCCTTCTTCGCGAGCAGGCCGGCAGCCAGCAGCACGCTCGGGTTCGACGTGTTCGTGCACGACGTGATGGCGGCAATCAGGATGTCGCCGTTCTTCACGTCGACGCCGTTGCTCGTCGTGTATTGCGCTTCCAGATCCGCTTCTTTCTTTGCAAAGCCGTTTTCTGCCACCGGCTTCGAGAACAGATCGCTGAACGTCGACTTCACGTGACCGATTTCGATACGGTCTTGCGGGCGCTTCGGACCTGCCAGCGACGGCGTGACCGTGCCGAGATCCAGCGTCACGACTTTCGTGTAGTCGATCTGACCGGACTTCGGAATACCGAACAGGCCTTGTGCCTTGAAGTAGTTTTCGAAGGCCGAGATTTCGGCTTCCGTGCGGCCCGTGCCCTTGAAATAGTCGATGGTTTTTTCGTCGACCGGGAAGAAGCCCATGGTCGCACCGTATTCCGGCGCCATGTTACCGATCGTTGCGCGGTCCGGCAGCGACAGCGACGCCGTGCCTTCGCCGAAGAACTCGACGAACTTGCCGACGACCTTTTCCTTGCGCAGCAGTTCGGTGACGGTCAGAACCAGGTCGGTTGCCGTCAGGCCTTCGCGCAGCTTGCCCTTCAGTTCGACGCCCACCACGTCCGGCGTCAGGAAGTACACCGGCTGGCCGAGCATGCCGGCTTCGGCTTCGATACCACCCACGCCCCAGCCCACCACGCCGATACCGTTGATCATGGTGGTGTGGCTGTCGGTGCCGACCAGCGAATCCGGGTAGTAGACCGTGTCCGCGCCTTCGGCCTTCTTGTGGACGCCGCGTGCCAGATATTCCAGGTTCACCTGGTGAACGATACCGACGCCCGGCGGCACGACCTTGAACGTATCGAATGCCTGCATGCCCCACTTCATGAACTGGTAGCGCTCGTTATTACGCTGGAATTCCAGTTTCATGTTCAGGTCGAGCGCGTTCTTTTCGCGGAAGTGATCGATCTGTACCGAGTGATCCACCACGAGATCGACCGGGACCAGCGGTTCGATCGACTTCGGATCCTTGCCCATGTGCTTTGCGACACCGCGCATTGCAGCGATGTCGGCGAGCAGCGGCACGCCGGTGAAATCCTGCAGCACGACGCGCGACACCACGAACGGAATTTCGTCGACGCGTGCGGCGGTCGGCTTCCAGTTCGCGAGTTGCTCGATGTGTTCTTCGGCGATCTTCTTGCCGTCGTAGTTACGCAGCACCGATTCCAGCACGATACGGATCGAAACCGGCAGGCGGTCGATCTTGATGTCCAGCGCCTTGCCGAGTTGCGGCAGGGAGTAGAACTTGCCTTTGCCGGAACCGCTGTCGAATTCCTTGAGCGTTTTGTGGAGGTTGTGGGCCATGGTGTTTTCCTTGGTTTGATCGCGGAACTACAGTACTTGACTAGATGACGTACAAATCGACGTACTCATTGACCGGCATGGCTTCGAGCCTTGCCTGATCCAGCGACACGTCGAGAATCGCCCGTTGTTGCCTGATCGGAAAATGCCGCGCGAGATTGGTCTTGAACTTCTCGACCAGCAACGGAATGCCTTCTTCGCGACGTCGCTTGTGACCGATCGGGTATTCGACTACGACTTCCTCGAACGTCGACCCGTCGTTGAATTCGATCGTAATGGCATTGGCGATCGAACGCTTCTCCGGATCGTGATAATCCTTCGTGAACTGCGGGTCTTCGATACATTCCATTTTGCCGCGCAACGCGTCGATACGTGCGTCCCGCGCCATCGCATCTTCGTAATCCGCCGCCGTCAGACGGCCGTGGATCAGCGGCACGGCGACCATGTACTGAATGCAATGATCGCGGTCGGCCGGATTGCTCAGCGGACCTTTCTTGTCGATGATGCGAATCGCCGCCTCGTGCGTGCGGATCGTGATCTTGCGGATGTCTTCCACGCGCCTGCCGGTTGCGGCGAGTTGCGAGTGCAGGGCCATGGCCGCTTCCACCGCCGTCTGGGCGTGGAATTCAGCCGGAAACGAGATCTTGAACAACACGTTTTCCATCACGTACGAACCGTACGGACGCTGGAACCGGAACGCGTTGCCCTTGAACAGGACGTCGTAAAAGCCCCACGTCTTTGCCGTCAGCACCGACGGATAGCCCATCTCGCCGGTTTTTGCGATCAACGCGAGCCGCACGGCGCGTGAGGTGGCGTCGCCCGCCGCCCACGACTTGCGCGAACCGGTGTTCGGCGCGTGACGATACGTACGCAGCGCGTGTCCGTCGACGAACGCCTGTGACACCGCGTCGATCAATTCCTCGCGATTCAAACCGATCAACTGACCGACCACCGCGGTGCTCGCCAGCTTGACCAGCAGCACATGATCGAGCCCAACCTTGTTGAAGGAGTTCTCGAGTGCGAAACAGCCTTGAATTTCGTGCGCCTTGATCATGCCGATCAACACGTCTTTCATCGTCAGCGGCGCTTTGCCCGCTGCGATGGCGCTGCGCGAGAGCCAGTCGGCTGTCGCCAGAATGCCGCCCAGGTTATCCGACGGATGACCCCACTCCGCGGCAAGCCAGGTGTCGTTGAAGTCCAGCCAGCGGATCATGGCGCCGATGTTGAACGCCGCCTGGACCGGGTCCAGCTGGAACGACGTGCCGGGCACCTTCGCGCCGTTGGGGACGATCGTGCCCGGCACGATCGGTCCCATCAGCTTGGTGCAGGCCGGGTAGGTCAACGCCTCGAGTCCGCAGCCGAGCGTATCGATCAGGCAGTTACGCGCGGTTTCCAGCGCGAGCGTGCTGTCGATCGGGAATTCCAGAACGTAATCGACGATATCGACCAGGACCTGGTCCGGATCGGGTCGTACGTTGGAAATCGGAGCGGACATCGGGGAGTTTTCCTGATGTAACGATTAGTTCGTCTTGTTGATCGCGTTCGATTGCGTCGGTGCCGGTGCGCCTTCCACCATCGCTGCCGTCTTGCACTCGTCGGCCAGACGCGAGCTGTCCTTGTCCGAGAACAGCATTGCCTTCGTCGGGATCACGACGAGGTCCATGCCCGTTGCTGCGTCGTGGAAACGGTCTGCGCCCGTGGTGGTGGCTTCGCGCGGCAGATTGTAGTTTTTGTTCGCCCAGTGAACCGTGACGATCTGGTCACGCTTCATGTCGCCTTTCAGTTCGAAGGACAGGCCTTCGTTGCAGGACCACTTTTCTGCGCCGTCCGGTACCGGATCGACCTTCGCTTCCTTGGCCGGGTTGGCCTTGCGCTTGATCAGGCGACGCGGCTGCGGCTTCTTCGGCACGGCCTTGGCGGCGGGCTTCGTGGTGGTCGCCGTTTGCGCGGCGGCGTCAGTCGCGACGGTCAGCATCGTCGTGGACAGGGCGCCAATCACGGCGGCGATCATCAGCTTTTTCATGGAGAAAACCTTTCTATCTAATTTCAGTTGACCAATTCGCGGGCTACCGGTCCTGGCGACCGCGAGGGTTGAACTGCACGCGCTTCGAAAGCGCACAGCGACCGCTATTTTCTCCTATTTAGCGGCACGAACTTCAAATTCTCAGGTCCGGTGTAATTCGCACTCGGACGGATGATCTTGTTATCGACCCGCTGCTCGATGATGTGCGCGCTCCAGCCGGCCGTGCGGGCAATCACGAAGAGCGGCGTGAACATCGCCGTCGGCACGCCCATCATGTGATACGAGACCGCGCTGAACCAGTCGAGATTCGGGAACATCTTCTTCGCTTCCCACATCACCGACTCCAGCCGCTCGGCGATGCTGAAGAGCTTCGTGTTGCCCGCTTCCTTCGAGAGCTTCTTCGCGATGTCCTTGATGACCTTGTTGCGCGGGTCGGAGATCGTGTACACCGGATGACCGAAGCCGATCACCACTTCCTTGTTCTCGACGCGTTTGCGAATGTCCGCTTCGGCTTCGTCCGCGTTCTGGTAGCGCGACTGAATCTCGAACGCGACTTCGTTGGCGCCGCCGTGCTTCGGACCGCGCAGCGCGCCGATCGCGCCGGTGATGGCCGAGTACATGTCCGATCCCGTGCCCGCAATCACGCGGCCGGTGAAGGTCGAGGCGTTGAATTCGTGCTCGGCGTACAGGTTCAGCGACACGTGCATCGCGTCGACCCACGCCTTCGACGGCTCCGTGCCGTGCAGCAGATGCAGGAAGTGGCCGCCGATCGAGTCGTCGTCGGTTTCCACTTCGATGCGCTTGCCGTTGTGCGAGTAGTGATACCAGTACAGCAGCATCGAGCCGAGCGAGGCCATCAGCTTGTCGGCGATATCGCGCGCGCCCGGCAGGTTGTGGTCGTCTTTCTCGGGCAGCACGGTGCCGAGCACCGAGACACCGGTGCGCATCACGTCCATCGGATGCGCTGCGGCCGGAATCCATTCCAGCGCGGCTTTCACGTTGGCGGGCAGGCCGCGCATGCCCTTGAGCTTCGTTTTATAGGCCGTGAGTTCGGCCGCGGTCGGCAGCTTTTCGTGGACCAGCAGGTAAGCGATTTCCTCGAACTCGCAGGCGCCCGCGATATCAAGAATGTCGTAGCCACGGTAATGCAGATCGTTGCCGGTCTTGCCGACCGTGCACAACGCCGTGTTGCCCGCGGTCACGCCGGACAGCGCGACGGACTTTTTGGGTTTGAAGCCGCTCTTTGAACCGTCCTCGCCTGGCGCACCAGCGGTTTGCGTCGTCTCGCTCATCTCCCGCAATCTCCTTTGTGCCTGCTTGTTGATTCTGCTTGAACCGCGTGTCGATCCGCGGCATGAACTGCCTCTTCGAAACCTGGTAGCACGCCGCCCGACGCGTTCGCGCCGGCCGTCACGCCAACCGCCGCATTGACCGGCATGCTCATGACGTAGCGTGTCCGTTAGTACCCACTTTCGTGAAGAGCGGCGCGGATTCTTGAGGAACGTGGCGTCCAGTGGATTGCGCGCGACGCAGCACCGACCAGTAATAGCGATAGCTCGCGCGGTCGTGCAAGGTGTCGTGATAGCGCGTGGGACCCCATTGCGCGGACTGCGCGGCCAGCAGAATTTCCGTAGCCGTGACGATTTCCTCGTCGCGCGGCGCAAAAGCGGCAACGATCGCCTCGATCTGCGCCGGGTGAATGCTCCACATCCGCGTATAGCCGAACTCGTTGCGGGCGCGCGCGGCGTCGTTCGCCAC
Organism: Paraburkholderia sp. GAS199; assembly: GCF_050436585.1. Taxonomy (NCBI): domain Bacteria; kingdom Pseudomonadati; phylum Pseudomonadota; class Betaproteobacteria; order Burkholderiales; family Burkholderiaceae; genus Paraburkholderia; species Paraburkholderia sp. GAS199. Next base: position 198,296 of record NZ_JBNDMM010000010.1, on the reverse strand, counting down.
CACGCTCATGTCGCGCACTTCGGTGCTGACGTTATGCGACGGCACTTTGCCGTACGCATGACATGCCGCCGAAATCTCGAGTTTTGCGCGGCGCACCAGCGGGTGATCGAATTGACCGGGCGAGCGCATGGCCGTATCGGGAATCGCGCCGTCGTGCGCGGAAACGAAGTCCATCAGGCCGAAACTCAGGGCTTCGACGCCCGGCAGCGCGGCCAGTTCGAACACACGCGTCAACGCGCCGTGCGTCTCGACCAGCAATTGAACCGGCACCGGCCGATCGATGCCGAGTTCGCGCCGCGTTGCCTCGATGAAGGCGACCATTTCGGCGGCGTCGGGCACGTTACGGATTTTCGGCAGGGTGATGTAAGCGGGCGCTCGCTTCGCCGCTCGCAGAATGAGGCGCACGTCGTCGCGCCAGTGCGGGTGATCGAAGTCGTGGATCCGTACGCCGACCCGGCCAAAGCGATCGTGTTCGCTGCCGAGAAGCGACGCCACCAGCGCGGCGTGTTCCGCCTCGTGGCCAACCTGGGCGCCGTCTTCGCAGTCGAGGGTAATGTCGAACACCGGTCCCAGTTGCTGCTGCAATGAAAGCGATTTCAGCATCAGCTTCTCGCTGCCGGCGTAGTGATCGCAGGCAGGCAGCACAGCGGGCGGCACTTCGCCGTCAAACAGCACTTCGGCGGGGGTGAGGGCGCGCATCTTCGGCGTCAGGATTGTGGGTGGTCTGGTGAGTGAGTCGGATTCGGACGCGTTCTACGGCGTTCAATGAGGCATGACGCAAAACGCGTTCGGATCAGAGGCGAATACTGACACGACAAATTGCACAGTGAACTGCACTTTTGTGAAACGTATCGGCGTTCGCATGTAAAAAACCGGAACCCGCTGCGGTGAAGCGACGGAGTTCCGGTTTATCGGCATGAAAGGCTTAGCCGAGCAGATGTTGAACGCCTTCGCGCTCTTCCAGCAGTTCGTTCAGCGTGCCGTCCATCTTTTCGCGCGAGAACGCGTCGATTTCCAGGCCTTCGACGCGCTTGTATTCGCCGTTTTCGCAGGTAACCGGCACGCCGTAGATGATGTCTTCAGGAATGCCGTACGAGCCGTCCGACGGGATACCCATCGTGACCCACTTGCCGTTCGTGCCGAGCACCCAGTCACGCACGTGGTCGATCGCAGCATTAGCCGCCGACGCTGCCGACGACAGGCCGCGCGCTTCGATGATCGCTGCGCCGCGCTTGCCGACGGTCGGGATGAACGTGTTGCGGTTCCATTCTTCGTCGTTGATCAGCTTGGTCAGGTCTTGACCTTCGGCCGTTGCAACGCGGAAGTCCGGGTACATGGTCGGCGAGTGGTTGCCCCACACAGCCAGCTTTTCGATCGAAGCGACCGGCTTGCCCGACTTGGCAGCCAGTTGCGACAACGCGCGGTTGTGGTCCAGACGCAGCATGGCGGTGAAGTTCTTCTTCGGCAGATCCGGTGCCGACTTCATGGCGATGTAAGCGTTCGTGTTGGCCGGGTTGCCGACCACCAGCACCTTCACGTCGCGGCTGGCGACTTCGTTCAGCGCCTTGCCCTGAACCGTGAAGATTTCGGCGTTTGCCGACAGCAGGTCTTTACGCTCCATGCCTTTCGAGCGCGGACGTGCGCCGACCAGCAGAGCGACGTCGGCGTCTTTGAACGCGACCTTCGGATCGTCGGTGATCACGACGCCCGACAGCAGCGGGAATGCGCAATCATCCAGTTCCATCACGACGCCTTTGACGGCGCCTTGCGCTTGCGGCAGGTCGAGCAGTTGCAGGATAACCGGCTGATCCTTGCCGAGCAGGTCGCCATTGGCGATGCGGAACAGCAGGGAGTAAGCGATTTGACCTGCGGCGCCGGTGACGGCAACGCGCTTTGCGGGCTTAGCCATTGAGAAATCTCCAGGACGATGCGTTAGACGCTAGGGAAAACGCCATTCTATATGCGCGTTCAGCGAAGCGTTGTGAAACACGGCGGAATTAACTGTTCGCGTACGGCATCGGAATCCGCCGAAGCCGTGCGGCGCGCTGCGGCAATACCGCCGTGCCGGAAACCTGTAATGCTGAGCGGGGCGGGACATGAGGCGCCGGGAAGCCGCTGCACGGTGCGGGCTCCTGCAAACAGCGCGTTTCGGCAAGCGTCGGACCAGCGAATGGCGGCGAATCGAAACCTGGACTGCGTGGGAACAGCATGGTGCAGAGTGGCTGCCGGTGCAATACGGCACTGTGTTGCGTAGCGCAAAACAGGTGCCCAAAACCCCGCAAACCCTTGCTCGACAAGGAGTGTAGGAGTCGATTCGATCAAAGTCAACATTATCTTATGTCTTATATAAGACACATCTATTGCGGGGAAAACCCTAGACGCAACCGGGCCGTTTATGATGAAATGCGCGGATGACTGCGAACCCGGCGAACACCACCAATCCCAACGGCCAAGGGGCCGCGGGCGAAGGTGTACCTGCCGGCGCGCCTGCTACTTCGCCTACTTTCAGTCCGCTGTATCAGCAGATCAAGGGCTTGATTACGCAAAGCCTCGAAAGCGGTGAATGGAAGCCTGGCGAGATCATTCCTAGTGAAGTCGAATTGGCGGCCAGATACAAGGTCAGTCAGGGAACCGTGCGCAAAGCGATCGACGAACTCGCCGCCGACAACCTGCTGGTGCGCCGCCAGGGCAAGGGTACTTTTGTTGCGACGCACAATGAGGATCGCGCCCAGTTTCGCTTCCTGAGATTACTGGCCGATGACGGCGCGGAACATCCGCACGTCAGCCGTCTGCTCGAATGCCGGCGCTTGCGCGCTTCGGCGGACATCGCCCGCCAGCTCGATCTGAAGGCCGCCGATCCCGTGGTGCTCATCAAACGCTTGCTGCAGTTCGACGGCGAAGTCACCGTGCTCGACGAGATCTGGTTGCCTGGCGCAGTGTTTCGCGGACTCACGCTCGAGCGGCTGTCGGAGTATAAAGGTCCTCTCTACGCCATGTTCGAGACGGAATTCGGTACGCGCATGATTCGCGCCACGGAGAAAATCCGTGCGGTCGCGGCAGATCCGGCGGTGGCCGATCTGCTGCATGTGCCGGCGGGTTTTCCGCTGTTATCGGTCGAGCGCGTGTCCTATACCTATGGGGACCGGCCGGTCGAAGTGCGGCGAGGTTGGTATGTCACAACCGGGTATTACTATCAGAACGATCTAAGTTGAATCGGGCTGAACGAAGGCGCTGCGTCCCACATGCGCGCCTGTTCAAAGGCGCCTTTATCGCGCGTGCTGTAACGGACCTGTCGTGGTTTTCGCTGCAGCGCGATATAAAAAGGCGCTAAAATTGCGGATTAGTGTGACTACATAGTAGGGGTCTAGCATGGCTGAAGCCGTAAAAAAACCGAGGCCGGAATTCCGGAACATCGGTATCGGGCAGATATTGACGGCGTACCGTCTCCCACTAGCGGGGCGTGTGTCGATTCTCCATCGCGTGAGCGGTGGTCTGCTTTTTGTTTTTCTTCCGTTCCTGCTGTACCTCTTCGATCAGAGCCTGACTTCCGAACTTAGTTTCGAAGTCTTCAAAGGTTTTCTCTCCAATATCGTCGTCAAGCTGATCACGCTCGTTCTGGCGTGGGCCTTCCTGTTTCACTTCTGCGCCGGCGTTCGTCACCTGGTGATGGACACGAACCACAACGCAGTCACGAAGGAAAAGGGCAAGTCGACCTCCATCGTGGTTCTCGTCGTGTCGTCGCTGCTCACCCTTGCATTCGCGGCAAAACTGTTCGGAGCATTCTAAAAAATGTCAGCTAATAACCGAATCGGTTCGAAGCGTCTCGTCGTGGGCGCGCATTACGGTCTGCGCGACTGGCTGGCACAGCGCATCACCGCCGCCATCATGGCAATCTACACCGTCATCCTGCTCGCCTGGTTCTTCGGCGCGCACGATTTCTCGTACGACGGCTGGGCGTCGATCTTCGCCACGCAATGGATGAAGCTCGCCACGTTCGTCACGCTGCTTTCGCTGTTCTATCACGCGTGGGTCGGTATCCGCGACATCTGGATGGACTATGTGAAGCCCGTTGGCGTGCGCCTGTTGCTTCAGGCACTGACGATCGTCTGGCTGCTCGCGAGTGCGGGCTACGCTGCGCAGATTCTCTGGAGAGTGTAAAAGAATGGCTGCAATCAAGAATTCTCTGCCGCGTCGCAAGTTTGACGTGGTTATCGTCGGCGCAGGCGGCTCGGGGATGCGCGCTTCGCTGCAACTCGCGCGCGCCGGCTTGTCGGTTTGCGTGCTGTCGAAGGTGTTCCCGACGCGTTCGCACACGGTCGCGGCGCAGGGCGGCATCGGCGCATCGCTCGGCAACATGAGCGAAGACAACTGGCATTACCACTTCTACGACACGATCAAGGGTTCCGACTGGCTCGGCGACCAGGACGCGATCGAGTTCATGTGCCGCGAAGCACCGAACGCCGTCTACGAACTGGAACACATGGGCATGCCGTTCGACCGCAATGCGGACGGCACGATCTACCAGCGTCCGTTCGGCGGCCACACGGCCAACTACGGCGAGAAGCCGGTGCAACGCGCTTGCGCGGCGGCTGACCGTACCGGTCACGCGCTGCTGCACACGCTGTATCAGCAGAACGTCGCGGCCAAGACGCAGTTCTTCGTCGAATGGATGGCGCTGGATCTGATCCGCGACGCCGAAGGCGACGTGCTCGGCGTGACCGCGCTGGAAATGGAAACCGGCGACGTCTACATTCTCGAAGGCAAGACCACGCTGTTCGCCACGGGCGGCGCGGGTCGCATCTTCGCGGCGTCCACGAATGCGTTCATCAACACGGGTGACGGCCTGGGCATGGCCGCGCGTTCGGGCATCGCACTGCAAGACATGGAATTCTGGCAATTCCACCCCACCGGCGTGGCCGGCGCGGGCGTGCTGATTACCGAAGGCGTGCGCGGCGAAGGCGGCATTCTGCGTAACTCGAACGGCGAGCGTTTCATGGAACGCTACGCGCCGACCCTGAAGGATCTGGCGCCGCGCGACTTCGTTTCGCGTTCGATGGACCAGGAAATCAAGGAAGGCCGCGGCGTGGGTCCGAACAAGGATCACGTGCTGCTCGACCTGTCGCACATCGGCGCCGAGACGATCATGAAGCGTCTGCCGTCGATCCGCGAAATCGCCATGAAGTTCGCGAACGTCGATTGCATTAAAGAGCCGATCCCGGTCGTGCCGACCATCCACTATCAGATGGGCGGTATCCCGACCAATATCCACGGCCAGGTCGTGGGTACGTCGAAGGGTCACGAAGACCCGGTCAACGGTTTCTACGCAGTGGGCGAATGCTCGTGCGTGTCGGTGCACGGTGCGAACCGTCTCGGCACGAACTCGCTGCTCGACCTGGTGGTGTTCGGCCGCGCGGCCGGTAACCACATCGTCAAGCACGTGCGGGAAATCAAGAATCACAAGCCGCTGCCGGCAGATGCCGCCGACTTCGCGCTTTCGCGTCTGGACAAGCTGGACAAGTCGTCGTCGGGCGAATACACGCAGAACGTCGCCAACGACATCCGCGCCACGATGCAGGCTCACGCCGGCGTGTTCCGCACGTCCGAATTGCTGGCGAAGGGTGTGGAGCGCATTCGTGAAGTGGCCGAACGCGTCGACAATATCCATCTGAAAGACAAGTCGAAGGTGTTCAACACGGCTCGCGTCGAAGCGCTGGAAGTGGCGAACCTGATCGAAGTGGCCCGCGCCACGATGGTCTCGGCCGAAGCGCGTAAGGAAAGCCGTGGCGCGCACGCGCAAAACGACTTCGAGCATCGCGACGACGAAAACTGGATGCGCCATACGCTGTGGTTCAGCGAAGGCGATCGCCTCGACTACAAGCCGGTTCATATGCAACCGCTGACGGTCGAATCGGTTCCGCCGAAAGCGCGGACGTTCTAAGGCACAAGTCAAAGGAATTCAGAAATGGCCAAGCGTATATTTGAAATCTATCGCTACGATCCGGACAAGGACGCAGCGCCGCGCATGCAAACGTACGAGATCGACATCGACTCGCATGAACGCATGCTGCTCGACGCGCTTCTCAAGCTGAAGGCAGTTGACGAAACCTTGTCGTTCCGTCGCTCGTGCCGTGAAGGCGTGTGCGGTTCGGACGCAATGAACATCAACGGCAAGAACGGTCTGGCGTGTCTCACGAACCTGAACGATCTGCCGCAAAAAATCGTGCTGCGTCCGCTGCCGGGCTTGCCGGTCATTCGTGACCTGATCGTCGACATGACGAACTTCTTCAACCAGTATCATTCGATCAAGCCGTATCTGATCAACGATACGCCGCCGCCGGAAAAAGAACGTCTGCAGTCGCCGGAAGAACGGGACGAGCTGGACGGTCTCTACGAATGTATCCTGTGCGCCAGCTGCTCGACTTCGTGCCCGAGCTTCTGGTGGAATCCGGACAAGTTCGTCGGCCCGGCAGGTCTGTTGCAAGCCTACCGTTTTATCGCGGACAGCCGTGACGAAGCAACCGGCGAGCGTCTCGACAACCTGGAAGACCCGTACCGTCTGTTCCGTTGCCACACCATCATGAATTGCGTCGACGTTTGCCCGAAGGGCCTGAACCCGACCAAGGCGATTGGCAAGATCAAGGAATTGATGGTTCGTCGTGCTGTTTAATGTGAAGCCTCTACGCTTCCTGTCGTGCGCGGTCCCTTTGCGGGGCAACCGCTACGTCGGGAAGCGGTCCGGCGACTGACATGCAAGAAACCTCGCATCAATCCGACCCTCTCCGCCGCGCGCGCCTGCGTTGGCGTGCGCGGCGGGGCCTGCTGGAAAACGATCTGATCTTTGAACGTTTTTTCAGCCGATATGAGCATGACCTCAGCGACGCCGATGTGGGCGCACTTACCCGCCTGCTCGAGCTGAGCGATAACGACCTGATGGACTTGCTGCTCGCGCGCAAGGAACCGGAAGGCGACCTTGCCGACCCGGATGTAATTCGGCTTCTGGAGCTGCTGCGCGAAGCTTGAACGCTGCAAGGCCGCTGTTCCAGGCGTGCAATTATCGAAACCCTGTTTCTATACTTCGATTGAGGATGTGCTATGACCCCGTCAGATGTTAAAGCCACGCTATCGTTCAGCGACAATTCGCCGAGCGTTGAAATGCCGATTTATAAGGGCACTCTCGGCCCGGACGTGATCGACATCCGCAAACTGTACGGCCAGACCGGCAAGTTCACGTACGACCCGGGCTTCATGTCGACGGCGGCTTGCAACTCGGCGATCACCTACATCGACGGCGACAAGGGCGAGCTGCTGTATCGCGGCTACCCGATCGACAACCTCGCAGAAAACGCCGACTTCCTCGAAACCTGCTATCTGCTGCTCAAGGGCGAACTGCCGAACGAGCAACAGAAAGAAGAGTTCGTGAACACCGTCACGAAGCACACGATGGTTCACGAGCAGATGCACTTCTTCTTCCGCGGTTTCCGTCGCGACGCACACCCGATGGCGATTCTGGTGGCTGCGGTCGGCGCGCTGTCGGCGTTCTATCACGACTCGCTCGACATCAACAATCCGCGTCACCGTGAAGTCTCGGCTATTCGCATGATCGCGAAGCTGCCGACGCTGGTTGCCATGGCGTACAAGTACAGCATCGGCCAGCCGTTTGCGTACCCGAAGAACGACCTGTCGTACAGCGCGAACTTCATGCACATGATGTTCTCGAACCCGTGCGAAGAGTACAAGGTCAACGACGTGCTGGTGCGCGCACTCGACCGTATCCTCATCCTGCACGCCGACCACGAACAGAATGCCTCCACCTCCACGGTGCGTCTGGCAGGTTCGTCGGGCGCAAACCCGTTCGCGTGTATCGCAGCAGGTATCGCCTGTCTGTGGGGCCCGGCGCACGGCGGTGCGAACGAAGCCGCGCTGAACATGCTCGAAGAAATCGGCTCGGTCGACAACATTCCTGAGTTCATCAAGCAGGTGAAGGACAAGAACTCGGGCGTGAAGCTGATGGGCTTCGGTCACCGTGTCTACAAGAACTACGACCCGCGCGCCAAGCTGATGCGTGAAACCTGCCACGAAGTGCTGGAAGAGCTGGGTCTGCACGACGACCCGCTGTTCAAGCTGGCCATGGCACTGGAAAAGATCGCACTGGAAGACGAATACTTCGTGTCGCGCAAGCTGTACCCGAACGTTGACTTCTACTCGGGCATCGTGCAGCGCGCTCTGGGCATCCCGACCTCCATGTTCACGTGTATCTTCGCGATGGCACGTACGGTGGGCTGGATTGCACAGTGGAACGAAATGATCGCCGATCCGGAGCAGAAGATTGGCCGTCCGCGTCAGCTGTTCATCGGCGACACGCAACGCGAAGCGAAGCCGATCTCGCAACGCTAAGCAGGGTGTGGCTGGATCGTAGATCCCGTCGCGCAATGCAGTAGCCGCAGTCGTTTAAAAAAGCCCCAACGGCCCAAGCCGTCGGGGCTTTTTGTTTGGGTCGCGTATTACCTGGGCGACGCACGGCCGCGTGCCGGGTGGCGCTAATACAGGTATCGGCACTACCACCCAACCCACTGTTTTTTATCGGTTTTTTCCCTTGGGTGGTAGCCCAATGCGCGGTTCTGCGTGGCATAATCGACCGACACAGTCAGCCCGCAGTCAATACTATCCCCGCATACCATGGCACAGACTCTCTACGACAAATTGTGGAACACCCATGTGGTCCACACGGAAGAAGACGGTACGACGATTCTCTACATCGACCGTCAACTGCTGCACGAAGTCACCAGCCCGCAGGCGTTCGAAGGCCTGAAGCTGGCTCAGCGTCCGGTGTGGCGCATCAGCGCGAACCTGGCGGTGTCCGATCACAACGTTCCCACCACAGACCGTAGTCACGGCATTGCCGACCCGGTCTCGAAGCTGCAGGTGGACACGCTCGACTCGAACTGCGACGCCTATGGCATCACGCAGTTCAAGATGAACGATCTGCGTCAGGGCATCGTGCACATCATCGGGCCGGAGCAGGGCGCCACGCTGCCGGGCATGACCATCGTTTGCGGCGATTCGCATACGTCCACGCACGGCGCGTTCGGCGCGCTGGCGCACGGCATCGGCACCTCGGAAGTCGAGCACGTGCTGGCCACGCAAACGCTCTTGCAGAAAAAGAGCAAGAACATGCTGGTGAAGGTCGAAGGTGCGCTGCCGCGCGGCTGCACGGCGAAAGACATCGTGCTCGCGATCATCGGCAAGATCGGCACGGCAGGCGGCACGGGCTACGCGATCGAGTTCGGTGGTTCGACCATTCGTGCGCTGTCCATGGAAGGCCGCATGACCGTCTGCAACATGGCAATCGAAGCAGGCGCGCGCGCCGGCATGGTCGCCGTAGACGACACGACCGTCGAATACCTCAAGGGCCGTCCGTTCTCGCCGGAAGGCGTCGAGTGGGATCACGCCGTCGAATACTGGAAGCAGTTCAAGTCGGACGAAGGCGCGCAGTTCGACCGCGTGGTCGAACTGAATGCCGCGGAAATCGTGCCGCAAGTCACGTGGGGCACGTCGCCGGAAATGGTCACCGCCATCGACGGTCGCGTGCCGGATCCGGAACGCGAGAAAGACCCGGTCAAGCGCGACGCCATGGAGCGCGCGCTGAAGTACATGGCGCTGGAGCCGAATGCCCCGATCGAGTCGATCAAGCCGGATAAAATCTTCATTGGCTCGTGCACCAACGCGCGCATTGAAGACATTCGCGCCGCGGCTTACGTCGTCAAGAAGCTCGGCCGCCGCGTCGCGCCGAACATCCGTCTGGCCATGGTCGTACCGGGCTCGGGACTGGTGAAGGCGCAGGCGGAGCGTGAAGGCCTGGACAAGGTCTTTACGGACGCCGGTTTCGAATGGCGTGAGCCAGGTTGCTCGATGTGTCTCGCGATGAACGCCGACCGGCTGGATCCGGGCGAGCGTTGCGCGTCCACGTCGAATCGTAATTTCGAAGGTCGTCAGGGCGCCGGTGGCCGTACGCACCTCGTGAGCCCCGCGATGGCTGCGGCTGCGGCCATCGAAGGGCATTTCGTCGATATTCGCAAGCTTGGATAAATCGCATGATGAAGAACATGAATCGCACCACTCTATTGCGCCGCTTCGCACTCGGGACGCTGGCCGGGCTACTGCTCGGTCTGGCCGGATGCAACACGGTGCACGGATTCGGCGAGGACATGTCGCACCTCGGCAATTCGATCAGCAATCACGCTGACAAATAAGCGGTTTTTGATTTTTGCCGGCAGTACGCGTGGTGGCTTTCCCGCCGCCACGCGCCTGGCCCGGACTTGAAACAGGCGCAAGCGTCATGGATAAATTCATCGTACACACCGGCGTCGTGGCGCCGCTCGATCGCGAAAACGTCGACACCGACGCGATCATTCCGAAGCAATTCCTGAAGTCGATCAAGCGCACCGGTTTCGGCCCGAACGCTTTCGACGAATGGCGCTATCTCGATCACGGCGAGCCGGGTCAGGATAATTCGAAGCGCCCGTTGAATCCGGATTTCGTGCTGAACCAGCCGCGTTATCAAGGCGCCTCGATCCTGCTGACGCGCCAGAATTTCGGCTGCGGCAGTTCGCGCGAGCACGCGCCTTGGGCGCTGCAGCAATACGGCTTCCGCGCGATCATCGCGTCGAGTTTTGCCGACATCTTTTACAACAACTGCTTCAAGAACGGCGTGTTGCCGATCGTACTGACCGAGCAGCAGGTCGACCATCTGTTCAACGAAACGTACGCGTTCAACGGTTTCAAGCTGACCATCGACCTCGAAGCGCAAGTCGTGCGCACGTCCGACGGCGGCGCTGAATATCCGTTCGAGGTTGCCGGTTTCCGCAAGTATTGCCTGCTGAACGGCTTCGACGACATCGGCCTCACGCTGCGTCACGCGGACAAGATTCGCCAGTTCGAAGCCGAGCGGATCGCGAAGCAACCGTGGCTGGCTCACCGCATCGTCGGGTGAAATTGAAAACAGGGCGGCTGCCGGGTTTCGCGCCGCGCTGGTTCAGGCTCAATCATCACGAAGAAATCATCAAGGAATTCGCATGAAGATCGCAGTCTTGCCGGGTGACGGCATCGGTCCCGAAATCGTTAAAGAGGCCGTCAAGGTCCTGAACGTGCTTGGCGAAAAGTTCGAACTCGAAGAAGCGCCGGTTGGCGGCGCGGGCTACGAGGCGAAGGGTCACCCGCTGCCCGACTCGACTCTGGCGCTGGCAAAAGAAGCCGACGCTATTCTGTTCGGCGCCGTCGGCGACTGGAAATACGACAAGCTCGAGCGCGCACTGCGTCCGGAGCAGGCCATTCTCGGTTTGCGCAAGCATCTCCAACTGTTCGCGAACTTCCGTCCGGCCATCTGCTATCCGCAACTCACGGGCGCTTCGTCGCTGAAGGAAGAGATCGTTTCGGGTCTGGACATCCTGATCGTGCGCGAACTCAATGGCGACATTTACTTCGGTTCGCCGCGCGGCGTGCGCGAAGCGCCGGACGGCCTGTTCGCCGGCGCGAAAGAAGGCTTCGACACGATGCGTTACTCGGAACCCGAAGTGCGCCGCATCGCGCACGTCGCGTTCCAGGCAGCGCAAAAGCGCGACAAGCGCCTGACGTCGGTCGACAAATCCAACGTGCTGGAAACGTCGCAGTTCTGGAAAGACGTGATGATCGACGTCTCGAAAGAATACGCAGACGTCGAGCTGTCGCACATGTACGTGGACAACGCGGCCATGCAACTGGTGAAGGCGCCGAAGTCGTTCGACGTGATCGTCACCGGCAACATGTTCGGCGACATTCTGTCCGACGAGGCCGCGATGCTGACGGGCTCGATCGGCATGCTGCCGTCTGCTTCGCTCGACAAGAACAACAAGGGCTTGTACGAGCCGTCGCATGGCTCCGCACCGGACATCGCCGGTAAGGGCGTGGCCAATCCGCTGGCAACGATCCTGTCCGCCGCCATGATGCTGCGTTACTCGCTGAACAAGGCTGAGCAGGCAGACCGCATCGAGAACGCGGTGAAAAAGGTGCTGGAACAGGGCTTCCGTACCGGCGACATTCTTACGCCGGGTTGCAAGCAGGTCGGCACGGTGGCAATGGGCGACGCGGTCGTCGCGGCGCTCTAAGCCGCCCGGCTCGCGAGCGGTCATTCAGGTCGCCGAATAGTCTCTAAGCAGTCTTTAAAACGCGAATCGGCCTTCAAACAGGCCGATTCGCGCGTAATAAGGACGATTGCGGCAGTTGTTGAGGTCGCCGGATTCAGGTTTTCGTGTATATTGTAGCGATGGCGCAGATCTCCCAAATCTCCTCGATGTCCAACCTGCACGGCAAAACGGCCCGTGTGGTTGCACTCGCCATTACTATCAAAACGCGCACTAAATCGATTACCCCGAAAACGATCACGAAACGCTGATCGTCCGTCGTGCCCGCTCATCTTCCCCGCGCGGTCACTGCGGGCAAAGATGCGGGGAAGTTTCCATTTCGAAGGGTATGAAGTCATGAACGTAGGTCTCGTAGGTTGGCGCGGCATGGTCGGCAGCGTCCTGATGCAACGCATGCAGCAGGAAGGCGATTTCGACTTGATCGAACCGGTGTTTTTCAGCACCAGCAACGCGGGCGGCAACGCGCCGTCGTTCGCCAAAAACGAGACCAAGCTCAAAGATGCGACAAGCATCGAAGACCTGAAGAAGTGCGAAGCGATCATCTCGTGCCAGGGCGGCGACTACACGAATGAAGTGTTCCCGAAGCTGCGCGCGGCGGGCTGGAATGGCTACTGGATCGACGCGGCTTCGTCACTGCGCATGAAAGACGACGCGGTCATCATTCTCGATCCGGTCAACCTCGACGTCATCAAGAACGCGCTGGTCAAAGGTCAGAAGAATTTCATCGGCGGCAATTGCACGGTTAGCCTGATGCTGATGGCGCTGGGCGGCCTGTTCCGCGAAAACCTCGTCGACTGGATGACGGCCATGACGTATCAGGCGGCATCCGGCGCCGGTGCGCAGAACATGCGCGAGTTGCTGCAGCAAATGGGCACGCTGTATGGCTCGGCAAAGGAAGACCTGGCCGATCCGTCGTCGGCGATTCTCGATATCGACCGCCGCGTGCTCGCCGCCATGAACAGCGACCGCATGCCGACCGACAATTTCGGCGTGCCGCTCGCGGGCTCGCTGATTCCGTGGATCGACAAGGATCTCGGCAACGGCATGTCGAAAGAAGAATGGAAGGGCGGCGCGGAAACCAACAAGATTCTCGGCAAGCCGGCTATGGGCGCGCCGGGTTCGATTCCCGTCGACGGTCTGTGCGTGCGGATCGGCGCCATGCGCTGCCATTCGCAAGCACTGACCATCAAGCTGAACAAGGATGTGCCGCTCGACGAAGTGAACAGCATCCTCGCGTCGGGCAACGACTGGGTCAAGGTCGTGCCGAACGAGCGTGAAGCATCGATGCGCGATCTGTCCCCGGCCGTGGTCACCGGTACGCTGACGGTGCCGGTCGGCCGCGTGCGCAAACTGGCGATGGGCGGCGAATATCTGTCGGCATTTACGGTCGGCGATCAGCTGTTGTGGGGCGCTGCTGAACCGCTGCGTCGCATGCTTCGCATTGTGCTCGACAAGTAAAGTAAACTACGCGCTCACGACGCGTAGAAAACTCAAGAAGCGTCGCGCTTGCGCGGCGCTTTTTTCATTGTGTGCTCCGAATATCTTGTCTCTTTCCAACCGCAAAAAAGGGCTGCGCGCTGACGCGCCAGGAGTCCCGATGAACCTTCGACTCTCATCCCTTCGGGCTTTGTTCATGCATCGCGCTACAGGCCGTTCGGCGGCCGCGGCAGCACTGGCGTTTGCGCTGACAGCCGCTGGCGCCGGCAATGCGACCGCCGCGCCGGCCGACGCCGCGAGCGCACCGGACAGCGCCGCTGTTTCGTACGCGGCCGGCAGTCAACTGACGATCAAGCCAGGGCAGTCATTGAACGACGTCGCGATTGCCGTCACGCAATCGCACGACCGGGCGACGCTTGCACGCGCTTCACGCGCGCTGTTCGACGCGAACCCGAACGCGTTCATGAGCCATGACCCGAGCCGGCTGCGGCTGGGCGCCGTGCTGACCGTACCGGCACTGGACGCAACCGGTGCGCCGGTCGCAGCATCCGCGGCCTCTACGGCGGCCTCCGAGCCGGCTGCGTCCGCGGCGGCAGCGGCACCCGTGTCTGCGCCGAATGCGGCGACGGCGGTCGGCGTGGCAAGTGGCGTCGCACAGGTCAACGCGGCGGCCGCGAGCGCGGCGAGTGCCGCGGCAGCGCTTGCCGCCACGCCTGCCGCAACCGGCACGGCTAGCTCGGCGGCGCAGGCTACGGAAGCGTCGGGTAGCGCAGCCTCGTCCGCTCCGGTGGGCGGGTCGCAGGCCGCGGCGCCGGCCAGCGGCACGCATGTGTGGTCCGGATCGATCCAGCCGCCTGCCGGCGCGTCCTCGGCGGATACGGCGGCGGTGCCGGCCGCGGCGTCGCAGGCGCGCGTCTCCAGCTTGCAGCAGTTGCTCGCGCTGAAGAATCGCGTGTTGATGGAATTGCAAAAGCACGGCATCGGCGGACAGGCCGCGCCGGGCGCGGCTGTCGCGACGAACGGCGCTCAGCCGGCCGCGGGCGTCTCGTCGGCGACTGCGGTGTCGGGGCACGCTGGCGGGTCGACGTCGACCGCCACTGCAGCCGGCATGTCGGAGACGAGTCTGGGTGTCGCGGCCGCGGTGGGTGCGGCGCTGGTGGTGCTGCTGGTTGCGCTGCGCTCGCGTCGTCGCAAGCGCGTGGAAGACGTGGCGGCAGACGCGCAGGACGAATCGCTCTCGCGTGAACAGCCGGTGGTCGGCGAGACGCCGGATGTGACCGACGTTGCCGCCGCTGAGCATCAGGCGTCGATCGAACGCGAAGCGGCCGCTCGCGAGACGGCGCAGCGTGTCGCAGCCGAGCGTGAGGAAGAAATTCGTCGCGCGGAAGCGCTCGAAGCAACGCGAAAGGCCGAAGCGGAACGGCTCTCGGCGGAGCAGGCCGCAGCGGAAAAGGCGGCTGCTGAACGGGCAGCGGCGGAGCAGGCAGCAGCAGAACGGGCAGCAGCAGAACATACGCACGAACACCCGGCGGAACGCGAACCGGCTCACCCGGCTCCGTTGACGGATTCCACCGTCGCGCATTCCGACGCAACACTGCCGACAATGGATCACGACACAGCCCACGTCGTGCCGGAAAGCGCGTCGATCGCCGACGCCGAAGCCGCGGCGGAACCGCTTCCGACCCATCACGAACACTTCGAAGGCGCGACGACCGCCGCTAGCCTCGCCGCTGCTGCCGAACTCGGCGCGGAGGCGTTGCCGTTGACGTCGCTCGAACCGGTCGACGAGACGTTCCCGCACGAGGCGCCCGCGCAGCAACTGCAGTGGGACGACGAGCCGGCAACCGAGAAGCCGGATGCATCGGTCGCGCCCGCCGCGTCGCATGTGGAACCGGCCGCGCAGCAGTACGCTCCGCCGCCCGTCATCGATTTCGGTCAGCAGCCGTTCGGCTCGCGAGCCGCTGCGGCGTTCGAGCAGCCCTACAGCGACGCGTCGGCGCACCCGTTGCCCGACACGTCCGCGGCTGCGGCGCAGGTCGTGCAGGACGAGTTGGCCGCGCACGTCGAACCGGCAGCCGAGGTGCAGCAGCCGGCTGCGGAAGTCGATTCGCACGAAGCCGCGCCCGCGTCGGCAATCGAGCCCGAGCGAGTCGAACACAAGCCGATCGCGCCCGTGGCGCCGTCCGAATTCCCGCGCGACGCGCTCGACGCTTTCAGCAGCCTCGACATGCCGTTGCCGCCGCGAATTGAGTCGGATGACGAACTCATCGGCACGCAAAGCTTCGCCACGCATCCCGTGGCATCGCCGGAAAGCACGGCCCAGCAGGCCGTCGCGCCGTACGATCCGGACGACGCTCCGCATATCGCGGACGAAATTGCCGCCGGCACGGCTGGACACGCTGCCGTCGCGGGCCTCGGCGCCGCTGGTTTCGGCGCGTTGAAACTCGATTTCGACCTCGAGTTGCCGCCGAGCCCCGCGCAGCCGCTGCCCGCATTCACGCAGGCGGATCTCGGTCGAATTGCCCGCAACAAGCTCGATCTGGCCGCCGAATATATCGATCTCGGCGATCTGGCCGGCGCGCGGTCGCTCATCAACGAAGTCATCGAGGCGAACGATCCGGCCACGCGCAACGAAGCGCGTGCGTTGCTCTCAACCCTCGCGCCGTTGTCGTGAAACGTATTGCACTCGGCGTCCAGTACGACGGATCGGCTTTTTACGGCTGGCAGTCGCAACCGCACGGCAAAACCGTGCAGGACGAACTCGAACGGGCACTGCGCGAATTCGCGCAGACGCCCGTGCAAACGGTTGTCGCCGGTCGAACGGACACGGGCGTGCATGGCCTCGGTCAGGTGATCCACTTCGATACGGAACTCGATCGTGCCGAATCGTCATGGGTGCGTGGCACGAACGCCTTTTTGCCGAAAACCGTTGCCGTGCAATGGGCCAAGCCCATGCCCGACGAGTTCCACGCGCGCTTTTCGGCCTTCGAGCGCACGTATTACTACGTGCTGTACGTCAATCCGGTGCGCTCGCCGATGCTGGCGGCGCGAGCCGGCTGGGTGCATCGGCGGCTCGACATCGACGCAATGCGCGCGGGTGTGGCCTGTCTGATCGGCGAACACGATTTCTCGGCGTTCCGCTCATCGCAATGTCAGGCTAAAACGCCCATCAAGCACCTGTATGGCATCGACCTGCGTCAACAGGGCGACTTCATCCATTTTCGCTTCAGGGCCAATGCGTTTCTGCACCACATGGTGCGTAACCTGATGGGTTGCCTCGTCGATATCGGCAGTGGACGCCGTCCCGTCGACTGGATGGCCGAAGTTCTTGCGAGCGGCAGCCGCGATCGCGCCTCGCCGACCTTCATGCCGGACGGGTTGTACCTCGCGCAAGTGGGCTATCCTGAGCATTTCGGCGTGCCCGCGCCGCAGACTGGCAGCGTGCCGTGGAATACCGTGTGGACCGAGCAACCGTCAATATGAACGCAACCGAAAATCTCTCCGTCGAGAACGCCGCTGAAGAAGCTCAGCAAGGCGTGCCGCGTCGTACGCGCATCAAGCTGTGCGGTCTGTCGAAACCGGAAACCGTTGCTCACGCCATCGAGCTGGGCGCGGATGCCATCGGATTTGTCTTCTATCCGCCCAGCCCGCGGTCCGTCAGCGTCGCGCAGGCCGTCGAGCTGGTGCGGAATGTGCCGCCGTTCGTGTCGGTGGTCGGGTTGTTCGTGAATGCCACGCCGGAGTGGGTCGGCGAAGTCGTCAGCAATGTCGGACTTTCGCTTTTGCAGTTTCACGGCGACGAGACGCCGGAGCAGTGCGAGTTGCTCGCCGGGGTTGCGGGTTTGCCTTGGTTGCGCGCGCTGCGTGTCGCGGCGGATACTCAGCCGGCTGATTTGGTAAAATCAGCTCTTAACTATTCAGCAGCCAGCGGCCTCCTGTTTGACACACATGTCGAAGGTTACGGCGGCGGCGGGAAGGTTTTCGATTGGTCACTTATTCCAGCAGAGCTCGCGCATCGGGCCGTTTTGAGTGGTGGGTTGAACGCGCAAAACGTCAATGATGCGATCCGTCGCGTGCGCCCCTACGCAGTCGATGTCTCAAGCGGCATCGAAGTGCCGGGTGCCAAGGGCGTGAAAGATCACGCCCGGATGGCGGCGTTCGTTCGCGCAGTGCGCGCCGCGGACGCCGAATGAATCTGACAGCGCGGTTTTCCCGTAAAGCCGCGCGTTTCACTGAGAAGAGTGGTCAATATGTACAACTTGCCTGACGAAAGAGGCCATTTCGGCCAGTTTGGCGGCGTGTTCGTCGCTGAAACGCTGGTCCACGCGCTCGACCAGCTGCGTGCCGCCTACGAAAAATTCCAGAAAGACCCGGAATTCGTCGCCGAATACGAGCGCGAATTGAAGTACTTCGTGGGTCGTCCCTCGCCGATCTACCACGCGCAGCGCTGGAGCGAATTGCTCGGCGGCGCGCAGGTGTTCCTCAAGCGTGAGGACCTGAACCACACCGGCGCGCACAAGATCAACAACGTGATCGGGCAGGCGCTGCTCGCCAAGCGCATGGGCAAACCGCGCGTGATCGCGGAAACCGGCGCGGGCCAGCATGGCGTGGCCACGGCGACCATCGCTGCTCGCTTCGGCATGGAATGCGTGGTCTACATGGGCGCGGAAGACGTACGCCGCCAAGCCGCCAACGTGTATCGCATGAAGCTGCTGGGCGCGACCGTCGTGCCGGTGGAGTCGGGTTCGCGCACCCTCAAGGATGCGCTGAACGAAGCCATGCGCGACTGGGTCACCAACGTCGAGAGCACGTTTTACATTATCGGCACGGTGGCTGGCCCGCATCCTTATCCGATGATGGTCCGCGATTTCCAGCGTGTGATCGGTGACGAGTGCAAGGTGCAAATGCCCGAGTTGACGGGCCGTCAGCCGGATGCCGTTATTGCGTGCGTTGGCGGTGGTTCGAACGCGATGGGCATCTTTTATCCGTACATTGACGACACAACGGTGCAGCTCGTCGGCGTTGAAGCGGCGGGTGACGGCCTCGAATCGGGTCGTCATGCTGCTTCGCTGATCGGTGGCAGCCCCGGCGTTTTGCACGGCAATCGCACGTATTTGCTTCAGGACGAAAACGGTCAGATCATCGAGACGCATTCGGTCTCGGCCGGGCTCGACTATCCGGGCGTCGGACCCGAACACGCGTGGCTAAAAGAGATCAATCGTGCGCAATATGTCGGCATCACCGACGAAGAAGCGCTTAAGGCGTTTCACGATTGCTGCCGTATCGAGGGCATTATTCCCGCGCTGGAATCGAGTCACGCGCTGGCCTATGCCACGAAGCTCGCGCCGACCTTGCCGAAGGACAAAATCCTTCTGGTGAATCTGTCGGGTCGAGGCGACAAGGACATGCACACGGTCGCCGAGCGATCGGGCATCCAGTTCTGAGCGCCGCGACGATGCGCGACGAGTTCGACGAGCCGCAACCGGCGATTGAAGTGAATCCGGCCGCTGAATTAGTGGCGGCCGCTGTGCCTGCATCGCTTTTGCCGCAGGTGCCTGCCGGTATCCAGCTGTTGAACCGCGATTTTCTGACCGATGTGTCGAACATTCCCGACCAGTCGATCGACCTGATCCTATGCGATCCGCCTTATGGGCTTGGCAAAGATTACGGCAACGACTCGGACATGCGTACGGGCGACGATTTTCTCGCCTGGACGCGCAGTTGGCTGGAGCTTGCCATTCCGAAGCTCAAGCCGTCGGGTTCGCTCTACATTTTCTGCACCTGGCAGTACGCACCGGAAATCTTCAGCTTCCTGAAGACAAAACTCACGATGATCAACGAAATCATCTGGGACCGGCGCGTGCCGAGCATGGGCGGAACGGTGCGTCGATTTACCTCGGTGCACGACAACATCGGCTTTTTCGCGGTGTCGAAAGATTACTTTTTCGATCTCGATCCCGTCCGCATCCCGTACGATGCAGTCACGAAGAAGGCGCGTTCGCGTAAATTGTTCGAAGGCAGCAAGTGGCTCGAGCTTGGCTATAATCCGAAAGACGTCTGGTCGGTTTCGCGACTGCATCGGCAACACGCCGAACGCGTCGCGCATCCCACCCAGAAGCCTCTGGAAATTGTCGAGCGGATGGTGCTGGCAAGTTGTCCGAAGGGCGGGCGCGTGCTCGACCCGTTCATGGGCAGCGGCACTACCGCGGTCGCTTGCGCTCGTCAGCAGCGCGAATTCGTCGGCTATGAGATCAATGAAAGTTACTGCGCGATAGCGCGTGAACGCGTCAGCGCGGCCGCAACCGTGCCTACCGCGGGGCGCAAAACTCGCAAGGCCGTCGCCAAACCCGCACGGCAAACCGAGGCGCAATAAGCGCGCAGTAGCTAAAAATCCCGAGAATATTCCATGTCCCGTATCAAGAACACGTTTGACGCGTTGTCCGCACAAGGGAAGAAAGGCCTGATTCCGTTCATAACGGCAGGCGATCCGGACCCGAAGCGCACCGTCGAATTCATGCATGCACTGGCAGCCGGCGGTGCCGATGTGATCGAACTCGGCGTGCCGTTTTCCGATCCGATGGCCGACGGCCCGGTGATCCAGCAATCGTCCGAGCGCGCATTGGCGCACGGCGTGTCGCTGCGTCATGTCCTTGCCGACGTAAAGCGCTTTCGCGAGACCAACGACACGACGCCGGTCGTGCTGATGGGCTATGCCAATCCGATCGAACGGATGGGCACCGAGGCATTCGGTAAAGCGGCGCAGGAAGCCGGAGTGGACGGCGTGCTGGTTGTCGACTATCCGCCCGAAGAATGCGTTAATTTCGCCGAACAGATGCGATCGTCGGGCATCGATCCGATTTTCCTGCTGGCGCCCACGTCGACCGACGAGCGCATTGCGGAAGTCGGCAAAATCGCCAGCGGCTACGTCTATTATGTGTCGCTGAAAGGCGTGACCGGAGCGGCAAATCTGGACGTTTCCAGCATCGCGAGTAAAATCCCGGCCATCAAGTCGCGCGTACCGTTGCCGGTAGGTGTCGGTTTCGGCATTCGTGACGCGCAAACGGCGCGTCTGGTTGCCGAAGTTTCCGATGCCGTCGTGATCGGCAGCCGCATCGTGCAATTGCTCGAACAGGCGGCGCCGGAAAACGCCGCCGAGATGCTCACGCGCTTCGTCGCCGAAGTCCGGGAAGCGCTCGATAGCGTCGCGACTGCCCGATAACAGTCATTTTTTGTCTCCGGTAAGGTGAGCGGCGGGTTCGTCCCGCCGTTTTGCACAACCGGCTGACCCAGAGGGAATCAATATGAGCTGGCTCGATAAGCTGCTGCCGCCGAAAATCAAGCAAACCGACCCGAAAAACCGCAAGGGAATTCCGGAAGGCCTGTGGATCAAGTGCCCGTCGTGCGAAGCGGTGCTGTATCGCAACGACGTCGAGGCTAATCTGCACGTTTGCCCGAAATGCGACCATCACATGCGGATCGGCGCGCGTGAGCGGCTCGACGGCCTGCTCGATCCGGAAGGCCGCTACGAAATCGGCCAGGAAATCGTGCCGGTCGACGCGCTCAAGTTCAAGGACAGCCGTAAGTATCCGGATCGTCTGAAAGAAGCCATGGACGACACCGACGAAACGGACGCCATGGTCGTGATGGGCGGCGCTATCCACACGCTGCCGGTGGTCGTGGCCTGCTTCGAGTTCTCGTTCATGGGCGGCTCGATGGGTTCGGTGGTCGGCGAGCGTTTCGCCCGCGGCGCGCAGAACGCGCTCGAGCAGAAAGTGCCGTTCATCTGCTTTACCGCTTCGGGCGGCGCGCGTATGCAGGAAAGCCTGTTGTCGCTGATGCAGATGGCGAAGACCACGGCTATGCTCACCAAGCTCGCCGAAGCCAAGCTGCCGTTCATCTCCGTGCTGACCGACCCGACCATGGGCGGCGTGTCGGCCAGCTTCGCTTTCCTGGGCGACGTCGTGATTGCCGAACCGAAGGCGCTGATCGGCTTTGCCGGCCCGCGCGTGATCGAGCAAACCGTGCGCGAAAAGCTGCCGGAAGGCTTCCAGCGCGCCGAATTCCTGCTGACCAAGGGCGCGATCGACATGATCGTGGACCGTCGCAAGCTGCGCGAGGAAATCGCACAACTGATGGCGCTGCTGAGCCATCAACCGGCGGACGCCGTCGCCTGAGTTGGGTGAGGTACGGCAGCGGTGCCGTCAGGCGAACCGCTGCCAGCCGTCAAAAAAGCAGTCCAAACATAGCGCGCCGCGAGAGTGATCAAGCGGCGCGCTGTCATTTCCGGGATAATCACGGTCTCGCAACGCAGCACCGATTCACTCGATGACCACATTCCCCACCCTCGACGCGTGGCTCACGCACCTCGAATCCGCGCATCCTGTCGGCATCGACATGGGTTTGACCCGTATCTCCCAGGTACGTGACGCTATGCAGTTGTCGTTCGACTGCCCGATCATCACCGTGGGCGGCACGAACGGCAAAGGCTCGACCTGCGCCATTCTCGAGGCGATTTTGCTGCGCGCGGGTTATTCGGTGGGCTGCCACACTTCACCGCATCTGCTGACGTTCAATGAGCGGGCGCGCGTAAATGGCGCAATGGCGAGCGACGCCGATCTGCTGCCGAACTTCGAAGCCGTCGAAACGGCCCGGTTGAGTCTCGCCGAACCCGTCTCGCTGACCTATTTCGAATTCACGACGCTCGCCATCATGAGCCTGTTCGCGTCGCGCGGACTCGACGCGGTGATTTTCGAAGTCGGCCTGGGTGGCCGTCTGGACGCGGTCAATATTCTCGACACCGATTGCGCGATCATCACGAGCATCGACATCGACCACACCGAATATCTGGGCGACACGCGCGAGAAGATCGGCTTCGAAAAGGCGGGCATTTTCCGCGCCGGCAAGCCGGCCATTTGCGCCGATCCCGTGCCGCCGCAAAGCCTGATCGACCATGCCGAGAAAATCGGCGCCGAACTGTGGCTGTTCGGCCGCGATTTTCGCTACGAAGGGCAGGCCGGCAGTGAGCGTCAGCAATGGAGCTACGTCGGTCCGACCATGCGCCGCTCGGCGCTCGCCTATCCGGCGTTGCGCGGCGCGAATCAGCTGATCAACACGTCGGCCGCGCTGGCAGGGCTCGAAGCCTTGCGCGACCGTCTGCCGGTGTCGGCGCAAGACATCCGTCTGGGACTGGCCAACGTGGAATTGCCGGGGCGTTTCCAGGTGTTGCCGGGCAAGCCCGCCATTGTTCTGGACGTCGGGCACAATCCGCACGCCGCCGCGGTGCTCACGCAAAATCTCGGCAACATGGGCTTTTTTCCCTACACTTACGCGGTGTTCGGCGCGATGCGCGATAAGGACATCGCCGGTGTGTTGGCGCATCTGAAGGGTGAAATCGACCATTGGTGCCTGACTGACCTTCCGACTCCGCGCGCGGCCTCGGCGAAAGAGCTGGAAGCGGCGTTGCGCGAGCAGGGCGTGTCCGATAGCGACGACAGCAGCATCACGCGCTATGCCACGCCGGCAGAGGCTTACCAAGACGCGCTAAAACGGGCGTCAGAGAATGATAGAATCGTGGTTTTCGGCAGTTTCTATACGGTAGCTGGCGTAATGTCCTACCGTAAATCGCAGCAACACTGAACGGGCGCCAGGCTCGAACCAAGCGATTCATGGGAATTTTCTCGTTCGGCAAGAAAGACGACGCGCCCAGCCGGCGCGGCGCAAATACCAGTTCCACTCGGGCGGCTCGTGGCGAGCGTGTGGAGCGGCGAACCCGCCGCACCGAACGCCCTGTCGACGCCGATGCGATGCTGCTCGACCCCACGTTGCCGGAAAAGCAGCGTGCCCGGCGCCGGCTGGTCGGCGCAATTGCGCTGGTCGTAGCCGCCGTGGTGGTCCTGCCCATGGTGCTCGACTCGCACCCGAAGCCCGTCACCGACGACATCTCCATCGACATTCCAAGTCGTCCGGCGCCGAAAATTGCCAAGCCCGCTGAAGACACGCAGGCCGGCGTCGCGCCCGACAATCCGACGTCGCCCGACGCGGCGCTCGCGGCCTCCGGCCTTGCGCCTGCAACGGCCGGTGCGCAAACGTCGTCACAATCGACAACGCAGTCCGCCGCGAAGCAGCCGGGCGCGGTCGCCAGCGCGGTCCCGTCGACCCGGCCGGCAGCGAAGCCGCAAGCGCCCGCGGTTGCCGCCAACACCGCACCGTCTACGTCGGCGGCACCTGTCGCACCCGCACCGGTCAAACCGGCTGCGAAGGCGCCCGCTACGCATAGCACGGCGGCCTCGCCGGCCCCGAGCACTGACAGCACGAACAACGCGGCGGCTAGCGCGGACGCGAACTCCGGCACGCCGGCGTCGCCGCCGGGCAGCCGCTTCGCCGTTCAACTCGGCGCCTTTGCGAACGACGCCAACGCGAAAAACTGGGCGGCCAAGTTGAAAGCGGCGGGAGTGCCCGCATATACCGAACACAGGAAACAGGCAGACGGCAGTACGCTCACCCTGCTGCGCGCCGGACCGTTTGCCGATCGTGCATCGGCCAGCGCGGCGATTGCCAAGGTTCGCGAGGCCGGCTTGACGTCCGGTGCGAACAGCGGCGCTGCACAGTAAGCGAGCGATGTTCACTGCCTTCGACTACGCTGTAATGGCGGTGATCGGTTTGTCGGCCTTGCGCGGCACATGGCGCGGGTTTTTGTCCGAGATATTCGGGCTGATCGGCTGGATCGCGGCATTCTTCATTGCCTGCCGGTTCGTCGGTTATGTCGTGCCGTATATCCCGTCCACGTGGCCGGGCGGCGCGTTGACCCAATGGCTGCTGGCGTTCGCGCTGGTGGTGATCGGCGTGGTGCTGGTAGCGAGCGTACTGAATGCGCTACTGAGCCGCATCGTGCAGGCAACCGGCTTGAGCGGCGTCGACCGCTCGCTTGGTCTGATGTTCGGCCTCGTCCGCGGGGTCTTACTGGTGCTGATTCTGGTCGCCCTCGCTGGCTTGACCGAACTGCCCCAACAGGAATTCTGGCGCAACGCCTTGCTGCGGCCCTATGCGGTCGAAGGCGTGCACGTAATGAAACCGCTGCTTCCCGAGACGCTCGCTGCCTACGTCCGTGTGTGACGATCAGGCGATCGGTTCGAAGGGCGCAGCAGGACTCCGGCGCAATCCGGTTGCCTCGCCTGACGTCGCGTGCCTCCACGCACGCTTCGAACGAAGTCTCTCAGAGATGCTGCGGGCACCGGTCGCCATGACGAATTTCGTACCTTTGAAGGACATGCCATGTGCGGCATCGTAGGCGTAGTTTCCCACTCCCCGGTCAATCAGCTGATCTATGACAGCCTGCTGCTCCTGCAGCATCGCGGTCAGGACGCAGCCGGCATCGCGACGGCGAACGGCAGCAATTTCCACATGCACAAGGCCAACGGCATGGTGCGCGACGTGTTCCGCACGCGCAACATGCGCAGCCTGCCCGGCACGACCGGCATCGGTCAGGTCCGTTACCCGACCGCCGGCTCGGCGTCGAGCGAAGAAGAAGCCCAGCCGTTCTACGTGAACGCGCCGTTCGGCATCATCCTCGCTCACAACGGCAACCTGACCAACTGGCAGCAGCTGAAAGATGAGATGTTCCGCATCGATCGCCGCCACATCAACACGAATTCCGACACCGAAGTGATGCTCAACGTGCTCGCGCACGAATTGCAGCTGTCCAGCTCGGGTCTGCAACTCGATCCGGCTGCGCTGTTCAAGGCGGTCTCGGGCGTGCATCGCCGGGTGCGTGGTTCGTATGCGATCGTTTCGCTGATCGCCGGTTACGGTCTGCTCGGCTTCCGCGACCCGTTCGGCATTCGTCCGCTGTGTCTGGGCAAGCAGGAAACGGCGGAAGGCGTCGAGTGGATTCTGGCGTCGGAATCGGTGGCGATCGAAGGTATCGGCTTCGAATTCGTGCGCGACGTGGCGCCGGGCGAAGCGATCTTCATCGACATCGAAGGCAATCTGCACTCGCAGCAATGCGCGACGACGCCGAGCCTGAACCCGTGCATTTTCGAACTCGTGTATCTGGCGCGTCCCGACTCGGTGCTCGACGGCGTGCCGGTCTACAACGTGCGTCTGCGCATGGGCGACTACCTCGCCGAAAAGATCAAGCGCGAATTGCCCGACGTCCCCATCGACGTCGTGATGCCGATTCCCGATTCGTCGCGTCCGGCAGCCATGCAAGTGGCGAAGAAGCTGGGCGTGGAATATCGCGAAGGTTTCTTCAAGAACCGTTATGTCGGCCGTACCTTCATCATGCCGGGCCAGGCCGTGCGCAAGAAGTCGGTGCGCCAGAAGCTGAACGCGATGGGCATCGAGTTCAAGGGCAAGAACGTGTTAATCGTCGACGACTCCATCGTCCGCGGCACCACGTCCCACGAAATCGTGCAGATGGCGCGTGATGCCGGCGCGAACAAGGTGATCTTCGCCTCGGCTGCGCCGCCGGTGAAATTCCCGAACGTGTACGGCATCGACATGCCGACGCGCGGCGAACTCGTGGCCCACGGCCGGACGGACGAAGAAGTTGCGCGCATGATCGGCGCCGACCATCTCGTTTATCAGGACGTCGACGCGCTCAAGCAGGCCGTGCGCGACATCAACCCGGCGCTGAAGGAATTCGAAGCGTCATGCTTCGACGGCAACTACGTCACGGGCGATGTCACGACCGAGTATCTCGATCGCATCGAAACCGCGCGTCTCGCGCCGTCCTCGCAGTCGGACCGCGACGCCGCAAGCGAAGCGATCGACGGTGGCGCACCGGCCCGTTCGCAATTGCACCTGCAATTGTCGGTAGGCTGAGCGACGCTAACGCAAGCCGCATCGCTCGCTGCGTGGCCGGCTGCACGCCACGTCGCGAGCGTGTTAGCATGAGGGCTTGCGTCGATTTGAACTCAGCTTGCGGACGCGGGGCAACCCAAAACAGCTAAAGCGAATGGTGGACACGCCGCAATCATCCGCCTCCGCTCCAGCTTTTCCCCGCACATGAAGCCCGCTTATGCCGACGCAAAGCGGGCTTTTTTGTTGCTGTCGTTCGGTGCGTATTGGCGTCTTTCATGACACCGTGCGCGCTGGATGCAGCCTGGAACATTGGAAAACAGAACCAACATGGACGACTCCCTGAATTTCGACACGCTGGCAGTACGCTCGGGCACGGTGCGCAGCGACTTCAACGAACACTCGGAAGCGATCTTCCTCACTTCGAGCTTCGTGTTTTCCAGCGCCGCGGACGCCGCCGAGCGCTTCAAGAATTCCGAAGACAACTACACATATTCGCGCTTCACGAACCCGACCGTCTCGATGTTCCAGGACCGTCTGGCCGCGCTCGAAGGCGGCGAAGCCTGCATGGCCACTGCGTCGGGCATGGCCGCCATCATGTCGGTCGTGATGTCCACGCTGCAGGCCGGCGACCATCTGGTGAGTTCGCAAGCGCTGTTCGGTTCGACGCTCGGCATGTTTTCGCAGATCTTCAGCAAGTTCGGCATCACCACGACCTTCGTCGATCCCACGGATCTCGAGGCGTGGAAAAACGCCGTGCGTCCCGAGACGAAAATGTTCTTCCTCGAAACGCCGTCGAATCCGCTGACCGAAGTGTCCGATATCGAGTCGATCAGCAAGATCGCGAAGGCGGCGAACGCGCTGTTCGTGGTCGACAACTGTTTCTGCAGTCCCGCATTGCAGCAGCCGCTGAAGCTCGGCGCGGACGTGGTGATGCATTCGGCCACCAAGTTCCTCGACGGTCAGGGCCGCGTCCTCGGCGGCGCGCTGGTGGGCTCGAAGCAGTTCATCATGGAGAAGGTGTTCCCGTTCGTGCGCAGCGCCGGGCCGACCTTGTCCGCGTTCAACGCGTGGGTCTTGCTCAAGGGCATGGAAACGCTGTCGCTGCGCGTCGATAAACAGTCGGCGAACGCGCTGGAAATCGCGCGCTGGCTGGAGGCGCATCCGGCGGTGAATCGCGTGTTTTATCCGGGGCTCGAATCGCATCCGCAGCACGCTTTGGCGATGCGTCAGCAAAAGTCGGGTGGCGCGATCCTGTCGTTCGAGTTGAAGGGCGACACGCCCGAAGCGATGCGTGCAAACGCGTGGCGCGTGATCGACAACACGAAGATCTGCTCGATCACCGGCAACCTCGGCGACACGCGTACCACGATTACGCACCCTGCCACCACCACGCACGGTCGCGTGACGCCCGAAGCACGCGCGGCAGCCGGCATTACCGAAGGGCTGATCCGTCTGGCCGTGGGTCTGGAAAATGCCGCTGACATTCGCGGCGATCTGGAGCGCGGTCTGGCTGGTTAAACGACGCGATACGTTCGTATCGGATCGCTTCGAACTTCGAAGCGATCGCGTCGGCAGGCGAGCCGTGCAACGCGGCTCGCTCGCGAAAAAGGATGGATCGACGGCAGCTTAGTGACGCAGCGCGCGCCACTGGCCGGGCGCGAGACCGAAGCGTCGCGTGAATGCGTGGGTATAGGCGCTCTGGTCGCCGAAGCCGATTTCGAGCGCGATGTCGGTCAACGAAAGGCGTGCGTCGGCGAGCAACGTAATGGACGTGTCGAGCCGCAGCCTTTGCAAATAGCGATGCGGCGTTTCGCCGAAGGCGTCGATAAACAGCTGATGAAAGCGCCGCATGCCAAAGCCGCAATGCGCGGCGAGGTCGGCGATGCGCAAAGGTTCTGACAGATGCGCGCGCAGCCAGCGGTCGATGCGCGCGAAGTCCAACCCCGGCGCCAGAGCCCCCGACGTCATGCCCGCGTCGGCCACCAGCGCGGCGCCCAGGCGTGCCGCAGCGTCCCAATGAAACCGCCGCGTGTCGAGATCGTCGATGCAGGCGCCGCCAGTGGCGTGCGCCGCGATGCGATGGACGAGTTGCGTGAGCGACGCGTCCACGGTAACCGCGCGCGCCCGCTCGAACAGCCGTTCGGGCACCGCGAGCGACGCAGCCGGCAAATCCAGCACCAGTTGCCGGTTTTCGCCGACGCCCGCGTAATCGTGCCGCGCGCCTGCCGGAATGAGCCAGGCCGAGCCGGCGTCGATCTGCTGCGCGACGCCGTCTACGGCCATCACCATCGCGCCGTCGAGGCCGAGCACCACCTGGTGAAAGTCGTGCACGTCCGACGCTTCGATTGCGCCGTAGCGGCGCAACGAAACGCTAGGCGCGTGGACGGCGGGGTGGCTCATCGGCAGTCTGTCCGATTGTGAAGCGGCGAAAAACTCAAACGTCGAGCAGTTCGACTTCGAACACGAGCGTTGCGTTCGGCGGAATCACGCCGCCCGCGCCACGCACGCCGTAGCCGAGTTGCGGCGGAATCGTCAGCTTGCGCGTGCCGCCGACCTTCATGCCTTGCACGCCTTCGTCCCAACCCTTGATGACCATGCCGCCGCCCAGCACGAAAGCGAACGGGTCGTTGCGGTCCTTGCTCGAGTCGAACTTCTGGCCGTCGGTCAGCCAGCCGGTGTAGTGCACGCTGACGGTCTTGCCGGCGACCGCTTCGGCGCCGCTGCCTTCAACGATGTCTTCGTACTTCAGGCCGGATTCAGTAGTCACAGTCGACATGTATCGCTCCTCAGGTCAAATCGTAAAAACCGACATTGTAGGCGTGTTGGCGCCGCATCGCCGAGCTTTGCCGCGTGGCATGCGGATTGCGTCCGCTTTGGCCGTCCGGCCAGGCTGGTCGCGCCGGACGGCATGCCTATAATGAGGCTTCCATCCATCTTCAAGCATTGCCTGAGGGCTCGATCGTGACAACGTCTTCAACCGGAACGACCGGTGAACAGCCGGTTGGTGCCGGACTCGTGGTATCCGAACGCACCGCGCATCTGCGCGCCGAAACCGCGCTCTTCATGCGCGACCATGTGCTCTCGCTGGTATCGCACGATTTGCGCGGTCCGCTGAATGCCATTCATAGCTGGGCTTACGTGCTCGAACGCAAGCTCGACGCGAACGACCCGAACTCGCAACGCGCCGTCACCGGCATTCGCAACGGCGTCGATCAACAGGTCAAGCTGCTCGAAACCATCGTCGACGCAACCCGCGCGGAGACCAAGACGCTCGCGCTCGCGTATGCGTCGTTTCCCCTGCATCCTTTACTCGACGAAACCGTCGAAGAAGTGCGCACCGGCCTCGCGCGCTCACGCGGCGTCGAGGTGACGGTCGACTCACAGCTTGCCACCGAACAGCTCAACGGCGACCGCGAGCGTCTGGCCGCCGCGTTGTGGGTCATGGCTACGTTCGCAGTGGAAGCGAGCGCGGAAGGCGCCACGGTCACCGTGGGCGCGCGTGCCGACGCTCATTTGTGGCACGCCACCGTCACCTTCAACGCCAATGCCGACGCGCTGCAGGACACGGCCTTGCCGCATCTGCTCGAAGCCTTTGCCCGCAAACAGGCGCTCGAACCGCGCGAAGCCAAGCGCATAGCGTGGGTGCTGGCGCTGTGCAAACGTGTGGCCGAAGCGCACAGCGGCAGCTTCGAGCAGAGCGAGCCGCAGGACGGCGAAGCGACCACGCTCGTGCTGCGCGTGCCGCTCAGCGCGACGGCCAGGTCATAAGCGGCCGTCCGTGCAACGCGGCTTTTTTGCGATTTGCTTTCACCGGACTTGCGCCCTCTATACTGACAACTTTCGTTGCCGGAGCTTTTCGCTTTGATCCAGGTTGTCGCCCTCATCGGTGCGTTGTTTCTCGTCGCCCTCAACGGCTTTTTCGTTGCTGCGGAATTCGGTCTGGTCAAGCTGCGGCAGACACGCGTGCAGAGCCTCGCTTCCGCTCACGGAATGCGCGGGCGTCTGCTGGCGAAAGTGCACGGCAGGCTCGACGCCTATCTGTCCGCCTGTCAGCTCGGTATTACGCTGGCGTCGCTCGGGCTCGGCTGGATCGGCGAGCCGGCGTTCGCGGAACTGCTCACGCCGCTCTTCACGCTGGCAGGCGTGGAGTCGGAGAAGCTGATCCACGGCATCTCGCTGTTCTTCGCGTTTTCGTGCATTTCGTTTCTGCATATCGTGGTGGGCGAACTGGCGCCGAAGTCGTTGGCCATCCGCGAAGCCGAGAAGGTCTCGCTGTGGGCCGCCACGCCGCTCTACGGCTTTTATTGGGCCATGTACCCGGCCATCTGGGTGCTGAATACGAGCGCCAATGCCGTGCTCAAGCTCGCCGGTCTCGACGCGGACCACGGCCACGATTCCCACTATTCGACGGACGAACTCAAGCTGATTCTGCGCGGGCGCCGCACCAACGTCGTGAGCGAACTCGGCTCGCCCGACGGCGCGGGCGCCTACAGTCAGGACGAATGGAACACGATCGCCCATTCGCTCGATTTTTCGCGCATGACCGTATCCGACCTCATGCGCCCGTCGTACGAAATGATCGGCTTGCGGCGCGATCTGCCGATGCGCGAGAACATGCAGGTCGTGGCGCAGCACCGCTTCAGCCGTTACCCGCTGTTCGAAGACGCGTCCGGCGAGCGCGTGGCCGGCATGGTCCACCTGAAAGACCTGTTGCTGGCGCGCCATGCCGGCAGCACGCTCGACGACCTGTCGAAATATGCGCGACCCGTTCAATACGTTAAGCCCGATATGCCCGCGCTCGAACTGTTCCGGCGCTTTCGCAAAGGCGCGCCGCACTTCGCGCTAGTCGGTCACAAGAACGCGAAGCCGATCGGCTTTCTGACGCTCGATAACCTGCTCGGCGCGCTGGTTGGTCAGATCCACGACGAATTCCGTCAGGGCGACGCCGACTGGACCCGCATGGACGACGGCACGCTGATGGGCAAGGGCAGCCTGCCGGTGGTGTCGCTGGAGCGCGCATTGGGAATCGACATCGACGAGGGCAAAGCCGAGTCGGTGGGCGGCCTCGTGATTCAGGCGCTCAACGATCTGCCCACCGAAGGCCAGCGGGTCGATTTCGATCGATTCGACGTGGTGGTCAAGAAGATGAAGGGGCCGCGTATCGTGCTGGTGCGCGTGTACCCGAAAGTGTTCGACGACGAAGGCGGCTAGTCCGCTGCTGACATGCTGACCGACACATCGCTCGAGTAAAATCGTCGTCCAGACTTCGGGGGCGACATGGGATACGTGCTGGTGTTGGGCGTCGGTTTGCTGGCAGGGACGCTGAGCGGCGTGATCGGCACCGGCTCGTCGATGATGCTGATGCCGGTTCTCGTCATGCTGTTCGGGCCGCAACAGGCCGTGCCGATCATGGCGATCGCCGCGATCATGGGCAACTTCGGCAAAGTCCTCGCATGGTGGCGGGAGATCGACTGGCGCGCCTGCGCCGCCTATTGCATCACCGCCGTTCCCGGCGCCGCGCTCGGCGTGCGAACACTGCTGGCCTTGCCGCCGCACGCGGTCGAAATTGCGCTGGGGCTGTTCTTCGTGGCGATGGTGCCCACCCGCCGCTGGCTCGCGCGGCGCGAGGTCAAGTTCGCGCTCTGGCATCTTTCGCTGATCGGCGCGGTGGTCGGGTTTCTCACGGGTATCGTGGTGTCCACGGGGCCGATCACGGTGCCGGTATTCATGGCGTATGGCCTCGTCAAAGGCGCGTTTCTCGCCACCGAAGCGGCGGGATCGCTCGCCGTGTACGGCGCGAAAGTGGCGGTCTTCAGCCACTTCGGCGCCTTGCCGATGCATGTCGTCATCGACGGTCTCATTACGGGTTCGTCGCTCATGCTCGGCTCATTCGCCGCCCGGCGCATCGTGGTCCGCATGAGTCCCGCGGCATTCAAGCTGGTCGTGGACGGCCTGATGCTGTCGTCGGGCCTGTCGCTATTGTGGGCGGCGGGCCGTTAGTCCGGCGAGCGCATCACCGCCGCGAGCGCATCGCCGCTGCGCCTCATCCCACCGACACTTCGAACACCCGTCGATAGTTGCCGCCGAGAATGGCGGCGACTTCCTCTTGCGTGAATCCCGCCTGCAAAAGTGCGCTTGCGAGATCCGGCAACTGTTCGTAGCTGCGTAAAACCGGCGGCGAGATAAAGCCGAGCATGTCCGTTCCCAGTCCCACGTGTTCCACACCGACCACGTCGGCCATGCGCTTGACGCCCTCGGCCATACCATGCAAATCGCGAAACGAACCCGAACTCGGCCATACGCCGATCACGCCGCCCGTGCCCGCAATCACGCGCGCATGATCGGGTGTAATCAGCCGGCTGCGCGCGCCGGGATGCGTGGCCAGCGCGGAGTGCGATAACACGAGCGGTTTGGTGGACGTATCCGCCGCGCGTTTGACGAGATCGTATGTGCCGTGCGCAACGTCCACGACGATCCCCAGCGCGTTGCAACGTCTCACCACTTCCACGCCGACGTCGGTCAAACCGCCGTGAACGGGCGGCTCGGTCTGGATATCGCCGAGTTCATTCACGCGGTAATGCGTCAGTTGCAAATGACGCAACTGGTGCTGCGAATAAGCCTCGTCGACGCGATCCACGTGACCTTCGAGGAAGTCGGCGCCCTCGGCCGCAACGATCGCGCACGGCCCGAGCGGACCGAGGCTCTGAAGCGAGGCCGCGTTCGTCACCACGTGCACATGTTCGCGTTCGATCAGGCGATGCGCGCGCTCGAATTCGGTTTGACCAAGCGCATACAGTTCGCCCGGCTGTGGCTCGCGCCAGGCTTCGAAACGCTTGCGGTTGTCGGAGACGCGCGTCACGGTGGTGTCCGTGACGATGGCGAGGCAGATCACGTTCATGCCGCCCGCGCGCATCGGCGCGGCCAGCGGCATGAACGGACGGTTCGCGCCGATCGCCGGATTGCGCGAGACGATGACGCGGCCGGCGTGACTATGCATGTCGATGGTGAGCGCTCCGGCCGGCGCGGTCCACTTCGGCGCGCTCGCGTCCACATTCGCATTCGCCACCGTGGCGTCGTCGTGCGTCTGCCCGTTCGGCTCGGTATAGAGCTGGCGAAGCGGCCGGGCGCACAGGCTGTCAAACCCAGCGCGGCGCCGGATGCCAGAAAGGCGCGGCGGCTGAAGGCGCGCGGCGAGGGTGAGTCGTTGTGTGGCTCGTTGTGCGGCGCGTCCACGGGTCGCGCTTCGATCAGCCGATAACGCCAGCCGGCCGGGTCGTCGAGAAGACGCAGCAGACGGCCGCGCAGCGTCAGCGCTTCCGCGCGAGGCGCCACGGGCCGCGCCATCTGCACTTCGACCGACGTCAGCGGATTGCGCGGCACGCAACCGCCGCAACACGGTTCGTCCGCGCTCAGAAGAAAGTAATCGACCGCTTCCGCCTGCGGGTCCAGCGGAATCATCCAGCCCGTGAGTTCGACGTTCGTGCCGTGCCATGAGTCGGCGGCACCGCTTCGGATGATCGGCCAGTCGATCTGCATCGACGCTCCTTGCGTGGGCGATTTATCGTCGGACGCGCCGTCGAGCGGCGCACCTCTTCGTTGATAGCCAGTTCACGCGTCGTCGCGAATCCGTCAGCTTCGTGGCACGCCGTCCTCCACCAGCACGGCGACCGGCATCGCGCCCAACGCGTCGCGCAAATATAGCCGGCCGCTTTCGTCCACCTTCGGTGCGGCCGGGCTCAACCAGTCGAACAACGCGCGCGCGGCCAGATCGGCCGGCATTTCGATGGCGGTGTCGTCCCACTTCGACGGCTCGACCATCGGCACGTCGCCGGCCTTGTCATCGTCATCGAGCAAACCGGCGGCAAGCCGGCTCGCTATCACGACCGCCCAGGCGTTGCCGTGACGGCGCGCGAACGCGATCACGCTGGCGGCATGCTTGCCGCGAACCGTCAGAGGCAGATAGTTGCTCTGACTCAGCAACTCCGGCAGATGCGCGCGCAATGCCAGTACGCGCTGCACGACGGCCAGCTTGACGCGTCCGTCGCGCCAGGTCGGCAGGAATTCCGAAGGCGGCGTCTGCACGAGCCACGCTTCACGCTGCGCGAAATCCACCGGACGGCGGTTGTCGGGATCGACCATGCTGAAGTCCCACAACTCGGTGCCCTGGTAAAGATCGGGAATGCCAGGCGACGCGAGCCGCAACACCGTTTGCTGCAAGCTGTTGAGCGCACCGGCGCGGCCGATGCGCACAACGAACGCCGCCAGTTCCTTGAGAAAGCCGTCGCGCCGCTGCGGCGCGAGAATGTCGAACAGGAAGTCGCGGCAGCCGGCCTCGTAGGCTTCGTCGGGCGCGAGCCAGTTGGTCTGCAGCTTCGCCTCGCGCAATGCCTTCAACTGCCATTGCGCGACGCGCTCGGCGAGTTCCTTCACGCCGGCTTCGTCGTCCGGGGAAAGCGTGGGCGGCCAGCATCCCACCAGCATCTGATAGAGCATCGCTTCGGCAGCGGGACCGGGCGCCCAGTCGTAACTCGTGTCCTGACCGACGCTGCTGATCGGCGTGCCGTCGAGCGCGCGACGTTGCGGCGCGTTCAACGTGGACCACGCGCGCAACGTGGCACTCCACTCGTCGGCGATTTCGCTGAGCACGGCGAGACGCGCGCGCACGTCTTCGCCGCGTTTGTGATCGTGCGTCGCGGTGGCGAGCATGGCGTGCGGAAAATGCTTCGCCCGCTCCAGATTCGCTGCATGGAACTGTTCGACGGAAATCGAAAACTCGCCCGGATCTGAGCCCACTTCGTTACGCGAGAGCAGCCGCCCGTAGCGATAGCACGCGGTGTCTTCCACCGCTTTTGCGGCGACCGGCGCGGTGAGCTGCGAAAACAACGTCTGCGCGGTGCGTCGCGCGGAACCCGAATGGCTCGGCGGCGGCGCGCCGTTCTGCGCCTGGTTGCCCGCGTTGGCGCGCGGATTCGGCGTATCGTCCGCACTGCCGCCCAGCCATGCATTCACGCGATCCAGCACGACGTAATCGGCGCGCGACAACGCGGCGCGTGCGCCGGCCAGCGCCTGGTCGAAATACACGTTGTCTTCGGCGCTGCGCATGCCGTTCTGCGGATAGATCCGATACACCGGGAAATGCACCACGAGTTCGGTCAGCACGCGCTTTAACGCGGTGAAAGTGAAGTCGCGTGTGGCCAGCGAATCGCGCGCGATGCGATGCAAGGCGCGCGCCGCACGGTCCAGTTCCGCCGAGAGGTTTTCCGCGAGAATCTTGCGACGCGCGGCGAGCGCTTCGTCGGCGAAACGTGCGCTGCGGCCCGTGAGTTCGGCCCACGTTGCGGCCAGCGGTTCGGCGCCCGCGGGATCGTGCAGCAGCGCGCCCACGTCGCTCATGAAATCGTAGCCGGTCGTGCCGTCGACGGGCCAGTCGTCGCGCAACGGCTCGCCGCGTCCGAGAATTTTTTCGACCACCACGTAGGGCGCGGTGTCGCGCAATTCGGTGAGACGTTGCCGCAGACGCTGACAGTATTCACGCGGCTCCGCGAGGCCGTCCACGTGATCGATGCGCAGGCCGTCCACCACGCCTTCCTGATACAGCCGGAACGGCAGCGCATGCACCGCCTCGAATACTTCGGGACGTTCCACACGCACGCCGGCCAGCGTCGAGATATCGAAGAAGCGCCGCCAGTTCACTTCGTCCGATGCGGTGCGCCACCACGCCAGCCGATAGTGCTGCCGTTCGATCAGCCGATGCAGACGGTCGCGCGTCACCGGATCGGCCGGCGCATAGGCCGCCAGCACCATCTCGATTGCGGACGCGCCATGCTGGGCGACGAATTCGCGCAGCTTGTCGCGTCCTTCGACGGCGCGCGGCTGGTCGGTGGGCTGTGTCGTCAGACCTTGAAAGCGCTCGGACAAGGCCGCGAGATCGGCGCGGTCCGCGCTTTGCAGAATCGACGCGTAGTCGGTCGGGCACACGGGCAGCACATGCGGACCATAGCCGATGTAAAAGCGCCCAAGGTCCGCATCGAATTTCAGTTCGATGCGCCCGGCCGCGAGTTCTTCGCCATAAGGCGCGCCGAGTGTCGGCACCAGCACCTTGCCGCGCAAGGCCGGATCGGGAGAGTGCCAGTCCACGTCGAAATGGCGCGCATACGCGCTGTGACGTCCCCATTCGAGGATGTCGAGCCACCACGCGTTGCTGGAGCCGCCTACGCCCATGTGGTTCGGCACGACGTCGATGATGAGGCCCATGTCGCGCGCGCGCAGTTTCTCGACGAGGCGCCTGAGCGCGGCCTCGCCGCCGCATTCGGCGCTGACCTGGGTGTAGTCGACCGTGTCGTAGCCGTGCATCGAGCCGGGCTCGGCGGTCGTGATGGGCGACGCGTACAGATGGCTGATGCCGAGCGCGGCGAAGTAGTCGATGTGCTTCGCGGCGTCGTCGAAGGTAAAGCCTCGGTGGAACTGGAGGCGTAGCGTGGAGCGCGGGACGGTCATGGCGTATCAGGCTCCGAAGAAGCGTTGAAAGAAGGATGGCCGGCGGCGTCGGACGCGTGTCCGGACGCCGCGCGCGCACGATCGACGGCCTGTAGCCGGTCGCAGAACGCGTCGTCGTCGAACAGTTCGTCGATGGGCACGTTCACGCGGCGGCGCCAGTTGGGGTGTTCGTCGATCGAGCCGGGCAGATTCGGTTGCTCGACCTGCGCGAGCAGGTCTTCGAGTGGAAACGTGACGAGCGGGCCGGGGGTGGCCGCGACGAATGCCAGTGCTTCGTCGACGGGCGCCTGGTCGGGCGGCGGCGCGTCCACGTCGGGCGCGGCCACGCCGGCCAGCTGGAACGCGCTCCAGAGTCGCGCACGGTCTTCCGCGCGCTCCTCCTGTGCGGCTTCTTCCGGGTCGCGGCCGTCGGCGCGTGCCATGGTCTGGCCGATCCGGTTGCGCCACACGATGTCGCTGCCGCGCCACCAGCCCGCGACGGTCGGCAGATCGTGCGTCGTGGTCGTGCCCACGGCGTTGCGGTCCCAGTCCTGCGGCGGCTTGAAACCCTTGCCGAGTTCCGCGCCTTCGAACCACAGCACGCGAATGCCGGACAGACCGTGTTCGTCGAGTCGCTCGCGAAAGCCGGGCGGCACGGTGCCGAGATCTTCGCCGATCACGATCGAACGATGCCGCCACGATTCGAGCGCGATCAGCCGCAGCAGGTCTTCGAGCGGATAGCGCAGGTAGGCGCCGTTGCGTGCGCTTTCGCCTTCCGGCACGAGCCACAGCCGGCGCAAACCGAGAATGTGGTCGATGCGGATGCCGCCGGCGTGGGCGAACGCGGCGCGCAGCATGTCGATGAACGCGGAAAAGCCTTGCGTGCGCATCGCGCGTGGCGAGAAGGTCGTGAGCCCCCACGCCTGACCGGCCTGATTGAACAGATCTGGCGGCGCGCCCACCGAAACGCCTTGCAGCATGTCGTCCCGATACGACCACGCGTGACTGCCCGCGCTATCGCACCCCACCGCCAGATCGGCGATCAAGCCGACGGCCATGCCGCTGTCGCGCGCCGCATGCTGCGCGTGCGACAAACCCTTGGCCGCGAGCCATTGCAGGAACAGATGAAAATCCACCTCGTGACGATTCGCTTCGGCGAAAGCCTCGACTTCCGGGCTGCGCGGATCGCGCAACGCCTCGGGCCAGTCGCGCCAATGTCCGTGGCCGTCTTTCTGCGCCAGTTGCGCCGCCTGCAGTGCTTCGAAACGCGCATGATCTTCGAGCGCACGGCCGGCGCGTTCGCAAAAGCCGTGGAATTCCAGCGCGCGCGGCGAGTCTTTCGTGCGCTCGTCGGCGCAGAACGTTTCGTACAGCGCGCGCAAAACCTTCAGCTTCAGCACGACCGCGTTCGGCCAGTCGATCAGCGGCAGCGCTTCGAGTTTTGCCCACGCTTCGATGCCCTGAGCGCCTTGCACGCTTTGCAGCGCAGCCTCGGCGGCCGACGCGCCGAACACCGCGGCCACGTCGATATGCGTGACGTTGAGCCACAAACGCGACGACGGCGAATACGGACTGAAGCGATTCGGCTCCGCGCTGAACA
Source organism: Paraburkholderia sp. GAS199 (assembly GCF_050436585.1). Taxonomy (NCBI): domain Bacteria; kingdom Pseudomonadati; phylum Pseudomonadota; class Betaproteobacteria; order Burkholderiales; family Burkholderiaceae; genus Paraburkholderia; species Paraburkholderia sp. GAS199. The sequence continues at coordinate 159,806 of NZ_JBNDMM010000010.1, read as the reverse complement.
TCGCATGCGTCGGGCTGACGGCAAGCGCATGCGCTCCACGCTTTGCGCTCTCGACAGCCATTTGCGCCAGGGCGGAGTAATCGCCGATGCCGCCATCGCCCACGCGCCGCAAGCCATACAACTGCGCGGCGACGCCCCATAGCGGCGGCGCGGTTTGCGGCGCGTCGTTCGCCTCGGCCTCGGCGGCGCCGTCGTGCAGCGTGCGCCATGCATCCGCCACGGTGTAGCAACGCGCCGGCGCCACCGCGAGCGTGATGCGCTGTTCGTTGATGACGAGCGTGTGATAGCCCGGTTCGTCGATCGGCGCGAGCAACGCCTGTTCGCCCTTGGGCGCGGTAAAGCGGCCGTCGATGATCGAACCGCTTTCGAGTTCGATCCGGTAGTGACTGCCGGATTTGATCGCCGCGGCCGGCAGCGCGATGCCGCGCTCGACCTCGGCGGTCATGAGCGGCGGCAGCTTGCGGCCGGACAGTTCAGCGTCGAGCGCCGCGGCGCTTTGACGGATCTGCGTGGCATTGCCGCACGGCAAGCCCATCCGCTCCAGCAGCACCGCCAGCGTGCTTTCGGGAACGTGCTGGGTGGTGTGATGCGCGTCCTGCCACTCCACCTCGAAACCGGCGCGAGTAGCAAGCGTCACGATCGTATCGTTCGGGCGTCGGGTGGCACTCACGCGTTGTGCTCCTGTTGGCCGGCAATGCGGGCGTCATGGCCGCTGGCGTAATCGCAGACGTCGCCGGTGAGCCAGGCGGCAAATGCGTTCGGCGGCAAGGTACCGGCGTCGATCTGCTCACGCACGCGCGGCGGCGTTTCGAAAACGAGTTTGCTTTTGCCGATTTCCGCGGGCATGTCGGTGAGTTTCACGCTGTCCTTCGAGAGATTCAGCGCGATCGACAGCGTTTCGCCGTCGCAGAGTTTCCAGCGCGCAATCAGCGCGTTGGCGTCGCCACCGTTGGCGTCGCTCAACACGGTCGCGCCGAGCGACTTCGTATGCTTCAGGCGCGGCGTAATCAGCTTGGCGCGCACGGCCAGCGCGGATTTGTAGAAGTGCATCCAGTCGAGCCGGTCTTTCGCTTCGTTGGACGAAGCGTCGGACGATGGCTCGGGCGGCGACGATGCCGCGAATGTTTTGACGTCGTTCGGATCGGGAATCTGCGCGCGGCGTTTTTCATCGCTAAACGAGGAAAAGCGCGCAAATTCGCGGCGACGTCCTTCGCGCACGGCGTCGGCGAGATCGCCGGTGTAGTCGGTGAAGAACAGGAACGGTTGCGTCGAGCCGTATTCTTCGTCCATGAACAGCATGGGAATTTGCGGCGACAGCAACAGCAAACCCGTGGCCGCGCGCAAGGCGTCGTCCGTGGTCAGCTTCCGCAGACGTTCGCCGAATGCGCGGTTGCCGATCTGATCGTGGTTCTGCAAAAACATCACGAAAGACGTAGGCGGCAGATGACCGCTCGGTTCGCCGCGCGGCGCGCCGTCGTGAATCGGCGACGGGTCGCCCTGATACGCAAAACCTTCCGACAACACCCGCGCAAGCCGGCGGATCGGCTGGTCTTCGTACGCGTGGTAGTAGCCTTCCGTTTCACCGGTTAGCAGGACGTGCAGCGTGTTGTGCGCGTCGTCGTTCCATTGCGCGTCGAAGTGTTCTTCGAGCAGACTCGCGCTGTTGTGTTCGTTCTCCAGCACCAGATGCACGTGACGGCCATGCTGCACTTTCGCGCGGATATGGTCGGACAATTCTCGCAGCCAACGGTGATTGTCGATCGCGTGAACGGCGTCGAAACGCAGGCCGTCGATGCGATATTCGTTGATCCAGTAGATCGCGTTGTCCGTGAAGAAATCGCTCACTTCGCTGCGGTTGAAGTCGATCGCCGGACCCCACGGCGTATGCGTGCCTTCGCGGAAAAACGAGCGCGCATAGGCGTGCAGATAATTGCCGTCCGGGCCGAAGTGGTTGTAGACCACGTCGAGAAAAACCTGCAGGCCGAGTCCGTGCGCGGCGTCGACCAGCGCCTTCAATTCTTCGGGACGTCCGTAAGCGGAATCGGGCGCATACGGCAGCACGCCGTCGTAACCCCAGTTGTGTTTGCCGGGGAAGTCGTTCAGCGGCATCAGCTCGATTGCCGTCACGCCGAGCGCGGCAAGCGCCGGCAAGCGCTTCTGCACGCCCGCATAGCCGCCCATGGCGCCCACGTGCAGCTCGTACAGCACGGTTTCTTCCCACGGCCGTCCGTGCCAGTGCGCGTGTTCCCATTTGTAGGCACGCGGATCGATCACTTCGCTCGGACCGTGCACGTCCTGAGGCTGAAAGCGCGACGCCGGATCGGGCACTACATGCTCGTCGTCGAGTTTGAAACGGTAGAGGGTGCCCGCGCCGGCGTCGATGGTGGCTTCGAACCAGCCGTTGCCGGTGGCCGTCATGTCGTGCTCGCCCTGGGCCGGACCGTTTTCGATCTGCACCCGCACGTTTTTGCATGAAGGCGCCCAGAAACGGAAGCGCGTGCGCGGCTTCGTTCCCGCCACGCCGAGCAACTGCGCGCTGAACGGCAGGCAATGCGCGTGATGCCGCGCGTGAGGATCGATCGGACTTTCAGACATCATTCGTCACCATTCGGTTTTGCCTGCGAACCGCGTCGTGCGCCTGCCGGACTGGCTCTGCGCGATGACGCGGCGGCTATGCTGTTCGTGCCGCGCTGCATGTACCACTTACGTAGTCGGCGAGGCGTCGCTACTGGGCGGATGCGCGCCCGGATCGGGCGGCAACGCCGTCAACAGGCGTGGCCCGTGCTGCGGACCCGCCATCCAGCCGGCCTGCCAGTCGGCCTCGCCGACCGGCTGCGCAGCCAGCATCACGAGGCCGTGCGCGCCGACTTCCACATCCGGCGTCGCCAGCCGGTACGGGCCGCTTTCCGGCTCGACAGTGTTCAACAGCACGTGCCATTCCAGGTGCGGCGCGGGCGGCGTAAAGCGCAGCATGTCGGCCGAGGCGTTCAGCATCATCAACAATACTTCGGTTTCGCCATTCAATCCCGGACCCGCGCGGCGCAGCGTAAACGCGCGGCCCTCGGGGTCCTGCCATGCTTCGATGGTGAGCGGATCGCCGTGCTCGTCGAACCAGCCGACGTCGAACAGGCCCGGCAATTCCTCGCGGTCGCCGAACAGGAAACGCGTCTCGCGCAGCAGCGGATGCTGCTTGCGCAGCGCGATCACGCGCGCGACGAATTCGGTCATCTGCCGGGCGTCGGCGGTTTGCGCGCTGTCCCAGTCGAGCCACGACAACTCGTTGTCCTGGCAGTAAGCGTTGTTGTTGCCGTTCTGCGTGCGCAAGATTTCGTCGCCGGCCAGCAGCATCGGCGTGCCGAGCGCCATCAGCAGGGTCGCGATCAGCGAACGGCCGACGCGGCGGCGCGTTTCCACGATCGCGGCATCGTCGCTCGGACCTTCGACGCCCCAGTTGCGGCTGCAATTCTCGTTGTGGCCGTCGTTGTTGCCTTCTCGGTTCGCCTCGTTGTGCTTCTGCTCGTAAGCGGTGACGTCGGCGAGCGTAAAACCGTCGTGCGAGGTGACGAAATTGATCGACGCCCACGGCTTGCGGAAACGCCGGTTGAACAGGTCCGCCGAGCCGGTCAGACGCGCGGCGAGGTCCGGCCGCAAGCCGGCGTCACCGCGCCAGAAGCGTCGTACGGTGTCGCGGAAACGGTCGTTCCACTCGGCGAAACCCGGCGGATGATTGCCGAGCTGATAGCCGCCGGGACCGATGTCCCACGGCTCGGAAATCAGCTTGCGCTGCGACAGGATCGGGTCCTGGCGCAAGGCGTCGAAGAAACCCGAGCCGGGGTCGAAGCCGTGCTGCTCGCGTCCGAGCGTCACGCCCAGATCGAAACGGAAGCCGTCGATATTGAACGCCGTCGACCAGTAGCGCAGCGAGTCCATCACCATTTGCAGCACACGCGGATGCGGCAGGTTCACCGTGTTGCCGCAACCGGTGTCGTTGATGTTGTGACGCTCGTCGCCGGGAATCAGCCGGTAGTAGCTGGCGTTGTCGAGGCCGCGCCACGACACCGTCGGGCCCATCTCGTTGCCTTCGCAGGTGTGGTTATAGACCACGTCGAGAATCACCTCGATGCCAGCCGCGTGCAACTGGCGCACGGCAATGCGCATTTCGTCGAGACGGTGCGTGCTCAGATACGACGGCTCGGGTGCAAAAAATGCCGCCGTGTTGTAACCCCAGTAGTTGCGCAGGCCGCGCTCCACCAGAAAGCGGTCGTTCAGAAACGCGTGCACGGGTAGCAGTTCGACCGCGGTCACGCCGAGCTTCAGTAAATGTTCGATGAACTCCGGCGACGCCAGCGCCGCGAAGGTGCCGCGCTCGTGCTGACGCAAATCCGAACGCAGCATCGAAGCGCCGCGCACGTGCGTCTCGTAGATCACGGTTTCGCCCCACGGCACGTTCGGGCGTTTGTCGTGCGACCAGTCGAAGGCCTCGTCGATCACGACGCATTTCGGCATGGCCGGCGCCGAGTCGCGCCGGTCGATGGAAAGGTCGGCGCGATTCGAATGCGCGCGATGGCTGAAGAGCGCGTCCGACCAGCGAAACTGTCCCACCAGCTTGCGGGCGTACGGATCGAGCAGCAGCTTGTGCGGATTGAAGCGATGGCCGTGTTGCGGCTGATACGGACCGTGCGCGCGAAAACCGTAGGCCGTGCCGGGATGCGCGTTGGGCAGATAGCCGTGCCAGACTTCGTCGGTACATTCGGGCAGCGTGAAGCGGCGGATTTCCTTGCGGCCGGTGGGATCGAAGAGGCAAAGCTCGATTTTCTGCGCGTTCGCCGAGAACACGGCAAAGTTGACGCCCAGTCCATCCCAGCTGGCGCCGAGCGGATAGGGCGAGCCCGGCAGAAGCCGGTCGGGCATTGCGTGCGACATGATTCCCCTTCCTTGTTCTGATTGGTGAACGCTTTCGTGGGTCTTCATGCAACGGGCGCGCGGCTGGCATGCCGCGCGCCCGTCTTACTGCCGTCGGTTCAATCCGCGCGCAATACGATGGTCGCAAGCGGCGGCAGAACCAGCGAGGCCGAATGCGGCCTGCCGTGGCTCGACACCTCTTCGGTATGAATCAGGCCGCCGTTGCCCATGTTCGAACCGCCGTACACGCCGGCGTCCGTATTGAGCACCTCGACCCAGCGTCCGCCGCATGGCATGCCCATACGGTAGCCCACGCGCGGCACCGGCGTCATGTTGCAGACCACCACCACTTCGCGGCCCTCGCCGTCCGTGCGGCGATAGGCGTAGACGCTGTTGCCGTTGTCGTCGCCGATCAGCCATTCGAAGCCGCCAGGTTCCGAGTCGAGCCGATGCAGCGCGGGCTCCTGGCTGTACAGATGATTCAGGTCGCGCACGAGTTTCTGCACGCCGTGATGGTTTTCATCGTCGAGCAGATGCCAGTGCGGCGACGTGTCGTGATTGAACTCCGCCATCTGACCGAATTCGCCGCCCATGAACAGCAGCTTCTTGCCGGGATGCGTCCACATGAAACCGAAATAGGCGCGCAGATTGGCGAACTTCTGCCAGCGGTCGCCCGGCATCTTGCCGAGCAGCGAGCCTTTGCCGTGCACCACTTCGTCGTGCGAAAGCGGCAGCACGAAGCGCTCGGAATACGCGTAGACCATGCCGAACGTCATCATGTGATGATGATATTTCCGGTACACCGGGTCTTCTTCCATGTAGTGGAGCGTGTCGTGCATCCAGCCCATGTTCCACTTGAAGTCGAAGCCGAGGCCGCCGTCTTCCACCTTCGCCGTGACACCAGGCCATGCCGTCGATTCCTCGGCAATCGTTATGGCGCCAGGTGCACCGGGCACGTAGCGCACTTCGTGATTGAGCCGCTTGAGGAACGCGATCGATTCGAGATTTTCGCGGCCGCCGTAAATATTCGGCACCCATTCGTCGGCTTTGCGCGAGTAGTCGCGGTACAGCATCGAGGCCACCGCATCCACGCGCAGACCGTCGACGTGGTAGCGCTTGAGCCACGCGAGCCCCGACGCGATCAGGAACGCGCTCACCTCGTTGCGGCCGAGGTTGTAGATCATCGTGTTCCAGTCCTGGTGATAGCCTTCGCGCGGGTCGGCGTGCTCGTAGAGCGGCGTCCCGTCGAAGTCGATCAGACCGTGTGCGTCGTTCGGAAAGTGCGCCGGCACCCAGTCGAGAATCACGCCGATTCCCGCTTCGTGGGCCTTGTCGACGAAACCGGCGAACTGCTCGGGCTTGCCGAACCGCGCGGACGGCGCAAACTGCCCGAGCGGCTGATAACCCCACGAACCGCCGAACGGATGCTCGGCGATCGGCATGAATTCGACGTGCGTGAAGCCCATGCTTTTGACGTACGGCAACAGGCGCTCGGCGAGTTCTTCCCAGTTCAGACCGCGCTGACCTTCCTCGGCCACGCGCAGCCACGATTCGGCGTGCACTTCGTAGATCGAGATCGGCGAGCGCGACGTCTGCTTGCCCGCGCGCGATTCCAGCCAGGCGTGATCGGTCCACTGGAACTGCTCGATTTCGTCGACGTGCGCCACCACCGAAGCCGTGCCCGGCGGCTTTTCCGTTTCCATGGCGCACGGGTCGGCCTTCAGCGGCAACGGATGGCCGTCGCGCGACAGCAGCTCGTATTTGTAGCGCGTGCCCGGCCCGACGCGCGGCACGAACAGTTCCCACACGCCGGCCTGATGACGCAGGCGCATCGGATGACGACGGCCGTCCCATGCATTGAAGTCGCCCACCACGGAGACGCGCCGCGCATTCGGCGCCCACACGGCAAACCGGACGCCCGGCACGCCGTCCAGTTCCATCGGACGCGAGCCGAGGCATTCGAGCACTGCGTACGGATCGCCGTTGGCCAGCCGGCCGAGCGGCTCGTCGCCGAGTACGGGCGGGAACGAATAGGTATCTTCGATTTCCTGCACGACACCGTGCCAGTCGATGCGCAAACGGTACGGCGCGGTGGACGTCACGCGTCCCGCGAAAAGACCGGGACGCAGTTGCTCCAGTTCGCCGAGCAGCGCGCCGTCGCTGCGTGCGATCACGCTGACGTTCGCAGCATTCGGCAGCAGCGCCCGCACCACCGGACCCGCGTCCGTGTGATGCAGACCGAGTTGCGAAAAGGGATCGGGGTGACGCGCTTCGACGAGCGCGTCGATCTCTAAAGGTTGCAGGCCAGCGGCCGGATCATGCTCACTCATAGTCGCCCTCGGCCGAGTTAGGCGGTGTGGCGGCGCCAGGCGCCTGGGTTGATGGGTCGTGCGAGGTGCCGCCCGTGTCGCCCAGCAGACGGCTGGCGAGCGCGGCGAGACCGCGTACCGGCAAGCCGAGCCAGGTCGGCCGGTTGGCCGCTTCGTAACGGATTTCGTAGGCGGCTTTTTCGATCAGGAAAAGATCGAGCAAGGCCTGTTCCGCTTCGGGCGCGACCAGCGGCTGGGGCGCTTCCGCCGCGGCCGAGCGGTACTCGCTCAGGAAGGTTTCGGTGGCATGCGCACGGAAACGGTCGAACAGGGCGCGCTTGCGATCGGCGGTCTGTTGCGGCGCGGCTTCCGTGGTGGATTGCGCCGCCGCGCTGGCGTAGGACAGCGAGCGCATCAGGCCGGCCACGTCACGCAACGGGCTCGACTTCTGGCGACGCTCTTCGAGCGAACGCGCCGGTTCGCCCTCGAAGTCGATCAGATACGCGTCGCCCTGGGCCACCAGCACCTGACCCAGGTGGAAGTCGCCGTGAATGCGAATGCGCAGCGCACCCGCGTTGTCGGAGACCAGCTTGTCCACCGCGTCGACCAGCGCGGCGCGACGGTCGATCAGGCTTTGCGCCAACGCCTTGGTTTCCGGATCGGTCATCGCGGCGACGCGCGGTTCGAGCAGATCGAGTGCGCTGGCGAGCATCTGCTGCGTGCCGTCGACCCACGCTTTGACCTGCTCGGCCGTGGCGGCCTCGGGGGCGAACGCCGGGTCGTCGGTAGGCGACGCCAGAGCGACGTGCAATTCGCCGAGACGCCGGCCGATGATGCCGGCCAGCTCGCTATAGCCTTCCACGAGAATCGCTTCGTTGCTGCGATCCGGTGTGGATTGCAGATCGGCTTCGACCGCGATCGCCAGTTCGTCGACCGAGCGGCGCAGATAGTCCAGCGACCAGTTCCACGCGTCACCCTGGTTATCGATGAAGCCTTGCAGAATGCACAGCGTATGCGGCACGCCCTGCGGATCGACGCGCACCACTTCGCCGTACAACGGCGCCGTATTGGCGTAGCCGAGCTGGGTCAGATAGCGACTGATTTCCGCTTCCGGATGGATGCCGCTCACGAGCCGGCGCACCAGCTTGAGCACCGCGGCGTCCGCGATGATGAGCGAGCTGTTGCTCTGCTCGGCAGCCAGCCAGCGAACTTCGGGCTGCTCACCGAGTCCGCTGAGTTCGTCGAAGCGCTCGGTCGGAATGAACTTGATTTCGCTCTTCTGCACGGTCGGCACCACGGCGCGTTCGCGCAGCTTGCGCAAGACGCCATGAGCGAAGATCGGCAGCGCGAAGGCGTCCGTCAGATGGCCGACGTTGCGGCCGCGCCGCACGCGTGCCAGTGCCAGTTGCTTGAAGAGCGGGAAGGTGGTTTCGCCGCCCCACGTAATGGCGATCGGCACCACGTAGCGCTCGGTGTGATCGCCTACGTCCGCTTCGATTTCGGTGAAGGCAAAACCGCCGTGCGGGATCGTGGTGAGCGCGGCGAGGCGTACCGCATGCATCTTCTGATCCTTCGACGCGAACCAGCGGCGCCGGCTCAGCCACGACGGCAGCACTTCCGATTCCAGCAGACGCACGTTCTCCGGCGTCGGGCCGGCCTGGCCTTCGCGGATTACGATTGTCACGAACTCCGGCAGCGGTTCCGAATGCGCCTGCGCCCACGTCGGACGCTGTCCGCCCGGACACAGCATGAACCACAGGAAACCGTACGGCGGAAAGGTCAGCAGATAAGTGAGCTGGCCGATCGCCGGGAAGACGGAGTCGGCGGTCATTTCGATCGGCACCGAGCCGTTGAACTCGGACAGGTCGAGTTCCACCGCCTGCGGCGCGCGCGACAGATTGGCCACGCAGAGAATGGGCGGCTCGCCCGGCATCTCGCGTAGATACGCGAGAATCTTGCGGTTTTCCGGCTTCAGGAAGCGGATCGTGCCGCGTCCGAACGTTTGCTTGGCGCGCCGCGTGGCAAGCATGCGGCGCGTCCAGTTGAGCAGCGAATGCGGATCGCGGCTTTGCGATTCGACGTTGACCGCGTCGTAGCCGTACAGCGAGCCCATCACCGGCGGCAGCACCAGTTGCTCGGGATCGGCGCGCGAGAATCCGCCGTTGCGGTCGGACGACCATTGCATCGGCGTGCGCACACCGTCGCGGTCGCCGAGGTGGATGTTATCGCCCATGCCGAGTTCGTCGCCGTAATAGATGACGGGCGTGCCTGGCATGGAGAGCAGCAGTGAATTGATCAGTTCGATACGGCGGCGGTCGCGCTCCATCAGCGGCGCGAGACGGCGGCGAATGCCGAGATTCAGACGCGCGCGACGATCGCTTGCGTAGGTGTTCCACAGATAATCGCGTTCCGAATCCGTGACCATTTCGAGCGTCAGTTCATCGTGATTGCGCAGGAAAATCGCCCACTGATTCGTGGCGGCGAGGTCCGGCGTCTGCCGCATGATGTCGGTGATCGGAAAGCGGTCTTCGCTCGCAATCGACATGTAGATGCGCGGCATCAGCGGGAAGTGGAAGGCCATATGGCATTCGTCTTCGTCACCGAAGTATTCCTTCACGTCTTCCGGCCACTGGTTCGCTTCGGCGAGCAGCATCCGGTTCGGATATTCGGCGTCGATGGTCGCGCGAATCTTCTTCAGGATGGCGTGCGTTTCCGGCAGGTTCTCGTTGTTCGTGCCTTCGCGTTCCACGAGATACGGCACGGCGTCGAGTCGCAGACCGTCGATGCCCATGTCGAGCCAGAAGCGCATCACCTGCAGCACCTCTTTCAGCACGGCCGGATTGTCGAAGTTCAGATCGGGCTGATGCGAATAGAAACGGTGCCAGTAATACGCGCCCGCCACCGGATCGTGCGTCCAGTTGGACGGCTCCGAGTCGATGAAGATGATCCGCGTTTCCTGATACTTCTGGTCGGTTTCGGACCACACGTAGAAGTTGCGATGGCTCGAACCCGGCTTGGCGCGACGCGCGCGCTGAAACCACGGGTGCTGATCCGACGTGTGGTTGATCACCAGTTCGGTGATCACGCGAATGCCGCGTGCGTGCGCTTCCTGAATGAAGCGCTTCACGTCTGCAATCTGGCCGTAGTCCGGATGCACGTTGCGGTAATCGGCAATGTCGTAGCCGTCGTCGCGGCGTGGCGACGGATAGAACGGCAGTAACCAGATCGCGTTGACGCCGAGCTCGGCGATGTAATCGAGCTTGGCGATCAAACCGGGGAAGTCGCCCACACCGTCGTTGTTCGCGTCGAAGAACGACTTGATGTGCACCTGATAGATGATCGCGTCTTTGTACCAGAGCGGATCGTCGCTCAGCGCGGCGGGTTTGCCGCGCCGGTTCGTACGCGGCCTGGCCGTATTGCCGGGGGCATTGCCTACCGGCGATTGCGTGGTCGTTTGGGCTGGATCGTCACGCTTCATATCGCACCTTCCGTTGAGGTTGGGTTGCCAGCGTCTGCGTGATAGTCGCTGTCGTCTTCAGTCGGGCGCTCGGCGGGCAGTCCGCCGAGTGGCGCGATGCGCCAGATCGAGAAAGGCTGGCCGGAGCCGAGTTGCACGTGTTGCCAGCGGCCATGCCATTCGAAGCGCGCACCGGTCATCTGATCGGTCACTTCCAGCGCGCCGTGATCGTGCAGGTTCCATTTCTGGAAAGTGTCCCACGACAATTCGATGTCCGCGCCCTGTTCGTTGAACGGGTCGAGATTGATCGCGACCACGATCACGTTGTCGCGGGCTTCGGTCGCTTTCTCGAAGAAGAGAATGTTGTCGTTGTGCGCCGTGAGGAACGTGAGACCCAGATGCGATTGCAATGCCGGATTGGCGCGGCGTATCCGGTTCAGCGCACTGATCTCGCCGACGATGTTGCCCGGCCGGTTCCAGTCCCATGCACGCAACTGATACTTCTCGGAGTCGAGATATTCCTCGCTGTTGGGCAGCGCGGCGGCCTCGCACAATTCGAAGCCGCTATACACGCCCCACAGCCCGGCGAGTGTCGATGCCAGCGCGGCGCGAATCAGGAATCCCGAGCGTCCCGACGATTGCAGATGGCGCGGGTTGATGTCCGGCGTATTGACGAAGAAATTCGGCCGGTAGAAGTCGCGCGCGTCGGTTTGCGTCAGCTGGTTCATGTACTCGATGAAATCGCGCTTCGACTCGCGCCACGTGAAATACGTGTACGACTGCGAGAAGCCGATCTTGCCGAGCCGGTTCATCATGCGCGGGCGCGTGAAGGCTTCCGCGAGGAAGATGGTGTCCGGAAAGCGTGACCGTATGTCGCCGATCACCCATTCCCAGAACGGCAGCGGCTTGGTGTGCGGATTGTCGATGCGGAAAATGTGCACGCCCGCGTCGATCCAGAACAGGAACACGTCGCGCAGCGCAAGCCACAGGTCCGGCTTGGCGTCGTGCGCATAGAAGTCGGGGTTGACGATGTCCTGATACTTCTTCGGCGGATTTTCCGCGTAACGCAGCGTGCCGTCGGGACGCCACGCGAACCAGGTGGGGTGCTCCTTAAGCCACGGATGATCCGGCGAGCACTGAACCGCAAAGTCGAGGGCGATTTCCAGCCCGTGATCGTGCGCGGCAGCCAGCATCGTCTTGAAGTCGTCGAGCGTGCCGAGCTGCGGATGCACGGCGGTATGGCCGCCTTCCACGCCGCCGATGGCATACGGGCTGCCCACGTCGCCGGGCTGGGCGGTCAAGGTGTTGTTGCGGCCTTTGCGGTTCGCCACGCCGATCGGATGGATCGGCGGGAAATACAGCACGTCGAAACCCATGTCGCGAATGCGCGGCAGCTTGGTGATGACGTCCGCAAAGGTGCCGTGGCGCGATTCGTCGTCGCTCATCGAACGCGGGAAGATCTCGTACCAGCTGGCAAAACGCGCGGCGGTCCGCTCGGCGTCGATGCGATAGACGATCGGGTCGCGGCTCAGAAATGGCCGGTGGCGCGCGGCGGTCATCGCCTTGGCCGTGGTCGGCGCGAGCAGCAACGCGAGTTTGGTCGCGGCGTCGGCCTTGGCGAAGACCTTGACGATGTGTTCGAGCGGCTCGCTCACCGCGCCGTCCACCGTTTCCACTTCGGCCAGTACCAGCGCAAACAGATGCGATGCCTCGTCGAGTTCGAGTTCGACGGTCTGTCCGGCCTTCAGCTTCTTCTGAACGTGCTCGACCAGCGAGGCGAAGTCGTCACGCCACGCAATCACGGTGAACTCGTGACGGCCCATGCGTTCGAGCGGAATGCGCGCTTTCCAGATGTCGAGGCCGGCCGGTTGCGCCGGCTCCATCAGCACTTCGTGCCATGCGGTTTCGTCGGCGGCGCGCCAGACGACGGCGGCAGCGATCTTGTCGTGACCTTCGGCGAAGATCGCCGCGCTGATTTCGGCGCGTTCGCCGACCGTACGCTTGACCGGGAAGCGGCCGTTGTCCACGGCGGGCGACACGCTTTCGATTGCCACGCGCGGCGCGGCGATCGCTTCCACCACGGTTTTGCGGCCGCTGCGCTTGCTGTTGGCTTTGTCGATGGGCGGCGCGAGACAGATCGGTTTTTCGGCGATCGCGCGAAACAGGCGCACCGCGCCCGGCGCAAGCGTGAACGGCGTCAAGGCGGCGGCCTTGACGTGGCCCGCTGCGTCCAGCGGCACGAAGCGCGTGAAGTTGCCGGGCACGCCGGTCAGGAAGCGCGCCGGATCGACTCGCACGGGGGCGCCGAGTTCGGGATTGATGGCCAGCAGGATCGCTTCGCCGGCGTCGCGCAGGTCGGTATGGTCGGCGCGCAGCAACACCGCGGAGGGGGCGCCGGGGCCGCTCAGCGGACGCAGCTCGCCGTTGGCGCGCAAGGTGGCCGATTGGCTGGCCACTTCATTGACATGCGTGATGGCTTGCGAAAGGTCGAAGGCTTTTGCCTGAACCGCAAGCGCGAACTGCGAAGCATCGCCGCGTGTTTGAAACATCGATTCGCGGATACCGTATTCGAAACCCATCGGCATCATCCAGCCGGTGCCGGTCGCGGCCGCGGTGAAAAGCGCGCGTCGATAGGCTCGCTCGACGATGGCGGCGTCGTGCGCATCGTGCAGGTCGGCGGCGAGACGGATGCCGTACGGCGCCTCTGGAAACGATACCGGCGCGCCGATGCGGGCGAGCGCCGCGTGTTCCTCGACCATCCAGCTGGCGCGGAAGTCCCACCAGCGCACGGAGGTGAACACGCTGTCGAAGCCCGCGCCTTCGAGGCCGAGCAGATCGCCACGGGCGAGCCCTGGCGTCGCGGCCAGGAAGCGGATATGCGGATGTGCGGCGCGCACCGCGTCGCCGAGCTGACGCCAGACGTCGGCCGGCACGCGATGCGGCGAGTCGAAGCGGAAGCCGCCCACGCCCGCGTCGGCGAGCGCGAGCAACTGCTGCGTCCACCAGTCGACGAGTGCCGCGCGGCTGCCCGGATCGTTGAAGTTGGCATACGCGACGTTGTCCTCGCGATGCACATGTCGCGGGTCGAGCCGCGCTTCGTCGGATTCGGACGGGTGGAACCAGTCGGCATGTTCGGCGTAGAGCGCGCCGTCGGCCGCCATGCGGTCGATCACCAGATCGAGCAGCACGGTCAGGCCATGCTGCTTCGCGGCGTCCGTCAAGACGCGGATCGCCTCGCTAGCCGGTTGCTGGGTCTCGAAGACCGGATGCAGGCGGGCGTGGTTGCCGACCACCTGTCCATGGCCGGCCTGTCCCGGTTCGAACACGCCGCCTATCAGCGCGTGATCGAAGCCCAGTGCGGCGGCATGGGCAAACTGCCCAGACCACGCATCGAGCGGCCCAACGAGAAGTGAATGAAAAAAGTAGATCCGCGGCGCGTACCCGTTTGGAGATTCCATCGGTCGTTTCCAGATTCGTCCTGCTGCGGTGTGGATGCAATTGGCATGCGATCACAGCGCTCATTGGGCTTCCAGAGCCGGATACCGCGCGATGCTTGAAGCGAGGGCGCGTACTGGTCAATGTAGTGCAAAGATCGTCACGCCGCTGGCCAGTCGCAGGTACTTTGACGCCAGACTACACGGCGTCGGCGCTGGTCAGAAACTATTCGCAAGACGCAGCAAACGGTGTGCCAGTGTGGCGCGGTGACGGGGCGCGACAGGAGGGAAGCGTGCGCCCCTCTTGGAGAGGCGCAGCATGCGATGCAACGGCGCGCAGCCGCAACGGCGATGATGTGCGTGTAAAACGGGCGGGTGTCGTCCGGGATTTACACGCGGCAGACAAGGCGCGACGCGCGCCGCAAAAGGCGAAGCTGTGACAGTGTCATGAACCGAGCAAACCCGCCGCGATGTTCACGCACAGGCCGAGCACGGCCACGTTGAAATAGAACGACAGGACGGATTGCGCGAGCGCCGCTCGACGGATGGTGCGCGAGCGCAGCACTACGTCCGACGTTTGCGACGCGACCGCGATGGTGAACGAGAAGTACAGGAAGTCCCAGTAGTCCGGGTGCAGATCGTGGTCGGGAAACAGCAGGGGCGTTTCCTTCAGGCCGGTTTCGTAATAGAGCCGGGCGTAGTGCTGGGTGAAGATGGTCGGGATCATGAACCATGCGCCCATCAGCGTCAGGCCGGTCAGCACGTAGTGCCAGGCGGTGGAGCCGCCCGCCGTGTTTTTCGCCGACGCCAGTTCGAGCACGATCGCCGCGATGCTGGCGACCGTCGCCACGCAGATCACGAACAGCACCACGCCCGCGTTTTCGTCGTCGCGGCGCGCGGTGTCGCGTACGTCGTGTTCGTCGGCGATGGCCATGTGTATCCAGATCATCGTCAGATAGCTCCAGACGGCGGCGTCCCAGCCGACCAGGATGCTCACCATGGGACGCATGTGCCCCGGCACGACGACGGCAGCCGCGACGCCGAAGGCAAGGCCGATCAGCATGCGGGGACGATTGCGAAGAACTTGCGGGAAGTATCTGGTCAGCATGAGTCGAGTGTGGTGTGCCGTCGTTGTCGCGGATTCTACTCGCGCTTCCGGCATGATTTGTCGAATGGGTGTGTCACAGGCTATAGTCTTTCGCAGCGGCCTTGCGCGCCGCTTTCAGTTGAAAGGCGATTGGCAGCGAACGCGCTGTCCACGCACATGAACGAGACCGCTCAAGCGGCACCGGACCAGGTTTGGGGTAGAGAAATCGATGCAACGCGCGGTGGCCATCACGCCGGCGCCACGTTGCACATTGAGAATGACTCACGATCGACTCACCATCTGGAGTCCCCATGACAGATGTCCCTGAGAATAACGATGCGCACCACGAAGTGACGCATCCCGCTGAACCCTCGCCGTCGCGCTCTTCGCGCCTGCCTCGCGTACCTTTGCGTTCATCTGCCTTGCCGTCCGCGCGGCTTACTTACTCGTCGTCTTTTTCGGCCTCGCGCCGCGCCTGGGTGCTGGGCTTTTGCGCCACGGCCGCCGCGCTGGCTTTCGGGGGCGCGGGCCGCTCGCTCTCGTGGATCGCGCCGGCGCTGGCCGATACGCCGCCCGCCGGCGGCGGCCTCGACGCCTTCCTCGCGCTCTCGCAGCGTCTCACCGGCCGCACCGGTTTCGACACCGTGCTCGGCAAGCGGGCATACGAAGCGCTGAACCGGTCCGACAGCCAGTTCGCGCAGAACGTCGCCGCGCTGAACACCTGGTTGCAAAGCCACGGCGGCGTGCCGTCCGATGCCGTCACTCAGGCATTGCAGGCAGATCAGCCGCCGCTCGCGAAAACCACTGGCGCGATCATGCGAGCCTGGTATCTGGGGCTGGTGGGCGAGGTGCCGCATGTCGAAGTGATTGCCTACGAAAAGGCCTTGATGTTCGAGCCGGTCAAGGACGTGCTGACCATTCCATCGTATTGCCGCGACGTGCCGTTCTACTGGACGCAAAAACCCGTGAGCGCCTGAACGACGCGCGCTCCGCGATGCCAGTGCGTCACGTTTGCTTCGACGTGATGCCGGCATGCGGGACGAGCGAAACCAGAGCGTAGAGCAGGCACGCAGTCACGGGACGGCAACCGTAAGCCGGGATACACGAACCGGCAGAACCTTTGCGAGAGGGCAGCAATGGCAAATTCAAATTCCGCCGACATCGTCGTCGTCGGTTCGGGTGTGGCGGGCGGACTCGTCGCGCATCAGATGGCATTGGCGGGCGCGTCGGTCATTTTGCTCGAAGCCGGACCGCGCATTCCGCGCTGGCAAATCGTCGAGAACTTCCGCAACTCGCCGGTCAAGTCGGACTTCGCCACGCCGTATCCGTCCACGCCTTACGCACCGCATCCCGAGTACGCGCCGGCCAACAACTATCTGATCCAGAAGGGCGATTATCCGTACAACTCACAATATGTGCGGCTGGTAGGCGGCACGACCTGGCATTGGGCCGCTGCGGCGTGGCGGCTGCTGCCGTCCGATTTCCAGTTGCACAAGCTCTACGGCGTCGGGCGCGACTGGCCGTATCCGTATGAGACGCTGGAGCCCTGGTATTCCGCGGCAGAGGCGCAGCTGGGCGTGTCCGGGCCGGATAACTCGGTCGATCTCGGCTCGCCACGTTCTAAGCCTTATCCGATGAGCGCGTTGCCGCTGTCGTATATGGATCAGCGTTTTAGCAGCGTGCTCAACGCGCAGGGCTTCAAGGTCGTCCCCGAACCGGTTGCCCGCAACAGCCGTCCGTACGACGAACGGCCCACGTGTTGCGGCAACAACAACTGCATGCCGATCTGTCCGATCGCCGCGATGTACAACGGCGTCGTGCATGCGGAGAAAGCCGAGCAGGCCGGCGCGAAACTGATTCCGGAAGCGGTGGTGTATCGCATCGAAGCCGATAACAAAGGGCTCATCACGGCGGTTCACTACAAAGACCCGAACGGCAACAGCACGCGTGTCACGGGCAAGCTGTTCGTGCTCGCGGCCAACGGCATCGAAACACCGAAGCTGATGCTGATGTCCACCTCGGACAAATTCCCGCACGGCGTTGGTAACAGTTCGGATCAGGTCGGCCGCAACCTGATGGACCATCCGGGCACGGGCGTCACCTTTCTCGCCAACGAGCCGCTGTGGCCCGGACGCGGTCCGATGGAAATGACCTCGATCGTCAACTTCCGCGACGGCGCGTTCCGGTCGGATTACGCCGCTAAAAAGCTGCATCTGTCGAATGGTGTGCCGACCATGAGCGTCACCGCCGATCTGCTGAAAAAAGGTCTGACCGGCGCGGAACTCGACCGGCAGATTCGCGACCGCGCAGCGCGCACGCTGAACATCAACAGCTTCCACGAACATCTTGCGGAGCCGCAGAACCGCGTGGTGCCGTCGGCGGATCACAAGGACGCGCTCGGCATTCCGCAGCCCGAGATCTACTACTCGATCAACGACTACGTGAAGAAAAGCGCGGCGAACACGCACGACCTTTACGCGCAGATCGCCTCGCTGTTCGGCGGCACCGAGGTGACCTTCGACGACACCTTCGCGCCGAACAATCACATCATGGGCACGACGATCATGGGTAACGACGCGGCGGATTCGGTGGTCGATGCGGACTGCCGCACGCACGATCACTCGAATCTGTTCATCGCCAGCAGTGGCGTCATGCCGACCGCGGCCTCCGTGAATTGCACGCTGACGATTGCCGCCTTGTCGCTGAAACTCGCCGACAAGCTCAAGCATGAAATCTGAGCCTGAACGGAGCCCATCATGATCAAGAATATTGCTCGCGCGCAGCCGCTTCAGGCGCAGGTCCGACTCGCGCGACGCCGTCTGTTTCGCGGCACGACGCTGGCCGCGCTGTTCTCCGTGTTCGCGCTGTACGTGGCGTGGCACGAGTCGCACGGCACCGATGTGTCGCGCAGCGACGAACTGCCGATCACCCAGGCTCACGCCGACGACGCCTCGCAAACGCCTGCGCCCGCCGCGGCCGGCAATGGCGGCGCGGCTGGCGTAGCCGGCGGCGATCTGGTCAAGCGCGGCGAGTATCTCGCGCGTGCCGGCGACTGCGTGGCTTGTCACACGGCGGACAAGTCGCGTCCGTTCGCGGGCGGTCTGCCGATCAACACACCGTTCGGCACGATCGTCACGCCCAACATCACGCCGGATCCCGATACCGGTATCGGCCAATGGACCGACGCCGATTTTCTGCGCGCCATGCACGAAGGCATCGGCAAGGGCGGCGAGCGGCTCTATCCGGCTTTCCCATACGCCGAATATACGAAGGTCACGGATCAGGACGTGCTGGCGATCCGTGCCTACCTGAACACGCTGACGCCCATTCACTACGCGCCTCCGGCCAACAGCCTGAAATTCCCGTTCAACCAGCGTTGGCTGATGGGCTTCTGGAACATGTTCAATTTCACGGAAGGCCGCTTCGTTCCCGATCCGAAGCAGAGCGCCGAGTGGAATCGCGGCGCGTATCTGGTGGAAGGTCTCGCGCATTGTGAGGAATGCCATACGCCGCGCAATATCACGCAAGGGTTGAAGTCGGATTCGCGCTTTTCCGGCGCGGTCCAGGCCGGCTGGCACGCCTACAACATCACGCGGGACAAGAACAGCGGCGTGGGTACGTGGACCGACGACGAACTGGTGGCGTATCTCTCCACCGGCGCCGCGCCGGGACGCGCGAACGCCGCTGGTCCGATGGGCGAAGTGATCAACGACAGTACGCAGTATCTGACGAAGGAAGACCTCGGTTCGATCGTGACGTATCTGCGCACCGTGCCGGCAATCAGCGGCGGCGAATCGCGTCCGCGTGACCAGTGGGGCAATCCCGCCGACGACGTGACCGCGCTACGCGGCACCAAGGTCAATGCGGTGAACGGCGCGCAGCTGTTCGTCGCCAATTGCGCGACGTGTCACAACTGGACCGGCCAGGGTGTAGGCGCGAGCGCGCCGGGCGCTTATCCTTCGCTAATTCACAATTCGACGGTAGGCGCGAGCGACGCCAACAACCTCGCGCTGGTCATTTTGCACGGCGTGAGACGGACGACAAAACAGGCCGATATTCTGATGCCCGCGTTCGGCCCGCAACTCACCGACGACCAGATTGCAGCAATCACGAATTACGTGACGAAGCAGTTCGGCAATCCTCAGTCCACGTTGACAGCGGACCAGATCGCGCAGCTTCGGATGCAGCAATAGTGACGCGCTGGGTCGCGTAGTCCGCTTCTTTCCGGTAAGCCCTGCCGGAAAGAAGCGATTTGGTCTGACTTTATCGTTGCTTTCCGCCGACGCTGCGGCGTGAAAGAGAGGAACCGCGCATACGTCCCCCTGTGCGCGCACTATCATGGGCGAATGGCTTCCGTACTCATCAACCCCGTCCAACATCACGCGGCCAACCCCGGTGGCCGCGATTTCGTCGTCGGCGATCTGCATGGTTGCGTCGACGCGCTGCGCTATCTGCTGCGCGATATCGCGTTCGATCCGACGCGCGACCGGCTGTTTTCGGTCGGCGATCTGGTGGATCGCGGCGAGCATTCCGAGCAGGCGCTGGCGCTGCTCGACAAGCCGTGGTTTTTCCCCGTGCTCGGCAATCACGAAGATACGCTGTGCGCCGTCGCGGACGGTCGCATGCGCCGCCAGTGGTGGTATGGCATCGGCGGCGGCTGGGCGATGAACGTGCCCGACGAGAAGCTGCAGCACTACGCCGAGATTCTGCGCACGCTGCCGCTCGTGCGCGTGATCGGCAGCGGCAAGGAGCGCTTCAATATTCTGCACGCCGAGTTTTTCGGCTCGGATGCCGAACTCGACGCCGGGAATTTTTCCGCCGAGACGCGCCAGCAATTGCTGTGGGGCCGCGATCTGGCATTGGGTAATGGCGATCCGCAGCGGCAGCGCGGTCTTTCGCTCACGTACTGCGGTCACACGCCGATGCGCGATATCGAGCAGATCGGCTCGCAGGTATTCATCGACACGGGCGCATTCGGGCCGGGCGGCAAGCTGACCATCGTCGAGCCGCTTGCGTTGCGGCGCTGGTCGGTGTCCGTCGAAACCGCCCGCGCGGAAGGCGCGGCGGCTCTGGCGCTGCCCTGATGGCCGAAGCGGCCGGTGCGCTTTTTGGCGCATTCCCTGGCGCGTTCCCTGTTGCCTGGCCTTCACCCCACCTGATTCAGTTCGAACACCATGTCGACGCTGCTGCCGTTCCAGTTGTATTCCAGATAGGCGGCGTGGTGGCAATCGCGCAGCAGTGTGGTGCGAAATGCAGCCAGACACTCGCCGTCCTGATCGCGCACCGACGGATACACGATGCCCGGCGCGCCGGCGTCGCGTGCCGCGCGGCCGAGCGACTGTCCCGCGAGGTAGTCGTGCGGCGAGAGCACGGCGAGATCGAGCGCCGCGTCGCCGCGAATGTCCACCACCTCGCCGTGTGCCGCGACGGTGTAGAGACGCATTTGCTGGCGCGTGGGCGGCTCGGCGGTCGCCTCCAGAAACTTGCCCGTGTGATAGCGCGTTTCGGCGATCGCGGTGGCCCGCGAGCGCGCGCAGTAGAACACGCCGTACGTGCCGTCCGAAAAACGGCTACCGAGCGGATTCAGATGAGTGAGCGCGGCCATGATCGGACCGTAGCCTGGTCCGAAACGGCGCTCTTCACGCGGCACCAGATCGAGTTCGCCGACCTCGGTGCGCAGGCGGTCGTTGGTCATGGCTTCGAGCGCGTACAGGGCGTCGAAATCTTCCGGAGAAGCGACCCGGTCGAACAGATTGACGGCCGGAAAGCGCGTGGGAATGACGCGATACGCGGGCGACCAGTCGAGCGGCGCGGTGCGCCAGCGGTCCTGCCAAAGCAAGTCGGTCACGCCCAGCCGCCTCGCATTGCGTCGAGATACTGGCGCACGGCCACGAGGTCGCTGATATTGCCGGCCAATAACCGGTCGAGCGCGCGACGGCCGCCGAACGGTGCGGCCGTGTTGGGGCGTCTGATCCAGGTGTCGGCGGCGCTGGGTTGCGGCAGCAGGATTTGCAGCGCTTTGTAGATGCCGAGAAGCAGCGAGAGACGTTCGAGCGTGTCGCGATTCAGGCGCGCGGTTTCGGGCGCGGACTTCCATTTGAAATACGTGGAGCGGCCCGGCGAGCCAAGTAGCACGATCTGCTCTTCCGCGCTGAGGTCCCAGTCCTGGGCGATGCGGAAAAACGCGCGCAAACCCGCCGCCGACATTTCCGTGAGCGAGGGTTCCGGAACCGGCCGACGAACGGGCGATTCCGGTTGGGTGGCGCGGGCAGCGTGAGCCATGGAAAGATGTGTCCTTTAATGTACCTTTGTTTGATATTAGTCCATATATGGATTTTTGCAAGCGAATATAATCGCGGCTCGTCATGGAAGCTGAAGATCGGGAGAAGCAGGTGATGTGGGTTCGAGCAGTAACGGCGGCGCTGGCCGCGTGGTGTGTGTCAGGTGCGGCGTTGGCCGCGGGTTATGCGGAAGTGTGGAATCCGCCCGAAGCGGCCGGGCATCCAGCGAAGCACGGGAAGATGGAGAAGGTCAGCGCGCCGGTCAGGAGTCACGCTGACGCCAACGGTCAGGCCAAATCGCCGGCGTCGGCGAAACATGGGGTGAAGGTGGCTGCTAAACCCGGCGCTAAACCCGGTGTCCACGGAGAGCCGAAAAAGACGGCTGGCAAGCAGAAGCCCAAGGCGCCCGTTGTCGCGCAGGCAAAAAAGCAGCCGCATGTGACGCAGGCCGGAACGTCCAACCACGCCAGGCCGACGATGACGCAAGCCAGCGTCGCGCCGCGTCCGGCGAAAACGCCCACGGCCGCAACGAATGACGCGGTGAATAACGCCAAAAGCAGCGTGACCACGACGCCCGCGGCGAACAATCCGGCGACTGCCAGCAGCGGTTCGCTGCCGCCGATTCTTCACTGATCTGGCGGCTAGTGGGCAAGAGCAAAGCGGCACGGGCGAAGCGCCCGCGGCAAGCCTCAAAAGCTTGCCAAGCCGCTTGCCAGCAGCCTCAAGGTGTCGATGGAACGCTTGTCACGCACGCGCGAATGCAGCGTGACGCGCGACTCCGGCAGCGTCGGCAAACCGAGCCGGGCGCCGACGTCGATCAAGCCGCGCGGCGCCACCCGGCGAGCCAACGGCGACACCGCCAGCCCCGCCGCGACGGCCGCCCCGACAGCGGCCACGCCGCCGCCCACGAACACTTCCTGCCACGCAATTCCCGCTGCATTCAACCTCTGTAGCGCGACCTCGCGGACATTGCACGGCGCCGTCAGCAGCGCGAGCGGCAAGGGCTCGCCCAGACGCGGCAGCCATTCGGGCGTCGCCAGCCAGCTGACCGGTTCGGCGAACAAGGGCTCGGCGTCGTCGCGAGCGGGTTCGTCCGGGCCGTAGCGGACGATCGCCGCGTCGAGCCGCCGCTCGTCGAATTGCGCGAGCAGCGACGCCGACATGCCCATATGCAGTTCGACCACGAGGCCGGGGTCGTGCGCATTCAGCTTGCCGAGCAATCGCGGCAAATCGGGCCCGGCGACGTGCTCGCTCAGTCCCAACACCAACCGCCGCCGTTCCACCGACAACGCGCCGAGCGCCCGCTCATGGGCGTTCAGCAGGTCGCGTGCGGCGCCGAGAAAGGCGTCGCCGTCCGCGGACAGGCGCACGAGCCGCGGCGTGCGCTCCAGCAACTGCTTGCCGAGGTGCGCCTCCAGCCGCTTCAGCTTCAGGCTGACGGCCGACTGCGTGGTGTCGAGCGCGTCGGCGGCGCGCGTGAAACTGCGCAGATCGGCCACCAGCACGAAGGCGCGCACCGCATCCAGATCGAGCACTTTCATTTCCATTGGATATAGATGAAATGACGAGTGATGTCTGTTTATTATGACTGAGCGCGCCTAAGCTGTGTTTACCCCATCACGGTAACCAAGGAGTTTCATCATGCCGATGACACGAATCGCATTGCGCGCCGGCAAGCCGGCGGAATATCGGAAGGCGCTGGCGGACAGCATCCAGCGCGCGCTCGTGGAAACATTCAACGTGCCGAAGGACGACATATTCATGCTCATCACCGAGCACGACGCCGGCAACTTCATCTACGACAACCAGTACCTGAACGTGCAGCGCAGCGACGATCTCGTCATGGTGCAGATCACGCTGAACAACACGCGCACGCTGGAGCAGAAGAAGGCCTTGTACAAGCGTATGGCGGACGAGCTGGCGCAATCGCCGGGGCTGCGACGGGAAGACGCGCTGATCAATCTCGTCGAGGTGCTGAAGGAGAACTGGTCGTTTGGAAACGGCATCGCGCAGTACGCGCTGTGAGTCGAGCCCGCGCGTCGCGCGAGGAGAAAGGCGGCGAGGCCGGTTGGCCGGCCGCCTTCCCGTGAACGGCGCGACGTCAGGCGATCGTGTCGATCACGCCGCCGTCCACGCGTAGCGCCGCGCCGGTGGTCGCCGAAGCCTGCGGCGAGCACACATAGACCACCATGTTGGCGACTTCCTCCGTGCTGGCCGCCCGCTGAATGATCGAACTCGCGCGATGCTCGCGCACGAATTCGGTGGCGACCTGCTCGACGGTCTTGCCTTGCTCCTTCGCCGTGTCTTCCACCATCGCGCGGAATCCGTCCGACAAGGTCGGTCCGGGCAGCACGGAATTGACCGTCACGCCGCTGCCGGCCACCTGCTTGGCAATGCCGCGCGCGACGCTCAATTGCGCGGTCTTCGAGAAACCATACGCGAGCATATCCGGCGGAATATTCAGCGCCGATTCCGACGAGATGAACACCACGCGTCCCCATTTGCGCTCGGTCATGCCTTTGAGATAACTGCGCGTGAGCCGCACGCCCGACATCACGTTGACCTGGAAATAGCGCTCCCAATCGGCGTCTTCGGTGGTGAAGAGATCGCCGGGTCCGAAGACGCCGAGGCTGTTCACCAGAATGTCGGCTTGCGGCACGGCTTGCACGAGCGCCGCGCATCCTTCGGCCGTGCCGAGATCGCCGGCAAAGCCGCGCAATCTGGCCTTCGGCGCGGTCTTGAGGATGGTCTGGATGGCGTGGTCTACGGCTTCCTGCTTGCGGCCATTGATGACGGTCTCCGCGCCGGAAGCGGCGATGCCCGTGGCGATCGCGAGGCCGATGCCGGCCGTGGACGCGCTGACGATGGCGGTTTTGCCGGATAAGTCGATGATCATTCGCTTGCTCCTTGTTGATGTTGCGGACGCAGCCGGAAGCCGGCTCGGCCGAAAAATTCAAAGGACGGTGTTCAACCTGCGAAAGTCAGTATCCCACCGATGCCGGTTCAGGACCGCCTGCGTGCCATCGCGCTAGTGCGGCATCGGTGCGGTATCGGTGAGGCGAGGCGGCGTCGCTATAATGATTCGCCGTTCTTTTCCATCGCACTTCGACCCATTTCGCCATGACATCCGAACGCACCGATTCGCCTCCCGACCCGCTCGAAATCGGCGGCTCCGTCTGGTTCCAGGCGGGCACGCGAACGCTCGGCGGCGCGTCGCGGATCGCATTGCTCGCGGCCATACGCGACAGCGGTTCGATCACCGGCGCGGCGAAAGCGGTCGGCATGAGCTACAAGGGCGCGTGGGACGCCATCGATGCGATGAACAATCTGGCAGGCGAGCCGCTCGTCGTCCGTCTGACCGGCGGCAAGGGCGGCGGCGGCACGACGCTCACGCCGCGCGCCATCAAGCTGATCGAGACGTTCCGCGCGGTCGAGCGGGAACATCAGCGTTTCCTGGAACGGGCGGGCGCGGCGATCGAAGGCTTTGCTACGGACTGGGATCTGATCGGGCGCATCGGCGTGAAAACGAGTGCGCGCAATCAGTTGTACGGCACGGTATCGAAACTCGTGCGCGGCAGTGTCAACGACGAAGTGTCGCTGCAATTGCCGGGCGGTCACACCATCGTCGCGGTGCTGACGCATGAAAGTACCGAAGCGCTCGCACTCGTCGAAGGATGTGCGGCGTTCGCGCTGATCAAGGCGTCGTGGGTCGTGCTGCTCGTCGAGGATGAAAGCGGTAAGCCGCTGAAGCTCTCGGCGCGCAATCAGTTGCGCGGCACGGTGCATAGCGTGAAGCACGGCGCGGTGAACGCGGAAGTGTCGTTGACGCTCGATGGCGGCGCCGTGATCACGGCCGTCGTCACTAATGAGAGCGTGGACACGCTCGGGCTCGTGGAAGGCGCGAGCGCGATCGCCGCGTTCAAGGCGTCGAGCGTGATTCTCGGTGTGAAGGACTAAGGCGGTCGTGAGCGCGCGGTTATCCGCGCTCAGGACGGATTGCGCACGTAGCCGGCAAACGGTTGATCTTCGCGCACGCAACCGTCGTTGACCTGCACCACCTGGTCGCCGAATGCGGCGACGTCGTCGGGGTCGTGGGTAATCAACACCATCGGAATATCGAGGCGCGTCTGCAGATCGGACAACTCGCGCCGCATGCGCTGACGCAATGCGCTGTCGAGCGCGGAAAACGGTTCGTCGAGCAGCAGCAGACGCGGTTCCGCGATCAGCGCGCGCGCCAGCGCCACGCGTTGTTTCTGTCCGCCGGAAAGCTGCCCCGGATGATTGCCCGCGACGCTGCGCAATTCGAGCGCGTCGAGCCAGTAATCGACGCGCGGGTCCGCGAGCCGCGCACGCGGATTGAGCCAGCCTTTCTGCAAACCGAAGCCGATGTTCTGCCGCACGTTCAGATGCGGAAATAGCGCGTAGTCCTGAAACAGATAGGCGATCTTGCGCGCCTGCGGTTTCAGGTCGATGCCGCGCGTGCTGTCGAACAGGGCGTCGCCATGCAGCGTGATCGCGCCGTCGTCCGGATGCAGCAAACCGGCGATGGCCTGCAGCGTCAGACTCTTGCCCGCGCCGGACGGCCCGAACAGCACGAGCCGCTGGGTGGACGCGCTGAACGCCACGTCGAGCGTGAAACGGCGCTCGGCGCTCTGGAAAGTTTTGCGGATGTCGACTTGAAGCGGCATGTCAGCGCGACGACAGAAGCGTGTGCTGCGGCACGAGGCGGCCGGCCAGCAACAGGATCACGACGCAGGTCACCGAGGTGACGAGCACGAGGAAATTCGCCGTGCTGTCGTCGCCGGCCTGCACGGCCGAATACACCGCGACCGAAAGCGTCTGCGTGCGTCCCGGAAGGTTGCCGGCAATCATCAGCGTGGCACCGAATTCGCCGAGCGCGCGTGCGAACGCCAGCAGGCCGCCCGCCAGAATGCCGCGCGCCGCGAGCGGCAAAGTGACGCGAAAGAAGATGGCCGTCTCGCTCACGCCGAGTGTGCGCGCGGCGCGTTCGAGTTGCGGATCGACGGATTCGAAAGCCGCGCGCGCGGACTTCAGCACGAGCGGAAACGCGACCACCGTCGATGCGATCACCGCGCCTTGCCAGGTGAACACCAACTGGATGTCCAGCCGGTCGAGCCACGCGCCGATCACGCCGCGCCGCCCGAGCAGCACCAGCAGGTAGTAGCCGAGCACGGTGGGCGGCAGGACCAGCGGCAACATCAGCAGCGAGTCGATTACGTCGCGCGCGCCCGAACGCCAGCGCGACAGACCGAAGCCGGCGGCGACGCCGAACACCAGGTTGAGCGCCGTGGCCCAGCCCGCCACTTTCAGCGACAGCAGTAGCGGAATCCAGGCTTGTTGCATGAGCGTGCGCTATCCCGTTCGGATGTCAGATGGCAGATCAGTGAGCCGGCTTGAAGCCGTACTTCGCGAGCACGGCCTGACCGGCCGGCGACAGCACGAAGCCGATGAACGCCTGAGCGTCGGCGGCGTGGCGGCTGCCTTCGACTTGCGCGATCGGATAGGTGATCGGCGTTTGCGTCGGCACGCTCATCGCGACCTTGACCTTGTCGGGCATGACGGCGGCGTCAGTGCCGAACACGAAGCCGGCGTCGACTTCGCCGCGCGCCACGTAGTCCAGACTCTGGCGCACGTTCGACGCCAGCACGGCCTTGGCGCTGACGGCGTCCCACACGCCCGCCGTTTGCAATGCGCCCTGCGTGTAGCGGCCGACCGGCACCGAAGCCGGATCGCCGTACGCGATCCGCTTGACGTTCGCCGCCGTCAGGTCGTTCAGGCCGGCGGGCGCGAAGTGGCTGTCGGTCGGAACGATGAGCACCAGCGAGTTGGCCGCGAAGTCCTTACGCGTGGACGGCACGATGACCTTCTCGGTGGCCGCTTTGTCCATCGCTTTCTGGTCGGCGGAGGCGAACACGTCGGCCGGCGCGCCCTTGACGATCTGTTGCATCAGCACGTCGGACGCGCCAAAGTTCAGCAGAACCTTGGTGCCCGGATGCTGCTGTTCGAAGGCCTCGCCGACCGCCTTGAACGCGTTGGTGAGACTGGCGGCGGCGGACACGACGAGTTCGTCGGCGCGTGCGCCGGTGCTGACAGCAATCGAGACGGCGCCAGCGACGAGCAGCGCATGTTTCACGAAACGGCGGGAGAGTGTCATGGAGGCTTGGCGGACCGGTGTTGGCCGGCGCAACGGGTTGGAAAAACGCTATCGTAATATATGAAAGGTTATAACGGTGACCAATCGTGGCGATGACGGTTATTCAGTTGCGCGCATGAAGTTGACGCGGGATCGATGTCAGATGAGCGTGCACGCTGCCGATCGGATTCGTGTGACACGCGGCGAGCCTGAGCGCTGCGCTCGAGCGTCGGGTCGGCGGAACCGGCTGCGCTCGCCTGGCGCGAGGGCGTATTTGCGTCGGCGGCCGCGCTGTGAAAAGCGGCGCGTCGTTCAGTGTTCGGTCTTCAGACTTCCGACGAAGATGGCGGCGCGAGCGTATTGCGCGTTTGCGAGAGCGGCGACGCAGCCGGGCGGGCGTCGCGGGTGGCTTTCCATTTTGCGCGGATGAAGGGCCGCTCGTGTCCCGACACCTTCAGCGCAATATGCGTGACCCAGCGCTGCGTGGGTACGTGGACGCCGTGCATGAGCACGGCGAGGATCATCATACTGGCCGTCACGGGCAGCGCCGACAGTTTGCCCGGCTCGAGGCGCCAGGCCATGCGTACGAACACGAGTGCGGCCAGCGCGCCGACCAGGCAGCCGGTCACGGCTTCGGACGGCGAATGCGCGCTTAGCACGACCCGCGAAAGACCCACGGCGATTCCCGCGGCGATTCCCAGCAGCACGCCGAGCAGACGGACAGCGGGACGCACCGGCAGAAGCATCAGGAACAGTGTCACCGGATAGACGGCCGTGGAGAGCATGGCGTGCCCGCTCACGCCCGTAAAGTCCAGTTCGCGCACGCCGACGCCCCAGCCGAGAAACGCCAGCTTCGTGACCGTCACCACGCCGATGGCCGCGCCGAGCACCAGCAGCCAGCCCACCGCCATCCGCCACGTGTAGCCGACCGCCAGCCAGATCGCGATGGCGAACGCGAGCGGCAGCGTCATGCCGGCGCCGCCGAGGCTGGTGATCGAATACCACAAATGGGACGGTAAATCGGGCATGGCAAAAGGAGCGACCAAGGCCGCGTAGAATCGGATTGGTAATGGAATCAACGTTCGGACGGACGAATTCGCCGACGTGACAGAGGCTCGCAGGTCAAAAAACTTACCGCCAGTATAGACGCGTGCTGCACTGCGCACAGACGGCCTTGCCCGCTTTTCTCTCGCTGGATGTGGGCTGGATAACAAGTGACTTGTAAGTCACCTGGCCGCAAATCCGCGGGTGGCCGTCAGGCGGAAGGCGCGCCACGGCGCGGGCGAGAGCCGGCGCTACAGTGGTTTGACGCTTGCACGGGGACAAGGTTCGCCGCGGATTTTTCGCGGTTGCGATGCAGGCTACCTGTCCAGCATCGCACGGGGATTGATGTTATTGTGCATTGCACAACAAACGTCGTTTCACCGACGACACCTGTCCCTTTTTGCGAGGTCACCCGCCGATGGCAAAAAGTCTATCGAAAATCTGGTTGCGCGGTCTCAAGCGGTTGCTCGCCATTCAAACCGAGCACGCAACCAAGACGGCCAAACGCAGCACCACACGGCCGGCGCGCCCCGCTGCCGCCAAGCCGTCCGCCAAGGTCCGTCCGATCAAGCCGACCGCCGCCTTGCGCACGCCCGCCAAACGCGAGGCGCCGCGCGCCGCCGTGCGCGAATCGCGGGTTCGTCCGCGCGCATCCGCGTGGGCGAGCGGCGCATGGACGCGGTCGTTCCACTCGGCGCCTGCTGCGCCCGGGCGGCTCGTCAATCATCTGCAGTATGGTTTGTACATTCCCGCCGGTCACGCGCTCGAGAGCATGCCGTTGGTGGTGATGCTGCACGGCTGCACGCAATCCATCGACGAATTCGCCGAAGGCACGCGCATGAACGTGCTGGCCGACCGTTTCGGGTTCGCGGTGGTGTATCCAGAGCAATCGAAGCACGTGCATTCGCATCGCTGCTGGCACTGGTACGACTCCGGCGACAGCGCCGGCGGCGCGGAAGTCCGCGCGGTCGTGTCGCTGGTCGACGCGCTGGTCGCCGAGCACGGTTTCGACGACGAGCGTGTCTACGTCGCAGGCATTTCGGCAGGCGCCGGGCTGACGGCGCTGCTGGCGGTCAATTATCCGGATCGCTTCGCCGCTGTCGCCTTGCACTCCGGCCCCGCTTTTGGCGAAGCCCGCTCGGGCATCACCGCAATGGACGTGATGCGCCGGGGCGCGCGGCGCGAGCCGGCGGAACTGGTGGACGAACTGGTGGACGTCGCCGCCTATCCAGGTATGCCGGCAATCATTATTCACGGCGATGCCGATCATGTCGTCGCGCCGGTCAATGCCGATCAGCTGGCCGAGGAATTTTTGCGGCTCAATCGTATGGTCGACGCGAAAGGCTCGCGCAAGTCCGGCGATGTGCGCGAGGAGCGCAAGAACGGCGTCGTTACGCGCGACTACGTCCGCAGCGGCCGGCGCGTGGTGCGTCTGTGTCACGTGCAGGGACTCGCGCACGCCTGGAGCGGCGGCGACGACGCCGTGCCGTTCCATTCCGCCAAGGGCCCGGACGCGAGCTCGATGGTCTGGGAATTCTTCAAGCATCAGCGCCGTGTGGGCGCGGAAAGCGCCGCCACAGCGGCTTCTGCAGCGTCCCGGTGACATTGGAGCAACGGTTCAAAAATGAGTGTTGGCGTAATCCTAGGGTTTTCCCTATAATACGGGTTATCCCTTAGGCGTAAACGCCTAAAAGCCTGACACTCATTGCGAGGTTCTCCATGTATCTGCTCAGCCGCCTGTTTCTGTTCCTGACCAAATCGCCCGATCAACTGGCCAAAGAACGCGCTGACGCCTTCCTGGCCGAAGCAACCGATCTGTACGACCTGGAATTCCGTATGCGCAAGCTGGATCGCGAAGCGCGCGTGCGTCAACCGTCGTGGATGAGCCAGCACTAAGCTGCGCAATCAGCATCGGCGCGTAGTGAAGAACGCCGGTGTTCAGGGTGAGGCGCCCAAGCTGCCGCTAGTCGTCTAGCGTTCATGCAGCCGGATTCAATTGCCACAACGCGTGATTCAACACCGCGGCGAACGCCACCCAGCCTATGTAAGGCAGCAGCAGACCGCCTGCCCATCGGTCTCGTCGCCAGAACGCGACGGCCAGCACCACGATCAACGCCAGCAGTATCGATATGTCGACGAGCGCAATGCCCGGTCGATGCAGGCCGAAAAACAGCCACATCCAGGCTGCGTTGAACAGTAACTGCACCACCCACAGCACGATTGCCGCCGTCAGGCCACTGCGTATCCACACGCGCCAGGCGGCAACGGCCATCAGCACGTAAAGCACGGTCCACGCCGGTGGAAATACCCAATTCGGCGGATTGAACGCGGGCTTCTGCAGACCTGCGTACCAGGCGTCCGGCAAAAACTGGCTCGCCGCGGCTGCCGCCGCGAACGTCAGCACCAGGAACACCACCAGCGACGGCAAACGGCGCATAGCTCAGTCTCCCCAAAAAAGTGTTATTTGCCGAATCGGGCCAACGTGCGTTGCCGCGCTTCGGCGTGATCGACGATCGGTGCCGGATAGTCCTGGCCCAGCGTCACGCCATATTCCGCAAGCCGGTCTGCGCCCGCCAGCCATGGCGCATGTATCCATATCGACGGCACTTTTTCAAGCTGCGGCAGGTAGCGCTTGATGAAGCGCCCGTCGGCGTCGAATTTCTCCGACTGCGTGATCGGATTGAAGATGCGGAAGTAGGGCTGCGCGTCGCAGCCTGTCGAGGCTGCCCATTGCCAGCCACCGTTGTTTGCCGAAAAGTCGAAGTCGTTCAGTTGCTCGGCAAAGTAGCGTTCGCCCAGGCGCCAGTCCACGCCCAGATCCTTCACCAGAAAACTCGCTGTCACCATCCGCAGACGGTTGTGCATGTAGCCGGTGGTGTTCAGTTGCAGCATGGCCGCGTCGACGAGCGGATAGCCGGTACGGCCGTCGCACCAGGCGGCGAACGCCTCGTCGGCCTCGGCGCCGCGCTCCCAGCGCAGCCGGTCGTACTCTTCCTTGAACGATGCGCCGTCTGCCAGTCGCGGGTGGTGCGAGAGAATCATGAAGTAGAAGTCTCGCCAGATGAGCTCCGAGAGCCAGGTGGCCGAGCCCTCGCCGTCGGGTTGCAGCGAGATTTCGTGCGCGAGGCGCGCGAGCGTCCGAATCGAGACCGTGCCGAAGCGGTTATGCACCGACAGATAGCTCGGACCTTTCGCCGCAGGAAAGTCGCGCCGGTCTTTGTAGCTGTCGATACGGCTCTGGAAATCGTCGAGCAGACGTTGGGCGCCGCTCATGCCGGTCGGTATTTGCAGATCGGCCAGATTGCTCGGCGCGAATCGCAATTGCTTCAGCGTAGGCAGTTGGCGGTTCAGCTTGTGCGGCACCTCGGCCAG
Source organism: Paraburkholderia sp. GAS199 (assembly GCF_050436585.1). Lineage (NCBI taxonomy): Bacteria > Pseudomonadati > Pseudomonadota > Betaproteobacteria > Burkholderiales > Burkholderiaceae > Paraburkholderia > Paraburkholderia sp. GAS199. Next base: position 127,766 of record NZ_JBNDMM010000010.1, on the reverse strand, counting down.
ATACTTCGCGTATTTTTCGACCGGATACGGTTTCAGATCGAAAGCCGTCAACTGTTTGAGCCACGCGTTCTTATACGGCGTAAATACGGTGAACGGTTTGTTCTGGCCGGTCAGCACTTCGTCGCGCTCGAAAATCACCTGATCCTTGAACGTCAGCAGTTGACGTCCGGCCTCGACGAGCTGCTCGCTCACCGCTTCGTCGCGTGCAATCGCCACCGGCTCGTAGTCGTGATTGGCGAACACGGCCTCGACACCCAGTTCGTCGGCCAGCTTCGGCACGAGGTCGGCCGGGTCGCCATATAGCACGATCAGACCGCCGCCATTGGCGCGCAACGCGTCGTCCAGTTCGCCCAGGGCCGCGAGGATGAATTCGATGCGGCGGTCTTGTGGCGTCGAATCCGGATGCCGGGCGTTCCAGGCATCGACGAGCGGTTGCAGGATCGTGGAGTCGAACACGAACACGCACCAGACGCGCTCGCAATGCTTCAGCGCGTAGTAAAGCGCTGCGTGATCGGTGCTGCGCAGATCGCGGCGGAACCAGACCAGGCCGGTATCGAAGTTGTCGTCGAGGCGTCGAACGCGTGTCATCGTGAATCGGAATCGGAGTAAAGGGCGCGTTGTGACGAAGGATTCGTTCACATGCGAGTCAGGCAACGATCTTACTGAACTGTGCGCGTGCCGCTCAAAAGTTTTCGACACGACGCAATTGCCGTCGCACGTTGCGTGCCGCGCTCCGATTGCGCGAATATCAAAACGCCCGCATCTGTTTTGCAGATGCGGGCGTCGTTGCCAACGGCGTGCGTGTTTCGCTACGCCGCGGACTCAGTTCAACCGATACGTCGACGCGTACTCAGGCGATTTGCAGGCGCACGTCGACGTTATTGCGCGTGGCGTTCGAGTACGGGCACACCTGATGAGCCGCGTCGACCAGTTCCTTCGCGGCGTCTGCTGCGAGACCCGGCAGCGAGATGCGCAGATCGATGTCGAGTGCGAAGCCGCCGTTGTCGTTCGGGCCGATGCCGACTTCGGCGGTGACTTGCGTGTCAGCGGGCAGCGCTTGCTTGCGTTGACCGGCGACGAACTTCATGGCGCTCAGGAAACAGGCCGAATAGCCGGCGGCGAAAAGCTGCTCCGGATTCGTACCTGCCGTGCCGTTGCCGCCGAGTTCACGCGGTGCAGCCAGTTTCACGTCGAGTGCGTTGTCCGACGATACTGCACGGCCGTCGCGGCCACCGGTGCTGGTTGCGCTTGCTTTGTAAAGTACGTTCATTTTGCTGCTCCTCAATCTGGGTTGTCAGGATTTGCATGCTTGCCGCCGTTCGGGGCTCGCCGTTCTGGCGGAGCGTTATCGGTGCGGCATGTGATAAAGATAGCGTACAAATCATTTGTGTGCAAATGAAATTTTGCATCGAAGCGATAGAGCGGATTTGCCGCCCTGGCTTACTCGTCCATGTAATCGTTGAGCGTGGCGCGCAGGCGCGTGAGATCGTTGCGCAGTCGCAGAAGGAAGTCGGGCGTTTGCTGCATTGCGCAGAATATCTCGCCGGGTACTTCCTTTGCCTGGCGTTTGAGCGTCTGACCGGCTTTGGTCAAGCGGATAAAGACGAGCCGTTCGTCTTCGACGCCGCGCACCCGCTCGACATAGCCCTGCGCTTCCAGACGCTTGAGCAGCGGCGTCACCGTGGCCGAGTCGAGATTCAGACGCGTCGCCATATCCTTGACGGTGACGTCGTCGGCTTCCCAGAGCACCAGCATGGCTAGGTATTGCGGATACGTCAGGCCGAGCTTGTCGAGCAGCGGCTTGTACGCCTTCGTCATGGCGAGCGAGGTGGAATAGAGCGCGAAACAAAGCTGCTCGTCGAGCGTGAAGGGCAAAGCGGCGGGCAAAGCGGGGCGCTGGGTCATGATGCATCTCGTCTGGAAAGAGCGTGCAAATCGCTTGCACGCAAATCATTGTGCCGCAAATGGCACCGGACGGCGCATTCGGGTGCCGTCAGGAAGAATCAGTTGGGGACGCGGCGACGCAAGACAAGATGGCGGGCGGACGCCAGAACAGCGCCCGCGCCGCGAGACACGCTCAGGCTGCCGGCGTGGTCGGCAGGTCGGGTGCTTCGGGCGTCTGCACGCCGTAGCAGCCGCGATAGGTCGCGTAGAAGGAGCAGTACAGCATGGTCGTGACGATCATCGTGGCGGGCATGAGAACGGCGAACGCGAAGTCGCCCGCGCCGACCAGTTGCATGAGCGCCGACAAACCCAGCGACACCGTCATCGCCACCGCGAACCACAACGCGCCGAAAACGATGAACGCGCCACGGTTGCGCCAGCAACTGATCACGCTGAAGAACATCGCCTTGACGGGCGGCACGTCGTGCCACGCGATCAGAACCGGCGAGAACCAGAAGATCATGGCGACCGGAACGTAGAAGGCGAACGCGGTCATGATGGCGAGCGGGATGTCGCTGTTGGCGATTGCATCCTGATCCATCGTGGCGGCGCCGAGCATCACTTTCAGCAGCATGCCACCGTCGGCGAGCGCCGAACCCGCGAGCACCAGCGCCATGGCGATCACGTACAGCACGCCCAGCACGAGCAGGCGCTTGGCGACCACCGGTCCGTACGAGTGGAAACCGTCGACCAGAATGGTCGGGAACACCGGCTTGCCCGCAATCGTATTTCTGCAGGCCGCCATGAAACCGACCGCGACGCCGGGAATGAACATCAGCGGCAGCACGCCGCCGATCACCGGAATCTGCGAAACCAGCGTCATCACCAGCAGATAGGTGAAGAACAGCGTCAGAAACGCGAGCGGGTTCTTGCGGAACAGCCAGATACCCTGCCGGAACCACACATAGCCGGTTTTCGCGGGGACTTCGATCAGTTGCATGAGGTATGGGTGCCAGGAAGAGCGACGCCGGCCAGGCGTTCGCGCAGAATGCGCTCGAAATGGCCGGGGTCATGCGGTTTGAGCAGTTCCGCGGCGCGCGGCAGGTGGAAATCATACAGGCGCGAGACCCAGAAACGGTACGCGCCCGCACGCAACATGTCGCCCCAATGGCGATTTTCCTCGGCCGTGAACGGCCGCACCGTCTGGTAAGCGCGCAGCAGCGCTTCAGTGCGCGCCGTGTCGAGCTTGCCGGTGACGAGATCGACGCACCAGTCGTTGACCGTCACGGCGACGTCGAACAGCCACTTGTCGCAGCCGGCGAAGTAGAAATCGAAAAAGCCGCCGAGGCGTACTTCGTGGCCGGTTTCCGGCGCGGCATGGGCAAAAAGTACGTTGTCGCGGAACAGGTCGGCGTGACACGGACCTTCGGGCAGCGCGGCGTAGTCGTCCGACGCGAAGAACGCTTCCTGATGCGCCAGTTCCGACGACAGCAACGCGCGCTGTTCGCCTTCCAGGAACGGCAGGATGGTCGGCACGTTGTCGCGCCACCATGGCAGGCTGCGCAGATTCGGTTGATGACGCGGGTAATCACGCCCGGCGAGGTGCATCCGCGCCAGCATCTGCCCGACTTCGACGCAGTGTTCCACGCCCGGCGCCATTTCCGGCGCACCTTCGAGCTTGGTGACGATGGCGGCGGGCTTGCCGTGCAGCAGGCCGAACAGCGCGCCGTCCTCGCGCGGCATCGGGTCCGGCACCGGCACGCGGTGCGCCGCCAGATGGCGCATCAGATCGAGGTAGAACGGCAGTTGGTCCGCCGTCAGCTTTTCGAAAATGGTGAGGACGTATTCGCCGCGCGTCGTGGTCAGAAAGAAGTTGCTGTTTTCAATGCCGGACGAGATGCCGCGAAACTCGACGACATCGCCGAGATCGTAGTGGCGCATCCATTCTGCTAGTTGGGGTTCGGTGACAGCGGTGAAGACAGCCATGCGGGAAGCGTCGGATCAGGTTGGTCGGGCTGGCGCGTTGGGCCAGTGCGAGATGAGGCAGTGAGGTGTCGGTAATCTGACGGTGCGGTGTCGGCGCCGGTAAAACGGGTGGCGCAGAATACGGCGCGGTGCGCTGGACAGGCTGCGGCAGACCGAAACGATTTCACGCGAGCAGCATGCGGACAGAATCGCCAAGGCGCCGCGCGTGAGAACCTCGCACGGCAGCACGCCGCGCCGCGACGCGCGGCACCGGCCGGCGTCAATATGACAGATTCACGGACGGCAAACGTGTACTCGCGCGACCGTTGTCGCGCACGGTTGGCGAGGTGTCGAGCGGCGCGCTCATCTGGTAGTGCGTGCCGAGGTTCGAATGCACGTTGATTTCAACGGGCTTGCCTTTGTCGCGGTATTCGGTGATTTCAGTGCCGTTCGCGCTGCGTTCGTAGAAGCTCGGCGTGCGCGGCACGTTGATTTCGACCTTCGAGCTCACTTCCGCGGCCGGCCGGTTGATTGCCTGAAGATCGGGCAGGCCGGCTCGTTCATTAGCGGATTGCGGCTGATCCGGAGGCGGCGTGGCGTCGACGGGCTGGGCAGCCATCGCGGCGTTGCCAAAGGCGAGGGCCAGTGCAACGGCGACGGGAAGGAGCGGCTTCATGGTGATTCTCCAAAATGGTGCCCCGATTCTAGCAAATCCGGCCTTGGCTACGGGGGCGATCGCCTTATTTTGCGCCGCTTTCGGGCGGTCTGCGCGCAATCCCGTCGGGCTTGTGTGCGCGCGCAACAGCGGCATCGGTTCCGGTGCGGCAAGGTCATTCGGCGAGACCGTGTTCCGTGGTAATGTCGTCTCATCAATAGGGGCACATGAAGATGAACAACGATACCAATCAACGCGCGGTGCAGACTCCCGCCAACAGCTTCCCGACCGAATCGTTCGACGACGCCGCCGACGCCGTCACCCGCCTTTCGGCCATCTACGAAGCGAACACTTCGTTCCTGCGCGACGCCTTCGCGCGCTATCGCCGCAACGAACTGTTCGAGCGCCGGGTGCGTGCCTGCTACCCGTTCGTACGCGTGCGCACCGAAGTCAACACGCATATCGACTCGCGCCGCTCGTACGGTTTTGTCGCGGGGCCAGGCGTGTTCGAAACCACCGTCACGCGGCCTGACCTGTTCGGCAATTACTATCGCGAGCAATTGCGTCTGCTGGCGAAGAATCATCATGTGAAGATCGAAGTGGGCGTGTCGGATCAGCCCATTCCGATTCATTTCGCTTACGCCGAAGGCATTCACCTCGAGGGCGATCTCGACCGCGAGCGCCTGTTCCTGATGCGCGACGTGTTCGACACGCCCGACCTCGCGCTGCTCGATGACCGCATCGTCAACGGCACCTATGAGCCGCTGCCGGGCGAACCGCATCCGCTGGCGCTTTTCACGGCGGCGCGCGTGGACTTTTCGCTGCATCGCCTGAAGCACTACACGGCGACTTCGCCCACGCATTGTCAGAACTACGTGCTGTACACGAACTATCAGTTCTATATCGACGAATTCGTCAAACTCGGCCGCACGATGATGGCCCATACCGACGACGAAGAACTGCGCGCGTACCGCAGCGAATACACGTCGTTCGTCGAGCCGGGCGACGTCGTCACCTACAACGAGAATCTCGGCGAACAGGCGCAGGAAGGCACCGCGCCGCCGCGTCTGCCGCAGATGCCCGCGTATCACCTCAAGCGCGCCGACGGCAGCGGCATCACCATGGTCAATATCGGCGTGGGGCCGTCCAACGCCAAGACGATCACCGATCACATTGCCGTGCTGCGCCCGCATGCGTGGATCATGCTCGGACACTGCGCCGGTTTGCGTAACACCCAGCGTCTCGGCGACTACGTCCTGGCACACGGCTACGTACGCGAAGATCACGTGCTCGATGCCGATCTGCCGCTGTGGGTGCCGATTCCGGCGCTCGCCGAAGTGCAGGTGGCGCTGGAGCGCGCAGTCGCGCAAATCACGCAACTGGACGGTGTCGAGCTGAAGCGCGTGATGCGTACCGGCACGGTGGCAAGTGTCGATAACCGCAACTGGGAACTGCGCGATCACCGCGAGCCGGTGCAGCGTCTGTCGCAAAGCCGGGCCGTCGCGCTCGACATGGAAAGCGCGACGATCGCCGCAAACGGGTTCCGTTTCCGCGTGCCTTACGGCACCTTGCTTTGCGTGTCCGACAAGCCCTTGCACGGCGAACTCAAACTGCCCGGCATGGCCGATCAGTTCTACCGCGCGCAGGTCGACCAGCATCTGCAGATCGGCGTGAAAGCCATGGAACTGCTGCGCATGAACGGCCTGCATCGTCTGCATAGCCGCAAGCTGCGCAGCTTCGCGGAAGTGGCGTTCCAGTAAGTCGGCGGGTCGACAGGAAGGCGGGCGCGGAAGGCGCGCCCGTTGCCGGCGTGCGGTTTAGAACTGACCGAAGCCGGTGAGGCCGATCAGGCTGCCTGCCGCCAGCAGCCACAACGGATGAATGCGCGTCTTGAGCGCCAGCACGGCGGTGGCCGCGCAGATGGCCCACGCAATCGCCGTCGGGTTCGAGGCCTCGGCGATCAAGGCCGCGCTCGCCGCGACGATGCCGGCCGTGACGGGCACCAGTCCCAGCTGCGCGTAGCGGCGCCACGGACGGTCCTTGAAGCGATCCCACGCATGCAGCGCCAGTATCGTGACGAGCGACGACGGCCCGAACTTCGCCACGGACGTCACCAGCATGCCCGACCATCCCGCCACGTGCCAGCCGATGAGTGTCACGATCATCAGGTTCGGTCCCGGCGCGGCCTGCGCCAGCGCGAACAGCGCACTGAACTCGCTGGCCGGCATCCAGTGATGCACGTCGACCACCTGGCGCTGCATCTCCGGCAGGATCGTGTTGCCGCCGCCAAATGCCAGCAGCGAAAGCTGGCTGAAAATCAGCGCAAGAGAAATGAGCGTGTCGTTCATCGTGCAGTTCTCGATGCAATGTAGATGCTGAGCGGCGTGAGGACCAGCATGGTCGGCAGCAGCGGCAGACGCAGAATGGCGATGGCGATGAAACCGAGCGCCGCGATGAGCGCGGCCATCGGTTTGTTGCGCAGAGGCAGCACGATTTTCACCGCCATTGAAATCAGCAGGCCGGCGGCCGCCGCCGCCAGGCCGGCGAAAAGATGGCGCACATGTGGATCGTTTTGCGTGTGTTCGTACAGCACGCCCAAGCCGATTACCACCAGCGACGGTCCCGCGATCAACCCAAGCAAGCCGGCGAGCGCGCCCGGCACGCCGCGAAAGCGCATGCCGATCGCGACCGACAGATTGATGACGTTGCCGCCCGGCAGGAACTGGCACAGGCCCAGCAGATCGGTGAATTCGGCGCCGGTGAGCCAGCGCCGTTGCTCGACGAGCGCGCGTCGCGCCAGCGGCAAGGCGCCGCCGAAGGAAATCAGCCCAAGGCCGAGAAAGCCGCCGAAGATCTGCCGCAGCGTGGGTGGGGGCGCCAGTGCGGGTTCGGCGGAAGTGAGGTCGTGATCCATGTCGTTATGCTTCGAGTTCAAGCACAGAAGGTTAGCGCTGAACCGGCGGCAGGCAAAACGATTTCTGCGCGTGGCTTTGTGATCTAGAATCACAAGCATGGGTCGCAATCTTCCTCCTTTTCCCGCGCTGCGCGCCTTTGAAGCCGCTGCAAGGCATGAAAGCTTCACGGCGGCAGCCAACGAACTGCATGTGACGCACGGTGCAATCAGCCGTCAAGTGGCCGCATTCGAAAGCTGGCTCGGCGTGCAGGTTTTTCGTCGTCACGGCAAGCGCGTGCGTCTGACCGACGACGGCCGTCGCTATCTCACGACCGTGCAGGCCGCCTTCGACAGCATCGCGCTCGCCACGGACCAGTTGCGCGATACCGGTGTGGTGCAGGTCCTGAGAGTGAACGCGCTGCCGACGTTCGCGATGAAATGGCTGCTGCCGCGCCTGCATCAATTCCAGCGCCGGGTGCCGAACGTCGAGCTGCGCCTCGCGACGTCGAACGCGCCGGTGGAAACGCTCGATAGTTTTGATGTCGCCGTGCGACGCGGCCCGGCGCATTGGCCGAACTGCGCGAACGGCCATTTTCTCGGCGAGAGCGAAATCCCGGTATGCAGTCCGGCGTTATTGCAGCGGTCGCCGGTGAACGTGCCCGACGATCTCGCTCGCCACGTTCTGCTGCATTCGGACACGCGTCCCGATGCCTGGTCCAACTGGCTGGCGTCGGCCGGCGTCACGGCGAAATGCCGCAAAAAGCAGTCCTTCGATCACTTCTACCTCGCCTTGCAAGCCGCGGTGGATGGACTCGGCGTCGCGCTCGGACCGTTGCCGCTGCTGGCGGACGAACTCGCGTCCGGTCGACTCGTCACACCGCTGGCTGGCCCGCGTATCGACGCGCGCGGTTACTGGTGGGTCGCGCGGCGTGAGGTGGCCGACGCGCCGTTGGTCGCCCAGTTTTGCGCGTGGCTCGAGGAGCAGGGCAATCAGACTGCGCAGGACGCCGCCATTGAAACCGGCGAGGACGTCGACAGGCCGGCGTAACGGCCCATATCGAGCGCGCGAAGAGCGACGCGGAAAAGGCCGCAAAATCGCCCGCCAAAAAGCAAACGGGCAGCCTGAAAGCTGCCCGCTGGTATCGACGCGTTTTCACGCTTCGCGCCGGGGCGCGAAACGCGTTCTACGCGTTACAGATAGAACATGCGGTCTTCGTCCGACTTGGTGGGTTGCGGCTCGGTCTCTTCGCGATCTTCGTAGAATTTGAGCACGGCTTCCAGCACCTGGTCGGGATCGTCGATCACCTGCATCAGATCCATGTCGGTCGGATTGATGAGGCCCATCGGCGTGAGCGAGTTCTTGAACCACGCGAGCAGACCTTCCCAGAACTCGGCGCCGACCAGAATGATCGGTACGTGGCGCGACTTCTTGGTTTGAATGAGCGTGAGCACTTCGGCGAGTTCGTCGAGCGTGCCGAAGCCGCCCGGCATGACGATCACGGCGTCCGAATTCTTGACGAACGTGACCTTGCGCGTGAAGAAGTGACGGAAACGCAGCGAGATGTCCTGCCACTGATTGCCGGACTGCTCATGCGGCAACTCGATGTTCAGACCGACCGACGGCGCCTTGCCTGCATGAGCGCCCTTGTTGGCCGCTTCCATGATGCCGGGGCCGCCGCCGGAGATCACCGCGAAGCCGGCGTCCGACAGCTTGCGGGCGATTTGCGTGGCGAGTTTGTAGTAGGGCGAGTTCGGTTTCAGGCGCGCTGAACCGTAGATGCTGACAGCCGGGCGAATCTCCGAGAGGTACTCGGTCGCCTCGATAAACTCTGCCATAATCGTAAACATCTGCCACGATGCGCGGGCCTTCTTGGCCGTTGCGCGCTCTTGATCTGCGAGCGATCGCAGACTCGGAATCACTTTTCTCTTAGTCATAATGCCTGAAGAACGAAGCCTTGAAGGTAAGACCCTGCTATTGGTCGACGGTTCGAGTTATCTGTACCGGGCCTACCATGCGATGCCTGATCTGCGCGGCCCCGACGGCGGACCGACGGGCGCGCTCTACGGGATGATCAACATGCTGCGGCGCATGCGCAAGGAAGTCACAGCAGAGTATAGCGCGTGCGTGTTCGACGCCAAGGGCAAAACATTCCGCGACGACTGGTATCCCGACTATAAGGCGAACCGTCCGTCGATGCCCGACGACCTCTCGCGTCAGATCGAGCCGATTCACGTCGCCGTGCGCGCGCTCGGCTGGCCGCTTCTGATGATCGAAGGCGTGGAGGCCGACGACGTGATCGGCACGCTCAGCACCGCGGCCGAAAAGCACGGCATGAACGTGATCGTCTCGACGGGCGACAAGGACCTGGCGCAGCTCGTGACGGATCATGTCACCCTCATCAATACGATGACCAACGAAACGCTCGACCGCGCCGGCGTGATCGGCAAGTTCGGCGTGCCGCCGGAGCGCATCATCGACTATCTGTCGCTGATCGGCGATACGGTGGACAACGTGCCGGGCGTCGAGAAATGCGGGCCGAAAACCGCGCTGAAATGGCTCACGGCATACGACTCGCTCGATGGCATCGTCGCACACGCTGACGAGATCAAAGGTGCGGTAGGAGACAATCTGCGCCGCGCGCTCGACTTTCTGCCGATGGCGAGAAAGCTCGTTACCGTCGAGCGCAATTGCGATCTGACCGGCCATATCGAGTCGATCGAGGCGAGTCTGCAAAGCCGGCCGGAATCGCGCGAAGAATTGCGCGACGTGTTCACGCGCCACGGCTTCAAGACCTGGCTGCGCGAAGTCGAGATCGCCGACGCGGTGGAAGGTCCGGAAACCGACGTGGCGCCGGCACTCACGGTCGACGTGGAACGGCACTACGACACGGTGCAGACGTGGGAACAGTTCGACGTCTGGCTCGAACGCATCAACGCGGCCGAACTCACCGCCTTCGATACCGAAACCACTTCGCTCGATCCGATGACCGCGCAGATCGTGGGCCTGTCGCTCTCCGTGGAGCCGGGGCAGGCGGCCTACGTGCCGCTCGCGCATCGCGGCCCGGACGCGCCCGTGCAATTGCCGCGCGACGAAGTGCTTGCGAAGCTCAAGCCGTGGCTCGAAAGCGCGGAGCACAAGAAGGTCGGTCAGCACATGAAGTACGACGAGCAGGTGCTGGCGAACTACGGCATCGAAATGCGGGGCGTCGAGCACGACACGCTGCTGGAATCGTACGTGGTCGAATCGCATCGCACGCACGACATGGACAGTCTCGCGCTGCGTCATCTCGGCATCAAGACCATCAAGTACGAGGAAGTGGCGGGCAAGGGTGCGTCGCAGATCGGCTTCGATGAAGTGTCGCTCGAAATCGCCGCCGAATACGCGGCCGAAGACGCGGATATCACGCTGCGTTTGCATCAGGCCTTGTATCCGCAGGTTGCCGCCGAAAAAACGCTGGAGTACGTGTATCGCCAGATCGAGGTGCCGACCTCGCGCGTGCTGCGCAAGATGGAACGCACGGGCGTATTGATCGACGCCGACAAGCTGCGCGCGCAAAGCAGCGAAATCGCCACGCGTCTGATTCAACTGGAAAGCGAAGCGTACGTGCTGGCGGGCGGCGAGTTCAATCTCGGTTCGCCCAAGCAGATCGGACAGATTTTCTTCGAGAAGCTCGAGTTGCCGGTGGTCAAGAAAACGCCGAGCGGCGCACCGTCCACCGACGAAGAAGTGCTGCAGAAGCTCGCGGAGGATTATCCGCTGCCGAAGATCCTGCTCGAACACCGTGGTTTGTCGAAGCTGAAGTCCACCTACACGGACAAGCTGCCGCGCATGGTGAACGCCGCCACGGGCCGCGTGCATACGAACTACGCGCAGGCAGTGGCGGTGACGGGCCGGCTGGCGTCGAACGATCCGAATCTGCAGAACATCCCGGTGCGCACGGGCGAAGGCCGCCGCATTCGCGAAGCGTTCATCGCGCCGCCGGGACACAAGCTGGTCTCCGCCGATTACTCGCAGATCGAACTGCGAATTATGGCCCACATCTCCGGCGACGAGTCCTTGTTGCGTGCGTTTTCGCAAGGCGAAGACATCCACCGCGCAACCGCGGCGGAAATTTTCAGCGTGACGCCGCTCGAAGTGTCGAACGACCAGCGGCGTGTCGCGAAGGTCATCAACTTCGGCTTGATCTACGGCATGAGCGCGTTCGGTCTCGCCGCGAATCTCGGTATTACGCGTGACGCCGCCAAGCTGTATATCGACCGCTACTTTGCGCGTTATCCGGGCGTCGCGCGTTATATGGACGAAACCCGTCTGAGCGCAAAGGCCAAGGGTTACGTGGAGACGGCGTTCGGCCGTCGCCTGTGGCTGCCGGAGATCAACGGCGGGAACGGTCCGCGTCGCCAGGCGGCGGAACGCGCGGCGATCAACGCGCCGATGCAAGGCACGGCTGCCGATCTCATCAAGCTCTCCATGATCGCAGTGCAGAACTGGATCGAAACGTCTAAGATCGGTACTCGCATGATCATGCAGGTGCACGATGAACTGATACTCGAAGTGCCGGACGAGGAGTTGTCGGACGTACGCAAGCGCCTGCCCGAGTTGATGTGCGGCGTTGCTTCGCTGAAGGTGCCGCTGGTCGCCGAAGTGGGCGCCGGCCTGAACTGGGAAGAAGCACATTGATGCGTCAATGACGCTGCAATGAAGCGGAGTCTCTTCGCGCGATAGCGTCCGTTGCATGTCGCCTATATGCACGGACGCCTTGTGACAACCCTTGCCCCTCGCTGACAATCATCAGATGGACGGCGCGCCTGCTTCGCGCCGTCGCTACGGATATCCATCGGCATAGCCATCGGCAAACACGGAGAGTTCAATGCATCGATTTATCGTCGTTGGCGGGGGCGCGGGGGGACTGGAACTGGCGACGCGTCTGGGTGATCGCTACGCACCCCATAAGAACAAAGGCAGCTTGCGTGCGCAAGTCACGCTCGTCGATCGGAATCCCACGCATATCTGGAAGCCACTGCTGCATGAAGTCGCGGCGGGCAGCATGGACCCATTCACGCAGGAACTCGAATATGCCGCGCAGGCGCGCTGGCATGGCTTCGAATTCCAGCAGGGCGACCTCACCGGTCTCGATCGCGCCAACCGGCGCATCACGATCGGCACCGTGCTCGACGACGACGGTGCCGAGATGATTCCCGAACGCGAACTCGAGTACGACACGCTGGTCATTGCGATCGGCAGCACCACGGCATTCTTCGGCGTAAAAGGCGCGCCGGAATTTTCTCTCGCGCTCGACACCGTCAGCCAGGCAGAACGTTTCCGCAAGCGGCTGATCGCCGCGTGCATGCGCGCCGAGCATCAGGTGCATGAACCGGTCGAGTCGGGCCACGATGCGTCGGCGTCCACCGAGCCGCGTATTCAGGTGGCGATTGTCGGCGGCGGCGCGACGGGTGTCGAACTCTCGGCCGAGTTGCGCAACACGGCGCAGGTGTTGTCGGCGTATGGGCTGCACAAGCTCGACCCGCGGCACGATGTCGGCATCGTGCTGATCGAGGCCGGCCCGCGCATTCTGCCCGCCTTGCAGGAGCGCGTCTCCACGGCAACCGCCGAACTGCTCACCAAACTCGGCGTCAAGCTGATGATCGGGGAAACGGTTGCCGAGGTTGCGCCAGGCATCATCCGTACCGCGAGCGGCAAAACCGTGCGCGCCGATCTGACCGTGTGGGCGGCCGGCATCCGGGCGCCCGCCATTTTGAGCCAGCTCGACGGCCTGCCGGTGAACCGGCTCGGTCAACTCGTCGTGCGCCGCACGTTGCAAACCGAAATCGACGACAACGTGTTTGCGCTCGGCGATTGCGCGGCGTGTCCGTGGCCGGGCACCGAGCGCAACGTGCCGCCGCGCGCGCAAGCCGCGCACCAGCAGGCGAGCTTCCTGATGAAGGCGCTCGCCGCTCGCCTCGAAAACCGGCCGCTGCCGGAATTCACGTATCACGACTTCGGCTCGCTGGTGTCGCTCGGCCATTTCAGCGCGGTCGGCAATCTGATGGGCGGCGTGATCGGCGGCAATATGTTGATCGAAGGTTTGTTCGCACGCTTCATGTACATGTCGCTGTACCGCCTGCATATCGCTGCGTTGCACGGCTACGCGCGCATGGTGCTCGACACTTTCGCGCACTGGCTGCGCCGGACCACGCTGCCGCGCGTCAAGCTGCACTGAGTTCGCGCGCCAAGGTTGCATCTGCAACGGGACACGCCAAAGGCGTATCCTGTTGCCTCCCACGTCAACCGAGGAGCGCCGCATGCTGAAGCCCGAAATCGACAGCCTGATTCCGCACGTTCCCTTCAACCGCCGCACCTTCATCAAGGCTGCGCTCGGCAGCGGTTTCGCCGCGGCGGTCCTGCCGGTGTCGGCGCAAACCATTCACACCGATAGCGACGGCCTCGAAGCTGGCGAAGTGGCGGTCCGTTCGGGCGGCACGCTGGTCCCGGCGTACCGCGCGCAGCCGAAAGGCAAGGCGCACTTGCCCGTCATCATCGTCGTTCATGAGATTTTCGGCGTGCACGAACATATTGCCGACGTGTGCCGGCGCTTCGCCAAGCAGGGCTATCTCGCGATCGCGCCGAATCTGTACGAACGGCAGGGCGATCCGACCGTTTATACGAGCATGCAGCAGCTCAACGAGCAACTGGTCAGCAAGGTGCCCGACGCGCAGGTGATGGGCGACCTCGACGCGACGGTGGCTTGGGCCGGCGAACATGGCGGCGATCTGAACCGGCTCGGCGTGAACGGCTTTTGCTGGGGCGGACGGATTGCCTGGCTGTATGCGGAGCACAATCCGCGTTTGAAGGCGGGCGTAGCCTGGTATGGTCGCGTGACGGGCAATAAAAACGCCATGACGCCGGCCAATCCGCTCGACGAAGTCGCGGATCTGCATGCGCCGGTGCTGGGTCTATATGGTCTGCAGGATCAGAGCATTCCGCAGGACACGCTGGAACAGATGAAGCAGGCCATCGCGCAAGGTCCGCAAGCCGGGCGCGGCTCGCAATTCGTGGTGTACGACGACGCCGGCCACGCCTTCTTCGCCGACTACCGCCCGAGCTACAAGAAAGCCGACGCGGAAGACGGCTGGCGCCGTGCGCTCGTGTGGTTCAAGCAGCACGGCGTGGCCTGACCACCTCAGGGGTTCGCGCCGGTTGCGACCGGCCGCTTCGGGTCGGACGTCCACTCGCTCCAGGAGCCGGCGTAGAGCGCCGCGCCGTGCATGCCGGCAATTTCCATGGCGAGCGCGTTCACGCAGGCCGTCACGCCCGAACCGCATTGCAGGACGACATGCTCGGGCTGCGTGTCGGGCAGCAGCGTATGGAATTCTTCGCGCAACGTGTGGGCGGGCTTGAAGCGGCCGTCGGCGGTGAGGTTGTCTTTGAAGAAGCGGTTGAGCGCGCCGGGAATGTGACCGCCGACGCGGTCGAGCGTCTCGTTCTCGCCGCGATAGCGATCGTTCGCACGCGCATCGACGACGATGCGCTCTTTGCTGCCCAGATTGCGCTCGACACTCTGAGCGTCGATCGTGACCGCCAGCGGCGCGCCGGCCTTGAAGTCGCCGGTGTTCTGCGGCGGCACGTCTTGCGTGAGCGGTTGGCCGGCGGCTTGCCAGGCTTGCAGGCCGCCGTCGAGCAGTGCGACGGAATCGTGGCCGAGCCAGCGCAGCAACCACCATGCGCGGGCCGCGTACATACCGCCCTGGGCGTCGTAAGCGACCACTTGCTGACCTTGCTTGAGTCCGCGTGACTCCAGCGTTTCCACCAGACGTGCGCGGTCCGGCAACGGATGACGCCCGTTCGTGCCGTTTTTCGGCCCCGACAGATCGCGATCGAGATTCAGGTAATGTGCGCCCGGCAGATGTCCGGCCAGGTAGGCCTTTTCGCCCGCTTCC
This sequence comes from Paraburkholderia sp. GAS199, assembly GCF_050436585.1. NCBI lineage: Bacteria > Pseudomonadati > Pseudomonadota > Betaproteobacteria > Burkholderiales > Burkholderiaceae > Paraburkholderia > Paraburkholderia sp. GAS199. Next base: position 112,434 of record NZ_JBNDMM010000010.1, on the reverse strand, counting down.
GGGTCGGCCAGGTCGAAGCGGCAGTCGATCACGAATACGCTGCCCGGCGCGGCGGTAAGACGCTCGGCGAGGTTCGCGGCAGAGATCAACGTGGTGTAGTGGGTGTGCGGCATGACGTCTCCTCGATGCGGGCGATGGCGGCTCCGCTCGGGCGGCTTGGCGCCACGATCGGATGGCCGTGCAATCTCGTTAGTCTAAACAAAAAAAGACGGGCCGAAGCCCGTCTTTCCATGTACTGAAGCCAATGCTCGACCCGGCGATCAGATCGTGCCGAGTTCGCGCCGCAAGAACTCGTGGAAGTGCTGCATGCCGTCTTCCATCGGACTCTGATACGGACCGACCTGCGACTCGCCGCGGTTCATGAGTGCGCGGCGACCCGCGTCCATGCGTTCGGCGATCTCGTCGTCTTCGCGCGCGGTTTCCATATAGGCGGCACGCTCGGCTTCGACGAATTCGCGTTCGAACAGCGCGATTTCCTCAGGGTAATAGAACTCCACCACGTTGGTGGTTTTCTGCGGGCCACGCGGAATCAGCCACGACACCACCAGCACGTGCGGATACCACTCGATCATGATGCCGGGGTAGTACACCATCCAGATCGCGCCGAATTCCGGCGGGTTGCCGCCGCGGAAACGCAGCACTTCGTCGTGCCATTTGCGGTAGGTCGGACTGCCCGGCTGCTCGAGATCCTTGTGCACACCGACGGTCTGCACGCTGTACCACTCGCCGAATTCCCACGTCAGATCGTCGCAATTGACGAAGCTGCCGAGGCCCGGATGGAATGGCGCGACGTGGTAATCCTCCAGATAGACCTCGATGAAGGTCTTCCAGTTGTAGTTGCACTCGTGCACCTCGACGTGATCGAACATGAAGCCCGAGAAGTCGAAGTGTTGCTTGGTGCCGAGTTTTGCCAGATCGCGCGCGACATCACGCCCTTGCGCTTCGAACAGCAGGCCCTGCCAGTTCTGCAACGGCGTGGCGCCCAGGTTCAGGCAAGGGTTGTCGGCGAAATGCGGCGCGCCGAGGAGCTCGCCCTTCAGGTCGTAGGTCCAGCGGTGCAGGGGACAGACGATGTTCTCCGTCTGGCCGCGGCCGTTGAGCATGATGGCCTGCCGGTGGCGGCACACGTTCGACAGCAGTTCGACTTGCGACTGCTGGTTACGGACGAGCACACGCCCTTCGCTCTCGCTCGGCAAAGCAAAATAATTCCCCGCTTCGGGCACCATGAGATCGTGGCCGATGTAGCGAGGACCTTTCTTGAAAAGGGTTTCGATTTCGCGCGTTAGAAGCGCTTCGTCAAAGTAAGCCGTGACTGGCAGCTGGCTGTGGACAGACCGCAACTGCAATGCATTGCTCAGATTGGACATTCCCACTCCCGTGAAGACGTGAAAGCAGTGAACAACCCAACCATCGAAGATTCGATTTAGGGAGCCCGCGATTATACCCGTTTCCCCTTTATTGGGGCGCTTAAGTGCCTGATTTGGGTCAAAATTGTTGCGGAAGTTCGCTCTTTTCGCCGCAGACTCTTCGTTTTTTTTCTGCGAGACTGGCGATGCGGTGCAGGGGGCGAAAGCGGGTCGAAGGCGCGTAAAGGGGCGGCAGCGGATCGGAAATGTCGCTTTTGCCGTAGAATGTCCGACTTGTTTTAATTTTGCGACTATTCATGGCGAAGACCGCATCGAAAGAGACTGCCGCCGCGCCTGCAGAAGGTGTCGACGCCACGCCGTTGCCCGAGAACTACGAGGCTGCTCAGGCCGAACTGGAGGGGCTGGTGGCGCGCATGGAAGGCGGTAATCTCAGCCTCGAGGAATCGCTCGGCGCCTACCGGCGCGGGGCGGCGCTGGTGGCGTTCTGCCAGCAGCAGCTCGAAAAGGTCGAGCAGCAGGTGCGCGTGCTCGACGGCGAGACGCTCAAGCCTCTGCCCATGAATAGCGCAGGCACAGCCGCTGCTGAAAGCGGGGACGACCTATGACATTCGAACAATGGACGCGCGCGGTGCTCGAACGCGTCGAAACGGCACTGGAACATTACCTGCCGACCGAGGCTACCGAACCCGCCACGCTGCACGAAGCGATGCGTTACGCCGTGCTCGGCGGCGGCAAGCGGGTACGCCCGCTGCTGTGCCACGCGGCGGGCGAGCTGACCGGCGCACGCGCCGAATGCCTCGACGCGGCAGCGGCGGCGCTGGAAATGATCCACGTGTACTCGCTCGTGCACGACGACATGCCCTGTATGGACGACGACGCCCTGCGTCGCGGCAAACCCACGGTACATGTCAAATATGACGAAGCCACGGCATTGCTGGTCGGCGACGCGCTGCAGTCGCAGGCGTTCGTCGCGCTGACTTCCGAGGTGCTGGCGCCGGCCCAGCAGGCTTCGCTCGTGCGCGAACTGGCGCTGGCGAGCGGCTCGATCGGCATGTGCGGCGGTCAGGCAATCGATCTGGCGAGCGTCGGCCACACGCTGACGCGTACGCAACTGGAAACCATGCACCGGATGAAAACCGGCGCCCTGCTGCGTGCCGCGGTGCGCATGGGCGCGCTGGCGGGCGAAACGCCGGACGCGGACGCCATGCGTTCGCTCGACGCGTATGCGGCCGCCGTCGGCCTCGCGTTTCAGGTCGTCGACGACATTCTCGACGTCACGACCGATTCCGCGACGCTCGGCAAAACGGCAGGTAAGGACGCGAAGGACGGCAAGCCGACCTACGTGTCGATTATTGGGCTAGAGGCGTCACGGTCGCTCGCAGCGCAGTTGCGCAGCGACGCCCACGCTGCGATCGCGCCGTTTGGCGCGCGTGCGCAGCGTCTGGCCGAATTGGCCGACCTGGTGGTGAACCGGGTCAGCTAAACGCGAAAGCCCGCCGCCGCGCACCTTATTGTCGAGGTGCATGTATGAAGTGCGGGCGCGTAAGTTTTCCTACAATGGAACGACGATGTACGACTTGCTGAAAACCATCGACGACCCGGCCGCCTTGCGCCGCCTCGATCGCCGCCAATTACAACCGCTTGCCGACGAATTGCGAGCTTTCGTGCTCGACAGCGTATCGCAGACGGGCGGCCATCTTTCGTCCAACCTCGGCACGGTCGAGTTGACCATTGCTCTGCACTACGTGTTCGACACGCCGCATGACCGGATCGTGTGGGACGTGGGCCACCAGACCTATCCTCACAAGATTCTGACGGGCCGGCGCGACCAGATGCACTCGCTGCGTCAGCTGGGCGGCATTTCGGGTTTCCCGAAGCGCGACGAGTCGGAATACGACACGTTCGGCACCGCTCACTCCAGCACGTCGATTTCCGCGGCGCTCGGCATGGCGGTCGCGAGCAAGCTGCAGGGCGATAACCGCATGGGCATCGCCGTGATCGGCGACGGCGCCATGACGGCCGGCATGGCCTTCGAGGCGATGAACAACGCCGGCGTCGAAGACGACGTGCCGCTGCTGGTCATCCTGAACGACAACGACATGTCGATTTCGCCGCCGGTCGGCGCGCTGAATCGCCATCTGGCGCGTCTCATGTCCGGCCGCTTCTACGCGGCGGCGCGTGCCGGCGTCGAACGCGTCCTGCGCGTCGCGCCGCCCATGCTCGATCTCGCGCGCAAGCTCGAAGAGCACGCCAAGGGCATGATCGTGCCGGCCACGCTGTTCGAAGAGTTCGGCTTCAACTACATCGGCCCGATCGACGGTCACGACCTCGATTCGCTGATCCCGACGCTGCAGAACATCAAGGAACTGCGTGGTCCGCAATTCCTGCACGTGGTCACCAAGAAAGGTCAGGGCTACAAGCTCGCCGAGGCCGATCCGGTGCTGTATCACGGTCCGGGCAAGTTCAACCCGGCCGAAGGCATCAAGCCCGCCACCACGCCGTCGAAGAAAACCTACACGCAAGTGTTCGGCGAATGGCTGTGCGACGCGGCGGAGCTGGATTCGCGCGTCGTCGGTATCACGCCGGCCATGCGTGAAGGCTCGGGCATGGTCGAGTTCGAGAAGCGTTTCCCGGATCGTTACTTCGACGTCGGCATCGCCGAACAGCACGCGGTGACGTTCGCAGGCGGCCTGGCTGCCGACGGCATGAAACCGGTGGTCGCGATTTACTCGACCTTCCTGCAACGTGCCTACGACCAGCTGATTCACGACGTCGCGCTGCAGAATCTGCCGGTGGTGTTCGCCATCGACCGTGCCGGTCTGGTCGGTGCCGACGGTGCCACGCACGCGGGCGCCTACGATCTGGCCTTCCTGCGTTGCATCCCGAACATGACGGTGATGGCTGCATCGGACGAAAACGAATGCCGTCAGATGCTGTACACGGCGTTGCAGCAGCCGAACCCGACGGCGGTGCGCTACCCGCGCGGCGCGGGCACGGGCGTCGCAACCGTGAAGCAGATGACCGCATTGCCGCTCGGCAAGGGCGAAATCCGTCGTGAGACGTCGCAACCGGCGGGCAAGCGCATCGCGATTCTGGCGTTCGGCACGATGGTCGCGCCGTCGCTGGCTGCGGCGGAACAGCTCGACGCAACGGTCGCCAACATGCGCTTCGTCAAGCCGCTGGACGCCGAACTCGTGCGCCAGCTGGCCGAAACGCACGACGCCATCGTCACGGTCGAAGAGGGCTGCGTGATGGGCGGCGCGGGCTCGGCTTGCGTCGAAGCGCTGCTCGAAAGCGGCGTGGTCCGGCCGGTGCTGCAACTGGGCCTGCCCGATCGTTTCATCGATCATGGCGATCCGGCCAAGCTGCTGTCCGCGTGCGGTCTGGACGCAGCGGGCATCGCCCGGTCGATTCGCGAGCGCTTCCTTTCCGGCGGCGCGGTCGCGGGTCAATCGTCGGTAAAACGCGTCGCGTAATAGCGGCGCACACGGTCACCAGGCTGCGCAGTTCGCCGCAGCTATGGCGGCCATAGCAATCTCCAACTTGAATCGATGAGCCTCCGGGCCCATCATCCGACGCCGGCCAAGTCCGGCGTTTGCCATTGCGCACTCCGAAGCGTATGGCCGCCGTGAGCGCCTGAATCCATCGTTATGCGCCGCGCGCCCGACAGTCTCCGTTTCTTCTGACGAGACTCGCTGCGGCGCAGGCAATCAGGCGCGCCCGAGCGTCTTCCTCAAAGGACAAGAACATGAACCAGATGAATCCCGCCTTTGTCATGCCCGACGTGCAGAGCACGCCGGATACGCGTCAGATTCCCATTCAGCGCGTCGGGGTCAAGGCCGTGCGTCATCCGTTGACGGTGCGTACGCAAAGCGGCGAAGCGCAGCCTTCCGTCGGCACCTGGAATCTCGACGTGCATCTGCCGGCGGATCAGAAAGGCACGCACATGTCGCGCTTCGTGGCGTTGCTCGAAGAAAACAAGGCGCCGCTCGACACGGCCGCGTTGCGTTCCATGCTGGCCGCCATGCTCGACAAGCTGGAGGCGCAAGCCGGCCGCATCGAGGTATCGTTTCCGTACTTCGTGAACAAGACCGCGCCGGTTTCGGGCGTGCAAAGTCTGCTCGACTACGAAGTGACCTTGACCGGCGAAACCCGTCACGGCGAGACGCGTCTGTTCCTGCAGGTGCTGGTGCCGGTCACGAGCCTGTGCCCGTGCTCGAAGAAAATCTCGCAGTACGGCGCGCACAATCAGCGCTCGCATGTCACGATCAACGCCGAACTGGCCGCGGATGTTGCCGTCGAGGAATTGATCCGCATTGCCGAGGAAGAAGCCTCGTGCGAACTGTGGGGTTTGCTCAAGCGTCCGGATGAGAAGTTCGTCACCGAACGTGCCTACGAAAATCCCAAGTTCGTCGAAGACCTGGTGCGCGACGTCGCGCAGCGTCTGAACGCGGACGAGCGGATCGTCGCGTACGTGCTGGAAGCCGAGAATTTCGAGTCGATCCACAATCACAGCGCGTACGCCTTGATCGAACGCGACAAACGCGCTGGCTGATAGCCGATCACGCTTCGCAGCAACAAAAAAGCCGCTTCACGAAGCGGCTTTTTTACGTCCCGACAGTGCGCCCGGAGGCGTTGGAATCAGCGTGCTAACGAGGTGAGGTCCCACCGCGGCTTGACGGTGAATGCGTAATCCTTGCCCGACTGGTCGGGCCAGCGCTGCAGTCTCAAGGCGCCGGCCAAAGCGATCATCGCGCCGTTATCCGTGCACAACGACAAGTCGGGATAGTGGACGAAGAAATTGCGCTTCTTTGCCGCCGCCGACAACGCTTCGCGCAACTGCCGGTTCGCGCCGACGCCGCCCGCGACCACGAGGCGGTTGAGCTTGGTGCGCTTGAGCGCGGCAAGCGACTTGGCCGCCAGCACTTCGACGGCTGCGTCGACGAAGCCGCGCGCCAGATCGGCCTTGGCCTGCTCGCAGATATTCGCGCCGCCGAGCTTTTTGGCGTTCGTGAGCACCGCGGTTTTCAGGCCGCTGAAGCTGAAATCGAGGTCGCCGGAATGCAGCATGGGACGCGGCAGAACCACCGCGCCGGGCGTGCCGAACTCGGCGAGGCGCGAGACTTCCGGGCCACCCGGATAGCCGAGTCCGAGCAGCTTGGCGGTTTTGTCGAAGGCTTCGCCTGCGGCGTCGTCCAGCGTTTCGCCGAGTGTTTCGTAGACGCCGACGTCGGTGACGCGCATTAGTTGCGTGTGTCCGCCCGACACGAGCAGCGCCACGAACGGAAACGGCGGCGGCTCGTCGACCAGCAGCGGCGACAGCAAATGCCCTTCGAGGTGGTGGATGCCGATGGTCGGCTTGTCCCACGCCATGGCCAGCGAATTGGCCACGCTCGCGCCCACCAGCAGCGCGCCCGCGAGGCCGGGGCCTTGCGTATAGGCGATCGCGTCGATGTCGCCGCGCGCCGTGCCGGCACGTTCCATCACTTCTTCGAGCAGCGGCAGCGCGCGCCGGATATGGTCGCGCGACGCCAGTTCGGGGACCACGCCGCCGTACTCCCGATGCATCGCAATCTGCGAATGCAGCGCGTGCGCGAGCAGACCCCGCTCCGTGTCGTAGAGCGCGAGACCGGTTTCGTCGCAGGAGCTTTCGATGCCGAGTACGAGCATGATGGGTGGACCAGAACGGGCGTTTGAACGCGCCCGAAAGTGAAAAGGCGAGCCTGAAAGTATAGCAGCGCGGGTAGGCGGCCGCAGACGCACGGGTACAATGCGGCCCCATGGAATCCTTCGATATCGCGGTAATCGGCGCGGGCGCGGCCGGCATGATGTGCGCGGCGGTGGCCGGGCAACTCGGCCGCCGTGTGGTGCTGCTCGACCACTCGCAACGTCTCGCGGAAAAAATCCGCATCTCCGGCGGCGGCCGCTGCAATTTCACGAATCTGTACGCCGGCCCGGCCAATTACCTCTCGGCGAATCCGCATTTTTGCCGCTCCGCGCTGGCGCGCTACACGCCGCGCGATTTCATGGCGCTGCTCAAGCGGCATCATGTGACGTGGCACGAGAAGCATAAAGGCCAGCTTTTCTGCGACCAGTCGAGCGACGCGATCATCGACGTTCTCAAGCGCGAATGCGACGCCGGCCGGATTGCCTGGCGCACGCCGCTCGGCGTCGAGCAGGTGCGGCAGGACGCCGACGGACGCTACACGCTCGACACGCAGTCGGGACCCATCTCGGCGCGCGCACTCGTGGTCGCGACGGGCGGTCTGTCGATTCCGAAAATCGGCGCGACCGACTTCGCTTACCGGCTCGCCAAACAGTTCGGGCACAAGCTGATCGACACGCGCCCGGCGCTCGTTCCGCTGACCTTCGCGCCGGCCGACTGGGAACCGTTTTCGGCGCTGGCGGGCGTCTCGCTCGAAGTGCAACTGGCAACCGGCAGCAGGAAGACCGGCGCCGAGTTCAACGAAGACCTGCTGCTGACCCACCGCGGCCTGTCGGGGCCCGGCGTTCTGCAGATTTCGAGCTACTGGCAGCCCGGCGAGCCGATTCATATCAATCTGTTGCCCGAACAGGACGCCACCACGGCCTTGCTGGAGGCGAAAGCCGGCACCAAACGTCAGATCTCGAACCTGCTTTCGGAATGGGTGCCGCAGCGCCTCGCGCATGTCTGGCTGGAGACCCATCAGATTCCGGCGGAAGCCCGTGTCGCCGATCTGCCGGACAAGACGCTGCGGCGCGTCGGTGAGGCGCTCGCCCGCTGGACGCTCACCCCGAACGGCACCGAAGGCTACCGAAAAGCCGAAGTGACGCGCGGCGGCGTCGATACACGCGAGCTGTCGTCGTCCACGATGATGAGCGCCCGCGCGCCGGGTCTGTACTTCATCGGCGAGGCGGTGGACGTGACCGGCTGGCTCGGCGGCTACAATTTTCAGTGGGCCTGGGCGTCCGGCGTGGCGGCTGGTCAGGCGGCTGCGGAGTATGTCCAGGGGGCTTGACGGCGCCATGGCTTTGTGAGAAAGCTCTGATATACTCCTGAACCTTTACAAAGTTCCGTTATTGAAAAATGACGACCATCCGCGTAAAAGACAACGAGCCGTTTGAAGTTGCCATGCGGCGCTTCAAACGCACGATGGAAAAAAACGGGCTGCTGACAGAACTGCGCGCCCGCGAGTTTTACGAAAAGCCAACGGCGGAGCGCAAGCGCAAGAAAGCCGCCGCGGTGAAGCGTCATTTCAAGCGTCTGCGTGGCCAGATGCTGCCAAAGAAGTTCTATTGATACTGTTTCTGGCGTTGTTGCGGTTCCGGTCGAACGGAACGGCGGCATCCAACCGGTGGCGGCGCGACAGGCGCCGGCACGGACAACACGGCTTTTTGGGCCAGTCGGCAGGGTCGCATCCATTACGCACATTGTGCCAACCCGCTTGAGGAAGCAGTCCCAAGCGGGTATTCGTGTTGAAGCGACCCGACATGATCGACCGGCTGGTTTTTCAATTTTCAACGCATTCGGGTGAACGATGAGCCTCAAAGACCAGATCAACGACGACATGAAAGCCGCCATGCGGGCGCGCGAGACCGAGCGTCTCGGCACCATCCGCCTGCTGCTGGCCGCGATCAAGCAACGTGAAGTGGACGAGCGCGTCACGCTCGACGACACCGCGATCACCGCCGTCATCGACAAAATGATCAAGCAGCGCAAGGATTCGATCAGCCAGTTCGAAGCGGCGTCCCGCACGGATCTCGCGGACAAGGAAAAGGCCGAGCTGGCTATTCTGTCCACGTATATGCCGGCGCAGATGTCCGAGGCGGAGATCGTTGCCGAAGTGCAGGCCGCGGTTGCGCAGACCGGCGCCGCCGGTCCGCAGGACATGGGCAAGGTCATGGGCGTGCTGAAGCCGAAGCTCGCCGGCCGTGCCGACATGACCGCCGTGTCGGCACAGGTCAAAGCCGCGCTCGCGAAGTAATTTCCGTTTCCCCCGATTCGCGCGCGCCGCATCGATTGCAGTGCGCGCGCGGCATCCAGCTTTCAGGTAGCGTCATTTACTGTGATTCCACCGTCATTCCTGCAGGACCTGCTCAACCGCGTCGATATCGTCGACGTGGTCGGCAAGTTCGTGCAGTTGAAAAAAGGCGGCGCGAACTTCATGGGGCTTTGCCCGTTCCACAACGAGAAAAGCCCCTCGTTTACGGTTAGTCCGACTAAGCAGTTTTATCATTGCTTCGGCTGCGGCGCGCACGGCACGGCGATCGGCTTCCTGATGGAGCACGTCGGTTCCACCTTCCCCGAAGCGGTCAACGAACTGGCGCAATCCGTCGGTCTGACCGTGCCCAACGAGCCTTCGCCCGGTTATGGCGGTGGCGGCGGATCGGGCGGTTATGCGCCGGCGGCGTCCAAAGCCGTGACCACCGCGCTGTCCGATGTCATGCAGACCGCATGCGACTACTACCGCAAGCAACTGCGCGGCGCCCCCGCGGCGATCCAATATCTCAAGAAACGCGGCCTGACCGGCGAGATCGCCGCCCGCTTCGGCCTCGGCTATGCGCCCGACGGCTGGCAGAACCTGGAAAGCGCCTTCCCGAACTATCGCGACGATTCGCTGGTCGAATCGGGGCTGGTGATCGTCAGCGAAAAATCGGACGCACAGGGCCAGAATCGCCGGTACGACCGCTTCCGCGAGCGGATCATGTTCCCGATCCGCAATGTGAAAGGGCAGGTCATTGGCTTCGGCGGCCGGGTGCTCGACAGCGGCGAGCCGAAATATTTGAATTCGCCGGAAACGCCTTTATTTAACAAGGGCAGCGAGCTGTACGGGCTGTTCGAGGCGCGTCTGGCCATTCGCGAACAGCATTACGTGCTGGTGGTCGAAGGCTATATGGACGTGGTCGCGCTGGCCCAACTGGGTTTTCAGAACGCGGTCGCCACGCTCGGCACGGCCTGTACGCCGGTTCACGTGCAGAAACTGATGCGCCAGACCGATACGGTCATCTTCAGTTTCGACGGCGACTCGGCCGGCCGTCGCGCCGCCCGGCGGGCGCTCGACGCCTGCCTGCCGCACGCGGCGGACAACCGGACCATCCGCTTCCTGTTTCTGCCGTCCGAGCATGATCCGGACAGTTACGTGCGCGAATTCGGCACCGAAGGCTTCGCCGAGCAGGTCGAGCGCGCCATGCCGCTCTCGCAGTTCATGCTCAACGAAGTGCTGAACGGCAAGGAGCTGGACCAGCCCGAAGGCCGCGCCCGCGCGCTGTTCGACGCCAAACCGCTGCTGCAGGCGCTGCCGGCCAACGCGCTGCGCGCGCAGATCATGCACATGTTTGCCGACCGGCTCGACGTGCCGTTCGAGGAAGTCGCCGCACTTTGCGAAGTCGACGCCCGGATCGCCGCGGCGGCCCGCGCCGCGCCAGCCCGCAAGGACCGGCGCAGCGTCACCGGCATCGAGGAAAAAACGCTGCGCAATCTGGTGATGTATCCGCGCACCGTGGCGGTGCTGGACGAAGAGGCCGAGCAGGCGTTGCTGTCCGTCACCCGGCACGGCGAGCTTTTCGAGGAAGTGACGACGCATGCCCGTGCGCTGGGCAATTCGGCGGAGTTTCAGTTGCTGTCGGACCTATTGCGAAACGGCGCAAACGCCCCAACTTTCGAGGAAATCTTTCGCAAAATTCTGGACTATGATGAAAACGTCCGGGATTTGCTGCTGAAAGACCCGGAGGATGCGGCCGTCATCGAGGAACGGCGCGAGCAGGAACGGATCGTCGGAGAGGAATTGAAAGCCGCGATTCTCAAGATGCGCTATGACGCTTATTGCGATCGTCTGGAGCAGCTTTCGCGGCAATCTCGGCACACGCCGGAGGAGTTTGCGGAGCTGTCGAGCCTGAACCAGAAACGGGCTGACATGAAGCGCCAGCTTGGGTTGTAGGCGGGAAGGGCGAAACCGCGGTGCTATAATAAAAGGTTTCTAGCGGTTTGTTTTCCAAAGGTTTTCCTAGCAAAGGCGAAAAGGCGATGCGATGGCAAAGACGACAGACGGAAATACGGGCGGAAAGAAAGCAACGGGTTCGGGCGCCGGTGAGCGCACCAGAAAGGTCACCGAGGCCAAGTTAGTTTCTTCTGTCAGAAAAGCGTCTGCGGCTAGCGTCACACCTGCTGCCGGGAAAAAATCATCGACCTCTTCCGCTGCGCGAGCGGAGCCGGTCAGGGGGGCGAAAGCTGCTCAGCCGGCCACGAGACGGCCGAGTGTCAGTAGTGCAGCCAGTAGTGCAAGGGAAGCGGCTGCCGCGCAGGACGATGCGGCAGTGCGCGAGACTTCAGTATCCACGGTTCAACCGGCTGTTGTCCACCAGCCGCGAGTCGAGACTACAGCCGGTACGGCGAACTCCATGACGAAAAAGCTGAATGAAGTACCCGTCGATGACGATGCAACCCAGACCGAAGAAACCGCAGCTGCCGTTCCAGCCAAGGTGGAAAAGGTCAAGGCTCGCGACCGTCGTGCAAAGGAAAAAGCACTGCTGAAAGACGCGTTCGCGTCGTCCCAGCCTGGCACCGTCGAGGAACTCGAAGAGCGTCGCTCCAAACTGCGCGCGCTGATCAAGCTCGGCAAGGAACGCGGCTTCCTCACGTACGCGGAAATCAACGATCACCTCCCGGACAACTTCACCGAAACCGAGGCGATCGAAGGCATCATCAGCACGTTCAACGACATGGGCGTGGCGGTATACGAGCAGGCGCCCGATGCCGAAACGCTGCTCCTGAACGACAACGCTCCGGCTGCTTCGTCCGACGACGAAGTGGAAGAAGAAGCGGAAGTCGCGCTCTCCACCGTCGATTCCGAATTCGGCCGCACAACCGACCCGGTACGCATGTACATGCGTGAAATGGGTACGGTCGAGCTGCTCACGCGCGAAGGCGAAATCGAAATCGCGAAGCGGATCGAAGACGGCCTGAAGCACATGGTCATGGCCATCTCGGCTTGCCCGACCACGATCGCCGACATCCTCGCCATGGCCGAGCGCGTGGCGAACGAAGAAATCCGCATCGACGAACTGGTCGACGGCCTGATCGACGCCGACGCTGAAGACGCCGACGGCTTCTCCGCGCAGGAAGCGGAAGCCATCGAGAGCGAAGACGAGGAAGTCGAAGAAGACGCCGACGAAGACGAGGAAGAAGACGACGGCACCGCGCAGGCCACGGCCAATGCGGCGCAGATGGAAGCGCTCAAGCGCGCGTCGCTCGAAAAATTCGCGATGATCAGCGAATGGTTCGACAAGATGCGCCGTGCGTTCGAGAAAGAAGGCTACAAGTCCAAGTCGTATCTGAAGGCTCAGGAAACGATCCAGAACGAACTCATGACCATCCGCTTCACGGCGCGCACGGTCGAGCGTCTGTGCGACACGTTGCGCGCGCAGGTGGACGAGGTTCGTCAGGTGGAGCGCCAGATTCTGCATACGGTGGTCGACAAGTGCGGCATGCCGCGTGCCGAGTTCATCGCGCGTTTCCCCGGCAGCGAAACCGATCTGGAATGGGCCGACAAGATCGTCACCGAAGGTCATGCGTATAGCGCGATCCTCACGCGTAACATTCCGGCCATCCGCGAACAGCAGCAACGCCTGCTCGACCTGCAGGCGCGCGTGGTGCTGCCGCTGAAGGACCTGAAGGAAACCAACCGTCAGATGGCGGCCGGCGAACTGAAGGCGCGTCAGGCCAAGCGTGAAATGACCGAGGCCAATCTGCGTCTCGTCATCTCGATCGCGAAGAAGTACACGAACCGTGGTCTGCAGTTCCTCGACCTGATTCAGGAAGGCAACATCGGCCTGATGAAGGCGGTGGACAAGTTCGAATATCGTCGCGGCTACAAGTTCTCCACGTACGCTACGTGGTGGATTCGCCAGGCCATCACGCGTTCGATCGCCGACCAGGCGCGCACCATCCGGATTCCGGTTCACATGATCGAGACGATCAACAAGATGAACCGTATTTCGCGGCAGATTCTGCAGGAAACCGGGCTCGAGCCGGATCCGGCAACGTTGGCCGAAAAGATGGAAATGCCGGAAGACAAGATCCGCAAGATCATGAAGATCGCGAAAGAGCCGATCTCGATGGAAACGCCGATCGGCGACGACGACGATTCCCATCTGGGCGACTTCATCGAAGATACGAACACGGTCGCACCGGCGGACGCGGCGCTGCACGCCAGCATGCGCGATGTCGTGAAAGACGTGCTCGACTCGCTCACGCCGCGCGAAGCCAAGGTGCTGCGCATGCGTTTCGGCATCGAGATGAGCACGGATCACACGCTCGAAGAAGTCGGCAAGCAGTTCGACGTGACGCGTGAGCGCATCCGTCAGATCGAGGCTAAGGCGCTGCGCAAGCTGCGTCACCCGAGCCGCTCGGACAAGCTGAAGTCGTTCCTCGAAGGGAATTGATTGACGCAGCGGGTCGTGGCGAACGATCTGCTGGCTGCAAGGGGTCTCCCGGTTGTTTCGCTTAGGCGAAGCGGTTGCGGAGGCCCTTTTTTCGTGTAGTATGTCGGCCAACCAGTGAATAGGCCCGGCCTTCAGACCGGGTCTTTTTCTTCGTGGGCCGGACGCCGTGCTGGTTGCAGGCAGCGGACTCATAATCCGCCTCCGAAAGGACATCGTCGGTTCGAATCCGACCCGGCCCACCAATCGCTTGATCCCTCTGTTTCAGCCGCTGCTGTGCCATTAAGCATAAGATGTCCACTTGGACCGGTTATGCTTTATTGTCCGTTGGGCCACATTTTGCTTGAACGCAGATTTTGGCGGCGCTTGCTGTTTGCCTCCGCATTGAGCTGATCAACATCCCACGACACGACGTCTTTTGCTAGGCAATCCGGGACGCTTGTTTCCTGGTCGGCCGACACCGGCCCGGAGTACGTCCTGAAAGTTCAAAGCATAAGCGGTCCGTTGGGTTCTTGACTTTCCGCGAGATTCAACAACGCCTGCTCGAAAAGCTGATCTGCGTTCGCGAACCGTAAGCGCTCGCCTGCTAAAACGGCCTCGATGTCTTCCCTCGACAGCACGAGAACGCCGGTCTCCGCCGCGGCGCGAAGGTCCGCTTTGACTTCGTCCCTGGTCATTGCAGTCACAATGACAGGCAAAATACGAACGTGTTGAAGGCCGGACGTAGCGAGCATCTTGCGCAGCGCCGCTTCGCGCGCGCTCAATTTCGACAGCTTGCTCTCCGCTCGAAGAAGCCCGAGCGTGCATTCGACGACAACAAAATCGCCCCGCGGGCTGACCGCCAAAATATCGAAGGCGTCTCGCGTCTTGGGGCTCGTCCCGAAACTGACAGGCGCGAATCCCAAACCCCAAAGCATCCAAGCTACGGCCGACTCGAAGTCATCTGCTGCTTTGCCCTTCGGCGGAAGGTCAGGGAGCAGATATCCCCGTAACAGTTTGCCAGTTTGATCCACGTTGAAAAGGACAGCTGCCCGCGCATTTTGATACGTTTCCGGGTCAGCGAACAAGCGCAAGTGATGAGCATGCCCGGCATACGAAGCAATGCACTGAACGACTGCGCCACGCGGCACCTCCAGCGGCAACTGCCCAACGACATCGCCCAACCGTTCGCCCCAATCTAGCTTGCTGCCGTCAACTGACCCGCGATTGACGACAACTCCCTTGTCTAGCACTCGATATCCGAGTCTCGCGTTTGAACGGTCGAGGTTGGGCGCCAGCCAGAGCCCCAAAACGGCTTTGCCATCTTTGACGCTTGAAGGGAGCCAAACCTCGGACGCAGTGTTCGCGACGACCTCGACCGTGGTCTGGGTGTTTGGCGCGGCGCCGAGGCCATATTCGACGCCGAGCTCGCTTAGCGAGTCGAAAGGGATTTTTGCGGCCTTAAGCATCCAATCTGTTTGCGGCTGCTGGGTGAGCAGGTCTCGCCTGGCGCCGCACATTGTCAAAACCGCAAGGCGATTGCCTTGGTTGAGCCCCTCGGCGTGAAGGAGGTCTGGCGGCCCAACAGAGATGTTCTGGTTGTCTTCCGAACGAAGAACGAGCTTGCCCTGCTCGGGGATTTCAAAGCCATCGTGCGAGGCAATTTGCTCAATGGCTTGGACGAAAACGGCAACTCCGCCGGATAGCTCAACCTGACCCGCCACAAGATCGCCGGCCTCGAACCAATCCTTCGTCGGATCGCGGAAAACCGCCGACAGATACATGCGCGCAGCCAGGATCACGAGAGATTCGTCGCGCTTGACGGCTATGAAAGTCAGTCTCGCTTTGGCATATGCGGACTTCCATGGCTCGATCGCCTCGAAGAACGCGGCGATCATCTTTTGGACGTGTGGTTTCACAGGTTCTCCGGGTGGGACTAAAAAAACTTAGCTCGCTGCGCAGCGGCGTCACCGGCAAAGCACGTGCCGTCAGCCTTCCAGTGCTTCCTCGCGCGCGACAAAGAGATCGTGGTGCAGCTTCAGCGAGTCCAGTGATGGCTGCTCCTCCTGGTCAGCGGGAAGTACGACGAGGCGTCGCCCGCGATATTGGGCATATTCAGTCCACTCCAAAGACCGCGAGATGGCCACGCGACAATCGGCACCTACCGCCATCAGATGCAGATCAAAGAGCGTATGGATGTCCGCGCGCAACAGAATTCCGTTGCCGGTGGCGTAGTTGGTCTCGACAGCATGAGGGACGATATGCGCCGCCTCAAGCAGCGGTACGACCGTTGAGCCACTGACGGCGCAGGTTCCGTTGTAAGCGCGCAATAGCCTGTCCCGAAAATCTGGCTGCCCACGCCGCGTCCTAATGGCGACGAGCTGAACTTCCTCCCCTTCCTGCCTGCCATCGCGGTTATCGCCTGCATGCGTTTCTTCTTTCGGATCTTCCGCGTCAGTCTCCACTTCCTCCCCCAAGTTGTCGTTCCCTGCTGCTGCTTGCGCCTCTTTAGACCGACGAAAATCAACGTTCTGATTCTCAAGACTGTGGCCCGTTACACGCCAGCCAGCGCGCTGCCAGGCATCCGCCCATACGTGCGTGCTTCCGACGGTCGTGTTGCTCCAGAAAGGCGAGTGCTCATAGGCTGAGCGGGGCAATGGCGACGGAAGGATTCCGTTAATCTCGTCGAACGTGAGTCGGACTGATTTGCCGCGCACATTGCGCAGGTAAGTTTCGAGAGAGTCGTATTTCGCCATTGTGGTGAGATCGCGCTCACGGAGTGGCGCGTGATGGATTCAGGGGAAGACAGCATAATCGTAAACCGCGGTCTGGCGGAAAGGAAACCTGCGTTCGACTTTTCCTCGTTGATGATCATCGGCGAAATCGACAAGTTTGGCCTCAGCGTAGATTTCAGACGTTTGAAGAGCGGCCGTGGGCACGGACATCTCACCCACGGGGGCTGTATGCTGGTAGGAGGGAAACACATAATCGAGACGCTACGCGCTCAAATCGCGCAGCTCGCGGCCGAACATCGGGATCGAGCTATCGTTCTTATCGAGTCACCGGCGAGGGGGGGGCGGTCTCAAGCATGAGAGCTGGCGGTCAGCCTCAGAAGCACTGCTCGAGCGGCTGACGCTGCATCCAGATGGGACATTCTGGTTCAACACGGTGCCGGGAACGCGGGCTAATCACTCCGGTGTCTGGAGCCCGTCCACGATGCAGATTGGCGTGTCGGATATGCAGCGGAAAGACTTGGTGCGGCCGGCGCCAGAGCGCATTTAGGTTACAGGCATCCTGAATATCTTAGTCTCCCTTGCGGAGTGGGCAAAAGGGAACAACCCCAACACCGCACATGACAAGGCGGTGCTCAAACGTCCCTGCAACAGTTTGGCTTTATATCGTTAAACGCGGCTGACCGACTCGCGCTGATCGTGCCCGGTCTTCAGGAGTTGAAGATTTGGGGACTTGCCTGAGCGATCGCGGGTCGTTATGTCGGTGGAGCGGTCGTTTGCCCGGCGTCTGGATGGAAAGTCTGCGGGCGAGGTCACCCGCTAGTCGCCAGCGAGATGAAGCCATTTTTCGACACGCTTTGCTTGAGCGGAGAATCTTGGCTGGAAAATCTGAGTGCGGACTGCGTGGCGCAGCTTGTCGCTAGGCCAGCGCATTCACGAAGCAACAGCGGAAAACGCGGTTACTCAAGCGAAACCAACTGCGACCCATTGTCTTGCACTGGAAGCTCTTCGATGGAGATTCCTCGCACATTCGCAACATCGACGACAACACGGGTTAGTGATGTGTCATGTTGGCCTGCCGCCAGATGGTCGCGTTGCCGGGCCCGTCTTACCCTTGAGCGGTGAGGGCGATATACGCGTCGGCCGTAGAGAACTGCTCGCGTGCGAAATACCCGCTTGCAACGATTCGCGCGGCCGTTTGGAAGCCGGTGGCGCATGCGAATGACGTTCTCCTTGCGATCAAGCGACGCCTGGTGTGCCTAGCGATATCGAGTCGTTCGTGGTGTCAAGGTACGCCGAGGAGCGTTTCGAGCGCCATGGCGTTACGATGTCGCTGTTCTACTTCTGAGCATGGACATGACAACAAACATCTTGCTGGTGGGCCTTGAATACACCGGTGCGGCAATCCCGGGCGTCAAGATCGAGACGCTTGGCCTGTGCCAGCCATCGGTTAGTCGTGAAACGGCAGCATTCGCGCTGTATGAATACGACGCTATCGTAATTAACCCTGCGAGTTACTCGCACTTCATTTTTGGTCGGGCAGGCGAGTTCTCGGACTCAGTCAATGAGTTATGGGATCTGAAAGCGCAAAACAATAGCTACGATCTTGACACCGCGTTCGATGCACACGATCGAGGGAAGGAACTGGCGGTAGCCATCCGACAAGGTACGCGGGTGGTCTGGCTGCTCGCGCAACCAAAGTGGACGAAGTTCTTTGGCAAACGCTCTGTGTACGACGGATACTCTCACGGTGTCCCACGTCGGCTGGTGGAGTCCGGTGAGTTGTATGTGAAGAAAACCCGCCGTCTTGATGTGGACGACGAAGCGGACGGATTTGGTGCGTACTTCAATATGCTTCGTGACGATGGGTGGGACCTATGCCTGGATGCGAGTGACGACAACCTTCAGTCGTTCGCACGGTCGCTAGAGGGATACTGCATCGGAGGACGGGTCGCGATCGACGACGCGACGGCTTGGCTGCTCACCCCGCCTCCAAACCAGGAAGCGGCGAATGTTCTCGTCCAGTGCGTGTCGGGATTGAATCCGGCCGACGTTGCGCGGCAGGCCTACCACGGGATATTTCTCAGCCACACAAGCGCGGACAAACCGTTTGTGCGCGAACTGAAACAGCGGCTGCAAGCGCAGGGTGTGACGGATGTCTGGCTTGACGAAGCTGAGATTCAGATCGGCGACTCGTTGACCAAAAAGATCGAAGAAGGGATGAAGAAAACGCGATACATCGGTGTCGTTCTGTCGGAGGCTTCGATAGGCTCGTCATGGGTGGAGCGTGAACTCGATATCGCCATCAATCGCGAGATTGAAACAGGAGAGGTCGTCGTGCTTCCACTGCTCTACGAGAAGTGCAAGTTGCCTGCATTTCTGCAGGGCAAGCTGTACGCCGACTTCACTTCTCCTGCCAAGTTTGACGAGAGCCTCGACAAGCTGCTTCGTCGCCTGAAGATCGGCTAACCCATCACACAAGAAGCGCTGCCCACCTGAGGCAATGGCAACGCCGACCCGCCAAGAGGCGCAGTACGCCTTCGGCGGGCCGCTTTGTAAGCGCGACGCTCACGCCCCGCAGACGAAGAGACTCTGGGAAGAACTTGCAAAAAGCGCCGGCCGATACATCGGCGTCGCTGGAGTCCAGAAATCCCCGGCGCGAGACAGAGGTTGCAAAAAACGGCTTATGGACGGCTGGCTTGTATCCGCACAATTTAGAACACGCACCGCTCGCTTGGGCAAATCACGAACGCGACATGCCCCAAGCTCACCCAGCGCCTACCTCGTAACAGCTTAACCAGCCAGTTTGCATCGGCATAGACGCAAAAACTGTTCATAGACCGGCACGAACTTAGAGGCTTCTTCATTCAGGATACGGGCGTCCTCAATCACAGAAGGGGGACGAGGACCGACGGCGCGCTGGGCATCTGAAAATACTGACAGGTACTCCATGTTGCCGACCGGGACCGTCTTTCCCACAACATGCATTGCCATATTCTCGGCTGCCTTGTAAAAGCTCTTCAACGCATCCTGCAGTTCTGGGTCCAAAAACTCCTTCTCCGGTTGATCCCAGGTCTCGACGAAGTCCAGGAGCGGCCGTATGGCTTTCTTAGAGAAAGAAGCGCCAAAATCTTGCTCTCGGAGCAGGCGAACAGCTGGTTCGAAGGGAAACACTGTTTGAAACTTATGAAATAGGCGCTCATCGTGAGTCGGCTTTTGCTTCACCTCTCGTGGCCGCAGTTGCGGGTAGTGCTGGAATAGCCTCGTTTCATCTTTCGTTAGGTCCTGCCAGATGTCTGTCCAAAAAAGGATACTGACGCCGAACTTTCCGGATGCTTCTCGCACTGTGGAGAGTGTCCGAACAGTGCTTTGCATGTTTCGGTCGGTGTCTGCCGTGGTCGCGATGTACAGATGCGTCAGCGGCGGAGTAAATGCCTCTGCCTTTTTGACTTCCTCAGCGATAACGACTTGGCTGACGCCGGATACTGTGTTCTTGCATTGCAGTCCCACCAGCTTCCCGTCATTGTCGTCGCCATAGACGTCAACACCGTCCTGCTTCTGGCCTTGCCGCCCATGGCGAGTGAAGTTCGGGTTGTTCCAGCGATTCTTCGCAGAAGAGCACGCTATGGCTTCGAATTCGTCCCACGATCGAGGCGGGTCCACTTTGAGATCGGCGTATGTAGGCATGGTTGATCGCTGCGCATTGAGTTATTAAAGATACGATGACGATTCACCGTTTAGTGTGACTGTAACTGATCTCTGCGGATTGAATGCCTGAAAAAATGAGCGTTAAGCATACTCACAATTTTCTTCGACTTATGCAAGCCGATGTCCGGTGAGAACAAAGGACGTTGAGGTTGCGTTTTTCGATGAGACATCTTTCTCGTGCGGCGAAGAAGAGTGAATACCCGAAAGCCGATGGTCAAAGGCTTCGACAACGTGGCTTCAGTTCATGCGCGCCGACTGCAGCTTGCCATGGCCTAAGTGGGCAGATCTACAAGCACTCTCAAGATTACCCGTCAAGAGGACACTTTGAAGTCAAGTACCTTTCGCAACGTCTTCGAGTTAAGCTAACAGTCGGTCGACTGCCTCGATCATTTGCGGCAGCTTATCTGACTCCCTAGAGGGGAAGAAGCCGCCATATTGTTTTCGAATGGCAAGGATCAGGTCCGTAGCGACCAACCCCGCCTGCGCACATTCCCAGAGGTCCACTTTAAGCCAGTCATCGTCGTCAAAGTCGAAAAAGGTCGTGTAGATTGCGGCATCTTCGCCGCCGACGTAATGAAAATTGTGAAAACTGTTGTAGACATTGGCGTGCGCAGTCTGCAGATTGATTAACTCCTTCATCTGCTTTATCTCATCAGAGTGCGAGCGGAAGTGCTTATCGATCTAGGCGTAAGCAGTTCGCGTGCTTTTTTGGGGGCGTGCTTTTTGCCATCAATTGTGTCGAAATAGTTGGTCCTCACTAACAATCCCAAAAAATATCCTTCCTTGAGGATCTTCTTTAGTTTTGGGAAAACGTGCTTGAGTGAACATATGTTTCTCGCTGCGCAGGTCAGTGCTTCTGTCGCTGCGCGCCGGCTGACCAGGAAGACACTGGCAACGCATGACTTGCTCTCACTTGAGGCGCTGCTTGATTGTCCTTACTCGCCGAAGGTTCAAATTTGCTCTCGCATGGCCAGTTGCGCGGTCGCAGCTTAGTAAGAGCGACGTGACGGCCGGTAATTCTCGGGGGGCCGAGAGAGGTTCGATTAGATGTCCGCTTCTCCCCTGAAATTGCGGCGTCGGGTTGCAACTTCCGAATCGACGCGCGCAAGCCTTTTCGTGCGCTCGCCAATATGAATGGTGCAACGCACAATCACTTCGCACCATTTTTGTCGGGATGTGGTTGACAAATTAAGAAATCTGCACAAAAATTCGGTTGACGCTTTCCCGTTTTTGCACATTCTAAAGGTTTGCTGCAATGGATCTACCGCTTCCGGATTTTTTTCACTCGGCGCTCAAGAATGGTCGCCTCGAGACCATCGCGAACATCCTTATTGAAGAGCATTTCTCGACGCTGACTGATCTTCAAAGCGAGTTTGATGACGGGTACTCTCGAGGGACTACCCGTTTCGCTCGTCAAAAGAACCGGCTCAAATCTGTCGCGTTGTCCGGCCAATACGACTGGTTGCAACTGCTGCACGCAGGCAACGATCTCATTTTTACTATCGAGGGTATTCCGTGCCGGTTTGCAACTGATGATCCATCGAACCCAACCAAGCCGGCCGTGCTGGATGCAACGCCGATCCAACAGTCGTTCTTTGACGAAGTGGAAAACGGAGAACCTTGTAAGTTTTGCTTCATTCTCGACGGCGGTTACGCGGAGGCAGACGATCCGCGTGTTGTATTTATCGGTGAAGATTTGCTCGGGGTCGTAAAGTGCCGTTGGACGTCGGGAGGTGTCCAGGCGCTTCACGCAGTTGCTGCGAATACCCCGCCGGCGATGAACATTGGCAAGGCGCCGGTTGGTCCCAAGCGGTTTGACTCTGACAAGACTGGAACGTCCGACGCAACATGAATTTTATTGGTTCAAACCTGAGAACCGCGCGGCTATTTCATGGTATCTCGCAACAAGAGCTGGGCGAGCACATTGGTTGTTCCAAGCAGTTTCTAAGTCGTTTGGAGTCGGGGGGCGACATCCCTACAGCGGCGCTTTTGTCGAAGCTCTGCGACCGACTTGCAGTTTTGCCGGAGTTTTTTGTCGAACCGGACCCGATGCCTATAGCTGATGAACAATGTCATTTCAGGAAGCAGCTTACGACAAAAGTGGCGCTCCACCAGATCGCTCGAGCCAGAGGCGAACTCCTGAAGCGGATGATCAACGTGATGGACGAACACTTGGAATTGCCCCGGTATGATTTTGAGGAAGGCGATGCCTCCTCTGCGGAGGCAATTGAGCAAGCGGGGGAACGAGCGCGTGGGCATTGGGGATTGGGCCTTGGTCCTATCCAAAACATGACGCGTATTGCGGAGAATGCAGGTGCTGTCGTCATGCCGATCAACGGGCTCGCTCCCGAGATCGACGCCATTTCTTTTGCGACGAGGCGTCCGGTTATTGCAATGAATTCAGCGGGCCGCTCGTCGTGCCGCGCTCGTTTCGGAATCGCACACGAGATCGGTCACTTCTGCTTGCACATTGGCGTGCAGACGGGCGACAAGGTGACTGAATCTCAGGCCAATCGATTTGCGAGTGCGTTTTTGATGCCTCGTCGATATTTTGCCGCCGAGTGTCGAACCGCCCTTCGCGGTTCTCGCTTGAATTGGTCAGTGCTCGCAGATATAAAGCTTCGCTGGGGGGTTTCAAAAGCCGCGATCCTTTATCGTGGACGTCAGCTTGGCATCTTTTCGGATGAGCAGTATCGAAGTGGTGTGATTGGTTTGACGAGAAGAGGCGAGGCGCGATCGGAGTTCGAGGACGTAGATATACCTCTTGAATCTGGCGACATGATTGCCGACGGCATTCAAGTGTTGCACGATGCATTTGGCATATCGCGAGCGGACTTGGCGCATGAGATGAAGGTTGAGCGATCGTTATTAGACGATTTGCTATCAGCTCGCGTGGAGATGGATGTGTCGTCAACCGACAATCTTGTTCTGTTGTCCGTCGAGCGCCGTGCCCGGGATCGCGGCGCAGCGGCGATTGCGACGCGGGGAAAGCAGCGAGGCGGGCAAGGCGAAGACTAATTGGGTTGACCGTCCCGACAAGGCGACGAACTAGGGCCGGGTCGGGACCGGATGCAGTTCGCGCTTGAATTTTTCCGCTCGCGAATCGCTAATGCGCCGGCCGGCGTGCGAATTTTTCTTTGTTCGATCCAACTGGCACAAGGCAATCGCGTGCGCACCTTGCAATGTTTTTTGCAGCATCCGCTCCTAAATAGTCTTCCTACGGCTGTCTTGGTTGCAGATAGGATCAAATTGCAGATTGTAATTACCCAGCCTGACCGATCAGATTTTATCGTGGGTTGATAATTCCGAATATCGCGCTTATAAATATCTGCCATTGGTTTAGATAAACTTCAACCTTATGCTTGCTTCGAACGAACACGAATATTCAGTATTAGGGGGAGCCGATCGAGCAAAAATTGGCCGCTACTTGAGTCTCGCGGCAAGTGCTCTTTCGGGAGGATTGGTCTTTGCGCTTTTGACTGTTGTCGACCTGGCAAAGAAGTTCGGGTGGAACGTTAACGTACCGCCGACTTTAATGTCGTTGCTCGGTGCCGGCGCTATCTTCGGCTTCCTTTATTGGGTATTGAATAAATGGGCATGGAAATGGCCGGGTATGGGTTTGGCGTTGAAAGTTCCCGACATTTCCGGAAGCTGGGATTGCGCGGGTAAAACACTCGACTCGACAGGCTCTGTTAAGTATGACTGGCAAGCGGAGGTCACTATCGTCCAGTCGTGGGACAAGCTACGGATCCGCCTCACCACAAGGACATCTGGATCGAGCAGTATTGCTGCGGCTCTTGCACATGACAGCGTCGACGGATTTGTGCTGCTTTATCACTACAAAAGCGATCCAAAAGCCGATGCTGTTGGGTTAACTTCGCACACTGGTTGTTCCGTCATAACTATCTCGAAAGACCTTAAGTCAGCGACGGGTGACTACTTTAATGGGCGTGGCCGAATGACCTTTGGCACGATGATCTGGACAAAGAGGAACTAATGGCCTCCGATATTGATGCTCGTCTTTCGCAACTCCGGGCCCGCCGCAGGGGCGATCCAACGTCGGAATACATCATAAAGGCGGATTCAGCGTCGCCCAGCTATTTCGCCCTGGATGCCGCGGAAATTGAGGATTGGGAAAAACGCGGTAGTTCAAATCAGCGCTGGACGCGTTATGCCATCGGCGCGATGCAGCCCGTGGGGAAGAAGTACACTGAGGTCAGCGAGCAGACCGGTGAGCGAGTTGCCAAGCAATTGCTTGACAGGCTGGCTAAAGCAGGTATTACGGCCGAGTTCAGATTGCAAGGTTCGGTACCGCTCGACGTGCATATCAAGCGAGTTAGCGATGTCGACGTGCTGGCTATAACAAAAGACTTTTACACGTATAGCACTCAAGGTGTGCAGGCTTTGCGAGGCGGATATACGAATCCGACCGTGCGAACATCGGCTGGCGTGTTGAGCGACCTTCGGCAACGGACCGAGTTGCATTTGTTTGAAGCGTTTCCGGCTGCCAAGGTCGATAAGTCCGGCGCTAAAGCTGTCAAAGTCTCTGGTGGATCTTTGGCCCGGTCCGTCGATGTGGTACCTGCGCACTGGTACGACACCAAGGACTATCAGGTGAGTGGTCGACATGCCGACCGAGCAGTGACGATCTACAATAAGGCGACGGGCGAGACGATTGACAATTTGCCATTTCTACACATCGAACGCGTGGGCGCCCGGTGCGACAGCATCAATGGTGGTCTGCGTAAGTCGATTCGACTATGCAAAAGCGTCAAAGCGGACTCGAAGCGTGACATCGGACTTTCCAGCTATGACATAGCTGCTGTGATGTATCACGCGGATATGGCTGCATTAAGCGTTGGTCGATATAGTGACCTTGCCGTCCTATCGGAGACACAACGTCACCTCGACGCTCTCTATCGCGATCCTGGTGCTGCCGGCAGACTGTGGGTGCCTGACGGGAGCCGGGTGATTTTCGACAGCGCGGAGAAGCGAGATTGGCTGCTCAGCCTTTCGCTTGAGATTGATGAATTGCTGGCAAACGTGGTTCAGGAAAACTTCTCGAGCCTGCTCCCGAACGGGATATCGCAAAGTGTGCAGCGCGAGTTGGTGAAGGCGTTGCAAGTGTAGACAGTCTAGGTGAGCTCGGTTTCCGATTTACGGTGTTGGCTCCAAGATCGCGTTGCGTTATTGGAGCAGTACTTTCTCGTCGTCCCACGCGACACCGTATTTCGTATACTCGAGCAAATGTGCCTTCCAGTCCTTCTGTCGTAGAGTTCTATGGATGTTCAGCGTAGGGGGTGTCGTCCACTCCGCTGTCTCAAGGATTGGGATTGGGTTCGGTTTGGCACCTTTCGCATATCTCGGGACTTGTGTGCGAATTCACCCCCTGGCACTGTTGGACAGTCCGACCGACATCGGTCTTGCATCAGGACGCCGTCGAGTGCTTGTGGTGGTCTGACTTTGAGGACGGAAATCTCCTGCTGTGCCAAGGAGATGTTCGAAAAGACAATTTATGCTTTAATTTTGTCCGTCGGGCCAAGATATGCTTTTCAGCGCCAGTGATCGATAGCCTTGGCGCCCATTGGATGGACAGCTTATGCTTGATTCCGCGGCCACCTTTGGCCTAACGGCACAGTTGCCGGCGGCGTGACATTCTCCGCAGAACCCATCCCCCCGTATTTTCTCGTGACTTCGCGCGCACCATGCCGCGGACCGCACATCGTCGTCTCCAACTCACCCCCATCACCCGTTACACCACCGCAAAACTCCCTCGCACGCCACGCCAAAAAACCCCGAAACCACCGCCAGGCAGGGTCGCTGAATTTCTGGGGAAAGTGGCGCATGATTTCGGCGTCGAGGGCGGCGATCGCCTCAAGACAGGCTAAGCGACGTTTTGCTCAGGCAACGGTTCACGCTGTCGAGGCGCCGCCGCTTGGCTCGTGCATTTCAAACCCGAACGATTTTTCTCAAACTTCTCAAACATCAAGCAAGAGGATCAAATCATGCAACTCCGGCAACTCGTTCTGGGCGGCGCCCTCGCAATCGCTGTGACGGCTTTGGCTTATACGCCGGCATTCGCGGCGGACGCAGCGGCTGCTGCGTCGGACACGACCGCAGCGACGACCCAGCAAGCCGCGCCGACCAAAAAGACCGTTCGCGCGTCTAATCGCGCGTTCTCCAAGACCGTTCAGCGGGCCATTTTCAAAACCAAAGGTCTCGAAGAAACATCGATCGCGGTCTTCGGTAACGCAAAAACGGGACACGTGACGCTGGCCGGCCAGATCGAAAGCCAGGATCAGGAAGGCGTCGCGATCGGTGCCGCGAAAAAGGTGCAAGGCGTGACGTCGGTCAGCAGCAAGCTGACACTGCGTTCGGAAGGCGGCAGCTAAAACGGACGGCGCGACGACGACTTCTCGCGTCGCGCCACCAAGGGCCACGAAGCGCCGCGCGTCCAAAACGAGCGCGACGAGATCGACAGAATCACGCGCTCAACCCTGCTTGCCGCCAAGTCCGAGCAGGCCGCGAATCCGGTCTTCGGTTTGCGCATAACTGCCCTCGCCGAAGTGACTGTAGACGAGCTTGCCGTTCTGGTCGAAGAGATACAGCGCGGGCCAATACAGATTGCCGTATGCGTCCCACGTGGCGTAGTGGTTGTCTTCCGCAACCGGATACTCGATCCCAAAACGTTTGACCGCATTTCGCAGATTGCCGGTGTCGCGCTCGAACGAATATTCGGGCGTATGCACGCCGACCACGACTAGTCCTTTGTCGCGATAGCGGGCGTACCAGTCCTTCACGTACGGCAGCGTGTGCGCGCAGTTGATGCAATCGAAGGTCCAGAAATCGACGAGTACGACCTTGCCGCGCAACTGTTTCTGATCGAGTGGCGCGCTGTTGAGCCAGCCGTCGATACCTTTGAAATCCGGTTGCGATGCACCTGTCTGCAACGACGCGGTCCGCTGGAACGAATTGTCGCTATAGGCGAGGCTCGCGATCAAAGCCGAGCCGACTACGCCGGCCACGACGACGGTCATCTTAAGACGATCGAACATGAAAAGACTCCATCAGATCGGCCTGCTCGCGTGACAACGCGCAACTCGGCGCATCGACGCAGGCCCAGGTTCGCGCGCGACGCCAACGCATGCCACGTCGCGCGCACTTCGAATCGCGGCTAGTTCATGCCACGGTGATAACGACGTCGATATTGCCGCGCGTGGCTTTCGAATACGGGCAAGTCTGATGCGCGGCATCCGCGAGTGCTTGCGCCACGTCGGTGTCGAGCCCCGGCAAGCTCACGGTCAGACGAGCCTGCAGGAAGTACGCGCCGTCGTTCACGGCAAGATCGATTTCCGTATCCACCGCCGCGTCGTGCGGAAGCGCGACCTTCAGCTTCTGCGCGGCAAGTCCCATGGCACCGATGAAGCATGCCGACCAGCCGGCCGCGAGCATCTGCTCGGGGTTCGTGCCGGGCGCGGCGGAACCCGGCGCGGACAACCTGACGTCGAGCCGGCCGTCGTCGCTGCGGGCAGCGCCGTCGCGACCGCCGGTGGTGTGCGTGCGGCCGGTGTAGAGAACTTTCGTTTGCTGGTTCATGATCGATATCAATTCAAGTGGTTCGATAGAAAAGGGTCGAGTGGACAGCCGTTAATTAGCTACCCTGATAAAGCTTGTTGAGCGCGGCGAGCTGTCCGTCTTTCTCGGCTCGCACCAGTTCCTGGCGAACCTCCGCACGCGTCTTCACTTTCTGTGCGGTCTGGATCGGCAGCGGCTGGGACACGCGCGGCGTGCCGTCGACGGCGACATTCGTATCCACGGCATTGCCGGCGAAAGAGGAGGCGCTGGCCACACACGCGGCGAGTGTCAAAGCGATCATCGAGACTTTCATGTCGTTCTCCTGAAACAGTTCGGATGGAAAAGTCCGTCGGAGATCCGCAGCGGCTGCATCGGTCATGGATGCCTGAGTGCCTCAAGTGGATTCCGTCGTTGGATGCATTAGAGCGGCACGACGTATCTGGCATGTGTCTGGAAAACGGCCGATTGCAAGGCTATGTATCGCGTCGAACTCCATACACATTGAGAAACAAATCAGTGCTTTTACCCGTTGAGCATCGCCATGGCGGTGGTGTCGGGCGGGTTTGTATCTCAATGTGTACGAAGTCCGTCGAGACACACAAAATTGCACAGGCGCGTATCGCGGACATAAGCGAGATACGTGCGCCGGGTTAAATACGCTCATGCCAGCCGAGCTGGCTGCGTAGTCCGGAATGCAAACGGACGCCCCGCGAAAAAAGACTCCTGCGGTTTTTCCAGCGCTTCATTCAAATAAAGGGAAATGAGCCATGTCTGAACAGATCAACATTCGGCGCCGTCGTCTGCTAGGTACGACCATTGCAGGGATCAGCCTGATGGAACTCGGCCTGAGCGGCCTTGCCCAGGCGCAGTCGAGCGGCACGAAAGCGGGCGCGGCCGTCGCCTCGTTCGACAATCTGCGGCAGATCAATGCAGGCGCGCTGAACGTCGGTTACGCAGACGTCGGCCCCCAGAACGGCCCGGTGGTGATCCTGCTGCACGGCTGGCCGTACGACATCAACAGCTTTGCCGAAGTCACGCCCCTGCTGGTCGCGGCCGGCTACCGCGTCATCGTGCCGTTTCTGCGCGGCTACGGCACCACGCGCATCGTTTCACCGGACACCCCGCGCAACGGCCAGCAAGCCGTGATCGCGGTCGACATCATCAACCTGATGGACGCGCTGAAAATCGACAAGGCCATTCTCGGCGGGTTCGATTGGGGCGCGCGCACGGTGAACATCATCGCGGCCCTGTGGCCGGAACGCTGCAAGGCGATGGTGTCGGTGAGCGGTTATCTGATCGGCAGCCAGGCGGCCAACAAGGCGCCGCTGCCGCCGAAGGCGGAATTTGCGTGGTGGTATCAGTTCTATTTCGCGACCGAGCGCGGCCAGGCCGGCTACGAAGCGAATCGCCACGACTTCAACAAGCTGATCTGGCACACCGCATCACCGAAATGGGATTTCGACGACGCCACGTACGAACGCTCGGCGGCGTCGTTCAATAACCCGGATCACGTCGCGATCGTCATCAGCAACTATCGCTGGCGTCTCGGTCTCGTGAATGGCGAAGCGAAATACGACGAGCTGGAAAGACGTCTCGCCGCAGGTCCGACCATCTCGGTGCCCACCATCACGATGGAAGGCGACGCGAACGGCGCGGCCCATCCGGAACCGGCGGCCTACGCGAAGAAATTCACCGGCAAGTACGCACACCGGAATATCGGCGGCGGCATCGGACACAACCTGCCGCAGGAAGCGCCAAAAGCATTCGCCGACGCGATCATCGACGTCGCCCGCTTCTAAACCCGCTTCTAAATCCGTTTCTAAACCTGATTATCGGGAACAGCCATGAGCAACGACGTTCTGAAAGGCGCCTGCCATTGCGGCGCCGTGAAATTCGAAGTGCGTACCGCCGTCACACCCGCCGCGCGCTGCAATTGCAGTTTGTGCCGCCGTAAAGGCGCGCTGATGACGCCGACATTTGCCGCGAACGACCTGAAAATCCTGCAAGGCGAAGATGCCCTCACGATGTATCAGTTCAACACGCGGGTCGCGAAGCACTTTTTCTGCAAGCACTGCGGCATCTATCCGTTCCATCAGACACGCAAAGATCCGCAACTCTGGCGCGCCAATATCGGTTGCTTCGACGGGATCGACGCCTACGCGCTGGAGGCGAATCTGTCGGACGGCGCGAGTCTTTCTGTCGTGGAGGATGCATGAAACGCTTCTTCGCCATCCTCGCGTTCATGGCCGGCGGTCTGGCCACGGAACTCGCGCATCCGCTGCAATGCTCGCTGATCGGCACCGGACGCGTACAGATGACTCGCCGTAAGCGATGATGCGGCGATGGACAGGACCGACGGCAATCGGCGCAACTCGCGTTCATGGTGGCGCGGGCCGCGCACCTTGTTCGCAAGGCTGACCGCGATCCTGTTCGTCGCACTCGTCCTCGCGCAGGCGCTGTCGTTCTGGCTCACCATGACCGAGCGCGACGCGACCATGACCGACACCATGACGGGTTATGTCGCGCGCGAAGTGGCGATCTCGGTGGCGCTGCTCGACCGCTTGCCGGCCGATCAGCGCGCGCAATGGCTGCCGCGTCTCGCGCGGCGTAGCTACGACTTCATTCCCGGACCTGGCCACAGCGGCGTGCCGCTTGAGGCGCCCCTCTCGGCCCGTTTCGCGCGGTCGATTGTCGACGGTATCGGCACGCGTTATCCGCATACCGTGAATGCCGTGCCAGGCGAGCGCGAGCGTCTTCAGGTGCATCTCACACTAAGTGACGGCTCGCCGCTGACCATCGATGTGCGTCCCATGACGAGCGCGCCTCTGTCGCCTTGGCTGCTGCTCGGATTGCCGCTGCAACTGGCTGCATTGCTCGCCTGCTGCGGGTTCGCCGTGCGCTTCGTCACGCGTCCGCTGCACGTGCTCGCGCAAGCGGCCGAAAGACTGGGACCGGACCTGAAGCCGACGCGATTGCGGGAAGACGGTCCGTCCGAGGTGGCGCACGCGGCGCGCGCTTTCAACGCGATGCAGGATCGCATTGCGATGGTCATGGCCGAGCGCATGCAGATACTCGCGGCCATCTCGCACGATCTGCAAACGCCGATGACTCGCCTGCGTCTGCGAATCGACATCATGGACGACGAGACACAAGCCGCAAAAC
The DNA here is from genome assembly GCF_050436585.1 of Paraburkholderia sp. GAS199. Classification (NCBI taxonomy): domain Bacteria; kingdom Pseudomonadati; phylum Pseudomonadota; class Betaproteobacteria; order Burkholderiales; family Burkholderiaceae; genus Paraburkholderia; species Paraburkholderia sp. GAS199. Next base: position 81,494 of record NZ_JBNDMM010000010.1, on the reverse strand, counting down.
TGCGCCGTGACGTGCTGGAGATGGAAGCGCTGGTGAAAGAGGGCGTGGCCTTCGCGCGCACGCTGTATGACCAGACCGAGAAGCCGTGCCGCGTCGATCCCGATGCCCTGCTCGACAGTCTGGTCTGCGATTACGTCGACGCTGGTCTGAACGTGTCGCTGCAAGGACGCTTCAACGGGCCGCTGACGACGCGGCCCCAGGCGTTGCGTCGCATCGTCGGCAATCTCGTGGATAACGCGCTGAAGTTTGCCGGCGCCGCGCATATCGCCGTCGCGGCGTCGCACAACGGGCGCGCGACTGTCATCGTGAAGGATCGGGGTCCTGGCATCCCGGACGATGCACTGGAAGCGGTGTTCCAACCGTTCCACAGGCTGGAAGCGTCGCGCAATCGCGGCACGGGCGGCACCGGTCTGGGTCTTGCCATCGCGCGGCAACTCGCGATTTCGATGGACGCAACGCTCACGCTGCGCAATCGCGCGGCCGGCGGACTGGAAGCCCGGCTGATTCTAGATGCGCCACGCTGAAACGTTGCGCTGCGTCGCGCGATTCGAATCAACCGGACCTTCGCGTTATGTCGCCGTGGCGTTGGTGTCTTCGATCGGACGGCGCGCCATGAACCAGTAGAAGAGCGCCGCGCATCCGGCGATCGCACCGCCTGAAATGAACGCAAGCGCATACGAGCCCGTGCGGTCGACGATGAATCCCGCCACCACCGGCGAAAACGCGCCACCGAAGTAGCCGCCGAAATTCTGTATCGCGCTCACCGAGGCGATCATCGACGACGGCGCGATGTCCGCGGCCAGCGCCCACGCCGAACCGACCACCGCGGCGATGAACGCGAGTCCGACGGTGAACAGCACGAGCGTCACGCTCAACGCCTGCGTGAAAGGCAGCGCGATCGCGCACACGGCGGCGCCGGCCGCGCAGCAGGCGATCAGCAGACGTTTTGCGTCGATGGCCGAGGCGAGGTGGCGGTCCACCATTTTTTTCGCCAGATAACCCACGGCGATTTCACCGAGCGCGCCGCCGGCCCACGGAATACCCGCATACACGCCGAGTTGCGCAAACGAAATATGAAAGCGGTCGAGCAGATAAAGCGGCAGGAACACCAGAAAAATGTTCCACAGCCAGATCGTGCAGAAGTAGCCGAGAATCATGCCCCACACGCTGCGTCGCCCGAACAGCGAGCGCCATTTGAGCGACGAACTGGCCAGCGAGCGTTCATGTCCGCCGCCGCCCGCTTCGATATAACCGAGTTCTTCCTTCGACAGACGCTTGCTGTCCACCGGATTGCGATACAGCAGCAGGAAAAGCAGCGCGAAGGCGATGCCGATTGCGCCCGTGACGTGGAACAGCGAACGCCAGCCGAACGCCACCATGAGCGCGACGAGCAGCGCGGGAGCGATCGCCGGTCCCCACTTCGACGACGAATCCCACACACCGGTTGCGAAGCCGCGCTCCTTGGCCGGAAACCAGGCCGCAGTGATTTTCGCGGACGTCGGCCAGCAAGGCGCTTCGCCTACCGCGAGCAGGGCGCGCATCACCAGCAAACCGGAAATCGAGCCCACCACACCGGTCAGCCACGTTGCCACGCTCCACCAGATCATGCCGAGCGCATAGGCCCGCTTTGCGCCGAAGCGGTCGATCACCCAGCCTGCCGGCAACTGCATGACCGCGTATGTCCACGCGAACACGCTGCCGAGCAGGCCGATCTGCGTGCGTGTCAGCCCGAGTTCCTGGATCATGCCGGGCGCGGCGATGGAGAGACTCGCGCGGTCCATGTAGTTGATGATGCCGCCGATCAGCAGCCAGATCAGCACATGCCAGCGGAAGTTGAGACGCGTGGTGCTGGCCGCGGCGGCCGGTACAGGCAGGGTATCTCTGTCCAAAACGTGTCTCCGTCCGGATGGCCGTGGGCGGCCATTTATCTTCGTTGTGAGCGCTCCGGAAGGGCGAGCGCATGAAACGACAAGTGTACGGACGGGGACTGGCCGACTCCAATGCTGAAATTGGATGTGGCGATAGCGTTTTTGTTATCGCTGGCCGAACGGCATCAACGCGACGAACACCACGGCGGCCGCGAGACTGACGTGTCCGAACCAGATCACGAGGCCGACATCCCAGCCGGCGCGGTGTGCGGCATAGCCGAGCGACGCCGCGAAAAGCACGGTCGCCGCGACGCGCATCGCGTGGGTTGTGCTTCGCGAAAGCGGACGATTGAAGAGACGCTGCTGCTGTCGCGCGGAGGCGAGGCAAACCGCGACGAAGCCGCACAGTGAGAGGCCGAACACCGCGGCATGCATCATGTTTGTCGCGCACGAACGGCGGCGTGCGAACGCGCAGCACGTATGGCCAGTTTTGCGAACAACAGCCCGAAACCGGATAACGCGAGATCGAAGCAGACAAAGCGCGCGTCGCCTTCGCGCAGACGTGTAAAAAGCAGGCCATGCATCGTCACGAGATCGAGCAAAGGCAGCAACAGGCACGACAACGCAGCGCCCGTCAGCAATTCGATCCATCCTCGCTTCGGCAATCGAAACGTTGCGTAAAGCCACGCCGCGCTCCATGCGATAAAGAAGCAGCGGACTTCCCACTCGGCTCGTCCGGGCAGCATCGACGGCAATAGACGGTTGGCCCACAGGAAGACGCTCATGGCGAGCGGCAAGCCGGCAATCGTCGCGATATTCAGTCGTTCGACCAGGCGAAAGCCAACGGGCGGTCGGCCGGGATCGTCGAACTTCGCGCGGCGCTTGACCGTCCACATGACGAGGCCGGTGCCGACCATTGCCGTGCCGGCGAGGCCAAGCAGGAAATACAACGCACGCGTCGTCGTATCGGCGAAACGTCCTACGTGCAAGGCGTACAGCACGCCGCGCGTTTCGGCGGCCGGCGCGACGCTGTCCTGAGCGCGCAGCAGTCGTCCGTTCGTGCCGTCGAACAGCAGAAACTGCGGACTGGTCGACACGCGGTCGGTGTCGCCGCGCGACACCAGTACGCGCGCCGCGGCGTCGCCAGGAAGCGTGACGATCACGTTGCCGATCGACGCCGAGCCCCAGCGTCGTTCGGCTGCGCGGACCATCGGGCCGAGCGCATATAGAGGCGCGCGATGTCCCGAGCGTTTGCCGGGCGGCACGAAGGCGTTGATCTGCGAGAGCGCGGCCGTGCGTGCCTGCGGGGTGGGAAACGCCGCCTGTACTCCCCACGGCATGTAGAGCAGCGCGAGCGTCACGAGACCCGTGTACGTGATCATCAAGTGGAACGGAAGCGCCAGCACGGAGAACGCGTTATGCGCGTCGAGCCATGAACGTTGACCTTTGCCCCGGCGGAACGTGAAGAAATCGGCGAGCAGTTTTTTGTGAGTGATGATGCCGCTCACGATGCTCACCAGCATGAACATCGCCAGCACGCCGACGATCCAGCGGCCCCACACGGGCGGCATGTAGTACAGGTTGAAGTGGAAGCCGTAGAAGAAGTCGCCGCCGCGCGTGTCGCGCACGGTCACGCGCTGTCCGGTGGCGGGGTCGAACGCGGATTCGGTGAAGCGCGCGCCGTCGCGCCACAGCGCCCGTGCGGTCGTGGCGCGGGAGTCCGGCGTGCCGATGAACCACTGGGGACTGTCCGGCGCAATCCGGGCGAGTTGCGCCGCGATACGTTCGACGACATCGGCCGCCGGCTGCACGGCGTGCGGCGAAGCCAGCTCGGGGCGCATCCATGCCGAGATGTCGTCGCGGTAATAGCTGACCGTTCCGGTGAGAAACACCGCATACAGCAACCAGCCGGCGAGCAGGCCCGTCCACGTGTGAAGACCCGCCATCGCCTGACGCAGTCCGGCCGGCTTCTTTGGCTTTGGCTGAAGCCTCGCGCGAGCAGTCTGCGTCACGGCTTCGCTCATGGCTTCATTCGAAGCGTCGCTGCGCAGGCCAGGCACGCAAACATCAATGCGGCTGCGATCAGTCCGAGCCACGCACGCGTGGCGCTGCGTGCGGCGAATACCCACACCACGGCACCCGCATATACGGCAAAGCTCGCAAGCAGTCCGACGATCACGGCTTCGCTGCGCGCGAGGGGCAGCACGAGCGCAGCCACACTCGACAACGCGGCGAGCGCGTAGCCGCCCAGCACAGCGGCGACGATGCGGGCCACGAGCGGCCCCTTTGCCCGTGCCGCCGATGCAAAGCCGCCTGTGCTTACCAAAGATACCTCACCGTGCCGAGAATCGTGCGACGTTCGCCGAATTCGCACGAGGCCGCGCTTTGACAGCCCGTCAGGTATTCGCGATCGCCGATGTTCTGGATGTTCAGGCTCAGCGAGGCGCCCTTCAGGCGTCCGTCGATATGGCCGAGATCGTAGCGCGCCATCAGATCGAAAACGGTGTAGCTCGAGGTTTGCCACTGATTGGCCGCGTCGCCGTACGAACTGCCGGTGTAACGCACGCCCGCGCCCAGTTCGAAACCGGAGAGCGCCGGTTGATCGAAGCTGTACGTGGCCCACAAACTCGCCTGATGCTTGGGAATCAGCGGCAACTGCTGACCGAGTTGGGCGGGATTGTTCGACGCCAGAATGCGCGTGTCCGTGAACGTGTAACTGGCGATCAGCTTGATCTGCCGGGTGATCGTTGCATGCGCTTCGAGTTCGACGCCGCGCGAACCGACTTCGCCGGTCTGCACGCTATACAGAATGTTTTGCGGATCAGGCGTCAGCACGTCTTTCTGCTTCATGTCGAACAGGGACACGGCGAACAGCGCGTCGTAACCGGACGGTTGATACTTCACGCCGATCTCGGTCTGCTTGCCGCGAGTCGGCGTGAACGCGTGGCTGCCCGTCGCCGGCGAACTGGTGCCGATCTGCGGTTCGAACGACGTCGAATAACTGATGTACGGCGCCACGCCGACGTCGAACAGATAGCCGAGCGCGACGCGTCCCGTGAAGGCGGTGTCGTCGGCCTTCGTGGTGATGTGCGTATTGCGGTTGTTCAACGCCGCATTCGACCAGTCGTTGCGCCCGCTCAGCGTGAGAATCCAGCGGTCGAGTTTCATCTGGTCCTGCAGATACGCGCCGTACTGGTTGAGCGTCTGCAGATTGTTGGCCGTGTACGTGATGGTGGGCGCGGCGCCGGTGTTGATCGGATTGAAGATGTCGATCGAACTGGCGGCTACCGTGCCTGTGTAGTTGTCGATCGTTTCGCGGCGGAAGTCGAAGCCTGCCAGCAAGGTGTGATTCACCACGCCGGTCCTGAATTTGCCCTGCACCTGATTGTCGACGGTGAACTCGTCCATGCTGCGATTGATGTCGGTCGCGCGCCGAAGCAGCGTGCGATAGTCGCTCGGCAAACCGGTCGCGGTGTTGGTGACGAAGCCGTTGCCCCACGTCGAGTAGTTGTGCGTGTTCACATGCGCATAGCGCAGCGCCTGTTTGACCTTCCAGTCGTCGTTGAACGCGTGTTCCGCCTCGTAGCCCACGGCGTAGTACTCGCGGTTCAACGTGTCGCGATCGGGATCGCCCACGTTCAGATTCGAATGAATCTGTCCCAGCGGATTTTTATAGAGCGTGCCGTACGCCGGATAGTATTGAGTGGCGATGCCGGCGTCGTCTTTCTGATACTGCGCGAGCAGCGTGAAGGAAGTATTTGCGCTCGGGCGGAACGTGAGACTCGGCGCGAGATAGGTGCGGTTGTCGTCGGCGCCGTCTACCTGCGTGCCGCTATCTCGACGCAGCGCGACGAAGCGATACAGCAGCTTGCCGTCGGGATCGACGGGACCGCTGAAATCGAACGCGCCTTGCACGTGATCGAAATTGCCGCCTTGCAACTCCACTTCGTGACGCGCTTCTTCGGTAGGCCGCTTGCTCGTCATGCTGATGATGCCGCCGGGCGGATTCTGGCCGAACAGCACCGAAGACGGTCCTCGCACCACTTCCACGCGTTCGAGTCCGAACGGCTCGGATTGCGCGCCCTGTCCGCCCAGGCCATAGGGCAGCATGAGGCCGTCGAGATAGAAGTTCGGCATGAAGCCGCGCACGCGAACGTAGTCGCGGTCGGTCGTCACGCCGAAGCTGTCGCCGCGCACGCCGGGCGAGTAACGCAGCGTGGCGCCGACACTTTGCGCGGCCTGGTCGGTGATCTGATCGGCCGTGACCACGGAGATCGACTGAGGCGTTTCGAGCAGCGGCGTATCGGTCTTGGTGCCGGCGGCACTGCGCAAGGCGACGTAACCGTCGGTTGCGGTCCACGCGTTTTCGGCGCGGCCTCGCACGTGAACCGGCTTCAGTTCGGTCGGTCCGCTCTGCTCGACCGGCGTGGGCAAGCGATGCAACCGGTAGACGCCGCCTTCCACGGCGACGGCTTCCACGCCGGTGCCTTGCAACAGGGCGTTCAGTCCTGCCGACGCGCTATACGTGCCGTGCAATCCGGCGCTTTGCACGCCGCGTGTCAGGGCAGGGTCGGTGCCGACCATCACGCCGGACGTGCGGCCGAACGCAATGAGCGCTTCGTCCAGTTGACCGGCGGGAATGTCGTAGCGACGCGTGTCGGTTTCGGTGCGTCCCGTTTGCGCGCGCGCGTCGACCACCGACAGCGGCGCAACCGCGCCGGCGAGCGCAAGCGCGACCGTTAGCGTGGACAGCCTGGGAGTACGACGAACCGTGTGACGCAAGCTGTGACGAAGAGCGTGACTGAAGCGGCGGTGCGCAGCGGCGCGGCAATGGCCTCGTGCCATGAAAAATCCTTGATTCGAGCGTTGATTGGATGACGCCGCCGTGCGCATCGGCTTCGTCTTATGAGGTCTAACGCGCGAATCGAAAAACAGTGCCGACTTTTTTCGGGTGGGGTTTTAGCGAAAGAAAGCGTCAGCTGGTGCGACGCGTCAGCGTCACCCAATAGCTGGAGCGCGTTTGAATGCCGACGGGCAGAACCTGCTGCAACAGACGCAGTACCTTGTCGGTGTCCTGCACGGGGAACGAGCCCGTCACGCGTAAATCGCTCGCGGACGTATCGCAGCGCAGAATGCCGCGCCGGTAGCGCGACAGTTCCGCGATGAAATCGCCGAGCCGCATGTTGCGCGCCACCAGCAGCCCGTCGATCCACGCCACGTTGCCGGGTTCCAGCGTGACTGGCGGCGCGATGTCGACGCGGCCAAACGACGTGCTCTGACCGCGCGCGAGCGTCAGCACGCGACCCGACGCATCGTCCGGACGGATCTCCACCGCGCCTTCGATCACGCTGACCTGCGTATCGCCTTCGTTTTCCGCAGGCTGGCGCACGGTGAAGCGCGTACCAACCGGTGTGATGACGCCGTTACGCGTCGCGACGTGCAAGGGGCGGCCCGCCGGATCGCGTCCGGTGATGACGAGAATCTCGCCTTCGTACAGCGCGATGCGGCGTTGCCGGTCATCGAAACGGACATCGGCGGCGCTGCCGGTGTTCAACATGAGACGCGTGCCGTCGGCGAGAATGAACTCGCGGCGTTCGCCGGTCGCGGTGCGATAACCGGCGCTCCAGCCGCGCCACGGCAGCCGCTCCATCAAGCCCCATCCCATCACCCCCGTCGCCGACAATCCCAGCAGACGCGTCAGCGTGCGGCGCCGTTTCTGCTGCGCGCCGGTCACGCTGTCGAGCACCGAGCGCGTGGCTTGCGGCCCGATCCGCGCCACGTTTTCATCGAGGCTTTGCGTGAGCGAGGTCATGCGCCGCCACGCTTCTTCATGCAGTGGACTGCGGGCTCGCCAGCGTTGGCACGCGGCGTGATCGCGCGGACTCGCGCCGGCTTGCAGCTTGACGATCCAGTCCGCCGCCTGCGCGACGATCGACGCATCGATACGAGGCGCGGCGCTCATGGCGTTGCGCGTTCGAGCGGGCGCGTGCAGGTCATTCGTAGACCACCAGATAGCATTGCTGCAGCGCCTTGGACATGGCCTTCTTCACCACGTCGAGCGACAGGTCGAGTTGCTGCGCGATCTGTGGATAGCTGAGGCCGTCGAGTTGAGCGAGCAGAAAAATGGCGCGCGTGCGCGGCTGCATTTTCTCGATCAGCCGGCAGAGCTGGTCGAGCGTTTCGAGAATCAGCGCGCGCGCTTCGAGCGAGGGCGCGGTGGCTTCAGGATGGGTCGCCAGCACGTCGAGATAGGCCCGTTCGACCTGCGCATGCCGGAAATGGCTGACCACCAGATTCTTGGCGATCGTCGTCAGATAGGCGCGCGGCTGTTGCAGCGCGTGTTCCGGATAGCCGTGCATCAGCCGTTCGAACGTGTCGTGCGCCAGGTCGGCGGCGTTGTCGCGGTCGCCGAGTCTGCGTTGCAGGAAGCTCACGAGCCAGCGGTGATGCTCGACGTAGAGCGTGCTCACGGCGGCGGCCTGATAAGGCATTGCGGATGAATTGGACACGGGACGAACGCCGGCGGAAGTCACTGGTTAATGAGAATCACTCGCATTCTAATCCAGGTTTCCTTCCAGTGTGTAATCTACTGCGCATACGGCCGCATAAAAAAACGGCGCGCACCCGGAGGTGCGCGCCGCTGTTCGCCGACAGACGTGCCCGGCCTGAGCCGGGCCGGCCATCAGAAGATGTTGCGCAAACCGACTGCCACGCCGGTCTGGTTGTTGCGACCCGGGAAGTCCGCTTGCGCGGCGCCGGTGCCACGGATGAAGTCGACCGTGCCATACACTTCGGTGCGCTTGGACAGCGAGTACTCGGCCAGCAGCACGCCCGAGTAACGCACGCCGCGACCGAGCGTCGTGCCGTCGGCATTCAGCGCGTTGCGCGAGTGGTCGTAGTAGGCGGCGGCCGTCAGCAGCAGCGGTGCCGTGACCTGCCACGTCGAGCCGACGTAGAAGCCGTCGTCGATGCGGTTGGTGTTGGTCACGGGCGTTGCCCAGCTGGCGGCCGGCGAACCCGCCGCCGCCATGTACTGGTCGACGACGCCGGTGTTGTCCTGCGAGTGCAGCCAGCCCGCGAATGCCTTGACGGTGCTGAATGCGTAGACCGCGCTCACGTTGACCACGTTGAACTTGTTGTTCTTCACGTCGCTGTTCTGCTGGAAGCCTGCGTCGAGCGACAGACCGCTGTACGTGTACGACGCCGTGAAGGCGTACATGTTGTTCGCGCCAGTGCTGCCCGCGACGCCGCCGAAGCTGTACATCGCTTCCACGTTCAGGCCGCCGAACTGGCCGTTGTACTTCACCGAATTGTTCTGACGCAGACCGTAACCGAGCGCACCCGGCAGCCAGCCGTCCTGATCGTAGTTACCCACGGTCAGCGGATCGTAGACGTTGCCGAGTTGATCGAACAGCGGCGTATTCTGGCGGCCGAACGTCAGCGCGCCGTACTGGTTGCTAGACAGCCCGGCATAAGCCATCCGGTTGAAGAGCGTATTGGAACTAGCGAACTGGCCGTTCCACAGGTTGAAGCCGTTCTCGAGACGGAACACCGCCGAGAGGCCGCCGCCGAGGTCTTCGGAACCCTTCAGGCCGAAACGGCTGCCGGTGATCGGACCGACGCCCATCGACACCTGGCTGTCGTTGTTGGCATTGGCGTTGGTGAGATAGCGCACGCTCGTGTCGACGATGCCGTACAGCGTGACCGAGCTTTGTGCGAATGCGGATTGAGCCGCGATAGCGATGATTGCGCCAGCGACGACGCGAAGAGTTGTCTTCACAGAGTTTTTCCCCGTGTGTAGTTATGAGGCGAAGCGCGGGCCGATAGGACCCGCGCTTCATGCGTGGCTTTTAGCCAGGCGCATCATATTGCCGTCAAAATTTTTAGGTAGTCGGGGCCGGCACCAGTGTCTCCCGTGTACAACATGGGATTGACTTCGCGCCACGCAGGCAGTCGCTCGCGCAAGCTTGCGCCGCGCTCACGTGCGATTACAAAGTCCTGAACACGGCGACCGTTCTGCGCGATCGGCGCGCTCAGCTTTCCGACGCCGCCTGCCAGATCGGATGAGATCGCTCGATGACACGCGCGGCCAGGTCGAGCGTGCCGAGTGCCAGCGAAAGATGATGATTGACCGAGCTGATGATGGTGTCCACGCGCGGCGACATCTTGTCCCACAGCGCGGCGCGCATGGGATCGGTGAGTGTGTCGTCGTCGAGTTCTCTGGCTTCCTGCACGACGCTCGTGAGCAGCGCGACCTGTGCGCTCATGCCGGCGTTGAGTTCGGCGGTGGTCTGAATGGCCTGTTGCGCGCCGCGCACTTCGGAATCGAGGAACTGGCGCGACTGCTCCGCGAATGGCGCGAGCGCACCGTCGAGCCCCGACGTGCGCTCGAGTGTGTCGTGCAAGGCGGCGAGCGACTGCCGCTGACCATCGAGCGCGGTGGCGACTTCAACGAGCAGATGAGCGAGTTGGCCCAGTTCGACGATGACACCTTCGGCGTGACTACGATCGGGTTTCATTTTTCTCAGACTCCTCTCCGGCAAAAGAAACGCGACGACAGTGCCACGCGACGGCCTCGTCTCTCACGCGCTTTCGCTGCGGAAATGTTCGATGCTCTGTCCCGCCGCCACGGCGCGGCGCAGCCACTCCGGCAAGCTGCCTTCGCCGCTCCAGCAATTGCCGGATGCATCCTGGTAGCGGGTTAGATGTCGGGCCTGCTCGATCTCTTCTTCCATTGCACGCTCCAGCGCCGCCAGCGTGATGCCGCATTCGTCCATGCGTTTTCTGATCCAGAGAATGAGGCGTTCGCGTGTTTCGGTATCGGGCCGGGCGATGAGCGTAGACATGATGGACTTGAAAATTCGGTATTCGACTTGTCGAAATTTGACCATTGCTTTGCCAGACTTTCTTTCCGAAATGCACGGCACAGATCGAAGCCGACCGGTTGCACGAAAAAGAAAAGCGTCGAGAGACGCGCCACTATACGAAGGTGTTACTCACACCTGCCTGGTCGTGATTCATCGAACCCAATGCATAGCTGTTGCTGCGTTTTCATCCGGCCTATTCTGCTAGACACGAAAGGTCGTGCAGAGGGCGCGGCCCAGCATGCAACGAGAGGAGCGTAGCCATTCATGTCGAACCCGTCTTCACCATCCGCCAGTCACGTTCTCGACGCAGGGACGCTCGCGCCGGACTTCACGCTGCAGGCCACACCCGATCAGAAGATCTCGCTCTCCGAGCTTCGCGGCGCGCCCGTGGTCATCGCGTTTTATCCGGCGGACTGGAGCCCGGTTTGCGGCGACGAGTTGGGTCTGTTCAACGCCGCGCTGCCCGCGTTGCACCGGTTCGGCGCGCAACTCGTTGCCATTTCGGTGGATAGCGCGTGGTCGCATGCGGCTTATTCGGCGCAGCGCAAATATCATTTCCCGCTGCTGGCCGACTTCGAGCCGAAAGGTGACGTGGCGCGCCGCTACGGCGTTTATCGCGCGAGCGACGGCGTGTGCGAGCGCGCGTTGTTCGTCCTCGATAAAGACGGCGTCATACGCTGGGCCTATGTCTCGCCTATCACCGTGAATCCCGGCGTCGATGGAATTCTCGACGCGCTCGAGCATCTCGAATCTCCCACGAAACAGGACACACCATGAGCCATCTCTCTCCGCCGGTCGGGTCTCTCGATCACATTCAGGGCACCGTGGACGCGCCCGTCACGCTCGTCGAATACGGCGACTTCGAATGCCCGTATTGCGGCGCGATGTACGGCGTGGTGAAGGCCGTTCAGGAAGCCATGGGCGCGCAGATGCGCTTCGTCTTCCGTCACTTTCCGCTGACGGACATGCATCCGCATGCCTTGCACGCCGCGCAGTTCTCGGAAGCGGCGGCGGTCAAGGGCAAGTTCTGGGAAGCGCACGACGCGCTCTACGAAAACCAGCAAGCCTTGAACGACTCGGCGTTGCTCGAATACGGCGAGCAGTTGGGTCTGCACACGCGCGATCTGCAAGGCGCTTTCGACGGCGCCTATGACGAGAACATCCAGCGGGATTTCGACAGCGGCTTGCGCAGCGGTGTGAACGGCACGCCCACGTTGTTCATCAACGGCCACCGTTACGACGGCGACCGCGACGTGCGCAGTCTGCTCGACGCGCTGCGTTCGGCGGCCAATTCCGCGTAGACGCGTCGCATGTAAAAGCGGGCGGCAAGATCATCTTGCCGCCCGCTTTTTTGCGATCCTGAAGGAAGCCGCACGTTCCGTTACACGTCGATCAGCTTGCGCAGATTTTCGCCGCCCAGCGGCATATCGCGCAGACGTTTGCCGGTGGCGTCGAACAGCGCATTGTTCAAGGCGCCGGCAGTCGGTCCCATCGACGCTTCTGCTGCGCCGAGAAAACGCTCGCCGGGTCGGTTGATGAGGTGCACGTCCACGCTCTTCGGCACCGCCGAAAAACGCAGGATCGGATAGCTGCTCCAGTCGAAGCTGCGAATCCGCTTCGTGTCGAACTGCAACTGTTCATACAGCGTCCAACTGGCCGACTGGATGATGCCGCCTTCGATCTGATTGCGTACGCCATCGGGATTGACGATCTGTCCGCAGTCCACGGCGGCCACCGCATGTTCGAGCACGACCTGACCCGTTTCCGGCACGACGGAAATCTCGACCGCCAGCGCGACGTAGGCCATCAGGTTCTTGTACTGCGCGAACGCAAAGCCGACACCATGATTGCGTTTGCGCGCCGGACGCGGCCAGCCGAACTTGTCCGTCGCCAGTTTGATGACGTCGCGCGCACGCGGGTCCTGCAAGTGCTTCAGGCGAAACGCAACCGGATCGGCGCCGGCCGCCGCGGCCAGTTCGTCCATGAACGACTCGATCGTGAAGACGTTCATGTGCGCGCCGAGCGAACGCATCGCCGACGTGTGCAGCGGCATGGTCGGCGAAAAATTGTTCATGACGTGCAGGTTCGGCAGCTTGTATAGCGGGATCGCATTGCGATCCCCGCCGCCTTCGGGCTGCACCATCGGCACCGACGGTGCGGACACGAACGGCTTCTCGAGCAACTGCGCGGGAATCAGCCGGCCCGCGTTGACGATGCGCTCGTTGTGCGAACTGCTCCACAGTGCGTAGTCCCAATCGACGATACTGCCGCCCGCGTCGAGCGATGCACTCACTTCGGTGACCATGGCCGGCGTGTAGTGGTCCCACGTGTTTTCCTGCTCGCGCATCCACTGCACACGCACCGGCTGGCCATCCATTTCACGCGCGATCAGCGCGGCATGCGCGGCGGCATCGTCGGCGGGATTGTGTCCGTAGCAGCCCGAGCCTTCCACGTGAATGCAGCGAATCTTTTCCTTGGGCATCGACATCATTTCAGCCAGCCCGTCGCGCAGCGGATAGACGCCTTGCGAATGCGTCCAGACGGTCAGGTCGCCGTCCTTGAAGAGACCCACCGCGCACGATGGCCCAATCGAGCCGTGCAGCATGTAGCGTCGCGTATAGCGGGCCGCGAGTTTCCTGACGGCGGGGCTCGTCAGGTCATGCGTGTTGGCGATTTCGATGTGCTGGGTCGAGATCGACTTGAGTTCGCGATGCACGGTGGCGGGGTCGGGCAGCGCGCGCCCTTCGCTCCACCGACACCCGGCGGCCAGCGCGCGCTGAGCGCGCACCGCCTGCCATTCGCCTTTCGCGACCACCGCAAGCAGGCTGCCGTTGCGGATCACCTTGATGACGCCCGGCATGTTCAGAACCTCGGGCGTGTTGGTGCTGAGCAACCGCGCCTCGTAGACGGGCGGCATCACCACGCGCGCGTGGACCATGCCCGGCATCGTCATGTCCTGCACGTAACTCACGCCGCCCGTCACCTTGCGCGGAATATCCACGCGCGGCAGCGAGGTGCCGATCATGCCGAAGGTAGCGGGGTTCTTCAACGGTGACGTGGGTGTCGCTACGCGGTGAAGATCGACGAGACCCACGGCCTCGCCATACGTCATGCTGCGGCCGTCCGGTAGTTTGATGACGGCGTTGCGCGTGCTCAGCGTCGCACTATCCACGCCGAAGTGCTTCGCCGCCGCGTCGACAAGTAGCCCGCGCACTTGCGCCGATGCGTTGAGCAGGGCGGTGCCGCTGTCGGCGATCGTGTGGCTGCCGGCGGTGAGACCTTCGTCGGGCGATGCGCCGGTGTCGGCGGTCAGGAAGGTGATCAGCGCGGGCGCCATGTCGAGTTCCTCGGCGGCCACCTGAAGCAGCGCGGTACGCACGCCCGTGCCGAGTTCCACCTTGCCGGTGTAGACCGTGACCTTGCCCGCACGGTCGATTCTGATCCACGAATCGAGGTACGGATTGGTCTTCAGACTGCCGCCGAGCGCCTGGGTCGCCTTGCCGATATGCACGGCGGCGCCTTCGTCGGCAATCACTTCCTGGGCCATCGCGTCGACCCCGGGGATCATGCTGAAGCTCACCAGCAGCGCGCCCGACAGCATGAAACGGCGGCGTCCTTCGTTGATCGTTTCTTCTTCGACGCTCATTGGGCGCCTCCCTGACTCACGGTGCTTCCCGCCGCGCTTTTATCGGCGTTATCGGGCGACGGCAGATGCGCGACTTCGCGGATCGCCGCGAGAATCCGCTTGTGCGTGCCGCAGCGGCAGAGGTTCGGTTCCATGTGATCGAGCAGTTCGCGTTCGCCTGGACGCGGATTGCGGTCGAGCAGCGCCTGCGCGCGCATGATCATGCCGGCGATGCAGTACCCGCACTGCGCCGCCTGATGGTCGATAAACGCTTTTTGCAGCGGACCGGGATGCTCGATCGTGCCGAGACTTTCGATCGTCCGCACGGGCTTTTTGCCGATCGACGCGACCGGCACGACGCACGAGAAAACGGCTTCGCCATCCACGATCACGGTGCATGCGCCGCATTGTCCGAGGCCGCAGCCGAACTTCGCGCCGTGCAGTTGCAGGTCGTTGCGCAGCGCGTAGAGCAGCGGCGTCGAGGGATCGATATCGAGCGTGTGCTGCACGCCGTTGACGGTGAGTTGGATCATCGCGCGTGGTTCTCCTTTCTGACCTTCGCAGCCAGCGCCGGCACATCGCTCCACGGGCCGCGCTGCGAATACGCCGTGCGAATGTAGGACGCGAGATCGGCGATCTGCTGGTCGTCGTAAATCTGGCTGAAGGCGGGCATGTAGTTCATGCTGTCTTCGCCGTGCCAGCCGTTGCCGCTCAACATCATCTGGATCGCGTTGCGCGGCGACGCGGCATTCACGGCCGTGCTGAACGCCAGGGTGGGACGCTCGCCGATCGACTGCATCGGCGCGTTCGGTCCGTGGCATTGCGCGCAGGAAGCGGCGAACAGCAGCGCGCCGCGTTGTGCGTCGGGCGAAGCGGCAACGGCAGCGTGCGCGCCGGTGTCGGTGGCAAGCGCGGCGGCTGCGGCTTGCGGTTTCTGGATCGAAAGCAGGTACGTGGCGATGGCTTGCACGTCTTCCACGGGCACGGTCGCCAGATCGCGCGTGACGGGCAGCATCGGTCCCGCCGCCGCGCCGTGTTCGCTCGCGCGGCCGGTGCGCAGATACGTGACCAATTGCTCCTTCGACCAGGCCTTGGGTGCCGCGCCGAGCGCGTTCAACGCAGGCGCTTCCCAGCCGTCCACCACGCCGCCGTCGAACGCATGACCGGACTTCTCACCGCCGATCGCATTGAGCGGCGAATGACACGACGCGCAGTGGCCGAGACCGTCCACCAGCAGCTTGCCGCGATTCCATTCGGCGTCTTTCGACGTGTCCGGCTGTTGCGCGCCGGGATGCAGGAACAGCACGTTCCAGAACGCCAGCAGGGGACGGAAGTTCAGCGGGAAGATCAGCTTGTTGGCGGGCGCGGTGGCGTTGACCGGCTCGCGTGTCATCAGATACGCGTAGGCCGCCGAGATGTCGTTATCCGACATGCGCGTGAAGTGAATGTACGGAAACGCCGGATAGAGCAGATGCCCGTCGCGCGCGACGCCGTAGCGCACCGCGCGCGTGAACGCTTCGAGCGACCAGTTGCCGATGCCGGTGTCGGCGTCCGGTGTGATGTTGGTCGCGTAGATCGTGCCGAACGGCGTGGCGAGCGGCAAACCGCCCGCGAACGGCTTGCCGCCCTTCGCGGTATGACACACGATGCAGTCGCCGAGCGCGACCGCGCGCGCACCGGCGAGCCGCGTCTGCGCGTCGAACGATGATCCGGCAGGCGGCGTGACTGGCGCGATGGCCGGCCGCCACATCAGCAGAAACGCCGCGATCAGGCCGGCCACGACGACCACGCCGCCGCCCGCCAGCAATCTAGACTTGCGAGTCATGCGCGCACCTGTCACGTGAGTCGGGGTGAAAAGACACGGCGCGCGTCGCGCCGTACGAGTGGGCGAAGGATAGCGTCATGCCTGCGTCACGTCCGGTTGCGCGGTGTGTCCGCTGCCATTGAAGGCCGGGTAGTCGATATAGCCGGCCGCGTCGCCGCCGTACCAGCCTTTCGAATGCGGCGTGGCGAGCGGCGCGCCCGCCGCGATCCGTTCGACCAGATCGGGATTGGCGATGTAGACGCGCGCGAACGCCACGAGATCCGCCTGACCATCGCGCACCAGGGTCTCGGCATGGTCGACGGAAATCGCGCCGTTCACCATCAGCGTGCCGGAATACACGCCGCGCAGACGTTCGATGATGCGCGGCAAATCCGGCTGACCGCTCCAGCCGTTCGTATCCGCTGCATGCACGTAGGCCACGCCGAATTCGTCGAGCATCCTGCCGACGTAGTCGTAGGTGCCGTCTGGGTCGGCGTCGCGCACGTTGTTGTAGTGCGCGTACGGCGAGATGCGTACGCCGACTTTGCCGGGCGGCACGACGGAGCCGATCTCCGTGAGAATGTCGCGCAGAAAATTGGCGCGGTTTGCCACCGAGCCGCCGTAACGGTCGTCGCGAGTGTTGGTGGTCGAAGAAAGGAACTGGTGCGGCAGATAACCGTTCGCCGCATGGACTTCCACGCCGTCGAAACCGGCCGCGATCGCATTCGCCGCGCCTTGCCGGAAATCCGCGATCACGCGCTGCACTTCGTCGAGCGACATGGCGCGCGACGGCGTGGCGTGAATCTTCGTGTATTCGCCGTTGTGCAGTTGCCCCCACACCTGCAACTGTTCGAGGTCGTCGTTCAGGCCCGAGGGCGACAGCGGCGCTTCGCCGCCGAGCAGCGCGAACGAACTGACGCGTCCGCTATGCCACAACTGCATGAAGATGCGGCCGCCCGCGGCGTGCACCCGGCTCGTGATGTCACGCCAGCCGTCCATCTGCTCGGCCGTGAAGATGCCCGGCGTGAGGTCGAACGCGAGCGAGGACGAACTCACGTTGGTCGCTTCGCTGACGATCAATCCCGCCGACGCGCGCTGCACGTAATACTCGGCCATCATTCCAGTCGGACGGCCGCGCAGCGGCGCACGCGAACGGGTCATCGGCGCCATGACGACGCGATTCGGCAAGCGCAGTCCCGACAGATCGAAGCCGTCGAGCAAAGGCGAAAGTGAGGACATGGTGGTTCCTTTTGCGAGCGATCTGACGTCGCCCGGTGAATGACACTGTCGATCAGCGTATCGCCAGGCCGGCAAGAATTCCTGAAGCCACGCTGAAACGTTCTGAACCGGACGTCGAAGCGTCCGGTTTCGAGGGAATACGCGTATCAGGCAATGCGGGCAGCGTGCGGCCGGCCGATCACGAGGTAGTGAACCAGCGCGATCAGCGGAAAGGCCGTGGCCACGGCGGCGACGAGCGGCCAGCCGCCGTGCTCGTAAAGCGGGCTGGCAAGCGCCGAACCGAATGCGCCGCCCACGAAGATGCTGGTCATGTACAGCGCGTTCAGACGGTTACGGCTCGCCGCATGCAGCGCGTAGATCTCGCGCTGGCCGAGCACCATGTTCATCTGCACGGCGAAGTCGAGCACGATGCCGGTCGCGACCAGACCGATCACGCCCCACGCCGGATGAATCAGGGCCGGCGTATAAGCGAGCGCGCCCACCACCAGCGCGATCAGGGTCGCCCGCACGGTATGGCCCGCGTCGGCGAGACGGCCCGCGACCGGCGCCGATGTCGCGCCGATGGCGCCGACCAGCGCGAAGATGCCGATCTCGGTTTGCGTGAGCCCGAACTGACGGGTCAGCTCCACGGGAATCGCGGTCCAGAACAGGCTGAACGAAGCGAACATCAAGCCTTGATACAGCGAGCGATGACGCAGCACCGGCATCGTGCGCAGCAGATGGCCGAGCGAGCCGATCAGTTCGAAGTAGCTCGCCTTGTGATCCGGCTGGCGGCGCGGAATGGTCAGCGCGAGCACCGTGGTCACGATGGCCATCAGCACGGCGCCGGTGCCGAACACGGCGCGCCAGCCGAAGTGGCCGGCCACCACGCTGGACACCGGACGCGACAGCAGAATGCCGAGCAGCAGGCCGCTCATGATGTTGCCGACCACTTTGCCGCGCGATTCATCGGGCGCGAGGTGCGCGGCGAGCGGAATCAGGATCTGCACGGCGACCGAACTGAAACCGATCAGCAGCGAGACGACGAGGAACGGTCCCGGCTGATGCACGAACGTCGCGGCGGCCAGACTCACGATCGACACCAGCGCGGTGGTGATCATCAGCTTGCGGTTTTCCAGCAGGTCGCCGAGCGGCACCAGAAAGAACAGGCCGAACGCGTAGCCGATCTGCGTAAGCGAAACGATCAGGCTGGCCATGCCGCCGGACATGTGCACGTCCGGCGCGATCAGTTCGGTGATCGGTTGCGCGTAGTACAGGTTCGCGACGATGGCGCCGCAACAGAATGCAAACAGCGCGATCAGACTGCGTGTCAGCTTGACGGGACCTGTGCCGCCCGTCACGGTGGATGCCTGAATCGACATGACTGCTCCCAGAAAAAAGAAGAAAAAGACTGCGGACTCAGCGCGCGAGATTCATCACGCGATCGCCGAGCGAAATACCCAGATCGGTCATCAGCTTGCCGCGCTGCAATTGCTGGTTTTCCCAACGCTTGAGCGCCGAATCGATCGTCGCGCCGCTTTGCCACGTCGATGCCAATGCTTGAGCTAGCGCATGCGCATTGGCCGCGGCCTTCGCGGTGCTGCCTGCCGTGTGCGGACGCGGCACCGAGGCGGCGTCGCCGAGCAGCACCGCGCGGCCGAACACCATCTTCGGCGCGCGCAGATCGACGATCGGCTGCATGAAGGGATCGTCGGTGGCCTCCACCAGCGCGCGGAACGTCGGGCCTAGCCACTTCGGCGCGTCCTCGCGCAGATGGGCGATGTCCGCGCGTTTGGCTGTACCGGGCGGCAGCGAAAACGCGCGTTTCACGCCGTTGCGATCCACCAGCAATTCGTCGAGCCGTTCGGCGCTGTACTGGCGATACCACACCCAGTTCCAGCGACGCTGACCGAATACGGTCGAATCGTTGTCGCCGGGAATCAGATAGCAGAGTCCCGAGTAGCCGTCGCCGTGCTGGAACGCGAACCGGTCGCGCAGCATGTCGGCGGCGACGCGCGGCAGGTCGGGTTCGTCCACGAGTCCGCGCCATGCCACGTAGCCCGCGTAGACCGGCAGAATCTCCGGCAGCAGACGCCGCCTGAGCGTCGAGCGGATACCGTCCGCGCCGATCAGCAGATCGGCCTTTTCGCTGCGGCCGCTTTCGAACTGCGCGACGATCCGTTCGCCATCCATATGAAAATCGGCGAAGGTCTCGCCCGTGTGCAGATGCTGCGCAGGCAACGCGTTTTTCATCGCGCGGTGCAGCAGGCTCCACGACGTCTGCATCTGCGGCATATAAAGCTGTTCGACCACGCGGTCGTTGCGGTCCAGATAGATGCGGTCGCCCGACGCCACGCCCGGCGGATTCGGCAACGTCACACCGGCGTAGTCGAGCGCGTCCAGCACGTCCGGTTGCAGCACGACACCGCCGCCGCGGCTCTCCAACTGGTTGGGCGAGGTCTCGAACACGTCCACGTCCCAACCGGCGGCGCGCATCGTACTGGCCGTGAGCAAACCGCCGAGCGATCCGCCGATCACGACGGCGCGCGGCTTTTCGATGGATCTCATGCTGCTTTCCTTTGCCCTGCCGACCGCAGCGCGTTGACGAAAACCACGGGCGGCTGCGCACCGCTGATTGCCGTGCCGTCGATCAGAATCGTCGGCACGGCTTGCACGCCGAGCTGGCTCGATCGTGCGCGCGCCGCGTCGACTTCGCGCTCGCCCGAATCGGAGAGCAGATAGGCGCGGACGTCATCCGCGTCGAATCCTTGCTCCGCTGCGATGGCCGCGAGCGTGTCGAGCGCACCGATATCGCGGCCCTGGGCGAAATAGGCGGCGAAGAGCGCTTCGTAGAGTGAACCGGTCGCGCGCGCATCGTTGCGTTGCTGGGCGAACTGCATCAGCCGGTGCGCGAGCCGCGTGTTCGGCGTGCGTGCCACCGTGTCGTAATGAAAGTGCACGCCGCCAGCGAGCCCTGCGGCCGTGACCTGCGCGTCCATGATCTGCGAGCGCGCCCAACTGCCGAACTTCTGGCTGCGGTAGACGCGCCGGTCCATACCCTCGGCGGGCATGGCGGGATTCAGTTCGAACGGCACATAGCGGATGGAAACAGCGGTCCCCGCGTCTGTCTGCTGCAACGCCGCCGTCAGATTGCGCTGCCCGATCCAGCACCACGGGCAAATAAAGTCGTAATTCACTTCGATCTGAATGTCTTGCATGTCGCACCTCGGGTCAGGTTCATGCAGGCAGCTTAATCATTGCGTTGTTATTGTTGAATGGGGATAAAATGCAAGCGAGCGTTGCGTTTTACGCAACCAAATTCGCATGAGGCCGCATGGACAAATTCCTCGCCGTCAAAACCCTGCTGGAAGTCGCCGACGCCGGCGGCTTTTCGAAGGCCGCGCAGCGCCTGGGCGTTGCCACTTCGTCCGTCACGCGGCTGATGGATTCGCTCGAAGCCTCGCTCGGCGCCGCCTTGCTGACCCGCACGCCACGCAAGGTCAGCCTCACGGATGCCGGCATTGCCTACGTCGAGCAGGTTTCCAAGGTGCTCGACGATCTGGCCGAAGCCGACGAAAGCGTGTTCGACAGCGGCGCGGCGCCGGTCGGCGCGCTGCGTATTTCCGTGCCGTCCACCTACAGCCGGTTGCGTCTCGCGCCGCACCTCGCGGCTTTTCTCTCCGACAACCCGCGCGTGTTTCTCGATGTGGTGGTCGCCGATCATTTCGTCGACCTCGCGCTGGAACGGATCGATGTCGCGATACGTATCGGTCTCGCCGACCGCGACGCGAATCTGATTGTCAAAAAACTCGCGGACAATCCGCGCTACGTCGTGGCGAGCCACGACTACCTCGAACGCAGCGGCATGCCCCAGACACCGCAGGACCTCGGCGAGCACGAGTGCCTGCGCTTCGCCTATGGCGGCGGCTATCGCGTCCATCAGGTGTGGACTTTCCAGCGCGACGGCGCGCAGCAGCGCGTCGACGTGCGCGGGCATCTGCTCTCGAATAATCTCGACATCCTGCTCGAGGCCGTTCTTGCGGGACGCGGTGTCGCCTTGCTGCCCGAGTGGCAGGTTGCCGCCGACATACGCGCGGGCCGTCTGATGCGCCTCTTCGAACAGTTCGACGCGAGTCCGCAATCGGGCGACGCCGTCGTCTACGCCGCGTATCTGCCCAATCGTCGTCAGTCCAGCAAAGTGCGCGCGCTGGTTCAGTTTCTCGAAGCGCGGCTGCGTGCGTCGCTGGAAGGCTGAGCGTGCGATGCCGCGTACGGCGGCCTGGCGGCATTAAGCATGTCATTCATTCCAGACTGCGCGAGCGCGATTCGAAGTGAGTGCAGTGTAGGAATGCATCGCCGATAAAGTCCTGCAGAAAATGTGAAAAGTTCTGAGCGTCGGTCGGCGAGCCTGGCAGGCGTCAATCGCGGCCGCCGCATTTCGCTTTGCTGCAGCGGTCGTTTCCTTACATTTTTTTTAAGAACTATTAAGGCCGCTTGCCAAGGACTCGGCAAAAACCCGTGGCTAGAATGGGCTCCAGTTTTCCTCGCCATGACGGCGAGTACCGCAGTGCAATTCAGACTGTGCAATCAATTCCCTACGGAGCCCGAAATGTCCAAAGAACTCTTGACCCCCGACACCTGTGCCGTTGCGCTGATCGACTATCAGCCGCAAATGTTCTTCGGCACGATGTCGCACGAACGCACCAACATCCTGCACAACGTGCAGGCTGTCGCGAAGGCCGCGAAGCTCTTCAAGGTCCCGACGATCCTCACCACGGTAGCGGCCAAGTCGTTCAGCGGCGACATGGTGCCGGAAGTGCAATCGGTGTTTCCGGAGCAGGCGCCGGTCGACCGCACCTCGATGAACTCGTGGGAAGACGTGAATTTCCGCAAGGCCATCGAAGCCACCGGCCGCAAGAAGATCGTGCTGGCCGGCCTGTGGACGGAAGTGTGCGTGTCGTTCCCGACGATCCAGATGATCGCCGAAGGCTACGAAATCTACGTGCCGACCGACGCTTGCGGCGACGTGAGCCACGAAGCGCACGAGCGCGCAGTGCAGCGCATCATCCAGGCCGGCGCAGTGCCGATGACGTCGCTGCAGTTCATGTTCGAACTGCAACGCGACTGGGCGCGCAGCGCAACCTACGAAGGCTGCATGGACATCCTGAAGGCGCATAGCTCGTACGGTATCGGCGTGCGTTACGCCAAGTCGATTCTCGGCGAACACGCGAGCGAAGCGGGCTAAACCGCATCGTTTCCGGAAGCGCCCGCCGCGTGCGGGCGCCGGCCGGCTCTTCTGCTTTCCCGCTGCTACGTTTCTTCGCTTCCGAGCTTTCCTGGAAACGCTTCGCGCTTACTTGCCGGAGCGCTCCTCAAGAGGATCGTCATGAATTCCAGTACTTCCGAACTGACGCCGGCCGAGGTCGTGTTCTTCAACGGCAAGATCGCGACGCAGGACGACAAGCGGTCGTTCGTCGATTCGCTCGCCGTCGCCGACGGCCGCGTTCTCGCCTCGGGTTCCCACGCAACGGTGATGCGTCACGCGAACCACAACACGCGTCACGTCGACCTCAAAGGCCGCACCGTGATTCCGGGTTTGAACGACTCGCACCTGCACGTCATTCGCGGCGGTCTGAACTTCAACATGGAGTTGCGCTGGGACGGCGTGCCTTCGCTGGCCGACGCGCTCGACATGCTGCGCAAGCAGGTAGCCCGCACGCCGGCGCCGCAATGGGTGCGCGTGGTGGGCGGCTGGAACGAATTCCAGTTTGCCGAGCGGCGTGGCCCCACGCTCGAAGAAATCAATGCGATTGCGCCGGATACGCCGGTGTTCATCCTGCATCTGTATGACAGCGCACTGCTGAATGCGGCGGCGCTGCGCGCGGTCGGCTACACCAAAGACACACCGAATCCGCCGGGCGGCGAGATTCAGCGCGACAAGCGCGGCAATCCGACCGGCATGCTGATTGCCCGGCCCAACGCCGGCCTGTTGTACGCCACGCTCGCGAAAGGCCCGAAGCTCGCGCTGGAAGATCAGCGCAATTCCACGCGCCATTTCATGCGCGAACTGAACCGCCTCGGCGTGACCAGCGCAATCGACGCGGGCGGCGGCTATCAGGCCTATCCGGATGACTACGCCGTCATCATGGATCTGGCGAAAAACAGCGAATTGACCGTACGTATTGCGTACAACCTGTTCACGCAGAACGCGAAGAAGGAAATCGAGGACTTCGCGAAGTGGGTGAAGATGACCAAACCCGGCGAAGGCGACGACTTCCTGCGCGTGAACGGCGCCGGCGAAATGCTGGTGTTCTCCGCCGCGGACTTCGAAGACTTTCTCGAGCCGCGTCCGGACCTGCCCGATTCGCTGGAAACCGAACTCGAAGCCGTGGTGCGGCTGCTGGTGGCGAACCGCTGGCCGTTCCGTCTGCACGCCACGTACAACGAATCGATCGAGCGCTTCCTGAATGTCTTCGAGCGCGTGAATGCGGAGATTCCGTTCAACGGACTGCGCTGGTTCTTCGACCATTGCGAAACCATCACGCAGAAGAATATCGAGCGCGTGAAGGCGCTCGGCGGCGGCATCGCGATCCAGCATCGCATGGCGTTCCAGGGCGAGTACTTCATCCAGCGTTATGGCGAAGAGGCCGTGAAGCGCACGCCGCCGATCCGTCACATGCTCGACGCCGGCCTGCCGGTCGGCGCGGGAACGGACGCCACGCGCGTCGCGAGCTTCAACCCGTTCGTGTCGCTGTACTGGATGGTGTCGGGCAAGACCGTCGGCGGCACGTCCATGTACGGCAGCGAGAACAAACTCGACCGCATGGAAGCGTTGCGCCGCTACACGGTGGGCAGCGCGTGGTTTTCTAACGAAGACGATAAGAAAGGCGCGCTGGTGCCCGGCCAGTTCGCCGACTTCGCGGTGCTGAGCGAAGACTTCTTCACGGTCGACGAAAGCCGCATCAAGTTCCTGACCTCGAACCTGACCGTGGTGGGCGGCAAGGTGGTGTACGCGGACGACGAATTCGCGCCGCTTGCGCCGCCCGACCTGCCGGTCAGCCCGTCGTGGTCGCCGGTGGCGGAATTCGGCGGGTACAGCCGGTACAAGCCGACGGCCGTGGCCTGCGTGGACGGCTGTGTGAATCTGTGTGGTGTGCATGCTCACGCGCACGGCTGGGCGTGGCGCAAGAACGTGCCGGTCAGCGATTCGAACGGCTTCTGGGGCGCGTTGGGTTGTAGCTGTTTCGCCTTCTGACGCACGCAGGTTCACGACGCCACGCGACCGGAAACTTCGATGCCCACCCTGACCGACGGTGTGCTGTTCGGGATGGCCATCCTGGTCGTCGATTTCCTTGCGTGGCGTTTCATGAATCGCAAGAGCGACCTGACGCGGCTGGCGTTTCGCGCGCTGATGTTCGGTCTGTCGAGCCACGTGCTGTTCGGCTACGGCATGAATCCGCTGCGCGCCGCGCCGTGGCCGGACGAACCGCTGCGGCATCTGCTCGCGCAGGTGCTGGAAATCGTCTGGTGGCTGCAGGGCGCGCGCCTTCTCACGATCGTGCTGGATCGCACGGTGCTGCCGGAGGCCTGGCACAAGGAGCGGCTGTTTCAGGACGTGCTGGGCGCGCTGCTGTTTCTGGCGGCGGCGGTCGGCGCGATCGCGTTCGTTCTGCAACTGCCGGTGCGTGGTCTGCTCGCCACCTCGGGCGCGCTGGCCGTCGTACTCGGTCTCGCGATCCAGAGCACCTTGAACGACGTGTTTTCGGGCGTGGTGCTGAATGCGACCCAACCGTTTCATCTCGGCGACTGGGTGGCGATCGGCGACGTGGAGGGCAAGGTGGTGGAAAGCAACTGGCGCGCAACCAGCCTGCTGAACGGGCAGGGCAATATCGTCGTGATTCCGAACAGCGTCGCGGCGCGCGCTCATATCGTCAATTCGAACGAGCCGGCGAATACGCATGGCCTGAGCGTCGTGCTGCCGATCAAGCCTTCGATCCGCGCGGCGCTCGTGCTGGAAGCGTTGTCCAACGCTGCGCAGAGTTCGCGTGACGTGCTCACCGAACCGGCGCCGGAAGTCAGCGTGCGACGCGCCACCAACGACGCGATCGAGTACGAGATCGTCTGCTACGTCGCCGACCTCGGCAAAAAAACCGATGTGCGCAACGAACTGTTCGATCTCGCGCAACGTCATCTGCTCTCGCGCGGCGTGGTGCTGCAATCGCTGTCGGCGGGCGAAGCCGCGGCCGATGCCGCCGTCGATCAGAAACTGCGTCTGTTACGCGACGTGCTGATTTTTCAGTCGCTCACGCACGAAGAACTCGCCGAACTGGCGGGCAATCTGAGCGCGCACGAGTTCGACGCAGGCGACACCATCTACAAGGCCGACGCAAGCGGTCATGAGTTGCACGTGCTCGCGCAGGGCGTCGCTCAAGCCTTCGTGGTGAAGAACGGCAGCGAGATCGAACTGCGCCGGCTCGCGCCGGGCGACTCGATCGGGCAGTCGGGCATTCTCGCCGGCGTCCATACCACGGTGATGGCGCGCGCGTTGACGCGCGCCGTGGTCTTCCGGCTCGACAGAAGCGCGCTGACGCCGCTGCTGACGCGGCGCCCGGAAGTGGCGCGGGAAATGTGCCGTCTGCTTTCCGAGCATCACGCGAAAGAAGAGTTGCTGCTGTCTACGCCGGCGGAGGTGCGGCAAAGCTCGGGCGGTCTGCTGGAATGGATTCGAAACGGCATGCGGCGCATCCATGCCCTGAACATTTAAGCGAGCCCGTGCGTGCGCAATTAAGTGGATTCGCATAACTCGTATTGCGATTAAGGGTTTTTAAGAAACGGCCAAAGTCTTTATCGATTTATTTCGTTACGCTGCTGCGGATAGTCCCCAGGACTGCGACCCGTTCGGGACGCCACTCACTTGCCGTGCCGGGTTCGGTATGCGCGAAACAGGTGCGCCGGGGTAGGGGCTGACACGGAGGAGTAGACATGAAGAAGACTATTGCCGGCGTGGCAATTCCGGATGGCGCGATGGCCCAGGCGGCAACCGATCTGATTCGCAGCACGGAGTCCGAACTGATGTTGCATCACGCGTTGCGCTCCTATCTGTTCGGCGCGCTGACCGGGCAACGCGACAACCTGAGCTTCGACGCGCAACTGCTGTACGTCGGCGCGATGTTTCACAACGCCGGGCTGAATACGAAGTATCAGCGCTCGCCGCACCGTTTCGAGGTGGACGGCGCGAACGCGGCGCGCGATTTCATGCGTCAGCACGGAATGGACGAGCGTGACATCGCGGAAGTGTGGGTGGGAATCGCGCTGCACACGACGCCGGGCATTCCGGATCATCTGTCGGCGCTGGTGGGGTTGATCAGCGCAGGTGTGCAGATGGACGTGCGCGGCGAACGCTACGACGAATTCACCGCGCAGCAACGCGACGAAGTCGTGCAGGCCTATCCGCGCGAATCGGGCTTCAAGAAGAAGCTGATCGAAGCCTACGCGCGCGGCATGGAACATCGTCCCGATACCACCTTCGGAACGGTCAATGCGGATGTGCTGGACCGGTGGGATCCGAACTATCGCCGGCTGAATTTCTGCGGGCTGGTGTTGGGATCGGACTGGCCGAATTAATGGAAGTGGTTTGACTGCAAGGATGATTGGCATGGGTTACCTCATTTCGCTCGGCGTCGGCTTTGGCGTCGGGCTCCTCTACTGGCTGCTCAAGGTGCAGTCGCCGGCGCCGCCGCTGATCGCGCTGGCGGGTCTGCTCGGCATGGTGCTCGGCGAGCACGCCATTCCGGTGGTGAAAGCGCAGTTCTTCGCGCAGGCCGCGTCGACGCAGGTCGTCGGGCAGGCTGCGGTGCCGAACCCGAATGTGGCGACGCAAACGCCGTCGGCTGCCAAACCGGGTCCGGCCAGGGAGGGCAGTTGATGCGCGCGCCGTTCGAGGTTCGTTCGCCGGAGTGCCGCTCGTGAACCGTCATGAAGACACCGTTCTTGCGCTGATCGCGGGCTACGTCGACACGCTGGGCTTCATCGCGTTGTTCGGTCTGTTCACCGCGCACGTAACCGGCAACTTCGTGCTGATCGGCGCGGAAGTGGCGGGCGTGGGTCAGGGCGTGCTGCTCAAGCTGCTGGCGTTTCCGTCGTTCATCGTCGGCATCGCGTTGAGCAGCGTGTTCTTCAAGTTTCTGGAGCGCAATCATTCCGCCGACGCGGCGAGCGCGCTCTATCTGATGCAGGCGGTACTGCTGACGGCGTTTCTCGTCACCGGATGGCAGGCCGCGCCGATTGCCGATGCGAGCGCACCGATGGTGCTGCTCTGCGGCGTGCTCGGCACCATGGCGATGGGTGTGCAGAACGCGCGCGGCAAGTTGCTGCAGACCACCGGTCTGCCCAACACGGTGATGACCGGCAACGTGACGCAGGTCGTGCTGGACGTGGTCGAGCTGATTCATCGCGGCACGCGCGGTGGACACGGTCAGCAGGTGAGCGAACGGCTCCGATGGACGCTGGAAGCGATGGGCGGTTTCGCGGCAGGCGCGATTGCCGGCGCGCTGGCTTACGTGAGGTTCTCGTTCGCCGCGCTTCTCGTGCCGGTGGCCGTGTTGCTGTTCATGGCATGGAAGAAAAAAGGCGCCGCGTAGGCGGCATGGATTTCGACGTATCGGGCTTCGACGCGGAGCCCATCATTCAAGTAGATCTCACTCAAGCGGGTATTCACATGTTCAAGTCGCTTCATCGGTATCGTTCCATCGCGCTCGTTTCCGCCGCCTTGCTGATCGGGTTGACGCCGGTTTCTTCCGCCTTCGCCGACGCCGGTCCGCCGGAAGTCGCGACCTCGAAGGCCGCGCTGGTGAAACACCCGGACGTCGCGGTGGGTCCGCAATACGACACGACGCACGTGTACGTGGCTTCCGCCGACCTCGACGCGTTCGTCAACAGCTTCCTCGCCACGTTCGGCGGCAAGGCTTCGCCGCGCGCCGTCTTCACCGTGACGCCGACGCCGAGCAAGACCGCTTCGCAATACGTGCAGACGCCGGTCGGCATGCTCTCGGTGTTCGGCTTCGAAACGCCGATTCCCTATCCGTTCGGCAACGAGCGCACCGGCTATCTGGTCACGAACATCGACGACGCCGTGAAAGCCGCGCGCGCAGCCGGCGCCGACGTGCTGGTCGATTCGTTCGACGACCCGATCGGCAAGGACGCGATCATTCAATGGCCGGGCGGCCTGACGATGCAGCTCTACTGGCACACCAAGGCACCGAACTACGCGCCGCTGCAAAGCGTGCCGGACAACCGCGTATATGTGTCGCGTTATGAAGCGAACAACTTCGTGCGCCGCTGGGTTCACTTCTCGCACGGCAAGGTGGTGTCGGACAACGCGAAGACGGATGCGGGCGTGATCGGCCGTCCGGGTGAAACGGTGCGCGAAATCCGCATCAACTCGGGCTTTGGCCGCATGGTCGTATTCGTGACGGACGGCAAGCTGCCGTTCCCGTTCGGACGTGAAACCACCGGCTACGGCGTCGACAACGTGGCGCAGACCCTGGAGAAGGCGCAGGCGGCCGGCGCCAAGGTGCTATACCCGGCCTACGACACGGGCTCGGGCAAGACCGCGATGCTCGAATTCCCCGGTGGGTACATTGCCGAAGTGCACGATGGCAAGTGAAGCAAAGGTCGTAAGGTCGGCGCGCGAGTCGGGTTCGGCAGTAGCGCTGCGCGCCGCGCGCGCGTTGCTGTTCAGCACGGGTCTCGCCGCCGCGCTGCCGATGCCGGCAGCCGCGGCGGTGGATACGGCGCTCGGCGGCGCCGACGATACCAGCACCACCAGCACCACCAGCACGACAGCAGCCGCCGCGACGGACGCCAAATCGTGCGCGCGGCCCGCGATCATGTTCAACCGCTGGCAGGAAAACTGGTCGGTACTCGCCAATCCCTGTGTGCCGAAAAAGCCGCTCGATTCGCTGAAATACATTCCGCTATTCGGCAATCCGGACGCGTATATCTCGCTCGGCATGGTGTTGCGCGAACGGCTGGAAATGAACGACGCGCCGCTCTTCGGACTCGGCGCGCAGCACGACGACACGTATCTGCTGCAACGTCTCGAAGTGCATGCCGACGTGCGGCTCGGCCCGCACGTGCAGATCTTCACGCAATTTGAAGACGCCCAGCCGTACGGCAAAGATTCCGTTTCGCCCGTCGACAAGAATCCGCTGGATCTGCGTCAGGCGTTCGTCGCGATTACCGAGCCGCTCGGACCCGGCACCGTGAAGTTCCGCGTGGGCCGTCAGGAGATGGCGTTCGACTTGCAGCGTTTCGTTTCCGTGCGCGACGGTCCGAACGTGCGCCAGGCATTCGACGCGATCTGGGCCGACTATGAAACCGGTCCGTGGCGCTGGATCGCCTACGCGTCGCAGCCGGTGCAGTATCGCGACAACTCGGACTTCGACGACGTCTCCAATCGCGACCTCACCTTCAGCGGCGTGCGCGTCGAGCACAAGAACGTGGGACCGGGCGACCTGTCCGCGTATTACTCGCGCTACAACCGCAGCAACGCGAAGTTCCTCGACGCGACCGGCAACGAACATCGCGACGTGTTCGACGCGCGTTATGCGGGCAACGTCTCGCACATCGACTGGGACGTCGAGGCGATGTATCAGTCGGGCCACGTCGGCAACAAGACGATCGGCGCATGGGCGGTGGGCTCGCTCGCCGGCTACACGCTGGCCTCGCTGCCGTGGACGCCGCGCCTCGGCCTGCAGGTCGACGCCGCCTCGGGCGACAGTCATCCGGGCGACGGGCGCGTCGGCACGTTCAATCCGCTGTTTCCGAACGGCTACTACTTCGCGCTCGCCGGTTACACCGGCTACACCAACCTCGTCCACGTCAAGCCGACGCTGATCGTCAAGCCGAGCAGCAAGCTCACCTTGCTGGCCGGCGTGGGTTTGCAATGGCGGCAGACCACGGCGGACGCGGTGTACGGCCAGGGTTCCTCGGTCGTGCCGGGCACGGCGGGTCACGGCAGCCCGTGGACCGGCTTCTATACGCAGATTCGCGCGGATTACGCGGTCACCGCGAATCTCGCCGCCGCGCTGGAAGCCGTGCATTTTCAGGTCGGTCCTTCGCTGCGCGATCTGGGCGCGCGCAACGCCGACTACATCGGCGCGGAACTGAAGTTCGGCTGGTAGCCGTGGCATTCGAAACAGCAGTTGAGTATTTGCACAAGCCGTCGTCGCGACGACGGGTCAGATGAGGTCAAGCTATGAGCACTCCACACTTATCCGGCGACGCGGCCACGTCCTCGGAACTCGACGTTCCGTATTCCTCGCTGGAGTACCGCCAGCATCAGATGTTTCCGTGTCTCTCGGCACGGGAGATCGAAAGTCTGCGGCGCTTCGCGAGACCGATGTCGTTCAAGGCCGGCGAGCTGATCTTCGAAACCGGGCAGGTGGCGCTCGGCCTCTTCGTGCTGCTGCATGGCCGCGTGCGGATCGTCTCGCGCGACAGCTTCGGCCGTTCCACGCTCATCACCGAACACGATGACGGTCACTTCATGGCCGAGATGGCGCAGCTTTCCGGCAAGCCCGCGCTGATCGACGGCATTGCGCTGACCGACGTGGAGACGCTCGTGATCGAGCCGGACCGTCTGCGCGCGTTGATCGTCGCCGACGCGCAACTCGGCGAACACATCATGCGCGCGCTGATCCTGCGACGGCTCGGCCTGATCGAGCAGGGGCTCGGGCCCGTGATCGTCGGTAACGGCGACGACGCGCAACTGATCCGTCTGCAAGGCTTCCTGCGCCGCAACGCCTATCCGGCGATGGTGATCGACGCGCGCACCGACCCGGAAGCCATCACCTTGCTGGGCGGCATGACGACCGGCCCCGGCGATTTCCCGCTCGTGTTCTGTCCGAACGGCTATGTGCTGCGCGCGCCGGACGAAGCGCAGCTCGCGTCGTGTCTCGGGCTCGTGCCGACCTTCGAGCCTTCGCATGTCTACGACGTGGCGATTGTCGGCGCGGGACCGGCGGGCCTGGCGGCGTCGGTGTATGCCGCAACCGAGGGTTTGTCGGTCGCCGTGTTCGACCAGCGCGCGCCGGGCGGCCAGGCCGGGGCGAGTTCGCGCATCGAAAATTATCTGGGTTTCCCCACCGGCATCTCGGGTCATGCGCTGGCCGCGCGCGCGTTCCAGCAGGCGCTGAAGTTCGGCGCGCATCTGGCGATTCCCGGCCAGGTCACCTGCGTGACGCGGCAGTCGGACATTTTCCAGCTGACCTTGCAGGACGGCCAGCTCATCAGCACGCGCACCGTGGTGGTGGCGAGCGGCGCGGCTTACCGCAAACCCGACGTGCCGGGCTTCGACCGTTTCGAAGGACGCGGCACGTATTACTGGGCCTCGACCATCGAAGCCAAGCTGGTGAAAGGGCAGGACATCGTGTTGATGGGCGGCGGCAATTCCGCCGGTCAGGCCGTGGTGTTTCTCGCCAATTTCGCGCGCAGTATCCGCGTGCTGATTCGCGGCGCCGATCTCAACGCGAGCATGTCGCGCTACCTGATCGACCGGATCGGTTCGCTGCCGAACGTCACGCTTTGCACGCGCTGCGTGCTGCGCGGTCTCGAAGGCGACGAAGCCGGCCTGAGCGAAGTGCATATCCGCCGCATCGATCAGGACGACGCCGTCGGTGTGGACGAGGTGATCCCGACGCGGCATCTGTTCCTCTTCATCGGTGCGGAACCGAAGACGGACTGGCTCGGGTCGAGCGGCGTGGAACTCGACAATCGCGGTTTCGTCGTGACCGGATTTGCGCGCAGCGAACAGGGCGGCCCGGAGGCGGGCGAGCGTTATCCGCTCGAAACCAGCGTGCCGGGCATGTTTGCGGTCGGCGATGTGCGCTCGGAGTCCGCGAAACGGGTGGCGGCGGCGGTGGGCGACGGCGCGGCCGTGGTGAGCCAGATTCACGCGTATCTCAGTCAGCACGCGCGGCTGGCCGCGTGAAGTTGCGGCAAGGTGATGCGCCGCGCTAGGGTGCTTTCACGCGCGTCATGCTTGCGTGGACGTCGCGGGTGAGCGTTTCGATGCGCTCGGCCAGTTGACGCGTCAGTTCCGTGAGTTCGGTGTTCTGCTTGAGCAGTCCGGCCATCTGCGCGTTCTGACGCGCGAGTTCGGTTTCGCGCTCGCGGCATGCCTGGGCGAGGTCTTCGCGATGCCGGGCGTCGGCATCGGCGAGTGCCTTGT
Source organism: Paraburkholderia sp. GAS199 (assembly GCF_050436585.1). Classification (NCBI taxonomy): domain Bacteria; kingdom Pseudomonadati; phylum Pseudomonadota; class Betaproteobacteria; order Burkholderiales; family Burkholderiaceae; genus Paraburkholderia; species Paraburkholderia sp. GAS199. Next base: position 48,880 of record NZ_JBNDMM010000010.1, on the reverse strand, counting down.
CGCGGTCGGCCTGCCGTGTTTGCGCGAGCAGGATCAGCGGCGCGGCATAGGCGGCCTGCAGACTGAAGGCGAGATTGAGCAGGATGAACGGATAGGGATCGAAGCGCAGGATGTGCAACAGGTTCGCGGCGATCCAGCCGCCTACCAGCACGGTTTGCACGAGCAGAAAAGTGGGCGTGCCGAAAAAGCGGGCGAAGGCTTCCGCCTTCAGGGCGAACCAGTCGTTGCCGAATACGCTCGACAAATGCCCATACGGCATCTGAAAACGCAGATGATGGGACGGCGGGGAATTAGCCTCGTCCGCTTGATAGTCGATTCCGTCAGACATGATTTTCTCTTGGAGGGTGGAGCACGGCAGGTAGGGCGACGAGTGTGAAGCGTGCCGACGCTTCAACCAGCATGGTCGAAACAGGCGGCCACGCTCATCGTGGGCCGCCTGTCTTTCATCACACCGCCGGTACGTCGCTGGCCGGGAACGACTCTGCCAGCGCTTCGTCGAGCCGTGCGTCCGCGGCGCGATCCGCCGTGGACGACACCACGTCCAGCGTGACCTTCTTCGCCTCGCTGTCGTACGCGCAGCGCACCTCGTCGCCTTCCTTGACCGTGCCGCCGAGCATCTCTTTCGCCAGTTCCGTTTCGAGGCCCTGACGGATCTTGCGTTTCAGTTCGCGCGCGCCGTATCGCGGGTTGTAGCCCGTGGCGGCGAGATGATCGACGAGACTTTCGTCGAACGTAAGGCGGACGTCCTGACCATGCGCCGCGCGCCGCACACGTTCGAGTTGCTGACGCACGATCTCGCGAATCTGCTCGGGCGAGAGCGACTCGAAAATGATGATCTCGTCGAGACGGTTGAGGAATTCCGGCCGGAAGTGCTGTTGCAAAACACCCATGACGGCTTCGCGTTTCTGGTCGTTGTCATCGCCCACGGCTTCGGTGGCCGAGAAGCCGAGCGGCGATTTCTTCGCGCCGAGAATGATGTCGCTCGCGAGATTGCTGGTGGCGATGATCAGCGTGTTGCTGAAATCGACCGTACGTCCCTTGCTGTCGGTCAGGCGCCCGTCGTCGAGAACTTGCAGCAGGATGTTGTAGACGTCCGCATGGGCCTTTTCGATTTCGTCGAGCAGGATCACGCTATAGGCCTGCCGACGCACGCGTTCGGTCAACTGGCCCGCTTCGTCGTGGCCGACATAACCCGGCGGCGCGCCGATCAATCGCGACACGGCATGACGTTCCATGTATTCGCTCATGTCGATACGCACGATTGCGTTTTCGTCGCCGAATACCTGTTCTGCGAGCGCCTTGGCGAGTTCCGTCTTGCCGACGCCCGAAGGACCGAGAAACAGGAAGTTGGCAATCGGCCGATGACCTTGCTGCAATCCCGAGCGCGACAAACGCACCGCATCGCTCACCGCCTTGATCGCCTCCTGCTGACCGATCACGCGCTGATGCAGACGTTCCTCGAGTTTCAGCAGCTTGGCCTTCTCCTCTTCGGTGAGTTGCGTGACCGGCACGCCGCTGATCTTCGAGACGATTTCCGCGACGTGATGCGCGGTCACTTCCGCCGTGTCCGAGCCGATCTTGCGTTTCCAGCCTTCGGTCGCTTCGTGCAGCGAGCTCTGGCGCGCGTCGATCGTGGCTTCGAGTTCCTTCACGCGGTCGTATTGCTTGCGGCTCGTCGCGTAACTCTGTTCGCGCTTGAGTTGCGCAACCTCCGCTTCGCCTTCGTGAATGTCGATCGGCCGCGAGGTTTGCGAAAGATGCACGCGCGCAGCCGCCTGGTCGATCAGATCGATGGCCTTGTCGGGCAGAAAACGGCCTGAAATATAGCGCTCGGACAGTTCGGCGGCCGCCACCAGCGCCTGATCCTGGATCGTCACCTTGTGGTGCGCTTCGAGCCGGTCGCGCAGTCCGCGCAAGATATTGACGGTTTGCTCCACCGACGGCTCGGCCACCATCACCGGCTGGAAGCGCCGTTCGAGCGCGGCGTCTTTCTCGATGTACTTCTGGTATTCGGCAAGCGTCGTGGCGCCGATCAGGTTCAGTTCGCCGCGCGCCATGGCCGGCTTGAACGTATTGGCGATATCGAGGCCGCCTTCGCCGCCGCCCTGACCCGCACCGACGATGGTATGCACTTCGTCGATGAAAATAAGCACCTCGTGCCGGCTCGCGAGAATTTCTTCCATGATCTGCTTCACGCGCTCTTCGAACTCGCCGCGATATTTTGCGCCGGCCACCAGTGAGTTGACGTTCAGTTCGATCAGCCGCTTGTCGCGCAGCACTTCGGGCACGTCGCCGTTCACGATGCGCTGCGCGAGCCCTTCGAGAATTGCCGTCTTGCCGACGCCGGGCTCGCCGATCAGCACCGGATTGTTCTTCTTGCGGCGCGCGAGCACTTCGATGGTGGTTTCGATTTCGCGCGAGCGGCCAATCACGGGATCGAGCCGGCCTTCGCGCGCGAGTCGCGTCAGGTCGCGTCCGTGTTCGTCGAGTTTGGGCGTTTTCGAGGGCGTGTCGACACGGCCCGGTTCCGCGCCTTTGCCGACCACGCGAAGCGAATGTTGCAGCAGCGACTGCGAAGTCAGACCGAACTTCGCCAGCAGCACGCCGGCAAAGCTGTCGTGAACGTCGGCGAGGCCGAGCAGGATATGTTCGGGGCCAACGTAGCTGTGACCCATTTCGCGCGACACCACGAAGGCGCGGTCGAGCGCGCTTTTAACACGCGGCGAAACGCCGAGCTGGGTTTGCGTCGTGACCGGTGCGCCTTCGCGGCGCGTCGCATTCGCGTCGATATAGGCGCGAATGTCGTCGGCGGAAATGTTGTGCTGCTTGAGCAAGGTCTGCACGACATCGCTTTCCGGCAACTCGTACAGCAGATGTTCCGTATCGACTTCGCGGCTGCCGAACAGCACGGCGCGCTCGGCGGAGCGTTGCAGAATCTCCTTGGCCTGATCGCTGAAATGCTGTTCGATGCGGCTGCGATCGTGTGCCGACGACATGCGTCCGCGATGGGGTGCCGTGGGCGGCGGCGTCGCGCCCGGCTGATCGAAGAGACCGCTGCCGAACAGCGATTCGAGCGGCGAGATGTAGCGCTGGTGACGCGTCAGCTGCAAGTAGTGAAAATCGCACACGTCGAGATCCCGGCGCTCACCGTTCTGCAGCACCGTGACACGTACTGACGCAGGCCGTGCGTTGCAGATATCACACAGGGTCTGAGGCATGAAGAAAGTCCTTTTCGTCCAGATGGTCTGGCGGAGCGTCGCGTGCGCGGCTCCGCGATTGAAAACGGCGGGCGCGGCCGCGAGGGCTGCGACTGCCGTGAATGAACGTGCCGAAGCTGCCAGCTCAGGCCGTGGTCGTGCCGGTCTCGCCGGTTGCTTCGGTGAAGAGTCCCAGTCTGCTGAGCGTGCCGCGCGCCTGCTGGACGTCTTCCGCCGTGCCATGCACGATCAGCAGAAAGCCGTTGGCCTTGAGCGCCGTTTCGTATTTCACGGCGTCGTTCTTCGGCACACCCAGTTCGGCGAGTGCGGCGCCGATCGCGGTCACGCCGCCGCCGAGCACCGCGCCTTCGAGTGCGGACACCACCGCCGCGACAATCGGCCCGGCCAGTCCGACGATGCCGAGTCCCGGCACGAGGAACAGTGCGGGCGAGAGCAGCAGGCCCCAGATGCCGCCCCAGAACGCGCCGGTCGCGCCCCACGATTTGATGCGGTCGCCCACGGTGTAGAAACCCACGGCATGTTCTTCGGAGTGATAGCCCTTGCCGACGATCGACAGCTTCGTCATGTCGAAGCCGTTCTGGCTGAGTTCTTTGACGGCTTCGTCCGCGGCCTCGTGGTTCGAGAAAACGGAAACGACGGTGTTGTCCTGGTTCATTTGCTCACCTCTTCGATTGCGATCACGATGATGTCGTGGCGGGATGCGGCGGTTGCCGGCTGCATCGCGCGGTACGGCTGCGCTTGCACAAAACGAGTGTCGCAAAGGCGGTGCGGTTTATCTTTCCGATTCGCACGATGGTTGCGCGACAGCATCGCGCGCCGGGCGCTTCGACCTGCCGTGCAAATTCGCTAATTGCGGGCAATCGCGAAGCGGACGCCATACGTGTTCGCGAATACTCCTTTGACGCATGGCGTGCCGGCACTTGCCGGTCAATTACCTCAAAGGAGCAATAGCGATGGCGTACATCACCACGAAAGACGGCACGGAAATCTATTACAAGGATTGGGGCACGGGACAACCGATTACGTTCTCGCACGGCTGGCCGCTCGATGCGGACGCATGGGACTCGCAGATGATGTTTCTCGCCGAGCGCGGCTATCGGGTGATCGCGCACGACCGTCGCGGTCATGGCCGTTCATCGCAGCCGTGGAACGGCAACGAGATGAACACGTATGCCGACGATCTCGCCGAACTGATCGAAGCACTCGATCTGAGCAATATCATGATGGTGGGTCACTCCACCGGTGGCGGCGAAGTGGTTCGCTATATCGCGCGTCATGGCATCGAACGCGTGTCGAAGGTCGTGCTGGTGTCGGCCGTGCCGCCACTCATGCTGAAGACCGAAGCGAATCCGGGCGGACTGCCGATGTCGGTCTTCGACGGCATTCGCGAAGGCGTCATCAAGGATCGTTCGCAATTCTTCAAGGATCTGGCGCTGCCGTTTTACGGCTTCAATCGTCCGGGTGCGAAAGTCTCGCAAGGCGCGATCGATTCGTTCTGGCATCTCGGCATGCTCGGTTCGATCAAGGGCCTATACGATTGCGTGAAGGCGTTTTCGGAAACCGATTTCAACGAAGACCTGAAGAAAGTGACGGTGCCGGCACTCGTGCTGCAAGGCGACGACGACCAGATCGTGCCGATCGACGACTCGGGCAAGCTGTCGTCGAAAATCATGCCGAACGCGAAGCTGAAGATTTACGAAGGCGCGCCGCACGGTATGTGCACGACGCATGAGGACCGCGTGAATGCGGACCTGCTGGCGTTCATCAAGTCGTAAAGAGATACGACGGCGGCTGCATGGCGGTCGCCGTCGAGGCACGCGATTCCCGTGGTTCCCGCGGTTTGCCTGCGCGTTGACGGACCGTCTGGGCGGACGCGTGGCGCGTCTCGCGAGCATGCGGCGGCGTCGCCGCGAGCGCGGCACGCAGTCGCGCTTCGCTGATGTTGTCTGTGGTGACGAGCGTGACGTTATCGAGCGCGTCGAGCGCCTGCAAGGCCCGCGCGTGACATTCTTCCACCAGCCCGGCGTCGAACAATGCGTCCACCAGTTCTGCCGCCAGTTCGATTCCCGTTCGCACATCGCCGTCGGCAGAAAGCGACCAGTCGAAGGTGGCGCGAGCGTCGTCGAACAGTTGCTGAAGTTTCGACGCAGTGGCGGCGTTGGCCTGGGTGCGCAGTTGCTGCGCGAGGTAACGCGCGTGGCGCGCGATGAGTTCGCGCAATTCGCCTTCGGCCTTGAGCTTTTCCAGCGCGTAGGCACGGGTCGATTCCGACAGCCGGTATTTCGCCGTCGCGCCTTCGAACTCTACGGTCACCAACGACTTCGCCACCAGATCGGTGATGCCGCCGATCGCGCTGCCCAATGTGTGTTCCGCGTCGCAGACCACGGCACATAGCGACTCGAAACAGAAGTAGCCGCTGAATAGCGCGAGACGCCGGAACACGCTCTGAGTGCCTTCGTCGAGCAGCGCGAAGCTCCAGTCGAAGGTGGCGCGCAAGGTTTGATGGCGCGGCAACGCCGTTCGATAGCCGCCTGAGAGTATTGCCATGCGGTCGTCGAGGCGTTGGCAGACACCTTGCACGCCGAGTGCCGCGACGCGCGCAGCCGCGAGTTCGATCGCGAGCGGAATGCCGTCCAGCCGCCGGCAGATTTCGCTGACGAGGCGCAGTTCCGCGTCGTCGGTCGCGACGGTTTCCTGCAATGAATTCGCGCGCTGCAGGAAGAGGTCGACGGCGGAGCTACGCAAGATGTCGGCGTCGGTGGCATCCACGGACGGCACGTCGAGCGGATCGACGCGAAACACCGACTCCGCCATGATGCGCAGCGGCTCCCGGCTCGTCACGAGCACGCGAAGACCGGCATTGGCGGCGACCAGTGCCTCGGCGATCTGCGCGACCGCGGCGACCACGTGTTCCGCGTTGTCGAGTAGCAGAAGCCGCTGCGTGTCGCCAAGTGCTGCTGCTACGCTCGCCACATCGATTTGCGCGCCGGGCAGCGTCAGTCCGCAGGCCTCGGCGATCGCGCCGAGCACGCTTTCCTTCGACGTCAGCGCGGCGAGTTCCACGAAGCCGACCGGTTCGGTGAATTCCGCCGCGCTATGGTGAGCCGCCTCGATGGCGAGCCGCGTTTTGCCGATGCCGCCCGCGCCGACGAGCGTCAGCACATGCGCCTGGCGCAGCATCGAACGGATCAGCCCGACCTCGGCGGTGCGTCCGAGCAAGCCCGATCTCAACGGCGGCAGGCGACGTGCGGATGCGGCCTGTGCAGGCGTCGCGGCAGCGGCTGGTTCGGGCCGCCTTGGCAGGTATCGATAGCCACGGCCTGGCACCGTGAGAATCAGATCGCGCTCGGCGCCGAGTACTTTGCGTACTGCGGAGAGATGAACCTGGATATTGTTTTCTTCAACGATGGTGTTGGGCCAGACCGCATTCATCAACGCGTCTTTCGTGACGAGACGTCCTTCGGCCGACACGATCACGGCAAGGATGTCGAACGCGCGGGACCCGATATGCACCACTTCGCCGTGCCGCTGCAAAGTGCGCATTTCCAGATCGATCTGAAAGTTGCCTATTTCCATCATGACGTTGACTGAATGCCGCGAGGGGCGAGTACGGCGACGGAACGGGGCCGGCGGGTTGGAGGAGACAGACGGTTGCGCCGGGGCTGGTAGGGTAAAGGTACGCGAAGCGCGCCTGCGCGTCTTGCACGTTAGTACGATGCTTTGTCGGAAAGTCCATCGCCTTGAATGAGCGGCCTCGATTATCGTTATCGTCAGACCGAAGCGACGCGTTGCGCGGGATGCCGGGTGTCAGTTGACGCCGCGTCGCCAGGTTCCCGGCGGCACGCCCACTAGCTGCGAGAAGGTGCGTGTGAAGTGACTCTGATCGGAAAAGCCGCATGCAATGGCGATTTCCGATAGTGATGCATCCGACTGCCGCAGCATCTCGCGCGCGCGCTCGATGCGTTGTTCCAGCAACCACTGGTGCGGCGTGCGATGCGTCGTTTCGCGAAAGGCGCGAATGAAATAGCTGCGCGACAGATTGCAGGCACTCGCGATTTCTTCCAGCGAGACGTTGCCGTTCGTCTTCGCGAGCAGCATGTCTTTGGCGCGCGCTTCGTGCAGACTCGACAGCCTGCGGCTCTGTTTCGACACGTGAGCCTGCGTGCCGCCATAACGATCGATCAGATGCGTGCCGATGGTCACGCCGAGTTGCTCGATGAAGAGCGGGCTTGCCTCGCTCTGCTGATCCAGCGCTAACGCCAGCACCTGGGCAAGGTGGCCGAAGATGGCGTCTTTGTGACCCGGCTCCGCGCAGAATCCGCTGATGGTCGAACCGTTTCGTTCATAGCTCGTGTTCAGAACGAACGCACGCGAGAATTCCATCAACACGAAGTCGAAGGCGCCGTGCAGGTCCGCCCGGTAATCGTCTTCGAAATTGCGGATATACACGGAGTCTTTCTCGAAGCTATGCAGCGTCGAGCGATTGCCCGTCATGATGCGGCGGCGGTGTCCGGCTTCGAGCGACACGCCGATCAGAAAGCCGCGATCGGAAGCCGGCGTGGCGACCTCGCTGATGTTTTCCTGACGGCGGCATTTGCGATAGAACGTGAAGTCGCCGGCCTCGAGTTCGAGGTCCTTGTGCAACTGATTCGAGAGGCAGCCAAGCGAGTCTTTCTTGCGTGCAGCCGTGGCGGCCAAGTTGTGTGTCTGGTCGAACATGATCCGTCACCTCTGGTTCGTCGCGCTTGTTTCAGCGGTGCGTACGCGTTGCCAAAATCGAGAGATGGAAATAACCGGCGGAATATCCGGATTATCTCGGAAAATATTCGTGGCGAAAATTAATTTTTGTTCAGTTTGCAGCGTGTCATTCGATAAATTAACCGTCTAATAGACGGGCGGTTATCGTTTGGCGGTTTTGAGCTAATTGTTATCGACCGACCAATTAACGTCGTCAAATATGACAAGCCGGTTGCCGTTGTGCCGCCTGCGTTGCGCGCGGTTTGGCGGGCGGTGCGGGAAGTGTCGCAGCTGGCGCCAGATTGGCAATTCGCAAATCGAGTTTCTGTTTGAGCGACACAATCAGGAATTCGACAAAGGTTTTTATTTTCGCATCCACGAATTGGCGCGACGAATAAACCACGAATACATTGGTTGTCTGAAGCGGATAGTCGGGGAATAGCTGAACCAGCTTGCCTTCCCGAAGCTCGTCAATCACCGAATAAGTCGGCACGGCACCAACGCCGGCGCCGCCTAGCAGCGCCACCTTCAGCGCCTGCATGTTGTTGACCACGAAATGCCCCGCGTCGCCGGATTCGCCGGCGCCGTATCCGCCGGGTCCGGACGGCCAGTCCGCTTGTGGATCGAACGTCGAACTCGTTTGCATGAGCGTGTGGTTGGGCAACTCCTTCGCGCTGCGGATAGGGTTTCGCGTCAGATAGTCCGGCGCGGCGACCAGGATGCGTTCGCAGCGGCCGATCAGTCTGCTCACATTGCGGGAATCCGGCAGCGAAGACGCCGACACGATCGACACGTCGAACTCATCTTCGATCAGGTTCGCCAACTGCGGCAGCAGTTTCAGATCGACGGAAACCGCCGGAAAGGCGCGGCGATAGTCGACGATGGTAGACGTCAACTGTTTCAGGCCGATGTCGGGCACGGCATGCACGCGCAGTGTGCCGCGCGGCAGCGTGCGCGCGTCGCTGGCTTCGGCGTCGGCATCGTCGATATCGGCCAGGATTTTCTTGCAGCGCTGGTAGTAGCGCTCGCCGCATTCCGTGAGCGAGACGCTGCGCGTGCTCCGCTGCAACAGGCGTGTATGCAGATGTTCTTCGAGCGACACCACCGCTCGCGAGATGTTGCCGGCGCTGCAGTCCATGTATCGGGCCACCGCGCTGAAGCTGCCGGTTTCCGCCACTCGCGAAAACACGCGCATGCTGAAGATTCTGTCCATAGCCGCCGTGGCCTCCTGATTCTGGGTTGATTCCGGGTTGAATCCGCTGATTCCAACAAAACGCTTTGCCCGGTGAGGAAACAATACGATCCGCTGCCGGCTGGCGCTATCCCTACATTGGGCTGCCGTACTCACCCATGTATTCACGCTTCTCATCCATACGTATAGGTTGTGTGCGCAATCGGCGTGGAGTCCGCCACCGTTCCACGACGAAACGGAGCCCGACGCTCCCCATTTGGGACACCGGCTCAAACGTTTTTTAATGCCCGAACTCAGGACAATTAATAAAAATTAGCAACGAACTGGAGCGCGGCGTCGTATGCTTTTTTCTCATGGTCGCACCAGGCACGAAAACGGAAACCGCACCAGCATGGAGCGGACAAACCGTATCCCGTCGACGCCGCGCGTCTTGCTTTTTCGGGCCTTTTGCGCGTCAGTAACGACGGCAACACGTAATGGAGCGTGCCGATCAGCGACGCGGCAGCAACGGGGCGGGGAATCCGACGCCGGCTGTCGATCGGGTCCATTGCCCGTCGATCGGGGCAAAACGGGAGCAACGCGGGAGCAATGATGATGCACAGGGAAGCCTACTTGAAGCGCCACGTCGAACCGGTGCGGGACACGTGCTGCGTGACGCTCGATCAACCGGACGCGATGTCGGACGGACGGCGCGCGGCCGTGTGGGATCACGTGATTCTCGGGCTGTTGCCAGGCTTGTGCGGCACCGCGCCCGACAGCGGCCGCGAAGCGTCGCGCGGGCGTCGCCCGCGCGTGGCCGCTTACGCGCCGTCTTCGCATATTCAGGTAGAAGTGATCGAGCGCTTGTCCGAGACATCGGTGGCGGTGCTCTGGCAGGACGCCACACGTTGCCGCTACGACGATCAGGTGTGGATCAGTTGCCGAGCCCGTCTGAAAGGATTTTGTGTGCTGAGCGGCGCGGTGATCCGTCGCGACGATCTGATCTACAAGCCGAGGGTGCGGACCACGACGCCGGCCAACGCGGCCGCCATGATCCTCGCCTCGGTGATCGAACAGATGCCCGCGCTCGCCGTCGCGGTGGACGAGTGCTAGATTTTCAGCAGATGCGCGGCATTGCCGCCGAGGATCAGATTCTTCTGCTCGGCCGGCAGAGTGAGACGGTCCAGAAACGCGACCGGCTGCTCGTAGCCCATGTCGAAGCAGTAGTCGCTGCCGAGCACCAACCGGTCCACGCCGATGTTCTGGATCAGGAAGTCCAGCACCGGACCCGAGTGCGAGACGGTGTCGTAGTTGAAACGGCGCAGGTAGCTGCTCGGCTTCTGCGCGAGGCGGCGTGTTTCGGGGCGCACGGTCCAGCCGGCGTCGATGCGACCCATCAGGATCGGTAGCGCGCCGCCGGCGTGCGGCAGCGTGACGTTGAGTGTGGGATGCCGGTCCATCACGCCGCCGAGAATCAGATGCGAGCCCGCAATGGCCGTGTCGAACGGATTGCCGAGCAGATTGCTCAGATAGTAGTCGCCCAGCCGCGAGCCGCCCACGGTCTGCTGCGGATGCAGAAAGACCGGCAGATCCAGCTGTGCGATACGCGCGAACACCGGCTCGAAGAGCGGGTCGTCCAGATCGCGGTTGTTGATGTTCGTCCCCATGTAGACACCGCGTACGCCCGGCAATTCGGAGGCGCGCTCGAGTTCGTCGATTGCGTCGTGCGGATTGAGCATCGGCAAAGTGGCGAGCACCACGAAGCGGTCGGGATACTTCAGATGGATCGCGGACGCCGACTCGTTCCACGTTTTCGCCAGCTTCGCATTGAAGGCGCGATCGGCCCAGTAGGCCATCGGCACGCTCAACGATAAGGCCTGCATGTCCACACCGGACGAGTTCATGTCGGCGAGGCGCTCGTCGATATTAATGAACTTGAGCGGCAACGGTCCGAGGCCGCCCGCCGGCGTCTGGAATGTGAAGCTGCTGGCGTCGCAGGTGAATTTGCCGCCGAACTTCTGTCCTTCGCCGCCCACGAGATCGCAATAGCTCTCGGGATAGTAGTGCGCGTGAATGTCGATCGATTTCGTCTTGCCGGTGGCGCGATTCGCGGCTGTCGTGCTGCCTGTCCCGGCCGTAGCGGCCGAGGTTTGCGTGCCGGTGGCGAGGCCGCCGGCCAGCGCGGCCATCGTGCCGAGCAGGCGACGGCGCTTCGGTGAAATGCAGCAACTGCAATCCATGAGTCTGTCTCCGTTGTTGATTTTAGAATGTGCGCGTTTGTTCGACGCGTACCGGGCGCTAGCCGTTTTTGACCATGCCGAGTTCGCAATCGACGAGCTGGTTGCCGTATAGCGCGCGTTCACGTACGCCGCGCGCCGAGGTGTCGGTGATCGAAAAAATCACCACGCCGGCAAAGGCGACGATCATCGAAAACAGCGCGGGATATTCGTACGGATAGATGGCGTGGGCATGGCCGAGCACCTGCACCCAGACGGTCGGACTGAGGATGGTCAGCACCACGGCGGAGAGCAGGCCGAGCGAGCCGCCAACCACCGCGCCGCGCGTGGTGAGTCCGCGCCAGTAGATCGAGAGCAGCAGCACCGGGAAGTTGGAACTGGCCGCAATCGAAAACGTCAGACTCACGATGAACGCGATGTTCTGCTTTTCGAAGGCGATGCCCAGCAAAATAGCGAGTACGCCGAGCACCAGCGTGGTGATGCGCGAGACGTGCATCTCTTCGCGGTCCGTGGCTGCGCCGCGCCGGATCACGTTGGCGTACAGATCGTGCGACACCGCCGACGAGCCCGCGAGCGTCAGACCGGCCACCACGGCGAGAATGGTCGAGAACGCCACGGCGCAAATGAAGCCGAGGAACACGTTGCCGCCCACTGCATGCGCCAGATGAATCGCCACCATGTTCACGCCGCCGATCACCGCACCCGAGGCAGTGTGATACTGCGGGTCGGTTGCCACCAGCGCGATCGTGCCGAAGCCGATCACGATGATGAGCGCGTAGCCGATACCGACAATGCCCGTGGCGTACAGAATGCTTTTGCGCGCGGCTTTTGCATCGCCCACGGTAAAGAAGCGCATCAGGATATGCGGCAAGCCGGCCGTGCCGAAGATCAGCGCCAGGCCGAGCGAGACGGCCGACACCGGGTCCGAGACGAGACCGCCGGGGCTCATGATCGCCGCGTGCTTCGGATGCGCGAGAATGGCCTGCGCGAACAGCGCGTTCATGCTGAAGCCGAAGCGGCTCATCACCATGAACGCCATGAAGGCAGCGCCCGCCAGCAGCAAGGCCGCCTTGATGATCTGAATCCAGGTGGTGGCCAGCATGCCGCCGAAGAACACGTACACCACCATCAGTACGCCGACCATCACGACTGCCGCCGTGTAGTTGAAGCCAAACAGCAACTCGACCAGCTTGCCCGCGCCGACCATCTGCGAGACGAGATAGAGCAGCACGATCACAATGGAACTGGACGCGGCGAAGGCGCGAATCGGCCGTTGTTGCAGGCGATACGAAACGACGTCGGCGAGTGTGTAGCGCCCGAGATTGCGCAAAGGCTCGGCGATCAGAAAGAGAATGATCGGCCAACTGGCGAGAAAGCCGATGGAGTAGATCAGACCATCGTAGCCGCTCGCGAATACCAGCGCCGAAATGCCGAGCAGCGAAGCGGCGGACATGTAGTCGCCGGCGATGGCCCAGCCATTCTGGAATGCGGTGATCTTGCCGCCCGCGGCGTAATGATCGGACACGCTATGGTTCTTTCTCGCGGCCCAGCGCGTGATGAACAACGTGGACGCCACGAACAGCAGGAACATGCCGATCGCGATGGGATTGTGCGAGTGGCTCGCCGCACTTTCTGCCGCAGCGGCGGGCAAAGCGAATAGAGCAATCAGCGCACCGGCTACGCCGGCGGCGACTGTACGCCACACAGGGACATGTTTCATTGCCGTGCTCCTTGCCGGATTGCGTTCACGGCGCGGTCGTGGAAAGTATTGGCGCGCGCAACGTACACCGCGACAATCGCGAACGTGAAGACGAACATGCCGAAGCCGACCGGAATGCCCCACGTCGCGGGATAGCCCTGAACGATCGGCCGCCCGAGCAGGTCCGGGGCAAAAGCGAGCGTGAGAATGAACGCGAAGTACACCGTCAGCATCAGGACCGTGAGCGTCCACGAAAAAGTGCGGCGTTTGCGCACGAGTTCGCGAAAGCGCGGGTCGTCGAGCAGCGGATTGGCCGCGGGCGGCGGCGGGTCGGTGGCAACGTATTGCGTGCTCATCGAGTAGGTTGGGGCGCCATGTTCCACTTCGTCTCCTTTCGAAACAACGTCTTCCGGTATTGATTAGGTGTACTACTACCTGGTGTGGCGAGAATGGCCGCGCCGTCGTCGTGAATCAGAAGCGTGCCGGTACGGCAGTTTCGCGCATGACGGCGTCGGGCGTACGGTAACGTTCCGCCATTTCACGGTCCACATCGGTCTTGAGTTGAGCCTGCATGTAGGCGCCCAGATGGCGCGCATGCTGAACGATCGCTGCGCCGGCCTGAGTGCGCTCGCGGCTGTAGTCCGCCAGAGCGTCCTGCACGCCGTCGTGTGTCTTGAGCGCCTTGACGAGCGCCATGGCATCGCTGGCCGCCTTGGTGACGCCCATGCCGCAATGCGGACGCGCGACGAACGCCGCGTCGCCGAGCAACGCCACCCGGCCGAATGCCATCTGAGGTACTTCGAGATCGAAGATCGGCTGGAACAGCGGTTGAGTCGCCTTGGTCACGACTTCGCCGAACTGCGGCGCGAGCAGGGTGAGCGCGGCTTCTTCCATGTCGGCGAGTACGTCCTGGCGGATCAGCGTGGGCGGAATGCCGCCTTCCCAGCGCTTGCCGGTCGCGTCGGTGAGCAGGTCCGGCAACTGGGTGTCTTCGCTCGTCGCGCGATACCAGACGAAGTTGTAGCGGCGCTCGCCCGGCGTCGTGCTGTTGCCCTGACCGGCCACGGGATAGCCGAGAATCTGCTCGCGCGGCGGCAGGCAGAAAGCGAACTTCTCGAACAGCGAATCGCGGGTCTCGCGCGACAGCGCCGCTTCGTCCACCAGACCGCGCCATGCCACGTAGCCGGCGTACTGAAGTTTGACGTCCGGCAGGAAGCGCTCGCGAATCGCCGACTTGAAACCGTCTGCCGCAATCACGAGATCGGCGTGCAGAACGCTGCCGTCGCCGAGCGTGACGATGGCCTGATCGGGACCGTCCTGCACCGAGGCAACCGTGCCGCCCGCGTGGTAGTGCGAACTCGGCAACGCGGCACGCAGTACGTGGTACATCTTGCCCCAGGCCGTCAGCGTTTGCGGCAGTTCGCGCTCGGAGAGCACCGCGCCGTTCTGCGCGAACGTGACCCGCGACTGCACTTTGACGCCGATGGATTCGTCGTACTGGATGCCGGCGGCTTCGAGTGCTTCGAATAGTTCGGGGTGCGTGACAATACCGGCGCCGCGTCCGGCGAGTTCGTCGGGCACGCGTTCGAATACGTCGACATGCCAGCCGTTGCGCACCAGTAGATTGGCGGCGAACAGGCCGCCCAGAGAGCCGCCGACGATGATCGCTCTCGGGTGCAGGGAAGTTTTGGACATGGTTATTCTCCCGTGCCGAAGGAGGTGGCAACGGCGGCCGGTTGCGGCTCCGTTTGTGTTTGCGTTTGTGCTTGGGTTTGCTCAAGCCGGCTGATTTCTTCAGCGGGGAAATTCAGTTCGATGGTCACACCGGACGGGTCTTCGATAAACACCTGATGCAGCCCGAGGCTCGGCACCGTGCGGTCGCGCCAGGCGATGCCTTCGGCCTTCAGGGTCTTCCACATTTCCTCGACGCCCGTCGCGAGAAAGGCAATGTGATCGACCGTGCCGGTGCCGCTCGCGGGCAGCGTTTTGTCGCCGAGATAGGCGGTGAGTCCGGCGGGATTGTCCGGATCGACCCCGATGATATGGACTGTGCCGAAGTCGGCTTCATCGCCGCCTTTGTAGAGCCAGGCGCCCGGAAAATCGAACGGCGGGCGATAACCCTGCTTGAAACCGAGAATCCGCTCGTAGAAGCGGCACGATTGCGCGAGGTCCGTGGTGCGGATCGAGTAGTGGGCAAGTTTTGAAACGGGCATCTTCGACTCCTGCTAAGCTATTTATCGATCGATTAGTGATCGTTGGATAAATTGTAGGTGAATGCTTGAGCAGGAGAAAGCGGCGTATCGCCGGTGTTTACCCTGAACGTGCAAGCCGGGAGTCGTACGATGGAAGCGGGAGCGAATGGCTGGCCGGGCTATGCGGCCCGTTGCGGGCGCGGCATAGAGCCGTGCCGCCGACACGATGCGGAAATACGCTGCGGGCGTGGCCGCGGCGCGAGATCAGACTTTGGAATTGGCCTTGCTGCGCGGCGTCTCTTTCGACGCGTGCTTGAGCGCGGCGGGCACGCCGTTGAGGAACGCGTCGACCTGGCGGGCAATGTGATCTTCGATGTCGTCCGAGACCGGCAGGCCGTAAATCCACTTGCGCACGCCGAGATAGAAGATGCTCGCGTGCAGACTCCAGATCAGTTCGAGGTCGATCTCGCGTTGCCTCGGGCCGGTGGGCGCGGGCAAATCGTAGGACGAGCGGATCTCCGCCATGACGGGCAAGAACACCCGCTCACGCAGACGCGCCAGATACTTCGAGTTGATGCCTTCGCGCGTCAGACCGGCGAAGATGAAGATGCGGATCCACTCGCGCCGCAAGATCACGACGGAATACGACGTATAGAAACTGACCATGCGCTGCTGGATCGGAACGGAGCGGTCTTTGATCACGCTTTCCCAACTCGTGTCCCACTGATAGACCTCTTCGTACACACGGTCGATCAGCGCTTCCTTGCTGGGAAAGTAGCGATACAGCAGCGGTTGCGTCACGCCGAGCTGGCGCGCGAGTTCGCGGGTGCTGCCGGAAAAGCCGTGCGTGGCGAAATGATCGACAGCCTTCAGCACGATCTGGCGTTCCCGCACTTCCGGTGCGAGCCGGCGCGTGACGGGTTTGTCGTTCTCATGCGCGTCGCTTTTCGGCGGGGTGTCGAGCGTTGGTGCTTTTCTCGGCATGGCTTTGTCGGGACCCAGTATGTTGGCACGCATCATACAAACATTAGCTTTGTCTGGCTAGGCGAGGCAACGCGGAGAACCCTCGTCCCAGCACGCGCGAAATCGCCTTGCACGAGTATCGTGGAGCGCGCATTGGCCGTCGCGACGGCGTTCGAACGTGGTGTGCTTAGTACAAAAAATTTGAACAGTAGGTTCAGTTTTTTCCGCGCACGCCCCTGTCCCATTGATCTAGACTGCGGGGACGCAACGTTGAGCGTTTCTCGGGCGGTTCGTCCGCCCCCGCTCGTCTTTCTTTAATCGCTGCGTTCTGGATGCTTTCCCATGATTCGCATTGGCCCGCTTCAGGTGGACATCGACCGTCGGGAAGTTTTTCTCGACGGTGAACCTGTACGCCTGGGTAGCCGCGCATTCGACATGCTCGCCGTACTGATCGCCGCGAACGGCGGTCTGGTATCCAAGAGCGACATGCTCAGCCAGGTCTGGCCCAATGCCATCGTCGAAGAAAACAATCTGCAGGTGCATATGTCGGCACTGCGCAAGATGCTCGGCGAAAGTCGCGGTCTGATCCAGACCGTCTCGGGCCGTGGCTATCGGCTGGTGCATAGCGGCATGCCGCCCACCGTGCCCGACGAACCCGCCGCAAGCGGCGAGCCTGAAGACGTCGCGCCGTCGGGCCGCGTGCCGAACAATCTGCCCGCGCTGTTCTCCATGCTGATCGGCCGCGAGCGCGCGATCGACGACGTCTCGCTCACGCTCGCCGCGTCGCGTCAGGTGACGCTCGTGGGCGCGGGCGGCATCGGCAAGACGCGTCTTGCCATCGAGATCGCACGCGGCCTGCTGGGCCGCTTTCCGGACGGCGTGTTTCTGGTGCCGCTCGCGTCCACCTCCGACGCGAGCAGTGTGCTCGCGGCCTTCGCGGCGAGTGTCGGCGTGAATCCCGCCATCGGTCCGCTCACGCTGGCGCGCGTGAGCAAGGAACTCAGCGAACGGCGTGTGCTGTTCGTGCTCGACAACTGCGAGCACGTACTCGGTCCCGCCGCGGAACTCGCGGAAACATTGCTCGGTGTAGGACCGGCCGTGTGCGTGCTGGCCACCAGCCGCGAACCGCTGCGCATCGTCAACGAGCAACTGTATTGGGTGGCTTCGTTGCAGGTGCCGGGTCAGCACGATCAGAGCCAGGATGTACTGCAATGCAGTGCCGTCGAGTTGTTTCTCTCGCGCGCGCGCTCGATCGACGCGCGTTTTTCGTCCGATGAAAGAAGCATTCAACTGACCGGCACCGTCTGCCGGCGTCTCGACGGCATTCCGCTCGCCATCGAACTGGCGGCGGCGCGCGCGGCCATTCTCGGCATCGAAACCTTGGCGGGTCATCTCGACGACCGCTTCAACATGCTGACGGGCGGCAATCGCACGGCGCTGCCGCGCCATCAGACCTTGAAGGCCACGCTCGACTGGAGCCACGCGCTGCTCGACGACACCGAACGCGCGACGCTGCGCAGACTCGGTATCTTCGCCAGCAGCTTCACGATGGACGCGGCTATCGCCATCGTGAGCGAAGGCACCTTGCGCGAACACGAAGTGGTCGCCGCCGTCTCCGGACTCGTAGAGAAGTCGCTGGTGGTGACGCGCGTGGAGCGAGGCAGAGCGAACTATCGTCTGCTGGAAACCACGCGGGCCTACGCACTACAAAAACTCGACGACAACGGCGAACGCCGCTTCGTCACGCTGAATCACGCACGCTATTTCCTCGGCCTGCTGGAGCGCGATGCGCCGCGTCGCGCAGACCCGGCCAACGCGCCCGCCGACATCTGGCATCACCGCATGCGTGCGGTGCTCGACGATCTGCGCGCCGCGCTAGGCTGGGCGCTATCGCCGAAGGGCGACGAAGTGCTCGGCGAGACGCTGGCCGTGAAGTTCGTCTTCCTGCTTTACGAACTGTCGCTCGTCGACGAATGTTGCGCATGGGCACAACGCGCGCTCGAAGCGGTGGCCGCGACGCATCAGAACTCGCGTTCGCGGCGTCATGTGCGCGTGCGCATGCAATTGCAGGCGGCGCTGGCCGCGGCGCTCGTCTACGTGAACGGGCCGAATCGCGAAACGCTCGCCATCTGGTCGGAGATTCTGGCCTCGGCCATTGCGCTCGGTGATCACGCCTTCGAAGCGCGCGCGTTGTGGGGCATGTGGAATGCGAGCGTGTCGTCGGGGGCGGCGCGCACCGCGCTCGCCTTTGCGCGCCGCTTCGCCTTGCTTGCCGCCGAGGTGGGCGACACCAGCGGCACCATTCTGGGCTACCGGCTGCTCGGCATCGCGCATCACTACGCCGGCGAGCAGCAGCAGGCGCGTGCGTCGCTCGAACAATTGCTGCTGCATTGCGACGACCTGCAACACGGCTTGCCGCTCGGCCAGTCGGTCGATCAGCGTATCGTCGGTCACGCTACGCTCGCACGCGTACTCTGGCTTCAGGGTCTGCGCGACCAGGCGCTCAAACTTGCCGAAGACGGTCTGATCGCCGCGTGCGACCAGCAGCAGGCCATCGTGACGTGCTATGTGCTTGTCGAAGCGCTCGTGCCGCTGATGTTGCTGTCCGGCAAACGCGAGCGTGCCGCGCAGGCCATCGAACTATTGCAGGAAGTCTCCGCACGCGCGGGACTCAGCGTCTCGCAGGCATGCGGCCGGTGTTTCGACGAATACCTGCGCTCGACGGAAGACCTCGGCGCCGAGCGACTGCAATCCTTTCGCACAGCGCTCGCCGAACTCGAATCGCTCGAATTCGGCGCGCCGCGCGCCATGCTGATCGGACAGTACAGTCTTGCGCTGGGGCGCGCGGGTTGGCGCGACGAGGGCATTGCCACAGTCATGCGCGCGCTGGTGCAATGCGACGAAACCGGCGGTCACTGGTATTCGGCGGAACTCAGGCGCATTCACGGCGAGTTGCTGCTGATGGAGCAGGCGGGCACGCCGCCATCCGATACGCTGATGCGCGACGCGGAAGCGTGTTTGCTGGCCTCGCTGGAGGAGTCGCTGGTGCAGGGTTGCCGCTCGCTGCAATTGCGCGCGGCGACCAGCCTGGGCGAACTGTGGCACGCGTCGGGCCGCAGCGCCGAAGCCGCCCAGTTGCTGCATTCGGCCTGCGAGAGAATCGGCGAAGGCCGCGATCTCGACGACTACCGCGCCGCCGCCCGTCTGCTGCAACTCGCCAAAGCGGCAAGCGGCGGACATCCGCCCGGCACCGGTTATTCGCTGCCTGCCTCAGATGCGCCCGAGGCGCCACCACCGCTAGAGAGCCGCGCGCGCGGCTAGGCGGCTTTCACCTGCAACATACGTTGTTGCGCCACGTCGTCGATCAGATCGGGCCGATCCAGTTGCTCGACCCACCAGCGCAACGCCTTGCCGGTTTCATGTCCGCGCCACGCGAGATAGAAATGCGTGATGTCGCGCATGCCGAGCACTTCCTTCTGCACCAGCTGGCCGCGGCTGATCGGCTCGGCGGCCAGACATTCCGGAATCGTGCCGGCCGCGAGGCCGCGGATCTGCGCGGCGAGTTTCGCCTCGAGCGTGGGCACGGTCATGACTTCCTGATTGACGCCGATCGCGATGGTGCGCGGCGCGAGCTTGCGCGACGTATCGCCGATCGCGACCGCGCGATAGCGCGCCACCGTCTCCATGGTGAGCGGCCCCGGCATCGAGGCGAGCGGATGCGATGGCGCCACCACGAACACATGACGCAGCGTCCCGATGGGCTTGGCCATGAGGTCGGGAATCGGCGGCGGGTCGCCCGCCGCGCCCACTACCAGATCGGCGCGGCGCGTCAGCAGCGCGTCCCACGAGCCGCCCAGCACTTCCTTCGACAGATGCAGCCGCGTGCCCAGTTCGAGCTTGTAGAACGAGTCGACGTGGTCCCACAATAGATCGAACGGCACGATTTCGTCGATAGCGACGTGCAACTCGGACTCCCAGCCGTGCTGGATGCGTTTCGCCTTGCATTCGAGGTCTTCCGCCGCTTCGAGCAGGCGCCTTCCTTCTTCGACGACCACTCGGCCAGCGTGCGTGAGGATCGCCCGGCGTCCGCTGCGGTCGAACAGCTTCACGCCGAGGTCGAGTTCGAGCTTCTGAACCAGATACGACAACGACGACGGCACCTTGTGAAGCTGCTCGGCGGCGCTGGCGAACGTGCCGGTGCGGTCGATGGCGTCGAGCACCTGCAGGACTTCGAAGGAAAGGTTCATGTTCGTGAAACCGGATATGAGGCGATACGTCAGCATACTGGAATCCCGTCACGCCGCGACGTTCCGTCGTGATCGACCGCCGGCTTCCGGCCACCTTTCGACGACTTTCAAACGCCCCCTCACTGAAATTTTCAAACGCATCGTTTAAGGTGTTTTCAGACCTGGTTCAGGACTTTTCGCCGGTGCTCCCCTACTTTTAGAGGATCGGCACTGCAGTGCCGCGCCAGTTCGTCGGCGCCGTTTTTTCCGGTCTTCGCGGACGCCCGCCTCAAACCGTGCGCCCAGTCGATCTTCATCTACCGTGAAAAGGAGTCAAGCATGGCCAGCAACACCATTGCCGATTACCTCGCCGGAACGCTCGCCGCCGCCGGCGTCGAACGGATCTGGGGCGTGACGGGCGACAGCCTGAACGGACTCGCCTATAGCCTCGACCAGATCGGCTCGATCCGCTGGATGCATACCCGTCACGAAGAAGCGGCGGCCTTCGCGGCCGGCGCCGACGCGGCCACCACCGGGCGCCTCGCGGTGTGCGCAGGCAGTTGCGGTCCGGGCAACCTGCATCTGATCAACGGTCTGTTCGACTGCCATCGCAATCATCAGCCGGTGCTGGCGATTGCCGCGCACATTCCTTCGACGGAAGTCGGCCTTGGCTACTTTCAGGAAACGCATCCGCAGGAACTCTTCAAGGAGTGCAGCCACTACGTCGAAGTGGTGTCGTCGGCGTCGCAGTTTCCGCGCGTGCTGGCCCGCGCCATGCGCACGGCGGTCGAGGAGCGCGGTGTTGCCGTGATCGTGCTGCCCGGCGACGTGGCGCTGAGCGACGGTCCGGCCGAAAAGCCGTCGTGGACCGAAAGCGCGCCGCCGCGCATTCTGCCCGCCGAGGCCGATCTCGACCGTCTTGCCGCGCTGCTGAATGCGTCCGAGGCCGTCACGATCATGTGCGGCAGCGGCACGCAGGGCGCGCACGACGAAGTGGTGGCGCTCGCCGACGCGCTCGGCGCGCCGGTGGTGCACGCGCTGCGCGGCAAGCAGTTCGTCGAGTACGACAACCCGTTCGACGTCGGCATGACGGGGTTGATCGGCTTCAGCTCCGGCTATCACGCCATGATGTCGTGCGACACGCTGCTGCTGCTCGGCTGCGACTTTCCGTATCGCCCGTTTTATCCGGCCGACGCGAAAGTCATCCAGATCGACTGGAAAGGCTCGCAACTCGGCCACCGCGCGCCGCTTGCACTCGGCCTGGTCGGCACCGTGAAGGAGACCGTCGCGGCCACGCTGCCGAAACTCCAGCGCAAGACGGATCGCGGCTTTCTCGACAACGCGCTCAAGCACTACGCGTCGGCGCGCAAGGGGCTGGACGATCTGGCGACGCCCGCTGGCGCGGGCCGCCCGATTCACCCGCAGTATCTGGCGAAGATGATCGACGAGACCGCCGCGGACGACGCGATCTTCACCGCCGACGTCGGCACGCCGACCATCTGGTCCGCGCGTTACCTGACGATGAACGGCAAGCGCCAGTTACACGGCTCGTTCAACCACGGCTCGATGGCCAACGCGATGCCGCAGGCGCTCGGCGCGCAGGGCGCCAATCCGGGGCGGCAGGTGGTGTCGTTGTCCGGCGATGGTGGCTTGTCGATGCTGCTCGGCGATCTGCTCACCGCGCGGCAACTCGATCTGCCGATCAAGGTGGTGGTGTTCAACAACAGCCTGCTCGGCTTCGTTTCGATGGAACTGAAGGCGGGCGGCTATCTCGACACCAACGTCGATCTCAGCAAGACCGACTTCGCGGCGATCGCGAAAGGCGCGGGCATTTTCGGCATTCGCGTCGAGGAGTCGGAAGACATCGCGGCGGCGCTCAAGCAGGCGTTCGATCATCCGGGACCGGCCGTCGTGGACGTGGTCACGTCGAAACACGAGCTTGCGATGCCGCCGTCCATCGAGCTTGCGCAGGCCAAGGGCTTCAGTCTCTACATGATGCGCGCGATCCTCAACGGTCGCGGCGACGAAATCGTCGAACTGGCGCGCACCAATCTGCGTTAAACGCGCAGGCCATCTTGCAGCGGGACGAGGCGTCCGGAAGCCTGGACGCCTTGCTCTGCTGCGCCGAGTTTTGCCTATGTTCCCGGCACAGCTCGACTCCCGTCACACCTTCCTGAATTGAACCGCACGGCAGGTTGCTCGCGCGCGGTCGAGCGCATGTGCAAAAAGCGTGCGATTGCGCAAAGACGTGCGTTTCGTCTGCCACAGACTACGCAGCATCCCCATTCATTGCAGCGACTGCAACGCCAGCAAGCCATTGACCGACGAGACCCCCATGACCCTGCCCGCGAATGCCAGCAGCGACGCGCCCATTCGATGGCGGGACGAGCTGAAAACCTACTGGAACGACGACGGCCCGCGCTTTCGCCATATCGGCAAAGTGGCGCTCGCCATGACGATGGCAATGGGTCTGTGCATGCGCCTCGAACTGCGCACGCCGTCGATCGCGATGGTCTCGTGCGTCATCGTGATGATGCATCAGCAGAGCGGCATGGTGATCGCGCGCGGCTTTTATCGCGGACTCGGCATGGTGTGCGGCAGTTTCGCCGGCCTGCTGCTGATCGCACTGTTTCCGCAGCAGCCGCTGCTGTTTCTCATCGGTCTCGCGGCATGGATCGGCGTGTGCGTATTCGGCGCTTTTTACTACCGCAATTTCCAGTCGTACGGATTCGTGCTGACGGGCTACGGCACGGCGATCACGGCGATACCCGTATGGTCCAATCCGTATGGCGTGTACGACAACGTCGTGTACACCGTGAGCGAAGTGGTGATCGGTGTGGCATGCGCCTGCGTGGTCAGCGCCGTGGTATTTCCGCGCTCGGTGGTACCCGAACTGTACGCGTCGAGCCGCAGGAATTTCACCGGCTTGCTGGGTGCGATGCACACCATGCTCGATCGTGCCACCACGGTGGCCGGCTTCGACACGTTTCTCGCGCTGATCCGCGAACGCGTGGCCGTGGAAAGTCTGCGCAGCGGCGCGGTGTTCGAAGACCCGTCGATCCGTTTGCATAACCACGTCTATCTCGACCTCGACCGTGGTTTTCTCGACACCGTCACGTGGATTCACGCGCTGCATCAGTTGCGGGCCAGGATCGCCGCCGAAGCCGATCCGCGAGTGCTGACGGCGACCGAAGACCTGCTCGACGGTTTGCTTGCCATCGTGCCGAACGAAACACAGCCCGAACGGATGACGATGGAGCGGGTGAGCAGCGTGGCAAGCCGTCTCGACGACTACGAGCGCGACTTGCCCGCGCATCTGGGGCGGTCGCTGCAATCGCTGACCGATCTCTCGCCGCATCAGCGTCAGTTCGTGGCCACCATGGGCGCGGCGCTGTTCTTCTCGATTGCCGATTTGCGCATGATGTGCCGCAGTTATGTCGAGGCGCGCACCGTGGGGCGGCTGCCGTGGCCGCAGTCGGTGCTGCAGGCGATTGGCCGCATCGGCAGAACACGCGCGACGGCTAACCGTATGGCCGCCACGATTGCCGGCGCACGCGCGGCCGCGGCGGTTCTGCTGGTCGGCGCGGCGTGGATCGCCTCGGGCTGGGTAGGCGGCGCGACCGCCATCGTGGCGGTGGCGATCACGAGCGCGCTGTTCGCGCTCGCGCCGAATCCCGCAGTTGCCAGCTGGCAGATTTTCTGCGGTTGTCTGAGCGGCTGGCTCGCGGGCTTTGCGTTCAACTTCTTCATCCTGCCGCGTATCGATAGCTTCGAATTGCTGGCCGCGTGCATCGCCATCTTCGTGATGGTGGGCACCTATCTGAACACCTTCATGAAGACCGCGATTCTCGGCCTCGGCTTCAGCATTTACTTCTGTTTTATCGTCGGCATCACGAATCCGACCGTGTACAACCCGAGTGCTTATCTGGACACCGGCTTTGCGTTGCTGTGCGGCATCGCGGTGGCGGCGGTCGCGTTCTCGGTGCTCGTGCCGCGCGCCGGCGACTGGATCTCGGCTCAATACAAAAAGCAGATACGCGCGCTGATCAGCCACGACGCACGCGACGGCGATCTCGACGACCTGCTGTACAGCTTCGAACTGAGTCTGCGCGATTTCATCCTGCAGATTGCGTCGGGGCCGGTGGATGCACGGGTGGACCGCGATCATCTGATCGGCTGGGCGTTTGCCGCGCTGGAAATCGGCCGCTCGATGATCCAGGTGCGCCTCGACACCGAAGAGCTCGGCGCGACCTTGCCCGCGCAATGGCCCGCGCAGCAGGACGCATGGCTCGCGGCGCTCGCCGACGTCTTCGATGCCGCCACGCCCGAAGCCGCCCAAAACGCGCTGCGGGCGACGCGCCGCGCGCTGGACGTGCTGCCGCTCGGCCCGAACATCGCCGTCGATGGCACCACGCTCACACGCTACCGCATGCGCGCCCTGCTGCACTTCACCGAGCTGACCTTGAGCGACGACAGTCTCGCACTGTGGCATACCCCGGGGGCGCGAGCATGACGGCGTCGAAGATCGCAACGGCTGCGGGCGTGCGCCCGATCTGCCGCTCTGCGCTGGCGGCTCTCGCGTGCGCGCTGCTGCTGTCCGCCTGCATCACGAGCGGCGGCATTCGTCCGCACGAGTCGGTGGTCGATCCCGCTTCGCTCGATCCGGGCGCCGCCTTGCGCGCCACGCAGGCCGACGCGAAATGGCCGGCGGGCGGCTGGTGGCGTCAGTGGAACGATCCGCAACTCGATACGCTCGTGCAGGACGCGACCGAAGGCAATCCCGGTTTGCGCGCGGTCGAGAAACGCATCGACGCAGCGCGTTTTCAGGCGCAGATTGCGGGCGCCGCCGAGTTGCCGCAACTCGACGCAAGCGGCAGTTTCGAGCGGCGGCGCTACGCGCGCTACAACACGCCGGCGCCGCCGGGCGGCACGACGGTGTGGAGCAACGGCATTCAGGCGGACCTTTCCTATGATCTCGATCTGTGGGGCAAAGCGCGCTCGATTCGCGAAAGCGCGCTGGACAATGTGCACGCGACGGCGGCGGACGCGCGCTTCGCGGAAGTCGAATTGCAGACCGCCGTGGTGCGCAGCTACGTGCAGTTGTCGCTCCAGTACGCGCTGCTCGACGTCTACCGCGACGTGCAAACCGAGCAGCAGCGCAGTCTCGACATCGCGACGCGCCGCTGGCACGCGGGTGTCGGCAGCGGTCTGGAGGTCAGCCAGGCGCAGACACAACTCGCGATAAGCACGACGCGCGTGCAGGAAGCGCAGCAGCAACTGGCGCTGGAACGTATCGCCATTGCCGGGCTGGCGGGCAAGGGTCCCGGTTACAGCGATTCGCTGCGTCGTCCGAGCCTCGCGCTGAGCGTGCCGGCCGACTTGCCCGCCTCGCTGCCGGCGGAACTGATCGGGCATCGCGCCGATGTCGTGGCGAACCGCTGGCGCGTGCTCGAGGCCGACAAGGGCATCGACGCGGCGCACGCCGATTTCTATCCCGACATCAATCTGCTGGCCACCGCGTCGCTTGGATCGGCGGCGACCTTCGGCGGCTTCCTGAACTTCCTCAATAGCGACGGCGTGGGACACGGCGTCGGCGCAGCCATCTCGCTGCCGATTTTCGACGGCGGCCGGCGGCGCGGCAATTACGGCGTCGCCGTGTCGTCCCGCGATGCGGCGGTGGATGCATACAACCAGAGCGTGGTGAACGCGATGCAGGGTGTCGCGACGCAAGTGGTGTCGTTGCGCTCGCTTGCGCAGCAGCAGGCCTCGGTGGAAAACACGCTCGCCTCGGCGCGCAAGTCGTACCAGTTGGCCGACACCGGCTATCGCAGCGGCATCACCGAATTTCTCAACGTGCTGGCCGCACAGAACACGCAGTTGCAGCAGGAAGAAAGTCTCGCCGGCATCGAGGCCAAACGCCTCGACGCGTGGGCGCTGCTCATGAAGGAACTGGGCGGCGGTTTCGCGGCGGCATCCGGCTCGCAGGCGTCTCAGGGAGTGGCCGATGCCGGGCGAAATTGATCTGTTCTCGCTGCTCGTGCCGGGACTTCTGCCGATCCTCGCGTGCTGCGTGCTGCTGTTCGTCGTGCTCGATCTGGTGCTCGCGCGGCTGGGCTGCTACCGCTACACGTGGCATCCCAGCCTGTTCCGCGTCGCGCTGTTCGCCGCGCTGTTCAGCGGCGCATCGCTGCTGCTCTGGCGATGAATCCGTCGACGGAACATCCATTCCATGAATTCGCCGACGGCTCACGCTGTCTTCACGTTTTAGCCAGGTCATGCCGATGAAAACCCAATCCATCCTGCGCGCCGTCGTCACGCTGACCGTGCTCGTCGTGGCGATCGTGCTGGTCCGCATGCTGTGGCTCGACTACATGTTCTCGCCGTGGACGCGCGACGGCCGCGTGCGCGCGCAGGTCGTGCAGGTCTCCACCGACGTGTCGGGTCTCGTCAGCGAAGTGCGCGTGAGGGACAACCAGTTCGTGCGCAAGGGCGACATTCTGTTCGTGCTCGATCCGGCGCGCTTTCACTACGCCGTGGCGCAGGCCGATGCCGATCTGCTGCGCGCCCAGGCGCAGGTGGCGCAAGCAAAAGCGCGTATGGCCGCGAGCGAATCCAGTTTCGCGATGCGGCGCGCTCAGGCGGCGCGGCGCGCCAATCTGGCCGGCGACGTGATCTCCGACGAAACCCGGCTCGACTCGGCCTCGGTTGCGAAACAGTCTTCCGCCGACTATGCCGCCGATGTCGCCGCGTACACTGCCGCCGAAGCGGCGGTCAAGGCCGCGGTGGTCGCGCAGCAAACCGCGCAGCTCAACCTCGCGCGCAGCGAAGTGCGCGCGCCCTCCGACGGCTTCATCACCAACCTGAACCTGTACCCCGGCGACTTCGCCACGGCCGGCACCGCGCGCATGGCGCTGGTCGACTCGCACTCTTTCTGGGTCTACGGCTATTTCGAAGAGACCAAACTGCCGGGCGTGCATGTCGGCGATCGCGCGGTGGTGCGTCTGATGTCGGGCGGCAAGGACATCGAGGGTCACGTGGACAGCCTCGCCAGCGGTATCGCCGACCGCGACAACCCCACCGGCGCCGATCTGCTCGCCGACGTCAATCCGATTTTTACGTGGGTGCGGCTCGCCCAGCGCGTGCCGGTGCGGATTCACCTTGACCGGATTCCCGACGGCATCAAGCTCGCGATGGGCATGACCTGCACCGTGACGTTGCAGCCGCGCAGCGTCCGCTGAAAAAAATAGCGTGATCGTGCGAATTCGAAAGCCGCTTTCGCCGAACCGGTTCACAGTAACGCTCAGCGCAACGCGATAGCCGGCACCTCAGATGCCGGCACCGCGTCGCGACCGTTTCGCTTTTACATCAACGCATCTCGTGGAGAAAATCATCATGAAGGCAAAATGGGCAATCGTGTTTCTGGCGGCGTCGGCGTTTGGCGCCATGAGCCAGCAGGCCAGCGCGCAGGTGGCGGGCGCGCAGCCGCTCGGCATCAGCGTGGAGCAGGCGCAACTGGTGGTGGAAGGCTGGAGCGTCAAGAAGAGCCTGCTTGGCAAGAGCATTTATAACGACAACGGCGAGAAGGTCGGCGTGCTGCACGACATCATCATCGCGCCGGACAACGCGGTGTCGTTCGGCATCGTGGCCGCTCACCAGTTCCTCGGCGTGTCGCAGCACGACGTGGCGATCCCGATGTCGCAACTCGACTATATCGACGGCAAGCTGGTCTGGCCGGGCGCGACGCGCGACGTGGTGAAAGCGATTCCGGCGTTCCAGTACTCGAAGGTTCGCACCGTGCCGATCGCCCGCAAGGATTACGGTCACCACTGATCGTGACGCGCGCGGCGGCGCGTCAGGCCGCCGCCGTATGGGTCCGGTATGAGCCCGGTTCGCCGCGAACCGGGCCCGACCTTAAGGAATCTTTACGGTCTGATTGGTCGAAGGCTTTGATGTAGGCCTTTGGAAGGTTTAAGGAAAAATAACTACCGCCATAGACGCGGGCTCGCGCATGATGGAATTCAGATGTAACGCTATCGCTCGCCGGTAGATCTGAGTGTCATGCGCCCTGACAGCCGCACCGGCTGTCATCCTGACGGACAGGCTGCCGGTATTCGTCAACGAATGCCCGCTCCGAACGCCATGTCCACACCCATTTCTTCATCGATCCGGCTTGCCGCGCCACATCCTGGCCGTTTGCGAGGGGCGATGTCATGAGCAGCAAGCCGAACGCCGAGCAGAACGCCGACGCCGATGGCCACGCCAGCGGCGCGCTGGTCTACGTCGTGGACGACGACGAGTCGATGCGCGACGCCGTTCGCAATCTGCTGCGTTCAGTCGGCTTGAGAGTGGAAACGTTCGGCTCCGCGCACGAGTTTCTCGCCTTCGAGATGCCGGACGTGCCCAGTTGTCTGATCCTCGACGTACGTCTCAAGGGGCAAAGCGGACTCGCGGTGCAGGAACAGATGACGGCCAGCGAACTGGGCCTGCCGATCGTCTTCATGACCGCGCACGGCGACATTGCCATGACGGTCAAGGCGATGAAGGCCGGCGCCAAGGACTTTCTCGCCAAACCGTTCCGCGATCAGGACATGCTCGACGCCGTCGAACATGCGCTCGCGAGCGACGCGGAACGCCGCGCGGCCAGCCGATCCGTGGCGGATCTGCGGCGCTGCTACGAATCGTTGACGGCGCGCGAGCGCGAAGTGATGGCTTTCGTCGCCGCCGGTTGGATGAACAAGCAGATTGCAGGCGAGATGAGCCTGAGCGAGATCACCGTCAAGATTCATCGCGGACAAGCCATGCGCAAGATGGATGCGCGTTCGCTGGCCGACTTCGTGCTGAAAGCCGAAGCGCTCGGCGTCAAGGCGCCGCAAGGCACGAGTACGCCGCCGCGCAATTCGCGCGTGTGAAGTGCGCGCGTCCTGGCGCGCTCATACGAAGGTATAGGTCGTTCACCGTTTCTGTTCAAAGCAGCACGGCAGTTTCCAACTAAATCAACAGGCGCGCCACGCCACCGGGCGCGGCGCAGCCTTGTCTGCGTGTTTTGCAGCCGGATTAAACCTGGATATGACTCGATTCAACCATTGGTCATTTCAGGCAACCGAACGTAGGGCTAGTTGGACGAATTGCCGTGCGATACCTTGGAGTCCATGCAGTGCCGCCCTGACAGGCCACTGTTTCACCACTTAACCGGATGACCAGATCATGATCAGCTCGTCGACGTTGTATCCCGAACCCGCCGTGGATGTGGTCCGCAAGTCTCGGGTGAGCCGGATCGGCATGGAGCATCAGTGGCGTTGTCCCAGCGACGCAGAAGCCGACGCTCGCCAGCGCGGCAACATTCTCGTCTCGCGCTGGACCCGTAACGATGCGCAGCCGGTGGAACTCGTCAATCCCGGCAGCGCGTCGCATCACTGCATTGCGCTGAATCTCAAGTGCACGTCGCTTACCTTCGCGCATGCCGGCCGCACGCTGGTGCGCGGCAGAGTAACCGCGGGCGCCGTGCAGATCACCGCGCCGGACGTTGCGTGCAGCGCCGTGTTCGAGTCGGCGGGAGACGTGCTGCATCTGTTCGTTTCGCAGCAGGTGTTGAGCGAATGCTTCGAAGACACGTTCGACCGGCCGCATGCGGGCGACATCCGCATCGACGATCCACGGCTCGTACGCGATCCCACGCTCGAACGGCTCGGCCAGGCGCTGGCCGTTTCGCAATCGGACGACGCCGCGCTCGGCAAGGTCTTCACCGACAGCGTCAGCCTCGCGATCGTTTCGCGCGTGATTGCGCGGCACTTCACCGTAGTCGAGCGGCAAACGCGCGAAGCCAGCGCCTTGCCTTCGTGGCGCCTGAGTCGCGCAATCGAATTCATCGACGCGCATCTGTCCGAATCCATCGGACTCGCGGACATCGCCAACAGCACCGGACTGACGCGCATGCACTTCGCTTCGCAGTTCCGTCGCGCAACCGGCATGCGTCCCCACGAATACCTGCTGCGTCGCCGGATCGAGCACGCGCAGCATCTGCTGCGCGAATCGAAACACAACGTACTGGATGTCGCATTGAGTTGCGGTTTCCGTTCGCAGGCGCATTTCACGACCGTGTTCAAACGCCTCGTTGGCGAGACGCCGTATTGCTGGAGGATGAAAACGAATGTCGACCGTTAAACAGATTCACGCCTTTATGGCCGTGAGCGAAGCGTTTTTGCCTCAACCGGAAGAGTGGTTGACGCTCGGGGGAACGACTGCGGCGCGGGACGACGGGTTGCCGGGTTTCGGCGCCCTGCTGGCTCATCGAGCCGCGGGCGGCGCAAACGCAGATCAGGGCGTCGCTGCGATGGCGGCGCCGATACAGGACGTTGCCTGAGCGGATTCGACGACGCTCGGCGGGTTAATCGATACAGGAGTGCAATCATGCTGACGAAACCGAGTTTCACCGATCCGTGGCTGCAGACGCTGGGCTTGTTGTCCGTTCTGTCGGGCGACGCCGAAGCCGGCGTTGTCGACGTCGCTGCCGTGGCGGCGCGCGGCGGACGCAAGGCCGCACATCTTCCCGTGATGGGCGAGCGGTTCGACGTGCAGGTGCATGTGATCGATCGACCGACGCAATCCACCGCCACGGTGGTATGGCGTGACCCGACGCATTGCTCGTATGGCGATCAGGTGTGGCACGCGAGCCGCGCGCGCGTGGCCGGCGTGTGCGCGCTGAGTGGCCGCGCGATTCAGGCCGGTGACGCGATTTTCAAGCCGAGGCCTTGCAGGCCGGCGCCGCTCAATGCGGGGGCGATGATTTTGCGGGTGGTGGTGAATGAGGTGGAAGTTTGAGGTTTTGTTGTTGTTTCTTTTTTTGGGTTTTGGTGGTGTTGGTTTTGTTTTTGCTTTTGCTTTTGCTTTTGCTTTTGTTTGCCTGCGGTGGTGGTGTTTCTTTGCGTTATTGGTTTATTAGTGTTGCCCCTGTGCGGGGCGGCACTTACTTTCTTTGCTGCGGCAAAGAAAGGTAAGCAAAGAAAGCCGCTTTGAACCGCCAATGCTATTCGTTATCAGCGGCACTTCTCTACCGCAGTGGCCCCGGAGCGTCCGGCGTGTCGCGCACTCCGCGTGAGTGACAAGGCCGTCATCAGTTCCGGCGGCGCTTCGCGCGCCGAGCGGCACATAAATGGAAACCAAAGGTTTCCATTGAGCGTTTCGCCGAGGCGAAGCCGATGGCCCCCGCAAAGAAAAAACGAAGCGACGGTTTGAATGAAGTACCGCTCCGGCGCGCGCAGCGTCGCCGGAACGGATGACTGCTGTACCACTACGGATAACGATCCACGGTCGGCCCTATCGGCTGCCACTCCGTGTCGTTATGAGAGATGCCCGCTTAGGGTTAGCGGTGTGAGCGGCTTTCTTTGCTTAGCTTTCTTTGCCGCGGCAAAGAAAGTAAGTGCCGCCCCGCACAGGGGCAACACTAATAAACCAATAAGAACAGAAACACCACCACCGCAGACATAACAAAAGAAACACCACCGCCGCAGGCATAACAAAAGAAACACCACCTCATTCACCCGCGTGAGCCCTTCCTACTTTCCCCCGAAAAATATAATACTGATAAAGGTTATACCCAATCATCACCGGGAAAATCAGCCCAATCCCGATCAACATGAACACCAGCGTCGACGTATCCGACGCCGCTTCGATAATCCCCAGTTTCCCCGGCACGAAGTCGGGGAACAGGCTGACCGCCAACCCGACGAACGACAGCACGAACAACGTCACCGACGCCCGGAACGGACCGTTCGAACTGCCCAGATACAGCGATCCCATGATGTACG
The DNA here is from genome assembly GCF_050436585.1 of Paraburkholderia sp. GAS199. NCBI lineage: Bacteria > Pseudomonadati > Pseudomonadota > Betaproteobacteria > Burkholderiales > Burkholderiaceae > Paraburkholderia > Paraburkholderia sp. GAS199. Next base: position 16,633 of record NZ_JBNDMM010000010.1, on the reverse strand, counting down.
CGAACGACAGCGCCGCCGCCAACCCCAACGCGATCAGCACATGAAATACGCCGGGTTGCGTCCATCGGGCATGCCCGACTTCGCTGATGAACCATGTCGCGGCCGTCAACACCACGGCCGCCGCGACGGTGATGAAGCCGCTCAGCAACGCAAGCCGGCGTGACCACTGTTCGAGCGAGCCCACGGTCTTCTTCACCAGGTAGGTCGAACCGAGCAGCGAGTAGCCCGCTACCACGCCGACGGCGGAGACCGCGACGAACACACCGCTCATGCCGCCGGGAATCAGGCCCGTAATGATCTTGCCGAGTATCACGCCCTGCGCGATCGCCGCGACGAGGCTGCCGATGCCGAACACTTTGTCCCAGAGCGGTCCGTGCGACACGCTATGGCGAAACTCGATGGCCGCGCCGCGCATGATCAAGCCGGCGATCAGCAGCATCACGGGCAAATAGAGGTCCTGCAAAAGCAGCGCATACGCTGGAGGAAACGCGCCGAACAAAGCCCCGCCGAGCACGACGAGCCATGTTTCGTTGGCGTCCCAGACGTGGCCGATGGTCTGCACCATCACGTCGTGATCTTCGCGGCGTTTGCGCAGCAGACTGAGTATGCCGATGCCGAGATCGAAGCCGTCTGTGACGACATAAAAAACCAGCATCAGGCCGATCAGGCCGAACCAGGTGATGGCGAGCATCGTGTGCGTGGAGCTTTCCATGAGAGTGTCTCGCTACGTAATGGATTAGTACTCTTCGACGGTCGCAGCCGTCCCGGTTTTGACGGGCGCGGGCGGATTCAGCGCAAGGTCGGGTCCGGTACGCAACCAGTTGCGCGCCAGCACGAAGAACGTCCCGAGCAGCACCACGTAGAACGCGAAAAACATCGCCATGCTCAAGGTCACGGACGAAGGCGCCACCGTCGAGACGGCGTCTTTCGTGCGCAACAAGCCATACACGACCCACGGTTGACGGCCGACTTCGCGCACGATCCAACCCGCTTCGACCGCGACGTAAGGCAGTGGAATGCACAGCACCCACGCGAGCAGCAGCTTGCGTTGTTCGAGCAGACGTTCGAGCTGGCCGCGCGTCTTGCGCAACACGTAGGCGGTCCAGAACGCCAGCACCATGAACGCGAAGCCGATGCCCGCCATCACGCGGAACGCGTAGTAAAGCAGGGGCAGCATGGGTGGCTGATCGGCGGGCGCGAAATCGCGGAGACCTTTGACCTCGCCGTGCAAGGTGTGCGTGGCAAGAATACTCAGCACGCCGGGGACTTCGATCGACCAGTCGTTGCGCTGCGCCTTCTGATTCGGCCACGCGAGCAAGGACCACGACGCAGCCGTGCCGGGCGCATTGGTGGTCCAGTGACCTTCGATGGCGGCGCCCTTGGCGGGCTGCGTGGCGAAGACGCTGCCGCCGCTCGAATCGCCCAGCCAGATCTGCACGGGCGCGACGAATACGAGCACCAGCAAGGCGATCTTGAACGAGCGCGCGAAGAATTCCGGATGGCGTCGCTTGAACAGATTCCATGCGGAAATGCCGGCAATCACGAACATGCCGGTTTCGATCGCGGCGAACCACATGTGGGTGACGCCCCACACCATGTCGGGATTGAAGATAGCCGCGGCGTAATCGGTCACGACGATCCTGCCGTTTTCCACCGTGACGCCGGCGGGTGTTTGCATCCACGAATTGGCGACCATGATCCAGAAGGCGGAGATGCTGGAGCCGAGCGCGACCATCGAGGTGGCGAACAGATGCACGCCGCGCGGCACGCGGCCCCAGCCGAGCAGCATGACGCCGATGAATCCGGCTTCGAGCATGAAGGCCATCGCGCCTTCGAAACCGAGGATGTTGCCGAAGAACTGTCCGCTGTAGCGCGAAAAGCCGGCCCAGTTGGTGCCGAACTGGAATTCCATCGGAATGCCGCTGACCACGCCCACCGCGAAGTTCAGCACCAGCAGCTTGCTCCAGAAGCGCGCCTGCCGGTAATAGCCGACGTTGCCGGTGCGCAGCCACAGCACCTCGACGAGCACGAGGAAAGCGGACAGGCTGATAGTCAGAATCGGCCACAGGATGTGAAAAATGGCGGTCATCGCGAACTGCGCGCGCGACAGATCGAGGACGTCACTGAGATGCATGCTGTGCTCCCGTGGCGCCGACGGTGGCCGCCTGGTAGGTGGAACCGGCGTCGGCCGATGCGGCGCGCGCGATTCTCACCGGTACGGATTTGTACGACGGAGTGCGGCTTTTCTGGTCGAACGCGTAGAGTGGGACGAGCGGATTCGCTTCTGGATAGTAGGCGCCGCAGCAGCCGTCCGGCAACGTATATTCGATCACCTTGAAACTGCGGATCACGCGTTCGATACCGTCGAGCGATAACGCGAAGATATCGACGCGGTCGCCTGCATGCAGACCGCGCTTCTGCATCTCGCGCGGATTCAGGAACACGACGTCGCGCTGGCCAAACACGCCGCGATAACGGTCGGAGTGCGAGTAGAGCGTGGTGTTGTATTGATCGTGACTGCGCATGGTGGTGAGCCACAGCGCGTCGGGATCGCTCTGCACTGGGTCTTCGTCGAGTCCCTCGAAGACGAGGAAGTTGGCGCGGCCAGTCGGCGTGGCCCACACGCGCTCGCGCGCGGTCGACGCGAGATGGAAGCCGCCGGGCACACGAATCCGTTCGTTATACGCCTGAAAAATCGGATACACGATCTCGATCTTGTCGCGAATGCGGTCGTAGCTCGCCACGAGATATTCCCAGTCGACGTGCGAATCCGGTCCCATGGTGGCGCGCGCAATGCCCGCCACGATCGCGGGCTCGCTCTTCAGATGAGGCGACGCGGGTTCGTTGCGGCCGCCCGACGCGTGCACCATCGACATCGAATCTTCGACCGTGATCGACTGCGGACCGTCGGCCTGAATATCCACTTCGGTGCGTCCAAGGCACGGCAGAATCAACGCCGCCTTGCCATGCACGAGATGGCTGCGGTTCAGTTTGGTGGCGATGTGAACGGTCAGGTCGAGATTGCGCATGGCGGCCTGCACGCGGACCCAGTCCGGCACGGCGGCGGCGAAATTGCCGCCGAGCGCCATGAATACCTTGGCGTCGCCGCGCATCATTGCGTCGAGCGTGGCGATCACGTCGTTGCCGTGTTCGGCGGGCGGTCGGAAACCGAAGGCCCGCTCGATGCCGTCGATCAGCGCCGCCGAGGGCTTTTCGGTGATGCCGACGGTGCGGTTGCCCTGCACGTTCGAGTGTCCGCGCACAGGGCACACGCCCGCACCGGGCCGGCCGATATTGCCGCGCAGCAACGCGAGGTTCGCCACCTGTTGCACGCATTCCGTGCCGCGATGATGCTGCGTCAGACCCATGCCGTAGACGAGAATCGCGTTTTTCGCGTTCATGTAGATGTTCGCGGCATTCTGGATATCGTCACGCGAGAGCCCGCTCTGCTTCACGATCTCGTCCCAATCTGTCGCGCGAAGATCGGCGAGCAGGTCGTCGAGACCGTGCGTATGTCCTTCGATGAATTCGATATCGAGCACGCGCGGCGTGTCGGCGGCGAGCGCGGCCTCGTCGGCTTCGATCACGGCTTTCATGATGCCCTTGAGCACGGCCACGTCGCCGCCCACGCGAACCTGATAGAAGAATGAGCTGATCTGCGTGAAGCCGAGCGTCGCCATTTCGATCGGGTCTTGCGGCGAAGCGAAGCGTTCCAGCGCCCGTTCGCGAAACGGATTGAACGACACGATCTTCGCGCCGCGTCGCGCAGCGCTGTGCAGATCGCTCATCATGCGCGGGCTGTTGGTGCCGGGATTCTGACCGAAGATGAAGATCGCGTCGGCTTCCTCGAAATCGTCCAGCAGCACGGTGCCTTTGCCCACGCCGATCGATTGCGGCAACCCGACACTGGTCGCCTCGTGGCACATGTTGGAGCAATCGGGAAAGTTGTTCGTGCCGAATTCGCGCACGAAAACCTGGTAAAGAAACGCGGCTTCGTTGGACGCGCGTCCCGACGTGTAGAAGTCCGCCTGATGCGGACTGTCGAGTCCGTTCAGATGCGAAGCGACCAGCGCGAACGCGTCGTTCCATTCGATCGGCAGGTAGCGGTCGGTGGCGGCGTCGTAGGTCATCGGGTGAGTCAGGCGGCCGGCCATTTCCAGGTCGTAGTCGTTCCACGCGCTCAACTCGGTCACGGTATGAGCGGCGAAGAATTCCGGCGTGCATCGATAGGCGGTCGCTTCCCACGCCACGGCTTTGGCGCCGTTCTCGCAGAACTCGAACGACGACGTGTGCTTCGCGTCCGGCCACGCGCAGCCGGGACAGTCGAATCCCTCCGGCTGATTCATGCGCAGCAGCGTCTTCGCACCGGACACGGCCACGCCCTGCAGGGCGAGCGCTTCACCGGTTGCCTTGAGTGCGCCCCAGCCGCCCGCTGGCTCGCTGTAGATGCGGATTGTCTTTCCTTTGGCCATGACCGTTTCCTGATGATCCATTGAAGAACATAAGGCCAAAGGATGGGGCGGCACCGGTCGCGGCTCTTGTACAAATGCCCGTCCGTTTCAGATTCGCACGCCGGTTACGCTGCGGCGCAGTAATGCGTGCGCAATATGGCGGTGCGCAGTGCATTTTCTAAAGCCTTGACGCGTTCTGAAAAGATCGGCGCGGCGCATCGGCAAATAATGGTTTGCATCCGGCAAGGCGGCGTGAGGTCGACGCGGCGACGCCGCATTCCTCGCGATTCACTGCGCGCCGACACCTGAGCATTACCGGAGTACCGACATGCGAGTTCTGGACGAGTCACATCACGACATGAGCGATCTGCATGTCGCGCCCGACGCCGACCTGCCAAACATCAGCGACTGGCGTATGCCAACCGTCATGCAAACCGCCGTGGCGGCCGAACCCGCCAGGCTCGGGCATTGGACCCGGCGGGTGGTCATCGCGACGGCGGTCTGGTCCGTCTTCGAGTTGCCGTTCGAAATCTGGGTGAGCATGTCCACGCGCGACGCGCTGGCCTGCATCGCCGCGAAGCTGATATGGGTCGCGCTGGTGGGTTTCGTGCTGGCGGGCAGCCGCATGGCGCGCATCGTCTACGCGTTTCTCTGCACGATCGGCCTGATGGCGGTCGCTTTCGGCTTGCCGGTCGAGTATCGGGTGTTTCCGCTGGGCTTCGTGCTGTCGTCGGTGGAATGCGTGCTGAAGGCGACTGCGTTCGTCTGCCTCGTCTCGGCAGGCATCTATCCCGAGGACGAATGATCCCGGTTTGAACGTGTTCGCGCTTGTCCGCCCACGTTTCTGCTCGAGCCAAACCGTCTGCTTATTCCGTGAACGGCTTCATGCCGTGCGCGCCCTGTCCAGTGCCGACAGCGCCCGCGTCATCGCGTAGGCGCTGTGCACGGCTGCGGCGAAGGCGTGTTCGTCGGCGAGACGCCTGCCGTCCACCGCGACGATCCAACGCGCGCCATCCTGTTCGCAGACGAGACGGTGGTCGTCCGTCAGATCCGCGTACCAGCGCCAGATTTTTGGATCCGCGATGGCGGCCCGCGCGAGCATCGCCGTTCCCTGTGATGATTCGATCATGGCATGGCTCCGATGAATGCGGGTTCACGTCCAGTTCTTCGCGTCCTGAACGCTCCGGTAATAGCCGCGCGTGCCGTCGTCACGGCGTGCCGGTATGGGTGTGCTGAAACCGCTACGGCTCGACCCGGCGCCGGCCCATTGGCGCAGATAGGTGCCGATGCGCGCATCCGGCCTGAACGACTGTCCCGCCAGCGCGGGCAGGTGCCGCGCCGGATGCCGCTGCGGCGTCTGCGTGGCGGTGTTTTCGGATTCCCGTACGACGGGTAGCGCAACCGCGTCGCTGCCGGTCTGGATCGCAAACCGTTCGAGCGGCAACTGGGTATCGCGGTCGGTGCGCTCCAGCGTCTGCGTGAGACCGAGCGTCGGCGGCGGACTCGCCGCGCCCCAGACGGCGAGCGCCACGCACACTGCCGCGGCCGCGTAGCCATAAACGGGACGAAATCTGCCTGCTTTGTCGGCGCGCATGATGGGTTCTCCGGCGCCGACCCGCTGGGCTGCGCAACTGAATCATTGAAGGAAGACTGAGCGGATTCAGTATCCGCGCGCAGGCCGCCTGCAATCTTTCGCGGCTGCACGCTCCTTATGGATTTGCACGCGGCAGACGGCCTTGGCGCGACGCGTCGCAATCGGGTGAAAATGCCGGCCTGGCGGGTGTTCAGTCCACGCACGTGACACTCGGGCCGGCGTGAAGCAAAAAGCCGCCGCAAAACACGCCGTTGCGCGGGGCGCGGCCGGTCCGTGACTGCCAGCTGACGGAAAAATTAAAAAAATTTAATGGCGCCGCCGGACAGGACGCCGGAGATTTTCGCGGATAATCGGACGATTGGCGGAGAATCGCACCGGGGTATTGCTGCCCCGCTAAAAGCATCACGAGACGATGGGAAGGCGCGAGCGTTAAATGAAAATCTTGCTCGTCGAAGACAACGAACAGGTTGCCGGGTTTTTAAAGAAAGGTCTCATCGAGGCGGGGCATGTAGTCGATTCGGCGGATAACGGCCGCGACGGCATGTTTCTCGCCGCCAGCGAAACTTACGACGCCATCATCATGGATCGCATGCTGCCGGGCGGCATCGACGGTCTTGGGATCATTTCGGCGCTGCGCGCAACGGGCAATCGCGTGCCGATCCTGATCGTCAGCGCGCTGGACGAAGTCGATGAACGGATTCGCGGCCTGAAGGCGGGCGGCGACGACTACGTCGTCAAGCCGTTCGCATTCGGCGAGGTGCTGGCGCGGCTCGACGCACTGACGCGCCGTGCGCACGAGAGCTACGCGGAAACGACCTTGAAGGTCGGCGATCTCTGCATCGATCTGCTCTCGCGCAAAGTCATGCGGGCCGGCAAGCCGATCTCGCTGAAACCGCGCGAGTTCAAGCTGCTGGAGTATCTGATGCGTCACGCCGATCAGGTGGTCACGCGCACCATGCTGCTCGAAAACATCTGGGATTATCACTTCGATCCGCAAACCAACGTGATCGACGTTCATGTCAGCAAGTTGCGCCACAAGATAGATGCAGGGTTCGAGCGATCGTTGCTGAAGACGGTTCGTAACGCGGGCTACATGCTGACGGCCAACGATTAGCGTGAAAGGGCAGGCGGGGGCGGCACATGATCGAGTTGTCAGGCTTCGGGTTCGAGACGCTCCACGACGACGGCGAGTTTCTCCTGTCCCGGATCGATTCGCGCGACGGCGGCCCGACGTGGCTAGCCGTCACCTTGCCGGCGCAGCAACCGGCCGCCCATAGTCAGGCGCGGCTCGAGCATGCGTACGAATCGCGCAGCCTGCTCGACGGTGCTTACGCCACTCGCCCTCACGCCCTCATCGAATATCGCGGCAGCACGGCGCTGGTGCTGGAAGACCCGGGCGGCGTCTCGCTGGCCAGCCTGCCGCTGGGTTCGTTGCCGCTCGGCCAGGTGCTGCTCATCGCCACGAATCTCGCCGCGGCGCTCGGTGCGTTGCACGGGCGTGGTCTCGTGCATAAAGACATCCGGCCGGCTCATGTGCTCGTCGATCCGCAATCGGGCCGTGTGAGCCTGACCGGATTCGGCGTGGTGGCGCGCGGCGCGGCCGACATACCGTCGGACGCGCAGCCCGACTTCACCGCCGGCGCGCTCGCCTATCTCGCGCCGGAGCAGACCGGCCGCATGAATCGTGCGATCGACTCGCGCGCCGATCTCTATTCCTTCGGTATCACGCTCTACGAAATGCTCACGGGCGCGTCGCCGTATCGTGCGAATTCGCCGATCGAGTGGCTCCACTGTCACATTGCCCGCACGCCGATTCCGTTGAGCGAACGCGCGCCCGGCGTGCCGGCGCAACTCGACGCGATCGTGATGAAACTGCTCGCGAAGACCGCCGAAGACCGCTATCAGACCGCCCAGGGTCTCGAAGACGATCTGCGCCGCTGCCTGAACGAGTGGGAGCAGAGCGGGCGTATCGAGCCGTTCGTGCCCGGCGCGCACGACGCCGCCGAGCGGCTCGTGATTGCCGGGCGTCTCTACGGACGCGAAGCCGAGATCGAGGCGCTGAACGGCGCATTCGAGCGCGTCAAACAGCGCGGCACGCCGGAACTCGTGCTGGTGTCCGGTTACTCGGGTGTCGGCAAGTCGTCGCTGGTGAACGAGTTGCAGAAAAAGCTGGCAGTGTCTGGCGGCCGCTTCGCCGCGGGCAAATTCGAGCAGTACAAGCGCGACATTCCCTATGCCACGCTCGGTCAGGCCTTTCAGGGTTTGATCCAGTCCATCCTCGCGCAGAGCGACGAGCCCGTCGCGCGCTGGCGTGTCCGGCTCGGCGAAGCCGTGGGCGAAAACGGTCAACTCGTCGTCGATCTGATTCCGGAACTGGCGCGCATACTCGGTCCGCAACCGGAAGTGCCGCAACTGCCGGCGGCGGAATCGCAGGCGCGTTTTCAGGGCGTGTTCGGACGCTTCATCGCCGCGTTTGCCGAAGCCGGTCATCCGCTGGTTCTGTTTCTGGACGACTTGCAGTGGCTCGACGCCGGCACGCTGAGCCTGCTCGAAAGCCTGCTTGCCACGGCGAGCCTGAGCAATCTGCTGCTGGTCGGCGCCTATCGCGACAACGAGGTCGGCGTCACGCATCCGTTGACGCGCGCGCTCGCCACGGTTCGCGAGTCGGGCGTGCCGGTTCACGACATCATGCTGACGCCTTTGCAGGTGGACGACGTGGCGCGCCTGATCGGCGAAGCGCTGCACGCCGAGCCCGCCGACGTGCTGCCGCTCGCGCATTTCATTTGCGGCAAGACGGGCGGCAACCCGTTCTTCACCGTGCAGTTTCTGAGAATGCTGGCCGCGCAACGGCACCTCCGGTTCGACGCGGCCCGCCGAGTGTGGGAATGGGATCTCGCGAGCCTGCACGAAGCGCGTTTCTCCGACAGCGTGATCGACCTGATGCTCGGGCAGATCGAACGTGTGGCGCCGGCTGCACAGGAGGCGCTCAAACAGTTCGCCTGCTTCGGCAACCGCGCGCCGACCGCGATGCTCGCCCGCGTGGGCGGCGGCACCGACGCCACCGTGCATCGCGCGCTTGCCGATGCGGTGAGCGCGGGCCTCGTGTTCCGCCGCGAACACGGCTACGCGTTTCTGCACGACCGCGTGCAGGAAGCCGCCTACGCGCTGATTCCTGCAGACGAACGGGCGGCCGCGCATTTGCGTATCGGCCGCCTGTTTGTCTCCAATGCGACGCCGCCTGAAGTCGAGCAGATGATCTTCGAGATCGTCAACCAGTACAACCGCGCGCTCGATCTGATCGACGATCCGGCGGAGCGCGAGCGCGTGGTGGAATTCAACCTGATTGCCGGACGGCGCGCGAAGACGTCGTCCGCTTATGCATCGGCGGCAACTTATCTGTCGCTCGGCAGCAAGCTGCTCGGCGGCGAAGCGTGGGAGACGCATTACGCGCTCAAGTTCGCGCTGGAAAGCAGCCTCGCGGAGTGCGAATTCCTGACCGGCGACACCGATGCGGCGAAGCAACGTCTCACGAAGCTCGCGCAGCGGGCCGCCAATCTGCCCGATCGCGCGTCCGTTGCATGGTTGCGCGTGACGCTGCACACCGCGCTCGATCAGAGCGATCTCGCCGTGGCCATCTGCCTCGACTATCTGCGCGGCGTCGGAATCGACTGGCAGGCGCATCCCACGCGCGACGAAGCGCGCCGTGAATACGACAGGCTGCTGGCGCAAATCGGCGAGTCGCCCATCGAATCGCTGATCGATCTGCCGCTCATCTCCCATCGCGATCGCCAGGCCACGCTCGACGTGCTGACGGCCGTGCTGCCGCCGGCCTTTTTCAGCGACGAGAATCTCGTGTGTCTCGTGTTGAGCCGCATGGCGAATCTCAGCCTCGAATACGGCAACAGCGACGCGTCGTCGATCGGCTACGCGTATCTGGGCATGGTGGCCGGTCCCGTCTTCGGCGACTACGAGGCCGGCTTCCAGTTCGGCCGCCTCGGCCTCGCGCTCGTCGACGAACGCGGGTTGCGGCGCTTCAGGCCGCGCGTGTACATGTGCTTCGGGTATCACGTCACGCCGTGGACAAAACACATTCGCAGCGGCCTGCCGCTTCTGCGTAGCGCGTTCGACGCCGCCACGGAAAGCGGCGATCTGACCTACACCGGTTTCAGCAGTTGTTGCCTCGTGACGAGTCTGCTCGCGGCCGGCGATCCGCTTGCCGATGTCGAGCGTGTCGCGCAACAGCGTCTCGCGGTGGTTCAGGCCGCGAAATTCGGGCTGATCGTCGACATCATCGGGTCGCAGTTGCAGTTGATCCGCGTGTTGCGCGGCCAGACGCCTTCGTTTGCCTCGTTCAACGACGAGACCTTCGACGAAGCCGCTTTCGAGCAGCATCTCGAAGCCGATCCCTGTCTCGCGATCGCGACCTGCTGGTACTGGATCCGCAAGCTGCAAGGCCGCTATTTCGCGGGCGACATCGCGTCCGCGGTGGCGGCCGCCGCGAAGGCGGCGCCTTTGCTATGGACGTCGTCGGGCCACTTCGAAATTGCGGAGTATCACTTTTATGCGGCCCTTGCCTGCGCACGTCAGTACGACGAGGCGCCGGGCGACGCTTCGCCGGGCGAGCGCGACGCGCAGTTTCAGGCCCTGCTCGGCCATTACGCCAGACTGGTCACGTGGGCGGAGCACTGTCCGAGCAATTTCGCAGGCCGCGCGGCGCTCGTGGCCGGTGAAATCGCGCGCATCGAGGGCAATGGATTCGAGGCGATGCGCGAATACGAAAGCGCAATCGCACTCGCGCGCGAACACGAATTTCCGTTGATCGAAGGACTCGCGCACGAAGTGGCCGGCCAGTTCTATCTGACGAGCGGCTTTAACACCATTGCGTTCGTCTATCTGGGGAATGCGCGGCTCGCGTATTTGCGCTGGGGCGCGCTCGGCAAGGTTCAGGCGCTCGACCGGCGCTATCCGAATCTAATGCGGGAACCGGCGGCCGATGCGCCGGCGCGCAGCATCGTCGCGGAACAACTCGATGTCGAAACGGTGGTGAAGGCGTCGCAGGCGATCTCCGGAGAAATCGCGTTCGACAAACTGATCCGCACGCTCATGATCATCGTGCTCGAACATGCGGGCGCGGGTCGCGCGCTGCTGGTCCTGCCCCGCGACGAGCAGTTGTGGGTCGAGGCCGAAGCGACCACGAGCCGCGAAGGCGTGGAGGTCCAGCTGCGCAGCGAATGCGTCACGCCGCGTCATTTGCCGGCTTCTATCCTGCATGCCGGCATCCGTACGCGAGAACGCGTGCTGATCGACGACGCGGCGCGCCCCAATCCGTTTTCGGCAGACGAGTATTTCCACTCGGCTCACGCCCGCGCCATTCTGTGTCTGCCGCTCGTGAAGCAGGCGAGGCTGATCGGCGTGCTGTATCTGGAGAACGATCTCGCGCCGGGCGTGTTCACGCCGACGCGCCTGGCCGTGCTCGAACTGCTGGCGTCGCAGGCGGCAATTTCGCTGGAAAATGCGTCGCTGGAAGAAAAGGAAGCGCTGCTCGAAGAGAAAGAAGCATTGCTGCACGAAGTGCATCATCGCGTGAAAAACAATCTGCAACTCATCAGCAGTCTGCTGAATCTGCAGGCGTCGCGCGTGACCGATAAAGCCGTGGCCGAGCTTTTCGCGGACAGCCGCAACCGCGTGCGCTCGATGGCGCTGGTGCACGAAAATCTGTATCGTGCCGGCAATTTTGCTCGCATCCTGATGGCGACGCACGTGAAGAACCTGTGCGGCCATCTCGCGCGTGCTTACGATATGCGGCAAATGGGCGTGGATTTGCAGGTCGAAGTAGACGACGTGCAACTCGACATGAACCGCGCCGTTTCCTGCGGGCTCATCATCAACGAACTGGTCTCCAATGCGTTGAAGCACGCGTTTCCCGATGGACGCGGCGGCTGTGTGCGGGTCGAACTCGGCATGGTCGACAAGGAACAGTGCCGACTGACCGTGAGCGACGACGGCGTGGGGATCGCTCCCGGCTTCTCGGTCGAAGAGGCGGATTCGCTCGGCTTGCAACTGGTTCACGACCTGACTCATCAATTGCACGGGAGTCTCGATCTGAGCCATGGTAGCGGCACCACCTGCAGCATTCTTTTCAATGCAAACGAACGTAGCTAAACACACATCATGGCGCCCGCACGCATTCTGGTAGTCGAAGACGATCGCGTTGTCGCCAGAGATATCGCGCAGCAGATGACGCGCGCCGGTCATACCGTGGTCGGCATGACGGCGCGCGGCGAAGACGCGTTGACGCTCGCAGCCGACACCACGCCTGACCTCGTCCTGATGGACGTGCGCCTCGAAGGCGCGCTCGACGGCATCGACACGGCGCGGCTGCTGCGCGAAAACCTGAGTTTGCCGGTGGTGTTCCTCACGGCATACGCCGACGAAGACACCGTGCGGCGCGCCACGGTCACCGAGCCGTTCGGTTACGTGCTCAAGCCGTTCGACGACACGCAACTGCGCACCGTCGTGGAAATGGCGCTCTACAAGCACGGCGCCGAGCGGCGGCTGCGCGAAAGCGAGCAGCGCTATGCCGTGACGCTTTCCAGCATCGGCGACGCCGTGATCGCGACCGACCGCGACTCGCATATCAACTTCATCAATCCGGTTGCGGAAGCACTGACCGGCTGGTCGCGCGACGAGGCGCTCGGCAGGCCGCTCGCGGACGTGTTCCGCGTAATCAACGAGAGCACGCGCGCGCCGGCCGAAGATCCGGTGGCGGCGGTGCTGGCGGCGGGCACCATCGTCGGGCTGGCGAATCACACCGTACTGCTCGCACGCGACGGTCGCGAGATCGCGATCGACGACAGCGGCTCGCCGATCGTCGACGACCGTGGGCAGATTGGCGGCGTCGTGCTGGTGTTTCGCGACGTGACGCAAAGGCGCCGTGCCGAAGAGGCCGAGATTCTGCGCGAAACGAACGCGCGGCTCGAAATGGCGATGCACGGCTCCAACGTGGGCGTGTGGGAAATCGACATGCCCGATGGCGACCATCGGCGCGGCTTTGCGCGCTTCTCGAACATCTGGGAATGGCTCGGCTATTCGCGACCGCAAACCTTGCTCGACTACGACGCTTACATGAGCGTGCTGCTGCCCGAAGACCGTGGCCGCACCGAAGCCGAGATGCTGCGGTATCTCGGCAAGGAGGTCGACGTATTCGAGGTGGAGAACCGTCTGTGCCATCGCGAGGGCGGCGTGCGCTGGGTGCTCGTGCGCGGCATGGCAACGTGGGACGCGAGCGGCAAGCCGGTTCGGTTCGTCGGCAGCCTGGTGGATATCACCGAGTTGAAGCTCACGGAACAGGCGCTGCGTTCGAGTGAAGCCCGTTTTCGCGGCACCTTCGAAAACGCGGCCGTGGGAATCGCGCATTGCGACCTCGAAGGGCGCTTCCTGCGGCTGAACCAGCGCTCCTGCGATATCGTCGGCTACCTGCGCGAAACCTTGCTGCAAAAACGCTTTCAGGACATTACCGACCCGGCGTTTCTCGCCGCCAGCGAGCAGAAGTTCCGGCTGCTGAGCGAAGGCTATCTCTCGCACTATTCGGAGGAAGTGCCGCTCGTCAAGCTCGACGGCTCGCGCGTTTGGGTGAGCGTGTCGGTGGCGCTGCAACGCGATGCCGCCGGCCGCGCGCTGCATACCATTGCGATTCTTCAGGATATCTCGGCGCGCAAGGCGCTCGAAGACACCGTGCGCGTGGCCAAGGAAGCGGCGGAATCGGCCAATCGCGCCAAAGACCAGTTTCTCGCCAATATCAGCCACGAATTGCGCACGCCGCTCAACGGCATTCTCGGTTACGCGCAGATCTTGCGGCGCGATGCCTCGATGACCGAGCGGCAGTTGTCGAGCCTCGGCGTGATCGAGCAGAGCGGCGAACATCTGCTCATGCTCATCAACGACATTCTCGACTTCGCGCGTATCGAGGCCGGCAAGCTTGAACTGAACGTGACGGACGTACCGCTCGGCCCGTTTTTGCGCGTGATCGCCGAGATGGTGAGCGTACGTGCCGATCAGAAGCGGCTGGTGCTGAATTACGAGGCACCGCCGGATCTGTCGAAGGTGATTCGCGTCGACGAAAAGCGGCTTCGTCAGGTGTTGCTCAATCTGCTGGCCAATGCAGTGAAGTTCACCGACCGTGGTGAAGTCACGCTGGCGGTTCGTATGGTCGCGGACGGCCGCCTGCGTTTCGAAGTTCGGGATACCGGTGTCGGCGTGAGCGCCGACCGGCTGGAGGCCATCTTTCAGCCCTTCGAACAGGCCGGCGATTTCACGCGGCGCACGGGCGGCGTGGGGCTCGGTCTCGCGATCAGCCGTCAACTGGTGCGCATGATGGGCAGCGAAATTCGCGTGACGAGCGCGGTGGGCGAGGGAAGTATCTTCTGGTTCGAACTCGATGCGCCGGTTTCGTATGCCGAGGTGGCCGACTTCAGTCCGGTGTTGCAGATTTCCGGCTATGAAGGCGACGAGCGTCATGTGCTGGTGGTCGACGACGTCGCGGCGAATCGCGCGTTGATCGTCGATACGCTGCAGCGTTGCGGGTTTCGCGTGTCCGAAAGCGGCGACGGGCGCGATGCGCTCGATCAGGCGCTGCGTTCTCCGCCCGATCTGATTCTGCTGGACACCGTCATGCCCGTGATGGGCGGACTCGAAATGCTCGCGCGCATACGCGGCTCCAGCGTGCTGCGTCATGTGCCGGTGATCGCCGTCTCAGCGGATGCGTCGTTGCGCAATGCGCGCGCCAATCTCAGCGGCGGCGCGAACGTTTTTCTGGAAAAGCCGCTCGACCTTGACCGTCTGCTCAGAGAAATCGCTACGCTGCTCGCGCTGAAATGGACAGTGCGCGCGGCGCCGGCCAGAACGGACGCAGACCTCTTCGTGCCGCCGCGTGACGAAATGGTCGTGCTGCATCGCTTTGCGCTGCTGGGTTCGATGCGCGACATCGTTCGTCACGCCGACTATCTCATCGGCCTCGATAGTCGTTATGAACCGTTTGCCGCGCAGTTGCGCCGTCTTGCAGCAGGTTACGAATCGCAGGCCCTGTTAACGCTGATCGAACAATATCTGGATCAAGACTCGTGAGTACCACCGAACCATTCGATACGGACGCGCCCACGGTCCTCGTTGTCGACGATACGCCGGCCAATCTCGGGCTGGTGGTCGAATGCCTGGAGAGCAACAATCTGCGTGTCGCGATTGCCCGCGACGGCGCCGAGGCGCTGCGTCGCGCAGAATTGGCGCAGCCGGATCTGATTCTGCTCGACGTCATGATGCCGGGACTCGACGGGTTCGAAACCTGCCGGCGTCTGAAGGCGATGGAGAAAACCCGCGATATTCCCGTCATTTTCATGACATCGCTAACCCGCACGGAAGAGAAGATCACAGGTTTTCGCGCCGGCGCAGTCGACTACATCACCAAGCCCTTGCAGATGGAGGAAGTGGCGGCGCGCGTGAATACGCATCTGAAATTGCGCGCGCTGCAGAAGCTGCAGGAAGAGCAGAATATCCAGTTGCAGCGAGAAGTGAGAACGCGTCAGCAGGCGGAAGAAGCGCTGATCGAAGTGATTCACGGCGTGCGCAATGTCTCGAATGCGATTGCTCATGATTTGCGCACGCCGCTGACCGAATTGCGCGCGCGGCTGGAAGTGTTGACGCTCACGCTGAAACGGCAGGGTAATGAACAGGTTCTGCCCGAACTGGAAGTGGCGCTGACCGACGTCGATCGCGTCATCAGCATTTTCAACGCGTTGTTGCGTCTCGCTGAAATCGACGCGGGCGTGCGGCGTTCGGGCTTCGTGCCGAGCGACCTCGAAACGATCGTGTCCGACGCTGTGGAGTTCTATCAACCGGTGGCGGAGTTGCGGCGCGTGACGTTGTCGCTGACGGTCTCGGGCGATCTCGTCGCCGTGGCGGACCCGTTGCTGCTCGCGCAGGCTATCGGCAATCTGATCGACAACGCGTTGAAGTTTGCGCGGGACGGCGGCGAGATTCAGGTGTCGGCGGCGCGTCGCGGCGACATGATCGCCATCTCCGTGGCGGACGACGGCCCTGGTATCCCCGATGCGGAAAAGCCCAAGGTGACCGAGCGCTTCTATCGCGGCGACGCGAGCCGCGGCACACCCGGCGTGGGGCTTGGGCTCGCGCTGGTGAAGTCGGTCGCGACGCTGCATCGCGGCTCGCTCGATTTCGCCGACAATGCCCCCGGCCTCATCGCGACGCTGAGTGTGAACTGTTGCCATTGAGTGCGGCGCGATGGTGATGTGATGAGCCGGCGTCGTCGTCGCGACGATTCTTCTTTGCGCACACTCATGATCTCGCTCGCTCGCGTTCGATACTTTCGATGCGCGCAAAAAATAATTTCGCGAATAGGGTTGACGGGGTACGGAGGCGCATCGCATAATTCGCCTCCCGTTTGATGACGGACGCGAAGAAAGCAGAGCTTCTGAGCGAATGATCTTTAAAAATTAACAGCCGATAAGTGTGGGCGCTTGATGCGGGATGCGGAGCCGGGTCTTTCGGGATTCGGCGAATAGCAGAAGTATCAAGT